>JAQUAX010000008.1 GCA_028687035.1 Dechloromonas sp. | reverse complement strand
CCGGGCGGCGCCGATCTGCCCATCCTGGCGATGACGGCCAACGCCTTCGTCGAGGACCGCGCGCGCTGCGAGGCGGCCGGCATGAACGACTTCGTCGCCAAGCCGGTCGATCCGGACGTGCTATACACCGCGCTGCTGCGCTGGCTGGGGCGCTAGGGCGCCGGCCAGGGCTGGATCGGTACCGTCGAGATCGCGTTGGCCGGCGCGCCCTCGATGATCCGGCGGCTGATCGCCAGATAGACCAGCACGTTGCGCTTGCGGTCGAGGAAGCGGTGGATCTTGGTTTCCTTGAACAGCAGCGAGGTGTCCTCGCTGAACACCACCTCGTCGGCCGGCAGCTTCGCGGGCAGCGCGATCGGGCCGACCTGGCGGCAGGCCAGCGAGAATTGCGACGGATCCTCGGCCAGGCCCAGGCTGCCCTTGACGCCCCCGGTGCGCGCCTGGCTGACGTGGCAGGTCACGCCCGGAATCTTCGGGTCGTCGTAGGCGTAGACGCAGATCCGGTGATTGGCGCCGACCAGCTTCCAGGTCGTTGTCACGCAATCGATCTCCTCGGCGGCGGCGGACAGCGCGAGCGCGGCGAAGCACAGCGGGAACAGGCGTTTCATGATGTCTCCGGAAGGTTCAGAGCGGCCTCAGCTGGCCGGCATGCTTGCACAGGATGGCATGGATTTCGGCATCGAAGGGCGGTCGACCGCGGGAAAGCAGCGCCGGCAGCTCGCCGGCATCGTCGATGCAGCCCAGGTAGCGCCAGTCGTCGATGACGTGCAGGCAGCCGCCCTCGGCCAGCGCGGCCGGCCCGGCGAAGGGCCAGCGCGGCGCCGGGCCGCTCGCGACGGGTTGCCGCGGGCGCTGCAGCGTCGGCGGCGATTCGCGCCGCCAGCGCACCTCGACCAGCCGGGCGCCGATTTCGCCCGACGCTTCCTGCCAGGCGACGTGGCGGACCCGTTCGCGGATTTCGCGCTCGCGTCCGGTACGCGGCGGCGCCGCGAAATGCGCCGCGACCTGGCGCGCGATGTTGCCGGACCGGCCGATGTACAGCGCCTCGCCGGCCGCGTCGTGCAGCGCGAAGACGCCGGGTGTGTCTGGCAGTTCGTCGGCCAGCCCGGGGTCGAGCTGGGGTGGCAGCTTCGGCACCGGGTTCTGCGCCGCCATCGCGGCACCGATCTCGTCGGCGTCGCGGTCGACGTGGATTTTCTGCCAGAACTGGTGGATCAACTGGGCATCGGCCAGCGCCCGGTGGCGCGCGTCGGCGACCAGGCGGTGGCGCTCGATCAGCGCATCCAGGCTGTGCCGGGAATATTCCGGATACAGGCTGCGCGACAGCTGCACCGTGCACAGCACCCGGGCCCGGAACGCGATGCCGGCGCGCCGGAATTCGCTCTTCAGGAAACCGTAGTCGAAGCGCGCGTTGTGCGCGATGAACAGCCGGCCCTCGAGCCGGCGCCGCGCCTCGTCGGCGACCGCCGCGAAGGGCGGGGCGCCGGCGACCATCGCGTTGCTGATGCCGGTCAGCTGCTCGATGAAGGGCGGGATGGGCACGCCCGGCGCGACCAGCTGCTGCCACTCGCGGACGCTGCCGTCGGGATCAACCTCGACGATGCCGATTTCCGTGATGCGGTCGATGCCAGCGGTGGCGCCGGTGGTTTCGAGGTCGACGAAGGCGAGGGGATGCATGGTCGGAAGGGGGGCGGGCCGAGGGGGCGGATGATAGCGGTTTATGCGCTCTTCCGGCAGAGCCGTCGCGGTGCACGGGCAGCCTTCCGGGGAATCCGCTAGACTATGCCGTTCGCCTGAAGCCCTAGCCCCCAAGGTACCCCATGCCCCTGCCATCCTGGAACCAGTCACAGATCATCGCCCAACTCGATACCGGCCTGGTCTGGGAATCGCCGGCCATCACCTACAGCTTTCCCGTCGATCCGGGCGAAATTTTCGGCTACGACGAACTGGCCGGTTTCTCGACGCTGACCCCGCGCCAGCAGACCTACGCCGAACTGGCGCTGCAGACCTGGGACGACCTGATCGCACCGGACTTCCTGCAGGTCGCAACGGGCTCGGACATCGAGTTCGGCAATTCGATGACGGGCGTCGCCTATGCCCATTCCTACTTCCCCGTGCTCGGCAGCGTCTGGCTGAACAGCGGCTACGGCGATCTGAGCGATCCGGCGGTCGGCAATTACGGCTTCACGACCTATGTGCATGAAATCGGGCACGCCATCGGTCTCGACCACATGGGCGACTACAACGGCGAAGGCAACTGGCAGCCGTCGTGCTACGAGGACAGCGCCGTTTATTCGATCATGTCGTATTTCGGCCCCAACTGGGGCGGCGGGTTGGCCAACGGCGAGGGCCTGGTTGCCTGGGCCGACTGGCTGGGTCGCGACGGCCAGCTGCATGACCCGCAGACGCCGATGATCAGCGACATTCTCGCCGTCCAGTCGATCTACGGCGCCGAGACGACGACCCGCACCGACGACACGACCTACGGCTTCAACACGACGATCACCGGCGAGATGCGGGCGATCTTCGATTTCACGTCGAACCTCTACCCGATCCTGACCCTCTACGACGCCGCCGGCGTCGACACCCTGGATCTCAGCGGGTGGTCCGGCAACAGCACGATCGATCTGGCGCCCGGCGCCTACTCGTCGGGCAACGACATGACCTACAACCTGGCGATCGCCTACGGCTGCGACATCGAGAACGCGGTCGGCGGCGCCGGCGACGACGCGATCTACGGCAACGCGCTGGTCAACCTGCTGGTCGGCGGTGCCGGTGCCGATCAATTGTTCGGCGCGGGTGGCGACGACCGGCTGCAGGGCGGAGGCGGCAGCGACTATCTGGCCGGCGGCGATGGCGACGATACCGCGCTGATGGACGGCAGCTGGTCGTCGTACAGCTTCACGCTGGTCGATGGGGTACTGTCGTTCAGTTCGGCGATCACCTTCGAAACCGACCGCATCGTCGGTGTCGAGCACTTCAGCTTCGCCGACCTGACGCTGGATTACGAGGACCTGTTCACGACGCCGCACCTGAATCCGGTTTACGGCGACGCCCGGGCCAACACGCTGAAGGGGACGGCCGGCGGCGACCTGGTCGGCGGCCTGGCCGGCAACGACACGCTGTACGGCTATGCCGGCGACGACACCCTCGACGGCGGCGCAGGCAGCGACAAGATGATCGGCGGCGCCGGCGACGACACCTATGTCGTCGACGATGCCCGCGACAAGGTCTCGGAATCGGCCGATGCCGGCGACGACCGGGTGCTGTCCGGCGTTTCCTGGACGCTGCCCAACCAGGTCGAGACGCTGGTGCTGACCGGCGGCGCGGTGAATGCGACCGGCAACAAGGCGGCCAATACCCTGGTCGGCAACGACGCAGACAACCTGCTCGACGGCAAGGCGGGCATCGACGCGATGGCCGGCGGCCTCGGGAACGACAGCTACGTCGTCGACCTCGCGGAGGAACTCGGCCTGATCGACGAGGCGGCCGATGCCGGCGACGATACGCTGAAGATCGCCTACGCCAACCAGGCCAAGCTCGCGCTGCAGATCAGCCTGGACGGCGCGCTTGAAAACGTCGAGCACGTCGTGCTCGCCGGCAAGGGACTGTTCGACGTCGCCGGCAGCGGGGCGGACAACGCGCTGACCGGCAACGCGTCGGCCAACGGCCTGGCCGGCGCCGGCGGCGACGACATCCTGCTCGGCCTGGCCGGCAACGATGTCCTGGACGGCGGCGACGGTGACGACCTGCTCGCCGGTGGCGTCGGCCTCGACGTGCTGACCGGCGGCGCAGGCAGCGACCTGTTCCGTTTCGACACCGCGCTGAAGGCCAAGACCAACCTCGACCAGATCACCGATTTCGTCACCGCGGTGGACCGCATCGAACTCGAGAATTCGGTCTTCACCCGGCTGACCGCCGCCGGCCCGCTCGACGCCCGCCATTTCGCGACCGGCAAGGCGGCGGACGCCGACGACTACCTGGTTTACGACACCACGACCGGCGCCCTCTACTACGACGCCGACGGTTCCGGCAGCAAGGCCGCGGTGCAGTTCGCGCTGCTCGCCGGCGCCCCGGAACTGGCGGCCGGCGATTTCGTGGTCGGTTGAACGGCCCTATTCGTGGCGCAGCGCCTCGATCGGGTCGAGGCGGGCGGCCCGGCGGGCCGGCACGTAGCCGAACAGCACGCCGATCGCGGCCGAAAATGCGAAGGCGGTCAGGTTGATCGCCGGATTGAACAGGAAGGGCATGCCCATCGCGGTCGACAGCCCGAGACAGGCGAAAAAGGCCAGCCCGATGCCGACCAGTCCGCCGAACGCGGACAATACGACGGCCTCGATCAGGAACTGCAGCAGCACCTCGTTCTCGAGCGCGCCGATGGCGAGCCGGATGCCGATCTCGCGCGTGCGTTCGGTGACCGACACCAGCATGATGTTCATGATCCCGATGCCGCCGACCAGCAGGCTGACCGCGGCGACCGCGCCGAGCAGCCCGGTCATCGTCCGGATCGTGCCGGACAGCGTGTCGGCGATCTGCTTGGTGTCCATCACGTCGAAATTGTTGTCCTCGTTGTCGCCGAGCTTGCGCCGCTCGCGCATCAGCGCGCGGATGCCGCTCATCGCCTGCGTCGCGTCGGCCGAAGGCTTCAGCGAAATCATGATGGTCGATACGTCGAGATTGCCGGTCAGCCGGCGCTGGGCCGTGCGCAGCGGCATCAGGACGGTGTCGTCCTGGTCCATGCCCATCGCGCCCTGGCCCTTGGCGGCCAGCACGCCGATCACCTCGCAGGCGAAGGTCTTGACCCGGATCTCGCTGCCCAGCGGGCTGCGCTGGCCGAACAGTTCCTTCTTCACGGTATGGCCGATCACGCAGACGGCCTTGCCGGCGCGCTCCTCGTCGTCGGTGAACAGGCGGCCGGCGGCCAGTTTCCAGTTGCCGGTCGTGAAATAGGCCTGGCTGGTGCCGTTGACCGTCGTCGACCAGTTTTCGGTACCGGCGACCACGGTCACCGAGCTGCCAACGACCGGCGCTACCGCCTGCAGGCCGTTGATCTGCTGGCCGACCGCCTCGGCGTCGGCGACCCGGAAATTCGGCGCGCCGGCGCTGTCGCGGCCCGGGTCGAGGCGCTGGCCGGGGCGCAGGATCAGCAGGTTGCTGCCGAGGCTGGATATCTGGTCGGCGACCATGCGCGTCGCCCCGTTGCCCAGCGTGACCATCGTGATCACCGCGGCGACGCCGATCACGATGCCGAGGATGGTCAGGAAGGATCGCATCAGGTTGCGCCGGATCTCGCGCAACGCGAGCAGCAGAGCGTTCAGCAGCACGGCGTCTCCTCGCGCTCGACCCGCCCGTCGCGGAAATGGACGATGCGGCGCGCGTAGCGCGCCATCTCCGGCTCGTGCGTGACCATGATCACGGTGATGCCGCGCTCGCGGTTCAGCGTCGCGATCAGTTCCATGATCTCGTGGCTGCGCTGGCTGTCGAGGTTGCCGGTCGGTTCGTCGGCGAGCAGCACCAGCGGGCGGGTGACGATGGCGCGGGCGATCGCGACCCGCTGTTGCTGGCCGCCGGACAGTTCGGCCGGCGTGTGCGCCTCCCAGCCGGCCAGCCCGACCTGATCGAGTGCGCCGCGCGCCGCCGCATGGCGTTCGGCAGCCGGTTCGCCGCGGTAGAGCAGCGGCAGTTCGACGTTCTCCAGCGCCGAAGTCCGGGCGAGCAGGTTGAAGCCCTGGAAAACGAAGCCCAGGCAATGCCGGCGCAGCAGCGCGCGCTGGTTGCGGTCGAGCGCCTCGACGGCGATGCCGCGGAAGCGATAGTGCCCGCTCGTCGGCGTGTCCAGGCAGCCGAGCAGGTTCATCGCGGTGGACTTGCCGGAACCGCTCGGTCCCATCACCGCGACGAATTCGCCGGCTTCGATCGCCAGATCGATGCCGCTCAGCGCCTGGAAGGCGGCGGGGCCCCGGCCGTAGGTCCTGGTGATCGCGGACAGCTCGATCAGCGGCGTGGCCGGAGTCACGGCCTGGCTTCCTCGAAATCGGTGATCACCGCCATGCCGGCCCGCAATTCGCCGCCGACGATCTCGGTGTGGCGTCCGTTGCTGACCCCGGTGGCAACCTCGACCGCGACCGGTCCGTCGGCGCCGGGCACCCAGACCAGCGGCCGGTCGCCGTTCTTCACCCGGGTTTTCTCCTGGGCCGGCGGCCGCGGCATCAGGCGGCCGACCAGGCCGCCGGACGCGGCGTCGGCCTGTCCCGCCGGCGGCGTGAAGCGCAGCGCCCCGTTGGGCACGAGCAGGGCCCGGTCGCGGTGGGCGGTGACGATGGTCGCGGTCGCCGTCATGCCGGGGCGCAGCGCCAGGTCGTCGTTGGCGACGGCGAGCACGGTCTTGTAAGTGACGACGTTGTCGGTCGTCGTCGCCCCCAGGCCGACCCGCTGGATGCTCGCCGGGAATTTGCGGCCGGGCCACGCCGACACCGTGAAGGCGGCCTCCTGACCGGGGCGGACGCTGGCGACGTCGGCTTCGTCCACCTTGACCTGCAGTTCCATCCGGGTCAGGTCCTCGGCCAGCACGAACAGTACCGGCGTGCTCATCGCGGCGACCACGGTATTGCCGGGTTCGACCTTGCGGGTCAGCACCACGCCGTCGACCGGCGAGCGGATCGTCGCCTTGGCCAGGTTGGTCTCGTCGGTCTTCAGGGCGGCCCGTGCCTGGACGACGCCGGCGCGGGCGCTCGCGGCGTTGGCCTCGGCGCGTTGCAGCGTCGCTTCGGCGGTTTCCAGCTCGGTCTTGGCCGGCACCTTGCCGCCCGACAGTGCGGCGACCTCGCGCATCCGGTTCAGCGCGGCCTGGGCCTCGGCGACCGTTGCCTTGGCCTGGGCCACGTCGGCTTCGGCGGCGGCCAGCGCGGCGCGCGACTTGTCGACGGCGTCCGACAGCTTGGCGGTGTCGAGCCGGGCCAGCAGCTGGCCCTTGCGGACCACGTCGTTTTCCTGGACCAGCACGCTGGCCAGCGTGCCCGACAGTTCGCTGCCGACATCGACCGACTTGGTCGGCTGCAATGTGCCGCTGGCCGATGCGGTGACCACCAGTTCGCCGGTTTCGGCCGGTTCGGTCAGGTAGCGGATGCCGCCGCTGCCGTTGCCGGGCAGCAGCCACAGGCCGGCCGCGAGCAGCAGCACGGCGGCGCCGGCGGCCAGCGCGGCCCGGCGCCGGGCCGGGCGGGCGGATTGGCCGGCGGTGTCGAGCAGGCGGGTGAGGTCGTGTTGGTCCGGGGTGGGGGTCATGAGGGATTTTCCGTGGATGTCCAGCCGCCGCCGAGCGCCTTGTACAGCTTGACGACGCTGGCCAGGCGGCTGGCCTCGGCGAGCGCCAGGCTGTCTTCGGCGGACAGGCGGGTGCGTTCGGTGTCGAGCACTTTCTGGAAGTCGGCAAGGCCCGATTCGTACATCCGGCGGCTCAGCCGCGCCGCTTCGCGGGCGGCGTCCGCCGCCGCCTGCCGGGCGGCTAGGCGTTCGCGGGCGGCGGCATGGTCGGCGAGCGCGTTCTCGACTTCCTCGAGCGCGGTCAACACGCTGTTCCGGTAGGAAATCAGCGCCTGTTCCTGTACCGCGTCCTGGACGGCGACGGCGGCGCGCAGGCGGCCGCCGTCGAACAGCGTCGCCGCCAGGCTACCGGCCAGGCTGCGCGTGCCGCTGCCGGCCGCGCCGAGGTCGCCCAGGCGATAGGCCTGCCAGCCGAAGGCGGCGGACAGCGACAAGGCCGGGAAACGCTGGGCCATGACCTGGCCGACGCGGGCGGTTTCGGCGGCCAGCGTGCGCTCGGCGGCGACCAGGTCGGGACGGCGGCGCAGCACGTCGGCCGGAATCCCGGCGGCGACTTCGGGGCCGACCGCGGGCAGCGGCCGGGCGGCGGCCAATTCGTCGCGCAGCGTGCCGGGCGGCTGGCCGAGCAGCACGTCCAGCCGGTTCAGGGCGCCGGCGATCGCGGTTTCCAGGTCGGGCATTCCGGCCCGTGTCTGCTCGCGGTTGGTGCGCGCCTGCTCGACCTCGCTGCGGTTGGCCAGCCCGGCCCGTTCCCGCCATTCGACGATCTGCAGCGTTTCGTCCTGGGTCGCCAGGTTGGCGCGGGCGATCGCCAGCCGCTGCTGGTCGCTGCGCAGGTCGATGTAGTTCTGGACGACTTCGGCGACCAGCGAGACGCGGGCCGCTTCGGCATCGGCCCGGCGGGCGTCGAGATCGGCGTCGGCGGCCTCGACGGCGCGCCGGGTGCCGCCGAACAGGTCGATCTCCCAGCTGGCGTCGAAGCCGGCGTCGTACAGCGTCCGGTCCGACGAGGACTGGAGCGAAGAAGCGCCGTGCGTGCGGCTGGCCGACACGCCGCCGGCGATCGTCGGAAAGTAGGCCCCGGAGGCCTGCGAGCGGGCGGCGCGCGCCTGGCGCAGGCGGGCCGCGGCCAGTTCCAGATCGAGGTTGCCGGCCAGAGCGCGGTCGACCAGTCGATCGAGGTCGGGATCGCCGAAACGGCGCCACCAGCTTGCCGGATCGTCCGGCGCAGCGGTCTTTCCGGTCGACCAGCGATCCGGCAGTTCGGGCGCCGGGGCCCGGTAATCGGGGCCGACCGCGGGCAGCGCGCCGCAGCCGGCCAGCGCCAGCGCGAGCAGGAGCATGGCCGGGCGGCGGGATTTCGGTCGGAAGGGGAAACAGGAGGCTGGCATCGGGGCATTCGGTCGATCCGGTACCGGATGATCGCCGGAAAACGGGTTAATTCCGGTTAAGGAATCGTATGCGGGCGTGTCATGGTCCCCGCTCGCGCGCCGCCGAATCTCCGACGTTGCCGTCGGAACGGCCACGGTAGCCGCTTGCGGTTCAGCGGCAGCTCAGTGGAATGCTGACGGCGCCGCCGGGAATGTCGCGCGTCGCGACTTCCGGCAGGCGCTGCAGGCAATAGTGCCGTCCTCCGGCGGCAGTGATCCGGAACAGGCCATCGCCCAGCGTTTCGATCCGGACTTCCGGCACGGCCTTGCCGGAGGCGGGCGAAACTGCCGCGAGCGGTGCGGACATCCGATCGATCGCCCGGTGGCGCGAGGCGGCGGCGATTTCGGATCGGGCCTGCTCGATTGCCGCCCTGGCCGAGAAGGGCGGCGTGACGGCCGCCGGTGGTGCGCTGTCAAGCGCGGTGGTTTGCACTGATGCCGGTTTGGCGGGGGCGACCTGCGTCCTGCCGCGACGCGCCGGAGTGGCGGAGGTGGCTGCGGCGAGGGGCGGGGCAATGGGCGGGCGTAGCGACAGCCGCAATTCCAGCGCTTGGCCGGCAGAGGGCAAAGGAAGTCGATGATCGGGAAGCAGCCAGGCCGCCATGCCATGCAACAGCAGCGAGACCGCCAGGCAGGATGCCGCCCTCCGCTCCATGGCGGGGGCTTAGCCTGCAAGTCTTGGGGTGGCGATGCCTTCGGCCCCGGGGGCGTCGATTGGGAGCAGCCTTTGCAGCGTCCGGATGTAGTCGTTCAGGGCCTGGCGCCCGCCCGGAGTCAGCACGAAGAAGGATTGCGGCCGGCCCTTGCCGGTTTCCTTGCGCACGGCGACGTAGTCGGCGGCGAGCAGTTTCTTCAGGTGGGCGTCGAGGTTGCCGTCGGAAACGCCGAGCTGGCGTTTGAGATCGCTGAAGGTCTGCTCGCCGGCACCGGCCAGGAAAGCGACCAGTTGCGTGCGCAGCGGCTGGTGGAGCAGCGGATCGAGTTCTTCCATCGCCTTATTTCCGGTTGAATTCGACGCGCAGTTGGCCGGCGGTGCGGCCGTCGGTCTCGCCGGGCAGGCGGAATTCGATGCGGCCGGCGACCAGCGCGGTGCCGCGCTGCCAGTGCTTGCCGTCGAGGCTGGCCCAGGTCTTGTAAATATAGATATCGCGCTTGAGGCGCGGCTTCAGCGTCGCCTGTTCGTTCTTCTCGAAAACGTCGCCCTCGACGGCGGTGTCGAGCGGCAGCTCGACGCCGGACGGATAGAGCAGCACGAAATTGCCATCGGCCGGCGCCGGGTTGCCGTAGCGGACGACGGGCAGTTCGGCGAGTTCTTCGGACGAGGGCGGCAGCAGGCTGGCGCAGGCGCCGAGGAGGAGGGCGGGAAAGATCAGCAGGGCGGACTTGGGCATGGTGGTTCTCCGGTGGTCGAGGTCATTGCGGGTGAAGTTGCACGATCAGTTGGCCGACGATGCGCGGGCCGTTGTTCGGGTCGAGCTCGGCGCGCAGCCAGGGAATCTGGATCCAGCGCGCCTGGCGGGCCGGCAGCCAGGCTTCGCCGGGGTAGCGCGCGTCGCCGCTCAGCCTGCCGTCGCGGACGAGCACGTCGAGCGGCCGGGAGAGCGTCAGCGGCAGCACGGCAGGCCCATGGAAGACGTCGCCGGCGACCTCGATGGTGACCGGCACCGGCGTCCCGGCTGGCAAGCGGACGGCGACCGCCGGCGCCGGCAGCGCGCCGGCGCGGAATTCGTCGAGGCTGATCGTCGGTGCCTCGATCGGCACCGCCTGGGCCTGGCGTTCAAGCCACAGCGGCAGTGCCAGCACGGCACCCAGCCAGAACAGCAACTGGCCGAGGCGGACGTGGGCGGCGCGGTGGCGGCCGCGGTCGAGCATCAGCGCGAGCAGTGGCAGGCCGATCGCGAACACCGCGCTGGCGATCCAGCGCATGCTTTCGAACGGCAGGCCGGCGAACAGGCAGCCGATGCCGATCAGGATCAGCGTGACGCCGATCCATTCGAGCAATTCCTCCGAGAACAGTCCGTGCAGGTAAAGACCGAGGCCGGCGACCACCAGCCACAGCGTGCATACCATGTAGCCGCCGCCAAAGAAGAACATCGCGAAGGTGGTCAGCGCGGCCAGCCCCATCAGCAGCCACCAGACCTTCTGCACCTGGCGGTGGACGAAGGACCAGGCCTCGTCGCGTGCCTCCTTGACCCGCCGCGTCCACAACCAGTCGAGCGTGCCGACCGCGATCAGCACGCCGGCCAGCAGCGCCAGCCAGGCCAGCGCCCGCTGCGTCGTGTCGGCGATCTGCTGCGGCGTCAGGATGCTTTCCGACAGCGCGAACAGGAAGCCGGCCGGCAGGCCCCAGAGCAACAGGCTGTGGCGCTCGATGCGCAGGTTGCGGTGGCCGGCGGCGAGCATGGCATGGATGGCGTCGAGCTGCTGGGCGGGGACGGGCATGGCATTCCGGTTGATTAACTCTGATATGCAGAGTTTATTTTTCTGCAATGCAGAGCGTCAACCGGAAAATGACGTTTGCGTCACACGCTCAGCCGCGAGTACCCGATGCCGCCGCCCTTGTCGACGCGGATCTGGACCGGGATGCGTTCCTTCATGCCTTCGACGTGGCTGATCACGCCGATCATCTTGCCGCTCGCGTTCAGCGTGTCGAGCGCGTCGAGCGCGATTTCCAGCGTGTCGGCGTCGAGCGTGCCGAAGCCTTCGTCGAGGAACAGCGAGTCGATCGAGGTCTTGTGGCTGACCAGGTCGGACAGCGCGAGCGCCAGCGCCAGGCTGACCAGGAAGCTCTCGCCGCCGGACAGCGTGCGCGTGTCGCGGGCGACCTCGCCCTGCCAGCTGTCGACGATGTCGAGTTCCAGTTCGCCGCTCGGCTTGCGGCGCAGCAGGTAGCGGCCGTGCAGCCGGGCCAGGTGGCGGTTGGCGAGGTGCAGCAGGTGGTCCAGCGTCAGGCCCTGCGCGAATTTGCGGAACTTGTCGCCCTTCGCCGAGCCGATCAGGCTGTCGAGGCGCTGCCACAGGTCGCTTTCCCTGGCCTGCGCGGTGATCTGCGCGAGCAGCGCCTGCTGGTTCCGGCGGGCCTGTTCGTCGCGGGCGAGCAGCGCGCGCCCGGCACCCAGCCGTTCGCTGAGTTCGCGGCGCTGGCCGTCGAGCCCGGCGAGGAGGGTGTCGAGTTCGGGCAGCGGCGGCACCGGCGTTTCGCCGGCCGCCGCCTGCAGGCGGACGAGCTTGTCGAGGGCGGCCTGGAGCACGGCGTCGGCCTGCTGCTTCGCGGCCTGGCGGGCTTCCTTCAGCTGCTGCAGGCGCTGGCGTTCGTCGGCCGGCAGCATCGCCGCGGCGTAGGCGTCGAGGCCGGCGAAGGGGCTGGCCGCCAGCGCCGCCTGCCAGACGTCTGCGGCGTCGGCGAGCGCCTTGCGCTGCTGCGCGAGACCGGTTTCGAGCTGGGTCTGCCGGCCCTGCAGCGCGGCGAGCTGGCGGTCCACTCCGGCGATGCGTTCGGCGTTGCGGGCCAGCGCCTCGTCCGGATCGCCGGCCGGCGGCAATTCCGCGGTCGACGGCATTTCCGGGGCGTTTTCCGGCAATCCGGCCAGCCGTTCCGCCCACTGCGCGGCCTGGGCCTGCGCCGTGTCGCAACTTGCCTGCTGCCGGACGACGATCTCGGCGAGTTCCTGGCGGCGCCGCTGGCGCTGCTGCCAGTACTGCCATTCGGCGTCGCGCGCGGCCAGCCAGGCGGCCGGATCGTCCGGGATGTCGTCTAGCGTTTCCTTCAGCCCGGCGTCGAGTTCGGCCTGCTCGGCGGCGATCGCCAGGCCGCCCTTGGCGAGCTCGGCCTGGCGGACCTGGGCGGCCTGCGCGGCCTGCTGCAGCAGCTGCTGCTGGCCGGCGGCGGCGAGCAGCGCCTGCGCGGCGTCGGCGGCAGCCTTGGCGGCGGCGGTCAGCGCCTGTTCACCCCGGTCGGCGGCCTGCAGCCGTTCGGCGAGCGCGGCCAGCGCCTGTTCGGCGGCGGCGCGGGCGGCGGCGACGGTTTTCGCGTCCTGCCAGGCGTCGACCGCGAGATGGCCGGCGGGCAGGGCGCCGGCCTGGGCCTGCCATTCGTCGGCGAGGCGGGCGATGTCCCGGGTCGTCCTCGCCTGCTGTTCCTGCAGGGCGGCGTGCGCGGTCCTGGCCTTGATCTGTTCGTCGCGCCGTTGCTGGCCTTTTTCGGTCAGCTCGGCGAGCGCCGTTTGCGCGGCCTTCAGCGCGGCTTCGGTGGCCGAGACGTCGAGCGCGGCGTAGTCGGCGACCGCCGGGTGCTCCAGCGCGCCACACAGCGGGCAGGCGGCGCCCGGCTGCAGCTGGCGGCGGTGGGCTTCGAGGCTGCGGATCAGGCGTTCCTGTTCGAGCAGTTTCTGCTTGTCGGCGACCTGGGCGTTCAGGACCTTGTGCTGCTCGCGCAGCGCGGCCAGCGTGCCTTCCTGCGCGGCGATCTTCTGTTCGCCCTGCTGCAGCTGCAGCGCCTGCGCGGCGTGCTGTTCGGCCAGTTCGCGGCGCTGCCGGGCGAGGGTTTCGAGCTGCTGCCAGCGGGCGCAGGCGGCCTGTTCGCGCTGCCAGTGCTGGCGCAGGTCGGCGAGGCTGCGGCCGGCGAGGCGCTGTTGCTGTTCGGCCCGGATCTTTTCCAGCGCGGCGTCGGCGGCGGTTTTTGCCTTCTGCGCGGCGTCGACCGCGAGCTGCTGCGCGGCGAGCCGGCGGGCGGTTTCGGCCTGTTCGCCGGCGAGCGTCTGCTGCGCCTGCCGCTGCGCGGCGAGCTCGCGGGCCAGCCGGGTGCGCTGTTCGAACTGCTGGCGCCAGACGCCGAGGCGTTCGCCGAGCCGGGCCTGTGCCGGGTGGGCGGCGCAGAAGTCGTCGATCTCCCGGCCTTCGCGCCGGCTGTGCTGCAGGGCCTGCTGCGCCCGGGCCGCGATCAGTGCGCTGTCGCGCGCGGCGGCGGCGTGGCGGGTCCGCTGTTCGCGCTGCACGGTTTCGCGTTCGGCGTGCAGCGCCCTGAGTTCGCCCTCGGTCTGCGCGGCGGCAGCGCCGGCCTGCTGCCACTGCCGGTACAGCGGCGCGAGCGCTTCGGCCGGTTCGCTGTCGGCGAGCCGCTTCAGTTCGGGCGCGGCGGCGGCCAGCGCGGCGTCGGCGGCCTGCTGCCGGGCGACGGCGGCGGCGACTTCCTGTTCGCCCTGGGCGAGGTCGAGGCGCCACTGGCGCAGCGCCTGCGTCTGCTGGTGGCGCTGCTGGAGGTCGGCGAGCTGCGCGTCGAGCCGGGCGGCATCCGCCTGCATCGCGGCGCGCTGTTCGTCGCCGAGCAGTTCGACGCCGTCGGCGCGGGCCTTCAACTGGTCGAGCGCATTGCGCGCCTCGCGCGCCTGTTCGAAGACCCGGCGCGAGATGGCGCCGTAGATCTCGGTGCCGGTCAGTTCCTCGAGCAGTTCGGCGCGCTCGTTGGCGCTGGCGTTCAGGAAGGCCGCGAAGCCGCCCTGGGCGAGCAGCATGGATTTGGTGAAGCGCGGGAAGTCGAGGCCGGTGATTTCGGCGATGCGCTTCAGCTTGTCGGCGGTCTGCGTGCTGAGGATCGTGCCGTCGCCGGCGGCGAGTTCGACCCTGGGCGCCTGCAGTGCGCCGTCGGCCTTGTCGCGGGCCCGGCGCTGGCTCCAGAAGGCGCGGTAGACGGCGCCCTTGACCTCGAATTCGACTTCGGCCAGGCAGTCGGCGGTGTGCCGCGTCATCAGGTCGTTGTCGCCGGCCGAAATGCGGTCGAGGCGCGGCGTCTGGTGGTACAGCGCGAGGCAGATGGCGTCGAGCAGCGTCGACTTGCCGGCGCCGGTCGGCCCGGTGATCGCGAACAGGCCGTTGCCGGCGAAGGGCGGCCGGGTGAAGTCGATCCGCCATTCCCCCTTCAGCGAATTCAGGTTCTTCAGGCGCAGGCTCAGGATCTTCATGCGTCGTCTCCGCGCAGTCCGGCGACGACGGCGCGGTAGCGCCCGGTCAGTTCGGCACGCAGTGCGTCGTCGAGCGCTTCGTGCTCGAGGCGGCGGGCGAACACCTCGTCCGGTTCGAGCTCGGCCAGCGTCTCGCCGGCGGTCGCGGCCAGCCGGGCGACCGCGTCGTCGCGCTGGCGGCGGATGCGCAGCACCTCGACCGGCCAGCCGTCGGTCAGCGCCTCGATGCGCGCCGGCAGGTCGGCCAGGTAGTCGTCGTCGGCGACGGTGATTTCCAGCCAGGCCGGGCGCTCGCGCGTACCCTCGGCGGCCGCGGCGCCGATCGCGCCGGACAGGCTGTCGAGGTTGCCGGCGATCGCGACCAGTCCCTGGAAGCGCGGCACCGGCAGCGGCGTGACCGCCTGCAGGCCGTCGGCGTCGAGATCGACGAGCAGCACCTCCTTCTGCTGCTTGGCCTCGTCGAAGCCGAGCGGCAGCGGCGAGCCGCTGTAGCGGACGTGTTCCAGCCCGCCGACCTTCTGCGGCCGGTGGATGTGGCCGAGCGCGATGTAGTCGGCCGGCGGGAAGGCGGCGGTCGGGAAGGCCTCGAGCGCGCCGACGTAGATTTCGCGGACCGCCTCGCTGGCGCTGGCGCCGACGGTGGTCAGGTGGCCGGTCGCGACGATCGGCAGGCGGCCGGGCAGGGCGGCGATTTCCGCCTGCGCGGCGGCGTGCACCGCGGCGTAGTGGCGCTCGATGGCCTGCTGCAGCGACAGCTGCTTGTCGTCGGCGCTCTGGCCGGCCTGGCTGCGCAGCACGTCGCGCGGGCGGACGAAGGGTACGGCGCAGACGACGCAGCCGGCGCCGCCGCCGCGCCGCGGCAGCACGACGACCTGTGCCGCCGGATCATCGCCGGCCGCGGCGACCACGGTCGCGCCGAGCCGGGCGAACAGTTCCCGGCTCTCGTTCAGCGTCGCCGGCGAATCGTGGTTGCCGCCGAGCAGCAGCAGCGCGACGCCGGCCGCGTGCAGGCGGACGACCAGCTGGTTGTACAGCTCGCGGGCGTAGGAGGGCGGCGTGCCGGTGTCGAACAGGTCGCCGGCGATCAGCACCGCATCGACGGACTGCGCCTCGACCTGGTCGAGCAGCCAGTCGATCAGCGCCTGGTGTTCGGCCTGCCGGCTCTTGCCCATGAAGTGCTGGCCGAGGTGCCAGTCGGAGGTGTGGAGGAGGCGCATGCGCTCGCGGTCGACGGTGTCAAAGGCGGCAATTCTAAGCCGGACGGGCCGCGCTGCCCCGTTTTGCGCACGCGGGACTCGATGCCGGTGGCGTGCCTGTGATATAGATAACGAATTTTTCAGATCAGGCAGATATCTATGAGCAACGCAGAGCGCCCCGTCGTGCTGGGCACCGAGGACATCCTGAGAAGCCTGTGCG
The DNA here is from genome assembly GCA_028687035.1 of Dechloromonas sp. Lineage (GTDB taxonomy): Bacteria > Pseudomonadota > Gammaproteobacteria > Burkholderiales > Rhodocyclaceae > Azonexus. The sequence continues at coordinate 150,048 of JAQUAX010000008.1, read as the reverse complement.
ATTCGGTATGCAAGGTGCTGAACTTCGCGACCAGCAGCCAGATCCATTATTCCGGCATGGTGCAGCGCATCACCAAGACCTGCCTGAAGCCGGACATCGGCTGCTTCGTGCTGTTCGACGGCGGCTTCTCCGGGCTGGTCGTCATCAACTTCTCGGCGCAGGCCGCGATGGAGATGTACGAGAGCTACATGCTGAACATGGGCATGGCGCGGGAAGACCTGGCGGTTTCCTACACCTCGGACGAAGTCAGCAACGTGATGGGCGAGCTGATGAACCAGTTCGTCGGCGACTTCACCGGCAAGGTGTCGCGCGAGCTGCAGACCCACATCACGCAGAACCAGCCGAAGATGCTGGTCCTCAACAAGCAGGTGATGCTCAGCGTCGATACCAACCTCGACCGCCCCGAGGTGCGCCGCGTGACCTTCTTCACCGGGCGCAACAACATCTTCTATCTCGAGATGGCGATGGACCGCACCGAGTTCATCAAGATGAACGATTTCGACTGCGGCGAGGCGCCCGATCCGGACGAGCTGATCGCCCAGGTCCGCGCGGCGGCCCCGGCCACGGGCAGGGCGCCGGGCAACAGCGAGCACGACGACCTGCTCGATTCGCTGGGAATGTAAGCCGGTTGTCCGGGGCGGGCCGGCGCCCCGGAGAACCGCGGCCCGGGGCGCGCCTCGGGTATAATGCCGGCCTCTCCGCCTAACCCGATTGCTTTCCCCATGGCCGACATCCTTTGCCTCAAGGGCGACTCCGCCTTTTCCGCCTTCCGCCTGCAACGCCTGCTCGCCCGCCTGACCGCGGCGGTGCCGGAAATCGAATCGGTGGCGGCCGACTACTGGCACGTCGTCGCGCAGAAGCGCGCGCTGACCGCCGACGAGCGCGCCAAGCTGGCGCAGCTGCTGGAAGAAGTGCCGGCCGGCCAGGACAAGGGCGAGCTGTTCCTGGTCGCGCCGCGCATCGGCACCATTTCGCCGTGGTCGTCCAAGGCCACCGACATCGCGTTCAACTGCGACCTGGAACCGGCCATCGAGCGCATCGAGCGCGTCGTCGCCTTCCACGTGGTTTTGAAGCAGGAACGCGCGTTGACCGCGGACGAGAAGAAAACCGTCGCCGGCCTGCTGCACGACCGCATGACCGAATCGGTGCTCGCCGGTTTTGCCGAAGCCGGCGAACTGTTCCGCCATTTCGAGCCGAAGCCGCTGTCCACGGTCGACGTGCTGCAGGGCGGCAAAACCGCGCTGGTCGAAGCCAACGGCACGCTGGGCCTGGCGCTGTCCGACGACGAAGTCGATTACCTGCTCGACATCTTCACCAAGGCCGGCCGCAACCCGACCGACGTCGAACTGATGATGTTCGCCCAGGCCAACTCCGAGCACTGCCGCCACAAGATCTTCAACGCCTCCTGGGTGATCGACGGCGAGAAGAAGGACAAGACGCTGTTCGGCATGATCCGCGAAACCCATGCTGCCGCGCCGCAAGGCACGATCATGGCTTATGCCGACAACGCCTCGATCATCGAAGGCGCGACCATCCAGCGTTTCTACCCGGATGCGGACCGCGGCTATTCCTACAAGGAAGAGCTGACCCACATCCTGACCAAGGTCGAGACGCACAACCACCCGACCGCGATTTCGCCTTTCCCGGGCGCGTCGACCGGTAGCGGCGGCGAAATCCGCGACGAAGGCGCCACCGGCAAGGGTTCCAAGCCGAAGGCCGGCCTGTGCGGTTTCTCGGTCTCCAACCTGAACATTCCCGACGCAACCCAGCCTTGGGAAAAGGCCTACGGCCGCCCGTCGCGCATCGCTTCCGCCCTCGACATCATGCTCGAAGGCCCCATCGGCGCTGCCGCCTTCAACAACGAATTCGGCCGTCCGAACCTGACCGGCTACTTCCGCACCTACGAGCAGGATGTCGCCGGTACCGTGCGCGGTTACCACAAGCCGATCATGATCGCCGGCGGCCTCGGTTCCATCCAGGCCGAGCAGTCGTTCAAGGAAGAAACCTTCCCGGTCGGCACGCTGTTCGTGCAACTCGGCGGCCCCGGCATGCTGATCGGCCTCGGCGGCGGTGCCGCTTCGTCGATGACCGCCGGCGTCAATGCCGAAGACCTCGACTTCGCTTCCGTGCAGCGCGGCAACCCGGAAATCCAGCGGCGTGCCCAGGAGGTCATCGACCGCTGCTGGCAGATGGGCAAGGACAACCCGATCCTGTCGGTGCATGACGTCGGTGCGGGCGGCGTTTCCAACGCCCTGCCGGAACTTGCCCATTCGGGCGGCGTCGGCGCGAAGTTCGACCTGCGCAAGGTGCCGACCCTGGAGCCGGGCATGTCGCCGGCCGAAATCTGGTCCAACGAATCGCAGGAACGCTACGTGCTGGCCATTCCGCCGAACCGCATCGGCGAATTCCAGGCCATGTGCGAGCGCGAGCGCTGCCCGTTCGCCGTGGTCGGCGAAGCCACCGGCGACGGCCACCTGACCGTCACCGACGCCCATTTCGGCGTCAATCCGGTCGATATGGAAATGGAGGCGCTGCTCGGCAAGCCGCCGCGCATGACCCGCGATGTCACGTCGCAGCCGTCGACCTTCGTGCCCTTCGACGCGGTTTCCATCGAACTCAAGGACGCCGCCTATCGCCTGATGCGTCTGCCGACCATCGCCGACAAGACCTTCCTGATCTCGATCGGCGACCGCTCGGTCGGCGGCATGACCGCGCGCGACCAGATGGTCGGCCCGTGGCAGGTGCCGGTAGCCGACGTGGCCGTGACCACGATGGGCTATCAAGGCTATCTGGGCGAAGCCTTCGCCATGGGCGAGCGCACGCCGCTCGCCGTGCTCGACGCGCCGGCTTCCGGTCGCATGGCGATCGGCGAGGCACTGACCAACCTGGCCGCGGCCGATGTCGGCAGCCTGGACAAGGTCAAGCTGTCCGCCAACTGGATGGCGCCGTGCGGTGTGCCGGGCGAGGACGCCCGCCTGTACGCGACGGTCGAAGGCATTTCCGAGCTGTGCAAGCAGATCGGCGTGTCGATCCCGGTCGGCAAGGATTCGCTGTCGATGCGCACCGCTTGGGATGAAAACGGCGAGAAGAAACAGGTGGTGTCGCCGCTCTCCTTGATCGTCACTTCGTTTGCTGCGGTCGACGACGTGCGCAAGACGAAAACCCCGCTGCTCGCCACCGAGCAGGGCGAAACCGAACTGCTGCTGCTCGACCTCGGCAAGAACCGCCTCGGCGGTTCGGCGCTGGCGCAGGTGTACAACGCCACCGGCGACGATGCGCCGGACGTCGATGAACCGGCCAAGCTGAAGGGCCTGTTCGACGCCGTGCAGAAGCTCAACCGCGACGGCCTGCTGCTCGCCTATCACGACCGTTCCGACGGCGGCCTGTTCGTTGCCGCCTGCGAAATGGCCTTCGCCAGCCGCCGCGGCGTCTCGCTCGACCTCGATGGCGTCTGCTTCGATGCGCAGGCGCTCGATATCGATGGTGCCGAGAAGCGCCCGGACCTGATGGCCGGCCGCGATTTCGAGAACATCGTCCGCGCCCTGTTCAACGAGGAACTCGGTGCGCTGATCCAGATCCGCCGCGCCGACCGCGAGAAGGTCACGCCGATCCTGCGCGCCTGTGGCGTGCCTTACCACTTTGTCGGCCACCTCAACGAGTGGGACGAAATCCGCGTCACCCGCAACGCCAAGCGCGTGCTGCGCGAGAAGCGTGTCGACCTGCAGCGCGCCTGGTCGGAAACCAGCTTCCGCATGCAGGCGATGCGCGACAACCCGGACTGCGCCCAGCAGGAATTCGACCGCATCCTCGACGTCGCCGATCCCGGCCTGACGCCGAAGATCACCTTCGATCCGCAGGACGATTTCACCCAGGTCTACCGCGACATCAGCGGCCGCCCGCGCGTCGCCATCCTGCGCGAGCAGGGCGTCAACAGCCATTACGAAATGGCCGCCGCCTTCGACCGCGCCGGCTTCCAGTCGGTCGACGTGCATATGAGCGACATCCTCGCCGGCCGCGTCAGCCTCAAGGACTTCAAGGGCCTCGTCGCCTGCGGCGGCTTCTCCTACGGCGACGTGCTCGGCGCCGGCCAGGGCTGGGCCAAGACCATCCTGATGCACGACGGCTGCCGCGACGAGTTTGCTGCCTTCTTCAACCGCCCGGATACCTTCGCGCTGGGCGTCTGCAACGGCTGCCAGATGATGAGCGCGCTGAAGGCCATCATCCCGGGCGCCGAACACTGGCCGGCTTTCCGCCGCAACCAGGTCGAGCAGTTCGAGGCCCGCTTCGTGATGACCGAGGTGCTGGATTCGCCGTCGATCTTCTTCGCCGGCATGGAAGGCTCGCAGATCCCCATCGTCGTCTCGCACGGCGAAGGCCGCGCCGTGTTCGATAACGCCGACGACCAGGGCAAGTGCCTGTCCGCCGTGCGCTACGTCGACAACAAGGGCGAGCCGACCGAGGTCTACCCGTACAACCCGAACGGTTCGCCGAACGGCCTGACCGCGGTGACCACCGCCGACGGCCGCTTCACGATCATGATGCCGCACCCGGAACGCGTGTTCCGCACTGTGCAGATGTCCTGGCACCCGGAAAACTGGGGCGAGGATTCGCCGTGGATGCGCATGTTCCGCAACGCGCGGCGCTGGGTCGGTTGATCGGCCCGTAAGGATCCGGAAAGGCGGCTGCGGCCGCCTTTTTTCATTTCATGCCGGGAAGGCTTGGTGGGCGACGAAGCTGGCGAACTGGCGGCGGTCGAAAAAGACCAGGCGGACCTCGTCGACCGCAGCGGTGCCGCCGCTCAGATGCTGGCTCAGCGCCAGCGACACGACGTGTGCTGCCTGATCGGCCGGGTAGCCGTAAATCCCGGTCGAAATTGCCGGAAACGCGATGCTGCGCAGGCCGTTCGCTTCAGCCAGCGCCAGTGCATTGCGGTAGCAGGCGCCGAGCAGTTCGGCCTCGCGTCCGCCGTGCCGGCCGTAGATCGGGCCGACGGTGTGGATCACGTGGCGGGCCGGCAGGCGGCCGCCGGTCGTGATCACCGCCTGGCCGGTCGGCAGGCCGTCGGGCCAGGCGGTCCGGCGGATTTCCCGGCAGGCCTCGAGGATGGCCGGGCCACCGCGCCGGTGGATCGCGCCATCGACGCCGCCGCCGCCGAGCAGCGAACTGTTCGCGGCATTGACGACGGCATCGACGGCCTGGTCGGTCAGATCGCCGACCTGCAGCGTGACGCGACCGTCGAGAAAGATATGTTCGGCATGGGGCATGCCGGACATTCTAAAACGCCGTTCAGCCGGCGACGCGGACCCGCCGTCGCCAGCAGGCCGGCAGTTGCAGTGCGGCGACGTCCGGGCCGCGGGCGGAGAAGATGGCGCGGGCGCGTTCGAGGCGCTGCTGTTCGGCGGCCGAAATCCCGGCGATGAGATCGAACCATTGCTGGAGACGACGCATGATGAGGCTCCTTGGTTGAATAGCTGTATATAAAAACAGTTAGTGGTTCGAGGATATACAACAACTGTTCATCTGTACAGTCTTTTTATTTTCAGCGACGGGAGGTAGCCTTGGCCCGTTGTTCCTGCGGAGGCGCGCATCATGTCGAGAAACCCGGTCCCCTGGCTGCCGTCCGCCGGCACCGTCGCCGCCTATCGCGGCCGGAGCCGTGGCGGCGCCCGCAATGTCCGGGTCGTCGCCGAGGCGTCGGGCGGGCGCATGGTCGTCGAGGCGATCGGCCGGCAGGGCGTTCCGGTGCGCCTAACCGTCAAGCGGGAAAACCTGTCGCCGCGCCAGCCCGACCTCTTCGACTAGGCGGCGGGGTGCCCGCGAGGGGCGCCAAACTACGGTATCATTCGGCCTTTCGGGCAAGCCCGGGCTTGCCGTTGTGAACGCATCCGAAGGATTTTCCCGCTCATGTTCGACGCAGTCCGCAACAACAAGAAGATCGTCCAGATCTTTCTGGCGCTGATCGCGCTGCCCTTCGCCTTTTTCGGCGTCGAGTCCTACGTCCGCAATGCCGGCACCGGCGACGACGTCGCCCGCATCGGCGATGTCAAGATCACGGCGCAGCAGTTCCAGCAGGCGCTGCGCGACCAGCAGGAACGCCTGCGCGCGCAGCTCGGCGCCCAGTTTGACGCCCGGCTGTTCGACAGTCCGCAGGCCCGCCAGGCCATCCTCGACGACCTGATCAACCAGCGCGTGCTGCTGCTGGAAGCCTCGAAGAGCCGCCTGGTGGCCGGCGACGCGGCGGTCCGCCAGGCGATCGTCGGTATCGAGGCCTTCCAGGTCGATGGCAAGTTCTCCAACGAGCGCTACGAGGCGGTGCTGAAATCCCAGGGCATGGTGCCGGCCGGTTTCGAGGCCCAGGTCCGCCAGGACCTGACGCTGCAGCAGCTGGTCAACGGTGTCGCCCAGTCCGGCCTGGTCGCGCGTACCGTCAGCGACCGCGTGCTGGCGCTGCAGACCGAGAAGCGCGAGGTCATGGAATACCGCTTCGGCGTCGATGCCTACCTGGGCAAGGTCAAGCTGGCCGACGGCGCGGCGAAGAAGTTCTATGACGAGAACGCCAGCCAGTTCCAGACGCCGGAGCAGGCGAAGGCCGAGTACGTGGTGCTGACGATGGATGCGGTCAGCAGCCAGCTGGCCGTCACCGATGCCGAGGTCAAGGCCTGGTACGACGGCCACAAGGACCGCTACCAGCAGGCCGAGGAACGCCGCGCCAGCCACATCCTGGTCGGTGCCGAGAAGCTCGGCAAGGACAAGGCGAAGGCCAGGGCCGAGGAGCTGCTGAAGGAAATCCGCAAGAATCCGTCCGTCTTCGCCGAACTGGCGAAGAAGAGCTCGGACGACCCGGGCTCCGCGGCCAAGGGCGGCGACCTCGGCTTCTTCGGCCGCGGCATGATGGTCAAGCCCTTCGAGGATGCGGCCTTCGCGCTGAAGGATGGCGAGATTTCCGGCATCGTCGAATCCGATTTCGGCTTCCACATCATCCGCCTGACCGGCATCCATGCCGCCAAGGAGCGTCCGCTGGCCGAAGTGCGCGGCGAAATCGAGGCCGAGCTGAAGCAGACCGCGGCTTCCCGCAAGTTCGCCGAGGCCGCCGAGGCGTTCAGCAACATGGTCTACGAGCAGTCGGACAGCCTGAAGCCGGTCGCCGACAAGTTCAAGCTGACGATCACCCGCTCCGACTGGCTGGGCCGCCAGGCCAACCCGGCCGCCGGTCCGCTCGGCAACGAGAAGCTGCTGGCCGCGCTGTTCTCCGAGGATTCGATGAAGAGCCGGCGCAACACCGAGGCCGTCGAGATCGGCCAGAACACGCTGGTCGCCGCCCGCCTGGTCGATTACAAGGCGGCCGCGCTGCAGCCGTTCGACGGCGTCAAGACCAGCATCGAGACGCTGCTGACCCGCCGCGAGGCCCAGTCGCTGGCCCGCCAGGACGGCGAAGCGCAGCTCGCCGCGCTGAACAAGGGCGAGGACAAGCTGACCTGGGGCGCTGCGAAGACCGTGTCGCGCCTGGATTCGCGCCAGATTCCGCCGCCCGCGGTGCCGGCCGTTTTCCGCCTCGATGCCGGCAAGCTGCCGGCCTACGCCGGTGTCGAACTGCCGGGCAGCGGCTACGCGCTGTACAAGCTGTCCCGCGTCACGGCCGGCGAGGCGCTGGACGACACCCGCAAGCGCGGCATGCAGCAGCAGCTCGCCAACCTGGCGGCGCAGGAGGAAATCCGCCTGTACCTGGAGGCGCTGCGTACGCGCTACAAGGTCGAGATCAACCAGGCGGCGCTGGAAAGCAAGGAAGCGCGCTGAGCGGCGCGAGCCGAAGGAGCGCAGGCGGGCTACGGCCCGCCTTTTTTATTGCCGTCCGCCGCCCAGCGCCTCGAAGGCCCCGTTGACCGACAGGAAGACGCGGCCGGACAGCGCCGGCCACAGCGGCGAACGGCTCAGGCGGTCATGCACCGGTCCCTTGACCTCGGCCAGGTGCAGCCGGATGCCGCGGCCGGCGAGGTCGCGGTTGATGTCGACGAGGACTTCCATTGCCGTGGTGTCGACGCGGTTGACCGCGCTCATGATCAGCACGACGTCGGTGGCGTCCGGCGTCCGGGCGAGTTCCTGGGCCAGGCGCGTCTCGACGGCGGTCAGGTTGCCGAAGAACAGGCTTTCGTCGATGCGCAGCAGCAGCACGCCGGGCAGCGTCTCGACGGCATGGCGCTCGACGTTGCGGAAATGCTCGCTGTGCGGGATGCGGCCGATCACCGCGATGTGCGGCGTGCTCGCGCGGAAGAGCAGGGCGCCGAGCGACAGCACGATGCCGAGCCCGATGCCCGCCTCGAGACCGAAGGCGATCACGCCGCCGGCGGTGCCGGCCAGCGCCAGCGCATCGGCGCGGTCGTACTGCCAGGCCTGGCGCAGGCTGCGCAGGTCGATCATGCTCAGCGCGGCGACGATGATGCTGGCCGCCAGCACGGCCAGCGGCAGGCGCTCGAAACCGTGCGCCGCGCCAGCCAGCAGCGCCAGCATGGCCAGCGCCGACACGATGCCGGCGAGCGGCGTTTCGGCGCCGGCGGCGACGTTGACCGCGGAGCGCGAGACGCCGCCGCCGGCCGGCATGCCGCCGTAGAAGGCGGCGACCACGTTGGCGGCGCCCAGGCCGACCAGCTCGGCATTGGCGTCGATGCGTTCGCGGCGGCGGATGGCCAGCGCCTGCGCCATCGAGATGTTCTGCACCATGCCGATCAGCGCGATCAGCAGCGCCGGCACCAGCAGCCGGCCGACCGCGTCGGCCTCGGGAACGAAGAAATGGAAAGGCGGAATGCCTTCGACGATGGGCCCGACGACGGCGACGCCGCGGCGGTCCAGGTCGAGGCCGATCACGGCCAGCGTGCCGCCGGCGACCGCGGCCAGCGGCATCAGGCGGACGACGAAGGCGGCGGCGCCGGCCGGTACGCCGAGGCGGCGCAGCAGCGGCCCGAGGCCGTGACGGGCGGCGGCCAGGAAGACGAGGGCGGCGGCGCCGAGCCCGGCCGTCGTCGCCGCCTGTGCCGGCCACGGCGCGAGCAGCGCGGCGAGCACGCTGGCCGGGTCGTTGCCGGCCGGGACGATGCCGAGCAGGTACTTCAGCTGGCTGAACACGATCAGCACCGCCGAACCGGAGATGAAACCGCTGATCACCGGCCGGCTCAGCAACTGGGCCAGGAAACCCAGGCGCAGCAGGCCGCAGGCGAGCAGCACCAGCCCGGAGAGCAGCGCGAGCAGCGCGGCCAGCGTCACGTATTCCGGCGAGCCCGGCGCGGCCAGCGGGCTGAGCACGGCGAAGGTCATGATCGCGGTGATCGCCACCGGGCCGACCGCCTGCACCCGGCTGCTGCCGAGCAGCGCATAGGCGATCGCCGGGAAGGTGCTGATGTACAGCCCGGCCTGCGGCGGCAGCCCGGCGAGCAGCGCGTAGCCGAGGCTTTGCGGCAGCACCAGCAGGGTGACGATCAGGCCGGCAGTCAGGTCGGCGCCGAGATGCCGGCGGGGATAGGGGCGGGCCCACTCGGGCAGGAGTCGGGACAGGAGGGTCATCGCTGGCGGCGGAACGGGCGGGAAATGACGAAGATCTTAGCGCAGGCGCGGCGGCGGCCGCTGGTCCGGCGATAAGGACGGTGTCCGGAAATGAAAACGCCGCCCGGATCGGCTCCGGGCGGCGTTGTTTTTGCGGTCGACACCGCGGCGGCGGCGAAAATCAGGCCGGCAGCGGGTCGGCGTTGCCGAGCGCGGTGGTGTTCATGCCGCCATCGACGTACATGATTTCGCCGGTGATGCCGCTGGCCAGGTCGGACAGCATGAAGGCGGCGGCGTTGCCGACTTCCTCGATGGTCACGTTGCGACGCAGCGGGGCGTTGTGCGAGTTGTAGGCGAGCAGCTTGCCGAAATTGCCGATGCCGGAGGCGGCCAGCGTCTTGATCGGGCCGGCCGAGATCGCGTTGGCGCGGATGCCTTCGGGGCCGAGGCAGAAGGCCAGGTAGCGGGTTGCCGCTTCCAGGCTGGCCTTGGCCAGGCCCATCGTGTTGTAGTTCGGCATCGTGCGCTCGGCGCCCAGGTAGGACAGCGCGAGCAGCGCGGCCTTGCGACCCTGCATTAGCGGGCGGGCGCCCTTGGCCAGCGCGGCGTAGCTGTACGACGAAATGTCGTGCGCGATGCGGAAGGCGTCGCGCGAAATGCCGTTCAGGAAATCGCCCTCGATCGCCTCGGTCGGCGCGTAGGCGATGGAATGAACGAGGCCGTCGAGGCCGTCCCAGCGCTTGCCGAGTTCGACGAAGAGCTGGTCGATCTGTTCGTCGCTGCTCACGTCGAGCGGGAAGATCAGGTCGCTGCCGAATTCGGCGGCAAATTTCTTGATGCGGTCTTCGAAGCGCTCGTTCTGGTAGGTGAAGGCGAGCTGCGCGCCCTCGCGGTGGCAGGCCTTGGCGATGCCGTAGGCGATCGAGTGCTTGGAAAGCAGGCCGGTGATCAGGATCTTCTTGTCGGCGAGAAAGCCCATTCGATGTTCTCCCTTAGGGGTTAAGCCGCCGGATTATACGTGATCGCCCGCCGTATGGCTGCATTCGCGAAGTCGCCGCCGTTGTTCGCTCGCGGACGATACGCTACAGTATGGCGCATCGTACAAGCCGGCACGGAAAACGCCATGGAACACCGAAAGAAGCTGATCCACGTCACGCAGATGCCCATCCGCTGGGGCGACATGGATGCCTACGGGCACGTCAACAACACCGTCTATTTCCGTTACATGGAACAGGCGCGCGTCGAGTGGATCGAGGAAATGCAGGTCCCGGTCCGCCCGGGCGGCGACGGCCCGGTGATCATCAACGCCAGCTGCACCTTCCTGATCCCGATGAACTACCCGGGCACCGTCGAGGTCCGGACCTACGTCGGCGCGGTCGGCCGCTCGAGCTGCCAGACCTACGTCGAGATGCGCCTCGAGGGCGACGAGCGCATTTATGCCGAAGGTGCCGCCAAGGTGGTGTGGATGGATACGCAGACCGGCAAGTCGGTGCCGCTGCCCGATCACGTGCGGGCGCTGCTCGAAGCGGAGTAAACTGCCTGCCCATCACGTCGCCGGAACCCGCAGGCATGGGCCACAAGAAAACCTGGGAAAGACTGCTGTCGGCCGAGCGCCTCGGCGCCGGCAAGGCGCCGGGCACGCCCGAGCGCACCGCCTTCCAGCAGGATTACGACCGCATCGTGTTCACGTCCGCCTTCCGGCGGCTGAAGGACAAGACCCAGGTCTTCCCGCTGTCGAAGAGCGACTACGTGCGCACCCGGCTGACGCACAGCCTGGAGGCGAGCTGCGTCGGCCGTTCGCTCGGCGCCGTCGTCGGCCGCGAGATCATCGCCAGGCACGGGCTGCAGCATGTCGAGTCGGGCGACTTCGGGGCGATCGTCGCCGCCGCCTGCCTGGCCCACGACATCGGCAATCCGCCCTTCGGCCATGCCGGCGAGGACGCGATCCGCGAATGGTTCCGCAACTCCGGCCTGCTCGAACGTCACGCCTTCACGCCGGCGCAGAAGGCCGACTTCGAGCGCTACGAGGGCAATGCGCAGGGCTTCCGCATCGTCAGCCGGCTGCAGAGCCCGGCCAATCCGGGCGGCCTGCAGCTGACCAGCGCGGTGCTCGCGACCTTCACCAAATATCCGCGGCCGTCCGCGGTCGACGGCGAATTGCCGGGCAAAAGCGGCAAGAAGTTCGGCTTCTTCCAGCAGGACGCCGCCAATTTCGCGCAGGTCGCGCGTTCGACCGGGCTGGTCGAACGCATTCCCGGGGCGGCCTGGCGCCGTCATCCGCTGGCCTTCCTGGTCGAGGTCGCCGACGACACCTGCTACCTGATCGTCGACCTGGAGGATGCGGCGCGGCTCGGTTTCGTGCCTTACCGCGACGCCGAATGCCTGCTCGCCGACCTGGCCGGCAACACGGTCAGCGGCGGCCGGCTGGACCGCCTGCACGACCCCAAGGAGCGCCTGGAATACCTGCGCGCCAAGGCGATCGGCCGCCTGCTCGAAGGCGCGGCGGCGGTCTTCCTGGAAAACGAGGAAGCCATCCTGGAAGGCTGTTTCGACGACGAACTGCTCGAGCAGTCGCCGGTCGGCGTGCCCCTGCAGGCGGTGCTGAGGCTCGCCAAGGAAACGATCTACACGGCACGCCCGGCGCTCGAGATCGAAACCGCCGGCTTCGAGGTGCTCGGTGCGCTGCTGTCGCTGTTCACCAACGCCGTCGAGGCGAAGGCCGACGCACCGGGAACCCGCTTCACGACGCGCGAACGCATGCTGCTGAAGCTGCTGCCGACGCAGTTCCTCGGCCATGGCGGCGAGCCCGACCCCGATCCCTACGTCCGCCTGCTGCAGATTGCCGATTTCGTCGCCGGCATGACCGATTCCTACGCGGTGGACATGTACCGCAAGCTGAAGGGTTTCGACCTGCCGACCTGATTTCCGCTTGCCAAAAACCGCTAACTGTACAAAAATACAGGCATTGGTTTTTAGCGGAGGCCGGCCATGAAACTCACTCCCCGTCAGCAGGAAATCCTCGACTTCATCCGCAACAGCCTTGAAGTCCTCGGCGCGCCGCCGACCCGGGCGGAAATCGCCACGGCTTTCGGCTTCGCGTCCCCGAACGCCGCCGAAGATCACCTGAAGGCGCTCGCCCGGAAGGGCGCGATCAATCTCGAGCCCGGCTCGGCGCGCGGCATCCGGCTGGTCGAACAGCTCGGCCTGCCGCTGATCGGCAGCGTCGCCGCCGGTTCGCCCATCCTCGCGGTCGAGAACGTGCAGGGCCGCTACGCGCTCGATTCCGGCATGTTCAGCCCGCGCGCCGACTTCCTGCTGAAGGTGCGCGGCCTGTCGATGATCGACGCCGGCATCCTCGACGGCGACCTGCTCGCCGTGCACAAGACCTCGGATGCGCGTGACGGCCAGATCGTCGTCGCCCGCCTCGACGACGACGTCACCGTCAAACGCCTGCAGCGCCGCGCCGGGCACATCGAGCTGATCGCCGAGAACCCGGATTTCGCGCCCATCGTCGTCAATCCGGACGAAGTCCAGTTCGCCATCGAGGGCATCGCCGTCGGCCTGATCCGCGGAGCCGCCTCGAAGCTGTCATGAGCGCCGTCGCCGCGCCGCTCGCGCTGGCCGACGTGCTGGCGCGCGGCGACGTCTGGCGCGGCGATGCGCTCGCCGACCTGCCGGCCGCCGCGATTCCGAGCGGTCATCCGGAACTCGATGCCGAACTGCCGGGCGGCGGCTGGCCGCGCGGAAACCTGACCGAATTGCTGGTCGACCGCGCCGGGGCCGGCGAAATGAGCCTGTTGTTGCCGACGCTGGCCCGCTTGTCCGGCGACGGCGGCTGGCTGGCCCTGGTCGATCCGCCGTGGCGGCCGCATGCACCGGCCTGGGCAGCGGCCGGCATCGACCTGTCCCGACTGGTCGTCGTCCGCGCGGCCCGGCAGGCGGCGTGGAGCGTCGAGCAGTTGCTGGCCAGCGGCGGTTTTGCCGGCGTGCTCGCCTGGCCGGAGTCCGGCCTCGATGCCCGCGCCTTGCGCCGCCTGCAGGTCGCGGCTGAAGGCCGGCCGGTTTTTGCCTGTCTGTGGCGGTCGACCGCGGCGAGTGCGGCGCCGTCGCCGGCCCCCTTGCGCGTCGCCGTCGCCGCCGACCGGACGGGGCTCGCGTTGCGCATCCTGAAACGGCGCGGCCGGCCGGCATCGCGCCCCTTGCTGCTGTCCATCCCTCGTCCGGCGAGAATCCCGCATGCTCTGGCTGGCCCTGCATTTCCCGCTGCTACCTCTCGAAGCGCTGCCCTCGCGGCAGTCGCCTAGCGCCGTCGTCGCTCGCGGGCGGGTGCTGGCCTGCGACCGGGCTGCGGCGGAGGGCGGGGTTGCGCCGGGGCAGAAGCTGTCGACGGCACTCGGCCTGTCGCCGGGGCTGGCGGTGTTCGAGCGCGCCGTGCCGGGCGAGGTGCGGGCACTGGAAACGCTGGCCTGCTGGGCCGGGCGTTTCACGCCGACGGTCAGCCTGCGGCCGCCGGCCATGCTGCTGCTCGACATCGGCGGCTGCCTGCGCCTGTTCGGCGGCATCGAGCGCATTGTCGAGGCGGTCCGCGAGGGCTGTGCCGGCCAGGGCTGGACGCTGGCCTGGGCCGTGGCGCCGACGCCGCTCGCCGCCGTCTGGCTGGCGCAGGCCGGAAGCGGCGCCAGCGCGGCGACGGCGGCCGAACTGCCGGCGCTGCTCGGCGCCTTGCCGCCCGCTGCCACCGGCTGGCCGGCCGAACTGCTCGCACGCATCGAATCCTTCGGACTGCGCCGGCTCGGCGAACTGCGCGCGCTGCCGACGGCCAGCCTGCGCCAGCGCCTGGGCAGTGCGCCGGTCGACGATCTGTTGCGCGCCTGGGGCGAACTGCCGGACCGGCCGTCCGCCTTCGTTTTTCCCGAAAGCTTCGTCGGTCGCCTCGAACTGCCGTCCCGGGTCGAACATGCCGAAGGCCTGGTCTTTGCCGGGCAGCGCCTGTTCGCGGCGCTCGCCGGCTGGCTGGCGGCGCGCCAGTTGCTGCTGCGCGCGGCGACGCTGCATCTGGCCCACGACGATGCGCCGGACAGCGAACTGGCGTTGCGCTTCGGCGAGCCGGTTGCCGACGAAGCGCGCTTCGTCCGCCTGCTGCGCGAGCACCTGGGGCGGCTGAAGCTGGCGGCGCCGATCGAGGCGCTGACGCTGGTCGCCGACGAAACCCAGGCCCGGCCGGGCGACAGTCGTCCTCTGTTCGCCGTCGCCGTGGCGGGCGAGGGGGCTGCCGCCTGCCTCGAACGCCTGCGCGCCCGGCTGGGCGAAGCCTCGGTGCAGAGGCTGGCGGCGTCCGCCGATCATCGTCCGGAAGGCGCCAGCCGGCTGTGCGACGAGTGGCTCGACAAATCGGCGATCGACGCGCTGCCGGCCGCGGCGCAGGCCGGGCAGCGCCCGCTGTGGCTGTTGCCGGCGCCGCAGGCGCTGGCCGAACGCGGCGGCCAGCCGCAGTGGCACGGCGCGCTGCAGTTGTTGAGCCGCGGCGAGCGCATCGAAAGCGGCTGGTGGGACAGCGGCGAAGCCGGCGCCGCCGGCGACGTGCGCCGCGACTACTTCGTCGGCCGCAACCCGCAGGGGCAGTGGGCCTGGGTCTTCCGCGACGCGCAAGGCTGGTTCCTGCACGGGGTCTTCGGATGAGGCGCCGCGCATGCCGGCCCGGCGGCCAGTCGGCGGTGGCGAGTGCGGCGCGGGAAGCCGGCCATGGCGCTGCCTGACTACGCCGAGCTGCACTGCCTGTCCAACTTCAGTTTCTTGCGCGGCGCCTCGCACCCGGAGGAACTGCTCGGGCGGGCCGTCGAACAGGGCTACGCGGCGCTCGCGCTGACCGACGAGTGCTCGCTGGCCGGCGTCGTGCGCGCCCATCTGGCGGCCAAGGCGGCCGGGCTGAAACTGATCGTCGGCAGCGAGATGACCACGGTCGACGGCCTGAAACTGGTGTTTCTGGCGCAGAACCGCGAGGGCTACGGCAACCTGTCGGCGCTGATCACGCTCGCCCGGCGGCGTGCCGACAAGGGCGCCTATACCTTGCAGCGCCACGACTTCAACGCCGTGTCGCCGAGCGGCGCGTTGCCCGACTGCCTGGCGATCTGGCTGCCGGGCGAGGGCGCCACCGCCGACGATGGGCGCTGGCTGGCCGAGCGCTTTCCCGGCCGGCTGTGGCTGGGCGTCGAGCTGCACGCCGGGCCGGACGACGCCGGGCGGCTCGCCTTTTTGCGCGAACTCGCCGACGCGGCCGGGCTGTCGCTGGTCGCCGCCGGCGACGTGCATATGCACGTCAAGGCGCGGCGCCCGGTGCAGGACGTACTGACCGCCCTGCGCCTGAAGACCACGGTGTTCGACGCCGGCTACACCCTGTTCCCGAACGGCGAGCGCCACCTGCGCACGCGGCTGCGCCTCTCCCGGCTGTATCCGCCGGAACTGCTCGGCGAGACGCTGAGAATCGCGGCGCGCTGTACTTTCACGCTCGACGAGCTGCGCTACGACTATCCGGAGGAAATCGTCCCGCCCGGCCACACGCCGGCTTCCTGGCTGCGCCACGAGACCGAACGCGGCCTCAGGCGGCGCTACCCGGAGGGCGAACCGGCCGAGGTGCGTGGGCGCATCGAACACGAGCTGGCGCTGATCGGCGAGCTGCGCTACGAAGCTTATTTCCTGACCGTCTACGACATCGTCTGCTACGCGCGCGACGTGAACATCCTGTGCCAGGGGCGCGGCTCGGCGGCCAATTCGACGGTGTGCTACGCGCTGGGCATCACCGAAGTCGATCCCGGGCGCGCCGGCATGCTGTTCGAGCGCTTCATCTCGAAGGAGCGCGGCGAGCCGCCCGACATCGACGTCGATTTCGAGCACGAACGGCGGCCCGAGGTCATCGCCTACATCTACCGCAAGTACGGCCGCGAGCGCGCGGCGCTGACCGCGGCGCTGATCACCTACCGGACCAAGGGCGCGCTGCGCGACGCCGGCCGCGCGCTCGGCTTCGGCCAGGCCCAGATCGACGCGCTGACCGCGTCGCTCGCCTGGTGGGACAAGCGCGAGCAGCTGCCCGAACGCTTCGCCGAAGTCGGCCTCGACCCCGAATCGCCGCGCGTCGAGAAATGGCTTTGGCTGGCCGGCGAACTGCGCGGCTTCCCGCGCCACCTGACCCAGCACGTCGGCGGCTTCGTGATCTCGCGCGGGCCGCTCGCCCGGCTGGTCCCGGTCGAGAACACGGCGATGCCCGAGCGCACGGTGATCCAGTGGGACAAGGACGACATCGACGCGCTCGGCCTGATGAAGGTCGACGTGCTGGCGCTCGGCATGCTCTCCGCGCTGCGCCGGACATTGGCGATCTTGTCCGAACGCGCCGGGCGGCCGTTCGGATTGCACGACATCCCGCCGGAAGACCCGGCGACCTACGCGATGCTCGGTCGCGCCGACAGCATGGGCGTTTTTCAGGTCGAATCGCGGGCGCAGATGAGCATGCTGCCGCGCCTCAAACCGGAGAACTACTACGACCTGGTGATCGAGGTCTCGCTGGTCCGCCCCGGGCCGATCCAGGGCGACATGGTGCATCCCTATTTGCGACGGCGGCAGGGGAAGGAAGCGATCGAAAAAATCTCGCCGGCCGTCGACAAGGTGCTGGCGCGCACCTGCGGCGTGCCGATCTTCCAGGAACAGGTCATGCAACTGGCCATCGTCGCCGCCGACTTCACGCCCGGCGAGGCCGACCAGCTGCGCCGCTCGATGGCCGCCTGGCGCCGCAAGGGCGGGCTCGAACCCTTTCAGGACAAGCTGCGCGCCGGCATGGCGAAGAACGGCCTGCCGGCCGCCTTCGCCGAGCGCATCGTGCAGCAGATCCAGGGCTTCGGCGAATACGGCTTCCCCGAATCGCATGCGGCGAGCTTCGCGCTGCTGGTCTATGCCTCGGCCTGGCTGAAATGCCACGCGCCGGCGGCCTTCCTGTGCGGCCTGCTGAACAGCCAGCCGATGGGCTTCTACTCGCCGTCGATGCTGGTCCAGGACGCGCGCCGTCATGGCGTCGAGGTGCGCCCGCCCGATGTGACGGCGAGCGACCGGGACAGCCGGCTCGACCCGGACGGCGCGGTGCGCCTCGGCCTGCGCGAGATCAAGGGGCTGCCTGGAGAAATCGCCGAGCGCATCGCGGTCGACCGCAAGAAAGGACCGTTTTCCGGCGTCGCCGACCTCGCCGCGCGCTGCCGGCTGGCGCCGCGCGACCTCGACCGGCTGGCCGCTGCCGACGCGCTGAACAGCCTCGCCGGCCACCGTCGGCAGGCTGCCTGGGCGGCCAGCGCGGCAGCGGTGCAGGGCGACCTGTTCGACGGCCTGCCGCCGGCCGAAGCGAGCGCCGAACTGCCGGCACCCAGCGCCGGCGAGAACCTGATCGCCGACTACCGCCACCTCGGCCTGAGCCTGCGCCCGCATCCGCTGACCCTGCTGCGCGACCGCCTGGCCGAACGCCGCTTTCTTCCTGCCCGTCAGCTGGCTGCCGCCGGCGACCGCGCGCTGGTCCGCGCGGCCGGCATCGTCGTCGGCCGCCAGCGGCCAGGCACGGCGACCGGCATCGTCTTCGTGACGCTGGAAGACGAAAGCGGGCTGGTCAATGTCGTTGTCCGACCCGAACTGGTCGAGAAGCAGCGCCGCGAACTGCTCGGCGCCCGGCTGCTCGGCGTCTACGGCCAGCTGCAGGCGGCCGAGGGCGTCGTGCATCTGGTCGCCCAGCGGCTGGTCGACCTCAGTGCCTGGCTGGGGCGGCTGGAAACGATCAGCCGGGACTTCCACTGAGCGCCGCGCGCAAAAGCTGACAAATTCAGTCGAGTATTCTAGAATTGGCCTTTGTCTCGATAAGGGGATTCGTTTCCATGTTCCGGCAGTTGCGTGAGGATATCCGCGCGGTCTTCGACCGCGACCCGGCGGCCCGCTCGTTCTGGGAGGTGCTGACCTGTTACCCGGGCATCCATGCGCTGATCCTGCATCGCCTGGCGCACTGGCTGTGGGGGCACCGCCTGCGCTGGCTGGCACGGTTCACGGCGCACGTTTCCCGCTTCCTGACCGGCATCGAGATCCACCCCGGGGCGACCATCGGCCGCCGCTTCTTCATCGACCACGGCATGGGCGTCGTCATCGGCGAGACCGCCGAGATCGGCGACGACGTGACGCTGTACCACGGCGTCACGCTGGGCGGCACGTCTTGGAACAAGGGCAAGCGTCACCCGACGCTGGAGAGCGGCGTCGTCGTCGGCGCCGGCGCCAAGGTGCTCGGCCCGATCGTGATCAGCGCCGGGGCCAAGGTCGGCTCCAACGCCGTCGTCACCAAGGCGGTGCCGGCCGGCGCCACCGCGGTCGGCAATCCGGCCCGCATCCTCGATCCGCAGAGCCGCGAGCGCGAAGCGCAGGCCGAGAAGATGGGCTTTTCCGCCTACGCCGTCGGCCGCGACCAGGACGACCCACTGGTCAAGGCGATCCACGGCCTGCTCGACCACGCGGCCGAGACCGACCGCCGGCTGACCAGCCTGCTGCGCGAACTGGCGGAGCAGGGCGTCAAGTGCGACGAAGAGGTTCAGGCCGCCGACCGTTTCGATCCGCAATACCTGAGCAAAATAGTTGACTGATTTTGTCCGGTTTTATATAGTTGACCGTAACACTAGGTTATTAAGCAGGAGATTGCGATGCGTCTGACCACCAAAGGCCGTTTTGCCGTGACCGCGATGATGGATCTCGCGCTGCGTGGCGACGAGGGGCCGGTCGCGCTGGCCAGCGTCGCCGAACGGCAGAGCATTTCGCTGTCCTACCTCGAGCAGCTGTTCGGCAAGCTGCGCCGCCACAAGCTGGTCGACAGCGTGCGCGGTCCCGGCGGCGGCTACTGCATCGCCCGGCCGCTTGCCCAGGTTGCGGTGGCCGACATCATCCGCGCCGTCGACGAGCAGCTCGACGCGACGCAGTGCGGTGGCGAGGAGAACTGCCACGAGGCGCACCGCTGCATGACGCACGACCTGTGGTCGACGCTGAATGCCAAGATGTTCGAATACCTGGCTTCCGTGACGCTGGCCGATCTGGTCGAGCGCGAGAAGCAGAAGGCCGCCGCGCGCGGCGAGGCCATCCTCGCCGACCAGCGCCCGGTCGGCCCGCATCCGCGCCGTTCGGCCCGGGAGAAGGCGGCGGCCGCCGCCTGAGAACGCCATGTTCCAGCCCGTCTACCTCGACCACAACGCCACGACGCCGCTCGCGCCGGCCGTGCTGGCGGCGATGCTGCCCTGGCTGGAAAGCCGGTTCGGCAACGCGTCGAGCCGCCATGAATACGGCCGGCAGGCCCGCCAGGCGATCGACGACGCGCGCCAGCGCGTCGCTGCGGCGGTCAATGCGCATCCGACCGAGGTGGTGTTCACGAGCGGCGGCAGCGAGACCAACAACCTGTTCGTCAAGGGCGCCGCGGCGTCGCTGAAGCCGGGCATGCTCGCGGTCAGCGCCGTCGAGCATCCCTGCGTGCTGAAGCCGGCGGCGCAGCTGGCGAAGCAGGGCTGGCAGGTCCGCCAGATCGCGGTCGACGCGGCCGGACGCATCGATTCCGCCGATTTCGCCGACGTCCTGGCCAGCAAACCCCGGCTGCTGTCGGTGATGCTGGCCAACAACGAGACCGGCGTGCTGCAGGATGTCGCCGGCCTGGCCGCGCAGGCGCGCGGCACCGGCGCCTGGTTCCACAGCGACGCGGTGCAGGCGCTCGGCAAGCTGCCGGTCGATTTCCGCGCGCTGAACGCGGCCGGCCTGCACGCGCTGACGCTGTCGGCGCACAAGGCCGGCGGCCCGAAGGGCGCGGCGGCGCTGGTGCTCGACAAGCGCGTCGAACTGCAGCCGCTGATCGCCGGCGGCGGCCACGAGCGCGGCCTGCGTTCGGGTACCGAGAACGTGGCGGCGATCGTCGGTTTCGGCATCGCTGCGGAACTTGCGGCGCAAAACCTGGCCGAAGTGCCGGTCCGGCTGCGCACGCTGCGCGAACGGCTGGAAAGCGGACTGGCGGCGCTCGGCGCGCGGATTTTCGCGGTGGACGCCGAACGGCTGCCGAATACCACGTATTTCGCGTTCGCCGACATCGACGGCGAGACGCTGGTCGGCAAGCTCGACCGAGAAGGTTTCGCGGTGGCCAGCGGCGCCGCCTGCTCGAGCGCCAACCCGGAGCCGTCGCACGTGCTGCGCGCGATGGGCGTGGCGCCGGAGATCGCGCGCGGTGCGATCCGGGTCAGCCTTGGCGCCGGCAATACCGCGCAGGACATCGAACAATTGATCAGTGCCGTGCAGGCGACAGTCGGACGCCTGCACCGGATGACGGCGCTTGCCGTGTGAACAGCCCGACTTAGCGAGAAAAGACGATGAAACTGCCCATCTACCTGGATTACTCGGCAACGACCCCGGTCGACCCGCGCGTCGCCGAGAAAATGATTCCCTACCTGGTCGAGAAGTTCGGCAACCCGGCTTCGCGCTCGCACAGCTTCGGCTGGGAAGCCGACGCGGCGGTCGAGGAAGCGCGCGAGCAGGTCGCCGCGCTGGTCAATGCCGATCCCAAGGAAATCGTCTGGACCTCCGGCGCCACCGAGTCGAACAACCTGGCGATCAAGGGCGCGGCGAATTTCTACGCCGGCACCAAGGGCAAGCACATCATCACCGTGAAGACCGAGCACAAGGCCGTGCTCGACACCGTGCGCGAAATGGAGCGCCAGGGCTTCGAGGCGACCTACCTGGACGTCCAGGACAACGGCCTGATCGACCTCGATGCCTTCAAGGCGGCGATCCGTCCGGACACCGTGCTGGCCTCGGTGATGTTCGTCAATAACGAGATCGGCGTCGTCCAGCCGATCGCCGAGCTGGGCGAAATCTGCCGCGACAAGGGCGTGATCTTCCACGTCGATGCGGCGCAGGCCACCGGCAAGGTCGACATCGACCTCGCCAAGCTGAAGGTCGACCTGATGAGTTTCTCGGCGCACAAGACCTACGGCCCGAAGGGTATCGGCGCGCTGTACGTGCGCCGCAAGCCGCGCATCCGGCTGGAGGCGCAGATGCACGGCGGCGGCCACGAGCGCGGTTTCCGCTCCGGCACGCTGGCGACGCACCAGATCGTCGGCATGGGCGAGGCCTTCCGGCTGGCCAAGGAGGAAATGGCCGAGGAAAACGTCCGCATCAAGGCGCTGCGCGACCGTCTGCTGAACGGCCTGAAGGACATGGAAGCGACTTACGTCAACGGCGACCTGGAGCACCGCGTCGCCCACAACCTGAACATCAGCTTCGCCTACGTCGAGGGCGAGTCGATGATCATGGCGATCAAGGATCTGGCGGTGTCGTCCGGTTCGGCCTGCACCTCGGCCAGCCTGGAGCCGTCCTACGTGCTGCGCGCGCTGGGGCGCGACGACGAGCTGGCGCACAGCTCGATCCGCTTTTCCATCGGCCGCTTCACGACCGAAGAAGAAATCGACTATGCAATCAATCTGTTGCGTTCGAAAGTTGGCAAGCTTCGCGAACTTTCGCCGCTGTGGGAAATGGTCCAGGAAGGCATCGACCTGTCCACCGTCCAGTGGGCGGCCCACTAAAGTCATTTTAGGAGAATTAACATGAGCTATAGCGTCAAAGTCATTGATCACTATGAAAATCCCCGCAACGTCGGTTCCTTCGGCAAGGAAGACGACGGCGTCGGTACCGGCATGGTCGGCGCGCCGGCCTGCGGCGACGTGATGAAGCTGCAGATCAAGGTCAACAAGGCGGGCGTCATCGAGGACGCCAAGTTCAAGACCTACGGCTGCGGCTCGGCGATCGCGTCGTCGTCGCTGGTCACCGAATGGGTCAAGGGCAAGACGGTCGACCAGGCCCTCGAGATCAAAAATACCGAGATCGCCGAGGAACTGGCGCTGCCGCCGGTTAAAATCCACTGCTCGATCCTGGCCGAGGACGCCATCAAGGCGGCGGTCGCGGATTACAAGAAAAAGCACGGAGAATAAGCATGGCCATCACCTTGAGCGACAAGGCGGCGACCCACGTCGCCAATTTCCTGACCAAACGGGGCAAAGGCTTCGGCCTGCGCCTCGGCGTGCGGACCAGCGGCTGTTCCGGCATGGCCTACAAGCTGGAATTTGTCGACGAGGTGAACGAGGACGACCTGGTCTTCGAAACGAACGGCGTCAGGGTCGTCGTCGATGCGAAGAGCCTGCCCTACCTCGACGGCATGGAGCTGGACTACGCGCGGGAAGGGCTGAACGAAGGGTTCAAGTTCAACAACCCGAACGTCAAGGATCAGTGCGGCTGTGGAGAGTCCTTCAACGTCTGATTGGGTGGGGCCGGCTCGGCGGGGCGTTGTTGCCCCGCACTTGCCGTACTAACGCACTGTCTGCGTGCGGGGCGCCTAGCCCCGCCTTCGCTTTGAGTCTCGTCGCATCCTGATGCGCTGTTTTGGAGAGGTTTTCTGGTGGATCTGACCGCCGATTTCTTTTCGCTGTTCGAGTTGCCGCGGACTTTCCGGCTGAACCTGTCCGAGCTCGATTCGCGCTACCGCGACGTGCAGGCCCAGGTCCATCCGGACCGTTTCGCGCATGCCACGGAAACCGAGCGCCGCTTGTCGATGCAGTGGGCGACGCATGCCAACGAGGCCTACTCGACGCTGAAGAAGCCGCTCGAGCGGGCCAAGTACCTGCTGCACCTGACCGGCCACGACATCCAGGCCGAGAGCAATACCGCGATGCCGGCCGATTTCCTGATGGAGCAGATGGAGTGGCGCGAGGCGGTCATGGAGGCGCGCGAAGGCGGCGACCACCATGAACTGGAGCGCCTGCACCTGCGTCTGGATAACGACATCCGCGGCCGCTACGACGAACTCGGCGCGCTGCTCGACGACGCCCAGGATTTCGCGCTGGCCACCGACCGCGTGCGCCGGCTGATGTTCCTGGAAAAACTGCTGTTCGAAATCGACGACGCGCTGGCGTCGCTGGAAGAATAAACATGGCTTTGTTTCAAATCGCCGAACCCGGCGAATCCGCGGCCCCGCACGAGCACAAGCTGGCGGTCGGCATCGATCTCGGCACGACCAATTCGCTGGTCGCCACCGTGCGCAGCGGCATCGCCGTCTGCCTCAACGACGACCAGGGGCGGCCCTTGCTGCCGTCGGTCGTCCGCTACCACGCCGACGGCTCGACCGAGGTCGGCTACGACGCGCAGAAGAGGCAGGCGGTCGACCCGAAAAACACCATTGTTTCGGTCAAGCGCTTCATGGGTCGCGGCCTGAAGGACATCGCGCACGTCGAATCGATGCCCTACGATTTCGTCGAGGCGCCGGGCATGGTCCGCGTGAAGACGCAGGCCGGCGTCAAGAGCCCGGTCGAAGTCTCGGCCGACATCCTGAAGAACCTGAAGGGGCGCGCCGAGACGGCGCTGGGCGGCGAACTGGTCGGTGCCGTGATCACCGTGCCGGCCTATTTCGACGACGCACAACGCCAGGCGACCAAGGATGCGGCACGCCTGGCCGGCCTCAACGTGCTGCGCCTGCTGAACGAACCGACCGCGGCGGCGATCGCCTACGGCCTCGACAACGCGGCCGAGGGCGTTTATGCGGTGTACGACCTCGGTGGCGGCACTTTCGACATCTCTATCCTGAAGCTGACCAAGGGCGTTTTCGAGGTCATGTCCACCGGCGGCGATTCGGCGCTCGGCGGCGACGATTTCGACCACCGCATCTTCTGCTGGGTCATCGAGCAGGCCCGGCTGCAGCCGTTGTCGCCGGAAGACGCCCGCCTGCTGATGATGCGCTGCCGCGAGGCCAAGGAATTCCTGACGCTGAACCCGGAAGCGCCGATCACCGCGCGCCTGTCCTCCGGCGAAATGGTCGACCTGAAGCTCGATGTCGCGACCTTTGCCGAAATCACCCAGACGCTGATCTCGAAGACGCTGCAGCCGGTCAAGAAGGCGCTGCGCGACGCCGGGCTGCGCATCGACGACGTCAAGGGCGTCGTCATGGTCGGCGGCGCGACGCGGATGCCGCAGGTCCAGAAGGCGGTCGGCGACTTCTTCCGCCAGGAACCGCTGACCAACCTCGATCCGGACAAGGTCGTCGCGCTCGGCGCCGCGACCCAGGCCAACCTGCTGGCCGGCAACAAGACCGGCAAGGACGACTGGCTGCTGCTCGATGTGATTCCGCTGTCGCTCGGCCTGGAAACCATGGGCGGGCTGACCGAGAAGGTGATCCCGCGCAATTCGACGATCCCGACGGCGCGCGCCCAGGAATTCACGACCTTCAAGGACGGCCAGACCGCGATGGCGATCCACGTCGTCCAGGGCGAGCGCGAGATGGTCGCCGACTGCCGCTCGCTGGCCCGCTTCGAGCTGCGCGGCATTCCGCCGATGGTGGCGGGCGCGGCGCGCATCCGCGTCACCTTCCAGGTCGACGCCGACGGCCTGCTGTCGGTGACGGCCCGCGAACAGACGACCGGCGTCGAGTCGAGCGTCACCGTGAAGCCGTCCTACGGCCTGTCCGACGACGAGATCGCCGGCATGCTGAAGGATTCGATGGAGCACGCCAAGGACGATGCGATGACGCGTGCGCTGAAGGAAGCCGTGGTCGAGGCGCAGCGCATGATCGAGGCGACCGAGGCGGCGATGAAGGAAGATCCGCACCTGCTGAACGAGGCGGAGACCGCGAAGATCGTCGCGACCATCGCCCAGTTGCGGGAAACCATGGCCGGCGACAACCGCCGGCTGATCAACATCGCGATGGACGACCTCGGCTACGAGACGCAGGCGTTCGCGCACCGCCGCATGGACCAGAGCATCAAGAAGGTGCTGTCCGGCCGCAAGGTCGACGACATCAAGACGGGAGAGGAAGAATGACCCAGATCATCGTGTTGCCGCATGTCGAGCTGTGCCCGGACGGTGCCGTCATCGACGCGGAAGAGGGCAAGTCGATCTGCGAGAACCTGTTGGCCAACGACATCGAGCTCGACCATGCCTGCGAGATGTCCTGCGCCTGCACGACCTGCCACGTGATCGTCCGCGAGGGCTTCAATTCGCTGGAGCCGGCCGAGGACGCCGAGGAAGACCTGCTGGACAAGGCCTGGGGCCTGGAGCCCAATTCCCGCCTCGGCTGCCAGGCCGTCGTGCGGTCGACGCCGCTGGTGGTCGAAATTCCGAAATACAGCATCAACATGGCGAAGGAGGGCCACCGCAAATGAAATGGACCGACATCAACGACATCGCCATCGAGCTGACCGACGCGCATCCGGACACCGATCCGCTGAAGATCAATTTCGTCGACCTGCGCGACTGGGTGATGGCCTTGCCCGGTTTCGACGACGATCCCAAGCACTGCGGCGAAAAAATCCTCGAAGCCATCCAGCAGGCCTGGATTGACGAAGTCGCTTGAGCCAGGCCGTTTCCTGTGCCGACTGCGAGGCCTGCTGCTGCCGGCTGGAAGTCATGCTGATCGGCGACGACGTGCCGGCGCGCTACACCGAAGCCAATCCCTGGGGCGGCGAAGTGATGCGCCGGCTCGACGACGGCTGGTGCGCGGCGCTCGACCGCAACAGCATGCGCTGCACGATCTACGGACGCCGGCCGGACATCTGCCGCGATTTCGAAATGGGCGCCAGCGACTGCGTCGCCGAGCGCACCCTGTTCTATTCCCGTCCCGCCTGAGCCGATGCCATGCCTGATACCCAGCCCAACAATCCGCTGCACGGCCTGACGCTGGAAACCATCCTGAACCGGCTGGTCGATCACTACGGCTGGGAGGAGCTGGGACGGGAGATCGACATCCGCTGCTTCACGCACGACCCGAGCATCTCGTCCAGCCTGAAGTTCCTGCGCCGCACGCCGTGGGCGCGGGCCAAGGTCGAGGCGCTGTACGTCGCGACCTGTTCGCCGCTGTAGGAGACCCGCATGCGCTCGACCCGTGTCACCGCCGCCGTCGCCCGGCTCAACGCGCGCAGCGAAGGGCGGCGCTACCTGATGGTGATGACCGGCACCGGCCTGTTCGTGCTGCGCGAGCGTACCGATGCCGGCGACAGCGAGGTTTCGCCGCCGCTGCCGCTCGACGAGTTCGTCCGCCTGGTCGATGCGACCGGGCCGCAGAAGGCACCGCGCATCACAAAAAACGACGCCGCCTTCGCGAAGCAGCTGGTCAGGAAGTCCTGAACCGCCGACTCAGTCGAACAGGTTCAACAGCGAGTCGAGTCCGCCGAAGTTGATTGCCACGTCGGCCTTGGCGCGCGTCGCCGGCTTGGCGCGGAAGGCGACCGACAGTCCGGCCTGGGCCATCATCATCAGGTCGTTGGCGCCGTCGCCGCAGGCGATCACCTGCTCCTTGCGCAGCCCCAGCTCGTCGGTCAGGCGGGCCAGATGGTGGGCCTTCGCGGCGGCATCGACGATGTCGCCGACGACGCGGCCGGTCAGCTTGCCGCCGGAGATTTCCAGTTCATTCGAGGTCGCGAAGTCGAAGCCGAGTTCGATGCGCAGGCGCTCGGTGAAATAGGTGAAGCCGCCGGACAGGATCGCGGTGCGCAGGCCGGCATTCTGCGCGGCTTCGAGCAGTTCGCGGGCGCCCGGCGACAGCAGCAGGCGTTCGCCATAGACGCGGGCCAGCACGCGGGCGTCCAGCCCGGCAAGCAGCGCCAGCCGGCGGCGCAGGCTCTCGCGGTAGTCGATCTCGCCGCGCATCGCGGCTTCGGTGACTTCCGAGACCTCGGCCTTCTTGCCGGCGAAGTCGGCCAGTTCGTCGATGCATTCGATGGTGATCAGCGTCGAATCCATGTCGAAGCAGATCAGCCCGAAGTCCGACAGCTTGCGGCCGGCTGCGGTGAAGGCCCAGTCGAGGCGCTCGGCCTCGATCAGCGGGATCAGCGCGTCGAATTCGGGCGTGCGCACCGCGTCCCTGAGGCGGACGACCTGCGGCGGCAGCGGTTCCGCGGTCGACGCGCCGGTGGCGGCCAGAATGCGTTCGAGCAGGAAGGTGGGCAGCGCGCCGCCCTGGATGATCAGGTTCATGGTCGTGGTCAGGCTGGAAGAGTGGGAGTCGGCGGCAGGCTGCGGGCGATGACGGCGGGCAGCGTCTGCGGCGAATGGATGCGCATCTGTTTGTTAACGTTGAAGCGCCCGAAGACGACTTCGATCCGGGCCGGCGCGATGCCGAACTGTCCGGCCAGGAAACGCACCATGTGATCGGTGGCGCGGCCGGCGACGGGGGCCGCGGTGACGCTGACCTGCAGCTGGTCGCCCCGGGGCCGGCCGATCGCGTCGCGCTTGGCGTTCGGTTCGCCGAGGATGTTCAGCACCAGGACGTCGCCATCCCAGGCGCAGAAACCGTCGATGGCCAGGCCGGCGGCCCGGCCCCGGCGTTTTCGTCCGGACTTCACCGGGCGGCGGCGTCCGGCGGCGTGCCCGGCGCCCCGCCGGGAATCACCCGATCAGCCACGCGCCCCAGCATCGGTCACAGGCGTTCCGGCAGTACGTCGCGCAGCAGCACGGCGGCGTCGCGCAGCGTCTTCTCGGTGGTGTCCCAGCCGATGCAGCCGTCGGTCACCGAGCAGCCGTACTTCAGCTGCGACAGGTCGGCCGGAATCGACTGGTTGCCGGCTTCGATGTTCGATTCGATCATCACGCCGAGGATGGACTTGTTGCCGGCACGGATCTGGTTGACGACGTCGGCCATGACCAGCGGCTGCAGCTCGGGCTTCTTGGAGCTGTTGGCGTGCGAGCAGTCGACGACGATGTTGGCCGGCAGCTTGGCCTTGGCGATCGCCGCTTCGGCCATCGCGACCGAGACCGTGTCGTAGTTCGGGCCGCTGTCGCCGCCGCGCAGCACGATGTGGCCGTAGGCGTTGCCGTTGGTGCGGACGATGGCGACGCGGCCGTCGTTGTTCAGGCCGAGGAAGGAGTGCGGACGCGACGCCGACAGGATCGCGTTGGTCGCCACGGTCAGGTCGCCGCTGGTCGCGTTCTTGAAGCCGACCGGCGTCGACAGCCCGGACGACATTTCGCGGTGCGTCTGCGATTCGGTGGTGCGGGCGCCGATCGCCGTCCAGGTGATCAGGTCGCCATAGTACTGCGGGCCGTACGGGTCGAGCGCCTCGGTGCCGGCCGGCAGGCCGAGTTCATTGACCTTGAGCAGGAAGTCGCGGGCCTTTTCCATGCCGACATTGACCTGGAAGGAGTCGTCCATGAACGGGTCGTTGATGTAGCCCTTCCAGCCGACGGTGGTGCGCGGCTTCTCGAAATAGACGCGCATGATGATCTGCAGCACGTCGCCGACGTCGTCGGCCAGCGCCTTCAGGCGGCGCGCGTAGTCGAGCCCGGCGACCGGGTCGTGGATCGAGCAGGGGCCGACGACGACGAACAGGCGCGGGTCCTTGCGGTCGAGAATCTTGCGCAGCACGGTGCGGCCGTGCGCGACGGTTTTCGCGGCCTTGTCGCTGATCGGCAGGCGGGCGTGGATTTCGGCCGGCGTCGGCATGGCGTCGAAGGCGGCGATGTTGATGTTTTCGAGAATCTGTTTCGTCATGGTCTTTTATTTGGTCAGCTGGCGAATCATGTCCTTGACCGCCGCCACCCGGTCGTTCAGCGTCGGGCAGTGGCGCAAAAGGGAGAGTTTATCCTGTCCGGCCAATTTATAGTTCCGGTCCTTCTGGATCAAATGAATAATCCTGATCGGATCGATAGGCGCCAGGCGGGCGAAATCCGGTCCGAACTGCAGCGTCACCTGGTCGGCCGACGCATCCAGCTTCTGGATGCAGTAGGGCTTGACCAGCAGGCGCAGGCGGTGCGTCGCGACCAGCGACTGCGCCTGCAGCGGCAGTTCGCCGAAGCGGTCGATCAGTTCCTCCTGCAGCGTGTCGATTTCTTCCGCCGTGTCGCAGTTGGCCAGCCGCTTGTACAGCGTCAGGCGTTCGTGCACGTCGGGGCAGTAGGCGTCGGGCAGCAGCGCCGGCGTGCGCAGGTTGATCTCGGTGCCGATGCCGAGCGGCTGCGTCAGGTCGACGGTGTCGACCGCCTTGCCCTGTTTCAGGTGGGCGACGGCGCGGTTGAGCATCTCGGTGAACAGGTTGAAGCCGACTTCCTGCATCTCGCCCGACTGGTTGTCGCCGAGCACCTCGCCGGCGCCGCGGATTTCCAGGTCGTGCATGGCCAGGAAGAAACCGGAGCCGAGTTCCTCGGACATCTGGATGGCTTCCAGCCGCTGCTTTGCCTGCTTGGTCAGCCCCTGGTCGTCCTGGACCAGCAGGTAGGCGTAGGCCTGGTGGTGCGAGCGGCCGACCCGGCCGCGCAGCTGGTGCAGTTGCGCCAGGCCGAACTTGTCGGCCCGGTTGATCAGGATGGTGTTGGCGTGCGGGTTGTCGATGCCGGTCTCGATGATCGTCGTGCACAGCAGCAGGTTGGCGCGCTGGCTGGTGAAGTCGCGCATCACGCGCTCCAGTTCGCGCTCGTTCATCTGGCCGTGGCCGATCACGATGCGCGCCTCGGGCAGCAGCCCGGTCAGCTTTTCCCGCATGTTCTCGATGGTGTCGACCTCGTTGTGCAGGAAATACACCTGGCCGCCGCGCTTCAGTTCGCGCAGCACGGCTTCGCGGATGATGCCGTCGGAGAACCTGGAAACGAAGGTCTTGATCGCCAGGCGCTTCTGCGGCGCGGTGGCGATCACCGAGAAGTCGCGCAGGCCTTCCATCGACATCGCCAGCGTGCGCGGGATCGGCGTCGCGGTCAGCGTCAGCACATCGACTTCGGCGCGCATCGCCTTCAGCGTCTCCTTCTGGCGCACGCCGAAGCGGTGCTCCTCGTCGATGACGACGAGGCCCAGGCGGTCGAACTTGACGTCCTTGCCGATCAGCTTGTGGGTGCCGATGATGATGTCGATCCTGCCCTCGGCCAGGTCCTTCAGCGCCTGCGCCGATTCCTTCGCGGTCTTGAAGCGCGAGATTTCGGCAATATTGACCGGCCAGTCGGCAAAGCGGTCGCGGAAGGTCTGGTAATGCTGTTCGCAGAGCAGCGTCGTCGGACACAGCACGGCGACCTGCTTGCCGCCGGCGACCGCGCAGAACGCGGCGCGCAGCGCGACTTCGGTCTTGCCGAAGCCGACGTCGCCGCAGACCAGGCGGTCCATCGGCTTGCCCGACTGCATGTCGGCGATCACCGCGGCGATCGCTTGCGCCTGGTCGGCGGTTTCCTCGAAGCCGAAGCCGTCGGCGAAGGCCTCGTAGTCGCGCTCCGAAAACGCGAAGGCGTGGCCCTGGCGGGCGGCGCGCGCGGCATACAGCGTCAGCAGTTCGGCGGCCGTGTCGCGCGCCTGTTCGGCGGCCTTGCGCTTGGCCTTTTCCCACTGGCCGGAACCCAGCGTGTGCAGCGGCGCGGCTTCCGGCTCGGCGCCGGAATAGCGCGAGATCACGTGCAGCTGCGCGACCGGCACGAACAGCTTGGCCTCGTTGGCGTAATGCAGTTCGAGGAATTCCTGCTCGCCCAGCCCGAGGTCCATCCGGACCAGCCCGCGGTAGCGGCCGATGCCGTGGCTCTCGTGCACGACCGGGTCGCCGACCTTCAGTTCGGTCAGGTCCTTCAGCCAGTTGTCGAACGTCGCCTTCCTCGCCGCCTCGCGCCGGGTACGGCGCGGCGCGCCGGCGTACAGCTCGCTCTCGGTGACGATCGCCAGTCCGTCGACGACGAAGCCGGCGTGCAGTGGCCCGACGCCGAGCGCGAGCGGCGCGTCGCCAGTGATGAAGCCGGCCAGGTCGGCGCTGGCCGCCGGCTTGACGCCATGCTCGGCGAGCATCGCGGCCAGGGTTTCGCGGCGGCCGGCCGATTCGGCAAGCAGCAGCACGCGGCCCGGGAATCCGCCGACGAAGCCCTTGAGCCGGTTCAGCGGGTCGTCGGCGCGGCGATCGACGGCGACGTCGGGCAGCGCCCGGGCCGCCGCGTCGCCGTTTTTGCCTTCCAGCGCAAGTCGACCGTAGGCCTTCGCCGCCGTGAAGAAGGCTTCGTCGGACAGGAAGAGGCGTTCCGGCGGCAGCAGCGGCCGCGCCTTGTCGCCCTGCAGCAGGTCGTGGCGGGAGCGGGTGTCCTTCCAGAAGGCCGCGATCGCCGCCGGCGCGTCGCCGTGCGTGACGAAGACGGCATCGGCCGGCAGGTAGTCGAAGACTGTTGCCGTCTCCTCGAAGAACAGCGGCAGGTAGTACTCGATACCCGGGCTGGCGATGCCGCTCGAGACGTCCTTGTAGATGCCCGACTTCGCCGGGTCGCCCTCGAAGGCCTCGCGGAAGGCCTGGCGGAAATGCGTGCGGCCCTTGTCGTCCATCGGGAATTCGCGCGCCGGCAGCAGGCGGACTTCCGGTACCGGGTAGACGGTGCGCTGGGTATCGACGTCGAAGGTCTTGATGCTCTCGATTTCGTCGTCGAACAGGTCGAGCCGGTAGGGCAGTTGCGAGCCCATCGGGAAGAGGTCGATCAGGCCGCCGCGGATCGAGTATTCGCCGGGCGAAACGACCTGCGTGACGTGCGCGTAGCCGGCCAGCGTGACCTGCTTGCGGAATTTCTCGGCGTCGAGCGTTTCGCCCTTGTTGAAGGCGAAGGTGTAGGCGGCCATGAATTCCGGCGGCGCCAGCCGGTACACCGCGGTCGAGGCCGGCACCAGCAGGATGTCGAGTTCGCCCTGCATCGCCGCCCACAAGGTCGCCAGGCGCTCGGAAACGAGGTCCTGGTGCGGCGAGAAATGGTCGTAGGGCAGGGTTTCCCAGTCCGGAAGCAGGCGCACGCGCAGCCCCGGGGCGCACCACGGGATTTCGTCGAGCAGGCGCTGGGCGTCGGCCGCGCTGGCGGAAACGACGGCCAGCGTCCGGCCCGGGTGGGCGGCGGCGAGCTGGGCGAGGGCGAGCGCGTCGGCGGAACCGGCCAGTGACGGCAGGTCGATGCGGCTGCCGGCCTTGGGCAGCGCGGGCAGGGAAATCAGGGGCGGGGGAGCGGACACGGTGCGGCGGGTGCGACGAGGGGAGGCAATTATAGCGGCTTCGTCCTGGCGGGACGGCGCGAGGTATTCGGCATCATGAATTCGTCGAACAAGCATGCCGAAGGGATGTCGGCAGGAGCGGCCCGGTTTTTGAAGAAATCGGCCGCCATCGACGCACACCGGGACTTCTTTGTCATCCTGCCACGAACATGTCATGCATTTGTGCTAGCATTCGACACAGTTTTTCGCTGACGTAAATTTTCAACATGAATTCTGACGAAACAAACAAAAGATCGGGCCGGGATCGTCGCCAGACGGTCGCCGGCCCCTTTGACGTTGCGGTGGAAAGACGGGTTGCCGACCGGCGCGGCCTGCGGGTCGAGGATGCGCAATTCTGGGACTGGGCCAGTCATTTCATCCGCGCCGAAATCAACCGGCTCGGCAGCAAGGTTGCCGTGCACAACGTCGAGTCCCGGCGCAGCGGTACCGATCGACGCTCCCGCAACGCCGGCCCCCCCCCTGGTATCGGCGAACGCCGGGTCAATATCGAGCGCCGCATCCTGAACCTTCAGGGTAGCGGCCCGCGGTCACAGGCGTAGCGAAAACCACGCTGCGACGTGAGCCGCGGGGTCCTCGCCCGGGTTCAGCACCTGCATTTCGTGAATGCCCGACAGGTGCGTCCGGGCGCGCAGGTAGGCCTGGCGGCCGGTCTCGTCGTCGGCGTCGAACAGCATCTGCAGCGGTGCGACCAGCAGGTTGAGCGCCTGGACGCCGGCGCGGTCGATCAGTCCGCCGTGGCAGGCCAGTGCCCTGACCTGCTTGTCGCGCTGGGCGGCTGCCCGGATCGCGGCCGGCGTCAGGTCGCCGTTGGCGAACAGCGCCAGCGGCAGTTCCTGCATGTCGCCGTCGTTGCGGATCAGGTCCAGCACGTCGATCAAGCGCTGGGCCAGTCGCGGCACGTTCTGCGTCGCGTCGGCGAACTGGATTTCCTGGGCGCTCAGCAGTTCCATCGCCAGAATCGCGTAGCCGCGGGCCGCCAGACTGGCCGCGATCACGGTGTCGACCGCGGCATGATGGGCGCGGGCGAGCAGGATCAGGCCGCGCGGCGCGGCGGGCAGGTCGAGCGTGCCGTGCAGCGTGCCGTGCGGGTATTGCAGCGCGATGTTGCGTTTCATGCGGCGATCCTGATCGGCATCCGGCGCGCGCCGAAGGCCTTGCCGTCGCGCCCGAGCGTGCGTCCGAAGCGGCCGGCGATCGCCGTCGTGCAATGCGGGCAGCGCCCTTCGGCGGTCAGGTCGTAGCGGCGGATGTCGTACCAGTCGCGGACGATCAGCGCGGCCCGGCAGTTCGGGCAGAAGGTGGTGCCGCCTTCGGCGTCGTGCACGTTGCCGGTGTAGACGTGGTGCAGCCCGGCGTCCAGCGCGATGCGCCGGGCCTGGATCAGCGTTGCCGGCGGCGTCGGCGGCAGGTCGTCCATCTTCCAGTCCGGGTGGAAGGCCGTGAAGTGCAGCGGCACGTCCGGACCGAGTTCGCGGGCGATCCAGGTCGCCAGCTCGTTGATTTCGGCCGGGCTGTCGTTGTGCCCGGGAATCAGCAGCGTCGTGATTTCCAGCCAGCAGTCGGTTTCGTGGTGGATGTAGGCGAGGATGTCGAGCACCGGCTGCAGGTGGCCGACGCACAGCTTGTGGTAGAAGTCCTCGGTGAAGGCCTTCAGATCGACGTTGGCGGCGTCCATCACCGCGAAGAACTCGCGCGCCGGTTGCGCATGGATGTAGCCGGCGGTCACCGCGACATTGCGGACGCCCAGTTCACGGCAGGCGAGCGCGGTATCGATCGCGTATTCGGCGAAAATCACCGGGTCGTTGTAGGTGTAGGCGACGCTGTCGGCGCCGTGTTGCCGGGCCGCCCGGGCGATCGCGGCCGGGCTGGCGCTGTCCATCAGGCGGTCCATGTCGCGCGACTTCGAGATGTCCCAGTTCTGGCAGAAGCGGCAGGCCAGGTTGCAGCCGGCGGTGCCGAAGGACAGGATGCTGCTGCCCGGGTAGAAATGGTTCAGCGGTTTCTTCTCGACCGGATCGATGCAGAAACCGGACGAGCGGCCGTAGGTCGTCAGCTGCATCGCGCCGTCGACCACCTGGCGGACGAAGCAGGCGCCGCGCTGGCCTTCGTGCAGCAGGCAGTCGCGCGGGCAGAGGTCGCACTGGATGCGGCCGTCGGGCAGCGCGTGCCACCAGCGGGCCGGGTGCAGCGTTACGATCGCGCTCATGGCTGTGCCTCCTTCCATTTCCGGACCGCGTAGCGTTCCAGGCGGACGTCCGGCCCCCAGTAGTCGGCCGGCAGGCCGGCCTTCTGCTTCAGGTGGGCGATGAATCCGGCCGGGGCCGGCAACTGTTCCCAGACCTGCGGCAGGAAGGTGGCGCGGCGGCGGCCGGCGGTGAGGATCACGCCGTCGATGTCCGGGTGCAGCTGGGCGAGGGCGTCGGCCTCGTCGGCGAAGGACATCGGCTCGGGCGGCGTCAGCAGCGACACCTCGACGCGGATCGACGGGAGTTCGCCGGCCGTCAGCGGCGCGAAGCGCGGGTCGCGGAAGGCGGCGGCCAGCGCGTTGTCGCGGACGTCCTGGCCGAGCGGCCGCCAGGCTTCGAGGCTGCCGATGCAGCCGCGCAGCTGGCCGTGCCGGGTCAGCGTCACGAAGGTGGCGCCGGGTTCGTGCAATTCCGGCCGGTCGGCGACGTCGACCGCGGCTTGCCCGAAGTGGCCCGCGATCGCGTTGCGGGCCAGCGCCAGCAGCGTGTTTCCGAGATCAGGCATGGGCGGCCTCCGCGAAGCTGAAGGCGGCGTAGCCGACGACGCGGTCGCGGTCGCCGGCCGTGTCACCCGAATTGCACAGGTGCAGCAGCGTCGGCTGCAGGCCGCGCCGGGTTGCCGCGAGCAGCAGGCCGTTGATCGGGTAGGCGCCGCAGGCCTGCTCCGGGCGGATATGGGTGTCGCGCAGCAGGATGTGCCGGCAGGTGTCGCGGTCGACCTGCTGCGCGGCCGCATAAGGCAGGAAATGCGACAGGTCGGAGCTGACGACGATCAGCGTCTCGGGGCCGCCCCACAGGCGGTCGAGCACTTCGGCGACGGCCTCCGGCCCGGCATGGCCGACCGCCAGCGGGACCAGCGTGAAGTCGCCGAGCACGCGCTGCAGGAAGGGCAGGTGGACTTCCAGCGAGTGCTCCTGGGCATGCACGCGGTCGCTGACGACGACCTGCGGCAGGTCGGCGATCGCGGCGATGCCGGCTGCGTCCAGCGCGATGTCGCCGAGCGGCGTCGCGAAGGCGGCGGCTCCGGGCAGCGCCAGGCCGTCGACCGCGACGCGATGCGTCGGACCGAGCAGCACGACGCGGCGTATCGCATCCGCCCACGGCGCCAGCCCGGCATAGGCCGTCGCCGCCGTCGATCCGGAATAGACGTAGCCGGCGTGCGGCACGATCAGTGCCTTGGGCGGCGTGTCGAACCCGGCGCCGACGCCGGCCAGCAGATGGTCGACGGTAGCCGACAGCGTGCGCGCATCGCCCGGGTAGAACATGCCGGCGACCGCGGGGGGACGGGTTTTCATGCTTCTCTCCTCAGACGAGCAGCAGGCCGCCGGCCATGCCGCAACCGATCGCGAACAGGCCGGGCAGCGCGTCGCGGGCCAGCCGCCGGCCGCCGATGCTGAGCACCAGCCCGATCTTGAAAATCAGGTTGGCCATCAGCGCCAGCGTCACGGCGATCACCGCCTCGTCCTGCGGCACCTTGTCCAGGTTGTACATGCGCAGCGTCGATAGCACGCTGGCGTCGGCATCGGTCAGGCCGGAGACCAGCGCGACGATGTACAGGCCGCTGTTGCCGGCGACGTCCTGCAGCCACGCGGCGGCGAGCAGCACGACGGCGTAGATCACGCCGAAGGACACGGCGGTCTTCAGTTCGGTCGGATTCTTGACTTCCGGCATCGGCAGTTCGCCGGCCTCGGTCAGCGCCTTCCAGCTCCACAGCGCCATCGCGACGCCGGGCACGACGCCGCAGGCGAACACGATGGCGACCGGCGTCAGCAGCGCCGGCGCGACGAGGCTGGACACGATGCCGAGGCGGATCATCACCATCACGTTGGCGATCAGGATCACGATCGCCGACATCCGGACCAGGTCGGCGTGTTCCTTCGCGTGGCGAGAGAACATCATCGTCGTCGCGGTCGACGACGCCAGGCCGCCGAAAATGCCCAGCATCGCCGCACCGTGGCGGGCGCCGACGATGCGCAGCGCGAGGTAGCCGGCCAGCGCCAGGCCGGAGATCAGCACGACCATCCACCAGATCTGGCGCGGGTTGATCGCGTCGTAGGGGCCGAAGTCCTGGCTCGGCAGGATGGGCAGGATGACCAGCGACAGCACCGCGAACTGCAGGATGGAGTTGATGTCCTTCGGCGTCGTACGCTGGCTGAACTGCTTCAGCTCCGCCTTGAAGTAGAGCAGGATGGTCGTCGTGATCGCCAGCATCACGGCCAGCGTCGCGTAGCCGTACCAGACGGCGGCGCCCAGTCCGTAGGTGACGATGACCGCGGCCTCCGACGTGAAGCCGCGGTACTGCTCCTCCTGCTGCGACGAGAAGTTGGAGGCGACCATCGCCGCGGCGACGACGAGCAGGCCGACCGCCAGCATCCACGGGCCGCCGCTCTTTTCGCCGAGCAGCGCGAACAGGCAGCCGAGCATCGCGACCAGCGAGAAGGTGCGCAGGCCGGCCGCGGAGTCCGGGCGACGCTCGCGTTCCATGCCGATCAGCAAACCGATGCCGAGCGCCGTGGCGAAAGCCTCGACCGGCGTGGCCAGTTCGGGAACGACGAAGCTCATGTCTCTCCTTTGTTCTGCTTCTTCTTCGGTAAAATTAAGCCATGCCACGCCATTACGCAATCGTTCCCGCTGCCGGCAGCGGCGCCCGTTTCGGGGCGGAGAAGCCGAAGCAGTACCTCGACCTGCTCGGTCGTCCGCTGATTTTCCATACCCTGGCCGCGTTGACCGCGCATCCCGCGATCGAGCGGGTGTGGGTCGTGCTGTCGCCGGACGACGCCGAATGGAGCCGCCACGACTGGCTGGCCCTCGGTCCCAAGCTCGAGACCGTGCGCTGCGGCGGCGCGACGCGGGCGGCCAGCGTCACCAACGGCCTGCGCGCCGCGGCGATGGCCGCGGCCGACGACGACTGGATCCTGGTCCATGACGCGGCGCGGCCCTGCCTGTCGGCCGCGATGCTCGACGCGCTGGTCGCCGGACTGGCCGACGACCCGGTCGGCGGCCTGCTCGCGGTGCCGGTCGCCGACACGCTGAAGCGCGCCGACGCGGCGCAGCGGGTCGCCGCGACCGAGCCGCGCGACGGCCTTTGGCAAGCGCAGACGCCGCAGATGTTCCGCTACGGTCGACTGCTCGAGGCGCTCGAAAATTGTCCTGGCGTCACCGACGAGGCCGGCGCGATCGAGGCGCTCGGTCTGGCGCCGAAACTGGTGCGCGGCGATTCGACCAACCTGAAAGTCACCTATCCGGCCGACCTGGCACTGGCCGCGATGATCCTGAGGGCACGCCAATGAATTTCCGCATCGGGCAGGGCTACGACGTACACAAGCTGGTCGAGGGCCGCCGGCTGATCCTCGGCGGCGTCGAGATTCCGCATCCGACCGGGCTGCTCGGCCATTCCGACGCCGACGCGCTGCTGCACGCGATCACCGACGCGCTGCTCGGCGCCGTCGCGCTCGGCGACATCGGCCGCCATTTCCCGGACACCGACCCGCGCTACGCCGGCGCCGACAGCCGCGTGCTGCTGCGCGCCGCGGTCGGGCTGCTGGCCGAGCGCGGCTGGCGGCCGGTCAATGTCGATGCGACGATCATCGCGCAGAAGCCGAAACTGGCGCCGCATGCCGCCGCGATGGTCGCCAATGTCGCGGCCGACCTCGGCATCGCCGCCGACTGCGTCAATATCAAGGGCAAGACCAACGAGCAGCTCGGCTACCTCGGCCGCCAGGAAGCGATCGAGGCGCAGGCCGTCGTCCTCGTCGAGCGTGCCGGCTGACTCCGCCGCCCGGCCGGCGGCCGCGCGCGTCTTCTTCGCGTTGTGGCCGGCGCCGGAACTGGCCGCCCGGCTCGCCGCCGTCGCCCGCGAACGGGCCGGGCGCGGCCGGCCGACGCGGGCCGAAACCGTCCATCTGACCCTGGCCTTCATCGGCGACGTGCCGGAATCCCGCTTGCCCGAGCTGGTCGAGGCGGCCGGGCGGGTGCGTGCCGCACCCTGCGCGCTGCAGATCGACCGGCTCGGCCACTGGCGGCACAACCGTCTGCTGTGGGCCGGCTGCTCGGTGCCGCCGCCGGCGCTGGCCGAACTGGTCGCTGGCCTGCTTCGCGAATTGCGGGCGGCGGGCTTTGCCGTCGCCGACGCCGAACGCGCCTTCGTGCCGCACCTGACGCTGGTCCGCAAGCTGGCGCTGCCGCCGCCCGACCTCGGCTTGCCGGAAACGCTGTTCTGGGAATGCCGGGATTTCGTGCTGGTCCGCTCGCGGCTGTCGGCGGCCGGGCCGGATTACCAGCGGCTGGCCCGGTTTCCGCTCAGCGCCTGACCGGCAGCACGAGCCGGGCGAGCAGGCCGCCGCCCGGGTTGGGCAGCAGTTCCAGCCGGCCGTCGTGCAGGCGGGCGATGCGCTCGACGATGGCCAGTCCGAGCCCGGTGCCGCCGGCGTTGGTGCGGGCGTTCTCGAGCCGGGTGAAGGGGCGCTTCAGCCGTTCGGCCTCGTCGGCCGGGATGCCCGGCCCGCGGTCGGCGATTTCGACCCGGATTTCGCCGTCGACCGCGGAAGCCCGCAGCGACACCTCGCCGCCGCCGTATTTCCACGCGTTGTCGACCAGATTGGTCACGGCGCGGATCAGCGCCTTCGGCCGCAGCAGGCATTCGGGCAACTCGCCGATCGCGGCATCGAGCGGCCGGCCGACGCTGGCCTGGCGGTCGATCAGGCCGCCCAGCAGCGCGCCGAGGTCGGTCGGCTGCGGAGCCTCGCCGCTCTCGGCGCGGGCGTAGTCCATGAATTGCGAAATCACCGCCTCCATCTGCTCGATGTCGGCGATCACCGCCTGCTGCGCCGACTCGTCGGCGATGCTCAGTTCGGCTTCCAGGCGCAGCCGGGTCAGCGGCGTGCGCAGGTCGTGCGAAATGCCGGCCAGTACCTCGGAGCGGTCGCGCTCGTGGCGTTCGAGGTCGCGGGCCATGCCGTTGAACGCGCCGGCCAGCCGGCGCAGTTCCTCGGCGCCTTCCTCGGGCAGCGGTTCCGGCGTCTGGCCGCGGCCGACGGCCGCCGCCGAACGCGCCATCGCCTTCAGCGGCCGGCTGATCCGCGTCGCGATGAACCAGGCCATGGCCAACGCCAGCGCGCTGGCCAGCAGGCTCCAGCTCAGCCAGTGGCGCGCGAAATTGCGCGCCGCCCGCTCGCGCGGCAGGCCCAGCCAGTATTCCTCGTCGTCGTCGTCGTCGAGGCGGAAGCTGACCCAGAAGCCGGGGACGCCATCGACCGCCGCGGCGACCCGGGTGTGCGGGCCGAGCCGGGCTTCGAGTTCGCGCTGCAGCAGGCGGACGAAACGCATGTCAGGCATCGGCTCGATCGGGTCGTGCGCCTCGGCCGGCAGCAGGCGGATGCCTTCGCGGCTGGAAAAGTCGGCGAACAGCGCCGGCCGCTTGTCGGGCGCCGCGGCGAACAGCGCGGCGCGCACCAGATTGACCGCCGAAGCCGCCAGCTGCGCCGTCTCGCGGGCCCGCGGTTCCGCGTCGATGTGGCTGAACAGGCTGAGCCAGCCGGCGGTGCTGAGCAGCACGAGCAGCGCCAGCTGCAGGAAGATGCGCGCGAGCAGCGTGCGCGGCCACCTCATGCGCTGCGTGCCGCGCCGTCCGGAACGAAAACGTAGCCGAAGCCCCAGACCGTCTGCAGGTAGCGCGGCTGGGCCGGGTCGGCCTCGACCAGTTTGCGCAGGCGCGACACCTGGACGTCGATCGCCCGGTCGAACGGTCCCTGCTCGCGGCCGCGGGCCAGCGTCATCAGCTTGTCGCGCGACAGCGGCTGGCGCGGATGCTGCAGCAGCACCTTGAGGACGGCGAATTCGCCGGTGGTCAGCGGCAGCAGTTCGTCGCCGCGCTTCAGCGTGCGGGCGGCGAGGTCGACCTCGATGTTGCCGAAGCGCACGGTTTCCGGCTCGTCCTCGGGGGCGCCCGGCGGCCGGCTGCCCTGGCGGCGCAGCACGGCGTTGATCCGGGCAAGCAGTTCGCGCGGATTGAAGGGCTTGGGCAGGTAGTCGTCGGCGCCCATTTCCAGGCCGACGATGCGGTCGACCTCGTCGCCCTTGGCGGTCAGCATGATGACCGGCGTCCGGTCGCCCTGGCCGCGCAGCCGGCGGCAGATCGACAGGCCGTCCTCGCCGGGCAGCATCAGGTCGAGCACGATCAGGTCGAAATGTTCGCGGCCGCGCAATTTGTCCATCTGCGCGGCATCCGGCACCGCCTTGACCTCGAATCCCTGTTCGCGCAGGTAGCGCAGCAGCAGGTCGCGCAGGCGGGCGTCGTCATCGACGACGAGAAGGTGGGAGTGACGTTCGTTCATGCGGTGAAGGATAATCGCGAGGCGTGAATGAATCGCGGCGAATGGTAACAACTATTTGCCCGCCCCCGGGGGGAAACATTCTTTTACAACTGCCCGGGGACTGCCTGCGGGCAGCGCCGCACAATGTGATTGCCCATGACTTCCCGCGCCTCGCCATGAAACGTCCGCTCCTCCTTCTCGTCCTGCTTGCCGGCCTTGCTGCCGCGGGCGGCGCGTCGGCGCAGCCGCACTGGCGCGACCTGCCGCCGGACGAGCGGCGCCAGATGCGCCAGCAGATGCGCGAGC
The DNA here is from genome assembly GCA_028687035.1 of Dechloromonas sp. GTDB lineage: Bacteria > Pseudomonadota > Gammaproteobacteria > Burkholderiales > Rhodocyclaceae > Azonexus. Next base: position 108,607 of record JAQUAX010000008.1, on the reverse strand, counting down.
ACTGGCAGCAGGAGCGCGAATTCCGCCGCGACGACGACCGGCCGCGCTGGCACCAGATGGAGCCCGAAGACCGGCGGCGCCTGCGCGACGAAATGCGCGAGCGGCGCGGCCAATGGTCCGAGCACGGCGGCGAGCGCGGCGAGCGCTGGCGGCGCCGCTAGCGCCGATCACAGTGCCGCGGGGCGGCGGGCTCCGGTAAAATGCCGCCGCATGTGGATTCTCTCCCTCGAAACCTCGACCGACCTCGGTTCCTGCGCGCTCTGGCACGACGGGCAGGTCGTCGAACGCATCTGCCCGGCCGGCCGGCCGCATTCCGAAACCCTGCTGCCGCTGGTCCGCGAACTGCTCGCCGAGGCGGGCATCGGCGTCGCCGGGCTGGCGGGCATCGCCTTCGGCGTCGGCCCCGGTGCCTTCACCGGTCTGCGCGTCGCCTGCGGTGCGGCCCAGGGTCTGGCGGTCGCCGCCGACCTGCCGCTGCTGCCGGTGACCAGCCTCGAGACGCTGGCTGCGGCGAGCGGTGCCGGGCGCGTGCTGGCCTTGCTCGACGCGCGGATGGGCGAAGTCTATGCCGGCCGCTACCGCCGCACCGGCGACGATGGGTGGCGGCTGGACGGCGAGATCCGCGTCGCCGCGCCGGCCGACGTCGAGTTGCCGTTGGATGAGGGCTGGCTGGCCTGCGGCAATGCGCCGGCCGCCTATCCGGCGCTCGCCGCCCGCCTCGAAGCGGCCGGCCTCGCGGTGCAGCCGGCGCTGCCGATGGCGGCCACGGTCGCCCGGCTGGCGGCGCCGCGGGCCGCGCGCGGCGAAGGCATCGATCCGGCGCTGGCGGCGCCGCTGTACGTCCGCGACAAGGTCGCCAAGACCGTCGCCGAGCGCTTGAGCGAAGGCGGGCGGGCGTGAACGGTCCGCGCATCGACGCCGAGTTCATGCCGATGAGCGAGCGCGATGTCGACGAAGTCGCGGCGCTCGAGGCCGGTCTGCAGGCTTTTCCGTGGACGCGCGGCCATTTCTCCGATTCGCTGGGCGCCGGCTACAGCGCGTGGGTGCTGCGGCGCAGCGGCGAACTGATCGGTTTCTCCGTCGTCATGCCGGTGCTCGACGAGGCGCACCTGCTCAACATCGGCGTCGCCGCGCGTTGCCACGGGCAGGGCTACGGCGCCCGCCTGCTGCGCCATGCGATGGAATGCGCGCGACTGAACGGCGCGGTCAAGATGTTCCTCGAGGTGCGCCCTTCGAACGACCGTGCGGTCTATCTCTATCGCCATTTCGGCTTCAGCCAGATCGGCGTGCGCAAGGCCTACTACCCGGCCGCGGTCGGCCGCGAGGATGCGCTGGTTTTCGACAAGGACCTTGTATGACGCTGACCCGCGAACAGATGCTGGTCGAGATGGGCATTTCGCCGATCTGGGTGTTGCGCGAACCGGCGGAGGCGCCGTCCGAGGCGCTCGATCCGGCAGCGGAAGAGGCGATGCCGGCGGCCGTTGCCGAGCCGGCAGGCGTTGCGGCGGCTGCCGGAATTCCGGACGGGCCGCACCCCGAACCCGTGCCAGCGCTGGCTGACGGATCGTCGGCCGCCGCCGCGCTGCCCGCGATCGCCGAGGCCTCGTGGCCGGAACTGGAACGCCGGGTCGCCGACTGCCGCGCCTGTCCGCTCGGCACCCAGCGGCGCCAGGCCGTGTTCGGCGTCGGCGATCCCAATCCGGACTGGCTGTTCATCGGCGAAGGTCCGGGCGCCGAGGAGGATGCGCGCGGCGAGCCTTTCGTCGGCCAGGCCGGCAAGCTGCTCGACGCCATGCTGGCGGCGCTCGACATCGCACGCGGCGACAAGGTGTATATCGCCAATGCCGTGAAGTGCCGGCCGCCCAACAACCGGACGCCGGAAGCGGCCGAGATGGCGGCCTGCCGGCCCTATCTGGAACGCCAGGTCGCACTGCTGCGGCCGAAGATCATCGTGCTGCTCGGCAAGGCGGCGGTGCACAGCGTGCTGCACGACGACAAGGCGCTGGCCGCGTTGCGCGGCAAGCGCTTCGAGTTTGCCGGCATTCCGGTCGTCGTCACCTATCACCCGGCCTACCTGCTGCGCAACCTGCCGGACAAGGCCAAGGCCTGGGAAGACCTGCTGTTCGCCCGGCGCGTGCTGCGCGAGCAGGCCGCGCCGGAATTGCCGTTCTAGGGAAGGTCGACCGCGACGGCGCGCATCAGTGGTGCGCGCTGTCGTCCAGGTGCTGGACGTCGTCGCGCTGCGCCTGGTTAGCGTGGTGGCGCTTGTGGATCAGGTACATCAGGCCGCTGACGAACAGCCCGAACAGCGTCAGCACCCAGTAGATGGACACGTCCATCTTGATCATCAGGTAGTACAGCCCGGTCATCACCAGGATGGACAGGTTTTCGTTGAAGTTCTGTACGGCGATCGAATGCCCGGCGCCCATCAGGATGTGGCCGCGGTGCTGGAGCAGCGCGTTCATCGGCACGACGAAGAAGCCGGACAGGCCGCCGATCAGGATCAGCAGCGGCACCGCCAGCCACATGTCGCGGACGAAGTTCATGACCAGCACGATCAGGCCCATCGCGATGCCGAGCGGGATCACGCGGACCGACTTGCGCAGCGAGATGAACTTGGCCGCGATGATCGCGCCGGCGGCGACGCCGACCGCGACGACGCCCTGCAGCATCGACGACTTCGACAGGCCGAGTCCGAGCGCCGCCTCGGCCCACTTGATGACGATGAACTGCAGCGTCGCGCCGGCGCCCCAGAACAGCGTCGTCACGGCCAGCGAGATCTGGCCCAGGCGGTCGCGCCAGAGCAGCGCCAGGCAGTGGTTGAATTCGTGGATCAGGTACAGCGGATTCTTCTTCAGCGGCTTGTGATCGACGCCGGTGTCCGGCACGTAGAGGTTGAACACCGCGGCCAGCACGTAGAGTACGGCGACCACGCAGACCGCCATTTCGCCGATCGTGTCGACGCGGGTGTCGAGCAGCGGGAAGTCGAAGGCGAGCAGGTGCTGGGCGATGTCCGGGCGGATCAGCAGGCCGCCGATGACGACGCCCAGGATGATCGCGCCGACGGTTAGGCCCTCGATCCAGCCGTTGGCGACGACGAGCAGCCGGTGCGGCAGGTATTCGGTCAGGATGCCGTACTTGGCCGGCGAGTAGGCGGCGGCGCCGAGGCCGACGACGGCGTAAGCGAGCAGCGGGTGGGCGCCGAAGAACATCATGCTGCAGCCGGCGATCTTGATCGTGTTGCTGATGAACATCACCCGGCCCTTGGGCATCGAGTCGGCGAAGGCGCCGACGAAGGCGGCGAGGACGACGTAGGAAACCGTGAAGAAGGTCTTCAGCAGCGGCTCGTATTCGGCGGGCGCCTGCATTTCGCGCAATGCGGCGATCGCGGCGATGAGCAGGGCGTTGTCGGCCAGCGCGGAAAAGAATTGCGCGGCCATGATGATGTAGAAGCCGAACGGCACGTGGGTCTTGTCTCTTTTATAACTTTGGGCGGAGTTTATACCACGCGGGGCGGGGCGGTAAGGCTTGTGCTCGCTGTCCGAGTGTGTCAGGGACCGGGCCGGCCCGGTGAATCCGCCGAGGCTAAGGGCTTTCGGTGACAGCGGGATGACAGGCGGCGCGCTTTGCGGTCGACGGCGTTTTTTCCCGAAAAATGGCCGGCCGGGCGCCGGAAGGGGGCCGGAATGTGATTGAATATCGCCCGCGCACCCCGAGGGAGAATCATCATGGCTGACCGGCGCCTGCAGGTCTTTCATGCCGTAGCCAAGCACCTGAGCTTTACCCGGGCGGCCGACGCGCTGTTCATGACGCAACCGGCCGTCACCTTCCAGATCAAGCAGCTGGAGGAGCAATACAGCACCCGTCTGTTCGAGCGCCGCCACGGCAGCATCGCGCTGACCCCGGCCGGCGAGCTGGTGCTGTCCTACGCCGAGCGCATCCTCGCGCTGTCCGACGAACTGGAAACCCGGCTGTCCGAGATGACCGGGGAAATGCGCGGCCCGCTGCTGGTCGGCGCCAGCACGACGATCGCCGAATTCATGCTGCCGCGCGTGCTCGGCGAATTCAACGCGCTGTACCCGCAGGTTCGTGCCCGGCTGATCGTCGCCAATTCGGAAAGCATTGAGAGCCGCTGCGCCGAACACACGCTGGACGTCGGCCTGATCGAGGCGCCGGCCAAGCTGTCCGGGCTGACCAGCCAGATCTGCTGCGAGGACGAGCTGCTCGCCGTCTGCGCGCCGGATTACCCGCTGGCCGGCATGGCCTCGGCGACGCCGGAGGTGCTGGCCGATTACGAATTCATCTCGCGCGAACCCGGCTCGGGAACGCGCGAAATCACCGACACCTATTTCCGCGCCCACCAGGTGCCGCCCGACCAGCTGAAGACGCAGATGGAACTGGGCAGCCCCGAGGCGCTGAAGGGCGTCGTTTCCACCGGGCTCGGCTTCGCGATCGTGTCGCGCGCCGTCATCGAGAAGGAAACCCAGCTCGGCGAGCTGGTCGCCATTCCGCTGAACCCGCCCCTGAAGCGCAGTCTTTACCTGGTGCATCCGCGCGACCGTTTCCAGTCGCGGCTGATCGGCACCTTCATCGACTTCGCCCGCAGCAAGCTGAAAGAACTGTCTCCATGAAGATTTCCCGTCCGATCCGGGTCCGCATCGCCCCGGACGCGATCCTCGACAACTACCGGGCGGTCCGCCGCCATGCACCGAAATCCCGCGCCTTCGCGGTGGTCAAGGCCGACGCCTACGGGCACGGCCAGTGGCGCGCCGTGCAGGCGCTGCGCGGCGAGGCCGACGGCTTCGCGCTGCTCGAATGCGAAAATGCCGTCGCCCTGCGCGAGGCCGGCATCGACCAGCCCATCCTGCTGCTCGAAGGCATCTTCAGCGCCCGCGACGCGCGCGCCGTCGGCGAATACGGGCTGTCCACGGTGATCCACTGTCCGGAGCAGCTCGACCTGCTGCTCGGCAACCTGCCGCCGGACACGGCGCCCGACATCTGCCTGAAACTGAATACCGGCATGAACCGCCTCGGCTTCACCGTGGCGACGCTGGCGCGGGCCCGTCAGCGTCTGGCCGACGAACTGCCGCGGGCGCGCCTGACGCTAATGACCCATTTCGCCGAGGCCGACGGCGAGCGCGGCGTCGCCTGGCAGATGGAGCGCTTCCGGGCGCTGGCCGGCGACTGGACCGGGCCGGTCTGCCTCGGCAACTCCGCGGCCATCCTGCGCCATCCCGACGCGCACGGCGACTGGGTGCGGCCCGGCATCATGCTGTACGGCGCCAGCCCGTTCGCCGAAACGAGCGCCGCCGAACTCGGCCTGCGTCCGGCGATGACGCTGGAGAGCGCGATCATCGCGGTACAGGACCTGCAACCGGGCGATCGCGTCGGCTACGGCGGCACGTTCACGGCCGACCGTCCGATGCGCATCGGCGTCGTCGCCTGCGGCTACGCCGACGGCTACCCGCGGCATGCGCCGAACGGCACGCCGATCGCGGTGATGGGCGAGCGCACCCGACTGCTCGGGCGCGTGTCGATGGACATGCTGGCCTGCGACCTGACCGGCATTCCGGACGCCCACATCGGCGCGCCGGTAACGCTGTGGGGCCACGGCATCGGCGGCGAGGTGCCGGCCGACGAGGTCGCCGCCGCCGCCGGCACGATCGCCTACGAGCTGTTCTGCGCCGTCGCGCCGCGCGTGCCGGTCACGGTGGACCACGACTGAATGGCCAAAACCAGGACGCAATACAGCTGCACCGAGTGCGGCGCGACCAGTCCGAAGTGGCAGGGCCAGTGCCCGGGCTGCGCGCAGTGGAACACGCTGGTCGAAACCGTCGTCGACGCGAAGCCGGCGGCGAACAACCGCTTCGAGTCGCTGGCGCCGGCCGCGAAGCTGCAGACCCTGGCCGACATCGAGGCGCGCGAGACCGAGCGCATCCCGACCGGCATCGGCGAATTCGACCGCGCGCTCGGCGGCGGCCTGGTGCCGGGCGGCGTCGTGCTGATCGGCGGCGACCCGGGCATCGGCAAGAGCACGCTGCTGCTGCAGGCGCTGGCGCAACTGTCGGCCAGCGCCAAGGTGCTCTACGTCAGCGGCGAGGAATCCGGCGAGCAGGTCGCGCTGCGCGCCCGCCGGCTGTCGCTCGACACCCGCCGGCTGCCGTTGATGGCCGAGATCAACCTGGAGCGCATCCTGGCGACGCTGCAGGCCGAGCAGCCGCAGGTCGCGGTCATCGACTCGATCCAGACGCTGTGGTCGGACCAGCTGTCGAGCGCGCCGGGGTCGGTCGCCCAGGTCCGCGAATGCGCGGCGCAGCTGACCCGGCTGGCCAAGCAGTCCGGCATCACGGTGGTGCTGGTCGGCCACGTGACCAAGGAAGGCGCGCTGGCCGGGCCGCGCGTGCTCGAGCACATCGTCGATACCGTGCTCTATTTCGAGGGCGACACGCACTCGAGCTTCCGGCTGGTCCGCGCGTTCAAGAACCGCTTCGGCGCGGTCAACGAGCTGGGCGTCTTCGCGATGACCGACAAGGGGCTGAAGGGGGTCAACAACCCGTCGGCGCTGTTTTTGTCGCAGCACGGCCAGGACGTCGCCGGCTCCTGCGTGCTGGTCACGCAGGAAGGCACGCGGCCGCTGCTGGTCGAGATCCAGGCGCTGGTCGACACCGCGCACGGCAACCCGCGCCGGCTGACCGTCGGGCTGGATGCGCAGCGCCTGGCGATGCTGCTCGCCGTGCTGCACCGTCACGCCGGCATCGTCTGCTTCGACCAGGACGTCTTCGTGAACGCGGTCGGCGGCGTCAAGATCGGCGAACCGGCAGCCGACCTGGCGGTGCTGTTATCGATTACTTCCTCGCTTAAAAACAAACCCTTGCCGGCGAAACTTGTTGTATTTGGTGAAGTCGGACTGGCCGGTGAGGTCCGCCCGGCGCCGCGCGGTCAGGAACGCCTGAAGGAAGCCGCCAAGCTCGGCTTCACGCGGGCGCTGATCCCGGAGGCCAACCTGCCGAAGCAGGCCATTCCCGGCATGGAGGTGATCGCCGTGCGCCGCGTCGAGGAAGCCGTCGACCGCATCCGCGAGCTGCAATGAACGGACTGGCCTGGCGCCTGCTGCGTCGCGAACTGCGTTCCGGCGAACTGCGCCTGCTCTTCGCGGCGCTGGCCGTCGCCGTCGCCGCGGTGACCGCGGTCGGCTTTTTCGCCGACCGCATCCGCCAGGGGCTGACCGGTCAGGCGCAGGAAATGATGGGCGGCGACCTGGTCTGGATCGCCGATCATCCGCCGTCCGCCGGGCAGCGCGCCGAAGCCGTCCGGCGCGGCCTGCGCGTCGCCGAGACGCAGACCTTCCCGAGCATGGTGCTCGGCGACGGCGCAGCGCAGCTGGCCGAGATCAAGGCGGTCGATGGCGCCTACCCGCTGCGCGGCCGGCTCGGCCGGGCGCTGCGTCCCAACGAGCGCGGCGAAGCGGTGGCCGCCGGGCCGGCAGCCGGCAGCGTCTGGCTCGACGAGCGGCTGGCCGCGGCGCTCGGCGTCGCGCCCGGGCAGACGGTCGGCGTCGGCCGCCTGCGCCTGCCGGTCGCCGCAATCCTGACCCAGGAACCGGACCGCGGCGTCAATTTCTTCAGCCTGGCGCCGCGCCTGATGCTCAACGCCGCCGACCTGCCGGCCAGCGGCCTCGTCCAGTTCGGTTCGCGCGTCGGCTACCGGCTGCTGGTCGCCGGCGAGGCGAGGGCGGTCGCCGGCTACCGCGACTGGCTGACGGCCCGCCTCGGTCGCGGTGAACGGCTGGAAGACGCGCAAAACGCACGGCCGGAAATCCGCAGCGCGCTCGACCGGGCCCAGCGTTTCCTCGGCCTGGCGACGCTGCTCACCGTCGTGCTGTCCGCGGTCGCCGTGGCGCTGGCGGCGCGCCGTTACCACCAGCGCCATCTCGACGCCTGCGCGGTGATGCGCTGCCTCGGCCTGACCCAGGGCCGGCTGCTGCGGCTGCACGCGCAGCTGTTCGCCGGTCTCGCGCTGCTCGGCGCCGCCGCCGGCTGCGTGCTCGGCTACGCCGCGCATTTCGTGCTGGTCCGCTGGCTGGCCGAGGTGTTCGCGCTCGACCTGCCGCTGCCCGGTCCGACCGCATTGATCCACGGCGCGGCGGCGGCCGGCGTGCTGCTGTTCGGCTTCGCTTTCCCGCCGCTGCTGCAGCTGGCGCGGGTGCCGACGCTGCGCGTGCTGCGCCGCGAACTCGGCGCGCCGCGGCCGCTGCTGCTCGGCGGTTACGCGCTCGGCTGCGCGCTGCTCGCCGGGCTGATCCTGTTCGTCGCCGGCGATCCGCGCCTCGGCGGCCTGGCGGTGGCCGGTTTCGCCGGGGCGCTCGCCGTCTTCTGGCTGGTCGCCCGCTCGGCCGTCGCGCTGTTCGCCCGCCTGCGCGGCGGCGCCGGCTTCGGCTGGCGCCAGGGCCTGGCCGCTTTCGGTCGCCATGCCACGGCCAGCGCGACGCAGATCGTCGCGCTGGCGCTCGGCCTGATGGCCGTGCTGCTGCTGACGGTGACGCGCGGCCAGTTGCAGGAAGCCTGGGAGCACGCGGCGCCGGCCGATGCGCCGAACCGTTTCGTGATCAACATCCAGCCCGAGCAGCGTGCCGCGGTGGCCGCCCACCTGGCGGCGGCCGGCATCGCCGCCGAACTGGCGCCGATGGTGCGCGCCCGGCTGAGCGCGATCGGCGAGCGGCCGGTCGATGCGGCCAGTTTCCCGGACGACGAGCGGGCGCAGCGCCTGGTCGAGCGCGAGTTCAACCTGTCCTGGCGCGCCGATCTGCCGGACGGCAACCGGGTCACGGCCGGGCGCTGGTTCGCGCCGGGCGACGCGGGGCAGGGGCTGGCCTCGGTCGAGGCCGGGCTGGCGAAGACGCTCGGCATCGCGCTCGGCGACGAGCTGCGCTTCGCGATCGCCGGCCGCGAGTTCCGGCTGAAGGTCAGCAGCCTGCGCCAGCTGGAATGGGATTCGATGCGCGTCAATTTCTTCGTGCTGGCGCCGCCCGGCGTCATCGACGACCAGCCGGCCAGCTACATCACCAGCTTCCACCTGCCGGCCGGGCGCGAGTCCGCGGCGACGGCGCTGGTCGCCGCCTTCCCGAACCTGACGGTGATCGACATCGGCGCCGTGCTCGGCCAGTTCCAGACCATCCTCGGCCAGGCGGCGGCCGGCATCCGGTTCATCTTCCTGTTCACGCTGGTCGCCGGCGGCCTGGTGCTGTTCGCCGCGCTGCTCGCCAGTGCCGACGAACGGCGCTACGAGCTGGCCGTGCTGCGCGCCCTCGGCGCCCGCCGTGCCCAGCTGCGCCAGGCGCTGCTCGTCGAACTGGCGCTGACCGGCGGGCTGGCCGGACTGCTCGCCGCGCTCGGCGCCGGCCTGCTCGGGCAGGTGCTGGCGCGCCGGGTGTTCGACCTCGATCTGGCGCTCGATCCGCTGGTGCTGGCCGGCAGCGCCGGGCTGGCCGCGGTGTTGACCGTCGGCGTCGGCTGGTTCGCCGTGCGCCGCCTGCTCGACGTGTCGCCGCTGGCCGCGCTGCGCGCCGGCGCCTGAAGCCGGCTGAACTCTTCGCGCGGATTGCGGTCCATCGGGCCTTCCTGCCCATCCCGGGGTCCGGCCTCGGGTAGAATACCGCCCCTATGGAATCGACTCAGCAAGCCCCGCGCCCCCTGTTTTCCCACCGCAAGTTCTGGGCGCACCGTTTCGGCCCGGCGCCTTTCCTGCCCATGTCGCGCGCCGAGATGGACCAGCTCGGCTGGGACTCGTGCGACATCATCCTGGTCACCGGCGACGCCTACATCGACCATCCGAGCTTCGGTATGGCGCTGGTCGGCCGGCTGCTCGAGGCGCAGGGTTTCCGGGTCGGCATCATCAGCCAGCCGGACTGGAATTCCGCGGTCGACTTCCGGAAACTGGGCAAACCCAACCTGTTCTTCGGCGTCACCGCCGGCAACATGGATTCGATGGTCAACCGCTACACCTCCGACCGCAAGATCCGTTCCGACGACGCCTACACGCCGGACGCCGAGCCGAACAAGCGGCCGGACCGCGCCGCGACCGTCTATGCCCAGCGCTGCCGCGAGGCCTTTTCCGGCGTGCCGGTCGTGCTCGGCTCGATCGAGGCCAGCCTGCGCCGCATCGCGCATTACGACTACTGGTCGGACAAGGTGCGCCGCTCGGTGCTGGCCGATTCCAAGGCCGACCTGCTGATCTTCGGCAACGCCGAGCGCGCCGTCGTCGAACTGGCGCACCGGCTGGCCAAGGGCGAGAAGATCGCCGACATCCGCGACCTGCGCGGCACCGCCTTCATGGTGCCGCCCGGCTGGCTGCCGTCGGCCGAGTGGGACGTCATGGATTCGACCGAGGTCGACACGCCGGGACCGCTGGTCCGCCACACCGATCCCTACGCGATGGATTCCGCCGCGCCGGCGCCGTCGACCGCGCCCGGCGAGCACGCGGTGCGTATCGTGTCGCGTGCCGAACGCCTGGCCGCCCGCCGCGAGCGCCGCGCCCACACCGTCGTCCGCCTGCCGTCCTACGAGCAGGTCAAGGACGACCCGGTGCTGTACGCGCATGCGTCGCGCACCTTCCACCTCGAATCCAACCCGGGCAATGCGCGGGCGCTGGTGCAGGCGCACGGCGAACGCGACGTCTGGCTGAATCCGCCGCCGATCCCGCTGTCGACCGAGGAACTCGACGGCGTCTACGAACTGCCCTACGCCCGCCGGCCGCATCCGGCCTACGGCGACGCCAAGATTCCGGCCTGGGAGATGATCCGCTTCTCGGTCAACATCATGCGCGGCTGCTTCGGCGGCTGTACCTTCTGCTCGATCACCGAGCACGAGGGGCGCATCATCCAGAGCCGTTCGGAAGAGTCGGTGATCCGCGAGATCGAGGAAATGCGCGACAAGACGCCGGGCTTCACCGGCATCGTGTCCGACCTCGGCGGGCCGACCGCCAACATGTACCACCTGAAGTGCAAGGACCCGAAGATCGAGTCCTCGTGCCGCCGGCTGTCCTGCGTCTATCCGGACATCTGCGAGAACCTCGGCACCGACCACAGCAAGCTGATCTCGCTGTACCGCAAGGCGCGCACGCTGAAGGGCGTCAAGAAGGTGCTGATCGGCTCCGGCCTGCGCTACGACCTGGCGGTGCGTTCGCCGGAATACATCAAGGAACTGGTCCAGCATCACGTCGGCGGCTACCTGAAGATTGCGCCCGAGCACGTCGAGGAAGGCCCGCTGTCGAAGATGATGAAGCCGGGCATCGGCAGCTACGACCGCTTCAAGCAGCTGTTCGACCGCTTCTCCAGGGAGGCGGGCAAGGAGCAGTACCTGATCCCGTACTTCATCGCGGCGCACCCGGGGACGAGCGACGAGGACATGATGAACCTCGCGCTGTGGCTGGAGAAGAACAACTTCCGCCTCGACCAGGTGCAGACCTTCCTGCCGACGCCGATGGCGCTGGCGACGACGATGTACCACACCGAGCGGAACCCGCTGAAGAAGCTGCACCGGCAGGGCGGGGAAGTCGTCGGGGCCGTGCGCAACGGCCGCCAGCGCAAGCTGCACAAGGCCTTCCTGCGCTACCACGACCCGGCCAACTGGCCGCTGCTGCGCGAGGCGCTGAAGGAAATGGGCCGCGCCGACCTGATCGGCAACGGCAAGAAGCAGCTGATCCCGGCCTGGCAGCCGGCCGGTACCGGACCGGCCGAGCCCGTCCGCGGTCAACCGGCCAGGACGCCGCAAAAGGCCATGCCGCAGCGTCCGGCCCGGCCCGGTGCGCGGCCGGGCGGCGCGCCGAAACGCGGCCCGGTGGCGCGCAAGCCGCGGTAAACACGATAAATCCAGGGAGAACCGAGATGGCAGAAAATACCACGACCACCACCTACGACAAGATCGGCGGCGAAGCGACCGTCGGCAAGTTGGCCGACCGTTTCTACGAGCTGATGGACAGCGTGCCGCAGTTCGCCGAACTGCGCGCGATGCATCCGGAGAGCCTGCAGGGCTCGCGCGACAAGCTGTTCATGTTCCTGTCCGGCTGGTTCGGCGGTCCTGACCTGTTCGTCGAGAATTTCGGCCATCCGCGGCTGCGCGCCCGCCACATGCCCTTCGCGATCGGCACCCGCGAGCGCGATCAGTGGGTCGCCTGCATGGCGCTGGCGATGGAGGACATCGGGCTGGATGCCGACGTGCGCAAGGTCTTGCTGAGCAATTTCTTCAACACGGCCGATTTCATGCGCAATAAAGAGGGCTGAAAACGCCTGTGGGGATGTTGCGGCGCAGCATGCGGTGGTAGAATCACGCCTTTGATTTTTCTGGCCAATTCCGTACCCATGTCCGCTCGCCCGATTCGCAACATCGCCATCATCGCCCACGTCGACCACGGCAAGACCACGCTGGTTGACCAGCTGCTCCGCCAGTCCGGCACCTTCGCCGCCCACCAGCAACTGGTCGAGTGCGTCATGGACTCCAATGACCTGGAAAAGGAACGCGGCATCACGATCCTTTCCAAGAACACCGCCGTCGAGTACGAAGGCATCCACATCAACATCGTCGACACCCCGGGCCACGCCGACTTCGGCGGTGAAGTCGAGCGCGTGCTCGGCATGGTCGACGGCGTCGTGCTGCTGGTCGATGCCGCCGAAGGCCCGATGCCGCAGACCCGCTTCGTGACCAAGAAGGCGCTGGCCCAGGGCCTGCGCCCGATCGTGCTGGTCAACAAGGTCGACCGCGACGGCGCCGATCCGGACAACGCCGTCAACCTGACTTTCGACCTGTTCGACAAGCTCGGCGCCACCGACGAGCAGCTCGACTTCCCGATCGTCTATGCGTCCGGCCTGAACGGCTGGGCGGCGATGGAACTCGACCAGCCGCGCGAAAACATGAAGCCGCTGTTCGACACCATCCTGCGCCACGTGCCGGCCCCGGACGCCGACGTCGATGCGCCGCTGCAGCTGCAGATCACCGCGCTCGATTACTCGTCCTACGTCGGCCGCATCGGCGTCGGCAAGATCATCCGCGGTCGCGTCAAGACCGGCCAGAACGTCATGGTGATGTTCGGCACCGAGGAAGAGGCTGCCGAACACGACCGTTCCCCGATCAAGGCCAAGATCGGCCAGGTGCTGGGCTACAAGGGCCTGAACAAGATCGAGCTGGCCGAAGGCCTGGCCGGCGACATCGTGCAGATCACCGGCATCGAGGACCTCGTGCTGGGCTGTACCGTGACCGATCCGGATCAGCCGGAAGCCCTGCCGCTGCTGAAGATCGACGAGCCGACGCTGTCCATGCAGTTCATGGTCAACACCAGCCCGCTGGCCGGCACCGAAGGCAAGTTCGTGACCAGCCGCCAGATCCGCGACCGCCTGCACAAGGAACTGCTGACCAACATGGCGCTGCGCGTCCATGACACCCCGAACGGCGACGTCTTCGACGTGGCCGGCCGCGGCGAACTGCACCTCGGCATCCTGCTCGAGAACATGCGCCGCGAAGGCTACGAGCTGGCCGTCGGCCGTCCGCGCGTCGTCAAGAAGATCATCGACGGCGTCGAGTGCGAGCCGTACGAGCAGCTGACCGTCGACGTCGAGGAAGACACCCAGGGCGGCGTCATGGAAAGCCTCGGCCTGCGCAAGGGCGAGATGCTCGACATGGTGCCGGACGGTCGCGGTCGCGTCCGTATCGAATACCGCATTCCGGCCCGCGGCCTGATCGGCTTCCAGGGCGAGTTCATGAACCTGACCCGCGGCAACGGCCTGATGAGCCACGTGTTCGACGACTACGCGCCGGTCAAGGAAGGCAACGTCGCCGAGCGCCGCAACGGCGTGCTGATCTCCCAGGACAACGGCGAGGCTGTCGCCTACGCGCTGTGGAAGCTGCAGGACCGCGGCCGCATGTTCGTCAGCCCGGGCGAGAAGCTGTACGAAGGCATGATCATCGGCATCCACAGCCGCGAGAACGACCTCGTCGTCAATCCGATCAAGGGCAAGCAGCTGACCAACGTCCGCGCCTCCGGCACCGACGAAGCCGTGCGCCTGGTGCCGCCGGTCCAGCTGAGCCTGGAAGCCGCCGTCGAGTTCATCGCCGAGGACGAACTGGTCGAACTGACGCCGAAGTCGATCCGCCTGCGCAAGCGCTACCTGACCGAAATCGAGCGCAAGCGCGCGCTGCGCGGCCTGTAAGAAACGGCCGATGAGCTTCGGCCAGCCCTGCCGGGTCTGGATGAAGCGCCATGAAAAGGCGACCCGCTGGGTCGCCTTTTTCATTGGCCTGTCGCTGTTCTTCACGCTGCTCGGGCTGGTCACCGACCCGGTCTACATGCCGGGGCTCTGCAGGGTTTATCCCTGATTTTCGCGGTGTACCGCGAAACGGGCGGCGAAATCAGCCGCCGGTCATCGACATGAAGCGGACGACCTGCGGCGCGTCCATCTGCTGCGTGAAGTCGTGTCCCCACGGCTTGATGCCCATGCTGTCGACGACCGCCTGGCGCAGCGCCGCATCGTCGGCACCGGAACGCAGTACCTGCATCAGGTTGACCGCGTCGTTCTGGCCGAGGCAGGGATAAAGTTCGCCGCGCGCGGTGATCCGGACGCGGTTGCAGCTGTCGCAGAAATTGTGGCTGTGCGGCGAGATGAAGCCGATCCGCGAGGCCGAGCCGGGAATGCGCCAGTAGCGGGCCGGTCCGCCGGACGACTCGGTCGATGGTAGCAGTTCGAAGCGCCCGGCCAGCTGTTCGCGGGTTTCTTCCGACGAGATGTAGGTCGTACTGCGCCCGTGGATTTCGCCGAGCGGCATTTCCTCGATGAAGGAAATGTCCAGTTCGTTGTCGACGGCGAACTGCACCAGGTCGGTGAATTCGTCGTCGTTGATGCCGCGCATCATCACGGCGTTCAGCTTGGTCCGCGAAAAACCGGCGGCACGCGCCGCGTCGATGCCGCGCAGCACCTTGCCGAGATCGCCGATCCGGGTGATCGCCTTGAAACGATCGGCCTTCAGCGTGTCCAGGCTGATGTTGATGCGGCGCACGCCGGCCTCGCGCAGCGGCCGCGCGTAGCGGTCGAGCTGCGAGCCGTTGGTCGTCAGCACCAGGTTGTCGAGACCGGGCAGGGCGCCCAGGCGCTCGATCAGCCACATCGCGTCGCGCCGGACCAGCGGTTCGCCGCCGGTGATGCGCAGCTTGTTGACGCCGAGGCTGACGAAGACGCGGGCGACGCGCAGGCATTCCTCGAGGCTGAGCACCTGGTCGCGCGGCAGGAAGCTCATTTCCTCGGCCATGCAGTAGGTGCAGCGGAAATCGCAGCGGTCAGTGATCGACAGTCGGACGTAGGTGATGCGCCGCCCGTATTTGTCGACCAGCGTTCCCTCGGCATGTCGCGACGCGTCGGCGCTGATCTGCGGCCGGAACCCGGACTGGCCGTCCGGCGTCGATTCGGGGCTCAGGGTCTCGTTGTGCATGGCCGGGGATTATCCTTGCAGAAAATGCGCGCAACAAGTGGATGGATCAAAAATGGAAAAGTTTCCATTTTTTTGACCGGAAGCCCGAAAAGCAAAAAGCCCAGTCATCGACTGGGCTTTCGCTTGAAACTTTGGCTCCCCGACCTGGGCTCGAACCAGGGACCTACGGATTAACAGTCCGGCGCTCTACCGACTGAGCTATCGAGGAACAGAAGCGCGCATTATAGATATCGCGTTTTTCGGTGTCAAGGCAAGGCTCAAAAAAAACAGGGCCGCAGCCCCGTTTTCCGATTCCGGAAGCCTGAAGATCAGGCCTTGGTCACCGCAGCGATCGCCTTGGCGACGTACTGGATGTTCTTGCTGTTCAGCGCTGCCAGGCAGATGCGGCCGGTCGACACGGCGTAGATGCCGAATTCTTCCTTCAGTCGCTCGACCTGGGCGGCGGAGAGGCCGGTGTAGGAGAACATGCCGCGCTGCTGGACGACGAAGGAGAAGTCCTGGGCGACGCCTTCGGCCTTGATCGCATCGACCAGACCGGTGCGCATCGCACGGATGCGGTCGCGCATGCCGGCCAGTTCGGCTTCCCACTGGGCGCGCAGCTCGGCCGAGGCGAGCACGGCGGAAACCAGCGCGCCGCCGTGGATCGGCGGGTTGGAGTAGTTGGTGCGGATGACGCGCTTGACCTGCGACAGCACGCGGCCCGACTCTTCCTTGCTGGCGGTGACGACGGACAGTGCGCCGACGCGCTCGCCATACAGCGAGAAGTTCTTCGAGAACGAGCTGGACGCGAAGAACTGCAGGCCGGAGGCCGAGAAGGCGCGGATCGCGACGGCGTCGGCATCGATGCCTTCGGCGAAGCCCTGGTAGGCCATGTCGAGGAAGGGGACCAGGCCGCGTTCCTTGCAGATGCCGACGACTTCAGCCCACTGGGCGTCGCTCATGTCGGCGCCGGTCGGGTTGTGGCAGCAGGCGTGCAGCAGCACGACGGAGCCCGGGGCCATCTTGTCCAGGTCGGCCTTCATGCCGGCGAAATTCACGCCGCGGGTGGAGGCGTCGTAGTAGGCGTAGTCCTCGACGACGAAGCCGGCGGCTTCGAACAGCGCGCGGTGGTTTTCCCACGACGGGTTGCTGATGTAGACCTTGGCATCCGGGTTCAGGCGCTTCAGGTAGTCGGCGCCGATCTTCAGCGCGCCGGTGCCGCCGATGGCCTGGGCGGTGATCACGCGGCCGGCAGCGAGCAGTTCGGAATCCTTGCCGAACAGCAGGTTCTGCACGGCGGTGTTGTAGGCGGCGGGGCCTTCGATCGGCTGGTAGCCGCGCGGCGGCGCGGCCTTCAGGCGGGCTTCCTCGGCGGCGCGGACGGCGGCCAGCAGCGGAATCTTGCCATTGTCGTCGAAGTAGACGCCGACGCCGAGATTGACCTTGGTATCGCGCGCATCGGCATTGAAGGCTTCATTCAGACCGAGGATGGGATCGCGCGGGGCCATTTCCACCGCAGCGAAGATCGAAGAGGACATAAAGACTCCGTGGAATAATAGAAACGATGCCCGGTCGACACGCGGCCGGACGAGAAAACCGAAGAATTTTAGCATGAGCGAAACCCAGTCCCGCATCGTTACCTACGAAGGCAGCCCCTACCGTCTGCATCAGCCTTTCCCGCCGGCCGGCGACCAGCCGGAGGCGATCCGCCAGCTGGTCGAGGGGCTCGACGACGGCCTGTCGTTCCAGACCCTGCTCGGCGTCACCGGCTCCGGCAAGACCTACACGATGGCCAACGTGATCGCCCGCAGCGGGCGCCCGGCGCTGGTGCTGGCCCCGAACAAGACGCTGGCGGCGCAGCTGTATTCGGAGTTCAAGGAGTTCTTCCCGGAAAACGCCGTCGAATACTTCGTCTCCTATTACGACTACTACCAGCCGGAAGCCTATGTGCCGTCGCGCGACCTGTTCATCGAGAAGGACAGCTCGATCAACGACCACATCGAGCAGATGCGGCTGTCGGCGACCAAGAGCCTGATCGAGCGGCGCGACGTCGTGATCGTGGCGACGGTGTCGTGCATCTACGGCATCGGCGACCGCGACGAATACCACAACATGATCCTGACCATGCGCGTCGGCGACCGCATGGATCAGCGGGCGATCATCAAGCGCCTGACCGACATGCAGTACGAACGCAACGAAATCGATTTCCACCGCGGCACCTTCCGGGTGCGCGGCGACGTCATCGACATCTTTCCGGCCGAACATGCCGAGCATGCGATCCGCGTGTCGCTTTTCGACGACGAAGTCGAAGCCTTGCAGTTCTTCGATCCGCTGACCGGCCAGTTGCACCACAAGGCGCTGCGTTTCACGGTCTTTCCGGCGTCGCATTACGTGACGCCGCGCGCCACCGTATTGCGCGCGATCGAGGCGATCAAGGAGGAGTTGCGCGACCGCGTCAACTTTTTCACGACAAACAACAAGCTGGTCGAGGCCCAGCGCATCGAGCAGCGCACCCGTTTCGACCTCGAGATGCTGGACCAGATCGGCTTCTGCAAGGGCATCGAGAACTACTCGCGGCATCTTTCCGGGCGCAAGGCCGGCGAATCGCCGCCGACGCTGATCGACTACCTGCCGCCGGACGCGGTGATGTTCATCGACGAGTCGCACGTCACCATCGGCCAGATCGGCGGCATGTTCAAGGGCGACCGCTCGCGCAAGGAAAACCTCGTCGACTACGGCTTCCGGCTGCCGTCGGCACTCGACAACCGGCCGCTGCAGTTCGCCGAATTCGAGGCGCACATGCGGCAGACCGTTTTCGTGTCGGCGACGCCGGCCGATTATGAAAACCAGCATGCCGGCCAGGTCGTCGAGCAGGTGGTGCGGCCGACCGGGCTGATCGATCCGGAGGTCATCGTCCGCCCGGCCTCGACCCAGGTCGACGACCTGCTGGGCGAAATCAACCTGCGCGTCGCCGCCGGCGAGCGCGTGCTGGTGACCACGCTGACCAAGCGGATGGCCGAGGATCTGACCGACTTCCTCGCGGACAACGGCATCAAGGTACGCTATTTGCATTCGGACATCGACACCGTCGAGCGCGTCGAGATCATCCGTGACCTGCGCCTCGGCGAGTTCGACGTGCTGGTCGGCATCAACCTGCTGCGTGAGGGGCTGGATATCCCCGAAGTGTCGCTGGTCGCCATCCTGGACGCCGACAAGGAAGGCTTCCTGCGTTCGGAGCGCTCGCTGATCCAGACCATCGGACGGGCGGCGCGCCATATCCACGGCACCGCCATCCTGTATGCGGACCATGTCACGCGGTCGATGCAGCAGGCGATTGCCGAGACGCAGCGCCGGCGGGACAAGCAGATCGCCTTCAATACGGCGCGCGGCATCACGCCGCGCGGCGTGTCGAAGAAGATCAAGGACATCATCGACGGGGTCTATGACGCGGAAAGCGCGCAGAGCGAATTGAAGGCGGCGCAGCAGCAGGCTGCCTACGATGCGATGGACGAAAAGGCAGTGGCCCGGGAAATAAAGCGACTTGAGAAAATGATGCTAGAGTGTGCGAAAAATCTTGAATTTGAGAAGGCGGCGGCAGCTCGCGACGAATTGTTCCGGCTCAGGGAACGCGTGTTCGGCGCAGCCCAGCACGACCCCGATGGAGATGGAGCGAGATGAACTATCGCGTGCTGCTGGTCTGCATGGGTAATATATGCCGTTCACCCACGGCAGAAGGTGTTCTTAGACACTTTATTAGAATCAATAACCTGGGTGATAAAGTTGAAGTGGATTCTGCAGGAACGCACGGTTATCACGTCGGCGAACCGCCCGATGCCCGGACCCAGCGGGCCGCCGCGGCCCGCGGCTACAACCTCTCCCAGCTCCGGGCGCGCAAGGTGGCGCGGCAGGATCTCGATTATTTCGACCTGATCCTGGCGATGGACCGCAGCAACCTCGACACGCTGATGCGTCTGGCCGATCCCGACCAGCAATCGCGAATCCGCCTGTTCATGGAGTACGCACGGAATTTCGAGGACGACGAAGTCCCTGATCCGTACTACGGTCTGGGCCATGGCTTTGACCTGGTCCTCGACATGGTCGAGGATGCCGCGCTCGGACTGATCGACGAGATCAAGCGACAACTCGGCCGGGGCGGCCAGCTCCGCTGATCGGGCGGCACGGCGAAAAAAAAGGGGTGCCTTGCGGCACCCCTTTTACGTGGCGACAAGCGCCGCGTTTATTTCTGGGTCTCGACCATCACCAGCGGCTCGTCGGCAACCGCTTCGGCCGTTTTGGCCTTGCGCGGACGACCGAGCTTGACCGGTGCCTCCGGCTGCGCGGAGAAGCTGGTCGACGCCGTGGTCTGAACCATCACCAGGCCACTCTCGGCGAGCGTCTGGTCGAGGTTGGCCGGCGGCGCAATCGCTTCGACGGCTGCGGGCGCGGCTTCGACGACGGGCACGGGGATGTCGGCCGGGGCTTCGGCAGCCTGCGGCTCGGCGATCACTTCGACGGCCGGCGCGGGCTGTTCGGCGACAACCGGGACTTCGACCTCGGCCGCCGCAGGTGCTTCTGCGGCGGCCGTTTCGACTGCTGCCGGCGTTTCCGCTGCGGGCGCTTCGACGGCCGGGGCTTCGACCGGAAGCGCCGGGGTTTCGACGACCGTCTCGACCGGTGCGGCGGCGACCACGACTTCGACCGGCACGACGACTTCGACCGGTGCGGCTGCGGAAGTCTCCGCGACCGCCTCGACCGGCATTGCCGTCACGGCATTTTCGCCTTCGGCGCGGCGTTCACCGCGACCGCGACCGCCACGACGACCGCGACGACGGCCACCCTGGTCCTCGCTACTTGCGACGGCTTCCGGCGTTTCGCCGGGCAGTGCGGCCTCAAGGTTTTCGACCGGCAGCTTCAGCTCGACGGCCTCGACCGGCGGACGCTCGCGGCGTTCCTTGCGCTCGCCGCGCTGGCGCTTTTCCTGGCGGGGTTCAGCCGTCTCGTCGCGCGGCGCTGCCTTTTCGCGTTCGGGGCGGGGCGGGCGTTCCGTGCGTTCGGCGCGCTCTTCGTCACGACGATTGTTGCGGCCGCCGGTACGGCGGTTTTCGCCGCGTCCCTCGTTGCGTTCGCGACGCGCTTCGCGCGGCTTGCGCGACGCCGGTTCCTGCACGGGGGCCGGGGCGGCGGGCTTCGCTTCGCTGCGGAACCAGGAGATGATCTTCGCAAGCAGCCCGCTTTCGGCGGTCTGCGGGGCGGCGGCCGGTGCGGGTTCCGCCTTGTCGGCGACGATCGGCGCCGGCTGTTCCGGGGAGATGCCCTTGATGGCGGCTTCCTGGCGCGGCTTGGCGTGTTCCTGCTGGGCCGACTGGCGGGTGGATTCCTCGGCCGGCTGGTCGACCATCCGGTAGGACGGCTCACGCGTTTCCTCCTGGTTGAGGTCGTCGTGGCGCAGGCGGGTGATCGTGTGGGCCGGCGTTTCCAGATGGATGTTCGGGATCAGCAGGATCGTGACCTTGTGGCGCAACTCGATGGCCTGGATGTCCGGGCGCTTCTCGTTGAGCAGGAAGGTCGCGACGTCGACCGGCACCTGGACATGCACGGCGCCGGTGTTTTCCTTCATCGCTTCCTCTTCGAGGATGCGCAGGATGTGCAGCGCGGCCGATTCGGTCGAGCGGATGTGGCCGGTGCCGGTGCAGCGCGGGCAGGGGATGTAGCTGGTTTCGGCGAGCGCCGGGCGCAGGCGCTGGCGCGACAGTTCCATCAGGCCGAAGCGGCTGATCTTGCCCATCTGGACGCGGGCGCGGTCGTAGCGCAGCGCGTCGCGCAGGCGGTTCTCGACTTCGCGCTGGTTCTTGCTGCTTTCCATGTCGATGAAGTCGATGACGATCAGGCCGCCGAGGTCGCGCAGGCGCAGCTGGCGGGCCAGTTCGTCGGCTGCCTCGAGGTTGGTCTTGAGCGCCGTCTCCTCGATGTCCGAGCCCTTGGTGGCGCGGCCGGAGTTGACGTCGACGGCGACCAGTGCCTCGGTGTGGTCGATGACGATGGCGCCGCCGGACGGCAGGTTGACCTGGCGGGCGAAGGCGGTCTCGATCTGGTGCTCGATCTGGAAGCGGGAGAACAGCGGCACGTCGTCGCTATAGCGCTTGACGCGGTTGATGTTGCCCGGCATCACGGTGCCCATGAAGGCACGCGCCTGTTCGAACACTTCGTCGGTGTCGATCAGGATTTCGCCGATGTCCGGCTGGAAGTAGTCGCGGATCGCACGGATGACCAGCGAGCCTTCGAGGTAGATCAGGAAGGCGCCCGACTGTTGCTGGGCGGCCCCCTCGATCGCGGTCCACAGCTGCAGCAGGTAGTTCAGGTCCCACTGCAGTTCCTCGGCCTGACGGCCGATCGCCGCGGTGCGGGCGATCAGGCTCATGCCGCCGGGGACTTCCAGCTGGTCCATGACTTCACGCAGTTCGGCACGCTCGTCGCCGTCGACGCGGCGCGACACGCCGCCGCCGCGGGGATTGTTCGGCATCAGCACCAGGTAGCGGCCGGCCAGCGAGACGTAAGTGGTCAGCGCGGCGCCCTTGTTGCCGCGCTCGTCCTTGTCGACCTGGACGATCAGTTCCTGGCCTTCCTTCAGGGCCTCGTTGATCTTGGCCTTGCCGGCTTCGACGCCCGGCTGGAAATAGGCGCGGGAAACCTCCTTGAACGGCAGGAAGCCGTGGCGGTCGGCACCGTAGTCGACGAAGCAGGCTTCGAGCGACGGTTCGATGCGGGTGATGACGCCCTTGTAGATGTTGCTTTTTCTTTGTTCCTTGGCGGCGGATTCAATGTCGAGGTCAATCAGTTTCTGGCCATCGACAATGGCGACACGGAGTTCTTCCGCCTGTGTCGCATTGAAGAGCATGCGTTTCATTTTTTTCAGCTCCAGCGCGCGTCGGCACGCGGCAGCGAAACGCCCGTTCAGGCAGCGACAGTTTCTTTATCGGGTTGCGTCATGGGATGAGGGCAAAGGCGATGATGAAAGTGCTGATCAGTAAATGGCCTCGTGTTTTTTATTGAAATGCGAGGCCTGAAAATTCCTGCAACGGGCGATCCGTGCGTGCTTAGTGCGGGCTTATCCATTAACATCACTACTTTTGGTGAGTGAACTTAACCAGTCGTCTTGCGTTGGCTTGGCCTGCGCAATTGGCACAGGTGAAAGGCCGGAGCCTGCCGTTGAGCGGTCGCGCAATCAGCGCGAGGGCATGAAGGTCTGACGGTTCTGGTATTTCTTGCAAACCGAGACGCAAAACGCAGGCAGTATATTAGAAAATGAATGGCGCAGGGAACAATTCGGTCACCCACTTGGTGATCAGCGAAGAAGAACAGGGCCAGCGCCTCGACAACTTTCTTGTCCGGCGCTGCAAGGGGGTTCCGAAGAGCCACCTGTACCGCATCCTGCGTAGCGGCGAGGTCCGCGTGAACAGCCGCCGGGTCGATGCGACCTACCGGCTGCTCGCCGGCGACAGCCTGCGCATCCCGCCGATGCGCGTCGCCGAGCGTCCGCAGAACGATATCGACGAGGCCGCCAAGGCGCGCGTCGATCTGCCGGTGATCTACGAGGACGATGCGCTGCTGGTCATCGACAAGCCCGAGGGCATCGCGGTGCACGGCGGCAGCGGCGTCAGTTTCGGGGTCATCGAGGCGCTGCGCCGGCAACGGCCGCAGGCGAAGTTCCTCGAGCTGGCCCACCGCCTCGACCGCGAAACCTCCGGGGTGCTGCTGGTCGGCAAGAAGCGCCTGGCGCTGACCGCGCTGCACGACATGTTCCGCGAGCACGGCGCCGGCGCCGACAAGCGCTATCTGGTGCTGGTCAAGGGGCGCTGGATGAACAATACCCAGCATGTGAAGCAGCCGCTGTACAAGTTCCTGACCGAGGGAGGCGAACGCCGCGTGATGGTGCGCGAGGACGGCAAGGCGTCGCACACGGTCTTCCGGCTGCTCGCCCGCTGGCCGGAGATGAGCCTGCTCGAGGCGCAGCTGAAGACCGGCCGGACGCACCAGATCCGCGTGCATCTGTCCCATCTCGGTTTTCCCATTCTGGGCGACGAGAAATACGGCGACTTTGCGCTGAACCGGAAACTGAAGCCCGAGGGGCTCAAGCGCATGGCGCTGCACGCCTGGCGCATCGCCTTCCGCCATCCGCTGACCGCGGCGCCGCTCGAATGCGTCGCACCGCTGCCGGATGGCCTGCGCGACTACATCGCCGCGGTCGACGCCCGCCAGGGTCGCGAATTCGCCGCCGACACGCTGCAAGACATGCTCGACATCCGATGAAATACGAACTGATCGCCTTCGACTGGGACGGTACGCTGCTCGATTCGGCCGGGGCCATCGTCCGGGCCATCCAGGCTTCCTGCTGCGATCTCGGCCTGCCGCCTCCCGACGACGCTACCGCGCGCCACGTGATCGGCCTGGGGCTGGCCGACGCCCTGCGCCATGCGGTGCCCGCGCTGCCGCCGGAGCAGACCCAGGCGATGGTCGAGCGTTACCGCTTCCACTATCTGTCGGGTGATCACGCGCTGACGCTCTTTCCCGGCGTCGAGGCGATGCTCGGCCGCCTGCAGGCAGCCGGGCATACGCTGAGCATCGCCACCGGCAAGAGCCGGCAGGGGCTCGAGCGCGCGCTCGACCATTCGGGCCTGCGCCGCTTCTTCAGCGCGTCGCGCTGCGCCGACGAGTGCCACTCGAAGCCGCATCCGCAGATGCTGGAAGAGTTGATGGCGGAATTCGGAGTGGCGCCGGCGTCGACCGTGATGATCGGCGATACGTCGCACGATCTGCAGATGGCCGCCAACGCCGGGGTCGATGCGCTGGCCGTGACCTATGGCGCGCATCCGCACGGGCATCTGCGCGAATATGCGCCCGCCGCCTGCCTGCACAGCGTCGCGGAACTGGACCGGTGGCTGGCGGCGCACGCCTGATCTGCGACGGCGGCGAGTTGGTCGATGGCGGCCCCGGCGTCCGCTTTTCGGTCGAGCGGCGGGGCAGGGCAGAGCCGGCCTTTGCGATCCGCTTCCGGGGCGAAGTCCGGGCCTATTTCAACGCCTGCGGCCATGTGCCGGTCGAGCTCGACTGGATTCCCGGCGAGTTCTTTGACCATTCCAAGCTATACTTGATCTGCTCGGTTCATGGCGCACTTTATGCTCCTGACACCGGGGAATGTCTCGGCGGTCGCTGTCACGGCCGGGGCTTGCATCCGCTGGCGGTGCGCGAAATCGACGGCAAGATTTATCTAGAGCAAGAAGACGACCATGGAAATTCCCCAAACCCCTGAACAGCAAAACGCCTGGGAGCGCAAGACGCTGGAGAGGCTGGCCTTTGCCGCCCTCGAGGAACAGAAGGCCCGGCGGCGCTGGGGGATTTTCTTCCGGATTCTCGGTTTCGCCTACCTGCTCGTCGCGTTGTTCGTGGTCGTCGATTGGGGGAGCGAAACCGGCCACCAGGAGCGCCACACCGCGCTGATCAACCTGCATGGCGTCATCGAGGCCAAGGGTGAAGCGAATGCCGAGGATCTGGTCGCTGCGTTGAATGCCGCCTTCGAGGAAAAGCACGTGGCGGGCGTGATCCTGCGCATCAACAGCCCGGGCGGAAGCCCGGTGCAATCCAGCCTGATCAACGACGAAATTCGCCGCCTGCGTGAAAAGCACCCGGACAAGCCGCTCTACGCCGTGGTCGAGGACATGTGCGCTTCCGGCGGCTACTTCGTCGCCGTTGCGGCCGACAGGATTTACGTCAACCGGGCCAGCGTCGTCGGCTCGATCGGCGTGCTGATGAGCGGCTTCGGTTTCACCGGCACGATGGACAAGCTCGGTGTCGAGCGCCGCCTCTTGACCGCCGGCGAGAACAAGGGTTTCCTCGATGCCTTCTCGCCGCAGGTGCCGCGCCAGACGGCGCATGCCCAGGCGCTGCTCGACGACATCCACAAGCAGTTCATCGACGTCGTCCGTGCCGGGCGCGGCAAGCGCCTCAAGGAGACGCCGGAAATGTTCTCCGGGTTGATGTGGACCGGCCAGAAGAGCGTCGAACTGGGCCTGGCAGACGATTTCGGCAGCGTCGATACGGTCGCGCGCGACGTCATCAAGGCCGAAAAGATTCTCGACTACTCGGTCAAGGAAAATATCGCCGAACGCTTCGCGAAGCGTCTGGGCGCAGGTGCCGTCGGCACCCTGTGGCAGGGCTTGTCGTCCGGCGGCTTCGACCTGCGCCTGAACTGAGTCAGGCGAGGATCAGGAACACCGTCGGGCGCCGATCGAGGTCGGGCGGTGGCACCTTCTTCCACTCGGCGATCGTTCGCGTGCGTACCGATTCACCCGGTAGGGTCAGGTCGGTGGCGACGGTCAGGCGGGTCGCCGGCTGGCCGTGTTGCAGCACGGCGTCGAACATCGCCCGGTTGCGATACGGGGTTTCGATGAACAGCTGGGTCTGCCGCCGCTTGCGCGACTCGGCTTCCAGTTCGCGCAGGGCTTTGATGCGATCGGCCTCCTTGGCCGGCAGGTAACCCTGGAAAGCGAACCGCTGGCCATTCAGTCCCGAGGCCATCAGCGCCAGCAGCAACGACGACGGGCCGATCAGCGGGACGACGCGGATGTTCTCCTGTTGCGCCCGCGCGACCAGATTGGCGCCCGGGTCGGCGACGGCCGGGCAGCCGGCTTCGGACAGCAGGCCGACATCGTGTCCGGCACGCAGCGGGGCGAGCAGGGCGTCGAGCGCTTCGGGGCGGGTGTGTTCGTTCAGTTCCTGCAGTTGCAATTCCTGTAGCGGGCAGTCGGTGCCGGCCGCCTTCAGGAAGGCACGCGCCGTCTTGGCCTGTTCGACGACGAAATGGGTCAGCGGCCGGATGGTTTCCAGTACGCCCGGCGGGAGCGAGCCGGCCGGCGGCGTCGGGCCCAGTGGAACAGGGATCAGGTACAGCGTGCCGGTTGTCACAGGATCGCCATCCCGTGCCGGCGCAGCATGTCGCACAGCGCGATCAGCGGCAGTCCGACCAGTGCGGTCGGATCGTCGCCGCGCATCGATGACAGCAGCGCGACGCCCAGCCCCTCGGATTTGGCGGAGCCGGCGCAGTTGTAGGCGGGCTCGCGGCGCAGGTAGTTTTCGATCTCGTCGTCGGTCAGCTCGCGGAAGCCGACCAGGGTCGGCACGCCGCGCACGTCGGCCTCTCCGCTGCGCGCATCGAGCACGCAGAGTGCCGTGAAGAAATTGACGGTACGGCCGGACAGGGTGCGCAACTGTGCCACTGCGTTGTCGTGGCTGCCGGGTTTGCCGTAGATTTCGCCGTCGACCGTGGCGACCTGGTCGCTGCCGATGATCAGGGCGTCGGGGTGGTCGGCGGCGACCGCCCGGGCCTTGGCCTCGGCGAGGCGCAGCGCCAGTGATTCAGGGGCTTCGCCGGGGAGCGGGGTTTCGTCGACCCGGGGGTTGGCGATGTCGAAAGGCAGCCCGAGGCGGCCCAAGAGCTCGCGCCGGTAGGGCGAGGTGGAGGCGAGAATCAGTTTTTGCGGCATGAAAGGCTCGTAGCAACAAGGTGTTGCGAAAACTTGTTGAGGCAACACTTTGTTTTGACTTGGTGAGCCAAAAATAATATCATTTAACGTTTAAGTCGTAACGGTTCAAGATTGAAAAGGATTTCGGACGCTTTCGCTTTCGCCAGGGATGGTCGTGTTCTCAAGGGAACGCTGGGCATTTCGGGTCTGGAGCGCCTGCACGACCTGCTGACCCGGACGGATGGCGAGCTTGCCTACCATCTCGAAGGGTTCAAGGGGGCGCGCGGAGAATCCATGCTTCGACTGGTGGTGACCGGGGTTCTCCCGCTCGTCTGTCAGCGTTGCCTGGAGGCCGTGCCTTACGATCTCGACGTCGATAGCCGGCTGGAACTCGTTCCGGAAGGCGCCGATCTGTCGCAAGACGAACTGGAAGACGACACCCGGGATTTCCTGCCGGTGGCACGCGAACTGGATGTGGCCGAGTTGGTGGAGGACGAGATTCTCCTGGCCCTGCCGGTCGCGCCGCGGCACGAAAAATGTGGTCTGCCCAGTGCGGCCGATGCGGGGGAGCGGATCAATCCGTTCGCCACGCTGGCCGGACTGAAGGGTAAGCCGAACTGATTTTTTTGGAGTAACAACATGGCCGTTCAACAAAACAAGAAGTCCCCGTCCAAGCGCGGCATGCACCGTGCGCATGATTTTCTGACCGCTCCGTCGCTGGCCGTCGAGTCGACCACGGGCGAAGTCCACCTGCGTCACCACGTCTCCCCGACCGGTTTCTACCGCGGCAAGAAAGTCCTGAAGGGCAAGGGCGAGTAATCGTTCAATGAAAGGCAGGCGGTCCCTCCGGGATCGCCTGCCTTTTCTTTTGCCATGACAACCCGCATCGCCATTGATTGCATGGGGGGTGACCACGGGCCGTCGGTGACGGTGCCCGCGGCTATCCGTTTTCTGGCCGAGCATCCGGCGGCGCATCTGATCCTGGTCGGCCGGGAAGATGTCCTGCGCCCGTTGCTCGGTGCACATCTCTCCGACCCGCGATTCCGCCTGGTGCACGCCAGCGAGGTCGTCGGCATGGACGAATCGCCGGCGCTCGCGCTGCGCAACAAGAAGGATTCGTCGATGCGGGTGGCGATCAACCTCGTCAAGTCCGGCGAGGCGGACGCCTGCGTGTCGGCCGGCAATACCGGCGCCCTGATGGCCATTTCGCGCTTCGTGCTGAAGATGCTGCCTGGTATCGAGCGTCCGGCGATCTGTGCGCCGCTGCCTACCGTCAACGGCCACACGCACATGCTCGACCTCGGGGCGAACGTCGATTGCGGTCCCGAGCACCTGCTGCAGTTCGGCATTATGGGTGCGATGCTGGTCGCTGCGATGGAGCACAAGGAACGTCCGACCGTCGGCATCCTGAATATCGGCGAAGAGGAGATCAAGGGCAATGAGGTGGTCAAGGCGGCCGCCGAACTGTTGCGCTCCTCCGGCCTGAATTTCATCGGTAATGTCGAGGGTGACGGCATCTATCGCGGAGACGCCGACGTTATCGTCTGCGACGGCTTCGTCGGCAATGTCGCGCTGAAGACATCGGAAGGTCTGGCCCAGATGCTCGCTTCGTCGCTGAAGAGCGAATTCAAGCGCAACTGGCTGACCAAGATGGCTGCCCTGGCAGCGATTTCCGTACTCAACAATTTCAAGAAAAGATTCGACCATCGCCGCTACAACGGCGCCATCCTGCTCGGTCTGCGAGGCATCTCGGTCAAGAGCCACGGCTCGGCCGACGTGCTGTCCTTTGGCCACGCGATACGCCGGGCCTGGGATGCCGCCGAAAACAGGGTGCTGGAGCGAATTACCGCACGCCTGGCGCCGCCGGCGGACGGGGAGGAGAAAGCCTGAATGTTTGCACGCGTCATCGGTACCGGCAGCTGCCTGCCGGGCAATCCGGTCAGCAATGACGATCTGGCCGCCCGCGGCATCGACACCAACGATGAATGGATCGTCACCCGGACCGGCATCCGCAGCCGCTATCTCGCCGAGCCGGGAACGACGTCGAGCCAGCTCGGCCTGACCGCCGCGCAGCGGGCGCTGGAGATGGCCGGCATCGGGGCCGAGACGCTCGATCTGATCATCGTTGCGACGTCGACCCCGGATTACATCTTCCCGAGCACGGCCTGCCTGATCCAGGGCAAGCTGGGCAACAAGGGGGCTGCCGCCTTCGACGTGCAGGCCGTGTGCAGCGGCTTCACGTACGCCTTGGGGATCGCCGAAAAATTCATCCGCTCCGGCAGTCACCGCCGGGCGCTGGTGATCGGCGCCGAGGTGTTCTCGCGCATCCTCGACTGGAACGACCGGGGCACCTGTGTGCTGTTCGGCGACGGTGCCGGTGCCGTGGTGCTGGAAGCCTCGGAAAAGCCGGGTATCCTGGCCACCGCGATGCACGCCGACGGCAGCCAGTCGGGCATCCTGAACGTTCCCGGACAGGTCTGCGGCGGCCAGGTCACCGGCGACCCCTTCCTGCGCATGGACGGACAGGCCGTGTTCAAGTTCGCGGTGCGCGTGCTGGCCGACATCGCCGAGGAAGTCTGCGCGAATGCCGGCGTCGCGACCGCCGACGTCGACTGGCTGATTCCGCATCAGGCCAACATCCGCATCATCGAGGCCACCGGCAAGAAGCTGGGCATCGATCGCGACAAGGTCATCGTCACCGTCGACCGTCACGGCAACACCTCGGCCGCCTCGGTGCCGCTGGCGCTCGACGAGGCGGTCCGCGACGGACGCATCCAGCGCGGCCAGAAGGTCCTGGTCGAGGGCGTCGGTGGCGGCTTCACGTGGGGCGCAGCCCTGCTCGAATTCTGAAACAGGAGACTTTCAACGTGTCTTTTGCCTTCGTATTTCCCGGCCAGGGCTCGCAGAGCGTTGGCATGATGGCGGCTTACGGCGATTCCGCCGTGGTCCGCGCGACTTTCGACGAAGCCTCCGCGGCACTCGGCGATGACCTGTGGGCGATGGTCGCCGAGGGTCCGGCCGAACTGCTGGCGCAGACGGTCAATACGCAGCCGGTGATGCTGACCACCGGCATCGCCGCCTGGCGCCTGTGGTGCGAGAAGGGCGGCAGGATGCCCGCCGTCGTCGCCGGCCACAGTCTCGGCGAATACTCCGCGCTGGTCGCTGCCGGCGTCATTGCCTTCAAGGATGCGGTGCCGCTGGTCCGCCTGCGCGCCGCCGCGATGCAGGAAGCCGTGCCGCTCGGCACCGGCGCGATGGCTGCGGTGCTTGGCCTCGACAATGCGGGCATCGTCGCCGCGTGCGCCGAGGCGGCACAGGGCGAAGTCGTTGAGCCGGTCAATTTCAATGCCAACGGCCAGACCGTGATCGCCGGCCACAAGGCCGCCGTCGAACGCGCGATGGACGCCTGCAAGGCGCGTGGCGCCAAGCTGGCCAAGGCGCTGCCGGTCTCCGCACCCTTCCATTCGTCGCTGATTCGTCCGGCCGCCGACAAGCTGGCCGCCCGGCTGGCCGAACTGGCGTTCAATGCGCCGGCGATCCCGGTCATCAACAACGTCGATGTCGAGATCGAAAACGATCCGGCCCGCATCAAGGACGCGCTGGTCCGCCAGGCCTACAACCCGGTGCGCTGGGTCGAGACCGTGCAGAAAATGGCCGCGATGGGCGTGTCCACCGTCGCCGAATGCGGCCCGGGCAAGGTGCTGGCCGGCCTGACCAAGCGTTGCGCCGACGGCGTCGCCGGGGTCGCGCTAGCCGATGCCGCAGCGATCGAAGCCAACCTCGGCCTGGAGTGATCGCATGCTGAACGACAAGATCGCACTCGTCACCGGCGCTACCCGCGGCATCGGCCGCGCCATCGCGCTCGAACTCGGTCGCCAGGGCGCGACCGTGATCGGTACCGCGACCACCGACGAGGGTGCCGCGAAGATTTCCGCCTACCTGGCCGAAGCCGGCATCAAGGGCCGGGGCGTCGCGTTGAATGTCACCGACGTCGCGCAGACCGATGCCGTGCTCGGCGAGCTGGCCAAGGAGTTCGGCGCCATCACCGTGCTCGTCAATAATGCCGGCATCACCCGCGATAACCTGGCGATGCGCATGGGCGACGATGAGTGGGATGCCGTCATCGACACCAACCTGAAGGCCGTCTTCCGCCTGTCGCGCGCCGTGATGCGCGGCATGATGAAGGCGCGTTTCGGGCGCATCGTCAATATTTCGTCGGTCGTCGGCTATTCCGGCAATGCCGGCCAGGCCAACTACTGCGCGGCCAAGGCCGGCGTCGCCGGCCTGAGCCGTTCGCTGGCCCGCGAGCTGGGCAGCCGCAACATCACCGTCAACTGCGTCGCGCCCGGCTTCATCGCCACCGACATGACGCACGCCTTGACCGAGGAGCAGAAGGCGGCCATGCTGGCGTCGATTCCGCTGGCCCGTGCCGGTACGCCGGAAGATGTCGCCGGTGCCGTCGGCTTCCTGGTTTCACCCGCCGCCTCGTATGTCACGGGAACCACCGTGCATGTGAATGGCGGCATGTTCATGGATTGATTACACCAAGACCCGGGTTTTGGTAGAATCTCGTTGTTTTTTTTCGTACCCTTGAGGGGAAGGAGCTTTTCTAATGGATAACATCGTAGAGCGCGTCAAGAAGATCGTCGCCGAACAACTGGGCGTGAACGAAGCGGACATCAAGAACGAGTCCTCCTTCGTGGATGATCTGGGCGCGGATTCCCTGGACACCGTTGAGCTGGTCATGGCTCTGGAAGAGGAATTCGAGTGCGAGATTCCGGACGACCAGGCTGAGAAGATCACCACGGTCCAGCAGGCTGTCGATTACATCCTCGCCAACAAGAAGTAAGCCAATACCGGTTTATCCAGGCAAGGCCGGCCCCCAAGGCCGGCCTTGCTACTTTTGCTTTCGGAGTGCACATCTTGGCACGTCGCAGAGTCGTCATCACCGGCCTCGGGCTCGTTTCCCCGGTCGGCAACAGCGTCGAAGAAGCCTGGCAGAACATCATCGCCGGCCGTTCGGGCATCGCCCCGATCACCCGCTTCGACACTTCGTCCTTCCCGGTCCAGTTCGCCGGCGAAGTCAAGAATTTCGATATCACCCAGTACATCTCCGCCAAGGATGCCCGCCGCATGGATACCTTCATCCATTACGGCCTGGCAGCCGGCATGCAGGCCGTGCGTGACGCCGGCCTGGATCAGGCGGATGCGGCCGACCCCGAGCGCGTCGGCGTGGCGATCGGCTCGGGCATCGGCGGCCTGCCGCTGATCGAAGCCACCAAGGACGAGTACAACGCGGCTGGTGTGCGCAAGGTGTCGCCCTTCTTCGTTCCCGGATCGATCATCAACATGATCTCCGGCAACCTGTCGATCGAATACGGCTTCAAGGGCCCGAACCTGTCGATCGTCACGGCCTGCACGACCGGTACGCACTCGATTGGCGAAGCGGCCCGCATCATCGAATACGGCGATGCCGACGTGATGGTTGCCGGTGGTGCCGAATCGACCGTGTCGCCGCTCGGGCTCGGCGGTTTCTGCGCGGCGCGCGCACTGTCCACCCGCAACGACGACCCGGCGACCGCCAGCCGTCCGTGGGACAAGGACCGCGACGGCTTCGTGCTGGGCGAGGGCGCCGGCGTGCTGGTGCTCGAGGAATACGAGCATGCGAAGGCTCGCGGCGCGAAGATCTACGCCGAGCTGATCGGTTACGGCCGCAGCGCCGATGCCTACCACATCACCGCGCCGAACATGGACGGTCCGCGCCGCTCGATGGTCAATGCGCTGAAGAATGCCGGCATCGGTCCGTCCGATGTGCAGTACGTCAATGCGCACGGCACTTCGACGCCGCTCGGCGACAAGAACGAGTCCGACGCGATCAAGGCCGCCTTCGGCGATGCCGCGTACAAGGTCGTCGTCAATTCGACCAAGTCGATGACCGGCCACCTGCTGGGCGGCGCCGGCGGCATCGAATCGCTGTTCACCGTGCTGGCCCTGCATCACCAGATCTCCCCGCCGACGATCAACATCCTCAACCAGGATCCGGAATGTGACCTGGATTACTGCGCCAATGCGGCGCGGCCGATGCAGATCGACATCGCGCTGAAGAACAACTTCGGCTTCGGCGGAACCAACGGCTCGCTGGTCTTCAAGCGCGTCTGACCCGCGGCGTTCGCGGAGTACGAACGGTGCAGTTTCCGATCATCGTCGGACTGCACCGTTCGCGTTTTCTGGAGCGCCTGTTGCTGGCCTCGGCCGGCCTGGCCTCGGTGCTCGTCATCGCCTGGCCGCGGTCGACGCTCATCCAGGCATCGATTCTGGCCGCTGTCTGGGGCATTGCTGCCATCGCCTGGCGGCATCTGCGGCAGAACCCCTGTCGCCTGCGTCTGGCGCGCGATGGCGGCCTGGCTCTGGCGCCGGTGGGCGAGGGGAGTGATTTCGGAGCGGTCCGGCTGCTGCCCGGGGCGACGGTGCATCCCTGGCTGACGGTATTCCGGGTCGAGGCCGCCGATGGGCGACGGCGCGCCGTGCTGGCTACCGTCGACAACCTGCCGGCCGGGGATTTCCGTCGTTTGCGGGTTTTCTTGCGCTGGCGGGCCGGCTTCAGCGCGCCGGACGGCGCCGCTTGAGCACCGTGTTGCGCGGCTTCGGCAGCATCTCCGGGTAGTCCGGGGAGTAGTGCAGGCCGCGGCTTTCGCGGCGGCGCATCGCGCAGCGGACGATCAGGTCGGCCGTGACGACCAGGTTGCGCAATTCGATCAGGTCGTGACTGACCCGGAAATTGGCGTAGAACTCGTCGATCTCCCGCATCAGCAGGCGGATCCGGTGGCTGGCCCGCTTCAGCCGCTTCGTGGTGCGCACGATGCCGACGTAGTCCCACATGAAGCGGCGCAGTTCGTCCCAGTTGTGCGAAATGACGACTTCCTCGTCGGCATCGGTGACCCGGCTGTCGTCCCAGCGCGGCAGCGCCGGCAGGCGGGCGGTTTCCTGGTCCAGGATGTCGTTGACCGCGGCCTCCGAAAAAACCAGGCATTCGAGCAGCGAATTGGAGGCCAGCCGGTTGGCGCCGTGCAGCCCGGTACAGGAGGCCTCGCCGGCGACGTAGAGGCCGGCGACGTCGGTGCGTCCCTTGAGGTCGCAGACGATGCCGCCGCACGTGTAGTGCGCGGCGGGAACGACCGGGATCGGGTCGCGTGCGATGTCGATGCCCAGTTCCAGGCAGCGGGCGTGGATGTTCGGGAAGTGGGCGCGGATGAAATCCTCACCCTTGTGCGAGATGTCCAGATAGACGCAGTCGAGGCCGCGCTTCTTCATTTCGAAATCGATCGCCCGGGCGACCACGTCGCGTGGGGCCAGTTCGGCGCGTTCGTCGTGTTCGGGCATGAAGCGGGTGCCGTCCGGCAGTTTCAGCAGGCCGCCTTCGCCGCGCACGGCTTCGGAAATCAGGAAGGACTTGGCCTGCGGGTGGTACAGGCAGGTCGGATGGAACTGGATGAATTCCATGTTGGCGACCTGGCAGCCGGCCCGGTAGGCCATCGCGATGCCGTCGCCGGTCGAGGTGTCCGGGTTGGTCGTGTAGAGGTAAACCTTGCCGGCGCCGCCGGTTGCGATCAGCGTGTTCGGCGCGCCGAGGGTCTGCACTTCGCCGTTGCGGCTGTCCAGCACGTAGGCGCCGAAGCAGCGGTTCTCGCCGGAGCCCAGCTTGTCGCCGGTGATCAGGTCGATCGCGATGTGGTGCTCGAGGATCGTGATGTTCGGATTGTTCCGGACCTTCTGGGTCAGGGTTTCCTGGACCGCGGCGCCGGTCGCGTCGGCGACGTGGATCACGCGGCGGGCGCTGTGGCCGCCCTCGCGGGTCAGGTGATAGCCCGATTCATCCTTGGTGAAGGGAACGCCCTGGTCGATCAGCCACTCGATCGCGCGGCGACCGTTCTCGACGACGAAGCGTGTCGCCTTCTCATCGTTGAGCCAGGCGCCAGCAACCAGGGTGTCGCGGATGTGCGCCTCGATCGAGTCCTTGCTGTCGAGCACCGCGGCGATGCCACCCTGGGCCCAGCCGGACGCCGAATCCTCGAGCGTGCGCTTGCTGACCAGCGCGACGCGCCGGCTTTCGGCAAGACGAAGGGCGGCAGACTGGCCGGCCAGGCCGCTGCCGATGATCAGGACATCAAATTCTTGCACGGCTGTTCTCTGATGGAATCGGTTTTGCCCGAATATAGCACGCCAAAAACGATTCATCCCGTTACAGACGGTCACAAAATTAGGGGAAAGCCGCTATCTGACGGGGAAAATTTGCTGCGTTATACTCCGGCCACAAACAAATCAACGACAAACCACAGGGAAAACCGGAATCATGAGTGAGCGCGAGATCGATCAGGCACTGGTCGAGCGGGCGCAAGGCGGCGACCAGCATGCCTTCGACCAGTTGGTCAGCAAATACCAGCGCAAGCTCGGGCGGCTGCTGGCGCGCTTCATTCGCGACCCGGCCGAGGTCGAGGACGTCGCCCAGGAGGCGTTCATCAAGGCCTACCGCGCATTGCCGTCCTTCCGCGGCGACAGCGCCTTCTACACCTGGCTGTACCGGATCGGCATCAACACCGCGAAGAACTACCTGGTGTCGCAGGGACGGCGCGCGCCGACCTCCACCGAATTCGACGCCGACGAGGCCGAAGGCTTCGAGGATGCTTCGCAACTGCGCGACATCAACACGCCGGAGAGCCTGCTGCTGTCGAAGCAGATCGGCGAGACCGTCAATGCCGCGATGGAGGCCTTGCCCGAGGAATTGCGCACGGCGATCGTGCTGCGCGAAATCGAAGGGCTGTCCTACGAGGAAATCGCCGGCATCATGGACTGTCCGATCGGCACCGTGCGCTCGCGCATCTTCCGGGCGCGCGAGGCGGTTGCCGCCAAGCTGCGGCCCTTGCTCGACACGGCTCCCGACCGGCGCTGGTAGGCGATGAGACACGAACACAACACCGTGCGCGCCGTGGTCCGCACCCTCGACGGCGGCGAAGCCCTGGTCGAGGTCGAGCAGGGCGGCTGCGGCCGCTGCCACGAGGAAGGCGGCTGCGGCGGCCAGCAGCTGACCCAGATGTTCTGCAGCGGTCCGAAGACCTATCGCGTCGACAACGCCTTCGGGGCCGCCGTCGGCGACCGGGTCACGATCGCGATCGCCGACGGCAGCATCCGGCAGTCGGCGAATCTGGCCTACGGATTGCCGTTGACCGCGGCGATCGCCGGTGCGATGGCCGGCATGGCGCTCGGCGGCGACGCTGGCGCCATGCTCGGCGCCCTGGCCGGGCTGGTCCCGGCCTTCATCTATGTCAGACAGCGGGCGTCGCGGTCGGCTGGAAATCCCGGCCAGCGTCCCCATATCGTTTCGCGTTCCTAGTTTCAACGGAGGTAAGCTGCCCATGAAACGCTTCGTGGCTTTCGTCGCTTTCTGCCTGCTGAACACCCTGGCCGTCGCCCAGACGCGCGGTCTGCCCGATTTTTCCGAACTGGCCGAGCGGCAGGGGCCGGCCGTCGTCAATATCAGCACGACCCAGGTCGTCCGCGGCCAGGGGCAGGCGATGCCTTTCCCGTTCGACGAGAACGACCCGGCCTTCGAGTTCTTCAAGCGCTTCATTCCACGCCTGCCCGGCCAGGGCATGCCGCGCGAGTTCGAGAACAAGTCGCTGGGTTCGGGCTTCATCATCAGCGGCGACGGTTACATCCTGACCAATGCCCACGTCGTCGACGGTGCCGACGAAGTCACCGTGCGCCTGACCGACAAGCGCGAGTTCAAGGCGCGGATCGTCGGCGCCGACAAGCGGACCGACGTCGCGCTGATCAAGATCGACGCGGCCGGACTGCCGGCCGTCCGCCTCGGCGACCCGGCCCAGTTGAAACCGGGTGAATGGGTGGTCGCCATCGGTTCGCCGTTCGGCTTCGACAATTCGGTGACCGCCGGCATCGTGTCGGCCAAGGGGCGCTCGCTGCCGCAGGAGAACTACGTTCCGTTCATCCAGACCGATGTCGCGATCAACCCGGGCAACTCGGGCGGACCGCTGTTCAACCTGCGCGGCGAGGTGGTCGGCATCAACTCGCAGATCTACAGCCGCAGCGGCGGCTACATGGGCGTGTCGTTCGCGATTCCGATCGACGTCGCGATGGAGATCCAGCAGCAATTGCGCTCGACCGGCAAGGTCAGCCGCGGCCGGCTCGGCGTCGTGATCCAGGAAGTCAGCAAGGAACTGGCCGAGTCGCTGGGCCTGTCCCGGGCGATGGGCGCCGTCGTCAATTCGGTCGAAAAGGGCGGGCCGGCGGAAAAGGCGGGCCTCGAAGCGGGCGACGTGATCCTGAAGTTCGACGGCAAGGCGATCAATGCCTCCGCTGACCTGCCGCGCCTGGTCGGCGCGACCCGGCCGGGCACCCGCTCGACGCTGCAGGTCTGGCGCAAGGGCGCGCTGCGCGACGTCCCGGTGACCATCGGTGAGATGGCCGAGGAAAAGCAGGCGCGCCTGCCGCAGCGCGGCGCCCGGCCGACCGAGCAGGCCGCCAACCGCCTGGGCCTGGTCGTCAGCGAACTGACGCCGGAGCAGAAGCGGGAACTGAAGATGAATTCGGGCCTGCTGATCGACGAGGTGCGCGGTTCCGGCGCCCGCGCCGACCTGCGCCAGGGCGACATCGTCATCGCGGTGATCGCCAAGGGGGCCACCACCGAGGTCAGGACCGTCGACCAGTTCAACAAGCTGCTCGCCCAGTTCGACAAGGGGAGCAACGTGACGCTGCTGATCCGGCGCGGCGACATGCAGACCTTCGTGACCCTGAAAGGGCTGAACGGTGGCAACTGAACTGACGCTGCTCAGCCGCAGCTACTGCCACCTGTGCCATGACATGGAGGCGGCGCTGGCGCCGCTGGCCGAGGAATTCGGCGCCGCGGTACGGGTCCTCGACGTCGATGCCGATCCGGTGCTCGAAGCGAAGTACGACGAACTGGTACCGGTGCTGCTGCACGGTGAAACCGAGCTTTGCCATTACTTCTTGGATGCCCCCAAAGTCCGTGAATATTTGGCGGGAATCCGTTAGAATCCAAAGTCTTTCGAACCTGGAAGGGCGCCTGTTCAGCGCCCTTTTTTACTGGCACTCGCAGCATGGATCACATCCGCAACTTTTCCATCATCGCCCACATCGACCACGGCAAATCGACGCTGGCCGACCGCATCATCCATCTCTGCGGCGGCCTGTCCGACCGCGAAATGGAGGCGCAGGTGCTCGACTCGATGGATATCGAGCGCGAGCGCGGCATCACGATCAAGGCGCAGACCGCCGCGCTCAGCTACAAGGCGCGCGACGGCAAGGTCTATAACCTGAACCTGATCGACACCCCGGGGCACGTCGACTTCTCCTACGAGGTCTCGCGCTCGCTGTCGGCCTGCGAAGGCGCGCTGCTGGTCGTCGATGCGTCGCAGGGCGTCGAGGCGCAGACGGTGGCCAACTGCTATACGGCGATCGAGCTGGATGTCGAGGTCGTGCCGGTGCTGAACAAGATCGACCTGCCGTCAGCCGACCCGGACAACGCCCGCCAGGAAATCGAGGACGTGATCGGCATCGACGCCTCCGACGCCGTGCTGGCGTCGGCCAAGACCGGGCTCGGCGTCGAGGACATCCTCGAGGCGGTGATCGCCAAGGTGCCGCCGCCCGAGGGCGATCCGACGGCGCCGCTGAAGGCGCTGATCATCGACTCGTGGTTCGACAACTACGTCGGCGTCGTCATGCTGGTGCGTGTCGTCGATGGCGAGATCCGCTCCAAGGACAAGCTGCACTTCATGGCGACCGGCGCCAACCAGCTGTGCGAGCAGGTCGGCGTGTTCACGCCGAAGTCGCTGCAGCGCGATGCGCTGCGCGCCGGCGAGGTCGGTTTCGTGATCGCCGGCATCAAGGAACTGAAGGCGGCCAAGGTCGGCGACACGATCACGCACGCCGACCGCAAGGCGGCTGCGCCGCTGCCCGGCTTCAAGGAAATCAAGCCGCAGGTGTTCGCCGGCCTGTACCCGGTCGAATCCAACCAGTACGACTCGCTGCGCGAATCGCTGGAAAAGCTCAAGCTCAACGACGCGTCGCTGCAGTACGAGCCGGAAGTCTCGCAGGCGCTCGGCTTCGGCTTCCGCTGCGGCTTCCTCGGCCTGCTCCACATGGAAATCGTCCAGGAGCGCCTGGAGCGCGAATTCGACCAGGACCTGATCACCACCGC
Source organism: Dechloromonas sp. (assembly GCA_028687035.1). Classification (GTDB taxonomy): domain Bacteria; phylum Pseudomonadota; class Gammaproteobacteria; order Burkholderiales; family Rhodocyclaceae; genus Azonexus. Next base: position 69,410 of record JAQUAX010000008.1, on the reverse strand, counting down.
GCCGACCGTCGTCTATGAGGTCGTCCAGCGCGATGGCTCGGTGATCCAGGTCGAGAACCCGGCCAAGCTGCCGGAAGTCTCGAAGATCGAGGAAGTCCGCGAGCCGATCATCACCGCGACCATCTTCGTGCCGCAGGACTACCTCGGCAACGTGATCACGCTGTGCAACCAGAAGCGCGGCAACCAGGTCGACATGCATTACCACGGTCGCCAGGTGAAGCTGGTCTACGAAATGCCGATGGCCGAAGTGGTCATGGATTTCTTCGACAAGCTGAAGTCCTGCTCCAAGGGCTATGCGTCGCTCGACTACGATTTCAAGGAATACCGTGCGGCCGACGTGGTCAAGCTCGACATCCTGATCAACAGCGAGAAGGTCGATGCGCTGTCGCTGATCGTGCACCGTTCCAACTCCCAGTACCGCGGCCGCGAGCTGGCCTCGAAGATGCGCGAGCTGATTCCGCGCCAGATGTACGATGTCGCGATCCAGGCGGCGATCGGCTCGCACATCATCGCCCGCGAGAACGTCAAGGCGATGCGCAAGGACGTGCTGGCCAAGTGCTACGGCGGCGACATCACCCGCAAGAAGAAGCTGCTCGAAAAGCAGAAGGCCGGCAAGAAACGCATGAAGCAGGTCGGCTCGGTGGAAATTCCGCAGGAAGCCTTCCTCGCCGTGCTGCGCGTCGATAACTGAGAATAACCACGATGAACTTTGCGCTGATCCTGTTCCTGCTGCTCGTCGTCACCGGCGTGCTTTACGCGGTCGACGTGCTGAAATTCCGCAAATTGCGCGCCCCCGGCGCCAAGGAACCGATCTGGGTCGAGTGGGGCGCCGGCTTCTTCCCGGTCATCCTGATCGTCTTCGTGCTGCGTTCGTTCCTGTTCGAACCCTTCAAGATCCCGTCCGGTTCGATGATCCCGACGCTGCTGGTCGGCGACTTCATCCTGGTCAACAAGTTCACGTACGGCATCCGCCTGCCGGTGATCAACAAGAAGATCATCCCGATCAACGATCCGCAGCGCGGCGACGTGATGGTCTTCCGCTACCCGGAAGATCCGTCGCTCGACTACATCAAGCGCGTCGTCGGCCTGCCCGGCGATACCGTCGCCTACCAGAACAAGCGCCTGACCATCAACGGCCAGCCGGTCGAAATCGGCAAGGCGGGCGACTACCTGCACCCGGAGCGCCTGTACTACTCCGAGCAGTATGTCGAGAAACTCGGCGGCGTCGAGCACAAGCTGCTCAACGACACCGATGCGCCGTCCTTCATTCCGGACGCGGCCCGCTTCCCGCATCGCGAAAATTGCACTTACAATGCCGCTGGCGTGATCTGCAAGGTGCCGGCCGGCCATTACTTCATGATGGGCGACAACCGCGACAACAGCCGCGACAGCCGCGCCTGGGGCTTTGTCCCCGAAGAGAACATCGTCGGCAAGGCGTTCTTCATCTGGTTGAATTTCAGCGACCTGGGCAGGATCGGCTCGTTCAGGTAAGGAGAGATGGCAGTGATCAAACATCAGCGCGGTCTTACCCTCAGCGGCCTGCTGGTCTGGGGCGTCTTCCTGGTCGTCGTCGCGGTGTTCGGCATGAAGGTCGTGCCGACCTACCTCGAGTACTACAAGATCCAGAAGGACACCAAGGCGGCCGTCGCCCAGGTCGGTCCCGAGGCGACCGTCGCCGACGTGCGCAAGGCCTTCGACCGGTTCGCCGAGATCGACATGCTCGAGTTCTCGTCGAATCAGCTGGAAATTTCGAAGGAAAACGGCAAGATCGTCGTCGAGTTCGCGTACGAAAAGCGTATCCCGCTGTTCGCCAACGTGAGCCTCGTGATCGACTACCAGGGGTCGACCAAGAAGTAAGGCATGACCACCCCGTCCGTCGCCCAAAAACTCGGCCACCGCTTTTCCGATCCGCAGCTGCTGCGCACCGCGCTGACGCACCGCAGCTTCGGCGTTCCCAACAACGAACGACTTGAATTCCTCGGCGACGGCGTCCTCGATTTCGTGATCGCCGAGGCGCTGTACCAGCGTTTCCCGAACCTGCCGGAAGGCGACCTGTCGCGGCTGCGTGCCAACCTGGTCCGCCAGGACACGCTGCACGGCCTGGCCCAGCAACTGGAAATCGGCCAGCATCTGCGGCTCGGCGAAGGCGAGCTGAGGAGCGGCGGGGCCACCCGCCCGTCGATCCTGGCCGACGCGCTGGAAGCCGTGCTCGGTGCGATTCACCTCGATGCCGGCTTTGCCGCGGTGCAGGCGGTGATCCTGAAACTTTACGCGCCGCTGCTCGACGCGCTGAAGCCCGGAAATTTCCAGAAGGACGCCAAGACCCGTCTGCAGGAATGGCTGCAGGGCCGCAAGAAGCCGCTGCCGCGCTACGAACTGGTCGAGGCCAGCGGCGCCGCCCACGAGCAGCGCTTCACCGTCGCCTGCCTGATCGACAACCCGTCCCTGCGCACCGTCGGCGCCGGCACCAGCCGGCGCATCGCCGAGCAGGCTGCCGCCGAGCAGGCACTGAAGGAATTGAACGCATGACCAAGATCCGCTCCGGTTACATCGCCATCGTCGGCCGCCCCAACGTCGGCAAGTCGACGCTGCTCAACCACCTGGTCGGCGAGAAGATCAGCATCGTGTCGCGCAAGGCGCAGACGACCCGGCACCGGATCACCGGCATCCGTACCGATGCCGATGCGCAGTACGTGTTCGTCGATACGCCGGGCTTCCAGACCAAGTTCTCGAATGCGCTGAACCGCGCGATGAACCGCGGCGTCACGCAGACGCTGAACGACGTCGACCTGGTGCTGTTCGTCATCGAGGCCGGCCGCTACGACGCCAAGGACAAGGCGGTCGTCCGCCTGCTGCCGAAGGACCGGCCGGTGATCCTGGTGATCAACAAGACCGACCAGCTGAAGAACCGCGAGGCGCTGCTGCCTTTCCTCGCCGAGGTGTCGGCCGATCACGAATACGCCGCGGTCGTCCCGGTCAGCGCCGCCAAGGGCCGGCAGACCGGCGACCTGCTCGCCGAGGCGCGCAAGCACCTGCCGAACGAAGGCCTGATGTTCCCGGAGGACGACCTGACCGACAAGTCGGAACGCTTCCTGGCCGCCGAATACATCCGCGAGAAGGTCTTCCGGCTGCTCGGCGACGAGCTGCCGTACGCGACCGCGGTCGAGATCGAGAGATTCGAGACCGAAGGCAACCTGCGCCGGATTTTTGCCGCCATCGTCGTCGACCGCGACAGCCACAAGGCGATCGTCATCGGCAAGGGCGGCGAATCGCTGAAGCGCATCGCCAGCGAAGCGCGCCAGGACATGGAGCGGCTGTTCGACGGCAAGGTCTATCTCGAAGTCTGGGTCAAGGTGAAGTCGGGCTGGAACGACGACGAGCGCCTGCTGAAGAGCCTCGGCTACGAGTAAGCCGGCATGGGGCAGCAGCGCAACAAGGTGGACGGTCAGCCGGCCTTCGTGCTGCACAGCTATCCCTTCCGCGAAACCAGCCTGATCGTCGAGGTCTTCACCCGCGATTTCGGGCGCATGGCGCTGCTGGCCCGCGGCGCACGCCGGCCGCGCGCCGCCATCCGCGGGCTGCTGCTCGCCTTCCAGCCGCTCGAGATCGGCTGGGCCGGCAAGGGCGAAGTGCTGACGCTGATGAAGGCCGAGTGGGTCGGCGGCCAGCCGCTGCTCGCCGGCGAAGCGCTGTTCTGCGGCTACTACCTCAACGAATTGCTGATGCACCTGCTGCCGCGCGAGGATGCGCACGAACACCTGTTCGCCTGCTACGCCGGCATGCTGCAGCGGCTGGCCGCCGCGCCCGGCGGCAAGGTCCTCGAGGCCGACCTGCGCAGCTTCGAGAAGGCCCTGCTGCAGGAACTCGGCTACGGCCTGATGCTGGCCCACGACAGCGCCGGCCGGCCGATCGACGCGGACGCCTTCTACGCCTACCGGATGGAGCAGGGGCCGGTCCGCCTGGAACACGAAGCTGCCGCACCGCAGGTGGTCAGTGGCCGGACGCTGCTCGACCTCGAGGCCGAGGATTTTTCCGACCCGCGCTCGCGGGTCGAAGCCAAGGCGCTGATGCGCACGCTGCTGGCCTATTACCTGGCCGGCCAGGAACTCGAAACCCGCAAGATTTTCAAGGAGTTGCAGGAGCTATGATCGAACTCGGCGTCAATATCGACCACGTGGCCACCATCCGTCAGGCGCGGCGCACCTACGAACCCGATCCCGTCTGGGCCGCCGTCGAGGCGCACCTGGCCGGCGCCGACGGCATCACCGTGCATCTGCGCGAGGACCGCCGCCACATCCAGGACGCCGACGTCCGCCGGCTCAAGGAAACGACGCAGATCAAGCTGAACCTCGAGATGGCGGCGACCGACGAGATGGTCGGCATCGCCTGCGGCCTGAAGCCCGAAATGGCGATGCTGGTGCCGGAAGGCCGCCACGAGGTGACGACCGAGGGCGGCCTCGACATCGTCGGCCAGGAAGCCCGGCTGAAGGGCGTCATCGCCCGGCTGGCCGACGCCGGCATCACGACCAGCGTGTTCATCGACGCCGAACTGCCGCAGATCGAGGCGGCGGCGCGGATCGGCGCCCGCGTCTGCGAAATCCATACCGGTCCCTACGCGCATGCCTTCCACGACCAGGGGCGCGACGCCGAGGCGCCGGCGGTGCTCGCCGAACTCGACAAGATCCGCGTCGCCGGCCGGGCGATCCGCCAGCTCGGCATGCGCTTCAACGCCGGCCACGCGCTGAACTACTACAACGTGCAGCCGGTCGCCCGGCTGGCCGGTATCCGCGAACTGCACATCGGCCACGCGATCGTCAGCCGCGCCGTATTCACCGGCCTGCGCGAGGCAGTGCGCGAAATGAAGGCGCTGATGGTCGCCGCCGCCGAGCGCCCGGAAACCGAATGATCGTCGGCATCGGCACCGACATCGTCGCCGTCGCCCGGCTGAGGGCGATGTGGGAGAGGCACGGCGAGCGGGCGCTGGACAGGCTGCTGGCGCCGTCCGAACGGGCCGATTTCGGGCATGCCGCCGACAAGGGGCGCTTCCTCGCCAAGCGCTTTGCCGCCAAGGAAGCCTTCGCCAAGGCCTGGGGCACGGGCGTGCGGCCGCCGGTGCTGCTGCCGGCGATCGCCGTCGGCCACGACGAACTCGGCAAGCCGGTGTTCGAACTTTGCGGTGAACTCGCGGAAATGGCCGAAAACCGGCAGTTGACCGCGCATCTGTCGATCAGCGACGAGGCCGAGTACGCCGTCGCCTACGTGATACTGGAAAAAGCATGAGCCACCTGCCGCCCGGACCGCTGATGATCGACATCGCCGGCACCGCACTGACCGACCTCGACCGCGAGCGCCTGTTGCACCCGCTGGTCGGCGGCGTGATCCTGTTCTCGCGCAATTATGCCGATCCGGCGCAGTTGACCGCGCTGACCGCCGAAATCCACGCGCTGCGCCCCTTGCTGATCGCCGTCGACCACGAAGGGGGCCGGGTGCAGCGCTTCCGCGACGGCTTCACGCGGCTGCCGCCGATGCGGGCGATCGGCCAGGCGTACGACCGGGACGCGGCGGCCGGGCTGTCCGCGGCGCGCGACGTCGGCTACGTGCTGGCCGCCGAGCTGCGCTCGCGCGGCGTCGATTATTCCTTCACGCCGGTGCTCGACCTCGACTACGGTCCGTCGCGGGTGATCGGCGACCGCGCCTTCCACCGCGATCCGGCCGCCGTCGTCGCGCTGGCCGGCGCCCTCGGCGAGGGGCTGCGCGAAGGCGGCATGGGGACTTGCGGCAAGCATTTCCCGGGGCACGGCTACGTCATTCCCGATTCGCACGTCGAACTGCCGGTCGACGACCGCCAGCTCGCCGACATGGCCGACGACCTGCGTCCCTACCGCGAACTGCCTCTCGACGGGGTCATGGCGGCACACGTGATCTATTCGTGTTTCGACTGCAATACGGCAGTTTTTTCAAATAGATGGATCGACTATCTGAGAAACGACGTGAAGTTTGATGGGGTCGTTTTCACCGACGACCTGTCGATGGCCGGGGCCGGCGTCGTCGGCGACATGCTGGCCCGCGTGCGCACCGCCTACGCCGCCGGCTGCGACATGCTGCTCGTCTGCAACGCGCCGGAGGCGGTCGGTCAGGTGCTGGACGGCTGGCAGCCCGAAATCGATCCGGCGCGCAGCGCGCGCGTGCAGCAATTGCTCGAAGCGGCGCCGGCACCCGACTGGGCGACCCTGCAGGCGCTCCCGCGCTACCTGGCGGCGCTGGCGACGGTTTGCGGGCTGACGGGCTGAGTTCCCGCCGGGGGGCCGTACCGGTTAAGGACGAACGGCGCGGAAACCCTGACGGCGGTCCCAGTCGATGTAGAAAATTCCGCCCTTCGGTGCGGTCAGCTGGTGCAGGCGTTCGCCGTTCAGCGAGACGACGGTTTCGCCATTTGAAAAATCGAGTTCGGGCTCGCTGCCGCCGCGATTGACGGCGATCAGCGGCAGCCCGGTTTCCAGCGTTCGTCGCTCCCAGACGTCGCCCGGCCCCATGCCCCGGATCGACGGCCAGTTGGCCGGGACCAGCAGGATTTCGGCGCCCTGGTCGGCCAACCGGGCGGCCGGCTCCGCGGCGTAGGCATCGGCGCAGATCAGGGTGCCGACGGCCAGCCCATCGACGACGAAAGGCGATCCGCCGCTGCCGGCGACCGACCAGTCCTCGACGCCGCCGTGCACGCGCTGCTTGCGGTAGGTGCCCAGCAGCCTGCCGTCGCGGTCGATGACGGCGACGCTGTTGTGCAGCTTGCCGGTGGCGGCATCGCGTTCGGCGAAGCCGATGAACAGGGCGACGCGGTGGTCGCGGGCGATCGCGGCCAGTTTGCCCATCCACGCGTCCGGGAAGGGGACGATCCAGCCGGTGCCGATTCGGGATACGAAGTTGTAGCCGGTTTCAGCCAGCTCCGGCGTGATCACCCAGTCGGCGCCATGGCCGACCGCTTCCCGGATCGCCTGCTCGATGCGCGCCCGGTTTCCCGCGACGTCGCCCGGCACGGGATCGAAATGCAGCAACGCGAGACGCAGGTCGCCGGCGGCTCCGGACCGACCGGCCGCGGCCTGGCTGCCCGGCGGGAGGTCTCCGCTCGGCGCCGGCCGCGCAGGTTCCGCCGCGGCGGCGAGCAGGGGGATGATCAGCAACGAGGCCAGGCAAAGTCGGCGGAGAGCGGGGCGGGGATTTTTCATCGTTCAGGCTGGTAGCTTGAGGCGGCGCCGCTTGCGCTGAAACGGCGCTCGTTCGCGATCGACCGGGGACGGCGTCTCAGGCCTTCGACCGCGGCGGATCGCCGGGCTGGCGCGGTGCGAAATACTGGCAGGGCAGTCCGGAGTTTTCCAGCACGTCCTTGCAGGGCAGGCGGGCGCTCTTGAAGCCGAGCGCATCGCAGCGGTAACGGAACGGGAGTTCGTGCGTGATGGCGTGGTGCCGGCAGCGCATGCAGCTGACTTCCGGCACCTCGCGCATCGTCCTTCCCGGCTCAGATCAGGCCGAGGCTTTCCTCGACGCCGAGGTGCACGTTCATCGCCTGCACCGCGGCGCCCGACGCGCCCTTGCCCAGGTTGTCGAGACGGGCGACGACGAGCATGCGCTCGGCGTTGCCGAACACCGCGAGATCGACACGGTTGGTGCCGTTGTTGGCCTCGACGTCGTAGAAGCCGCCGTCGGTGGTCGCCTCGAGGTCGACCGGCAGCACGTTGATGAAGCGCTCGCCGGCGTAGTAGTCGGCGAGGATCTTCTGCACGTCGGCCGGGCCGGCCGGGCGGGTGAATTGCTGCGGGTGCAGGTAGGCGGTGACGGCCAGGCCCTTGTAGAAGGGGCCGACGATGGGCTGGAAGATCGGTGCCGCGGTCAACCCGGTGTAGGCCTGCATTTCCGGCAGGTGCTTGTGGGCCAGCGCGAGCGCGTAGGGGCGCGGCGCCTTCAGTTGCGTCGGGCTGGCGCTGGCCGCCTCGTAGTCGGCGATCATCTTCTTGCCGCCGCCGGAATAGCCGGTGATCGAGTTCGCGGCGATCTGCGTCGCGGCCGGCAGCAGGCCGGCGGCGACCAGCGGGCGCAGCGCCAGGATGAAGGCGGTGGCGTGGCAGCCCGGGTTGGCGATGCGCTTGCTGGCCCGGATCTTGGCGCGCTGGTCGGCGGCCAGTTCGGGCAGGCCGAACACCCAGTCCGGATTGACCCGGTGCGCGGTCGACGCGTCGATGATGCAGGTTTTCGGATTGTCGGCCAGGCTGGCCGATTCCTTGGCGGCATCGTCCGGCAGGCACAGGAAGGTCACGTCGGACTCGTTGATCAGGCGCTTGCGTTCGGCCAGGTCCTTGCGCTTGTCGGCATCGATCTTGAGGACGGTGACGTCGCTGCGCTGGGCGAGATATTCGTTGATCTGCAGGCCGGTGGTACCTTCCTGGCCGTCGACAAAGACTTTGTAGGTCATGGGGATCCGCTGCGGGTGATGGTCAAAGCCGGGATTCTGGCAGAAAAGGCCGGCGCTTTCGAGCGATCAGCGCTGCTTGCTCCGGCCGAGCCACTTGTGCAGGGTCGCGAACAGGTCTTCCGGGCGGACCGGCTTGGCGATGAAATCGTTCATCCCGGCGGCGAAGCAGCGCGACTTGTCCTCGACGAAGGCATTGGCCGTCATCGCCAGCACGGGAACCTCGGCGTAGCCGGGCAGGGCGCGGATCCGGCGGGTCGCGTCGAGGCCGTCCAGGTTGGGCATCTGCATGTCCATCAGAATCAGGTCGTAGGCATTGCGCGTCGCCAGGTCGACGGCGGCGAGGCCATCCTCGGCGACATCGACGCGCTGGCCGACATCCTCGAGCATCATCAGCGTGATTTCCTGGTTGATCGGTTCGTCCTCGGCGAGCAGGATGCGCCGCTGCGGGAAATCCCGGCGCAGCGCCTGCTCGGCGTTGCCGGGCGCCGGTCCGTCGGTGTCGGCATGGACGCCGGCATCCTTGCGCAGCCGTGCGGTGAACCAGAAGGTGCTGCCGACCCCCGGCGTGCTGCTGGCGCCGGCCTCGCCGCCCATCAGTTCGGCGAGCTTGCGGGTGATCGCCAGCCCGAGCCCGGTGCCGCCGTACTTGCGGGTCGTCGAGTTGTCGGCCTGCTCGAAGGCGGTAAACAGCTTGCCGAGGACTTCCGGCGCAATGCCGATGCCGGTGTCCCCGACCTCGAAACGGAGCATGGCGCCCGCCGCGTCCTCCTCGACGACCCGGACGCGCAGCGTGACGCCGCCGCGCGCCGTGAATTTGATCGCATTGACGGCGTAGTTCAGCAGGGCCTGCTGCAGCCGGGTCGCGTCGCCGACCAGGTCGGCCGGGAAGGCGTCGGCCTCGATGTCCAGCCGCAGCCCCTTGGCCTCGGCGCGCCCCTGCAGCATCGACGCGATATTGCGCAGCAGCGCGTCGATGCGCAGCGGGTTTTCCTCGAGCGTGAATTTGCCGGCCTCGATCTTCGACAGGTCGAGCACCGCGTTGATGATGTCGAGCAGGTGACTGCCTGCCGCTTCCAGCGTGTCGAGGCGCTCGTCCTGTTCCGGGGTCAGGCCGCCGCGGCGGATCAGGTGGGCCATGCCGGTGATCGCATTGAGCGGCGTCCGGATCTCGTGGCTCATGTTGGCCAGGAAGGCGCTCTTCGCGACGTTCGCCGACTCGGCCGCCTCCTTGGCGACCGCCAACTGCGCAGTGCGCTCGGCGACCAGTTCCTCGAGATGCTGGCGGTAGCGTTCGAGCTCGGCTTCGTTGCGCCGCCGCTCGCTGATGTCGCGGGCGATCACCATCAGCGCCTTGCGGCTGCCGTCGCGGGCGAACAGCGGCATCTTGCGCACCTCGCAGAGGAGCGGCTCGCCGTCGCGGCCGGGAATGTTCTCGATGTCCAGCATGATGTCGCCGTGCGCCCAGGCCGCCTCGTCGCTCTGCCATGCCGCATCGTGAAAGGCGCGGAAATCCGGACGCAGTTCGGCCAGCTCGCGGTTGGTGCGTCCCTGCCACTGAAAATCGCCCAGTTGCAGGATTTCGGCGGCGGCCCGGTTGATCGTCTGCCAGCGGCTGTCGCCGTCCTTCAGCACGACCAGGTCGGGCAGCGCGTTGATGAAGCTGACCAGGCGTTCGCTGCTGTCGCGCAGGGCTTCCGCGGCCTTGTGGATCTCGGTCATGTCGCGGAAGGCGACGACGCTGCCCTGGACTTCGCCGTCGACGATCATCGGGGTCACCGTGAACACCACCGGGATGCAGCTGCCATCCCTGCGCCAGAAAACATCCTCGATGCTGCGCCGCTGGCGGTCGCGGACGGTCAGGCAGACCGGGCAGTTGGCGGCCGGGTAGGGGCTGCCGTCGGGCCGGCTGTGGTGGAACAGTTCGTGCGTCGAGCGGCCGAGCACGTCGGCTTCGGCGAAGCCCAGCATGTCGAGCGCGGCGCGGTTGATGAAGATGCAGCGCCCGTCGCCGTCCAGACCGTAGACGCCTTCGCCGAGCGCCTCGAAGATCGCCCGCTGGCGAGACAGGTGGGCATCCAGTTCGACGACCCGTTCCTCGACGGCCCGCGCCATCTGCCCGAAGTTGCGCGTCAGCAGGCCGATCTCGTCGGGGCTGGCGGCGGGCAGCGGCGTCCGGTAATGCCCGGCGGCGATGTCGCTGCTCGCCCGGGCCAGTCCGACCAGGTGGCGGGTCAGCCAGAAGGCGATGCCGAGCAGCACCAGGAAGCTCGACAGCAGGCCGGCCAGCGCGATCAGCGCACCCTGCATCATCAGGTCGTGGCGGGCCTGCTCGAGGAATTTGAGCGACAGGCCGTAGTGCACCGTGCCGTACTGCTGGCCGAGCACGTCGACCGGAAAAACGACGTGCAGCACCGCTTGCTCCCGGAAGTCCCGGGAAGCCGGCGGCAGCGGCTTTCCTTCCGGCCAGGCCGAGGCGGCCAGGATTTTTCCTTCCGGGTCGGCGACGACCAGGTAATCGACGTCGTCGGCCTGCCGCCAGCCATCCAGGATGTCGCGCAGCGTCGCGTAGTCGCGGGCGGCCAGCGGCAGCGCGACGGCGGTCTTGTAGGCCAGTTCGATCGCCGTGATCCGTCGTTCGGCATGGCGGATCAGGTGCTCGTCGATCAGCCGCAGGCTGTTGCCGACCAGCACCGACATCACCGTGATCTCGACCAGCACCGTCGCGACCAGCAGCTTGAAACGCAGGCTGTGCGCAAAGGCGGGCAGCCTCATCGGCCGAGCCTCATCATCTGCAGCGTCAGTTCGACGAAGGGCTGCAGTGCCTTCATGTCGGCCGGCGACACCTCGGCGTAGCCGAGATAGCCGGTTTCGGAAAAGAAGGCCTGTCCCTCAGGCGTGCCCTGGAAATCCCGCAATGCGGCGCGGATCCGGGCCACCTCGGCAGCGCTTAGCCGGGCGTCGGCCAGCGTCATCAGGTGGGGGACGTGGATGTCGAGGGGCAGGATGGATATCTTGGCCCGGATGTCCTCCGGAATCTGCTTCAGCGGCGTATGCGTGGTCAGCGCCGCGTCGAGGTCGCCGACCGCGACGCCGGCGATCGCCGCGCCGTGCGTCGCGCGCTCGAACAGCCGGTAGTCGCGGTCGAGCTGGAAACCGTTGTCCTGCAGCCACTTGACGCCGCCGATCGAGGAAATCGACAGCCGGCTGGACAGTCCGATGCGCTTGCCGTGCAGGTCGTCCAGCGTCCGGATTCCGGAGCCGGCGCGAACGACGACGACCGGCTGCAGGTCGGCGCGGTAGCGGAACAGCACCTTGGCTCCCCGTTCCGCCGCCATGCTGCCGAAATGCGGGCCGGCGATGGCGACGTCGAACTGGCCGTCGAGCAGCTGGTTGACGAAGGTGAAGTAGTCGGCCGACGTATAGACGACGACGCGACGCCCCAGCCGCTTTTCCAGGTAGGCGGTCAGGGGCTGGTGGGTCTTGATCAGGGCCAGCGTGCTGTTGAACGGCATGATGCCGAATTTCAACGGCGCCTCCTCGGCCAGAACCGATGTTCCGGATGCCGCCGCGGTCAACAGCAGGGCAAGGAAAAATCCGCGGAGGAAAGTCATGGCGTTCATGGCGCTTGGCATTTTCATCGGCTCGCCGTCGAAAGCGGGAGAAGGGCGGCTGGCCACTCCATTGTCGGCCAATCCCCGGAGGCAGGCAAACTTTCCGGCGGCGCAAAAAAAACGGGCAGCCTGGGCTGCCCGTCCTGTCGTCCGTCGCGGATTACTTGGTGCGGCTGCGGTATTCGTCGGTGCGCGTATCGATTTCGATCTTGTCGCCAATGCTGACGAAGGCCGGCACCGGCAGTTCGAAACCGGTGGAGATCTTGGCCGGCTTCATGACCTTGCCCGAGGTGTCGCCCTTGACGGCCGGCTCGGTGTAAATGACTTCGCGCACGACGCTGGTCGGCAGTTCGACGGAGATCGCGCGGCCGTCGTAGAAGACGACTTCGCACGGCATGTCGGCTTCCAGGTACTTCAGCGCGTCGACCATGTTGTCGGGTTCGACTTCGTACTGGTTGTACTCGGCGTCCATGAACACGTACATCGGGTCGGCGAAGTAGGAGTAGGTGACTTCCTTCTTGTCGAGGACAACGACCTCGAACTTGTCGTCGGCCTTGTAAACCGCTTCCGACGGGTTGCCGGACAGCAGGTTCTTGAGTTTCATCTTGACGACGGCGGCGTTGCGGCCGGACTTGTTGTATTCGGTCTTCTGGACCACGAGCGGCTCAGTGCCGACCATGATCACGTTACCGGAGCGGAGTTCCTGAGCGGTCTTCATGTGCAGATATCCAAAAGCAGAAAAAGAAAAACGTTAAATTATACCTTGCCTGCGCAGAAGTTGACGAGGCCTGTCGCCAGGTCCGGCATCGTCGCGAGCTGCCTGGACCAGGCGGCGGCATGGCGCGAGATGGCCGGCAGCTCGGCGAGATAGTCGCGCCAGGCCGGACCGGGGTCGGCGCCGGTGTTCCAGGCCAGGAAAAGGGCGCGCAGCGCAGCGGCCGCCGCCCCATCGAGGCCGGCGCAATGGCGGTCGAGGAAGGCCGTGAGCTTGTCGAGATGGGCATCGTCCTGCTGCACGTAGGCCTGCCACACGAAAGGTTTGCCCGCCCACTGGGCGCGCACGAAGGAATCCTCGCCGCGCACGAAATTGATCGCGCAGCGCCAGAGCAGGCGGTCGTAGTCGTCGAGCGGCAGGAAGGGCAGCGGAACCAGGCGGGACAGGCCGAGCTGCCACGGGCCGTCGCCGCCCAGGCAGGCGCGCACGGCGGCCAGCGGCTGCCCCGGGGGCACGTGGCAGAGCACCGGGCGCGGCGAATCGGCCAGCGCGCGCAGCCAGCCGGCGAGCGGCGCCGTCGTGTAGCAGAACAGGCTGATTTCCAGGAGGTCGCCGGGCGGCGCGGCGACGCGGTCGCGCTCGGAGAAGAGGCCGGCCTCGCGCAGCAGGCCGCCGGTCGACGGCGTGAATCCCGGGAAGAAGAAATGCTTGACCAGCGGCAGGCGCGGATGCGGCGAGGCCATGCCGTGGCAGCCGTCGGCCCAGGCCTCGGCAGTCAGGTATTCGAGATTGATCCAGACCGGCCGCGCCGGTTGCCCGGCCATCGCCGCGACGTAGGCTTCGGGCAGTTCGCAGGCGAAGGCTTCGATAATCACGTCGGCGACCCGGTCGACCGCGAAATCGCCCGCCCAGCGGCGAATCTCGACGCCGGCCGCGCGCTGCATCGCCAGCGCCGGATCGACCGCCGGGCACAGCGGCCGCAGGCTTTCCAGGTCGTCGACCCACAGGCGGACCCGCTTGCCGTGCTCGGCCGCAAGTTGCCGGGCGAGCCGCCAGCAGATGCCGATGTCGCCGTAATTGTCGATGACCCGGCAGAAGATGTCCCAATGAAGCTGCATGGCCGGCATGTTAACATCGCGCCCCATGTCTGCACCCCAATTCCTCGATCCGCTGGCCTGCACGGCCTGTCCGCGCCTGGCCGAACACCTGGCGGCGATCCGCCGCCGCGACCCCGACTGGCACGCCTTGCCGGTGCCCGCCTTTGGCCCGCTCGACGCAGAACTGCTGGTGGTCGGCCTCGGCCCCGGCGAGCGCGGCGCCAACCGGACCGGCCGGCCGTTCACCGGTGACGTCGCCGGCGAGCTGCTCTATCCGGCGCTGCACCGCTTCGGCTTCGCGACCGCCGGCGAGGCGCTCGGCCCCGACGGCTGGGCCAACCCGGCGCTCGAACTGCACAACGCCCGGATCACCAACGCCGTGCGCTGCCTGCCGCCGGCCAACAAGCCGGTCACCGCCGAAATCCGCCAGTGCAACGGCCATCTGCGCGCCGAACTGGCGGCGATGCCGCGCCTGAAGGTGATCGTCGCGCTGGGCACCGTCGCCCACCAGGCGGTGCTGTGGGCGCACGGGCTCAAGCCCGCCGCTTACAAGTTCGGCCACGACGTCCGCCACGACCTGCCGGAAGGCCGGCTGCTGGTCGACAGCTACCATTGCAGCGGCTACAACTGGCGCACCGGCCGCCTGACGCGCGACAGCTTCGAGGCGGTTTTCGCCGGCGTGCGCGCTATTCTGGGCTGATTTTCGCGGTCGACCGTGGCTTTCGACGCCAAATCCTTCCTTGCGACGCTGACCGAGCTGCCCGGTGTCTATCGCATGCTCGGCGAGGACGGCGCGGTGCTCTACGTCGGCAAGGCGAAGAACCTGAAGAAGCGGGTTGCGTCGTATTTCCGCGACAACCTGCCGAGCCCGCGCATCGCGCACATGGTGGCGCAGATCGCGGCGATCGAGACGACCTCGACGCGCACCGAAGCGGAAGCGCTGCTGCTCGAGAACAACCTGATCAAGTCGCTGGCGCCGCGCTACAACATCCTGTTCCGCGACGACAAGTCCTATCCCTACATCGTGCTGTCGCGCAGCGCCTTCCCGCGCCTCGGCTTCTTCCGCGGCAATCCGGACCGCAAGGCCGACTACTACGGGCCTTACCCGTCGTCGTGGGCGGTGCGCGACAGCATCCACCTGCTGCAGAAGATGTTCCGCCTGCGCACCTGCGAGGACACTGTCTTCGCCAACCGCTCGCGGCCCTGTCTGCTGTACCAGATCAAGCGCTGCAGCGGTCCCTGCGTCGACCTGGTGACGCCGGAAGACTACGCGGCCGACGTGCAGATGGCGGCGATGTTCCTGTCCGGCCGCCAGCACGAGGTGCATCGCCGGCTGACCCAGGCCATGGAGGAAGCGTCGGCGCGGCTCGCCTTCGAGCAGGCCGCGCTCTACCGCGACCAGATCCAGTCGCTGCACCAGGTCCAGGAAAAGCAGTTCGTGTCGAGCAGCCGGGGCGAGGATGTCGATATCGTCGTCGCCTCGCGCGAATCCGGCCTGCTCTGCGTCAACCTGGCGATGGTGCGCGGCGGCCGCCATCTCGGCGACCGCCCGTTCTTCCCGAGCAACGCCGGCGAATCGAGCCCCGCCGAGGCGCTCGCCGCCTTCATCCGCCAGCACTACGCCAGCCAGCCGGCGCCGGCCCGCCTGCTGGTTGCCCCGGCGCCGGCCGACGACGAGGCCGACGAAACCGCCGCCGCGCTGGCCGAACTGGCCGGCCGCGCGGTGCCGCTCGGCGAGGCGCGCACGCTGACCCAGAAGGCCTGGGTCGAGATGGCGCTGCAGAACGCCCGGCTCGCCATTCTGGCGCGCAGCCAGGCGGCGGCGCAGCAGGAGCAGCGCCTGGCCGCACTGCAGGAGGCGCTCGGCCTGGGCGACGCGATCGCCCGCATCGAATGTTTCGACATCAGCCATACGATGGGCGAGGCGACCGTCGCCTCGTGCGTGGTTTACGACGACAACCAGATGAAGAAGAGCGACTACCGCCGCTTCAACATCAAGGACATCCAGCCCGGCGACGACTACGCGGCGATGCGCCAGGCGGTCAGCCGACGCTACGCCGGTCTCGCCAACGGCGAGGGCAGGGCGCCCGACCTGATCCTGATCGACGGCGGCAAGGGCCAGGTCGCATCGGCCTGGGCGGTGCTCGCCGATCTCGGTCTGACCCACCTAGCAATGGTCGGCGTCGCCAAGGGCGAGGAGCGCAAGCCCGGTCTGGAAACGCTGATTTTCCCGGACGGCCGGCCACCGCTACAATTGCCGGCGCAGCACCCGGCCCTGCACCTGATCCAGGAAGTGCGCGACGAGGCCCACCGCTTCGCGATCACCGGCCACCGGGCGCAGCGTGGCAAGGCGCGCAAGACCTCGACGCTGGAAAGCCTGCCCGGCGTCGGCCCGGCCCGGCGCAAGGCGCTGGTCGCCCGTTTCGGCGGGCTACCCGGCGTGCTTGCGGCGAGCGTCGAACAACTGGCCGAAGTCCCGGGCATCAGCCGCGAGATGGCCGAGAAGATTCATTCCGCATTACACTGAACACATGCCTTTCAACCTGCCCATCCTGCTGACCTGGCTGCGCATCGTCGCCATCCCGCTGCTCATCGCCGTCTACTACGTCCCGGCGGAATGGGCGACAGCCCACGAACGCGACCTGACCGCCACGCTGATCTTCGTCGCTGCCGCGCTGACCGACTGGGCAGACGGCTACCTGGCGCGCAAGCTGAACCAGACGTCGGCCTTCGGCGCCTTCCTCGACCCGGTCGCCGACAAGCTGATGGTCGCCGCGGCGCTGATCGTGCTGGTTCAGCTCGGCCGGACCGATGCGATCATCGCGACGATCATCATCGGACGAGAGATCACCATCTCGGCGCTGCGCGAATGGATGGCCAAGATCGGTGCGGCGAAGAGCGTCGCCGTGTCGATGCTCGGCAAGATCAAGACGACGGCGCAGATGCTCGCCATCCCGCTGCTGCTGCACAAGGCGCCACTGTTCGACGTCGACGTGATCGAGCTCGGCAACTGGCTGATCTGGATCGCGGCCCTGCTGACCCTGTGGTCGATGGGCTACTACCTGCGCATGGCCTGGCCCGAGATCGCCCGGCGCAGTGCTGAAAATTGAATGCCGAATGTTGACAACGATTCGGCATCGCCTATAATGCGCGCTCTGTTCAGCGCGGCAGTAGCTCAGTTGGTAGAGCGCAACCTTGCCAAGGTTGAGGTCGAGAGTTCGAGACTCTTCTGCCGCTCCAGAATCTCCGGTTCATTCCGGTGGAAGCAGCGATGACAGACAGGGCGCGGTAGCAAAGCGGTTATGCACCGGATTGCAAATCCGTGTAGGTCGGTTCGACTCCGGCCCGCGCCTCCAGAATTCACGCGGCAGTAGCTCAGTTGGTAGAGCGCAACCTTGCCAAGGTTGAGGTCGAGAGTTCGAGACTCTTCTGCCGCTCCAGATCGAAAAGGGAAAGCGCCAGGCGCTTTCCCTTTTTTTCTTGGCGCTGCCGGATCGAACGGCGCCGCCGCCCGGGTGGTGAAATCGGTAGACACAGGAGACTTAAAATCTCCCGGCTTCGGCTGTACGGGTTCGAGTCCCGTCCCGGGCACCACGTATATTCTAGTTGTTTTCTGTTTTACATAAAAACCAACTATTTGTAGCCATTGTCGCTTAGTGCAGTAGCGTCAAACTGCAACGTATTTTAGACTTCACTCCCCAAGAATTACGCAGGCGATTACGCAGCGGGGAAACAGTGGCGTCGATTACGAAAACGGAAAACGGCTACCGGGCGCAGGTCTACGTGCTTGGCGAGCGCGCGTCGGCGACGAAGCGAACGAAGCGCGAGGCTGAGGCATGGGCCGCGGCAAAGGAAACCGAGATCCGCGAGCGCCTCGACAAGTCGCCCGGCGATTGCGTTACCTTGCATGAGGCGCTGGCAGATTACTGCGACCAGGTCACGCCGAGCAAGCGCGGCCGGCGCTGGGAGCGCATCCGCCTCGAGGCATTCCGGCGCGACGAATCGCTGCCGCTCGACAAGCCGATGTCAAAGATCGAGCCGGCCGATATTGCGCGGTTCCGCGACGCCAGGCAGCGTAAAGTTTCTGCAGGTTCGATCCTGCGTGAGCTCGGGCTTCTCTCGGCCGTGTTCGAGCATGCGCGACTGGAATTGAAATACGTCACCAGAAACCCGGTGCGAGACATCCGAAAGCCGCGGGCGCCTGATCATCGGGATGTCGTGATTACCCGGCTGCAGATCAAGTCTATCTTGCGCGAGGCGGGGTATCGGCCAAGCCGTGAGGCGGTGCGGACGGTATCAGAGGCCGTCGCTATTGTGTTCCTGGTCGCGCTGCGCACCGGCATGCGCGCGGGAGAGCTTTGCGGCCTTACGTGGGACCGCGTCTATGCCGGCTACTGCTCGACACCGCACAAGGTCGGCCGCACCGAGGCCTCATTGCGCGATGTTCCGCTTCCGCCCAAGGCGGAGCGTCTGATAAACCGGATGCGCGGCTTCGATCCGAAGCTAGTCTTCGGCGTCAAGACGTCGTCACTGGATGCGATGTTCAGGAAGTTCAGGGACAGGGCAGGGTTGTCCGGATTCACCTTCCACGACAGCCGGCACACAGCGGCCACATGGATCGCCGGCCGCATGAAGTCGAACGACATCCCGGCGCAGCAGGCACTGATGGACCTCTGCAAGATTTTCGGCTGGACGAAGCTCGACCAGGCGCTGACTTACTACAACCCTTCGGCGGCGGATATCGCGAAGAGGATTTCTTGACCGAAGCGGTGTCCGGTTTGTTGTATATTTGGACAGTTTGTCGTCTACTCCTTGTTGGGCGGCTCTGGCCACGGGGCAGGCTTCGGCACCATGCCAGGGCGTGGCAGTTTCCCGGCCGCGTCCATCTCGTCGGCAATCTTCTCGAAATAGAGCGCGCAATTCTGGCCGTAGTCATCAACTGGCTTTCCTTCAGCGTCGAGGATCGCTCCGAACTCGTCGGGGTTCTCGGCATAGCGCCGCGCCCACTCGTTGAAAATCGCAGCAATCCGTTGTTGTGTCGTGTTCATGTTTTTTCTTTCATCAAAAGTCGGTGGTGGTGATACTCCGCCCAACACGGCGGTCGATGTCGCGCTTCGCGCTGGACCTTCGGCAACTGGCGTTGCCTCGGCCCATCACCTAAGCGTTGGGCGGCTCGTCGTTGTATTCGCGGGCGCCGCATTTCATGCACACCCACCCCTCGTCTGCCACCGGCCACGGGTCCCACTTGTGGTCGCACGGCGGCTTCGGCTCTCTGCCTGCCAAAGCATCGTCAATTTGGCGCAACAGTTTGCTGGCATCGTCCTTTGTCCAAAGCGGGTTACATCCGCACTTGTAGGCGCGCACGTAATCACTTGCGGTTTCCAGCAACGAAAGCACCTGTTCATGGTCATGTCTGAGTACAACGTCTTCCATCTTTTTCTCCAAAGATCCGCCCAACATTTCAGTCAACGCGACCTTCGCTACGCTCAGTCGCGTTACCGCCAGCGTTGGGCGTCACGTCATCTACATGGCCGCTTCCGCCGCACATCGGGCAGTTCAAATGCGACCAGTCAGGCTCGGCCCCGTTGTTCCGAAACACAGGCTCCGGGTTGTAGTTGTCCAGCAGTCGCCGGATTCGGTCTTGGCGATCCTTCGGCAATTTGTCGAACTTGCTTTGGAACCAGCTTTTTTCGGACATCTCGTTCTCCTTCGGGCAAACGCCCAACATTTCAGTCAACGCGGACCTTCGCCGCTGTCGCGGCTCGGCCCGTTACTGCCAGCGTTATGTGACAGGGCAGCTTTCCATGCCGCTGCCCACGTCGCGGCTTCCTTCCGCCAGTCCGGGTCGGTCCAGCTTTGGCCGTAGTGCGCTTCAAACGCCGCGGCCATGCCTGGGTAGGGGGCGTCTTCCCTGTCGAGGTTGCGGCTCGTCATCTGCCAGTCGGTGCATTCCGGGTCGTGGTCGTCGTCCTCGTCGCACACATGGTATTTGCATCGTTCGCTCATCTCATCCTCAGTCACATAACCCGTTGGTCAACCGGACGCGGAATACGCGCCCGTCGTTTTCTCTACTGCCCGTCGCCGCGCCCGCTTACCGCTGCGTTGGGCGTCAAAAATTGGAGCGCGATCGGCAGGGCCTCGGTGGAGGGCGATACTTCTTTTTCTGTCCATGGGCCTTCCTCTCCTCCGTCCATCATTTCGTGGAAACTCAGCAGTCTTGGGGCGCCTGGGTCGTCGCCAAGATTCGGCCACCAGTTGGCGCGGATGCTCTCCGCAATCTCCGGGTTCTGAGCAGCAACGAATCGCGCTATGTGCTCTCGGCAGGCCAGCAGGCCGGCGCGGAAATACACCTGGTGCGCCGGGTTCATGAGCGATGCTTGCGCCTTTTCGTGCGCTTCTTTCAGTTCATGGTCTTTCATGTCCGTTCCTCCGTAGTTACCCAATGACGCCCAACAATCCAGTCAACCGGACCGCCGGCAACCGTCGTTTCACTTACCATCCGCCTCGCGCAGCGGCCCGTTACCTTGCTCGTTAGAGCGCTCTGTCCGAATGCGTGATCGCCGAATTTCTGCATGTGCGTTGCGCCGTTTCTTTTCGGCCTCGTCCTTGAACATCACAATCTCCTTGAATATCTCTTCTCCGTGCGTAATGTGGTGCGGGCAATGGTCGATGCTTTCCGGTTCTTTGCCGGAAATACGCCCAACCTGCCGAGCGTGGTCGTCACACATCGGCGCATCGCATGTCCACATCTCGCCATCAAGACCAGCAAGCAGCGCATCAACGCCTCCTTGCTTGTTTCGTACTGCGCCTCGTGCCTCAACGCCAATCACTGCGTCACAGTACCGAGTTGCAGGCTTTTCACACCACATGCACTTTTCCATTCTTCACCCCAGCGCTCTAACCCATCGCTCCAGGCGATACGCCGCAAGCGGCGTCCGCCTGAGCTAGTGCGTTGTACGTCTTCATGCCGGCGCCCGGACGCCAGAAAAATTCAGGTGGCGCATCGCCTCCGCGACCGTTTCGCCGAATCGCTGCTCCCTCATCCAGGTATGCACGTTCGGGTATTTCGCACTGCCCGGCATCGACCAGAACCCATGCGGAACGTCTCGTGTGAAGTTAGACAGGTCAAAATCGTAGTAGCGCTCCGTCGCCCGGCGTGTCCCATAGGCGTTGTTCCAAAGATGCACCGGGTAGCCAACGCCATCCCACGGATCAACCTTGTGCACCAGTTGGCTGCCAATAAAACCGCCGGGGCAATGGCCGATGTAGCTCACAGCCTCGCCCTCAGAAACATACGGATTTCGCGTTTTTGCAATGGCCGGAATGGTCGCGCCGGAAGCAAGGGCTGCGCTAATAAGTTTCAGGAATCCGCGTCTTGAAATCAGCATTTCATTTCCTTTCTTCGTGGTTGCCAGACGTACAACTTGTTGGTCAAGCCGACCGTCCGCCTGCGGCGTCCGTCGGCTTACCGCTGGCGTTGGGCATCACAATCGCCAATGGCTGATCGCTCACCTTCATCGGCTCGTCGTAGTGGGTTTGCATCATCTCCGGCCACTTGCGCGGAGAATCTGCGCTTTCGACAATCCCCTCACGGACAGCGCGATCCCAAGACAGCCGATGCCGCAGCACTTGGTATAAGTCCCATGCTATCTTGGCCTCCTTCCGCACGTCATTGTGGTGAATGCCGAGGCTGGAGCGATAGCCGTCAATGCCGCCGATCATATGGCGTGACAGCAACTGGCCAATGCTGTCCATGTCTTCTGACCAGCCCTCTGGCAGAAACTCCCGCGTCGGCAGGCATTCGAGCGCGTCGCGGAATTGCCCGATCCCAAGCCGCGCCAGAATCTCGGTCGCTTGAATCAAGGTCTGCGCTTGTTCCTTGGTCACGGTCAGGGTGTAGCAGGTGATGCCCAACCCGTCGGTCAACACGGACTGGCCGCAAGCGGCGCTGCTGTCGTTCGTGGTTGATTCCATCTTCATCGCTCCTGTTTCGTTTCGTGGGCGGCCAGCCTGTTACCTTCGCCGTTAAATCCCATCACGCCGCCCTCGCTTCCAGCGCCCGGTCGATCTGCTCGATCGGTATCCGACCGCAGTCATTCAGCGACAGGGTGCCGAACTTGATCATCTTCGACACCGTCGGAATGCTGACCTTCAGCAGCTTCGCGGCGTCGGTCTTGGTGACGTGCTGTGGGCGGCTGGCCGGCAGGCGGCGGGCGGTTTCCTCGGCGGCGCGCCTGGCCACGCGGTCGACCAGCTCGTCGAATTCTCGACGTGTCATGATGACCACAGGTTCGTTCGTTGCGATCATGATTTCACCTCTGGGGCTGCCTGCAGCAGGCAGCGGTCGTGCTTCGGCTTGAACTTGAGAACGGTACCGGCGGTGACCATCGCATTCAGGTAATGCCACATCCGGGTGTTGCTCAACCCGAAGTGATCCTGTACCGACCTCGCCGGCACTTTTCCGCCGGCTTCGCGCAGGTAGGCAAGGATCTTCTTCCGCATCTCGATCGTCTCCGGGCTGCAGCCTTTCGGCTTCGGCGTCCGCTCGTTTTCATACCACCACGTAGGGCGGCGGATCTGGTCAATGGCAAGGGCAAGGCTCATTGCGTAAGCACCTCCAAAAAGCGTTCCATGAACAGGGATTCGGCCCGGTTGCTGTTGATGGCGACCAGCCGCTTGTCGAGCGGGCGGATGCCGGCCAGCACGGGCCAGTCGGCAGCGTCTTCCGGCATCAGGTCGCGCCGCTCGGTGGCCAGCATGATGCGGTCTGCCTCGGTAACTTCCGGGCTCTGCTCCTCCGGCAGGCCGAAGCGGGCGCGGATGGCGGATTCGACGCGCTGCTCGATGCGCCGGTAGTCCGGCAGCAGCTGCTTGAGCGGCCGGGGGATGTCCTTCAGGTAGGCTTCGCTGGCGTCGTGCATCAGCGCCTCGAAGGCGTATTCCGGCGCGACGATGGTGCTGGCGATCGCGCAGTGCTGCGCGACGGTGTAGTAGTAGCGCGTCTGCCCAGCAAAGCGCGATTCGCGCGACAGGCCCTTGACGATGTCGATGACACTGATCATCTCGGGCTGCGGATCGACCAGGTCGAAATGCTGGCCGGAGTGGGTGAGGAGCCAGGTCATGCCGCCCTCCGATACGCTTCCCGGGCCCGGCTGAGCGCGGCCTCGGCGTCGATGAACAGGGTTCCACCCTGGCGCCGCCAGAAGTCTTCCGAGATGTCGCACAGCGCGTCGAGCGCCTGCAGCTCGTCGCCGGTGGCGCCCATGCGCTGCTTTTCAACGAAGCGATCCTTGATGTTCTCCAGCGCGATGCGGGCCAGTTCGCAGATCGCCAGCGTCTGGCGGTCGTTCTTCGAGCTTGCGGCCAGAGTGAGCATGTCGCGGCAGTCGGCCAGCACGTTGTAGTGCGGACGGTCCGCCCAGCCGCTGCGCAGGGCCAGCACCGCGGCGCGCTCCTGCAGGCAGACTTCTGGGTTCAGGTGCAGCGCGACCAGGGTCGGTGCCGCGCAGCGGCGCATGATGCGCTTGCAGTGCTTACGCATCACGCACCGCCTTTCGCGCTGGCGATGGCAAAATCGGCAGTCGTCCATGCCGAGTTTCCAGTTGCGCCAATGGTTTCTTGCTGCTTGCGAATGCGTTCCAGCGCCGCCAGCAGTTCGTCGCGCTGCTTCTCCAGTTCGGCCATTGTTCTCTCGTTGAACTCGCACAATCTATTCAGATGATCGAGCTGCTTCATAAGCGTTTCGATGTCCTGCTTCTTGTACAGCGGCACCGCGCCATCGTCCGTCTCAGCGCAATCCGTCCATCCGAAAGGCTCGGCCTTGAAGTAGCCGAAAGGCTCCGGCGTGTGCTTTTTGTCGCTCATGCCAAAAACCCTCCCATAATCTCAACCTCCAGCGCCTCGTCGCGCGTCTGCCTGAACCCGGCCGCGTTGCGATGGCCGCCGCCGCCCAGCGCGCGGGCGATGCTTTCGACGTCCGCACCTTCCGGCGTCGAGCGCAGGGACCATTTCCGGCCGTCGGCGTCGTCGTGGTAAGCGGCGGCGAAGGGCTGGCCCTTGGCGAGTTCTCCGGCGACTTCACTGGCGAGGAACCAGGGCACATTGGCGGCCGGCACCGATAGTTCGCCGAAGGCGATGTAGCGGACGGCATTGCGCACGATGGCCTCGATGTCGCGCTGCTGCTTGCGGATCAGCGCCGCGCCGTCGCGCAGCAGGGTGGGGATCGGCGTCTTGATCAGATCGGCCATCGTGTCGATGGTCAGCGGGTGCGAGTAGATCGCAGCGGTGACTTCCCGGCTGCCGGGCACCTTCCAGCGCCACAGGTCGCGGTCCTGGATGTAGTCGAAGAGCAGCGGGGCCATCGTGCCGGTGTGGAAGTTCGCCCAGGCGATCATCGCGCCGCTGCGCTCCATATCGAACAGCGTATGGACGTTGGCCGGCAGGTCGATCAGATCTTCGCGGGCCGTCTTGTGGTGGTCGATAACAAGCACGCGCAGGGCCTTGGCGCCCATCTCGATCAGCGTTTCGCGCGGGTAGGAAAAGTCGACGATGACGACCTCGCGGCCGGTGACGTCGGGCGGCGCGTCGCCATAGACGCCGGGCCAGAAATCGACCTGGCCGGCGTAGTATTCGCGCACCGCCCAGGCGGCAGCAACGCCGTCGGCGCAGTCGTGGTGGTAGATGCAGAGGGGGTTTATCATGTGGGCTCTCGGTTAAGGCTGCGTTCCCCAGAGCTGGGTGATCTCGCAGCTCCGGTGGTTCTTGAATTCGGCGAGCAGCATCCAGCCGGCTTGCCGAAGCACGGCGATCTGGGCCGCGTTGTCGGCGGCGACGGTGCAGATCGCGAAGTCGTAGTGCATGGCCTGCAGCGCGTGTCGCTGCAGCGCCTTGAGCGTGTGGCTGTGGCCCTGGCCGCGGTTGCCCTCATGCACGAAAAAGCTGTGGCAGACGGCAACCTGGCTCTGGCCCGGCAGGCTGCTGATCTCGCAGGCACCGATGTCGGAGATGACGCGCTGGGTCATGCTGCGCTCCAGACCGGATGCGTTGCCGACATGAACTCGCCGAGGCGGCGAGTCGCTTCGGGCGGCAGCATCAGCGCCTCGCCGGAAACGACGACGCACAGCTCGCCGCTGGTGGTGATCGCCGCGCTGAAGGCGGGCTTGTCGCCGGCCCGCTGCACCGCAGGGGCTTCCCCCTGCGGTGCGCGGTCGCCTATGGCCAGGCCCTCGGCGGATGAATCAGCGTGTCCGCTGCCCTCGACGAGGGATTCCGATGCCTGGCTGCCGGTGATATCTGCCCCTCCGCCGGCTGGGGTGCTCACGTGCTTAGCGGGTTGCGCCGCGGGCTTCTTCGCTACGGCGCGGGTTTTCTTAGGGGCCGGCTGCGGTCGCTCGGCCTTGGCCTTGGGCGCAGCGGCCGGCTTGGCCGGCAGCGCTTCGGGCGATTCCTGGTCGCGTTTGACGGGCTTGCGCGAAGCCTTGCCGTCCGGTGCTTCCAAACGCTGCGCCAGGCGGAAGGCGCCGAGCGACGTCAGGCGCCAGGCGACTTCATTGGTCACCGGGTCTTCCGTCTGCTCGATCTCCTTCTCGGCCCTGAGGTCGGCCGCCGTCCAGCGCAGCTTGTTGATGTCGATGCCCGTAGCCGCGCTGATGTCGCGGTAGGTGCTGACGCCGCACTCTTTGAGCACGGTCAGGAATTTAAGGGTGTTGGACATGGCGGCCGACCTATCGTCTTACTTCAAAGAGCCTTGAATAATCGTGAAGCCGGTATCCACCTTGATTCGTTCAAGTTCGCTGGTGACGGCAGTCTTGAAAACGCGATCAGGACGGATCAGCTCGTACCAGAAGGTCAGCGATCCGGACTTCTCGCGGTACTTAAGGCGGGCTTCCAGCGGATAGGCGTCGGTGCTTCCGTCGAACACGGGAAGGCCGAGGGTGAAACGCTCAAACACCTTCATGCTGGTGCGCGTTTCCTTGGTTTCGTCCTCAACGAACTCGAACTGGACACCGCCGCTTTGCAGGTTGATCTTCGAGCGCAGACGCTTGTCGGCGTTGGCTTCGAAGCCGATCGCCATAGCCAGGATGTCGGCGCCACTCGGCATGCCAGTAACGGCCGCTACGTCGGCGAGGTTGTCTTCGAGCCAGGTGGCGAAGTCGGTTTGGTTCATGGGCTGGTGATTCTTGCCAATCCAGCGCGCCCACTCGACGGAGAGTTTCGGTGCGTAGTTGCAGCGGAAGTCCTGCCACTTCGGCGTATCGGTCCCGTGGTCGTTGATCACGGCAACCAGGCTGCACTTGCTGGCCTCGGTATCGATGTCGGCGTATATCGTTCAGTCGTCCAGGCTGCCGTGCTTCTTGATGTAGGTGACGAAGCTGGTGGTGTCGGTTGTGGTGACGTTTCCACGCTTGCGCACCGGCTTCTCGAGCATTTTTTCGAGGTCGGCGACCTGGTAGCCGCTCGGAATGATGGAGAACGGTTGGGCGGCGCCAAAGTTGATTGGCTTGGCCTGGGCGGCGCCGGTTTCGAGCAGGGTGGTTACGTTGTCAACGATGGTTTCGGACATGGTTTTTCCTTGGCGGTGGAGATGGATGGCTTAGCCGTTGATGGCCTTGAGTTCGCGGGCCGGTTCGGCGGCGACTTGCTTCAGTTCGAGGGTGGTTTGCCGCGGGTCTTCGGCCATGAGGTTGCCTTCCGGCGTCGGCCAGAGCAGGGACTCGGCCGGCATACCCTTGGGTTTGTTCACGTTGCATTCAGCCTTGACGGCGAGCGTCCCGGCTGTCGATGGCTTGATCGCGATCTTCAGCGTCAGCGTGTCCGGCCTTGTTGTGGGCGGTAACGGCGTTGATCAGTTCGCTGAACTTGGTGCCGGCGACATCCATAATCGGCAGAAGATCGCCTTCATCGGTTTCTACGCGGACGGCTTTCAGGTTTTCATTCAGAGGTTTTGCCATTTGTTTGCTACTCCTTTTTCAGGTTGTGCTGCGGTGAAAACTTGGCGTCAGAAAGCCCGCGGCGCCACATCGGGCAGGTCGCGGTCGACGTCGAAAAACGGGGTAAAACGGGCGGCTTCGAGGCGGGCCGCCGTCAGCCGGCGCTCGATGCCGAGCAGGTCGGCGTCGATCTCGGCACGCTCGGCGAGCAGCTCGTCGCGCAGCATTTCGAGGTCGGCCAGATGGCGGGCGCGCATCGCGGCGCGGTGGTTGTCGCGGACGCGGCGGAGCAGGGCGGTCAGGCGGCGCATCGCTGCACCTCGACCGTGGCGTAGTCCTGCGAGCGGACGCGGGCCTTCGCCCGGATGCGGAAATAGCCGGCCGGCACCACCGGCGACACCAGCGCCCGCCGGCCGTCGCTGATCAGCAGCATGCCGCGCTCTTCGGCCGCCAGAAGGCAATCTTCGAGCGTCGCGTCGTCGGGCAGGAAGAGGGCGGCGATCATGGTCATCCCCTCAATGACGCTGCGGCACGGCAGCAATGCCTGCGGTGCCGTCAGCGGTGAAGAGCAGGCCGATCTGGCGGCCGGTGGCCGGGTGCAGCGCGCAGTGCGCGAGATGCACGCGGAGCGTGGCGAGGGTGAGTTTCATGGCGGCTCCTCATTTGACTTGGTGGAATAACAATAGCAAACGCTATCAACGATAGCAATAGCTATCGGTTCATGAAATGAAAAAACCGCCCGTAGGCGGCTGGTATGAACTTCGTCTGGCTACTTTCTTGGCTGGTCAGGAACTTGCTGGATCGGTGCGCCGGCAGCCAGGCCGGTTCCCGATGCGCTGGCTGTGTGCGTGCTGTAAATGTCGCTGACGATTCCATCGCTGATGCTGATGACGACGCTACTTGCGCGGACGTCTGCGCCGCCCACCAGCGGGCCGACGACAGGAATGAAGGTGGCGGGTCTTGGTTGTGCGTACATGCCGGAGTAGATCAGCATGCGCCGGCCGTTAATCGACGATATCGACGTTGGTTGGCCAAGTATTGCAACAACTTCGGCCTCACTGGTTTCGCCGCGCCGAATTTGGCTTACCTGCTGCTCAGTGACCATGACACCATGCGATACGCAGGCGGAAAGGAGTAGGGCGGATGCCGAAATCAGAATGCGGAAACTGTGCTTCATGCTGTCACCTGGTCAAAGATGGCAGATGATAACCCCAGATAATCCACTGGTCATTTTTTCAAACAATCCAGCCTCGCAACAGCCATAATCGCGCGCCGCTGTGCCTTGTCGGCCGCTTTGAAAAGCCTAAGAAGCTCTGCTTCCTGAGCTGTAAGCGGACCATCTTCATGGGGCTGTGCGGAGCGCCTATCAAAGTCAATCCATCCTTTTGGCTTTCGGCAGCCGGCTTCGATTTTCTCGGCCAGCGCGTCGCCCATGGCTCGACTTCGACCACTCGGTAGAGGCGTCTCGTGCAGCAATTGTGAAATGTACTTCTCACTTGTCCCGGTGGCTTCTGCCAAAGCAGAGATTGTTCCGTATTCGTCGATCAAGACGCGCAGGTTGTGAAGGCGAATTTCTTTTCGGGCCATTGCCCGATGTTATAGGCGCGCATTTCATTGTCACACAAGCGATTCGCCGGCTTGTCCAGTAGCGAAACGCTACCCATATGGCCGCCATTGAATCTATAATGATTATTCATTTTGACTTATGTATGACCAAAGTCTGGGTTGAATGTGTGTTGATCGAATGTGACAATGAAAAAAAATTACCCGGGCATTGCCCGGGCGGGGAGTAGCTGCCGGCGGCCCGGCAACTGGGGTCGGTGCGCGACCCGTGGGCGCCTGTTCTTAGCTCGGCGAATTATCCCAATCTACTGGTCGCTGTCGATCACGAAAGCCATGGCAAGCCTCGATAGCTGCATGAGCGCAGCCGATCCTTGCACCATCCTTCCACCGACCTTCACGGTAGGATTGCCCTGGCGATCCGTCAATATGACGATTACGCCTTCTGTTCGATTGTCTCGTGCGTGTTGCAATGAGTCGCGCAGTATTTCAACAGTGTCTTGCTGGTGGGTGCGGGAAGGGTTGTAGATTCTCAGCCGTGGTTTGGTCACTGCGCGCCAGCCATTTCATTGGCCGTTTGTAATAACGCATGCAGTTTACCTAGCCGTTATTTTTGCGCAATTTCAAATTGGCACCATTTTTACCGATTCCACCAATTAGCCTTTTCATCTTCGTTTCGTCCATGCGTTCTTGTTGAAGATTGGCGGTCTGCGCTTCCTTTCCTGCCAATGCTTCAGATGTTTTCGCTGGCGTATCGCGAAGCGCCCATTCGACCGCCTGAACAGCAGGATGATTTTCATCGAGCTGTTGGAGCTTCTCGATTAGGGCGTGAATTCGTGGCTTTGCTGGCTGCCGAGGTTCGCATGCCGTCTGCGAAGATGTCGGGTAGGTAGTGATGGGCCTGATTTCAAAGTAGTCATCAGGTAGGCCGGCACGACTTGCCATCTGTTTCCTAGAACGCTCTCCGAAAGCTCTGTGCCCATTGAGGATTTGGGAGACATAGGTCGGGTCAATAGCTTTATCCGCGTGCTCCTGTGAATAGGTACGAGCGAATTCAGCCGGGCCACCGGCGTTGATCACCAGTTGCCGAAGAATTTCAGCCTGGGGTGAGATGTTCTTGGTCATGGCCGCGATTCTCCCGGCCGGGTTCTGTTTGGCAATTGACGCTTGCTAACGGCGATAGCATTTGCTATCGTTTGTCCATGCAACTTGCTCAATACCTCAAACCTCGCGGTGCTGTCGTTCGGCTGGCAAACGCCATCAACGTGGCGCCATCGCTGGTATCTCAGTTCAAAAACGGCATCAAGAAGGTTCCTGCCGAACGCTGTCCGTCCATAGAGCAGGCGACAAGCGGGCAGGTGACGTGCGAAGAAATGCGGCCAGATGTGGATTGGTCTGTATTGCGCAGAGCTGGCAGAGGGGTTAGGTGCTGATATGTTGGAACTGCTTTTGTGCAGCGGTTCACGCAATTTCGATGTCAAGCCAAACGCCGTAGGACTTCTCTCCGCCGCCAAAAATCTTGGCGTCGACGATGTAGTTTCCAGCGGCAAGGTTGTTGGACTCAAGCATTTTCCGATAGCGTCGAGCATCTTTCTTGGAAAGATATCCAACAACCTTCGGTCCGATATGAACGGCGACTGCCTGCTCGTCGTATGGGTTGTCGTCTTCCAGCCGAAGAACGGCTTCTGTTTCCCATGGGCCGTGCTTTTTTCCTGTGCAAGAAACGGCGTGATCGATGGCGTTCTGGTAGTTCGATTCGCCGACGACCTCCTGGTCAAACTCTCCATTGCCGCGAATTTTCCCAAGCAGGGGCTCTTTGCGGATGGTTGTTTTTTCAGTTTGCTTGCTGGAGCCATCAATAGCGGCCATGAAGGCCTTGATGAGCCAAAGACCGATGAGGCCGGCGACCACAAAAGCAATGAATTCCATTGTTCTGTTTTCCCTTTGTCGGAAGGCGATATTGCCGGCCAGAGTTTAACCGATTGGCATTTTTTGCTGGTCATCTTCTTTCTATCCCTCGCTTCCCGGTCTGCCATGAGCCGGGGCGTTTCCCGGCGTTCGCGCCTGGCTTTTTTTTCCACGGTGTGGCCATTGTTGGCGACGCCGACCCATTGAGAAACTTAGGAGAATCGCCATGTCTCACCGTCGTGACCCCATTGATGTGCTGCACTCGGCTGTTTTGGGAAGTTCTCTCGGAATTTCCGGCGTCGCCAAGGTGATCGGGCGCTCGCCGCAGGTGCTTTACAACAAGTTCAGCGATTCCATGCCGCAGTCCGAGGTGACCGCACGCGAGGCGCTGGCGATGGCTGATGCGATCGGAACGACCGCCTACGCCGAGGCAGTCGACGACCATTTCGGCGGGGTGTTCATGCCCGTTCCTGAGTGCGACGCCGCCGACGATGACGTGCTGCAGGCCTACCTGGACATCATTCGCCAGATGGGCGAGTTGTCGAAGGAGTTCACCGAGGCTCGCGCTGATGGTGTGATCGATGCGGAAGAGTTCAACGCGATGCGGCTGCGCGCGCACCGCACGGTGTCGTCGATCATGCGCATGCTCGCCGAGCTGGAAGGCATGGTGCGTGATGTGCAACCGGCTTCCGGGCATGCGATCAAGAAGGTTGTCGGCTGATCATCTGCCATGAGCAATAAAGCAATCGCGATCGGTTCGGCAGAGATGGAGGCGCTCGATGGCCTGCCTATGCTGCAGCGGTGGCTTTACATGGTGCTGCGCTGGCATATGGACCGCATTACCGGCCGCGTCGGCGATGTGCGCGGGATAAGCCTGCAGAGCCTTGCCGAGGCGCTTTATGTCGAGCCGGTGCGTGGTCGGCATGCGGCGGACACGGGCTCTCCCAGCAAGAAGGCGGTGCGCAGCGCGCTGGATGGCCTGGCGCGCGCTGGCTTGGCTATGCCGTGCGGAAACGGCGAAGTGCTCGTTTTTTTTCTTCCATTGGCCCGCCGCGCTTCCGCTCGTCAAAAAGATGAGGGGCACATGAGGGGCACGGGTCAAGGGCACAATGAGGGTGCTGATTATACTTATAACAATCAATCGGTTATGTCCGATGACGGGCACGATGAGGGGCATACCCAAAACAGCGATGAGGGGCACACCTCAAGAGCAATAGTAAACCCTATCTCCGTAGAAGCATCAGCAGCAGCATTACCTCCTGAGGGTGAACGCGCGCAAGAGGTGCTGCTGCGTGAGCCTCTTGATGCAGATATAGTGGCGGCCTGGATCAGGGGGTATGAGGCGAAGCGCGGCCTGGTGGCCCGGGTGACCCGGGCCGATGTGGAAAAGGCGGGGTGGATTGCCGACGGCCTGACGGCATCGGAGCTGCGTGAGGTGTGCGACATGGGCAGGGTCGATCGTGAGGTGACGAAAAACCCGGCGCCGCTGAACGTGCCTTTCCTGGCCGCGCTGCTCCATCGGGTGCGGAAAGGCCGCGTGGTCTGCAGAGGGGTGGATGCTGCGCCGCCTGCGGCCTGGCATGTCTCCGAGGCCGGGATCGAGGCCAAGGCGGCAGAGGTCGGGCTGGTCCGCAAGGAGGGCGAACCGATCGACCAGCTGCGCGGTCGCGTGGCGTTCGTTCTCGCCGAGCGTGAGAGTCAGGCGAAAAAGGCACGCGCCGGGGCTGTGGTGCCCCTGAAGCGGCCCGGCAAGGTGTCGGCATGCCCAGCGTAGATTTGAGCGTATGGCGCCGCATCCGCGAGCGTTTCGAGGCGGGTGATAGCGCGATCACGCCGGCCGTCCGCGAAATGGCCGAGTCGGTTCTCGGCGAGCGGTTCGTCCGGCCGGCCAAGCCGGGGTCGCGTCCTGACCGCGGCGACCGGGCCGCTGCCGATGATTCCTGGAACGACGACCAATGGGTGCCGATGTGAATCAGCCGTTGATTCCGCGCCGCGCTGCCGAGGCGCTGGCCATCGTCGAGGCGTTCTTCGGGATCGATCCGGAGTGGAACCGCCACATTTTCCGCCATGCTGCGAACGTCGATCAGCGCGCCTTCGAGACGACGATCTGTGCCTTGGCGCAGGCAGTCGAGATCGATTCGCGGCGCGGGATGACCGAGCGCATCAAGCGCAAGGTTCAGCAGGAAAGGGCAGGGCGATGAGTCGGTGTGTTCCGGGCAGCTGGATGTGGAGCGCCGACCCGGCGCTGGCAATCGATCGCGTCCGCGATCTGCGGGTTTCGATGGCGGCCGAAGAGGCGCGCATCAGGGAGACTGACCGTCGCCGGATGGCGGCCAGGCTTCGCAAACTGAATCGTGCGGCAGCTGCCGCCGGAAAGAGCAAAGGGGCTGTGCATGGAAGATGATCTCGTCCGCGTCGAGTCGGCGGTATCGGCAACGTCATCCGGTAACCTGACCTGGGAGAAGTGGCCGTATGACGTCGCGACGGCCCTCGGTTTCGCCGGTCGCCGGAATCCGCTAGGGTTCGCGATGGTGCGGTATCTCGACAGCCCGTCGAGCTGGACGGCGCAGGAGGTTGTGCTGCTGCTGGCAACCGAACTGATCAGGCGCGGCATGGTCGGCGTGCAGGCGAACGATGCGGCATGGTCGTCGTTCGAGTTCTGGCGCGATGCGCGCTGTCCGCACTGCGCCGGCCGCGGGGTGGTCGCAGCGTCCGGGATGTCCTGCGTCCCGTGCAACGGGACAGGTAAGAGAAAGTTCGACGACAAGGCGCCGATGGTACGGGATGGAATTTCCTGCCTGATCGAGGCAGAGCAATGGCTTGAGGGGCAGTTGAGCGCTCGAATGCGCGGATGGGGTTGACACCCATGTTAATCTGAAAATATAGACCTGAATTCTTGAAGGCCCGCCGGCGATCAGCCCGCGGGCCTTTTCATTTCCCCATGCCGAAATCCGCACCGAAGCCCTGTCGCCATCCGGGTTGCCGAGCGCTGGTCAGGGACGGCGCGTTCTGCGATCAGCACCGGAAGCAGGCGCAGAAGGCTTACGACGACAAACGCGGATCCTCATCGGCGCGCGGCTACAACTACCGATGGCAGAAAGCGCGAAAGACTTTTCTTTTGCGGCGACCGCTTTGCGCCAAATGCGCTGAGCGCGGCCTGGTCACCCCGGCCTCCATTGTCGACCACGTGATCCCCCATCGAGGCGACCAGGCATTGTTCTGGGATACCTCGAACTGGCAGTCGCTCTGCAAATCGTGCCACGACTCGATCAAGCAGGCTGAAGAGCGTGCGGCGGGGAGGGGTGGGTAAAAGTCTGGGAGCGTTTCGCTCTAGACCGGCCGCTCATCATCGGATTTATGGGGACGTTTTCTGAAAGGGGGAGGGGGGTAAAGAGTTGGCCTGTGATCTTCGATCATTGGCCGCTGAGCCTTTTTTGAACCCTTCGAATGATTTGGAGCTGCTATGGCCGACGGAAAGCCGAAAGTGGTGCCGTTGCATGGCGGCGGAGGAAACGGCGGTAGTGGAGCCGTTGCCGGAGTCGAGATCCCGGACCCGCCGCCCGGGCACAACCTCGACCGCCAGGGTCGGCGCCTTTACGACTGGATCTGCACGGCGCTGATCAAGGACGGCCGGAAGGTCGGCGCGGCCGGCATCCAGATCGTGTTGCTGGTGCATACCTTCCTTGCCTGGTCGGATGACATGAAGGCCTGCATCAAGGATGGCCGGTACGCCGAAAGCAAGGACGGCAACAAGTACGAGCTGCCGCACAGTTACAACGAGCGCAAGGCCCGCGACGAGATCAAGAGGGAGCTACCCGAAGCATGCTTGACGGTAATGTCCCAGATCGAAGCGCGGCTGAAGGAAAGCAAGACGGGCGGCGCGGTGCAGGACGATCTGTTCGCCGACCTGGTCGAGTTCGCAAGTGCCCGGCCAAGCGTCAACGGCTGATTCCGCCTGAGGAAAGCTGGGAAGAATGGGACCGCACCTACGGCGTGCCGGTCCTGCGCGGCGAGATCGTTGTCGGCCGGCTGGTCATGCTGGCCGTCGAGCGTCACTACCGCGATCTGCAGGAGGCTCACAAGCGCGGCCTGGTCTTCAGCGCGGCGCATGGCTGGCATGTCATTCGGTACATCGAGCGCTACTTCTGTCACATCAAAGGGGCGCTGGCCGGGACGCCGATCCTGCTGGACCCATGGCAGAAGTTCTGGACCGCCGTCCTGTACGGATGGCGCCGCGCCGACGGTCGCCGCCGCTTCACCCGGGCGTATGAAGAAGTCGCCCGGAAAAACGGGAAAAGCACCTGGAAGGGGCCGCAGGGCGCCTACCTGTTCATGATGGACGGCGAGCCCGGCGCTGAAGTCTATGCCGTGGCCACGACGCGCGAGCAGGCGATGACCGTCTTCAAGCCGGCCTTCGAGAACTTCAAGCGCTGGCGGCGGGTGTCCTCCGGGATGGCCCGCAGCTTTCGAATTTTCGAAGGCATGAACCAGGAGCGGATTGAGGCCGGCGCCTCGATCTTCAAGCCGCTGGCCAGCAATGCCGACGCGCAGGACGGTTTCAACCCGTCCGCCGTCATCTACGACGAGCTGCACGCGCAGAAGTCGCGGGAGCAATGGGACGTTCTTGAATCCGGCTTCGGTGCCCGGCAGCAGCCGCTGCTGTCGGCAATCACCACCGCCGGATTCATCCTCGACGGCATCTGTACCGAGATCCGGACCTACCTGGTGTCGGTGCTCGAAGGCCGCCGCCTGGACGACGACTTCTTCGGCTACATCTACACGCTGGACGAAGGCGATGATCCCTTCGACGAGCAGAACTGGGTCAAGGCGAATCCCGGCCTCGGCCGGTCGAAGACGGTCGACTACCTGCGCGGCATGGCCCGGAAGGCCCGGGCGCTGCCCAGCGCCCTGGCCAACTTCAAGACCAAGGATCTGAACGTCTGGTGCAACGACGCCGAAGGCTGGTTCGACCTGGAAGTCTGGGACAAGGGCCGCAAGAAGTTCGACCCGGCCATGCTGCTCGGCCGCGAGTGCTACGGCGGCCTTGACCTGGCCAGCACACGAGACCTCACGGCGCTGGCGCTGGTCTTTCCGCCGGAAGAGCCGGGCGGCGAGTGGCATGTTCTGGTGCAGGTCTGGTGCCCACGGGCCAAGATCGAAGCGCAGGAAGACGACGCGGCGCCCTACGACCGCTGGGAAAAAGATGGCTGGCTGACGGTCACCGAAGGCGACGTCACCGACTACAAGCCGGTGATGGAGGCTGTCCGGCAGGCGTGCCGCGACTACGCCGTGAAGGAGATCGGCTTCGACAAGTGGAACGCCCTGCAGATCATCAACGACCTGATGGACGAAGACCTTCCGCTGGTCGAAGTGCCGCAAAACACCGGCGGCATGTACCCGGGCAGTAAAAAGCTCGAGGAGCTGGTCTATGCCAGGCGCCTCCGGCACAACGCCAACCCTGTGCTGCGCTGGGCCGCCGGCAACGTCGCGCTGCTGTTCGACAGCAACGACAACTTCCGGCCGGACAAGAAGCGCAGCAAGAAAAACGGACGAATCGACCCGATCGTATCCACCGTCATGGCCTTGAGCCGGGCAGTCATTCACGTCGAGGACGGCATGGACCTTGAATCATTCTTCAGAAACCCGGTGCACGGATGAAGCCACAGACGAAAAAACCCGGGCGGATCAAGGCAGCGATCCTTGACTGGCTTGGCGTTCCTGTTGGCCTGACCGATGTCGAGTTCTGGCGCGAATTTTCGGCCGCCTCATCGGCCTCCGGCCAATCGGTGACGGCCGACAGCATGCTGTCCCTGTCGGCCGTCTGGGCCTGCGCTCGGCTGATCAGCGAGACGATCGCCACGCTGCCGCTCTCGATGTACGAGCGGGCGCCGTCCGGAAAGCGCATCGCCACGCAACATCCGCTGCATGTGCTGCTGCACGACATGCCGAACGCCGACACCACGGCCGCAGTGCATTGGGAAGCGACCGTTGCCGCCATGCTGCTGCGCGGCAATGCGCGGGCCGAGAAGCTGATGATCGGCAGCCGTCTGGTCGGCCTGCAGTTCCTCAACCCGAGCCGCCTGACGATCACGCGCGGCGCGGATGGCCGCGCCGAATACCGCTACACCGAATCGAACGGGCGGCAGCGCATCATCCCGGCCGAGCGAATCTGGAACATCCCTGGCTTTTCCCTCGACGGAAAGTCCGGCGTCTCGGTCATCGCCTACGGCGCCAACGTGTTCGGCGCTGCACTGTCTGCTGAGCAGGCTGCATCCGGGACCTTCGCTCGCGGTCTGCTTCCGACGACCTGGTTCAAGTACCCGAAGACGCTGAAAGACAGCCAGAGAACAGAAGCGCGCGAGTTCATCGAAAACCGGCTGTCCGGTGCGGTGAACGCCGGGAAGCCGGCCATTCTCGAAGCCGACATGGAAGTCGGAACCATCGGGATCGACCCGGCCGACGCTCAACTTCTCGAATCGCGAGCGTTCAGCGTCGAGGAGGTCTGCCGGTGGTTCCGCGTGCCGCCGTTCATGGTCGGGCATGCCGAGAAAAGCACGAGCTGGGGCACTGGCATCGAGCAGCAGATGATCGGCTTCCTGACTTTCACGCTCGGCCCGTGGCTGCGCCGCATCGAGCAGTCGATCAGCAAGGATCTGCTGTCGCCGATCGAACGCCAGCGCTACTACCCGAAGTTTGCCATCGAGGGCCTGCTGCGCGCCGATTCAGCCGGCCGCGCCGCCTTCTACAGCGCGATGGTCAATAACGGCATCCTGACCCGAGACGAAGTGCGCGAGCTCGAGGACCGCGAGCCGATGGGCGGGAACGCCGCGGTGCTGACCGTCCAGACCGCCCTGGCGCCGCTCGACACGCTCGGCAACAGCACCGCCGACCAGCAAGCCCGCGCTGCCCTGAATTCCTGGCTCAACGAAGCCGCCTAGGAGAACCCAGCCATGTCGATCAAATCGCTTCCGGTTGTACCGGAGGCCCGCCCCTGCGCGGGAATTTCAAGCCAGATCTCCCCGCGCGCGCTCGCCAGCTGGGACTCTTCCATCCGCGCCGCCTCGGCTGAAGAAGATCGCACGATCAGCATCTACGACGTGATCGGCTACGACTACTGGACCGGCGAAGGCGTCACTGCAAAGCGCATCGCGTCGGCCCTGCGCGGCCTCGGAAAAGGGCCGGTCACGGTCAATGTCAACTCCCCCGGCGGAGACATGTTTGAAGGACTGGCGATCTACAACCTGCTGCGCGAACACGATGGCGAGGTGACGATCAAGGTCTTGGGCCTGGCCGCTTCTGCCGCATCGATCATTGCCATGGCCGGCGACACGGTACAGATCGCCCGCGCCGGCTTCCTGATGATCCACAACGCCTGGATCTACGCCGCCGGCAACCGCAATGACCTGCGCGAGTTTGCCGACTACCTGGAGCCATTCGATGCGGCGATGGCCGACATCTACGCCGCGCGCACCGGGGACAGCAACAAGGCGATCCAGAAGCTGATGGACAGCGAAACCTGGATCGGCGGCAGCGATGCCATCGAACGCGGATTCGCCGACGAGCTTCTGCCGTCCGATCAGGTCGCACATGCACAAGCGCGCGCCCAGGCCGTCGCCGTCCGCCGCATCGAGTCGGCGCTTCGAGCATCCGGCATGCCGCGCAGCGAAGCGCAAAAACTGATTTCTGAATTCAAGTCCGGCCTGAGCGATTCGGCCGGCAACGATGAGAGCGATTCCACCGGCAGCGGCGCGCGAAAGGCGTCCGCACTTCGTGAAACCGCCGAGCTGGCGGCATCCCTTACCTGCATCCTGTGAAGGAAAACACCATGACCCAAGAAATCGAGCAAATCAACGCCTCGCTCAAGGCAGTTTCGGATCAACTGAAGGCACACGCCGAACGCGCCGAAAAGGAAATCAAGGCCAGCGCCAAG
The DNA here is from genome assembly GCA_028687035.1 of Dechloromonas sp. Classification (GTDB taxonomy): domain Bacteria; phylum Pseudomonadota; class Gammaproteobacteria; order Burkholderiales; family Rhodocyclaceae; genus Azonexus. The sequence goes on along the minus strand of JAQUAX010000008.1, from coordinate 31,199 downwards.
CTCTCCGAAGAAACCCGCGCCAGCGTCGACAAGCTGCTGACCGCCCAGGGCGAACTGCAAGCCCGCCTGCAGGCTGCCGAGCAACTGGTCGTCAAGCTCGAGCAGGGCAGCGGCCACGGCCAGCACGCGCCGCGCTCGATGGGCGAGCAGATCACCGCCTCCGAAGAGTACGCTGCGTTCGCCGCGAACCCGCGCGGCTCGTTCCGCATGGGCGTCAAGGCCGCGATCACCGAAGGCGCCGCATCCGCCGGCGACCTGATCGTCCCGCAGCGCGTGCCGGGCATCATCACGCCCGGCCAGCGCCGCCTGACCATCCGCGACCTGATCAACTGGGGCCGCACCACCAGCAACTCCATCGAGTTCGCCCGCGAACTGGTCTATACCAACTCGGCGAATGTCGTCTCGGAAAACCCGAACAGCAACAAGCCGGAATCGAACATCACCTTCGAGGCCGACACTGCGCCCGTGGCAACCATCGCCCACTGGATTCCGGCGTCGCGTCAGGTGCTGGCCGATGCCCCGCAGCTGCAGTCGTACATCGACGGCCGCCTGCGCTACGGCCTGAAGCTCAAGGAAGAAGCGCAGCTGCTCAAGGGCTCCGGCGTCGGCCTGAATATCGACGGCATCTACACCCAGGCCACTGCCTACCTCAACCCGGGCGTCACGGTGCAGGCCGAAACCCGCATCGACCGCCTGCGCCTGGCGCTGCTGCAAGTCGAACTGTCCGAGTACTACGCCGACGGCATCGTGCTGTCGCCGATCGACTGGGCATCCATCGAACTGCTCAAGACCACCGACAACGCCTACCTGTTCGCCAACCCGAGCATGGCCGGCATGCCGTCGCTGTGGGGCCGCAACATCGTCCCGACGCAGAGCATGGATTCCGGCGACTTCCTCGTCGGCGCCTTCGGTGGCGGCCAGGCGGTGCAGGGCTGGGACCGAGAAGACGTCAGCGTCGCGATCAGCTACGAAGACCGCGACAACTTCGTGAAGAACATGGTCACGATCCTCTGCGAAGAGCGCATCGGCCTGACCGTGTATCGCCCGGCGGCGTTCGTCAAGGGCGACTTCGACGACATCATCGTCGCCTCCTGACCATCAGGAAACCGGCGGCGCTTCGGCGTCGCCGGCATGGAGAACAGAACATGCCCTATGTGATTGCCCTGCAATCCTTTGACCACGGCCAGCGCCGCGCCAAGGGTGCCCGCTTTCTGGCGAGCGACCGCGAAGCCGAAAAGATGCGCCGCAAAGGCCTGGTGATGATCGACGCCAGCCTGCCGCAAGACAGCCACCCCACCCAGCCCGCTGGCGCACCGTCGTCTGCATCGCAAGCGGGCCAAGCCTTACCGCAGACGACGTTGCCCGAGTCAAAGCCTGGCGCGAAGCGGGGACGGAAGAAGATCGCCGAGGCGTAATCGTCACCAACACGACCTTCCAGGCCGCGCCCTGGGCGGACGTGCTGTACGCCATGGACAAGCCGTGGTGGCAGAAGTATCACCGCGAAGTCGAAGCCGGTTTCGATGGCGAGAAGATCGCCCCGGTTGCCGGATGCTACAACGCCCGCCGCGTGCAGTTCGGCTATGGCGGCAACAGCGGGGCCGGCGCGCTGGCGCTGGCGGCCCACTTCGGCGCCCGGCGCATCATCATGCTCGGCTACGACTGCAAGTACGCGGCCGACGGCCGGCGGCACTGGCACGGCAACCACCCGAAAGGGCTTGGCAATGCCGTCTCCCTGCCGCACTGGTTCGGCCAGTTCGACGCGATGGCGAAGCAGCTGGCCGGCGTCGAGATCATCAACGCAACCCGCGACACGGCGCTCGAATTCTGGCCGCGTGTCCCGTTGGAGTCCGCCCTTGGCTACTAGAGTCTGCGTGCTGCGCGCCGGCAAGGAATACGGGCCGCAGCATGTGCAATGGCTGGCCCGCCAGGTGCCAGGCCTCGTCTGCCTGTCGGATGTTGCCGTCCCCGGCGTGCCGACCGTGCCGCTGCGCACCGGCTGGCCAGGCTGGTGGGCAAAGCTGGAATTGTTCGGCGGCGCCATTGACGGCGACCTGCTCTACCTCGACCTCGATACCGTGGTGCTCGGCGATCTGGCGCCACTTGAAGCCGTAGGCCGGACGACAGCGCTGCGCGACTTCTACCACCCCGGACTCCTCGGCTCCGGCCTGATGTACATCGCCGAGGCCGACAAATCGGCCGTCTGGGATGTGTTCACCGCAGATCCCGTTGGCCACATGGCCCGCTGCAGCAAGTGGCCGCGCTGGGGTGACCAAGGATTTCTGCAGGAATACATGCCGGCGCAGCGCTGGCAGGACATGCTGCCCGGCGCCGTCGTGTCGTACAAGGCGCACTGCCGGCGCGGCGTGCCGACCGGCGCGCGCGTCGTCTGCTTTCACGGCAAGCCGCGGCCCTGGGAGGCTCGCGAAACCTGGATACCGAAGCTATGACCATCTCGCTCGAAGACATCAAGCGCGACCTGCGCGTCACGCATGACGATGACGATGCGCTGCTCGAGGTGCTGCTCGATGCCGCCGTCGACGAGGCGCTGCAGTATCTTGACCTCGACGACCTGCCGACCGTGGCTGATTCGAGCAGCAGCGAGAAGATCGCCCCGAGCCTGTACGCGGCCGTTTTTCTGCTCGTGCGGGCGAAGTACGACGCCGCGACGCCGGCCGAGATCGTCCAGCTTCGCCAGTGCGCCGAGACGCTGATGGCGCCGTACCGCATCAACCTCGGAGCCTGACATGCTGAGCCCGAAGCTACGGCACCGCGTCACGCTGGCCGGCCTGACGCAGACGCGCGACCAGTGGGGAGGCGTCGTCGAGGCATGGCAACCGATGGTTGCCAACCTGCCGGCCGAGATCGTCCCGCTGTCCGGCCGCGAGTTCGTCGCTGCGCAGGCAACGCAGGCCGGGGTGACCACGCGTATCACCATCCGCTACCGCGGCGGCGTGGCGCCGTCCATGCGCATCGAACACGGCGGCGACATCTACAACATCAAGGCCGTGCTGCCCGACCCGACGCTGCGCCGGCATCTGACGCTGATGTGCGAAATGGGGGTGCGAAATGGCTGACCGCTGCTGCAAATGTTCGAACCTGTCGCCCGATCAACTCGACCGCATCGAGGCCAAGCTCGACGCGTTGCTCGACGCCCTGGCCGAAGACGGCCCTCAGGAAGAGCCTGCGCTCGACCTCGACGGTAATGCGATCCTCGGCCGCGAGCGCGACCAGGGGGCCGAGCTGTGAAAGTCGAAGTGAAAATGGCCGGACTCGACGGCGTGCTGGACACGCTGCACAAGCTGCCGGCCGAAGTCGTCAGCAAGCGCGGCGGGCCGGTGCGCGCCGCACTGCGCAAGGGCGCGATGGTGATCCATCGCCAGGCGAAAGAAAATCTGATGGCGGCGACCGCCGGCGCGAAGAGCGAAGAGGCACGGCAGAACACCGGCCTGCTCGAGAAGAACCTCGTCGTGACCCGCGGCAAGAAGCCCGTCGGCAGCAACGGCGAGCGCTACCTGGTGCGCGTGCGCCGGAAGGCTTACCCGGGCCGCAAAGGCGAAGCCGTGACAACGCGCAAGACAGCTGCGCTGCTCGAGTACGGCAGCAGCAAGCAGCCACCCGAGCCCTGGCTGCGCCCGGCATTCGAGATGCAGAAGCAGCAGGCGCTGGACACCGTGGAAGCCGAACTGCACAAGTCCATCGAGCGCATTGTGAAGCGGCTCGCGAAAACCACAGGACGCTGACCATGCTCCCGCCGATCTACACCATTCTCAGCACGAATACCGCCGTCAAGAACATCGTCAGTACGCGCATTTACCCGCACGGCGATGCGCCGCAGGATGTCGCCCGGCCCTACGTGACCTGGTTTCTCGTCGCCGACGACCCGGAAAACAACTTGTCCGAACTGCCGGATATCGACCGCCAGGCCGTCCAGATCGACATCTGGGCCGAATCCGGATCGGCCGCCGTGCAACTCGCCAGCGCCGTCCGCAACGCCATCGAGCCGCATGCGCATGTGACCAACATCGCGCTCAATGGCCGCGAGCCGGAAACCGGCCTCTACCGCTTCGCCATCCAGATCGACTACTGGCTGACCCGATAAACCGCCCGCTGCCCAACCAACAGAACCCGCCTCCCGGCGGGTTTTTCTTTTTCAGGAGCCTGAAAAATGCCGTCCATCAAGACCCAAGGAACCCACATCCATTTCGTCGACGCCTCCGGCTCGTCGCCGGCCGTCGTCAAGCTCGCATGCCCGACCGGCGTGTCCGGCCTGGGCGGCGCCAAGGATCAGATCGAGGACACCTGCCTCGATGCGACCGAAGACAAGACCTACGTCGCCGGGCTCGGCACGCCGGGCCAGGTGTCCGTGCCGTTCAACCTCGACCCGACCGAGGCATCGCACCAGGTGCTGTTCGACCTCAAGGAGTCCGGCGACAAGATCGACTGGATGGTCTGCCTCTCCGACGGCACCGCCGCGCCGACGCTGGACAGCAACAACAACCTCGTCGCGCCGGCCAGCCGGACCTCCATCGCCTTCGTCGCCTACGTCGCCGACGTCAACCTCGACCTGGCCACCAATGAGATCGTGCGCGGCACGCTGACCCTGCAGCGCTCCGGCGCCGTCGTGACCACATGGAAGGCCTAAGCCATGCTCGACGAATCGCTTTTCGTCTCAAGTGAGTTGCACGAGCGCGAAGTCAAGATCGGTCAAAAGACGATTCGCCTGCACTTCCGCGAACTGCCGGCTGTTGATTTCATCCGCTTCCATGATTCGCTCAAGAGTGGCGACGAAGACGCCAAGGCCGGAGCTACCGCGAAGATCGTTGCCTCTGCCGTCTGTAATTCGGACGGAACTCCGGCCATGAGCTACGAGAAGGCGCTGACGCTCAAGCCGGTCGCGCTCAATGCGCTTTTCTCAGCCGCGATGGAAGTCAGCAACGGGAGCGACGCGGGAAACGCGTAACCGAGCGCGGCGAAGGCTGGTTCTGGCATGTCCTAGCTTTGGCGCTCGGCCAGACCATTGGAGAACTGCAGCGGAAGATGACGCGCCGCGAGTTCAACGACTGGGTCGCGTTCTACCGCGCTCACCCATTCGATGACATGCACCGCTACCACAGGCCGGCTGCCCTTGTTGCGCACCGCATGGCCGGCGGCGATCTGCAGGAGCTGATTGACTGGCTGCACCCGCCGGAATGGCAGGAAGACTTCAGCGCCGCGGACATCGCGACGATTCGCGCGCTCGGTATTTCACGAGGATAAGAAGCAATGGCGACAGCAGGAAGCATAGTCCTGGACCTGCTCATGAAAACGGGCGCGTTCGAGACGGACACCGCCCGGGCCGAGGCCATCGCGAAGAAGCGGGCCAAGGCAATCGAGAAGTCCTTCACTGAAATGTCGGGGAAGATCAGCACGGCCGTCGGCAGGCTGTTCGCCGGCCTGAGTGCGGCCGCCGCGGTCGGTAAGCTGGTTTCCGTGCAGCGCGAATTCGATGTTCTGAATTCGTCGCTGGTGACAATTACCGGAAGCAGCGCCGCCGCGGCGCGCGAGTTTTCGTGGATCAGCGACTTCGCCGCCACGACGCCATATTCGCTGGCCGAGGTGACGGAAGCCTTCATCAAGATGCGATCGCTCGGCCTGGATGCGTCGCAGGCCTCGCTGCAGTCCTACGGCAATACCGCCTCGGCGATGGGGAAGGGGCTGAATCAGATGATCGAGGCCGTCGCCGATGCGACGACCGGCGAGTTCGAGCGCCTCAAGGAATTCGGCATCAAGGCCACGCAGGAAGGCGACAAGGTGTCGCTTACCTTCCAGGGCGTGACCAAAAACATCGGGAACAACGCCGCGGAGATTTCCCGCTACCTGGCAGACATCGGCAACAACCAGTTCGCCGGCGCCATGGAGGAGCGCGCCAAAACCCTGGATGGTGCGATCAGCAACCTGGCCGACACATGGGACCAGCTGTTCCTGACGATCAACCAGAACAATGCCGGCGGCCTGATTCACGACTCGGTCAAGCTCGCGACTGGAGCGATCCAGGATGCGATAACGATCATCAAGTCGATGAATACGGCGACCGCCGACAATGCCCGCCAGACCGGGGCGATGAAGGTCGTACAGGAAGGTCTGGCAACGGTCATGGAAACCGTTGCAGTGCTTGGCGTCAACGTCGCCTATGTGCTGCGGCAGACTGGAAACGAACTGGGGGGGCTTGCCGCACAGGCGGCGGCCGTTGCGCGCCTTGACTTCGCTGGAGCGAGCGCGATTGGCGACGCAATGAAAGAAGATGCAGCCGCCGCACGTGCCGAGGTGGATCGACAGACCGAAGCCATCCTGAATGCTCGGAAGCAGGCTGCAGAGTTATTTGGTCCGCCGGTTATTGGGAGCGGATCATCTACTTCCGGTAGCAAGGGCTCATCGGGCGGAGATTCGAAGAAAAAGAAGGGCGCGGCTTACATCGACCCGCTCGCCGACGAGGCCAAGGCCTACGCCGCGGCGATGGATGCGATCAATAAGGCGCAGCTGTCGGCCAAGACGAGCGGGATGGAACTGACGGCGACACAGCAGAGCTTGCTCGATCTGTTCGCCAGCCCGGAATGGCTGACCATGCCGGACGCCTGGAAGCAGTCTGTCGTCCAGCAAGCCGAATTCTCGATCGAAGCAGAGAATGCAGCGAAGAAAACCGAGGAACTGAACAAGCAGCAAGAGCGCCTGCGCGACCTGCTCGGCGAGACGGACCTCGAGAAGAAGCGCGCCGACATGCTGCTGCTCGCCGAAGCCTTCGAGAGCGGCAGGATCACGGCGGAAGAGTACGGCCTGGCCGTGAAGAATGCGCTCGGCGTCGGCGACGACGAAGGCGGCTACTGGGACAAGTGGCTGAAGGCGGCGGAAGAATCGCTGACCAGCTTCGACGAACTGGCCAGCAACGTCGTCGAGAACTTCGGCCGGCAGTTCGGCAACACCTTCGAGAAGATGATCTTCGACTCGCAGAGCCTGGGCGATGCGGTGACCGGCCTCGCCGAAGGCATGGCGCGATCCGTCGTCAATGCGCTCGGCCAGATGGCGGCGCAGTGGCTGGCGTATCAGGTCGTGCAGATGGTCGTCGGCAAGACTACCGCGGCCAGCGCTGCGAACGCGCAGACTTTCGAGGCGATGGCGTCGCAGCAGATGGCGGCGATCAATGCATTTGCCTCGACAGCGGCGATCCCGATTGTCGGGCCCGCGATGGCGCCGGCTGCAGCGGCTGCGGCCATCGCAGCAACAACGCCGATGGTGGCGACGGTGGCCTCGCTCGGCGCGGCAGCGGCTGGCGCCCGCGCAGCCGGCGGCCCGGTATCCGCTGACATGCCCTACCTGATCGGCGAACGTGGCCCGGAACTCTTCGTGCCGAACACCGCCGGCCGGGTGCTGCCTAATGGCGCTCTGGGCGGCAACAGCGGGCCGACGATCAACCTGATCGAAGATCGCCGGCGTGCCGGCCAGACGCAGGCAAGAAACACCAACGGCCGCGACGAGATCGACGTGTTTGTCGCCGACATTCTCGGCGATGGGCCGCGCTCGAAGGCGGTCCAGAAGGCCTTCGGCCTGCAGCGCAGGGGATACTGATGGCAGCAACAATCGACTACCCGGCCGGCCTGCCGGCGCCGTTGCGCAGTGGGTACGGCGTCAATCACATCTCGCCGCTGATCCGCACGGAACTGGAAACCGGCCGGGCCCGGCAGCGCCGCCGCTACACCAGCGTGCCGAGCCTCGCCTCGGTATCGTGGCTCATGAGCCAGGCGCAGGCGCAGTTGTTTGAGGCGTGGTTCAAATGGACGCTGAGCGACGGCGCCGAGTGGTTCAACTGCCGACTGCGCACGCCGCTCGGCCTGCAGGACTACGAATGCCGCTTCGCTGAGATGTACTCGGGGCCGGATCTGGTCGGCGTCGATCGCTGGCGATTCTCGGCCGACCTCGAGATCCGCGAGCGCCAGGCACTGCCCTACGACTACACGCTGCTGCCCGACTACGTGCTGCAGCAGAGCATCATCGACCGCGCGCTGAACCGGGAGTGGCCCGAAGCATGACGATCCTTGAACGAGTTTTCGCGAGCGGCGGTCCGGAAGTGATCATCCCGACGCTGGAGATCACCTGCGCGGCCTGGGATGCGCCGATCCTGCTGTGCAACGGCTTCGAGGCGCACACCTGCACCACCGAGGATGCGCGCACGCTGACCTTTCAGCCGGCCGCCATCGCCGTCGCCCTGCCCAAGCGCGACACGTCCGGCGCGCAGAAGCTGACCTTCGGTATCGACAACGTGACCGGCGAAGCGCAGCAGCTGATCGACCAGGCCATCGATGCCGGCGAGCTGGTGCATCTGACCTTCCGGCATTACCTGTCGACCGACAAGACGGCGCCGGCCGAGCCGCCGCTGAAGTTCGTCATCAAGGGGGGCGAGATGCAGGGCGGATCGCTGCGCGTGACGGCCGCCTTCTTCGACCTGATCAACGTCGCCTGGCCGCGCAACTTCTACACGGCCGACTTTGCACCCGGCTTGCGCTACTTCTCATGACCATGCTCGACGACTGGCTGCGCGTGCCCTACGTGGCCTACGGCCGCACGATGGCCGGCGCCGATTGCTGGGGGCTGGTGCGCATCGTCCGCCATGCGCTGCGCGGCGAGTGGCTGCCCGAGTTCGGCGCGGTCGCCCCGGACGACAAGGCAAAAATGACCGGCGCCGCCGGACAGGTAGTCGCCGCCGGGTTCGCCGAGTCCGCACCGTCACCGGGCGCCATCGCCGCCGTCTGGCGCGGCCCGCTGTGCCTGCATGTCGGCATCGTCATCGAGGCAGATGGGCGGCTGGCGGTACTGGAAACCAACCGCGCTACCGGCCCGCGCTGGCTGCGCCTCGCCGACTTCTCGGCCCGCTATCTGCGGGTGACCTACCACGACAAGACCGCCCCATGATCCTCGTCTATCCGTCCAACCTGCCCGGCGAACCGATCGAGCGGCATGAGGTATCCGCCGGCACGCTGCACGACTGGCTGACCGCCCACTGTCGCAGCTACCGGCCCGGCCCGGCGCAGCCGATCACGGCGACCGCCGAAGGCCGCATCGTGCCGCCGGAAGAGTGGGGCATGCTGTCGCTGGTCGGCACGGTCGAACTGCGCCCAAACCCGCTTGACGGTGGCGCCTCGCTGCTCGTGCTGGCGCTGGTCGTCGGCGCGGTGGCCGTGGCCGTGCTGCTGCGCCCATCGATCCCGACCTACAACAGCCAGGGCACGCGCGGCCAGAGCCTGAAGGCGGCCGATCTCAAGGCCAACACGCCGCGCTTGAACCAGGTGATCCCTGAAATTGCCGGCCAGTATCGCGTCTTCCCGGACTACCTATGTCAGCCGCGCCGGTATTTTGTCGACGAGACGAAGCAGGCCATCGACGTCATGCTCTGCATCGGCCGCGGCGAGTACCTGATCGACCCGGCCGACATTCGAATTGGCGAAACCGACGTCGAAGCCGTCGGCGACCTGATCGACTACACCATCTTCGGGCCCGGCCAGACGGTCAGCGGTCACCCGGCGCACCGCAACTGGTACAACGCGCCGGAAGTCGGCGCTTCGGTGTCGTCCGCCGGACTGCGCCTGGTCGCCGGATCGGCCGGCACGCCGGCGGCCGATGCCGAGCGCTACACCATCGACGGCAACGCCATCTCCGTGCCGCCGGGTGCCGGCGTTGTCCCGCAGGACTGGGAAGTCGGCAGCGTCGTCGCAATCCGCGCCTACACCAGGACAATTACCGTAGTCGACGGCGGGAAGACGGGTTCCGTGCCGAACCGCGACAAGGTGCGCGGCAGCTTCGCCGATCTCGGCCTGGCGGCCAATGACCAGATCCTGATCGACGGCACCGCGAAGAACGACGGCCGCTACAAGATCATCACGCTGACCAGTTCCGTCAGCGTGCCGGGCAGCGCCTCAACCATCGTCGGCGCCCGCGTTGCGCAGCTGGCCTATGCCGCCGAGCCGGCAGTGATCTACATCAACGGCTACACGGTGACGCTCGATGCCGACTATGCCGACGCCGATGCGCTGGTGACGGCGATCAACGGCCAGGTCGGCGGCCTGGCCGCGTCACAAACCGGCGGCGTGATCACGCTGACCGAAGGCGCGCCGTATTCCGGCGCGGCGATCGCGCTCAGCGGCTACTTCGACAACATTCTCGGCGCCTCGCCGATCCGAACGACCGGCACGGCAACGTCGTCCTACGACGAGATGACGCTCGACCGCTGGCAGGAGGCCACGAGCTATTACGACTACAGCACCGAAACCACCTACACCACGCCGGCCGGATGGGTCTCTGCCGGATCGATGAAGGCCGGAACGTTCGCTGAAGTCAGCGTGCAGAAGCCGCGCGTGCGCACTGCGACCTCGCCAGCAGCGAACGGCACGACGAAGACGGAAACTACCTACACGCCGACCGAATACCGCATCACGTCGCTGATCACGGGCGCGCTGCCCGATGCGACGACGGGCACCGTCGGCTGGCAATTCCAGCGCCTGCTGCCGGACGGCTCGGACGACACGGCATGGACCGGCTTCGACTCGGACGTGACGACCGAGCTGGTCGAGATCACCTTCGACGGAACGCAGTCGCTCGGCGGCTGGCTCGGACCGTTCCGCGCCACGCCGGCCAGCGAGCAGACGCAGACCGTCGAGTTCGACATCTTCGCGCCCGGCGGCCTGGGCTACATCAACAAGAAGAGCAAGGTCGAAGAGCGCACGAAGTATTTTTACGTGCAGTGGCGCACGGCCGGCGGCGCCTGGAACAGCGAAACCTACTCGGTGACCGGATCGAGCCGCGACCAACTCGGCTGGACGTTCCAGATCGACCTGCCGGCGCCGGCCGGCGAGATCGAAGTGCGCATGCGCCGCGTCGGCGCAGAGGACGAGAGCATCGAAGCGCTCGACCGACTGGAGTGGTACGGCCTGCGCTCGCTGCTGCCGGCGCCGACAAGCTACGACGGCGTGACCACGATGGCGCTGACGCTCGAAGGCTCCGACAAGATCGCCAGCCAGACAGAAAACCAGATCAGCCTGCTCGTCACCCGCAAACTCGGCGGCACCGCGACCCGCTCGATTGCCGAGTGGGTGCGCTACGTCTGCGAGTCGATTGGCTACTCTGCCGACGACCTAAACGAGGACGAACTGCAGGCGCTGGCCGACCTCTGGGCAGCCCGTGGCGACTGGTACGACAGCGCAATCGTCGACCAGACGACGGTAAAGGAAGCGCTGGCGACCGCACTACGCGCCGGCATGTCAGAACTGACCATTGATCGCGGCCAGATCCGCCCTGTGCGCGACCAGGTGCGCACGGCGCTGGAACACATCTACACGCCGCAGAACATGACCGGGCCGCTGTCGCGGAAGTTCTCGGCGCACGATCCGGACGACTACGACGGCGTCGACGTCGAGTACATCGATGCCACGACGTGGGAAGAAGAGGTCGTCCAGTGTCGCCTGCCGGGCGATGTCGGCGTGCGCGTCGAGAAGATCAAGCTCGAAGGCGTTACCGACCGAACGCGGGCATGGCGCATCGGCATGCGGGCGCGGCGCGGCCATCTGTACCGGCGTAAGCAGTACAGCTTCTCGACCGAACTGGACGCGCTGAACAGCCGATACCTAAGCTACTGCGCGCTCACCGACGACGTGCCAGGTTACGGCCAGTCGGCGCTGGTTGCCGAATGGACGCCGGCCAGCGAAGGCGGAACGCTGCGCGCGTCAGAGCCGCTGGCATGGGAAGAAGGCGCCAGCCATGTGATCGCACTGCGCCGGCCTGACGGAACCGCTGCCGGCCCCTACGCCGCGATGCGTGGCGACGACGACTTCGAGGCGGTGATCGCCGACGACCTCGACTTCGTTCCGATCACAGGCGGCGCGCAGGAGCCGACGCACGTGGTTTTCGGCAAGACGACAACCTGGAGTTACTCGGCACTGATCACCGACATCGAGCCATCCGGAGACTCGGTCGACGTGACCGCAGTCAATTACGACGCTCGAATCTACGCCGACGACGACAACTCGCCGCCGGCCTGACCAACAACCGAAGAACGCCAAACCAGCCCGCCTCGAGCGGGCTTTTTCATTTCTGGAGCCAAAATGACCTACAACACCGGCAACCCGCTAGGCAGCACGGACGCCCGCGATCTGTCCGACAACGCGGCCAACCTCGACAAGGCCATGCACAGCGAAGCGGCGACCTGGACTGATCGCTTCGGCGTGGCGCGGCCGACGTTTCGCAGCGCCGAGTCTGAGCTGAACCAGAAGGTCGAAGATGCCGAGGCGGCAGCGACTCAGGCGCTCGGCTACCTGAACACCATGCGCGCGACGAGCTACGGGCCGCTCGCTGAAGACCCGACGGTCGATCCACTGGGAAATCCATGCACGGCCGGCGACGAGTATTTCAACACGACGTACAACCTGCTCAAGCGGTTTGACGGCTTGCTCTGGCGCGTGCCTGACATCAATACAGAGAACCTGTCTTCTGGCGCCGGATCGTCGATGGTCGGACATGGATCGCAGACGGTCGAGGCGGCTCTGGCTGAGCGGCTGCCGGAGATCGGCACGTATGCGCTGCTGCGGGCTTATACCGGGCCGGTGACGTCGTTCCTGGTGCGCGGCGTCGCCAACATTTTCGACGGCGGGCATGGCGTGTTTCGGGTCGATCCGAGCGACACGACGAGCACGGATAACGGCGGGACGATCCTGGTCGATGCCAGCGGGCGGCGGTGGAAGCGGGATTTCTCGGGTGCGGTCAGTGTGCTGTGGTTCGGCGCATCGACTGCGGCGAGCGCTTCGGCCAACGTCATCGCTATTCAGGCCGCGGCAGACTACTGCGCCAGCGCGGGACACAAGATCGCCGGGGCTGCTGGAGTGTTCGCCGCAAGCGCAACGATCAGCCTTAACTGCAGCGGCGACCTGTCAATGATGACGATCAGCGTACCAGGGTCGTCCATCACACCCGCAATCCGAGTCGGAAAAACGACCGGCGGGCACACGATGAACATCGATATCAAGTTGCCTAGGGTTGTCAACGCGGAGCATGTTGTCGGTGACGGCTGGGCGACATATGCCAGCAACATCGGTGTGTCGCTCGATAATCTCTACGACAGCGTTGTTTATGTCCCAAGCGTCACCGGGTTCGGCATCGGCGCCTATGCGGGCGGGGTAGATGCCGGGTTTGGTGCGAACGAAGTTCATACCGGCTACCTGGCGGACAATAAAGTAAATTTGAAAATCGGCCCCAAGGGCGCAGGCGCATGGTCGAACGGTAACACGTACCACATCGGCAGATGTCGTCACAGTGGATCGGAAGGAAACGGTGGAACTCCGTTTGCTGGCACCCGAAATATCGTCCTCGATCAATGCAATGATAACGTGCTAATCAAGCCGACTATCGAGGGTTCGTCCGCCGTAACCGAGTTCACGCTGGAGCTTTACAACGCGAGTTACAACACTTTTATCCAGCCTCGATGGGAAGACTCGGCGAGCAGCGGCGGAAGTAAAATGAAGGTCCGCATGCAGGGGACGATTGCGAATTCATGTGCCGGTAACACGATCATCGGCGGTTATGAATTCGGAACCAGTCTCGAATACACGTTTGCCGGGTACGTGTCTAACAATACGAAGTTCGGTGCCGGGAGAGGCGACCAGTCATTCGGTTGTCAAAACCCGATCGCTATCAACAACACGTCTGGAGACGGCGTAGCGCAGGCCCACTTCCAGGGGTTTGCCGCAGCGACAAACATCCTTGGCAAATCGGCGACGGCAACCGATTATACCTATCGGATTTACGCAAACGGCATCGAAGGTAAGCGTAGCACCGACGAAAACCCGCGCATCAGAATCAACTGGTCGACCGCTGGTATTCAACTTGGTGCCGGCACGACGAATGCCCTGACCTATGGCATTTACGCTTTTGCGACCATCGGCCTCGCAACAAACAGCGACTGGATGCCTCAAACAACGGGGACTTATAATATCGGCCTGTCGTCGTATCGCTGGAACAACTGCTATTTGGTCAATGCTCCGAACGTTAGTTCGGACGCTCGGACAAAGCAGCAGGTTCGCGATTTGTCGAAGGCCGAACATCGCGTCGCTGTTCGGTGCAAATCGCTGATCAGGGCCTACAAGCTAAATACCTCCGTCTCGGAAAAAGGCGACGCGGCTAGATGGCATGTCGGCGTGATCGCGCAGGATGTCAAGGCGGCGTTCGAGGCCGAAGGGCTTGATCCCTGCAAGTACAGCCTTTTCTGTTTCGACTCGTGGGTCGCTCAGCCTGAGCAGCTTGATGATGAAGGGAACGTCATTGCTGCAGCCACCGCCGCCGGAGAGATGTACTCAATTCGCTACGAAGAGCTTCTGGCATTCATTGTCGCGGCGATCTAACCCTAAGCAACAGCCCGCCCCACCGGCGGGCTTTTTTATTCCCACCGCAGCCCTCGCTCGTCGTGACGCCAGAATTCCTGCCAACGACTACCAGCAGGATAACCAATGGCAATCCTCACCAACTCCGGCCGCGTCGCGATGGCGATGTCGGTCAAAGCCCGCAAGAAAGCTCAACATGGCCGAACCAACCACAACCGGCGGCATCAGCCTGACGGTGATCTTCGTCGCGCTGCTCGGGCCGCTCGCCGGCCCTTATGCCCTGATCGCGTTCGCAGCGCTGGCCGGTGCGCTGTGGCCGCTGTCTGCTCAGACGACGGCGACGCGAACCGAGGGCGCCTGGCTGCTGCTGCGCTGCACGCTGACGGCCATCGTCATGACCGGCGTCGCCGCCAGCATCCTTGAGCGCCAGTGGCAGATCCCGGTCAATGAGGCGCTGGCGCCGGTGGCGCTGCTGATCGGAGCGCTCGGCAATGGATGGCGGCCAGTGTTCAGCGGGCTATCGGCAGGCCTGTCCGCGCTGGCCGGAAAAGTCGGAGGGCAGAGCAATGGCTGACGCGCTGCTGATCCTGCACGAGCTTCTGTGCCTGGCGCTGTTCTGCACGGTGTTCAAGCGCCTGGTCGTCTGCTCTGACATCGTGCGCGCCGACGTTCGGCTGGCCTTCTTTGCGCTCGGCGTGGTCGCCTGCTCCGGCATGGTGGCGCCGCTGTCGTTCGGCTTCTCGCCGAGCCCGTTCTCGGCGGCGCTGCTGGCTGCGGTGTGCCTGGTCGAGATGGTGACGGCGCATCACTGGCGGGCCGGGGTGCCGGAGCAGTTTTACAGGCCCGGCTGCGCGCCGAGGATGCGGCGGGCGACTGATTGTACGAAAGGATTTGCGAAATGATCGAAACTCTACTCGGTACAGTATTCGGCGGCCTGTTTCGCATGGCCCCCGAAGTCCTCAAGTGGCTTGATCGCAAGGACGAGCGGTCGCACGAACTTGCCATGTTCGACAAGCAGCTTGAGGCCGACAAGCTGAGAGGCGACCAGGCCATTGCGCAGATCAACGCGCAGGCTGATGCCGCCATCGGCGCAGCCGAGGTGCAGGCCATCATAGAGGCGACCAAGGCGCAGGCCGTGCAGACCGGCATCAAGTGGGTCGATGCGCTCAATGCGCTGGTTCGCCCGGTGCTGGCGCTGCAATGGCTCATTGTGCTGTGGCCGGCTGTCATCGTTGCCGGCTTCGCGCTGGCGGTTCAGTACGGCACCGATCCGCTCGTTGCGCTCCGGGCTGCGTTCGGCGTCGACGAAAAGGCGATGGCCGCCAGCGTGGCGAGCTTCTGGCTCGTTGATCGCTCGTTGCGCAAGATGAGCGGCCGATGATCCCCGACGTTCTGCTCAAGCTGATCCGCAAGTTCGAAGGCTGCAAGCTGCGCGCATACATATGCCCGGCCGGCGTCTGGACTTGCGGATGGGGCGCAACGGGCCCGGACGTTCGGCAAGGCACGGCATGGACGCAGGCCAAGGCCGACGAGCGCCTGGAGCGTGACGCCGCTACATTCCACCGCGCCGCCGGCAAGCTGTCGCCCGTGCTGTGGCTGGAAGGCGACGCCAAACACTCGGCCATCGCCGACTTCTGCTTCAATCTCGGGACGACGCGCTACAAGGCCAGCACGCTGAAGCGCCGCGTCGATGCTGGCGACTGGCACGGCGCGGCGGAAGAGTTGCAGAAATGGGTATGGGGCGGCGGCCGGAAGCTGCCCGGCCTGATTGCTCGGCGCAAGGCCGAGGCGGCGCTGCTTGGGTGCGGCGATGCCGGCGCGGATCGTTGATCTTGCCGAGTGGCGGCGGACGCATCCGCCGCTCGTTCGCCTGTGGATGGCGCAGGCCCGGTGCGCTTGCGCCTGGTGGCGACTGCTCGGCGCGTGGTGGCGCTAGGTTTCGACTGCCGACTTCAGCGCCTTGCGGATGCCTTCGCTGACGTTGCCGTTGCCCAGCCGTTTGGCTGTTTCCACTGCCTCGGCATCAAGGTATGTATTGACCTTTCGCCCGCCAGCCATTTCAGCAGGGCGGCCGGCTGTGCCAAGGGCCGCGGCTACCTTTCGTCCGTCCAGGTTGCGAATGGCTCCTGCGTTGACCTGGGCGTACAAGCCAGATGGGAGCTTTACCAGAGCCCCTGTGTCGCCTTCGCCTTGCGTGACGGTCCCGAGAGCTTCAGACCCGCCAGGAATGGTATTGGTGTAGAGCCGCCATTTACCGTCGATATTGACGGTAAGGCGGCCACGGTTCGTATGGGTCATGGCCGCCTCTCTTTACTTCTGGTAGTTGCCGAGCTTGTAGTATTCGCGGACTTCGCCAATCGTCATGCCGGCGCAGCGCTCATTGATTTTGTCGGCGGACTCGTAGGCTTCGGCCTTGGTGCCTTTCTGAATGTAATCCTCGCCGAGGATTGAGACAATCCAACCGAAAGCGCCATTCTTGGCCTGGCGAACTTGCGTAAATGTCTTGGTAGTTTCCATTTTTGGCTCCGGATTAAATGGTTTCGACTTCAACTTTGCCACCCATCGCCTTGACTTGCTCAAGGCCAGCGAAGAACTTGTCAGCAACTTTGCATGTTCCGGCGTAGCAAACCTGACCATTCTTGCATTCTTCGAACTTCTGCGTCTTTCCGTTCGGGAGGGTGACCGTATAGACCTTGGCGACATCGCTTGCGTATTCCATTTTCTGCTCCTACCCCTGATTCCCCGAGGTGCGGCTGGTTGGCGTTGTTGCCTTCCATGGGTTCTATTATATGCGCACAAAAATTAATTGCAAGTGTTTTGTGCGTATTTATTTAGATGCGCGCCAAGGTGCTACCATCCGCGCGTTTCTGCTGGATGCGCTGCACGACTTTGTTGTGGCAATCCCCAAAAATTCCCCGAGTACAGCCGAACGCCGCGCCATTGCGCGGCATTCGAGTCCCGTCCCGGGCACCACAGACAAGACCATGATCATCTACGATTTGACTTGCGACAACGGACACCGCTTCGAAGGCTGGTTCCGCAGCGCCGAAGATTTCGACAGCCAGTGCCAGGGGCATCTGGTTGGCTGCCCGCAGTGCGACAGCCATGACGTCCGTCGCGTGCCGTCGGCGGTCGCCATCGCGTCCCACCGCGATGCGGATGCGGGCACCGCCGCCATCCCGATGCCGGATGGCACGACGGCCCTGGTGCCGGCGGGAACGCAGGTCATGGCCCTCTATCGTCAGCTGGTCCGCGCCGTCATGGAGCACAGCGAAGATGTCGGCACCGCCTTCGCCGAGGAAGCCCGGCGCATCCACTACAACGAGGCGCCGGAGCGCCCGATCCGCGGCCAGGCGACCGCGGACGAGTGCGAGGAACTGCGCGACGAGGGTATCGCGCTGCTCCA
The DNA here is from genome assembly GCA_028687035.1 of Dechloromonas sp. Taxonomy (GTDB): domain Bacteria; phylum Pseudomonadota; class Gammaproteobacteria; order Burkholderiales; family Rhodocyclaceae; genus Azonexus. The sequence goes on along the minus strand of JAQUAX010000008.1, from coordinate 13,403 downwards.
TCTGCCAGCCATCAAGGACGAAGACCTGAACTGAGCGGCGCTGGCCGCTCAGCCGTCTCAACCGGCCGCCAGGCCGGACAGGCGTTCGAAAATCCCGGCATCGCAACGGGCGACCGACTGGACGTCGATCAGTTTCTCGACCTGGCGGATCATCGCCGGCAGGCGCGGATTGTCCTCGACCTGCAGCCAGATCCGGCTATGGCGGCCGTCGCCGGCCGGCAGGCACAGGATGGCTTCGACGTTGCACGCGCGGCGCGAGAACAGGCCGACGACGTGGGACATCACGCCGGCATGGTCGGTCACGTCGATGCGCAGCACGGCGCGGGACAGGCGTTGATTTTCGGCGGGTAGTGACGCGTTCATCTCAGGCTCCGATCATGTCGCGGTTGGCGGCGCCCGGCGGCACCATGGGATAAACCTTCTGCTCGACGTCAATGCTGGCGTGGATCAGGCAGGGCCCGGGCCGGGAAATCGCATCGATCAGCGCCGCACAGGGATTCGCCGCCTGGTCGAGGTCGACCGCGGATATCCCGAAACCCCGCGCCACCGCGACGAAATCCGGCGTCCGGCGGAATTGCGACGCGAACAGGCGTTCACCGTAGAACAGCGTCTGCTGCTGGTGCACGAGGCCGAGCGACGCGTTGTCCATCAGCACGATCTTCAGATTGACGCTCTCCTCGGCGGCGGTCGCCAGTTCCTGGATGTTCATCAGGATCGAGCCGTCGCCGGTGAAGCAGACGACGGTTCGATCCGGTTCGGCGAGCGCCGCGCCGATCGCCGCCGGCACGCCGAAGCCCATCGTGCCGAGCCCGCCGGAGGTCAGCCACTGGCGCGGCCGGCGCAGCGGGTAGGCCTGGGCCACCCACATCTGGTGCTGGCCGACGTCGGTCGCCACGACGGCGTCCCGGTCGAGACAGGCGGCGACGGCCCGGATCAGCCCGAAATGGGACCGCGGGTCGTCGCAACCCGGCAGCGCCGGGGGGAACGCCGCCTGCAGCGCGGCGATGCGTGCCGTCCAGGCCGGCCGCGCGCGTGTCGCGACCGCCGGCAGCAGCTCGGCGAGCGCCTGCCCGACGTCGGCCACGATGCCGACGTGGGCGGCCTTGATCTTGTCCAGTTCGGCCGGGTCGATGTCGATGTGGATGATCTTCGCCTGCGGACAGAAGGCGGCGACCTTGCCGGTGGCCCGGTCGTCGAAGCGCGCGCCGACGGCGATCAGCAGATCGCATTCGTCGAGCGCCAGGTTGGTGTGGCGCGCCCCGTGCATGCCGAGCATGCCCAGCGACAGCGGATGATCGACCGGCATCGCGCCGAGCGCCATCAGCGTCATCACGGTCGGCAATCCGGCCTTTTCGGCGAGGTCGACCGCGAGCGGTGCCGCGCCCGAATGCACGACCCCGCCGCCCAGGTAGAGGATAGGGCGTTCGGCGGCATCGATCATCGCCGCCGCCGCCGCGATCGATGCCGGCTCCGCCGCCGGAGTCGGGGCGGCCTTGCCGGGTTCGGGCCAGCCGGCGATCTCGATCGCCTGCGTCTGCACGTCCTTGGGAATATCGACGAGCACCGGGCCGGGGCGCCCGGACGCTGCGATCGCGAAGGCGCGCGGGATCACCTCGAGCAGTTCCTCGGCCGACGACACCAGGAAATTGTGCTTGGTGATGGGTATCGACAGGCCGTAAGTATCGACTTCCTGGAAGGCGTCGGTCCCGATCATCGCCTGCGGCACCTGGCCGGTGATCGCGACCAGCGGGATCGAATCCAGCTTGGCGTCGGCGATTGCCGTCAGCAGGTTGGTCGCGCCCGGACCGGACGAGGCGAGGCAGACGGCGGTCTCGCCCGTTGCGCGGGCCATGCCCTGGGCCATGAATCCGGCTCCCTGTTCGTGGCGGGCCAGCACGTGGCGGATCGCGGTCGACTGCCCGAGGGCGTCGTAAATCGGCAGGATCGCGCCGCCGGGAATCCCGGCGACCGTGCGTATGCCTTGGCGTTCGAGTAGGCGCACGGTGATCTGTGCGCCGGTCAGCGTTTCGTTCATGGAGTACTCCTTGCAGTTGGGGCGCTGCCGGCGGGCTCCAAAACAAAACCCCCGCCGGTGGCGCCGGCGGGGGTTGGTGAAATCGGTACTGCTGTCTGACTTACCCGGTCCGCGACGGCGCGTGCGTAACGACGCCTACGACGACGACGCATACGACGACCGGAGCGGCAGCGCGGGCTGCAGCGGAGCGGGCGACGGGGAATGCGTTCATCGGCGTGAGGGAGGGGAAAAATCGGAACACGAACTATCGCCGATCACGGTCCGCGAAGCAAGCCCCGGAACGCGACGCCGCGGGGCCGGATAAAACGAATCCATGGCACTATCGAAAAGCCTTGGCTTTTCCCGGAAGCCTCGCTATAATGCGCGCCTTCCTGATGCAAAACGAAGCTTTCGGATTCCCAGGAAATGCGGCAGTAGCTCAGTTGGTAGAGCGCAACCTTGCCAAGGTTGAGGTCGAGAGTTCGAGACTCTTCTGCCGCTCCAGAATTTTTTGCGCACCGACCGCCGGTGCGCATCACAGACAGACGCGGGGTGGAGCAGTTGGCAGCTCGTCGGGCTCATAACCCGAAGGTCGCAGGTTCAAGTCCTGCCCCCGCAACCAAAAGCCAGAAGGCCGACCGGATATCCAGTCGGCCTTTTGTTTTTCCGGGATCAATCGGCTGCCAGCGCTGCCGCGGGCTCGACCCACGGCAGGCCCAGCGCCTCGCCGACCGGCCGGCAGCTCAGCCGGCCGCGGTGAACATTGAGCCCGGCCAGCAGATGCGGATTTCCGGCCAGCGCGCGGCGCCACCCGAGATCGGCCAGTTCCAGCACATACGGCAGCGTCGCGTTGTTCAGCGCGAAAGTCGAGGTACGGGCGACGGCGCCCGGCATGTTGGCGACGCAGTAATGCACGATGCCGTCGACCACGTAGGTCGGCTCGGCATGCGTGGTCGGCCGGCTGGTCGCGAAGCAGCCCCCCTGGTCGATCGACACGTCGACCAGGACCGAACCGGGGCGCAACAGCGCGAGATCGCCGCGCCCGAGCAGGTGCGGGGCCGCCGCGCCGGGAACGAGCACGGCACCGATCACCAGATCGGCGCCGTGCAGCGCGTTCTCGATGTGTTCCCGCGTCGATAGCAGGGTCCGGATACGGTTGCCGAAGCGTTCGTCGAGCCGGCGCAGGCGATCGACGGAACGGTCGATGACGACGACTTCGGCGCCCAGGCCGACCGCCGCCTGGGCCGCATTGCTGCCGACCGTGCCGGCACCGAACACGACCACCCGCCCGGGGGCCACGCCGGGGACCCCGCCGAGCAGCACACCGGAGCCGCCACGGGATTTTTCCAGGCAGGCCGCCCCGGCCTGGACCGCCATGCGCCCGGCCACCTCGCTCATCGGCGTCAGCAGCGGCAGTCCGCCATGAACGTCGGTGACCGTCTCGTAGGCGATCGCGGTACACCCCGACGCCAGCAGCAATTCCGTCTGCCGGCGGTCGGGCGCCAGATGCAGGTAGGCGAACAGGACCTGCCCCGGGCGCAGGCGCCGGCACTCGTCAGGCTGCGGCTCCTTGACCTTGACGATCAGTTCGGCGTCCCGATAGACCTCGTCGGGACCGCTGGCCAGCGTCGCCCCGGCGGCAACATAGGCTTCGTCGCCGAGGCCGATCGCCGCGCCGGCGCCGGATTCGACGAGCACCGCGTGGCCGCGGCCGGTCAGTTCGCGGACGCTGCCCGGCGTCAGTCCGACGCGGTACTCGTGGTTCTTGATTTCCTTCGGTACGCCGACCCGCATGCTTCCTCCTGTCGCCCGATGAAAGGGCCTTTCCCGGATGTTAATCCGGGGCAGGGGAGGTCGGCCAGTCGTCGGCGAGCAGGCGCGCGCATTCCGCCAGCAGGCTGTCGGCCAGCGCCGAGCGGTAATTCGGATCGAGCGCCTCGTTCATTTCGTGGGCGGCGTAAAGCCCGGCCTCGCGCGACAGGGTCGACGCCATCTGGCGCGCCATGCCGTCGGCCAGTCCGGCCAGCCGGCGGCGCTCGCCCAGCGCGAGCGAGCGGCGGGTGCGGGCCAGCCAGTCGGCCGCTCGGCTGGCCAACTGGGCCTCGGTCGGCCACGCCCCATGCTCGTACCAGAGCGTCAGCGATTCGGCGACCAGCGCAAAGAGGAGGGCGACGCGGCTGCCCCGGTCGTCGTCGGCCAGCGGGCCGCGAGGCAACTCAGCCCGCATCGTGCTGCAGGCGCGCCAGCGCCTCGGCCAGCCCGCCTTCGACGACGGTACAGGGAACGGCGAGCATCAGGTTGAGCGGCAGAGCGAAGTTCTCGACCGTCCATCCCCGCTCGTCGACGAAGGCATTCCCGGAGCCTGGGCGGCGCGTGGCGCCGAGCCGCTCGACCAGCGGCCGCGTATCGCGCAGGTAGCCGACGACCGGTTTGCCGAGCGCGATCGCGCAGCCGACTTCGACGCAGGTGCCGGAATCCGGCTCGCCGCCCCGGAAGGGCTCGAGATTGGCGAGGACCGCGTCGGCCCGGCGCAGCAGCGCCATGTTGCCGGCGAAGATACCCGGGGCGTCCGGGGCCTCGTTGTCGGTCGGCAGCAGGGCCGAATGGCCGAAGGAGGCGACCAGGCGGCGGGCTTCGGCGGCCCAGTCGGCTGCGTCGGGCCGGAAGACGTCGGGGCCGGCGAGGTAGATATTCATGGCGTAATGCCCGGCTTCGGAAAGGAGGGCGCATTCTAGCGGAAGCGGGCGCGGTAGAATTCGCCCCTTTTCGATAGTCGACCGCACACCGATGTCTACGGATTCCCCCTTCGTCGATGGCCTGGCCACCCTGGCCAGCCCGGACACTCAGCGCCTGGCGGCCCGTCTGGCCCAGGACGTATTTGCCGGCGCCTTCCGGATTTCGGCGTCCCCCCGGCCGGATCAGGATGCGCCGTTGATCGGCGAGGCGGAGCAGCGCTGCCACAACTGGTGCCAGGCCGGCGAGGGCGAGGATGCCCGCGCGCTGCGCCTGGCCCTGCTGATCAGCGGCCTCGACCAGTGGGGGCTGGCCTACAGCCAGGCGTTCGGGCTGAACGCGATCCCGGCGCTGTCCGCGCTGATCGGCGCCCTGCGCGGTCGGCTCGATCCCCGCGCCGACGCCCGCTTCCAATGGTTCTTCGACCAGATCGAGCGAGTCGAGGCCGATGCCATCGATTTCAAGATCGAGTTGCGGCGGGGCATCCACCTGGCCCTGTGGCACGCGATGGCGGCCTGTTCGACCGAAAGCGAAGCGGAGCCCATCGTCCAGGCCCTGGGCAGCATGCTGGTCGCGCTCGATGCCCACCGTCCGCAACTGGGCTGGCGACTGGTCGCCGACACGCTGGCCAGCATCCAGTTCAGCCTGCTCGGGGATGCCGCAGTCAGCGATGTCGCCCGCGACGCGACGCAGCAACTGTTCGGCGCGCTGCGCCAGGCCATGCCGGAAGAGCGCTACCGGACCATTCTTGCCCATTCGGGGCAGGTCGTTCTCGCCTGGCAGCAATCGCGCCGCAACGAAAGCACCTGAGCAAGCCGCACGAGCTGCCGGACGTCTATACTGCAGCGATAGATATTGCGAAGGGAACGCAGATGAAAACCAGGCTCATCCTTGCCGGAGCCGTGGCGGCCTTGCTCAGCGCCTGCGTCGTCACGCCGTCGCCGTACGATACGGTCGTCACCGTCGCGCCGCCGCCGCCCCGGATCGAATACCAGGGCTACCCGCCGGTGGTCGGTTACGTCTGGATCGGCGGCTACTGGATGTGGACGGGCCGCCGGCACGAATGGGTTCCCGGGCGCTGGGAAGCGCCGCGCCCCGGATATCGCTGGGCGCCGCATCGCTGGGAGCGCGACGGTGACCGCTGGCGCCATCAAGAAGGTCGCTGGGAACCCGACCGCTCGCCGCCGCCACGTGTGGTCGCTCCGATCCACCGGGCAGATCCGCCGCCCCGCGTCGACAGGGAGCCCCGCGTCGACAGGGAAATTGCCCCGCGCAGGGAGCCGGCACCGGTTTATCGTTCGCCGCCGGAAGAGCGTAGAAAGCCGGAGGCTCGCCCCGACAGGGAATATCGCCGCGACAGCGGGCGCGACGACAGGCCCGGACGGCCCGAACGTCGCGAACGGGAACGCTGAAGACTGAAAAGCCGTCGTGGACAAATACGCCGGCAGCACGGAGCCGATAGCTCGTGTGGGCGGGTTGACCGCGAACTCACGGGCAGGCGCCCAGGTCGCCTTGTCGATCAGCGTGACGCTGCCAGGCCGGAACGGCGAGGGCGTCAGCATGTGCCGGACTCCGCCTGCAGGAAGACGAGATCGGCAACGGCTTCGCTGGTTTCGTCGTCCGCCGGCAGTTCGCTGGCCAGCGCGGCGGCAATGTAGTCTTCCGGCAGGCCGTAGTCGGCGGCCAGTTCGGCGGCGCTGCGGCCGCTCGCCTGGATCGTCGCCAACCAGCCGTTGAGGCCGGTGGACAACGAGCGCCCGGCCTGTTCGCCGGCATGCGTGTTGCGCTCGCCGGCCTCCACTGCGTACTTGTTGGCGTAGCCGCGCGGCGTTACCATCAGGCCGTGCTTGACGAAGGTGTTGGAATTGCCGATCAGCACCGTCGATAGCATACCGATCTCGGCCTCGGCCATGCGTTCCAGGGTGGTCAGCTCGATGCGCTGCTTCGGGCGGTGGCCGGACTTGACGATGGCGACCGGCGTCTGCGGGTCGCGGTGGCGCAGGAACAGGCGCTGCGCTTCGACGATCTGCTGCGTGCGCCGGCCGCTCTTCGGGTTGTACAGCGCGACGACGAAATCGGCGTAGGCCACCGCGTCGAGCCGGCGGGCGATGGTCGGCCACGGTGTCAGCAGGTCGGACAGCGAAATGGCGCAGAAATCGTGCGTCAGCGGCGCGCCGACCAGCGCCGCGCAGGTGTTGATCGCCGAGGCGCCGGGGACGATTTCGACCTCGATGTCCGAATCCGGCGTCCATCCGGCCTGGAACAAGACCTCGAAAGTCGGCCCGGCCATGCCGTAGACGCCAGCGTCGCCCGAGGAGATCAGCGCCACCTTCTTGCCTTGGCGGGCACGGTCGAGCGCCTCGACGGCGCGGTCCAGTTCCTCGGTCATCGACTTCTTGATGACTTCCTTGCCCTCGATCAGGTCGGCGATCAGGCGGATGTAGGTGACGTAGCCGATGATCGTGTCGGCCTCGGCAATTGCTGCGCGGGCGCGCGCCGTCAGGTGGTCGTGGCTGCCCGGGCCGAGGCCGACGAGCATGATCTTGCCTTGGGCGGCGGGATGGTCAGGTGCGTTCATGGGGAATCCTGGCAATGGAGACGGTGGCGTTGCGGCCGTCCGGGCCGCGCAGCCGGTGTTTTTCGATGAGTAGATGACTTTTGTCGGCACCGGCCGCGAGCAGCGCTGCCGCTTCCGAGACGGAAGGCGTGCCGGTGTACTTGCGGACGGTTTCCGACGGATTGGGCACGTCGACCGCGGCCAGTTCGCTGGCCGGGTAGAACAGCGCCGGCCAGCGGTGGCGGGCGATGACTTCAAGGAGGCCAGGTTCGTCGGCCTTGAGGTCGATGCTGGCCGCCGCCCGGACATCGTCCGGCGCCGCGCCGCAGGCGGCGAGCGCCTCTTCGATGCAGCGGGCGATGGTGCTGGCGGGGGTGTTGCGGTCGCAGCCGAGGCCGAGGGTGATTTTCAAAATACCCTCGCTCTCGGTGCGCAACTACGGAGCGCGGATATCTCTCCCTTCGTGAGCGCCAAGCAGCGAAGGCCAGGCGAAAACGAGCGGCATTCCAGTTCGGCCGCTGTTTTCCGCCGTTGACCGGCGTCTCCCTTTCTTTGCTTCGCCAAAGAAAGGAAGCAAAGAAAGGCGACCCCCACGTTCGCGCCGGGCCGTCGGCCCGGTTCCCTGCGCTGCTCGACCGGCCGGGCGGTTCGCAAAACTCGCCTGCGGCTCAGACATTGCGAACCGACTGCCCCCGGCCGGCCTGCGCTGCTCGGCGCTCGCGAGGGGGGAAGTGGCGCTCCGTGGTTGCGTATGCGGTTGCGCATGCGGTGGTCTTTCATGGGCGATAGATCACGCGGCGGCCGGCCAGTTGTGCGGCGTAGCTTGCCGGCATCGCCCGTTCGCTGATCCACAGCACGGCGGCGAAACGCCCGGGATCGACCTCTTCGAGACGGGCGAACAAGCTTACGTTGGCCGGCAGCGGCCCGCTCCGGCCGTTGGCGTGGCTTGTCCACCAGTCCGGCGAGCCGGCTTCCTGGACCAGGGCGACCGGCTCGTCGTTGACCATCGCCGCGCTGCAGCGCACCAGTTCGTCGTGCGTCGCTTCGAAGGTCCAGCCGAGTTCGCGGCCGAGGAGGTCGACGCCGATGGTTTCGCGCGCGTCGGACGCGGTGGTCAGCACCGCCTGGGCGCCGAGTGCGGCGGCGAGGTGGCCGGCGAGCTGGTTGGCGCCGCCGAGGTGGCCGGAGAGGACCGGGATGGCGAATTTGCCGGCTTCGTCGATGACGACCACGGCCGGATCGACTTCCTTCCCCTTGAGGTGCGGCGCGATCAGGCGGACGACGGCGCCGAGCGAGACGATGGCGACGATGCCGTCGAAGGCGGCGAACAACGCCGGCACCTGCTCGCCGACCTTGCCTTCATAGCAATGGGCGGCGCCCGGCGCGGCGGCCTCGGCGTCGGCGCGGAATTTCTCCGGTGCGAACAGTTGCGCACCGGGAAGCGCAGCGACGACCCGGCCGGCCAGCGCGATGCCGTGTTTGGTGATGGAGACGACGGCTATCTTCATTTTTGGCTCATTTTCCCGGTCGACCGCAGGATTTACGCCACCGCCGCGACTTGGCGCTTGCGGCAGCCCCGCCGCAACTCGCCGCGCACGCGCTTGGGGTTCTGCACCAGCAGCAGCGACAGGTAATTGACCTTTTCGCCCTTCAGGCTGGCGACGTCGGGGACGATGCGTTCTTCCGGCGAGCCAACTTTCTCGATGAACACCGAGGTCGCCAGCAGTTCGCGGCGTTCGAGCAGGTCGATGACCTCGTCGAGCAGCGGCTTCACTTTCAGCAGCGCCAGCGTGTCGAACTCGTCGAGCAGGTGGTTGATAACCTCGACGCCGTAGGCGGCCGGGATGATGGCGAAGGTTTCGTCCTCCTCGGCGAGCGTCACGCCGGTGGTCGCCGCGGCGGCGGCGAAGGATGAGACGCCGGGAATGGTCTCAACCTCGACTTCGGGCGCCAGTTCGCGCACGACACGGGCGAGGTGGCCGAAGGTGGCGAAGGTCGAGGCGTCGCCTTCGACCAGGAAAACCAGGTCGCGGCCGCTGGCGAGCAGTTCGACGGTCTGCGTCGCGGCGCGCGCCCAGGCTTTGGCCAGGATTTCGGCGTCGCGCGTCATCGGGAAAACCAGTTCGACCGCGTCGGCCGGCACGGCGATGCCGCCGCGCTCGACGATGGCCAGCGCGTAGGACGATTCCTCGGCCTTCTTCACCGGGTACAGCCAGCGCGCGCCGGATTGCAGCGCCGCCCAGGCGCGGCGGGTGATCAGTTCGGGGTCGCCGGGGCCGAGCGAGGCGCCGATGAGTTTGCCGTAGCGTTGTTGTTGCGTCATTGAGCTTCCTTGTCTTGTATCCAGGCGGTGACGATCCACACCGGGTTTTGTGCCGCCATGCGGTGCATGTCGAGAATCGGCTGGCTGCGGCTGGCCTGCAGTTGCACCACGTCCCAGCCGGCGCCGATGGCCTTGAGTGCGCTCGTCGCCGTCGCCAGGTTTTCCAGCGTGACGAAATTCATCACCAGCCGGCCGCCCGGCTTCAGGCGGGCGAGGATCAGGCGGATCAGTTCGTCCAGCTCACCGCCCGAGCCGCCGATGAACACTGCGTCCGGGTCCGGCCAGGTGTCGAGCAGCGCCGGCGCCTTGCCTTCGCACAGCGTGTAGTTGCCGATGCGGAACCGTTCGGCGTTGGCGCGCGCGTTGGCGGCGTCGGCGGCGTTCTTCTCGATCGCCCAGACGTGGCCGAGCGGCGCCAGCCCGGCGGCTTCGAGGCCGACCGAGCCGGAACCGGCGCCAATGTCCCAGACCACGCTGTCAGCCTTCAGGCGCAACTTGGCCAGCGACAGCGCGCGCGCCTCCTGCTTGGTGATCAGGCCCTTTTCCGGCGAACGCTGGAGGTAGTCAAGGTCGTCGCGGCCGAAGACCGGCGCGGCGTCCAGCGAACGCTCAATCAGCACGACGCTGGGGTCGGAAAATTGCCGATTGGCGACGTCGACCGCAGACAAATCGCAGGCCACCATTTCATCCGCCAGCAGCAGTCGGCTGGCCACCGACAGGCGGACTTCGTCGCCGTAGCCGGCGGTAATCAGCGCCCGCGCCAGCCGCGCCGGGTCGTTCTCCGGCGAAGTGAAGGCGAAGACGCGGCGGTTCAGCGCCACCGCCCGCAGCAAGGGGTAAAGCCCGTGCGCCGGCGTCGCGCCCCACTGCCATTCGCCGGCATCCTGGCTGTGACAGGAGGCGATGGCCACGTCCTGCCAGGGTTTCTGCCAGCGGGCGAAGGCGATCTGCAAGGTCGAAGGCGCCGGCAACACGCGGACGCCGGGACCGCCCAACTGACCGAGCAGGTAGCCGCCAATGCCGTGGCAGAGCGGGTCGCCGGTCGCCAGCACGGCAACCGTCCGGTCGGCAGCGCGCGCTTCGGCAATCCAGCCCGGCACGCGCGCCAGCGCGCCGTCCATGGCGCGCAGTTCGGCACCCGGCAACTGCGTTTTCAGCAGGTCGAGCGTGCGGCCGACGCCGATCACCAGCCCGGCCCCGCTCAGCGCGGCGCGGGCGGCGTCGCCGAGGCCGGCCCAGCCGTCGTCGAGAATGCCGACGATGAAAACCCCAGCACTCATCACACTGCCTCCTCATCGACGCGGCAGATGAAATTGCCGTCGAAATCGCAAACCAGCACGGCCAGCCGGTAAGCGCCGGGGTACTGGCCCTTCAGTGCGCGGATCGCCTTCTGCGCCAGTTGTTCATGGAAGGCCTCCGACAGGCCGAGCGTCGCCAGGCGTTCGGCGGCGAAGCGGGCGGTTTCGGCGGCGCGGATTTCCTCGACCAGTTCGTCCGGCGCGCCGACTTCGCGCGCCGAGTCGGCGAGGATGTCGCGGTCGACCTCGGCCTTCCAGGCGTGCGTCACCGCCAGGCCCTGGCACATCTTGGTCAGCTTGCCGACCATGGCGCCGATGTAAACCTGCGGCAGCTTGCGCTTGACCGCGCTGGCAAAGGCCGCCTTGACGAAGTCGCCCATCTGCACGAAACAGGATTCGTCGAGCTCGGGCAACTGGCGCATGGCGAATTTCTCGGTGCGCCCGCCCGTCGTGAACACCACGCTGGTCTGCCCCTGTTTCGCCGCGACATCGACCGCCTGCACGACGCTGGCGCGGAAGGCGGCGGTCGAGTACGGGCGGACGATGCCGGTGGTGCCGAGGATGGAAATGCCGCCGAGGATGCCGAGGCGGGCGTTCAGCGTTTTCTTCGCCATCTCGTCGCCGCCGGGCACCGAAATGCTCACTTCCAGACCGTCGTGTTCGAGCAACTCGCCAGCGACGGCGCGCACGTTGTCGAGAATGTTGCGACGCGGCACCGGGTTGATCGCCGGCCCGCCGACTTCCAGCCCCAGCCCTTCCTTGGTCACCACGCCGACGCCAACGCCGCCCTTGAGCACGATTTCGCCGGCGCGGTGCGGCAGCAGGCGGACGTCGGCGGTCAGGTGGGCGCCGTTGGTCGCGTCCGGGTCGTCGCCGGCATCCTTGACGACGACGGCGTGCGCCAGCCCGGCGGCTTCCTCGACGCTGCCGTCGAGCACCGGGAAGGCCTGGTCCTGGCCGTTGGGCAGGCGGCTGACGATGGTCTCCGGCACTTCGCTGAGCAGCAGGCCGAGGCTGGCGGCGCGCGCCGCGGCCGCGGCACAGGCGCCGGTGGTGAAGCCGGTGCGGTTGCCGCGCGCGCGCTTGCCGTCGCCCTTGCGAACCTTGGCGGGCTTATCGGCGGTACTCATGCGGCCTTTTTCTGTTCCGCTTCGGCCAGCGCGAGCATGGCGTGGATGGCGGCGACGACCAGCGTCGAGCCGCCCTTGCGCCCCTTGATCGCCACCCAGGGCACTTCGTCGACGGTCATCAGCAGGTCCTTAGATTCGGCGGCCGAGACGAAGCCGACCGGCATGCCGACGACCAGCGCCGGGCGCACGCCTTCCTCGCGGATCAGGCGGACCAGTTCGATCAGCGCGGTCGGCGCGTTGCCGATGCCGACGATGGCGCCGTCGAGCTTGCCGAGGCGCTGCGCCTTGCGCATGGCCTGCACGGCGCGCGTCGTGTCCGCGGCCTTGGCCGCTGCGATCACATCCGCGTCGGAAATGTAGTGATGCGTGCTCAGGCCGAAATGCTGCAAGCGCGGTTTCGAGAGGCCGACGCAGATCATCTCGACATCGGCGACGATGGGCGTGCCGCCTTTCAGCACGGCGCGCATGCCGGCCTGCATCGCATCCGGGTGGAAGGCGGTGAGGCCGTTGAACTCGAAATCGGCGTTGGCGTGGATCATCCGCCGCACCAGCGGCCATTGCTCGGCGCTATAGGCGTGCGGGCCGGCCTCGGCGTCGATGATGGCGAAGGAGTCGTGCTCGATGGCGCGGCCGGCGGCGGTCAGTTGTTCGGTGACGGTGTTGGACATGCGGCTTCCGGGTCAGGCGTGGCTGTGGGCGCAGCCGTGGTGGGCGTGGTCGTGCGCATGGTCGTGGCCATGGGCATGCGCCGGGCTGGCGATGGCGGTGTGGCTGTGGTCGTGCAGGTGCTCGGCCTCGGCCAGTTCGCGGTACTTGCAGCCGTCGCATTCGAGCAGGCCGCCGGCCAGCGCGTCGGGCGATACGCGGGCGTCGAGCAGCGCGAAGATGCCTTCGTCGAAACCGAAATGCTGGCCCAGCGCAAAGGCCTGTTGCGGGTACTGCTGGCGCAGGCGGGCGACCTGCTCGCCGATGCGCTCAATGAGCACGCCGGTGAACAGATAGACCGGGATGATGGCGATCTGCATCATGCCCAGCCGTGCCTGGCGCTGCACGATGGTTTCCAGGCGCGGCCAGGTGACGCCGGTGAAAGCCAGGTCGACCAGTTCGTGCTCGTTTTCCTCGTACAGCCAGCGCGCCATCTTGGCCAGCTCGCCGTTGGCACCGACATCCGAGGAACCGCGTCCGAGCAGGACGACGCCGGTGGTCTGCGGGTCGGGCACCGCCAGTTGCTTCATCAGGCGGTCGAGCTGGCCTTGCAGGACGGCGAACAGCTCGCGCCCCATGCCGAGGTGGCGGGTGACGATGAACTGCACCTGCGGATGCCGCGCGCGCGCCGCTTCCACCGCTG
>JAQUAX010000021.1 GCA_028687035.1 Dechloromonas sp. | reverse complement strand
TTTTCGGCCGGGCGGGCCGTTCAGTACCACTCGAGCAGCGACACGCCGAGGCCGTAATAGTTGGCCCGGTGGTTGTAGTCGATCATGCTTTCCCCGTAGCCGGAAAACCACTGCAGGTGGCCGCGCAGCTGGCCGGCGATCGGGAAGGCGTAGTCGACCTGCAGCGCACCGCGGCTGTCCCGGCCACTGCGCAGGCTGTGACGCAGCATCACCGACAGCTGCTGGCCGCCCCAGCGGCGGACCAGTTGCAGGTCGCCGCGGCCGAGGTAGTTCGCAATATCCGGATTGTCGTCGTTGCCGCCGCCCTCGGGGATGCGCCACCAGGGGCGCAGGCTCAGCGTCCAGTCGCCGCGTTCCAGATTGGCCGACAGCATGACGCGGTTCCAGCTGCGCGACAGCGGCAGCGAGCGGCCGTTCGACTGGTGGTTCAGCGACAGGTTCAGGAAGCGGCCGTGCCAGCCGGCCAGCCGGTAGTCGGTGCGCCACAGCAGCATCAGTTCCGGCTCGTGGTTGGTTTCGCGGAACGGACGCGAAATGCCGCCGTTGTAGACCTGCCAGCGCGAGGATTGCGTATAGCCGAACCAGAGGTCGCCGTTGTCACCGATCAGGTCTTCGGCCAGCTTGGTCTTCAGGCTGATCTGAAGCTTCGCCTCGTCAGCCGCGATATCCAGCGGGTCGGCCAGCGCATGGCCCGGCGCCGGGGAGGCCGGCTGCTGGTTCGGCCGGGTGCTGTGGGTGAAGGGCAGCACATAGACCGGCTTGTACGGGCGGATGCGGAGTATCCGGCCCCGCTCGCCGGGATCGAGTTCCCAGGCATGGCCGAGCAGCGAGTCGGGCGGCGGCGGAGCGGCCGGCGCCGGCGCGACGGGAGGATCGGCCGGGCGCGCCGGTTCGCCCAGGCCGTCGTAGCAGGCAAGGCGGCGGGCGTCATCGGCGATCTGCCGGCAGGCGTTCAGCCCGTCATCCGCAGCGGACGGCCCGGCGGCAATCAGCGCGCAGGTGGCGAGGGGGAGGGCGAAGCGGGAGGCTGAAGCGGGCATGCCGGGGCTGGGGCGTTCGAAAGGCGCGATGATAGGCGCCCCGGGCCTCTCGGGCCAGTGGGCTCAGTTCTGGGCGTGCTTGCGCGACAGCGGTCGGGGCAGGAAATCCTCGACGGAAATGTCTTCCGGAAACAGTTCCTCGAGCTGGAAGCCGTTTTCAGGGCCGCCGCGGGCATGCGTGCCCGACTGCTGGCGTTCGAGCTCGCCGAGCCGCTCGCGCAGCCGGCGATATTCGCTGCGGCTGCGTTTCAGCATCCGCGCCCGTTTGGCCCGGGCGACAACGGTGGCTTCGAGGATGTCGAGGTCGACCGGTTTGTTCAGGAAATCGTCGGCGCCGAGGTCGAGCGCCTCGAGGCGGCGCTCGGTGTCGTTCTCGCTGGACAGCAGGATGATCGCGGTATCGGCCAGATCGTCGTCCTGGCGCAGCAGCGCGAGCAGTTCGAGGCCGTTGCAGCCGGGCATGTAGATGTCGCTGATCACGACGTCCGGCTTGAATTCTCCGATCAGCTGCGGGGCCTGCAGCGGGTTGCCGATCGCCAGCGTCTCGAGGCCGGCTTCGGTGAGGGCTTCCTCGTACAGGCTGCGGGTCAGTTCGTGGTCGTCGATCAGCGCGACCCGGAAGGGCTGGGTCCGGGTCTGGGCGGTGACGCCCTTCAGCACCGAAATCAGGCGGCCGATGTCGACCGGCTTGCTGATGAAGCGCGTCGCGCCCAGGCGGACGGCTTCCAGGCGGGCCGGGATGTCGGTCGAGTCGGCCAGGCAGAACAGGTGGGGCGGCGGGTCCAGGCGCTGGCGCAGGGACGTGAAGATGTCGCCGCACTGCGGGCTCAGGCAGCACAGGTTCAGGTCGGCGACGATCGCCGCCGGCACCTCTTCATCGTCGATGTGCAGCAAATCTTCCGGCGAGGCGATGACGACCGGCGTGAACCCGGACTGGGTCAGGCTTTCCTCGAGCAGCAACTGTTGCGGCATGCTGTCGATGAACAGCGCGATCCGCTTGTTGGC
Organism: Dechloromonas sp.; assembly: GCA_028687035.1. Lineage (GTDB taxonomy): Bacteria > Pseudomonadota > Gammaproteobacteria > Burkholderiales > Rhodocyclaceae > Azonexus. The sequence continues at coordinate 39,599 of JAQUAX010000021.1, read as the reverse complement.
CCGGGGTTCCGTCGGGACGATCGGGGTCACCAGCGGCACCCGGAATTCCCTCAGCGAGTCGTCGTGGTTCATCTCGAGTTCGTCGAGCAGGCTGCGCGAGATCGAGTCGACCTGGCGCAGGATGTCGGGATCGCCGGTGCGGCCCCCGGTATGCTCGAGCAGCGCGACCAGCGAACCGGCCATCGCGCCGGCCGGCTGGAACAGCTGGCTGCTTTCGCAGGCTTCCTGGAAGCGGCGCAGCGCGCTCCCGAATTGCTCGGGAATTTCATCCATGCCCTGCTGCAGCATCGGCAGCAGGCGGCGCAGTTCCGTCGCCAGATGCAGTGTTTCCGCCAGAACGTCAGCGCTCATCGACAATTGCTCCTCGCAGGCCGCCCCGCATCGGGATTTTAGGTGGGGCCGAACAGCCGGATATTACGCTTAAACCCGCATCCGGGGCGTGCCCCGGATGCGAAAAGGGCCGCCGGAGCGGCCCTTCGGTAAGCTGGCGGAAATCAGGCCAGCATGTCGGCCCAGATGTTCTTGGCCCAGCCCAGCGCAACCTTGCCTTCCAGTTCGTTGCGCGCGGCCGAGACGCCGCCGGCGCCCTTGACCGGCTGCACCAGCTTGGTCGCCGGATCGTACTGATGCACCGAGGCGACGTGGATGACGTTTTTCGCATCGACGAAGCTGTAGCAGGTGTTCATCACGACCGGCGCCGGGTTCGGCTGTTCGCCGGCGAGCAGGTTCAGGATCGCCGCGGCGGCCAGCTTGCCGTGCTGGTTGGCCATGTGGCCGGACTTCGGCATGGTCGGTGCCGGGAACACGGCGTCGCCGAGCACGTGGATGCCCGGCGTGCTGGTCGATTCCATCGACAGCCAGTTGACGTCCACCCAGCGGTTGTTGATCAGCTTGATGCCGGACTGGGCGGCGATGTTGCCGGCGCGGTGCGGCGGGATCACGTTCAGCACGTCGGCCTTGAACTTGTCGAATTCGAGGATCGCGGTGTTGTTCGCGACATCGACGTCCTTGACCTCGCTGTTGTTCCGGTATTCGATGATGCCCTTGTACAGGTCGTTCCAGGCCTTCGTGAACAGCGCCTTCTTGGATTGCACGTCCTCGTTGGCGTCCAGGATGACGACCTTGGACTTCGGCTTGTTCTGCTTGAAGTAGTTGGCGACCAGGCAGGCGCGCTCGTAGGGTCCGGGCGGGCAGCGGTACGGGGCCTTCGGGAGGGCGATCGCATAGACGCCGCCGTCGGGCATCGCTTCGAGCTGCTTGCGCAGCGCGACGGTCTGCGGACCGGCCTTCCAGGCGTGCAGGATCTTGGCCTGCGCGTCGGCCGAGTTCAGGCCGGGAATCTCGTCCCACATGAAATCGACGCCCGGCGACAGCACCAGGCGGTCGTAGCTCAGCGCCCCGCCGGCCTTCAGCGAAACGGTCTTCTTGGCGGCGTCGACCGCGACGACGTCGTCCTGGATCACGCGGACGCCCCACTTGCTCTTCAGGTTGTCGTAGCTGACCGTGATGTCTTCCATGGTCTTCTGGCCACCGATCACCAGGTTGGAGATCGGGCAGGAGATGAAGGTCGGGTTGCGCTCGACCAGCGTCACCTGGACGCCGCCCTCGCTCCACATGCGCAGGTACTTGGCGACCGTCGCGCCGCCGTAGCCGCCGCCGACCACCACCACGTGGCCGCTGCTCTTGCCGCCGCCGGCACAGCCGTACAGGGAGGCCATCGCGCCGGCCGCAGCGCCGACCTTCAGGAAATCGCGTCGTTTCATCAGCATCATGGTTGTCTCCCTTATTTTTGCGCGGCGAAGTAGGCGGCGATCAGGTCGAGCTGCTCGTCCGTATAGCCCTTGGCGATCTGGTGCATGATCGACGCCGGCTTGTCGCCGCTCTTGAAATCGGCGAGTTTCTGCAGCGTCTTGGCCTTTTCCATGCCGGCCAGCGCATCCATGCCGGAGCCCTTGACCGCGTGGCCGTTGGTGCCGTGGCAGTTGGCACAGGTGGCGGCCAGGTTGCGGCCGAGGTTCGGATCGGCCGCCAGGGCAGAACCGGCAGTCGCCAGCAGACAGGCTGCGGCGAGGGGGGCGAACAGTTTCATCGGGATATCTCCTTCCTCATGATGTTGTCGTTTATATAGCCGTCTTTCGTTGCCTGAGGCGGCATTTGCCGAAGGGTAGAACGCTTTTCGACAAATTGCATGCTGCGCTGCAACAATATTAGTAGTTGACTATATAAGTACGCAGTTATACATTGAAACTTGATCCAGATCAAAGAATGACATGGACGAGACGATACAGGTATTTGAACAGGTCGCGCATTACTTCAGCCTGCTGGCTGACCCGACGCGGCTGCGTATTCTCTCATGTCTGTGCGGAGAAGAGCGCCCGGTCAATGACGTGGTCATGCAGATCGGACTGACGCAGGCGAACATTTCCCGTCACCTGAACATCCTGTACAGGGCGGGCGTGGTCGACCGGCGCCGGGACGGCAATCTCGTGTATTACCGCGTCGTCGACCCCAATTTCGTGGACATCTGCCGAACGGTCAGCATCACGGTGGCCAGCCGTGACCTGGGCGAGCATCTGGGGGTGTCCGTCGAGCAACGCGACAACTGAGACTCAACGAGTGGAGGGGGTTTACCTTATGGGTGATATCGACAACAAACCGGGGCGCTTGCGGCTCGCTCCGGAAAACTTCCTGACGGAAGAGCAGGTCCGGGCCGTCGGTGCGGGGCGGCGCAGTTTCCTGCGCAAGAGCTTCCTCGCCGCCGGCGCCGCGCTGGCCGCGCCGATCGCGGCGCGGGCCGCCGACGGCGATCCGGCCATCCTCGAACTGCCGGAATGGACGACCAGCCTCGGCCAGCCGGTCGCGGTGCGGCCCTACGGCACGCCGTCCAAATACGAAAGCCAGCTGCTGCGCCGCGAGTCGCCGGGGCTGACCCGGGTCGGCGGCGCATCCGTGTCGTTCTGCCCGCTGCAAGGCCTGTTCGGCATCATCACGCCGTCCGGCCTGCATTTCGAGCGCCACCACCAGGGCTGGCACGACATCGATCCGGCGCGCCACCGGCTGATGATCAACGGTTCCGACCCGGCTTTCCTGAAGAAGCCGAAGGTCTACACCATGGACGAGCTGATGCGCCTGCCGTCGGTGTCGCGCATCCACTTCATCGAGTGCGGTGCCAACACCGGTCTCGAATGGGGCAACGTCGCGGTGCCGACCGTGCAATACACGCACGGCATGCTGTCCTGTTCCGAATTCACCGGCGTGCCGCTGAAGCTGCTGCTGGAGGATTGCGGCGTCGATTACAGGAAGGCCCGCTACGTGCTGGCCGAAGGCGCCGACGGCTCGTCGATGACGCGCACCATTCCGATGGAAATGGTCGAAAACGGCGAAGTCTTCGTGGCCTACGGCATGAACGGCGAGATGCTGCGCCCGGAAAACGGCTACCCGCTGCGCCTCGTCGTGCCCGGCGTGCAGGGCGTGTCCTGGGTCAAGTGGCTGCGCCGGATCGAAGTTGGCGACCAGCCGTACGCGACCAAGGACGAGGCGGTACATTACATCGACCTGCAGCCGAACGGCCTGCATCGTCAATACACGTCGATCCAGGAATGCAAGTCGGTGATCACCACGCCGTCCGGCGGCCAGACGCTGCTCGACAAGGGCTTCTACAACGTGTCCGGCATCGCCTGGTCGGGCCGCGGCCGGATCAAGCAGGTCGACGTGTCCTTCGACGGCGGCATCAACTGGCAGACCGCGCGTCTCGAAGGCCCGGTGCAGAACAAGGCGCTGACCCGCTTCAACATCGGCTGGGTGTGGGACGGCAAGCCGGCCATCCTGCAGTCGCGCGCCATCGACGAGACCGGCTACGTGCAGCCGACCTACGGCCAGCTGCGCAAGGTGCGCGGCACCAAGTCGATCTATCACAACAATGCGATCCAGTCCTGGAAAGTCGTCGAAAGCGGGGAGGTCACCAATGTCCAGGTTCTCTAAGTCCATTCTGGTTCTGGCGCTCGCCGGCGCGTCGACCGCGGGTTTCGCCTTCGACAAGTACCAGGGCATCGGCCGCCAGGCGACGACGGCCGAAGTCGCCGCGTGGGACATCGACGTCCGCCCGGACTTCAAGGGCCTGCCCAAGGGCTCGGGCAACGTCGAGCGCGGCCAGGAGCTGTTCGAGGAAAAGTGCGCGTCCTGCCACGGTTCCTTCGGCGAATCGAACGAGGTGTTCACGCCGCTGATCGGCGGCACCACCGCGGAAGACATCAAGAACGGCCGGGTCGGCGGCTTCGTCAAGGGCGACATCCCGCAGCGCACGACCTTCACCAAGGTCGCGACGATCTCGACGGTGTTCGACTACATCCAGCGCGCGATGCCGTGGACGGCGCCGAAGTCGCTGAAGCCGGACGACGTCTACGCGATCCTCGCCTACTTCCTGAATCTCGCCGAGATCGTTCCGGGCGACTTCACGCTGTCCGACAGGAACATCGCCGACGTCCAGAAGCTGATGCCCAACCGCAACGGCATGACCACCGACCACGGCATGTGGCCGGGCGCGCCGGCCAAGAAGGGCGGCATCGGCAACGGCGGCAAGCCGGACGTGAAGAACGTCGCCTGCATGAAGAACTGCAAGGCCGAAGTCCAGATCGCCTCCACCTTGCCCGAGTACGCGCGCACCGCCCACGGCGAACTGGCCGACCAGAACCGTTCCTTCGGTCCGGTCCGCGGCACCCGCACGCTCGGTCCGGAGGCGGCCAAAAAGGCGGCCAATGCGACAACGCTCGAACTGGCGACCAAGAACGGCTGCATGGCCTGCCACGGTGTCGCCGGCAAGATCGTCGGTCCCGGCTACAACGAAGTCGTGGCCCGCTACAAGGACCAGGCCGATGCCGAAGGCAAGCTGGTCGCCAAGGTCAAGAACGGCGGACAGGGCGCCTGGGGCTCGGTCCCGATGCCGCCGAACGGCCATCTGCCTGACGAGGACATCAAGACCCTGGTCCGGTGGATTCTTTCCGGTGCGAAGTAAGTCATCCCCATACCTACGAGAGGAGAAGTTATGAACCGTCGCAATGTACTGAAGACCGGCTCCGGTGCCGCCCTGATGGGCGTTCTGGCCGCCGCCGGCATCATCCGTCCGGGCCTGGCCCTGGCCGACTGGAACAAGGCCGCCTTCGACGCGAAGAGCATGGCCGACACGCTGAAGGCGCTCGGCGCCGGCAGCCCGGCCGACAGCAAGGATGTCCAGGTGACCGGCCCGGACATCGCCGAGAACGGCGCGGTCGTCCCGGTCGGCGTCAGCTCGACGCTGCCGAACGTGACCATGGTCGCGATCCTGATCGAAAAGAACCCGAACGCGCTGGCCGCCAGCTTCGTGCTGCCGGAAGGCACCGAAGCCAACGTCCAGACCCGCGTCAAGATGGGCCAGACGTCCAACGTCTATGCGCTGGTCAAGGCCGACGGCAAGTTCTACATGGCGACCAAGGAAATCAAGGTCACCCTGGGCGGCTGCGGCGGCTAAAAACGGGGTCAAGGCGACTGCGCTCGCCTGAACTTCGTTGCGCCTGCTCGCCGTGCAATCTGCACCGTCTCGCAAGCGTGCCTTGTTCAGCCATCGCTCGCGACGCCTTTCCTCCCGTTTTACACATTGAATTTAGGAGATATAAACATGGCAAATCCGATGAAGATCCGCGCCGCCAACAAGGACGGCGTTACCGAAGTCAAGGTCCTGATCAGCCACGAAATGGAAACCGGCCAGCGCAAGGACGCCAACGGCGCGATCATTCCGGCCTGGTTCATCACCGAACTGAGCGCCAAGCACGGCGACAAGGTCGTACTGCAGGGCGAGTTCGGCACCGCGGTGTCGAAGAACCCTTACCTGGCGTTCAAGTTCAAGGGCGGCGCCAAGGGCGAGAAGGTCGCCGTGTCCTGGAAGGACAACAAGGGCGACAGCCGTACCGACGAAGCGACCATCGCCTGATTTCGTTGTGAAAGACGGCAGCAACGCGGCACAGACCGCGGCTGCCGCACCCCCGTTCCCCTGGAGGAGAAACCGATGAACCGACGTTTGTTGCAAACGCTGGTGACGGCAGCGTTCGCCGCTGCCGTGCCGCTGACGGCCCCGGCGCAGGACGCCAAGGTCGCCGACGAACTGGCCAAATACCGCGAGGCGCTGGCCGACGGCAATCCGGCCGATCTGCTCGAAGTCCGCGGCGAAGCGCTGTGGGCCGAGAAGCGCGGCCCGAAGAACGCCTCGCTCGAGCAGTGCGACCTGGGCCTGGGCCCGGGCAAGCTGGAAGGCGCCTACGCGGCGCTGCCGAAATATTTCAAGGACACCGGCAAGGTCATGGACGTCGAGTCCCGGCTGGTGCATTGCATGGTGACGCTGCAGGGCTTCAAGGCCGAGGACGTCACGAAGAACTGGTACTCGAAGCCGGGCCGCGAGTCCGACATCGAGGCGCTGGTCACCTTCATCGGGGCCCGGTCGAACGGCATGAAGATCGCCGTGCCGGCGACCCACCCCGAGGAAGCGAAGATGGCCAAGATGGGCGAGTACATCTTCTACCGCCGCTCCGGTCCGCAGGATTTCTCCTGCGCCATCTGCCATGGCCAGGAAGGCAAGCGCATCCGCCTGCAGGAGCTGGGCAACCTGACGACGAAGGACGGCGCCGGTACGGCGATGAAGACCTGGCCGTCCTACCGCGTGTCGCAGGGCGCCGTGTGGACCATGCAGCGCCGCCTGATCGACTGCATGCGCCAGGCGCGCTGGCCCGAGCCGAACTACCTGGCCGACTCGATCGTCGCGCTGGAAACCTTCCTGCAGAAGAACGCCACCGGCACCGTGATGGAAACGCCGGGAATCAAGCGCTGACCGAGGGGACGACCATGAGCAAACTGAAATTGGCCCTGTGCGGGCTGTTGACCGCAGCCGCCGTTCCCGCCGCGCTGGCCGAAGCGCCGGGCGGCAAGTACGCGAAGGACGCCGAACAGATGTTCCGCGCCTCGTTCAAGGCCGAGAATCCGAAATACTGGATGGCCCGTCTCGACCAGGACGAGACGATGAAGACCTGCGGCCTGTACCGCGACAACCCGCCGCGCAAGGTCGGCGAGAAGCTCGAAAAGCTCAACGCAGCGACCATCCGCTACCCGGTCGACGGCAAGCTGGTCGGCGACTGGAAGGAGGGCGAGAAGCTCGCCGCGGTCGGCACCGGCGGCCATATCGGCTTCATCCAGCCGGACCCGGCCGGACGCGTGCGCGGCGGCAACTGTTACGCCTGCCACGAGCTGGCGAAGAAGGAAGTGGCCTACGGCACGATCGGCCCCAGCCTGCACCATTTCGGCAAGCTGCGCGGCCAGTCGGAGGACATCGTCAAATACGCCTACGACAAGATCTACAACTCGAACGCCTTCACCGCCTGCACCAACATGCCGCGTTTCGGCCTGCACAGCTGGCTGACGCCGGAGCAGATCACCCACATCGTGGCCTTCCTGATCGATCCGGAATCGCCGGTCAATAAAGACTAATGCGTGACTTTCCCGGCGGGGCGACTCGCCGGACTTTTTTTGGGACAACACCATGAGCATGAATCGCCGGGAATTCCTCCAGGTGCTGGCCGTTGCAGCGGCCGGCGGCATGTCGCTGCACAGCGAACTGGCCATGGCCGAGAAGGGCGCCGCCCGACTCTACGACCTGCCGAAATTCGGCAACGTCAGCCTGCTTCACATCACCGACTGCCACGCGCAGCTGCTGCCGATCTACTTCCGCGAACCGAACGTCAATCTCGGCTTCGGCGACCAGTTCGGCAAGGTGCCGCACCTGGTCGGCGACGCGCTGCTGAAGCACTTCGGCTTCAGGCCGAACAGCCTGGAGTCGCACGCCTACACCTACCTGAATTTCGAGAAGGCCGCGCAGACCTACGGCAAGGTCGGCGGCTTCGCGCACCTGGCGACGCTGGTCAAGCGCATGAAGGCGAGCCGGCCGGGGGCGCTGCTGCTCGACGGCGGCGACACCTGGCAGGGCTCCGGCACCGCGCTGTGGACCAACGCGCAGGACATGGTCGATGCCTGCAAGGCGCTCGGCGTCAATGTGATGACGCTGCACTGGGAAGCGACCTACGGCGAGGAGCGGGTCAAGGAAATCGAGGAAAAGGATTTCGCCGGCCACGTCGACATCGTCGCCCAGAACATCAAGACCACCGATTTCGGCGACCCGGTGTTCAAGCCCTTCGTGATCAAGAACATCAACGGCGTGCCGGTCGCCATCATCGGCCAGGCCTTTCCCTACACGCCGATCGCCAACCCGCGCTGGCAAGTGCCGAACTGGAGCTACGGCATCCAGGACGACAACATGCAGAAGACCGTCGACGAGGCGCGCGCGGCCGGTGCGCAGGTCGTCGTCGTGCTGTCGCACAACGGCATGGACGTCGACCTGAAGATGGCCTCGCGCGTGCGCGGCATCGACGCGATCATGGGCGGCCACACGCACGACGGCGTGCCGGCGCCGGTGATCGTCGGCAATGCCGGCGGCCGCACGCTGGTCACCAACGCCGGTTCCAACGGCAAGTACCTCGGCGTGCTCGATTTCGACGTGAAGAACGGCAAGGTCGCCGATTTCCGCTACAAGCTGCTGCCGGTGTTCGCCAACCTGCTGCCGGCCGACCGCGACATGCAGGCGCTGATCGACAAGGCGCGCGCGCCCTACCTCGACAAGCTCAACGAGCAGCTCGCGGTCACCGAGGGACTGCTCTACCGCCGCGGCAATTTCAACGGCACCTTCGACCAGCTGATCCTCGACGCGCTGCTCAAGGAAAAGGACGCCGAAATCGCGTTCTCGCCGGGTTTCCGCTGGGGCACCTCGCTGCTGCCCGGGCAGGCGATCCGGATGGAGCACGTGCTCGACCAGACGGCGATCACCTACCCGTGGACGACGCTGACGATGATGAGCGGCGAGATGATCAAGACCGTGCTCGAGGACGTCTGCGACAACCTGTTCAACCCGGATCCCTACTACCAGCAGGGCGGCGACATGGTGCGCGTCGGCGGCCTGCAATACACTTGCGATCCGACCGCGAAGATGGGCAGCCGCATCCAGAACATGATGCTGAAGGGCAAGCCGATCGATCCGCAGAAGACCTACAAGGTCGCCGGCTGGGCGCCGGTGTCCGAGGAAGCGAAGAACGCCGGCGAACCGATCTGGGAACTGGTCGCCCGCTACCTGCGCGACATCAAGACCGTGAAGCCGGTCAATCTGAACCTGCCGACGCTGAAGGGCGTCGGCAACAACCCGGGGATGGCATGATGAAGACCAAGCTGTTCAACAACGCACTGCTCGCCGGCCTGCTGGCCGTGTCGTCGCTCGCCTTCGCCGCCGACTGGGCGCCGGGCGCGGTGGACTGGGAAAAACTGCCGGAAATCAAGAAGTCGAAGCTTGGCCTCTACCTGACGCCGCAGCAGGCCTGGGAGATGAAGAAGGCCAACCCGAAGGGCGTCGCGCTGTTCGACATCCGGACCCGCGCCGAAGCGATGTACGTCGGCTGGCCGGGCGACGCCGACGCGCTGGTGCCCTTCGTCGAGCACCCGGAAATCATGACCGACTGGGACGACAAGCGGCACATGTACAAGCTCGAGCCGAACCAGGACTTCGTGCCGGAACTCGAGCGCCGCCTGAAGGACATGGGCCTGGGCAAGGACGCGACGATCATCCTGGTCTGCCGCTCCGGCGACCGCAGCTCGAAGGCGGCCGACCGGCTGCAGATGGCCGGTTACGGCAAGGTCTACTCGGTCGCCGAGGGCTTCGAGGGCGACACCGCCAAGGAAGGCCCGAAGGCCGGGCAGCGTGCGGTCAACGGCTGGAAGAACGCCAATCTGCCGTGGACCTACAAGCTCGACAAGGCCAAGATGTACTTCCCGCGCTGAGTCCTCAGGGCTGCAGCGACGGATCGGCCGGGGCGCTCGTCCCGGCCGTTTTCTTTTCCGGGCCGTCGACCACGCGGTCGGCCAGGCCGGCGCCCAGCCACATGCCGATCAGCGCCAGCCACGCGGTCAGCGCGAAGATCGCGGCGCCCGACACGCCGGCGCCGACCGCGCAGCCGCCGGCCAGCATGCCGCCGAAACCCATGCACACGGCGCCGGCGATGTAGCGGCGCATGCTGTAACCGTCCCGGAAACCTTCGAGCTTCAGTTCGCGGCCCCACAGCGCCGCAGCGAACGAGCCGAGCACGACGCCGGGGACCAGGCCGGCGTCGAAATCCCAGGGCTGGCCCGGGGCCGACAGCACCAGCATCAGCACGTCGGCCGACGGGCCGGTGAAGCTCAGGCTCTGCACCGGCACCACGTCGAAGCTGCGCGTGCCGATCTGGTAGGTCAGCAGCCAGGCGAGCGCGATGCACAGGCCGGCGCCGGCGCCGTTGATCCCGTCGCGCCGGGACAGGCGGCTGCGCTGCGCGTAATGCACGGCGACGGCCAGCCAGAGCAGGCCGAACAGCACGCCGGCCGGCTGGCCGAGGTGGGACAGGGCGAGCAGGTCGCGGCCGCTGCCGCCGTCTATCGTCCACAGGCCTGACAGCCAGGTGCGCAGCGGCGAGAGCAGGCCGTTCAGCGAGGCCTGCGCGGTGACCGCGAAGATCAGCCCGGTCAGCAAGGCACGCAGGTTGCCGTTGGCGGCCAGCACCAGCATGCGCGACGCGCAGCCGCGCGCCAGGATCATGCCGATGCCGAACAGCAGCCCGCCGACCAGCGCGCCGGACAGGCTGCCGGTGCTGGCCAGCTGGCGGGCCTGCGAGACGTCGAGCCAGCCGGCGGCGACGAAGCCCTGGGTGGCCAGCATCGCGGCCGCGAACGCGAACAGCCACACGGCCTGGCGGCCCCGGCCCTGGCGGTTCCAGAACTCGACGACGGCCGAGCGCAGACAGAAGCGCGAGCGTTGCGCGAAGGCGCCGAACAGCGCGCCGACCAGCAGGCCGGCGAGGACGATGCTGGTCCGTTCGCCGAGGCTTTCGATCAGGGAGTCGATATCCATTTTGGCTTTCTCGGAGCGGTCGACCGCGGCGGGCTCAGGCGGCCTGCGGCGGGGTGTGGCAGAAGCGGATTTCCTGCGGGTAGGGGAAGAAATCCTCGACGTGGCCGGCGCGGATCTTCTGCTGCGCATCCTGCCAGAAGCCCGGCGACAGCAGGTCGCGGTGGTGCTTCATGAACACCTTGCGCAGCAGCGGCGAGGCGAGCAGGTAGGTCGCGAATTCCTCCGGGAAGACGTCGTTGCGGCCGACCGGATACCAGACCTCGCCGGACATCTCGGTCTCGTAGTCGGGCGCCGGCGGGATCGCGCGGAAATTGCAGTCGGTCATGTACTCGATCTCGTCGTAGTCGTAGAACACGACGCGGCCGTAGCGCGTGACGCCGAAGTTCTTCCACAGCATGTCGCCCGGGAAGATGTTGGCCTGCGCCAGCTCGCGGATCGCGTTGCCGTATTCGCGGATCGCGTGTTCCAGGCCGTCGGCGTTGCCGCTCTTCTCCATGCGCTCGAGGTGGATGTTCAGCGGCTCCATCCGGCGCTCGATGTACAGGTGCTTGATGATCAGCTGGTCGCCGTCGATCTCGTAGCACGACGGGGCCAGGCGCTCCAGTTCGTCGAGGATCTCGCGGTCGAAGCGGTCGAGCGGGAACATCACGTTGGAGAATTCGAGGGTGTCGGCCATCCGGCCGACGCGGTCGACCTGCTTGACCAGCATGAATTTCTTCTTGACCGTCGCCTTGTCCATGTTCTTGGAACTGCCGAACACGTCCTTGATGATCTTGAACACGTAGGGATAGGACGGCAGCGTGAACACCAGCATGACCAGGCCGCGGATGCCCGGCGCCATGATGAACTTGTCCTCGGAATGGTGCAGGTGATAGATGAAGTCGCGGAAGAACATCGTCTTCCCCTGCTTGCCGAGGCCCAGCATGATGTAGATCTCGGAGCGCGGCTTGTTGGGCATGATGGCGCGCAGGAACTGCACGTAGCCGGACGGCACCTCCATGTCGACCATGAAGTAGGCGCGCGACAGCGAGAACAGCAGGCCGATCCGCCATGCGTCGAGCAGGATGGTGTCGAGGTAGAGCCGGCCTTCATCGTCGTGCAGCACCGGGATCGTGAACGGATATTCGGTCGCGCCGTTGATCGCCTTGCCGATGAGGTAGGCCGCCTTGTTGCGGTAGAAGGCCGATCCGAGCACCTGGATCTGGAAGTTGAACTCGCGCTTCGGCACGTCCTGCAGGAAGCGCCGGATCGCGTGATAGACATGGCCGACGTCGCGCTCGAGGTCGGCGAACGGGCGCTGCCAGCCGAAATCGGTGACGATGCTGCGGATCGCGCCGCGCAGGCCGTCGGCGTCGGCGTAGTAGCTGCGGTAGGTCGGGTCGCTGTCGGCCTCCAGGTTCTCGGTCGAGATGGTCGGGCGGACGAAGATGAAGTCGTTGTGGAAATAGGTCCGGTGCAGGATCTTGGTCGTCACCGAGTTGAAGAAGGTCTCGGCCAGCTCCGGTTGCTTGTGGTTGAGCAGCAGGCCGATGTACAGCAGCTTGACCTGCTGCCAGGTCGCGTCGTCGAGTCCCTGCGCGTCGAACTCGCTGCGCAGGCGCTCGACGCATTCGTCGACGCGGTCGTCGTAGAAGCGGATGCGTTCGCGGACCGCCTTGTGCACGCCCAGCCAGTCGCCCTGCTCGAAGCGCGTCTTGGCCTCGCGGCAGGTCTGGCGGAACAGCAGGTAGTGCTTGTTGAAGCCCTGGATCATGGCCAGCGCGATCTGGTGCGCGCTGGTGCCGTACAGGCCGACGGAGATTTTCATGGTCAACGGTCCCGAATTCAGCGGTAAATATTAGCATCGGCTGCGCAGCGCACAGGCCGCCGGATGCCGGCGACAGCATCAGGTGAAAGCCCGTTTCGTTGACTGAGATGCGCCGCGGGCCGATACTCTCGATGTTTTGCGTCTGCAAACCGGTTAAACAAAGGACCGGGCTTGGCCTCGGTCCGACAATTCAATCCAACGCAAGGGGATATACATGGCTGGCGAGAAGTCCAAGATCATTTACACACTGACGGATGAGGCGCCGCTGCTGGCAACCTGCGCCTTCCTGCCGATCGTCCGTACCTTCACCGCGCCGGCGGGAATCGACATCGAAAAGGCCGACATTTCCGTGTCCGCCCGCGTGCTCGCCGAGTTTCCCGAGTACCTCAGCGAGGAACAGCGCGTTCCGAACACGCTGGCCGAACTGGGCAAGAAGACCCTCGAGCCGGACGCCAACATCATCAAGCTGCCCAACATCTCGGCTTCCGTCGCGCAGCTGAAGGCCTGCATCAAGGAACTGCAGGAAAAGGGCTACAAGATTCCGGACTACCCGGAAAACCCGACCACCGACGAAGAGAAGGCGCTCAAGACCCGCTACGGCAAGTGCCTCGGTTCCGCCGTCAACCCGGTGCTGCGCGAAGGCAACTCCGACCGCCGCGCGCCGGGCGCCGTCAAGAACTACGCCAAGAAGCACCCGCACTCCATGGGCGAATGGAAGCAGTGGTCGCAGACCCACGTCTCCCACATGGAGCACGGCGATTTCTACCACGGCGAAAAGTCGCTGACCCTCGACAAGCCGCGTGAAGTCCGCATGGAGCTGATCGCCAAGGGCGGCAAGACCACCGTGCTGAAGCCGAAGCTGTCGCTGCTCGAAGGCGAGATCATCGATTCGATGTTCATGAGCAAGAAGGCGCTGTGCGACTTCTACGAAGCCCAGCTCGAAGACTGCCGCCAGTCCGGCATCCTGTTCTCGCTGCACGTCAAGGCGACGATGATGAAGGTCTCGCACCCGATCGTCTTCGGCCACTGCGTGAAGATCTACTACAAGGAAGCCTTCGAGAAGCACGAGCAGACCTTCAAGGAGCTCGGCATCAACGTGAACAACGGCATGGTCGACCTGTATGAGAAAATCAAGCAGCTGCCGGAATCGAAGCGCGACGAGATCATCCGCGACCTGCACGCCTGCCAGGAACACCGTCCGCGTCTGGCCATGGTCGACTCGGCCAAGGGCATCACCAACTTCCACTCGCCGAACGACATCATCGTCGACGCGTCGATGCCGGCGATGATCCGCCAGGGCGGCAAGATGTGGGGTGCCGACGGCAAGCAGTACGACAGCAAGTGCGTGATGCCGGAATCGACCTTCGCCCGCATCTACCAGGAGATGATCAACTTCTGCAAGTGGCACGGCAACTTCGATCCGAAGACCATGGGCACCGTGCCGAACGTCGGCCTGATGGCCCAGCAGGCCGAGGAATACGGCTCGCACGACAAGACCTTCGAAATTCCGGAAGACGGCATCGCCAACATCGTCGACATCAACAGCGGCGAAGTGCTGCTGACGCAGACCGTCGAAGCTGGCGACATCTGGCGCATGTGTCAGGTCAAGGACGCGCCGATCCGCGACTGGGTCAAGCTGGCCGTCACCCGCGCCCGCAACTCCGGCATGCCGGCGGTGTTCTGGCTCGACCCGTACCGCCCGCACGAAGCCGAGCTGATCAAGAAGGTCGAGAAGTACCTGAAGGATCACGACACCAGCGGCCTCGAGATCCACATCATGAGCCAGGTCCGCGCCATGCGTTTCACGCTGGAGCGTGTCGCCCGCGGCCTCGACACCATCTCGGTGACCGGCAACATCCTGCGCGACTACCTGACCGACCTGTTCCCGATCATGGAACTGGGCACCTCGGCCAAGATGCTGTCCATCGTCCCGCTGATGAACGGCGGCGGCATGTACGAAACCGGTGCCGGCGGCTCCGCGCCGAAGCACGTGCAGCAGCTGACGCAGGAAAACCACCTGCGCTGGGATTCGCTGGGCGAGTTCCTGGCCCTGGCCGTGTCGCTCGAAGAGCTCGGCATCAAGGACGGCAACCCGCGTGCCAAGCTGCTGGCCAAGACTCTGGATGCTGCGACCGGCAAGCTGCTCGACAACAACAAGTCGCCGTCGCCGAAGACCGGTGAGCTCGACAACCGCGGCTCGCAGTTCTACCTCGCGATGTACTGGGCCCAGGAACTGGCCGCGCAGACCGAGGACAAGGAACTGGCGGCGCACTTCGCACCGCTGGCCAAGTCGCTGACCGCCAACGAGGCGCAGATCGTCGCCGAGCTGAAGACGGTGCAGGGCAAGCCGGTCGATATCGGCGGCTACTACAAGGCCGATTCGGAGAAGTGCAAGGCCGTGATGCGTCCGAGCCCGACGCTGAACGCCGCGCTGAAGGCCGCCCGCGCCTGAGCGCGGGCCCCTTCCGGTGCCTGACGGCCCGGCCGACCGGAACCCCCGGTCGGCCGGGCTTTTTCATGGGCACCGCGGCGGTGCATGGCTGACACCGTTCCGCCTTTTGCCGCATAATTGCGTGCGCTTCCGGCCAGGCCCGCCCTGGCCCCGCATCCCCGCAGAGGGATGTGCCGACGCAGATACGGGTCGTCCCATAACAACGCATGGAGTGTGGCTATGACATCTCACATCAAGGTTCCGCAAGGTGGTCAGAAAATCGTTCCGGGGCAGGCGATCCCGGACAATCCGATCATCCCGTTCATCGAAGGCGACGGCATCGGCATCGACATCACGCCGGTCATGATCAAGGTCATCGACGCCGCGGTCGACAAGGCCTACGGCGGCAAAAGGAAGATCCACTGGATGGAGGTCTATGCCGGCGAGAAATCGACCCGCATCTACGGCCCGGACGAGTGGTTCCCCAAGGAAACCTTCGATGCGCTGAAGGAATACTCGGTGTCGATCAAGGGACCGATGACGACCCCGGTCGGCGGCGGCATCCGCTCGCTGAACGTCGCGCTGCGCCAGGAGCTCGACCTCTACCAGTGCGTCCGTCCGGTGCAGTACTTCAAGGGCGTGCCGTCGCCGCTGAAGCATCCGGAACTGACCAACATGGTGATCTTCCGCGAGAACACCGAGGACATCTACGCCGGCATCGAATGGGCCGCCGAATCGGAAGGCGCGAAGAAGGTCATCAAGTTCCTGCAGGACGAGATGGGCGTCCGGAAGATCCGCTTCCCGGCGACCTCGGGCATCGGCATCAAGCCGGTTTCCGTCGAAGGCACCGCCCGCCTGGTCCGCGCCGCGATCAAGTACGCGATCGCCAACGACCGCAAGTCGGTGACCATCGTGCACAAGGGCAACATCATGAAATACACGGAAGGCCTGTTCCGTGACACCGGCTACCAGGTCGCCCGCGACGAGTTCGGCGCCGAGCCGATCGACGGCGGCCCGTGGTGCCGGATCAGGAACCCGGACACCGGCCGCGAGATCGTCGTCAAGGACGCGATCGCCGACGCCTTCCTGCAGCAGATCCTGCTGCGTCCGGCCGAATACGACGTGATCGCGACCTGCAACCTGAACGGCGACTACATCTCCGACGCGCTGGCCGCGCAGGTCGGCGGCATCGGCATCGCGCCGGGCGCCAACATCTCGGACCAGTACGCCTGCTTCGAAGCGACGCACGGCACGGCGCCGAAGTACGCCGGGCTCGACAAGGTCAACCCGGGCTCGCTGATCCTGTCCGCCGAAATGATGCTGCGCCACCTCGGCTGGACCGAGGCCGCGGACCTCGTCATCAAGGCCATGGAAGCCGCGATCGGCGACAAGCAGGTGACCTACGATTTCGCCCGCCTGATGGACGGCGCGACCGAAGTGTCGTGTTCCGGCTTCGGCGACGCGATGATCGCGCGGATGTAAGCGTGCTGAATCGCTAGGACAGCCAAGCCCCCGCCGGTCGGGGGCTTTTCTTTTCGCCATGCCTCTGCATTTCATCGTCAAAATGTTTGCCGCCTGGTGCGCCATGCTGCTGGTTTCGGTGGCCAACGGCGGCCTGCGCGATCTGACCTACGGGCGCCATGTCGACGAACTGACGGCGCATCAGCTCTCCACGGCGACGGGCATCGTGCTGCTCGGTCTGGTGATGCGGGCCGCCATCAGTCGCTGGCCGCCGCCGTCCAGGCGTTCCGCCGTGCTGCTCGGGGCGGGCTGGGCCGCGCTGACGGTCGCCTTCGAATTCCTGTTCTTCCATTTTGTCGCGGGGCACTCGTGGTTGGCGCTGCTGGACAATTACAATATCGGCGCGGGGCGGATCTGGGTTTTCGTCGTGCTGTGGGTGGCCATCGCTCCGTCCCTGTTTTTCCGTTGCCGCCGATCGGGCTGAGTCCGGCCCCATCGTCCGTTTTTTCCGCATTTCGCGAAGCCGCTTCTTGAAACCTCCCCAACCCATCGCCGTCTTCGATTCCGGCCTCGGCGGCCTGACGGTGCTGCGCGCGCTGTGCGGTCGACTGCCGCACGAGGACTATTTCTATTTCGCCGACACCCGCTTCCTGCCCTACGGCGACCGGCCGGAGAGCTTCCTTAAGGAGCGCGGCGTGCGGATCGCCGAGGCGATCGCCCGGCGCGGCGCCAAGGCGCTGGTGATTGCCTGCAATACGGCGACCGCCGCGGCGGCCGAGGCGATCCGGGCGGCGACGCAGTTGCCGGTGGTCGCGCTGGAGCCGGGCGTCAAGCCGGCGGCGGCGCTGACCCGGAGCGGCACGATCGCCGTGCTGGCGACGACCCGGACGCTGGCCAGCGAACGCTTCCAGCGCCTGGTCGGCAACCATGCCAACCACCTGCGCGTGTTGGCCCAGCCCTGTCCGGGGCTGGCCGAGGCGATCGAGAGCGAAGGCGCCGACAGCCCGCGCGTCGCCGGCCTGCTCGACCGCTACGTCGAACCGCTGGCGGCGGCCGGGGCCGACGTCGTCGTGCTCGGCTGCACGCATTACCCGTGGGTCGCGCCGGCGATCGCGGCGCGCCTGCCGGCCGGCACGCAACTGCTCGATACCGGCGCCGCGGTCGCCCGCCAGGTCGAACGCCGGCTCGCGGCCGGCGGCCTGCTCGGCGGCGGCCACGGCCGGCTGACGGTGACGACCAGCGGCGCGCCGGAGCGGGTCGGGCCGACCGTCGCCCGCCTGTGGGGCGAACACCTGCCCGTCGAACACTGGGAGCCGCATCATGGATGAAATGCAAAAACCGCTGGCCGGCGTCAAGGTCGTCGAACTCGGCACGCTGATCGCCGGGCCGTTCTGCACGCGGATCATGGCCGAGTTCGGCGCCGACGTGATCAAGGTCGAATCGCCCGACGGCGGCGACCCGCTGCGCAAGTGGCGCAAGCTGTACGAGGGCACCTCGCTGTGGTGGTACGTGCAGGCGCGCAACAAGAAATCGGTGACCGCCAACCTGAAGCACCCGGAAGGCCGCGAATTCGTTCGCCGGCTGATCGCCGAAGCCGACATCCTTGTCGAGAACTTCCGCCCCGGCGTGCTGGAAAAACTCGGGCTGTCTTGGGAGGAACTGCACGCCGCCAATCCCGGGCTGGTCATGGTGCGCCTGTCCGGCTTCGGCCAGAGCGGGCCGTACAAGGACCAGCCGGGCTTCGGCGCGGTCGGCGAATCGATGGGCGGGCTGCGCTACATCACCGGCTTCCCGGACCGGCCGCCGGTGCGCACCGGCATCTCGATCGGCGACTCGATCGCCGCACTGTGGGGCGCCATCGGCGCGCTGATGGCGCTGCGCCACAAGGAAGTGAACGGCGGGGCCGGCCAGGTCGTCGATGTCGCGCTGTACGAGGCGGTGTTCGCGATGATGGAATCGCTGGTCCCGGAATACGACGTCTTCGGCTTCGTCCGCGAGCGCACCGGCAACATCATGCCGGGCATCACGCCGTCGAACACGCACACCACCCGCGACGGCAAGCACGTGACCATCGGCGCCAACGGCGACGCGATCTTCAGGCGCTTCATGCACGCCATCGGCCGCCCTGACCTCGCCGACGATCCGTCGCTGGCCGACAACGCCGGGCGCGATGCGCGGCGCGACGAGATCTACGCGCTGATCGACGCCTGGTGCGCCCGGCACGACGAGGCCGAGGTACTGGCGACGCTGGCCACGGCCGAGGTGCCGTCGTCGCGCGTGTATTCCGCGGTCGACATGTTCGCCGACCCGCAATTCATCGCACGGCAGATGTTCGAATCGGCGACGCTGCCGGACGGCAAGCCTTTCCGGATTCCCGGCATCGTGCCCAAATTGTCGGCGACGCCGGGCGGCACCGAATGGCTGGGGCCGGCGCTCGGCCAGCATACCGACGAGGTGCTGGCTGCGCTCGGCTACGCCGCCGAACGCATCGCCGCGCTGCGCGCCGCCGGCGCGGTCTGAGTCAGCGCAGCCGGAAGACGACGGGCAGCACCACCTGGCGCGGCGCGTCGGCCGGCAGCGACTTCAGCGAACGGACGGCCTGCAGCGCCGCCGTATCCAGGATCGCGTGGCCGCTGCCCTGTTCGACGCGGGCGCCGACCACCTTGCCCGATTCGTCGAGCACGATCAGCACCAGGACTTCCCCTTGCAGGCCTCGGGCGATGGCCTCCGGCGGATAGAACTCGCCGCGCTCCTGCTGGCGCTGCAGGTGGTCGCGCACGGTCTGGGTCCAGGTCGTCGATCGCGGTTCGGGCTGCTTCGGGGGTGGCGGCTTCTTCGCCGGGGCCGGCGCCGGCTTCGGGGGCGGCGGCTCGGGCAGGCTCAGCGGCACGTCCTCGGCCGGGGGCGGCGGGCGCAGTTCGGCGCGCAGCGGCGCTGCGGTCGACGGCTGTTCGGCGGGCGAAACCAGCAGGCCGGACAGGGCCGGCAGCCCGTGCAGCGCGAGCGACGCGGCGAAGGCGGCGAGCAGTCGTCGGCGGCCGGATGTCGTGAGAGAATGCGCGCTGGACAAGGTGCGGGAAGATCGATGAAACGGGTGGCGGGACAGTTGGCGGCAATGATAATCGGGATGGCGCTGTTTGCACCGGCCCAGGCGCAATTGCCGGACCCGGTCGCCTTCGCCAACCGCCTCGAACTGGGCGACGTCGAGCAGGCGCAGCGCTGGCTGGACGAAGGGCTGCCCCCCGATTTCGTCGGCGCGCGGATCGGCTCCGGCCTGATGATCGGCGCCTGGGAAGGCAAGATCGAACTGATGCGCCTGTTCATCTCGCGCGGTGCCGACATCAACCAGCGCAACGCCAACGGCGAGACCGCGCTGGCGCTCGCCGCATGGCGCGGCCAGCTCGACGCCGTCAAGTGGCTGGTCGAACGCGGGGCCCGGATCAACGCGCCGCGCCGCCAGTGGTCGCCGCTGCATTACGCGGTGTTCGCCGGCCAGCAGGCGGTTGCCGACTACCTGATCGAACAGGGGGCCGACATCAATGCGCAGAGCACCAACGGCTCGACCGTGCTGATGATGGCGATCTACGAAGGGCGCCAGGAGCTCGCCCGCCGGCTGATCGAGAAGGGCGCCGACCGCCGGCCGAAGAACGACTGGGGCGACGGCGCGCTGGAATGGGCGATGCGCAACGACCAGCTGGAGATCGCCCGCCTGGTCAGCAATCCGGAGGAGTTCGGCGAAGCGGTCAGCCAGCCGAAGGAGCGCTGGGGCGCGCCGCAGCGTTCGCTGGCGATGTCCAAGGAACTCGAGGACCTGCTCGGCATGCGCGAGAAGCTCGCCGAGCGCGGCATGTCCACCGAGGCGATCGACCGTCGCATCGCCGCCGAGCGCGTGCGCATCGTGCGCAGCGAATTCGACCGCCCGCAGCCGGCGCGCGCCGCGACGCTGGAAATCACGGCGAGCCGCGACAAGCCGCAGGAGCAGTCGGCCAACATCGTCTATGATGCCGACGGCAAGCCGAGCGGCTACAAGGTGCCGCCGGCGACCTATTTCGGCAAGCCGCGGATGCCGCCGAAGGCACCGGTCAGGAGCCGCTGAGCGGCGCGCTGCGCGGTTCGGCGAACGGGGAGGGAAAACATGTTTTACGTGGCCAGGGACAGTGAAGGACGGATCTGCGAGGTCCATACGACGGCGCAGGACAATGCCCGCGAGGCATTGCCGGACGACAACCCGGAACTGCTGCAGTTCATGCACGAGCGCTGGCGCCAGCAGGAACTGGATCGCCTCGACCTGGAATTCGTCCGGGCCATCGAGGACATGATCGAACTGCTGATCGCCAAGCAGGTGATCCTGTTCACCGACCTGCCGGGCAAGGTTCAGGAAAAGCTGCTGCGCCGCCGCGAGGTCCGCCAGCAGACGCAGTACGGCGACCTGGTCGCCGGCGGCGACGACCTGATCCCGCTCTGACCGGAGGCGGCGGCGCTCAGCCGACCGCCATCGTCACCTTGACCAGTTCGGCCAGGGTGCGCACGCCCATCTTTTCCATCACGCGGGCCCGGTGGGCCTCGACGGTCTTCATGCTGATGTTCAGCTGGTCGGCGATCTGCTTGTTCAGCTTGCCGGCGACGACCAGTTCCATGACTTCGCGCTCGCGCTGCGTCAGCTGGCCGATCCGGTGCACGATCGCGTCGTCCTGCCGGCGGCGTGCCGCCAGTTCGGCTTCGAGTTCGAGCGCGCGGCGGATGCGGACCAGCAGGTCCTCGTCGTGGAAGGGTTTCTCGATGAAATCGCAGGCGCCGCGCTGCAGCGCGCCGACCGCCATCGGCACGTCGCCGTGGCCGGTGACGAAGATGATCGGCAGCGTCGAGCCCAGCGCGTCGAGCTTCTCGTGCAGTTCGAGGCCGCTCATGTCGGGCATCCGGACGTCGAGCACCAGGCAGCCGCGCAGGTCGTCGCGGCGCGCCTTCAGGAAGGCGGCGGCGGAGTCGAAGCAGGCGACGCGGTAGCCTTCGCCCTCGAGCAGCCAGGTCATCGAGTCGCGCATCGCCTCGTCGTCGTCGACGACGTAGATGGTTTGCGTCGGTTCACTCATCGGATTCTTCCTCGATCGGAACGGTGAAACGGAAGATGGTACCGCCATCGCGGCGGGGTTCGACCCACAGCCTGCCCTGGTGGAACTCGATGATCGAGCGGCAGATGGCCAGGCCGATGCCCATGCCTTCCGGCTTGGTCGTGTAGAAGGGGGCGAAGATGCGCTCGACGTCGGTGCCGGCCAGGCCGTGGCCGCGGTCGGCGACCGAGATCTCGAGCATGCGGTCGTCGGCCGGGCAGGCGCGGATCGACAGCCGGCGGCGTTCGCGCGGCTGGTCGACCATCGCCTCGACGCCGTTCTTGACCAGGTTGAGCAGCACCTGCTCGATCATGATGCGGTCGACCAGGATGCGCGGCAGGTTTTCCGGCAGATCGACGACGATCTGCGCGCCGGTGCGCTGCGCCTCGATGTCGGCGAAGGCGCGCGCCTCGTCGATCAGTTCGGCGATCGCCACCGGTTCGCGCTTGGGGTCGCTCTTCTTCACCATGTCGCGCATCCGGCGGATGATCTTGCCGGCCCGCTCGGCCTGGTCCGAGGCCTTCTGCATCGCGGCCAGCAGGTCGTCGATCCGGTAGTTGCCGGCCTGCATCCGCTTGACGCAGCCGGCGCAGTAATTGGCGATCGCCGACAGCGGCTGGTTCAGCTCGTGGGCCAGCGACGAGGCCATCTCGCCCATGGTGATCAGCCGCGACGTCTGTTCCAGGCGCTTCTGCTGCTGCAGGTTGACCTCCTCGACGTGCTTCCGGTCGGTGATGTCGGCGGCGATCTGGACGCGCACGGTGCGCCCGTCGACCCAGCGGATCGCCCGCTCGTGCAGGTGGTACCAGTGGCCGGTCAGCGCGTGCTGGATTTCGCCGTCGAACAGCTCGCAGGGCAGTTCGTCGGCGTTCAGCGTCGTCGGGTCGGCGAGCAGCGCGTCGGCCGGCGGCCGGCAGGCGGCGGTGACCAGCGCCGAGTCGCGGCCGACCGCATCGTAGCCGAAGATGGCCTGGAAGGCGCGGTTGGCGAACAGGATCTCGCCGCTATGCACCTCGGCGACATGCACGGCGCTGTCCAGGCCGTCGATGACGGTCGCGAAGCGCTCGTGGGCGCGCTCCAGTTCGACGCGGATGCGCTTCGGCTCGGTGATGTCGTTCATCGACGCCATCCAGCCGATCTGGCGGCCGTCGGTGTCGATCAGCGGCGAGAAGTACAGGCGGACGTCGAAGCGCTCG
Organism: Dechloromonas sp.; assembly: GCA_028687035.1. GTDB lineage: Bacteria > Pseudomonadota > Gammaproteobacteria > Burkholderiales > Rhodocyclaceae > Azonexus. The sequence continues at coordinate 16,597 of JAQUAX010000021.1, read as the reverse complement.
CCGTTCCGGCGCATGATGCGCATCTCGAAGCCGCTGGCCGGCGCCTTGCCGGCCAGCGCGGTATTGATGTTGTACTGCAGCTGGTCGAATTCCTCGGGCGGCCAGTAGGGGTAGGGCGGCTTGATGCCGACCAGTTCGCTTTCGTCGAAGCCGGTCATCCGGCAGAAGGCCGAGTTGACGAAGGTGATCTTGCCCTCGAGGTCGATCGCGCGCAGGCCGGTCACCATGGAGTTCGACATCGCCTGGCGGAACGCGTAGGCGGCGCGCAGCTCCTCTTCGGTATCGGCGCGGCTCTGCGCGTGGCGGCGCAACTGGACCAGCGTCACCGACGCGATCAGCGTCAGCACGATGATCAGCGCCGCCGGAAGGAAGGGCAGCCAGGCGCCGCCGCCGCGGTAGGCGACGATGTTCAGGCCGAGCCGGTTGCCCGGCATGTCGATGCTGATTTCCCCGGACAGCTGGCGGTCGGTCGGTTTGACCGACGAATTGGCATAGACCTCGCGTTGTCCGGCGTCGACGACGCTGAGCTTGTAGCGCGCCGTGAAGACCGCGGGCAGCGTCGCCCGCAGCAGGCCCTCGAGCGACTGCAGCGCGATGAAGGCGCCGACATCGGCGCCGCCGCGGCGGACCGGGAAAACGATGTCGTGCGCCGGACGTTCGAGGTCGTCCGGATAGTCCGCCGAGACGACTTCGTGCCGGCCGCGCAGCGCCTCCTGCAGCGCGGCCAGCCGCGGGCCGGCCAGCTGTTCGCCGACGAAGGTCGCGGTCGCCTCGTTCGGCGCCACCCATTCGACCTTGCCGTCGGTATCCACCCAGACGATGGCCTGGATTTCGGGATTCTCGCCCACGTAGCGGCCGGCCCGGACCTGGAAGCCCTCGTAGTCGAGCTGGCGGAATTCCTGGTCGCGGCCGAGTTCGCCGAGGAAGTCGATGTGCGCGTGCAGGCGGTTCTCGATGGTCCGTTCGGCCCAGTGCATGTCGCCTTCGAGCGCCGAGCGCGCGGTGTCGAGTTCGCGCCACTGCAGCAGCCCGGTGACGACCAGCATGGCCAGCGCGAAGATGCCGATGGCGGCGTAGGGGGCGAACCAGAGCCAGGTCTGGCGGCGGGGCTGGGCGGGGGGGCGAATGAACATGGGATGATTCTTGGCGCGGGGCGCCGGCGCGGCCATTGGTACTTACCCTAATCGACCGAGCATTTCGGCGACGAAAGGCAGCAGCAGCGCGGTCAAGGCGCCGTTCAGGCCCATCGCCAGCGCCGCGAAGGCGCCGCTCTGCGCGTCCACCTGGAAGGCGCGGGCGGTGCCGATGCCGTGCGACGCGATGCCGATCGCGAAGCCGCGGATCGCCGGGTCGCGCACGCGCAGCGCGTCGAACACGTAGCGCGCACCGACCGCGCCGAGGATGCCGGTGACGATCACCAGCACCGCGGTCAGCGACGGGATGCCGCCGATGCGCTCGGCGATGCCCATCGCGATCGGCGTCGTCACCGACTTCGGCGCCAGCGACAGCTGGGTTGGCAGGCTGGCGCCGAACAGCCGGCCGACGGCGATCGCCGACAGCACCGCGGTCAGGCTGCCGGCGACCAGCCCGGCCAGCACCGGCAGCAGCAGCGCGCGGACGCGGCGGATCTGCGCGTACAGCGGGATGGCCAGCGCCACGGTGGCCGGGCCGAGCAGGAAATGCACGAACTGCGCGCCGGCGAAATAGGTTTCGTACGGCGTCGCGGTCGACATCAGGAAAAAGACCAGAATGGCCACCGCGATGAGCACCGGATTGGCCAGCGGATGGCCCCCCGAACAGCGGTACAGCCAGAACGCCGCCTGGTAGGCGAGCAGCGTCGCGGTCAGGCCGAGCAGCGGCGACGCGGCCAGGTAGACCCAGAGCTCGGCGAATTGCGGGGTCATTGCGCGTCTCCCGAACGGCGGTGCAGCAGCTTCATCGTCAGCGCCGTCACCGCCAGCGTCGCCGCCGTGCTGACCAGCAGCGACAGCAGCAGCGCCAGCCATTCGTCGGCGACGCGGTGCAGGTGCACGACGATGCCGGTGCCGGCCGGAACGAACAGCAGCGATAGGTGCTGCAGCAGCGTCTGGCCGGTGTTCTGCAGTTCCTCGCCGGGGCCGCCGCGCAGCGCGAGCGCGGCGAACAGCAGCAGCATGCCGAGTACCGGGCCGGGCACCGGCAGGCCGAGGCCGCGGGCCAGCACCTCGCCGGCGAGCTGGAAGACGAGCAGTTGGGTCAGGGCAGAAAGCATGGCATTCCCCGGGTGAACGATGCCCGAAGTCTATTCGGTTATTCATGTAACCAATAGATGGTTCATCAGACAAGCATCATGTACTCAGGGTATTCAATCGAGCGGAGTGTGTCCGCGACCACACGATAAATTCACATTGTCGACAACATATCTGTCATTTGTGTCGGCGATCGCCTAGATTGACAACAGCATGGCCGGGCGCGGCCTCGGCCGGAAAGCGCGCCCGGCCTTCCCTCGCTACCGGCCGATCACCGGATGCCGGAAGGAGACGATCATGGACATGCTGTTGCTCAGGGGCAAGCAGGGCGAACGGGTCGCGGCGCTGAAGCAGCGCCTGTGCGGCGAACTGGGCGGGGCGGCCGCCGATTACGCCGGATTGCGCGGCGGCGCGGAGCTCGACGCCGACACCGAGGCGGCGATCCGCCGCTGGCAATCGGGCATCGGCGTGATCGCCGACGGCATCGTCGGCCCGCGTTGCTGCGACGTGCTCGGGCTCGACGCGTGGCCGGCGGCCGAACTGCCGATCGACGTCGCCGCGGTGCGCCGGCTGTTCCCGGCGACCAAGCCGTCCAACCTGGCCCGTTATCTGCCCTACGTGCTGGCCGCGCTGCGTGCCGCCGGCCTGACCGACCGCGCGATGCTGTGCGCCGCGCTGGCGACGATCCGTGCCGAAACCGAGGGCTTCGTGCCGATCACCGAATACCGCTCGCAATTCAACACGCCGCCGGGCGGTGCACCGTATTCCGCGTACGACGGCCGCAAGGACCTGGGCAATGTCGAGCCCGGCGACGGCGCGCGCTATTGCGGGCGCGGCTTCATCCAGCTGACCGGGCGGGCCAATTACCGGACCTACGGGCAGCGCATCGGGGTCGACCTCGAGAAATCGCCCGATCTGGCCAACGCCCCGGAGGTGGCCGCCGCGCTGCTCGCCGCCTTCCTGGCCGACAAGGCGGCGGCGATGCGCAAGGCGCTCGCCGCCGGCGATCTGGCCAAGGCGCGCCGCCTGGTCAATGGCGGTTCGCACGGCCTGGACCGTTTCCGCGACGTGTTCGAGCGCGCTGCCGGATTGTGGCCGGCGGCACCCGCCCGCGGCCGCAAGCGGGCGGCCGCTGTTGCGGCCGAAGCAGTGACGTCCGGGCGCAAGCTGACTGCCGGCAAGGACCCGGGCGACCTGCGCGACCGTCCCTACCTGCCGCCGCCCGCATCGCTGCCCGACGAATACCCGGCCTCCGCCGACATCAAGGCCTGGCTGGGCGCCTACACCCGGGCCGGGCTGATCCTCGACCAGGGCCAGGAAGGGGCCTGCACCGGCTTCGGGCTGGCCTGCGTCGTCAATTACCTGCGCTGGCGCAAGGCCGGCGCGCCGAAGAAGATGGCTTCGGTCAGCCCGCGCATGCTGTACGACTTCGCGCGCCGCTACGACGAGTACGCCGGCGAGGACTACGAGGGGTCGAGCTGCCGCGGCGCGCTGAAGGGCTGGCACAAGCACGGCGTCTGCCTCGAGGAGGACTGGCCCTACCGGCCGGGCGAGCCGGCGACGCCGCGCTTCGGCTGGGCCGAGCGGGCGACGCGGCACACGCTGGGCGTCTATTTCCGCGTCGATATGCAGGCGATCACCGACCTGCAGGCAGCGATCCACGAAGTCGGCGCGATCTACGTGTCGGCCTGGACGCATGCCGGCTGGGAGGACGTGCCGGCCAATCCGAAGGCGCCGGCCAGCCACGCCGACCTGCCGGTGATCCCCTTCGACGGCCGGCCGTCGCGCGCCGGCGGCCACGCCTTCGCGCTGGTCGGTTTCAACGCCGACGGCTTCATCGTGCAGAACTCCTGGGGCGGCGGCTGGGGGCGAGGCGGCTTCGCGGTGCTGAGCTACGCCGACTGGCTGAGCAACGCGATGGACGCCTGGGTCGCCGCGCTCGGCGTGCCCGGCGTCGTCGTCGGCCGGCTGGCGGCCGGACGCGGCGAGGCGGGCAGGGCCGCGGCGGCGCCCGGCGGCTGGTGGAGCGACGAACAGGCCTACCGGCACAGCCTGGTCTTCGGCAACGACGGCCGCGTCGAGCGCTACCTGACCGAGGACGAGGTCAACCGGACGCTGCTGCACCAGGCCTGCGTGCTGCCCGACGCGTGGTTCCGCAGCCGCCCGGCCGGACCGAAGCGGCTGGTCATCTACGCGCATGGCGGGCTGAACAGCGAAGCCGCCGGCATCGACCGGGCGCGCGCGATGGGGCGCCATTTCACCGGCAACGGCTGCTATCCGCTGTTCCTGGTCTGGAAGACCGGGCTGCTCGAATCGATCGCCGACATCATCGGCGACGCCTTCGCGCGCAAGCCGGCGCTGGCCGGCTGGTCGGCTGCCGATGCGGGCGACGCGCTGATCGAGAAGAGCATCGGCCGGCCGCTGGCCCGGCCGGTCTGGAGCGAGATGAAGGAGAACGCGCAGCGGGGCTGCCAGCCCGGCCGCGGCGGCGACCTGCTGGCCGGCGCGCTGCAGCGCCTGGCCGAGACCTGGGGCGAGCAGCTGGAAATCCACCTGGTCGGCCATTCGGCCGGGTCGATCATCCTCGGCCGGCTGCTCGGACAGCTGGCGGCGCGCGGCCTGAGCGGGCGCATCGGTTCGATCCACCTGTACGCACCGGCCTGCACCGTCGAGTTCGCCAACCAGCACTACGCGCCGCACGCGGACCTGCTGCGCCGGAGCTACGTGCATGTGCTGTCCGACGACAACGAGCGCGACGACAACGTCGCGGCGATCTACCGCAAGTCGCTGCTGTACTTCGTGTCCAACGCGCTGGAAACCGACCTGCGCACGCCCATCCTCGGCCTGGACAACATCAACCGGCCCGACTACGCCGGCTGGGACGGCGCGTCGAGCACCGCGGCGACGCTCGGCAACTGGCGGCAGGCCGCCGCCGCGGCCGGGCTGGGCGAACGCTGGGAAGTCGTCGAACCGGCCAAGGTGATCAGCTGCCGCCGGCCGGAAACGCGGATCCGCGCCAGCCACGGCAGCTTCGACAACAACGTCGAGGTCTTCGGCCGGACGCTGGCGCGCATCACCGGCGGCGCGCTGACGGTGCCGGTGGATGACCTGCGCGGCTTCTGAGCGGGCGGCCGGTTTTTCGCCGCTTTTCGCGGTCGACCGCGAAAGGGCATGAAAAAAGCGCCGGGTTGCCCCGGCGCTTCTTCTCTCTCTGTCGGAGTCGGGTGTCTGCGCACCTTGATCCGGGTACTGCCTTACGCCATCGCCTCGTACAGCGGGAGGGTCAGGAATTCCGGGTAATCCGGGGTCAGCGACATGCGGTCGAAGATTTCGGCGGCCTGGTCGTAGGTCGCGGTGTCTTCGCCTTGGGCCGTGACGGTGGCCTTCACCTTGGCCAGTTCCTCGGCGATCATCGGGCGGACCATCTCGACGGTGACCTTGCGGCCGTCGTCGAGGATGCCCTTCGGCGACACCACCCACTGCCAGACCTGCGAGCGGGAGATCTCGGCAGTGGCGGCGTCTTCCATCAGGTTGTGGATCGGCACGCAACCGTTGCCGGCCAGCCAGGAGCCGAGGTAGTGGATGCCGACGTTGATGTTGTTGCGCAGGCCGGCCTCGGTGATCGGCGTGGTCGGGCGGAAATCCAGCCACTGGGCCGGGCCGAAGGAACCTTCGACCTGCTTGTCGAACTGGTTCGGACGGTCGCCGAGCACCTTGACGAACTCTTCCATGGCAATCGGCACCAGGCCCGGGTGGGCCACCCAGCCGCCGTCGAAGCCGTCGTTGGCATCGCGGGTCTTGTCGTGGCGGATGCCGGCCAGCGCCTTCTCGTTGGCGACCGGGTCGTTCTTGATCGGGATCAGCGCCGACATGCCGCCCATCGCCGGGGCGCCGCGCTTGTGGCAGGCCTGCACCAGCGCCAGCGCATAGGAACGCATGAACGGCACTTCCATCGTGATCGCGCCGCGCTGGGCGAGGCAGAAGTCCTTGTTCTTCTTGAACTTCTTGATGCACGAGAAGATGTAGTCCCAGCGTCCGGCGTTCAGGCCGGCGGAGTGCTCGCGCAGTTCGTACAGGATTTCTTCCATCTCGAAGGTGGCGAGGATGGTTTCGACCAGCACGGTCGCCTTGATCGTGCCCTGCGGGACGCCGCAGTGATCCTGGGCCATCACGAAGATGTCGTTCCACAGGCGGGCTTCGAGGTGGCTTTCCATCTTCGGCAGGTAGTAGAACGGGCCGGCGCCGCGGGCGATCTGCTCCTTGGCGTTGTGGAAGAAGACCAGGCCGAAGTCGAAGATGCCGCCGGAAACGCGCTGGCCGTCAACGAGGACGTGCTTTTCGTCGAGGTGCCAGCCGCGCGGACGGATCTGCAGCGTCGCGATCTTGTCGTTGAGCTTGTATTCCTTGCCGGCTTCGTTCTTGAACGACAGTTCGCGGCGGATCGCCTTGTACAGGTTCACCTGGCCCTGGATCTGGTTTTCCCAGTTCGGGCTGTTGGAGTCCTCGAAGTCGGTCATGTAGGAGTCAGCGCCCGAGTTGAAGGCGTTGATGATCATCTTGGCCTCGACCGGGCCGGTGATTTCGACGCGGCGGCAGTGCAGCGCGGCCGGCACCGGCGCGACCTTCCAGTCGCCTTCGCGGATGTGCTTGGTTTCCGGCAGGAAGTCCGGCATCTCGCCGGCGTCGATCCGGGCCTGACGCTCGATGCGGGCCTTCAGCAGTTCCTGGCGGCGGGCCTCGAAGGCGCGGTGCAGCTTGGCGACGAACTCGAGCGCCTCGGTGCTGAGGATGGATTCCCATTCGGGCTGGATCGGGGCGTTGATTTGCACACCGGCGGGGAGCTTGATGGCCATGCGGATCTCCTGATAAAAGAGGGTTCGGATCGGTTGATGGATTGCATTCTAGAAGTCTTCTATAAGACTTGAAAGGCGGCTAGAATCAATTCATCTTTTACTCAAGGTATCGAATGGACCGCCTGAAGCAGATCGAAGCCTTCGTTGGTGTCGCAACTCGGGGCAGCCTGTCGGCCGCGGCGCGCGTCGAGGGCGTCACGCCGGCCATCATCGGGCGGCGCCTCGACGCGCTGGAGGCGCGCCTGGGCGTGCGCCTGCTGCTCCGAACGACGCGCCGGCTGACGCTGACCTTCGAAGGCCAGGCCTTCCTCGAGGATTGCCAGAAACTGCTGAACGACCTGGCCAACGCCGAGGCGGCGGTGTCGCTGGGCGGCCTGAAGGCGAGCGGCTACCTGAAAATCTCGGCGCCGGCCGGCTTCGGCCGCAAGCACGTGGCGCCGCTGGTCGGCGACTTCATGCGCGCCAATCCGGAGGTCCGCGTCAACCTGAACCTGTCGGACCGCCTGGTCGACCTGGTCAACGAGAACATCGACTGCGCAATCCGGATCGGCGAACTGACCGATTCCAGCCTGGTCAGCGTCCGCCTGGGCGAAATGCGGCGCATGGTCGTCGCCAGCCCGGCCTACCTGGTCGCCCGCGGCGTGCCGCGCACGCCGGCCGACCTCGCCGGCCACGAATGCCTGTCGCTCGGCCAGCAGCGCGGCTGGCTGTTCCGCGACCCGGACAGCGGCGAGGCCCAGACGCTGAAGGTTGGCGGCAGTTTCGAGTGCAACGACGGCGCGGTGCTGCACGAATGGGCGCTGGCCGGGCGCGGCCTGGCCTGGCGCTCGCTGTGGGAAGTCGGCCAGGACCTGAAGGAGGGCCGGCTGACCTCGGTGCTCGACGCCTGGCAGGCGCCGCCGATGGGCATCTACGCGGTCTTCCCGCAGCGCCGCCACCTGCCGCTGCGGGTCCGGCTGTTCATCGACCTGCTGAAGGACAACTACGGCCGGCCGAGCTACTGGGAATTGCCGTGAAAACGCCGGTCTACCGCGGACTGGGCCTGCTGTCGGTCGCCGTCGGCGTGGTCGGCATCGTGCTGCCGCTGCTGCCGACAACGCCCTTCCTGATCCTCGCAGCCTATTTCTTCGCGCGTTCGCACCCGGAATGGGAGGCCCGGCTGCTCGCCCATCCGCGACTCGGGCCGGGCATCGCCGCCTGGCGCGAGCGCGGCGCGATCCCGCCGGTCGCCAAGGGCTGCGCGGCCGCGATGCTGGCGGTCAGCGCCGTCGTCGGCTGGCTGACGCTGGCGCCGCCGTGGGCCTACGTGCCGGCGGCGACCGGGGCCGCGGTGCTGGCCTGGATGCTGTCCCGGCCGTCGCGCTGAGCCGCGGCCAGACGATCGAACTCGGCGATCGGCAGCGGCCGGCCGTAAAGGAAACCCTGGAAGGCGTCGCAGCCGCGGGCGAGCAGCGCGTCGCGCTGGTCGACGGTCTCGACGCCCTCGGCGACGACGGTCAGCCCGAAGGCACGGCCGAGCGCGATGACCGCATCGGCGATCGCCGCGTCGTTGGCGTTGCTGCCGATGTCGCTGACGAAGCTGCGGTCGATCTTGATCTGGTCGAGCGGCAGCTGTTTCAGGTAGCTCAGCGACGAGTAGCCGGTGCCGAAATCGTCGAGCGACAGGCCGACGCCGATCTTGCGCTTCAGCGTCTGCATGCGCTCGATCGCCGCGTCGCTGTCCTCGAAGAGCAGCGACTCGGTGATCTCCAGCTTCAGCCGGCGGGCCGGGGCGGCTGTCGCGCTCAGCGCGCGGGCGACGCTGTCGACGAAATGGCCATCGCGGAACTGCAGCGCGCTGACATTGATCGCCAGGCTCAGCCCGGCGGTTTCCGGTTGCGCCTGCCAGGCCGCCAGCTGGCGGCAGGCGGCTTCGAGCACCCACTGGCCGATCGGCAGGATCAGCCGGGTTTCCTCGGCGAGCGGGATGAAGGCACCGGGGGCGACCAGGCCGCGCGTCGGGTGCTGCCAGCGGAGCAGCGCTTCGGCGCCGAACAGCCGGCCCTGGCGGTCGACCTGCGGCTGGTAGTACAGCACGAACTGGCCGGCGTCGAGGGCCTGGTGCAGCTCGCGCTCGAGCACCGCGCGCTCCTCGACCTCGGTCTGCATCGCCGGGTCGAAGAACTGCAGCGCGTTCTTGCCGGCCTCCTTGGCCTTGTACATCGCCAGGTCGGCCGACTTGAGCAGGCTTTCGACGGTCTGCCCGGCGCCGCGGAAGGGCACGGCGCCGATGCTCGCGGTGCACCGGTACGAAATCTCGCCGAAGCGGTGCGGCTGGCCGAGCACGGCGAGCACCGAGCGGGCCAGGTGCTCGACCTGGGCGATGGCTTCGTGCGGACGTTCGCCGAGCTCTTCGAGCAGGATCACGAATTCGTCGCCGCCCAGTCGCGCGACGGTGTCGTTGGAGCGTACCGAATCGCGCAGGCGCAGCGCGACCTCGCGCAGCAGCTGGTCGCCGATCGCATGGCCCATCGTGTCGTTCAGCGTCTTGAAATTGTCGAGATCGATGAACAGCAGCGCGGCGTGGCGGCGGTGGCGCGCCGTCGCGATCAACGCCTTGTCGAGCCGCTCGTTGAGCAGCCGGCGGTTCGGCAGGTGGGTCAGCGAGTCGTAGTAGGCGAGGAATTCGATCTGCTCCTCGGCTTCCTTGCGCTGCGTGATGTCGAGGAAGGACGCGACGAAATGGGTCGGTTCGCCGCGTGAACCGCGAACCGTCGAAATGGTCAGCCATTCCGGGAAGACCTCGCCGTTCTTGCGGCGGTTCCAGATCTCGCCGCGCCAGTGGCCCTGTTCCTGCAGCGCGTGCCACATCTCCAGATAGAAGCTGTCATCGTGGTAGCCGGACTTCAGCAGGTTGGGCGTCTGCCCGATCGCTTCCTCGGCCGAATAGCCGGTGACTTCGGTGAAGGCGCGGTTGACGCGCAGGATGCGGTTGCGGGCGTCGGTGACGACCATCGCCTCCTGCGTCTCGAAGGCGATCGCCGCGATGCGCATCTGCTCCTCGGCGCGCCGCGGTTCGGAAATGTCGCGGAAGGTCACGACCGCGCCCTGGCGGCCGGTCGGCGTGACGACGTAGCTGACCGGGAAGCTGCTGCCGTCGGCACGGAAGAACAGGTCCTCGCCCTGGCGGCGCTGGCCGTCGTCCAGCGTCAGCCGGACCGGGCATTCGGCGGCCGGGTAGGGGCTGCCGTCGGGACGTGAGTGGTGGAACAGCGCGTGCGCATCGGCGCCGAGCAGTTCCTGCCGGCGCGCGCCGCCGGATCGTCGGCGGCGATGCCGAGCAGCGCCAGCGTGACCGCCCTGGCCAGGTCGTCCGGCACCTGCGGCAGCGTCGAGAACGGCCACTCCGGAAACAGCTCGGTCGACAGGCGCAGCGGGAAATTGGGCGAAGTCTGCGGATTGATCACCTGCAGCGCGTCGGCGGCCAGCTTGCCCTCGTCGATCAGCGATTCGATCAGCCCGGTGCGCACGAATCCGACGTCGCCGCGGCCGGCCAGAATCTCGTCGATGACCCGGTCCTGCGGCTGGCCGGTGAAACGCAGCCCGGCGATGTCGTCGGGCAGACGGACGCCGGCCTGATGCAGCGTCCATTGCTGCAGCCGGTAGCTGCCGAGCGAATTGGCGTGGGTCGCGACGACCACCTTGTCGCGCAGGTCGGTCAGCGCGCGGAGGTCGCTGCGCCCGGCACGGGCGACGATCACGCCGCCGAAACGGGGCGTTCCGCCGTCGCCGACCCGCGGCGCCAGCGTGGCGACGGCGGCCAGGCGATGCGCGCTGCGCAGCAGCACGTAGTGCTCGGGCTGGGTCAGCACGAAATCGACCTGCCCGGCGGCGACGGCCGCGGACAGGTCGTCCAGGAAGTAGGGGCGGACGACGAAGCGATGCCCGGGCACCTGGCGGCTCAGGTAATCGGCGAGCGGGGTCCACTGGCGGCGGGTCGATTCGAGGTCGCGGAAGGACAGGATGCCGAGATCGACGATTTCCTCGGCGCGGGCGGCGTGTCCGGCGGACAGCGCGACGCAGAGCAGGAAACAGAATCGCACGAATATGACGAATGCCTTGCGGCGGAGGGGCGTCCTGGTGCTTCGCTGGGGAATTGGGGGGGCAAACGCGGCTGCTTCGGGTCCGCTTCGTGATTCGATGATTTTCATTGTTGCGGGATTTTAAATCATGGCAATCCCGCAAAACTAGTAGATGTCCAAAAAATCCAATATGGATACGCAGTGTGGCGGATTTTGCGGGTTTTTGCCGGTTGACCGCGATTTTCCGCAGTCGGCCATCTCCTGGACACAAAAAAGAGGGCGGGAGGCATTGATTCGACGGGACCGGGCCGGTTGCTGCGTCCTGACCGGCGACGGGAGTAGCGCCGAGTCTTGCCAATATTATCAATTTTGATAATATATGTTCATCGGCAAAGTTGCTGACCACATGCGCCCAGGCTCCACCAGGATCATCCGGGCCAGCAATCTCTGAAAAACTGCATCCAAGAGTTCCCAATCATGCCGAATCAACTTGAGATATTCCCGTGGGACGAGAACTTCGAGACGGGAATCGACGAGATCGACGCCCAGCACAGGAATCTGGTCCGTTTGCTCAACGTGCTGGTCGGGCATCTCGCCTTCCAGTCCGGGGCGCCGGAGATCGACAAGGTCTTCGAGGAACTGAAGGCCTACACGGTCTACCATTTCCAGGCCGAGGAGCGCATCTGGCATGACTACTTCCTCAACGATCCGTGGGAGGAGTGGCACCGCAAGGCGCACGGCGATTTCATCTCCAAGGTGCAGGAACTGAGGGCGCAGGAAGCCGAGAAGGGACTGGACGCGACGCTGGAGGAAATCGTCTCCTTCCTGACCCACTGGCTGGCGATGCACATCATCGAATCCGACAAGCGGATGGCGAAAGTGGTCCACGCGCTGCCCAGCGGCGTTTCGCTGGAGCAGGCCAAGGAAATGGCGAACCAGGAAATGTCGGGGGCGACCCGGGTGCTGATCGGCACGGTGATGGGCATGTACGACAAGCTGGCCAGCCGCACGATCCAGATGACCCGGGAAATCGCCAGACGGATCAGCGCCGAACAGGAATTGCGGCAGGCCCAGATCGATCTGGTCAGGCTGCGCGACGAGGCGATCGCCGCCAATGTCGCGAAAAGCGCCTTCCTGGCCAACATGAGCCACGAAATCCGCACGCCGATGAACGCCATCGTCGGTCTGACCCACCTGCTGCGCCGGAAAAGCAATCCGCCCGATCACGCCGACAAGCTCGACAAGATCGCCGGTGCGGCCGAGCACCTGCTCGGCGTGATCAACGACATCCTCGACATTTCCAAGATCGAGGCCGACAAGCTCGCGCTGGAAAACCGGCCGGTCGATCTCTACGCGCTATTGACGCGGAGCGCGGGCATGGTCGTCGATCAGGCCCAGGCGAAGCATCTGGAGCTGATCATCGACGCGAAGCCGGATCTCGGCATCGTGATGGGCGACGAAACGCGGATCGGCCAGGCGCTGATCAATTATCTCGGCAATGCCGTCAAGTTCACCGAGCGCGGCACCATCATCCTGCGCGCCAGCGTGCTCGGCGGCGACGCCGACCGCGTGACCGTCCGTTTCGACGTCGAGGACACGGGCATCGGCATTCCCAAGGAGCAGCAGGCCCGGCTGTTCAACGCCTTCGAACAGGCGGAAAGCTCGACCGCCCGGCAGTACGGCGGCACCGGCCTCGGCCTGGCGATCAACCGCCGGCTGGCCGCGCTGATGGGGGGCGAGGTCGGCGTCGAAAGCGCGCCGGGGCGCGGCAGCCTGTTCTGGATGACCGCCTGTTTTCCGCGCAGCCGGAATTTCGCGCCGTCGTATGAGACGCCGGCGCTCCAGGGCGTGCGCGCGCTGGTCGTCGATGACAACCCGGTCACCCTGCTGATCCATACCCAGCTGCTGCAGCGCCTCGGCATGGCAGCCGACAGCCGGGCCTGCGGCCAGACGGCGCTCGAAGCGCTGCTCCGGGCCGACGCAGCGGGGCAGCCCTACGGACTCGTCGCGCTGGACCTGACGATGCCGGTGCTGGACGGCTTCGAAACCCTGGCGCGCATCCGCCAGCTGGCGCTGCGCCGGCAGCCGCTGGTCATCCTGGTCACCGCGTCCGGCGACCAGGCGATCATCGAGGACGCGCACGCCGCCGGTTTCGCCGACGTGCTGATCAAGCCGGTGTCGATCGCCGGCCTGCACGCCTGTCTGCGCGGCCATCTTTCCGCGCTGGCCAGCGGTGCCCGGTCGCTGCCGGCGGCGCAGGCCCCCGCTGCGCGCGACGACGATCCCCTGGAAAGCTTGCGGCGTCGCCATCCGGGCGCCCGCGTGCTGCTCGCCGAGGACAACCTGATCAACCAGGAAGTCGTCTCCATCCTGCTCGAAGAGATCGGCTGGCAGGCCGATGTCGTCGATAACGGCGAACTGGCCTGCGAGCGGGTCGCTGCTCAGGCCTACGACCTGATCCTGATGGACATGCAGATGCCCGTGATGGACGGCCTGGCGGCGACGCGGGCGATCCGCGGGCTGCCGAACGGCGGTCGCGTGCCGATCGTCGCGATGACGGCCAACGCCTTCAGCGAGGACAGGGAAAAATGCCTGGCGGCCGGGATGAACGACTTCGTCGCCAAGCCGGTCCGCCCGGAAACGCTGTTCGAAGTCATGCTGAAATGGCTGGACGAGGCGCGGGCCTGACGGAAATTCGGTCCGCAACGACGGTGGACCGCGCAGCGACATTCTTGGGAGAAGCGGATCATGCCTTACCTGCTGCAAGTCGATTTTCCTTACCCGGGGCCCTGGGGCGATGCGATGACCGGCGCGATGGCCGGACTGGCGCAGTCGATCGCCGGCGAGCCGGGGCTGCTGTGGAAACTGTGGACCGAGAACGAGGCGGCCGGGGAGGCCGGCGGCATCTATCTGTTCAGCGACCGGCCGAGCGCCGAGGCCTATCGGGACATGCATGCCCGGCGCCTGAAGGGTTTCGGCATCGCGCCGGTGAATGCGAAGATTTTTGCGGTCAACGAGGCGCTGTCGCGCATCGACCGGGCGCCGCTCCCGGCTTGACCGACCCCGGGGAAGCCTGCCGGAGCCCGGCATGAGAAAAGGCCGGCCCCTTGCGGGAGCCGGCCTTTGCACGAAAGCCGCCGGTTCGGGCTGGCAGCGCCTAAAACTTGTAGCTCATGCCGATTTCGAAATTGCGCTCGGCGCCGGGGAAGATCCCGTCCGGGTTCCGGCTGGCGATGTACTGCCGGTCGAACAGGTTGCGAACCTTACCGAAGACGCGCCATTGCTTCGACAGCGCGTAGTGGCCGCTGAGGTTGAACGTCGTGTAGGACGGAATCACCCCGCGCCGACCGTCGGTGCTTTCGGCGCGGGTGTTTTCCGCGTCGACGAACTGCTCCGAGACATGACTGGCGACCAGGCTGCCCTTGAATGCGCCGGTCCGGTAATTGACGGCGAGATTGGCGACCAGTTCGGGCGCGTAGGGCAGACGGTTGCCCTTGCGGTCGATCCCGCCGACGATCTTCGTGCTGCTGTACTTGGCGGTCGGCAGGTAGGTCGCATTGGCGTCGACGCTCCAGCCGCTGCCGAAGTCGTAGCCGAGGCCGCCTTCGAGACCGCGGTTGATCGTTTCACCGGCATTGGTGACGGTTGCGCCGACTCCGCCCGATTCCGACTGCGGGACGATCTGGTTCGAGAAGTCCATCTGGAAAGCGGTGACTTCGTAGCGCACGCGGTTGACGGTGCCGCGTACGCCGATTTCGAAATTGGTCGAACGTTCGGCGTCGAGCTTCTCGTCCTGGCCGGACGAACTGATTGCCGTTGCGACCATGGCCGGCGAGAAGGCCTTGTAAGCTCCGCCGAACAACTGGGCGTAGGGTGCGGCCTGCCAGGTGATGCCGAGGCCCGGCAGGAATTCGGTGTTGCTGGAGGTCCCGGACGTTCCGGTCAGCTCGTTCTTCCGCTTCTGGTCGTAGGACTCGATGCGCAGCCCCAGTGTGGTCGCCACGGTGTCGGTCAGCAGGAAGCGGTTCTGGCCGTAGAATGCGACGCCGGTCGCTTCCTGGGTGTCGTCGCCGGTCAGCGTGCCCGAGCGGGCGTTCGGATCGGTCCGCGAGCTGATCGTCCGGTTGCCCAGTCTGTCGCTGTGCAGCCGGATGCCGAGTTCCGCCTCGTTGCGGATGCCGAAGCCGTTGAAATTGACGAACAGGCGGCTGTCGACCCCGACCATTTCGAAGGCGCGGTTGCGGCCGGTCATGCAATTGACGGTTCCGTCGCAGGGCCTGAAGGTCGTGCCGTCGGCGCTCCGCGCAGCGATTTCCCGGCGCCAGTAGTCGCGGTCGAGCTGGCTCCAGTAGACCACCGTCTTCAGCTTCACGTCGTCGTTGATCTCGAGCTCGTGGTTGATGTCGAATGAGGTCCGGTTGGTCAGGAAATAATCGTTCGGCGCCGGGTTCCTGGTCGGGTCGCGCCGGTACTCGTTCGGGCGAAGGCCGACATAGGAGGTGTTGACCTCGTTGTCGTAGTAGGAAAACTTGGCGCTGATCCACTGCCTGTCGCCGAGCGCCATGCCGCCCTTGAGGACCACGTCGTTCATCCGGAATCCGTTGTGGCGGAAACCGTCGCCCTCGGAGGTCACGAGGCTGATGCCGCCGATCGCGTCGCCGGATGCCGCCGCGCTTCCCGCATCGAGGCCGAACAGGCTGTAGCCGTGGGAGCCGACCTTGCCGGTGACCCGGACGCCCTCTTCGGGATTCCGGGTCTTGTAGTTGATGACCCCGCCGATCGTCGTCGGCCCGTAGCGCAGTCCGGCGGCGCCCTTGAGCACCTCGATGCTGTCCATGCGCTCGATGCGCGGGCTGTAATAGGATTCGTTGGCCAGGAAAAGACCCGGCGCGACCGGCACGCCGTCCTCGAGAACGAGCAGCTTCTGGCTGCGGTTCGGATTCAGGCCGCGCATGCCGATGTTCGGAATGAAGCCGTAGCCTTCCTCCTCGCGGACCACGACGCCCGGTACCGTCTTCAGCGCGTCCTGTGTCGAGATCGGCTGGTTCAGCTCGATCTGTTCCCGGGTCACCCGGCTGACCGAGCCCGGCTGCTTGGCAAGCGCCTGCTCGCCTTCGCCGACCACCGCAATCGCCGGCAGTTCGACTTCCCGGGCCTGCAGCGATGCGGCACTTCCCATGGCCAGTGCCAAGATCAGGCACAACTTGCTTTTCTTGAACGGCGTTGCCCGGAGGCCTTGTTCCCGAGTCGGACGATGCATTGCTAACCTCTTGGTTCGATGTCTGGCTGGCTTGACACAAGAGGTGCGTCTGGCTGGCTGGTTGATGGATTTACATAGCTTTACAAATATTAACAACAACCGTTCTCATTTGCAATGCACTTCCGTCATCCGGGCGATGCGGCATCGCCTGCCCGCGGCGGTCCGTTGCGGCTCGGCGGCCGGCACCGTAAAAAC
>JAQUAX010000007.1:160648-184521 GCA_028687035.1 Dechloromonas sp. | reverse complement strand
CTGAAGGACATCCTGTCTCGCTTGCCGACCCAGCCCAACAGTCGGGTCGGCGAATTACTGCCGCATCGCTGGCAGCCAGAATCCGCTGCCTGAATCAGAAAGCCACCTGGGTTTGCCGGGGGCTTACCGATGACTTTCACGACAGTATTTGGACAGATCAGGAAGTCGGTTTTGCTCTTGGGGATGCAAAACCAGTTATTCCAGTGAAGCTAGGCACGAAAGATCCCCAAGGATTCATCAGCCACCTTCAGGCCTTAAATGGCGCGATAAACGACCCCAAAGGTACCGCTGAGCTCTTGGTTCCACTACTTGCTGAAGCAGCGAAATCGAAAGACCGAATACAAACTGCCGTAGTCCGGGCGTTTTCGGAGTCGCCTGATTGGGGAGAGACAACCAAGCGGTTCAATCGAATGAAAAAACTAATTGAAGTTCTAACGGATAAAGAACTTCAAATGATCATTGATGCCTATGCCAAAAATGATCAACTCCATGGGGCTAGTTACTTAAACAATAACCACGCACGCTTAAAGAATTTCCTCGCCAACACGACTGGCAAGACCTTCCGAATTGAAGGAAATAGGGTGGTTTCTGAGAAAGACGAAGAAAAAATCCCGTTCTGACTTAGCACCGGCTCAAGTCAGCCCCGGCGATCGCTGATTTGAGAGGCGTGCATATTTCAGACGCCCTCGCAACCAGCTGCCATCTACCCAATCTCAGTTTCCAACCCAGTCTGCGAAATTGTTGTAGCCATCCTCATCGCCCCAGGAGTAAATCTTGTAGCCCAGCTCCGATAGTTTAATTGCTGTACCCCAACGGCTTTGGGGAGCGGCGGTCTTCAAATTCCATCCGTCCACATCCGCATAGTCGACCCATTTGCCTCCAGTGTATTCCAGTATCTCCAGACTGGCTCCATCCTTGGAATATCGGAATGCCAAGTAATCGAAGGGATTCTTGCCAATGGCCTTCACTCTGCCATCCTTGCCTTTGATACCGTTGATATGCACAGCGAAAACGCGATTCCCGCGTTGAATGCTCTTGATGATTTCGTACCGTACCCACCGTCGCGCATAGGTATCGCTACCTACCAGTACGCAAGTCGCCGTGGTTCCTTCGACTCCGCCATTAATTAGGCGTTTGAGAGCGAGGTCCCCTTTTTTCTGGGCTTCCTCCCAAATGGATGCGTCGAAATAACCGGCCTCTTCCCGGTCTTTGGTCACCCAATGGTTACGAACCACATTGGCACGAAAATCGATCACATCTTGGTAATGAAAGCTGAAGAACACGCGCTTCGCCATCTGTTACTCCCCTTGCCGGAAAACGGTTGCCGCTACAACCGACGGATTATTGATTTGATTGAACGAGGCTGCCCTCAGCCAAATGCAGTTCTCGGCTCATTGGGCGCAATGCTCAGAGCGTCGTGGAAGATGCGGGAAAAATCCACATCCTCCATCTTCTCGACACCGACCCCGAGCTTGGCAGCCAAGTCGCGCG
Source organism: Dechloromonas sp. (assembly GCA_028687035.1). Classification (GTDB taxonomy): domain Bacteria; phylum Pseudomonadota; class Gammaproteobacteria; order Burkholderiales; family Rhodocyclaceae; genus Azonexus. The sequence continues at coordinate 183,030 of JAQUAX010000007.1, read as the reverse complement.
CAGCACCGCCCGGCGCAGCAACCGATAGAACCTCCGCTTTGGGATGGTATCTGACAAACAAATCGTGCTCCGCGGCAATCCCTTCCATGCCGCCGATAAAAACCGCCGCCGACAGATCATCCCGGGAGAGCATGGCTTGCCGCATCCGGAGAAGGCTTGCGTCCCTATCGCCCGGAACATGGTCAATGTATTGCACGTTGCCGAAACGCTTGTTCTCTTCCGGAAAGACGTCCTGAAAGAACGTGCTCTGATATAAAACAACGGCACGGCCATAATCCACACCCAGATCCTCACAGGCTGCCCAGACCATTGGTGTAATCGCGGGATGGCCGCCCCAGACGATGAGTCGCCGACCCAGCGCGGCTGTGATCAGTTCGCGCACGGCGAACTGAATCAGGAAGGGATCGGCACTTTGGTAGTAGGTCCCGCGCCCCGGCACCGGCACACTTGCCGATAGAAAAATCGCACCCATTGCCATCTAGACCTCCCAATCCGCCAAGGCCCAAGCCACCTCATGGGCTTTCACATAGCGACCAGCTTGAATATGAGTGCCCAGCCACGACAGATGGTTCAGCCAATCAGGATGCAGCCCGACTTCGTCGTAGACCACCGCGACCGACGAATCCGGTGCCCGATCGACCGCTTCATGGAGAGTAAGCGAGGTGGGTACACCCACGGTGGGACAGACGACCACTGCCTTGCCATCAGCCAGGTTAGCGAACACGGCCTTATGTTGCCCAACCCCCGACACGTTGCCGCCGATCTGCTCAATCGCCTGGCTGATGCGACTAAACAGGCTCAACCCCCTGACCGCATGACTTTGGCTGCGCAGCGCTTCAATTTGGAAACAGATACGGGCCACCACGTCATCGGTCAACCGCCCGGTCCCAGCATCAATGTCCGAAACGTCGAGGTCTAAGCGGCTTGCTGTCGAGATCCGAGCGGAAGCCGTCGAGTTGGGCCAACCGACACGCAGTACAGAGATGCCCTTGGCTAAGGCACGGCCAAATTCCGCGCTCGTCCACCGGCTTTCGAAATACCCCGGCGTATCAAGCATCACCAGCACGTCGGAGTCGCACAAGCGATGCCACAACATGGCCTGAAAATCCTCCCCGGGGCCAATACCATGCGTATCCAGGAAAACATCGAAGTGACGTGCTGACAAGACATCGAACAACTGCAGCGCGGCTTCGCGCGATTCGTTGCGGCGATAGCTGACGAAAACGCGTCGCTGGCGAGGTAAGAGACCCGCGCATTCAAGTAAGGCCGTGGCAACCCGCTGCGGCCCATCCACCTGGTAGGCCAAGCAGTTCAATGGCCGCAACATCTCCGGGATTTCCGCATGAACCCGGCCATAGGTTGAGGCGACCGGCACAATCGGAATCCCATGGCGCAAGATAGGCTTAAGCCCCGAATCCGAGACGCCTTCGGCCCCAAAAAATACAACACCTGCGGCAATTCGCTGCGATGGTTCAAAGCTGGTGACGCGCGTGGACCAAGCCACCTCTTTACCCAAGGTCAATCCAAAAGGCTCGATCCCCTTCAGGAGATGCTGTTCCACTTCTCGAACCTGATCGTCCGAGGGCAACCCCATGAGTGCCAATTCATAAAGCACGGTCGACATATAGTCTCCACGTCAAAGACTTCTGACCCAGACCCCACCTCTGCTCTGGCCGGGGCTCCATACAGCTAAACCGCCCTGATCCGCTTGATCAATGCGCCGATAGAGCTGTAAATATTCACTGCCGTACCAAACCCCAGAGCGGTCGGTCGTCGGGATGATCAAAATTTGGTCGATATGTTTCTTTCCATTCGCATACCCAATTTCCCAGGGGCACCAACGCGACCCTACTGAATTCGGCGTGGCCAAGAAAATGAAATACTTAAGCTCGACGATTTTTTGCTGGATACGCAACGCAGTTTCGCGTTCCGGTGCGGCCGGCATAGCGGAATCTTCCCAATCCACATAAACGTCCCATCCTTCGTTGGCCAGCATATTGATGATGCCTTTCACCAAGTCCGCATCTTCGTGACTATGGCAGAGGAAGGCTGTGGCCAGATTAGACGCTTTTGCCTCTTGCAACGTCCGATGCGCAGCCTTTTTAACTTGGCCTGCCGCAGAACGGATGGCGTCTATAGAGATCGGCATACTTGCAAGCACTCTTGAATATGAACGGTCACAATTATATGCCGTATGGCTGACAATATACGCAGCTCACCCCATTGCAGATCAAGCACGGTTGGCGGCCATCAGCCTATTCGGCGGGCCAGTCTAGCTGTGAACTTGGCCAGTTTTGCTTCAGCCGGTAACTGGCGCCGCGACAGCACCAGTCGATTTCCCTGCAGTTCCAAGACAAGGTTTTCGGGCCGCCCTCCCAAGGCCTTGAGCACAGCAAGCGGAATAGCAATCCTTCCGCTGGGGCAGATCCGCGCTTGAAATCGTTTGCTAACAGTGCGGCACGGCATAGGATGTGCCCAACGAGGGATGTGAATGGACATTATTACTGAGGTAAGGCGGTATTTTCGGCCACTGACAATCCACCCTTGGCGTGCCGCGTGGCGGGTTCGGCACCGTGGCCTGCTAGTCGCTTTCTCCACTTTGGTCATCGATCTCATTGAGGTCAGCACCCGAGGAAAAAGAGCATCATGACCAGCGGTTCGCCGGGAAGACAATCTCACCTATATCCTGATAGCCTTAAAGGATTCAGTGAAGCTGATTAACTCTGTTTCGAGGCTGCCGCGCATCGTGTGCCTCCTGACTCGGTTTTAAACGTAAGATCAAGCCATCAATCATCAATGGGAAGGCGCGATGGCTACGGGCTGTGTTGCTAACACAGCTACATTCGGCAGCATTGCTGAGGGAGATATTGAGGGTCACGAACCGTTTACCGATTTCCGCTTCTGGTTCAATTTTTTCCTCAGCACCCGGGATTCTTCGGCAATTTTTTGCTGAAGAACGTCCTGTACCTTTCCCAGATACCTTATCGCGAGCGAAATCTCCATTGCCAGTTCATGGATATCACTGGTGCTGTAGATACTGTGATCACGCCAGCAGCCTGCGCCCTTATACCGTCGGTACTCTGTTCTCCCGAATTTTTGTGGATCAAAGGGTGAGGTCCCCCAAACGCTGCAAGGAAACCGATCCACTGCCTCACGAACCATTGTCACTTGGTCCGATGCCCGTAGAAGTATGTGGACATCGCCTGGAGAAAAGGCTGGCTTAATCATCTCGAACACCGTCGGCAACAGTTTGGTGGACTCCTTCGAGCCAACTGAAGGAGGGAGTCTGTGCGTTTGAGACGACACGTACGACACAAACTCTCTTATGCGAGCAACTAACAGTCCATAGTGCGCCATCACACGACCTATTTCGGCCAATGCAGCCGAACCAAGAGTTGTGACCGAGCATCCTCGATATCGCTCGGATTGCAACGAGTGGGTTAGTAAGTCCACAGCACCTGAACCGGAAAAATGAACACTATAGATTGTAGTTCTATAGTGTTCGAAATGGGTTCATTGGGTCTCGCATCGGAGCCCAAAATGAATCTTCGCCAGAGCCTTGCAATCGCTATCAAGACGGTTCGGAAAAACAAGGGGTTAACCCAGGAGGATTTCGGCGTTGTCTCGAGCCGGACTTACCTGAGCTCTCTCGAAAGAGGGCTCAAAAGCCCAACTGTCGACAAGCTTGAAGAAATTGCCAGGGTTCTTGATGTGCATCCGGCAGCTATCCTACTTATGGCGTACGCGATTCAGGCCCGGCCACTGGATCGAGCAGGTGTGATCGAAGAGATTTCTAAACAGACCCAGAACCTCTGTGCCAATCTGAGATAGTCACGCACGCCACCATTGACGCCAGATATTTGCCGGCCGACACATAACTGCAATGCAACAGCAGAGTTGAGCCCTTGCAATAAGTATTTTTTATTGCTGTTAGAACGACAATTGCTGTTATTAAAGCAATGAACGACAATGCCGTTCCGATGCCAAGCTCCAGCCATGTCTTGGCCGCCTCCGAGGCGGCGCGTCGGCATCTAGGTATCGGCTATGTTCTTAGTTGTCCTACAGTCCGATACTTGATAACTACTGGAAATTGCCTGTCAACACGGCTAGTGCAACTCGCTTCCGGGAAGAAGCATGCCGGCTTCGCTGTACTTCCAGTTTTTCACCTCGATGGCGATCGCGTCTAGCCCGGCAGAATCAAGCGGGGCTCGGCCTTCAACGTAAGCGCGCGCGTACTCGTAGTACCAGTCAATCTCCCGCTGGTCCAGGCCGATCTCTTCCGGGCGACAAATACCACGCTCCAGATGCCGCCGCTGTACTTCGGTGATGCCCCCATCCGCAGCAAGACGCCTAACGATATCCATACAAACATCGGCAGAGTGCGTTCCGTCGGCCCGCCGCAGCAACGTGAGAACATTCAGATACTTGTTAGCTAGCATTGGCTGGATGATTTCTCCCATCTCATTACCAAGAATCGCCTTAATCTGGATGCCAGCTGCAACAGTAGTTCCCATCAAATTGAGCGGCTCGTGCTTCACTTCTGGCGTCACAGAGCGCTTGGCATCGCACAGGAAAATGACGTCCACGCCGCTTTGAGGGGCGTAGAAGAAGGGAAAATGATCGCGCGTTTTCTTCAGGCCAGTCCCAATGGCAAAGTACTTATCAACGAAGCCATTTCGGGGTCGGTTTGCGCGCAAAGAGCACCACTGAAGTGCCAAGCGTCCAACTTGCCGCATATTATCGTTGATGCAGCGTACGACATAGGCCTCCAGGGCCAAGCCAACGAACGATGCTGGCGTCTCGCCGGTCCTAAAAATGAGCTGGCCGTTCGCGCCGAGAAAGCAGTGGCCAGTCTGTAGTGCATCCTGGATGAAGACTTCGCGGTACCGATCTTCAAGCACGCGGCCAAGTAACGCTGCATTCTGGCGAACCAGACGATGGCCCGGGTCGATTACAGACAGGTCGTTGCCGTCGGCAATCAGCTGAGAGATACAGCTCATTGCTTCGGGGTTAGAAAGGCGTTCCCCGGTAGACATAACGTACATCGTTGCAAACCTCCTTTGTCGCGTGGAGATCGTAGGAGCTCCACGCTGGTTAGTAAAGCTGTTCGCGCTCATTAAGCCAAGCTTCCAGCCCAGCCTTAATTCCGGGGATAACAGAAGGGCGGGCCATCAGGATGTTACTTTCTTAGGCATGGGGCTGACCTTGCCGGCAGCGTTATTACGCATTTGCTCCAGCAGGGCGTCGTAGTCACGCTGAAGCTTTTCGTGTTCGGCTTGAAGTTGCTGGAATTGCAGTTCGGTGATGCAGTGACGGGTTTCAAGGGCCTTGTACTTCTCATGCCAACCCTCGGCTCGCTGCTGGAAGGTCTTGCGCACACGCATGCGACCGACCGTTTCCTTCTTTTTTAGAGTGTCGAGCCAAAGGGATACGCGCGCCTTGAGCGCCACGTTGTCCTTCTTGTAGAAGGTCGCCTCATTGATTTCGGCGCGGCGGGCGACCTCAGCCATGGACACGGCACCGCCATTGTGAGGATAGATGCCGCCATTGCCCTGCATCTCGGCGGTGATGGCGCGGATGGCGTCATCCACCTTTTGATGGAGCTTGGCGGTCTTGGCGGCACCGCGCTTGGCGGCGGCAATCTTGTGCTGCTCGGTCATGCCATAGCCTCCGCGACTTCCCTAGTTTCGGGTTCATCCGTGTCCTCACTCAATGCGAACATCACCTGAACATCCGGCATTGCAAGGTACTTTTCTCTTAGATCCGCGTAGTATCCTAGTTCGTTGCGCAGGTTCTCCATGGCATGCGCCATAACTAACAGCTGACCGTCAGTTTGTGCTTGCCTTGCGATTTCGAGGTACTGCTCGATGGCATCTTCTGTGTCGCGACGCCGGCGGGCCAGGACAATACGGTTCTCACAGCCAGGATCGCACTTGGGCTTGTTCAGTTCCTGCTCCTTGTGGCGGTGGGGTTTGCTGCAAACCCAGTCCTTCGAGCAGACGATGTTGGCATTGATGAGCCGCCAGCCTTTGCCCTGACCAGTGAGCAGGCATGCCAGTTCGTAGGCGCTGCCCTCGACCCAAACACGTCCCTGTACTCGCAGGTAAGCCTCCTGGTTTTCAACGGCGGCTAGTAGCCGTCCCGCACCCGCACCACCATTGGCTGGCAGTGGCAGGTTATTGGCGATGGCGCGATGGATTTCCTCCAGCGCCTCGGCGCAATGCATGATCCGAAGTTCGCGCAGAACCTTCTCGGCTTCTTCTCGGATACCGGGATCGCACAGGATGTAGTGCAGAGTCATTTCGATCGACTTGTGCCCAAACAACCGCTTCAAGACTAAGGGCGAGTTGAACAGGGCTACGCCTGCCAGTCGGCCTATAGTCTTGCGGAAGCGGTGTGGATGCACGCCCTTTCCACCGGGCTTTGGATTGACGCCCAATCTTGTTGCAAGGGTTTGTAGCGCTGAAATGAAATTGACCACAGCCTCGGCACCGGTTCGACCTCCATTCCCGATACTGACCCAAAGAGCATCGCCAAAGCGCGCCATGTCTGGTAGCTGCCCTGCATTAAGTGTTCGCGGCAGGCGATCAAACGCTGCCGCAAGCCGGGCTTGTTGCCCCAGAGAGGTCTGGAGGATCGGGGGCGCCGGTGATTGGAGCTCGTCGCCCAAGAAATTTGGGGAAAGTTTATAAGTGTGGCGATTCAAGTAGCTCTCACCATCGCGTTCGATAGCAACGCAATGGCGCTTCAGCGTGGCGAGCTCGCCGATTCGGCCAGCGCAGGCGAGCAAGCTAATGAACAGATGTGACGCTTGGAGTATCACACTCAGGTTGACGATTTGTTCGTGAGTGCGCGGTGGCCATTCATGGGGGTCGGCCCCGTGTTTCCCATTGGCGGTGGTCAACGCGAAGTGGGGCGTCAAGGGACGTCCGGCTCGATCCAGCCACGGATATTTCTCAAGATGGGCGGCGATGAACGGCTGAAGCTTATAAGAAATTGCCGTATTGGACAGTGACCAGTCGAGTTTGCTCAACGATTCCGGCAGCGCTTCGAGCAGGTGCAGCAGGTGGGGACCTAGTTCTTGGATTACCCAGAGCACGCGCGGACCAATTACTTCCAGCCAGGCGTCCGGCAGCGGGGAGTAGGGGACCGGTGCTTTCTGAGGCGGCAGCACGTCTGGGGCGCGTGAGGGGTCGGTGGTCTGGGCTATTTTTGGAAGGGCTGGCACGTCGTGCCACTGACCACGGGCTGCCAGCGAGTACAGGCGTTCTAGTTCGATTCGGGATCTCTTTTGGGCGTTGAACTCGTGCTGATCCGCTTCGGTCAGGCAGAAAAAAAGGCCGCCGGCTTCCTCGCCACTCTCCAGCTTGCGACGCATGGCCCGAGCGGCAATGCGGCTGATTTTGTGATACAGCAATTGGCTGATGGTGGCCGGCTTGAGCGCGCGTCGGACCTTTGCAGAGCCCGTACCCGACGGCACCAAGCGGAGAAGTACGCCGAGCCGAGTCAGCGAGCATACCCCTTCCTCAATCAGCGAATCAGGGGCATCGGTGAGACCTTCCATTGCTAGAAAATCGCGCAGACGGGCGGTCAGGTCGATGTTGTCCCTGGCCTTAAACGTCAAACCCGGCGCCAACGTTGCCGGGGTCTGCCAGTAGCCCCATTTCGGCCCGTGTTCAAGCAAGGTTTGGGCGGCGAGCAGATCATCGCGCCCAAGATTCTGGACGTCGGCGCGCTCAAAGCGTTGCAGGCACGCCAGGCGCGATGCTTCGAGCGGATCGATCAGGAGGACTTCATCAGGAGCGTTCATGCTGCCCCCTCAAGGAGATCGATTCGTCCGAGGCCAGGAATCAGGTGTTCTCCTGCGAGAATGCGTGCGGACCAAGCCACACGAGCTTCAGCCACCGCAGCGCTCGAAAACAGGCTATCCAGCAACTCCTCCCCCATATCCAGTTCCTCCTGAAACCCCGCTTTCAGCCACAATTCGCGGGGTAGGTGGTCGGACATCACCATCAGTTCCTCGACCCGCATGGCTATGCCAGTAATAGCTTCCGGAAGAAAGCGGGCATGCTCGCACTGTTTGAGGCAACGATTGGCGCCGCACAGCCGCCCAGGTATATGACCCGGCACAACATGCGCTGGTGGATGTCGCGGGTCGGCACAACCCATGCCAATTCGACTACGTTGCAGCGCCCGGTACTCAGCCAATCGGGCTTCCATTTCCGGGGTGATTGCACCGTGGCGCACGAGTTGAGCAAGCTTTGTCAGGTCGATTTCGCCGCGCTCCAGTCCGTCAAAAAGGTGGATCATGAAGCGGCGGATCTGGTCATCGTGTTCAACCTTGTAAATCTTGTGCCGCAAATATCCCTGTGTGGTCTCCATTGATGCGTGACCAAGGGCGAGCATCACGGCGAGAATGTTGCCGTTTGATTGGAGATAAACCCAACGGGCAAAGATGTCTCGGAAGTCTGAAGGGGTTACTTTCGGAATCTGATCGTCAGCGAGGCGCTGTGCGTTCAGGCGATGCCTAACGATATCGAGATACGATACTTGGCGCCTACCTGTTTCCCGTTTGGCGTAGCGTTTCCAGTTGTTCATCTTCAGGCATGCGATATTTCCTCGCCGATCAACATATAGCCAGACGCTACGGGAGCACTGCTTCAGGGTTTGTACGCGCTTAAGCTGCGCAGCGATGGCTTCCAGTGATGCGCAGCTGTTTTGCAGATAAGCCAGCTGCTCTTCTGCCGCCTTGCAATCGACTTTGACTATCTCCCTCAACGGCACAACACGTTTGAGATAGGCCGCCACAACCATCGGCGCAGACGAGGGCTGTGACTTTTGTCCGATGCAGAACTGGGTGCGACCATTCGCGCGCGCTTTGTCCGCTTTTAGGGTTTCTTCATCCGCCACTTCGTCTGTATCGTCGGTAGAAAGGACAAGCTGTTTGGTGTTCCTGGGGTGATCCCTGGTCAGGTAAGGGTCGTCCGCGACGACGTTGGCAAGGGTGCTGGGATTCCACCCAGAATTCATCAGCGCGAGATGGAAGGCAACATCGGCCTCTCTCACGGTCGGAAAACGAATTGCGCGCATCACCCTTCTCTCCAGGCCAAGACGGGAGAGAGACTCGCCACCTAGGTGATCCCCGGAGGGCAATGTAAGACCGGTTTTCAACTGGATGGCTTGGAAATACTGCCAGTTCTTAACTAGATGCTCGTGTTCCCCCAAGTCGGCAGGAGGTTCGCCCGATGCGCGGCGATCTACTTCTGCCATGACCTGGTCATTGCGCGCCCAGGTTTTGAGGACGCGTTCCCAATCCTGCTTGAGCACAGTCCTGATTGCGCGCGCCTGGTGCTCTGGAATCAGGTGGCTTTCCCCTATGCGTCTGGCTGGGGCAATCCAACCCAGCTTGGGTAGCCCAAGGAGCGTCCTGGTGTCGTCAGCGACAGTCTGAAATTTCATGAACGTCGAGGTGGACATATTACGCTGCTTCGCAATGGCTTCATGAAACGCCGTCAGGTAGGCAACGGAACTTATTTGAGGCTTAAGACGATCCGTAGTGACTGAATCCGATTCAGTGGCATCAAACAAGCGCCACCAAGCGCGCAGGGCGCCCAAATACTCATCGATGGTACGCTTTCTAAGAAGTGTGCATCGCGCCTGAATAGCAGGAGCAAGTTCCAAGATGAGGTCCGGGCGACCAATATATGGACCTCCCCATTGGCCGACAGTAATGCCAAAAGGGCTGGGATTTTGAAACTCGCCATCGGCAAAGGGATGGAGGTCGACGAGTGTATTTTCCGTAGGATGGTTGGTCCAGAATTTCAGCGGGTCATCACTCTTTGGCGGCCCTGGTGGGACTTGGCTGGCACCACCGCGTGTCTTCAGGTGGTCTTTGTTTTTCTTTCCAATGCTCATGCGTCCCCTCCTTCGACGCTACTGCCTTCATTGCCCAAATCGACCCATTGCCTGGTTATCGAGAGCGGCATACGCAATTGGTTAAAAAGCCACTTGAGATAAATCTCGGTTGTCAGGGGGCTACGATGACGGAGTTGCGGTTGAATCTCCATCTGTATGACCGTCTGTGCTGTGTCGCGCAACTGGAGAACCAAAGGGTGTTCCGGGTTGATATTTGGGGTCGCCAGCACTTTCGCAATCAACTCCGCGTGCTGCTTCATCCGCTCTTCAAGATGTGTACAGGCCCACCAGTCTCGGCCCAGATGTGGGCACCAATGTGGCGGATGAGAAACGCGTCGTGACCAAAGGGTATAGATCAATTCGCCGTTGTAACGCTCACCGGTCTGAGGCTGGAGGAACAAATGCACAGACTGCCGCATTAACTGTTTTTGCTCTGCGACAGTCTTCCCTATCTTGACCTTGTTCATCAGCGCCGTTACGCGCTCAGTCTCGCGGTACTTGTGCAGGCGTTTTGCGAGCCAAAGAGGTAAATGGATATCGCCTTCAGGACCGAGCTTGTCCAAAAATTCATCAATCCCCAGCTGTTGCCCTTTGGTCCCATTTTTGAGCGTGACGCTTACATTTTGATATTCCTCTGGTTGGCTTGGGTTGAGAATCCTCCAGTCCCCAGGGTCAAGCGGAAGCGTATCAACACGCCAGCATGCCGCCTCCTCTCGGCGAATCGCGGTATTGAGGATGAGATCGACAATCAGGACATCGGTTTCTCCAGAACCTGGGTACTCCTTCACACGCTGACGCCATTCCTTGATTTCATCACGCGTCGGAAATGACAGCACTCGCTTGTTGACCTTCACTTTACCCAAGCGTGATTCAACTTCCTTAACCTCGTGGGACCGACTGTTTTCGTGGGAACCAACAACTACTCTGCGAGTGGTCGTTGGTATGACAAAGACGTCGCGCAGCCCTTTATCCCGAGCCCACATCCCGTATTCGAGAGCAATTTGAACTCTGGCGTTAACCGTAATTGCCGAGAGCTTGCGATTTTCCGCGCTCCAAACACCCTTGATCATCTCCTCCTGATATCGCCCGACCAGCACACTCAAGTAGTCGCATGTCATTAGGTCAACACGGCGAGCCTCGGCCCACTCCAACGCGTTGCACAACCAGTATGCGTAGTCTTTCATTGATATCCTGGAGGGAAGCACCGGGCAACAACCTTCCCCGCGGCCCTTAGGTGGCCAAACACCAAGTGCTCGATCCAAAAGAAAACGGTTTGGCAACCGAGCATAGCCAGGATCAGAATCCATGATGAACGGGTGATCGGCAAGGTGCCCATATCCAGCTTTGACCAATGCCTCACGGTTCAAATAAATGACTTTGTATCCATAATCTGGCATGGCGAAACTCCACTAATTTTTTCTACCTGCGAGCAAGCGACAGGGGAACTCGGTTTCGATCCGCGCCATTGTCGATCCCAATAGCCAGATCCTTGATCGAGAAGCAACCGAATTGGCTGATGGCGATCCGGAGGCAGATTTCACAGGTGCGCAGCCTACTTAAAGCTCGAATCAGCAATAAGCTGGCCGTTGCAAGAGGCAACCTTGAAGCGATTAAATTTGATATCCGGCACAGAGTTCATTGCCGCAATAGAAGTGAGAGGTCGCTTAGTCATCGATAACATTTCTCGACCGCCCTTTTGGCCACCCATAGACAGCGCAAGCACTTGTTTCGCCCGAAAGTACAAATGTTCATCTCCGATGCGATACCATTCTCATTCAGACGGCTTTTATTGAACAAACGTTCACCAAACCACGATATTGCACATATGTGCAACATTCGTCAAACGATTTGCAACTATGGACAACATTTCTCTGCGTTTGGGTGCCGAAAGAAAACGGCTGTCGCTCACGCAGGACGAATTCGCCGCTGCAGGCAGAGTTAGCAAACGGACCTACTGCAATTACGAGTCTGGGAATAGAACTTGCGACGCAAACTTCCTAGCGGGAGTCGCGAAAATCGGTGCCGATGTACAGTTCATTTTGACTGGCATCTATAGTTCAAATCGGTCCGCGGCAACAGCCGCTTTAATGTCCGATGCCTTGGTGGACTCAGAGGAAGCACCCCTTTCAGACAGGACTACCGCGCTGCTTGCAAGTTACGAGCGATGCACTATCCCCATGAAGGATGCCATTGACCGGACTGTTCGAGCACTAGCAAACCGAAGTAAGGTTGAAATGGCTATGGGCGTCATGCAGATTGGGGAATCACTCTTTAAAGGTGAGTAAACGGGGTTTAGTGGCAGAAGCTTCCTGTCAAGATTGAGACGAGAATCAATGCGCCCTCCGATGAGGGCTTTCACTACAACATCTCGCTACTAACCACGGCTTACCTCACAGTGAGGACTTTGTCGTTTTGCAACATGTCGGTTCGGGCAAGTAAAATTTCTTCTTCGTATAATTTAGAAAAACCCCAAGCTTTGCTGAAAGCAAGTGAAATTAGTCATCACCTATAACGCCTGGTACTCGCACCTGAAGCACCTGAACGAGAAGCCGTGGTGGATCGCCGCGCTGGTTTCCTGGGGCATCGCGCTGTTCGAGTACCTGATCCAGGTGCCGGCCAACCGCATCGGCAATACCGAGATGTCGCTGGCCCAGCTGAAGATCCTGCAGGAAGTGATCACGCTGACCGTGTTCGTTCCCTTCGTGGTGTTCTACATGAACCAGCCGCTGAAACTTGACTACCTGTGGGCGGCCCTGTGTATCCTAGGCGCCGTCTATTTCGTGTTCCGCACCTGATGTCCACACAAACCCTCACCCGCCGCCTGACCCAGGCCGACCTCGCCAAACTGTACGCTGCCGGCGAGAAGATCGTCATGTTCACCTGCTACGACGCCAGCTTCGCGCGCCTGCTCGACGGCGCCGCGGTCGACAGCATCCTGATCGGCGATTCGCTGGGCAACGTGATCCAGGGCCACGACACGACGCTGCCGGTCACCGTCGCCGACATCGCCTACCACACCGCCGCGGTCAAGCGCGGTTCGGACCGCCCGTTCATCATCGCCGACATGCCTTTCGGCAGCTACCAGGAATCGCCGGAGCAGGCCTTCCGCAACGCGGTCGCGCTGATGGCCGCCGGCGCCCAGATGGTCAAGCTCGAGGGCGGCCGCGAGATGGCGGCGACGGTCGCCTTTCTGGTCAGCCGCGGCATCCCGGTCTGCGGCCACCTCGGCCTGACGCCTCAGTCGGTGCATGCACTGGGCGGCTACAAGGTCCAGGGCAAGAGCGAAGCCGCCGCGCAGCGCCTGAAGGAAGACGCGCTGGCGCTGCAGGCTGCCGGCGCGACGATGATCGTGCTGGAAGCCATCCCGGCCGCGCTGGCCGCCGAGATCACCGCCGGACTGGCCATCATCACCATCGGCATCGGCGCCGGCCGCGACTGTTCCGGCCAGGTCATGGTGCTGCACGACGCCTTCGACATCCCGCCGGGCAAGAAGGCCAAGTTCGTCAGGAACTTCATGGCCGGCGCCAGTTCCCTGCACGACGCCGCCTGCCGCGCCGTCGCCGCCGTCAAGGACGGCAGCTATCCGGGCCCCGAGCATACCTATTCCGCCTGAACGACGGCCCGCCACGCGGGCCGTACCGCCGTACCCACTCCTCAGCCAATGACCATGCAAATCCATTCCGCCATCGCCGACCTGCGTGCGGCGCTGCACCAGCGCGGCCGTGTCGTCTTCGTCCCGACCATGGGCAACCTGCACGCCGGCCACATCAGCCTGATGCAGCAGGCCCGCGCGCACGGCGACACCGTCGTCGCGTCCATTTTCGTCAACCGGCTGCAGTTCGGCCCGAACGAGGATTTCGACAAGTATCCGCGGACCTTCCAGGCCGATTGCGACAAGCTCGCCGCGGCCGGCGTCGACGTGCTGTTCGCGCCGACCGAAGCCGACCTCTACCCTGAGCCGCAGGAATATTTCATCGAGCCGCCGGCGATCCAGAACGTGCTCGACGGCGAATTCCGCCCCGGCCATTTCCGCGGCGTCGCCACCGTGGTCGGCAAGCTGTTCAACTGCGTCCAGCCGCAGGCCGCGCTGTTCGGCAAGAAGGATTACCAGCAGCTGATGATCATCCGCAACATGGCCCGCCAGCTGGCCCTGCCGATCGCCATCGTCGGCGGCGAGACGGTGCGCGCCGACGACGGACTGGCGCTGTCGTCGCGCAACGGCTACCTGAGCGCCGCGGAGCGCGCCGAGGCGCCCCGCCTGTACCGCGAACTGAACCGGCTGCGCGACGCGATCCACGGCGGCGCCACGGACCTTGCCCGGCTGGAGCGGGAAGCGACCGAAAGCCTCGATCGCGCCGGCTGGAAAACCGACTACGTGGCCATCCGCCGGCAGGCCGACCTGGCCGTGCCGGACGGCGTAAACGCCCCGCTGGTGGCCCTTGCCGCCAGCCGCCTCGGCGCAACGCGGCTCATTGATAACATTGAAATTTAACCGGGTTACCTAATCCATAATTACGTGCGTTGACAGCGGAAAATTAGCCGTTACAATGCCCTTCCCCCAACTTTCTGGATGAGTGACACCATGCAGAGAACCATGTTGAAGTCCAAGCTGCATCGCGTGACCACGACCCACGCCGACCTGCATTACGAGGGCTCCTGTGCGATCGACGAAGACCTGCTCGAAGCGGCCGATATCAAGGAGTACGAGCAGATCGACATCTGGAACGTCAACAACGGCGAGCGTTTCACCACCTACGCGATCCGCGCCGAACGCGGCTCGGGCGTCATCTCCGTCAATGGTTCCGCGGCCCGCCGCGCTGCCCCCGGCGATATCCTGATCATCGCCACCTTCGCGGTGTACAACGAGGTCGAACTGGCCAAGCACGAGCCGGAACTGATCTACGTCGATAGCCAGAACCGCATCGTCCGCCGCGGCCACAAGATTCCGGTCCAGGCCGCCGCCTGACCCGCGCCGACGCCCCCCGAAAAACCCGCCTTCCGGCGGGTTTTTCTTTTCCGTACAATGCCCGACCAAAATACTAGATCAATGGAGACAAACCATGGGCGTTGTATTCGCCAAGACCACCAGGGGTCATGACGAAATCGTCCGCAAATCGGGCGAACTGACCCCGCGCCAGCGGCGCGTGCTGATATTCGTCGACGGCCGGAGGACCGTCGAGGAACTGCGCGGCATGCTGCTGTCGGACGACCTGCAGCACACGCTGGGGCATCTCGAGGAAGCGGGCTACATCGAGCTGGCGGCG
Organism: Dechloromonas sp.; assembly: GCA_028687035.1. GTDB lineage: Bacteria > Pseudomonadota > Gammaproteobacteria > Burkholderiales > Rhodocyclaceae > Azonexus. The sequence continues at coordinate 167,851 of JAQUAX010000007.1, read as the reverse complement.
ATCGCCGAGGCCGGCGGCACGGTCCGGCCGGCACCGGCCGCACTGCCGCCGGTCGGCGCCTTCTCCGAATTGCCGGTGGCGGCCGACCCCGACCGCCTGCAGAAGGCGCGCAACTTCATGCTCAACACGCTGAACGCCTTCGTCGGCACCCTGGGCGCGACCTCGCTGATCGAGCGCATCGACCGCGCGGACGGGCATGCCGGGCTGCGCGCGCTGTACGACGAGTGGTACCACGCGATCGTGATGTCGCGCGACGGACGGCGCGAGGCGGAAGCGTTGCGCGCCCGCCTGCTCGCCGTCATCTAGCCGCCGCTCAGGCCTCGCCGGTCTCGGCCTTCGCCTTGCGCGGACGGGCCGTACGGCCGCTGCGCTTGGCCGGCGGCTTTTCCCCGGTCGATTTTTTCTTCTTGCCCGCCGCCTTGGCGGGGGCCGGCTCGTCGCCGGCTGCGACCTCGAGCGGCACGGATTCCGCGGGCGGCGCCCCGGTCGCCGGCGCAACCGGCTCGGAGGCCGCCTCGGCAGCGCCCGCCTTGCGGGGCCGCCGCGCGCCACGCCGCGGCTTGGCCGGCGCGGCTTCGGCCGCGACCGCCGACTCGTCGGACGGCTGCGGCGCAGCCTCGGCCGGTGCCTCGCCGGCCACTTCGGGCAGCGTCTCGCCGGCGGACTGGATGTCCGCGGCCGGCGCTTCCGCGACCGCCTCGACGGCCGCCTTGCGGCCGCGCCGCCCGCCGCGCTGGCGAGTTCCCGCCTTCGGCGCCGCGGCCTCGGCCGCCGCCGTGGTTTCGGCTTCCGGCAGCGCGTCGACCGCGGCCGCTGCCTCCGGCGCATCGCCGGCCGGTGCCGGCAGGGTCTCGTTGTCGCCCGCCGCCGGCCGCACCGGGGCGCGGAACACGTAGGCCCCCTTGTCGTCGCGCCCGAAGCCGAGCAGACCGCGGTTGGCCGCTTCCTCGAGCAGGTTGCCGAAGCTGCGGAAACCGAAATAGCTTTCGTTGAAGCCCGGGTTGCGCCGCTTGATGACTTCCTTGAGCACCGAGGCCCAGATCCGGTCGCTGTCGCCGCGGTCCGCCATCAGGTCGGCGAAGGTCACGGCAACCAGTTCGACCGCCTTGGCCTTGCGCTCTTCCTGCTTCTCGCGCCGCTTGTTTTCCTCCTCCGGCGAACGCTTGTCGCGTTCGCGGCGCAGCGCGCCCTTGCCGGCCTCGCGGTCGCGGACCAGGTCGTCGTAATAGATGAATTCGTCGCAGTTGGTGACCAGCAGGTCGGAGCACGACTGCTTGACGCCGACGCCGATGACCCGCTTGGCGTTCTCGCGCAGCTTGGAAACCAGCGGCGAGAAGTCGGAATCGCCGGAGATGATCACGAAGGTATCGACGTGCGACTTGGTGTAGCAGAGATCGAGCGCGTCGACGACCATCCGGATGTCGGCCGAATTCTTGCCGGACTGGCGGACGTGCGGAATCTCGATCAGTTCGAAATTGGCCTCGTGCATCCCCGCCTTGAAGGTCTTGTAGCGATCCCAGTCGCAATAGGCCTTCTTGACGACGATGCTGCCCTTGGCGAGCAGGCGCTCGAGCACCGGGCGGATGTCGAATTTCTCGTACTGGGCATCGCGCACGCCGAGGGCGATGTTCTCGAAATCACAAAAAAGCGCCATGCTGGCGGTGTCGTTGGCTGCGGCCATGAAATGCTTTCTGCTTTAGGAACGCGGAGTATACCGCTAGTCACAAAGTCGTATTGCCCATCCGCCCACCGGCTGAGAACATCCGGGAGGTCTGCAATACATGGATTCAGCATGTCCTCCAATCTTCCGATCAACGTCGAAGCGCTGCTCGCCCGGCTGCCGCTGTTCAACGGTCTGGCCCCCGACGAAATCGCCCGCCTCGCCCGCGGCACCCGAGAAATCCACGCCGCCAAGGGCGACATCCTGTTCCACAAGGGCGACCCGTGCAACGGCTTCCACATCGTCGTCTATGGCCAGATCAAGCTGGCCTTCACGTCGCCGCAAGGCAACGAGAAGGTCGTCGAGATCATCAACCAGGGGCAGAGCTTCGGCGAAGCGCTGATGTTCATGGAGAAGCCCTACATCGTCTATGCGCAGGCGCTGGCCGACACCCATCTGCTGCACGTCGCCAAGGCGACGCTGTTCGCCGAACTCGAACGCGACCCGGCGCTCAGCCGCAAGATGCTGGCCGGCCTGTCGATGCGCCTGCACCAGCTGATCAACGACGTCGAATCCTACTCGCTGCAGTCGGGCAAGCAGCGCATCATCGGCTTCCTGCTGCGCGAACTGCCCGAAGGCGATGCCGACGGCGACGCGGCGATCACGCTGCCGACCAGCAAGGGCATCATCGCCTCGCGGCTGAACCTGACCCAGGAACATTTCTCGCGCATCCTGCACGAGCTGTCGGAGCTCGGCCTGATCGTCGTCGCCGGACGGCGAATTCACATCCCGAGCATCGCCCGCCTGCGCAGCCACGAGGGCTGAGCCGGACGAAAAAAACGGGGCGGAAATCCGCCCCGTTTTCGTCGTCGACCGCGAAACTCAGTCGGTCAGCAGCTTGCCGCTGTCGAGCAGGTTCTGGATGATCGCCTGATCCAGCGACTGGCCCGGCGCCACCGTGACCTGGGCGCTCAGATCGACGCCGGACAGCACGATGGTCTGCGTGACGTCGCCGATCGCATCGCCGCTCGCCCGGACTTCGATCACCGTATCGTCGCCCGCCTTGCTGAAGTGCAGGTAGTCGGCCAGGTTGCCGATGCCGCCGGTCTGGTTCTCGCCCTGCAGCAGGTCGCGCAGATCGAGCACGTCGCCGTTGTCGACCGGCTTGCCGAGCGTGAAATTGACGATGGTGCTGATACCTTCATCGCCGAATTCCCACGCAAAGACGTCCGCAACGCCGTCGGCGCCGGTCACCGTGACGTCGCCGCCGCCGACCAGTTGCAACGACTGGCCGAAGTGCGTGCTGTCGTAGTCGCCGACCAGCAGCCGGTCGTCGGCCAGCAGGTTGTGCAGCTGTTCGCTGGCGCTGGCGCCGAGCAGCGGATAGCCGTCGAGGACGATCGTCTGGTCTTCCTGCGCCGCATCGTAGCCATCGGCGAAACCGCCGCCGGTGCTGATGTGGATCACCGCATCGTCACCGACCTGTTCGACCGAGACGTAGTCAAGCAGGCTGAAGGTGCCGCTGCCCGGGAGCACCGCACGCAGGTCGATCGCGTCGCCGCCGTTCGAGAAGTCGGCAATGTGGTCGACCGCCGGATGGCCGGCCGTGCCGACGTCGTCGAGCGACCAGTGGAAGATGTCGCTGCCGACGCCGCCGGTCATCGTGTCGTTGCCGGCACCGCCGATCAGCAGGTCGTTGCCGAGCCCGCCGAGCAGCGTGTCGTTGCCGGCGCCGCCGCGCAGCAGGTCGGTGCTGCGGCCGCCTTCCAGCCGGTCGTTGCCGGCACCGCCGTACAGCCGGTCGACGCCGTCGGTGCCGACGATGACGTCGTCCGCCGCGCTGATCTGGATGTCGGCATTGTTCTGCTCGCCGAGCAGATTGACTTCGGCCAGACCGCCGATCGTCGCCGAATCGCTGTGGCCGGCGGAGTCGGTCACGGTGATCGTCGTCGCGTTGAGGACCTGGGCGTTGATGTCGCTCTGTTCGAAATGCACGGTGGCGAGCAGCTCATTGACCTTGGCGTTGTCCACCGGTCCGCCGTCGGCCGACGTGATCACCAGCTTCGAGTTCGGCAGCAGCAGGCCGAGGAAGCCGGTGCTGCTGGCGACCTCGAGGTGCAGGCCGAGTTCCTCGGCAAGCGCCTGCGACGCGGCCAGCGTGTAGGTGCCGAGGCCGACGATGCCCTGATACTTGATGACGACCTGCATGATGTCGTTGTTGGCATCGGTCGCCAGGTAGGCCTGGCGGGTGCTCAGATCGAGCAGGCCCAGCGCATTGACGCCGAGCAGGCCGAGCAGGTTGTGGCCGGCGCCGATTTCGGCATCCGGCGCGGCATCCGGCTGGGTCACGCTGATGTCGTAGATGTCGTCGGGCTGGACGGTCTGCTCGTTGATCACCAGCGTGCCGCTCGCCTCGTCGCCGTCGTTGTCGGTGACCACGTAGTCGATTTCGCTACCCTCGACGTGTGCACCGCCGGAAGTCGATTCCTGGTAGTCGCCGACGACCAGCCGGTCGTCCGCCAGCAGCGCGGCCAGACGGTCGTCCGCATCGCTGCCCGGTACCGTGTAGTCCTCGAGGACGATGGTCTGGTCTTCCTGGGCCGGATCGTAGGCGCCGTCGAAGCCGCCGGTGCTGCTGATGTGGATCACCGTGTCGTCGCCGACCTGCTCGACCCACACGTAGTCGCTCAGGCGCACCGTGCCGCTGCCCTGCAGCAGCGCGCGGATGTCGATCGCGTCCTTGCCGTCGCCGAAGCCGACGACCGTATCGACGGCCGGATGGCCGGCCGTGCCGATGTCGTCGAGCGTCCAGTACAGGTAGTCGTCGCCGGCGCCGCCGGTCAGGCGGTCGTCGCCGCTGCCGCCGATCAGCACGTCCTTGCCGGCGCCGCCGTCGAGACGGTCATTGCCGCTGCCGCCGCGCAGCAGGTCGTTGCCGCCGGCACCGGACAGCTGGTCGTTGCCGGCGCCGCCGTACAGGCGGTCGGTCGCGTCGGTCCCGGTCAGCACATCGTCGCCGGCGCTGATCTGGACGTCCGGATCGTCGTGGCTGGACAGCAGGTTGACCTCGGCGACGGTGCCGAGCGATGCCGAGGCGGTCTGGCCCTCGGCGTCGGTGACGGTAATCGTCGTCGCGTTCAGCACCTGGACGTCGATGCCGCTCTGCTCGTAATGCACCGTGGCCAGGAATTCGTTCAGCGCCGCATTGTCGATCGTGCCGCCGTCGGCCGCCGTGATCACCATCCGCGAGGACGGCAGCAGCAGCGAACCGAAGCCGGTGTCATTGACGATCTCGACCTTCAGGCCGAATTCGGCAGCCAGCGCCTGCGACGCGGCCAGCGTGTAGGTACCCAGCCCGACGATGGCCTGGTACTTGATCTCGACGCGCTGGATGTCGTTGTTCAGGTCGACCGCGGCGAACGCGGCATGCGTGCTGAGGTCGATCAGGTTCAGCGCATCGAGGCCGATCAGGCCAAGCAGGTTGTGGCCGATCGCAACCGCCGCGCACGGCGGGGCGTCGGACAGGTTGACGGTGAAGTCGTGGTCATGGACCGGGGTCACCGCCGGCCTCAGCGTGTAGTCGCCGTTCTGCATATTGACGACCAGCGGGCCGGACGCCGTCTGCACGGTCAGTTCGTGCGTCGCGTCGTTGAAGGCCGCGGTGCTGCCGTCGGAGGTCGTCACCGTGTGCTTGCCGTCGTAGGTGTAAGTGACGCCATCGACGGTGACCGACTTCACGTAGCCGCCGTCGGCACCGAAGCTGCCGCCCTGGCCGAGCAGCGAACCATGGACGTCGCCCGCCGTTCCCGGATCGACCACGGTGTCGCCGAGCGCGTACGTGGTCTCACCACCGCCGACGATCAGGCGTTCGTCGGCCAGCAGCTGGTACAGCTGCGCGCTCGCGCCGGCCCCGGTCAGCGTGTAGTTCTCGAGGACGATGGTCTGGTCTTCCTTGGACGCATCGTAGCCGCCGGCGAAACCGCCGGTGCTGCTGACGTGGATCACCGCATTGCTGCCGACCTGTTCGACCCGGACATAATCCTGCAGGTTGAAGCTGCCGCTGGCCGGCAGCAGCGCCCGCAGGTCGACCGCATCGTGGCCGGTGCCGAAATCGGTGACCCGGTCGACGGCCGGGCTGCCCGGCGTGCCGACATCGTCGGCCGACCAGTAGAAGACGTCGTTGCCGGCGCCGCCGGTCAGCACGTCATTGCCCTTGCCGCCGATCAGCAGGTCGTTGCCGAGCCCGCCGAGCAGCGTATCGTCGCCGGCGCCGCCGTTGAGCAGGTCGGTGCACTTGCCGCCGTCGAGGCGGTCGTTGCCGGCACCGCCGTACAGGCGGTCGACGCCGTCGGTGCCGATCAGGTTGTCGTCGCCGGCGGTGAATTGCACTTCGCTGTAGTCGTCGGCGCCCAGCAGGTTGACCTCGGCCAGCGAGCCGAGCGACGCGGAGTCGCTGTGGCCGTTGGCGTCGGTGACCGTGATCGTCGTCGCATTCAGCACCTGGGCGTTGATGCCGCTCTGCTCGTAATGCACTGTGGCCAGGAATTCGTTCAGCGTCGCATTGTCGATCGTGCCGCCGTCGGCCGCCGTGATCACCATCCGCGAGGACGGCAGCAGCAGCGAACCGAAGCCGGTGTCATTGACCACCTCGACCTTCAGGCCGAACTCGGCGGCCAGCGCCTGCGACGCGGCCAGCGAATAGGTGCCGAGGCCGACGATGCCCTGGTACTTGATCTCGACCTGCTTGATGTCGTTGTTGACGTCGGTCGCCAGGTAGGCCTGGCGCGACGTCAGGTCGAGCAGGCCCAACAGGTCCAGGCCGACCAGGCCGAGCAGGTTGTGGCCGACGCCGATTTCGGCATTCGGTCCCATGTCCGGGCGGTTGACGATGATTTCGGTGCTGGAATCGGCCCCGTCCAGCGGGTTGACCGCGTTGACCTGGCCGATGGTCGGCGCGTCGTCCTCGACGCGCACCGTCAGCTTGCCCTCGGCGCTGTTGGTGCCGTCGCTGGCGGTCACCTTGACGTCGAAGGAATTGAAGTCCTCGCCGCTGCCGCTGTGCTTGATCGGCTTGTACAGTTCGACCTCGTACTTGCCGGCGCTGTCGATGGTCGCGACCATCACCGGGTCATCGACCGAATCGGTATAGCCGATCAGCTTGCCGCCGCCCTGGGCGTCGGCCTGCCAGACCCATTGCACGGCCTTGCCGCCGGACTCGAGGCTGGCGGTCGGTGCCGCCAGGCTGACCGTCAGCGCATCGCCGTCGAGATCGGTGATCTCGAAGTCGCCGCTGTAGCGGGTCGTGTCGGCCGCATCGTCGGCTTCCCGGTGGCCGCCGGGCAGCGCTTCTTCGGAGACCGTCGCGGTCAGTTCGACATTCTTGAAGACCGGCGGATGATCGTTGTCGATGATCTGGCCCGTGCCGGTCACGCCGTCGATCGTCAGCGGCACCGTTTCGTTCGGGCCCGGCTCGTACACCGTATCGTCGGTCGTATGCACCGTCACCGTGAAGTCCTTGACTCCCGCCGGCACCGTGATCGTCC
>JAQUAX010000007.1:0-160548 GCA_028687035.1 Dechloromonas sp. | reverse complement strand
CCTGGTTGGTCGCTTCGGTCAGCGTCACCGTGTAAACCAGATCGTTGCCTTCGACCACCGCATCGTCGCCCGGCCCCGGCTTGCCCGGTTCGACCGTGTCGATGCCCGGCTTGTCGTTGTCGATGATCTCACCCGTGCCGGTCACGCCGTCGATCGTCAGCGGCACCGTTTCGTTCGGGCCCGGCTCGTACACCGTATCGTCGGTCGTATGCACCGTCACCGTGAAGTCCTTGACTCCCGCCGGCACCGTGATCGTCCCGTTCGAATTCAGCACCACCCCGTTCGAGAACGCCACGTCGTTCGCATCGTAGTCGGCCAGGCTCGCCGTGCCCTCGCCCAACTTGAACGTGTAGGTCGTCTCCTGGTTGGTCGCTTCGGTCAGCGTCACCGTGTAAACCAGATCGTTGCCTTCGACCACCGCATCGTCGCCCGGCCCCGGCTTGCCCGGTTCGACCGTGTCGATGCCCGGCTTGTCGTTGTCGATGATTTCACCGACCCCGGTCACGCCGTCGACCGTCAGCGGGACCGTTTCATTCGCGCCCGGCTCGTACACCGCGTCATCGACGGTCGGGATGCTGACTTCGAACTGGCTGACCCCGGCCGGCACGGTGATCGTGCCGTCGGCATTCAGCACCACGCCGTTGGTAAAGCTGACGCCTGCGGCGTCGTAATCGGAAGCGCCGGCGGTTCCGCCGCCCAATGCGAAACTGTAGGTGGTCGGCGCGGTGGTCGCTGCCGTCAGCGTCACCACGTAGACCAGCACGTCGCCCTCGACGACGATGTCGTTGCCCGGAAGCGGCTCGACCGAGTCGACGTCGGGCTCGCCGAGCACCTGGGCAAGCGGGGTAACCGTGTTGGCCGACGGATCATCGGTGCCGAACTGGTAGCTCAGCGAGCCCACCGTTTCGACGATGCGAGCGAATTCGATGAAGGTATGGCCTTCATTGCCGCCCTGGGCAACCGGGCCGGCGGCCGGCTCTTCGATCAGGTCGTCGAGGTTGCCGCCCTTGGCAAGCGCCTTGGCCAGCTTCTGGAAGCCCTTCTGGTTGTTGACGACGGAACTGTCGGTGGCATCCGGCTTCACGGCCGCCGCCACTTCGCCATCCAGGCGGACGCTCTGGCTCGGGCGGACGGTCATGTCGCGGCCGTCGGCCAGCTTCAGGATGGCCTGGGAGTCGTCGCTGACGACGACGGTTTCGCCTTCGCGAATCAGGTCGCCCAACTTCAGGCGACGCATCCGGCCGGCGCTGTCGCGCGCATAGGCCTGACCAAACAGGGCGGTAATCTTCGCAATAACCTGGGCCACGATAACTCTCCAACAACACTGTTAATAATGTGTCGAAGTTTAGTGGCCAAATGTCACATCATCCATTGCACCAAAGTACAGATGAAGCCACAGTGCCGCGACACCGGACCGCTAGAGCGGCAGACCGTTAACCCGGAGTGACAGATGCAGCCGGTCGCGCAGGCCGAGCTTTTCGAAAATCGCCGTCAGGTGGGCCTTGACGGTCCGCTCCGTGATCGCCAGTTCGCGGGCGATTTCCTTGTTGCTCTCGCCGCTGGCGACCAATCGGGCAACCTGCACTTCACGCTCCGAGAGCAGGCCTGACCAGTCGTCGTGCGCTTCGGGAGTCTCCCGCCGGGCGAGAATGCGCGCCGTATCGCCGATCAGCCGGCTGAGCAGCGACTGGCCGACCCACAGGCCGCCGTTCTCGACGACCAGCGCGACCTGCCGGATGACCTCCGGCGCCGCGTGGGTATTGCAGCAACCGGCCGCGCCGGCAGCCAGCGCCCGGGTGACCATCGCCTCGTCCGGCTCGTCGGCCAGCACCACGAGATGCCGCCCCGGCCGCGGGGAGTAATCCTGCAACACGTCCTCCGGCGCCTCGCCGGCCCGCACCCGGCACCAGACGATGCCGGCGCTTTCGGCCGGAAGCTCGGCGAGCCGTTCGCGCGCCAGCCACCGGGCGTCGTGGAAGGCTTCACGCCAGGACGGCAGCGGCCGCGCCTCGAGATCGACGAAGCAGTGCCCCATCAGCGCTCCGTCATCGCAACGCTCTTGGCGCGCAGTACCGGCTTCAGCAGATAGGTCAGCACGCTCTTCTTGCCGGTCAGGATATCCACCTCGGCCACCATGCCGGGAATGATCGGCAGGTTGGCATCCCCGAACCGGGCCTTGCTGGTGCGCACGCGCACCGTGTAGAAGGCGTTGCCCTTGTCGTCCATCACGGTATCCGCCCCAATGTGCTCGAGCGTCCCTTCGAGTCCACCGTAGATCGAGAAATCATACGCGGTGAACTTGACCATCGCCGGCTGCCCCGGGCGCAGGAAGGCGATGTCGCGCGGCAGGATGCGTGCTTCGAGCAGCAGCGTATCCTCGAGCGGCACGATCTCTATCATGTCCTTGCCCGGCTGGACGACGCCGCCGACGGTATTGACCAGCAGGCGCTTGACCGTTCCCCTGACCGGCGAACGGATCGACGACTGCTTGACCCGGTCGGACAGCGCGACGCTGCCCTCGGCCAGGCTGTTCAACTTGGCCATGGTCTCCGACAACTCCTTGCCGGCATCGTTGCGGAAGCTCAGTTCGACCTCCTCGATCTTGCGCTGCGCCTCGTTGATTGCCGCCTGGGTCCGGGTAATCTGGGCCGACGCCATGTCGCGTTCGCCGCGGTAACGCGACACGTCGCGCTCCAGACGGAGCAGTTCAACCTCGGAAACGGCGCCGGAATTGATCAGCGGCCGGGTCACCGACAATTCGCGCGAGGTCAGCTCGTAGCCCTGGCTGGCCTGCGCCCGCCGCGCCTGCGCCTCGTTCAGTTCCTGATGGCGCTGCGCCAGCTGCTGGCGGGCGATCGACACCGCCGCCTGCATCTCGTCGCGCTTGGCTTCGTACAGCTGGCGTTCCTGTTCGACGATCGCCGGCTCCTGCTTCAACACCTCGGGCGGCGGCACGAAGGGCTTGCCGTCCGACATCGCACGCAGCCGCGCGGCCTTGGCCAGCAGGCCGAAGTACTGGGCCTGGTTTTCCTTGACCGAGGACACGAAACGGGTTTCGTCGATCTTGACCAGCAACTGCTCGGCCTCGACGACGTCGCCCTCGCGGACCAGGATTTCCGAGACTAGGCCGCCGTCGATGCTCTGCAGCACCTGGATCTGGCGCGACGGAATGACCTTGCCCTCGCCACGCGTGACCTCGTCGAGCTGGGCGATCGCCGCCCACAGCAGGAACAGGCCGAGCGCGATCCCGATCAGGCGCAGCAGCACCTTGGCCCGCAGCGGTTCCTGGCGAATCATCGCGAGGTCGGATTCGGTGGCGAAATCGACGGCCTCGATTTCCTCCTTGCCGGGCAGTCGACCGAGCACCCGCTCGACCTGAGGCTCGGCGCGCTGGGCAATCGTCTCGAGCCGGGCATGCAGCGCGCCGGCGACGCGCATCAGGCGCTGTTTCATGACGCCCTCCCGATCCGGCCGCCTTGCAGGGCCTGGATCACCTGGTCGCGCGGGCCGTCGGCGACGACGCGGCCGTCATCGATGACGATCACCCGGTCGGCGAGATCGAGCAGGCTGTTGCGATGCGTGACGATCAGCACGGTCTTGTGCGCCGCAAGGGCCTTCAGGCGCTGCTTGAACTGCTGCTCGGACGAGAAGTCCATCGCACTGGTCGGTTCGTCGAGCAGCAGGATGGGCGGATCCATCAGGAAGGCCCGGGCGATCGCGACGCCCTGGCGCTGGCCGCCGGACAGCGAATCGCCACGCTCGCCGATCATCATGTCGAAGCCGTCGGGATGACGATTGACGAAATCGCTGAGGCCGCCGACCTCGGCCGCCGCGACGATCGCCGCGTCGTCGGCATAGGGCGCGCCGATCGCGATGTTGTCGCGCAGCGTGCCGTAGAACAGCGTGACGTCCTGCGCGACATAACCGATGTTGCGGCGCAGGTCGGCCGGGTCGAGCTGGCGGAGATCGACGCCGTCAATGCTGACGCTGCCCGAGGTCGGCAGGTACAGGCCAAGCAACAACTTCTGCAGCGTCGTCTTGCCGGAACCGATACGGCCGATGACGACCACCTTCTCGCCGGCCCGGACCCGGCAGGTGATGCCTTTCAGCGCCGCGATCTGGCTGTTCGGATAGTTGAACTGGACGTCGCGGAACTCGATGTCGCCCTTCAATTCCGGACGATGCACAAAACTGGCGTCGGCCGGACGTTCGACCGGATTCTTCATGACCTGTTCGAGCGAAGTCAGCGCGACCTTCGCATTGTGGTACTGCATCAGCAGGCCGACCAGCTGGCCGAGCGGCGCCAGCGCCCGCGAGCTGAGCATCGTGCAGGCAATCAGGCCGCCCATGCTGAGCTGGTTGTTGGCGATCAGGTAGACCCCGACGACGATGACCAGGACGTTGAGCAACTGCTGGATTTCCAGCGCCCCGTTGGTCGCCGCGGCGGCCAGGAAGCGCATCCGGTTATTGACGCGGGCGACGAAGGCGACGGATTTCTCCCATTTCGACTGCATCACCGCTTCGGCGCCCTGGGTCTTGATCGTTTCCAGCGCGCTCAGGCTCTCGACCAGCGTCGCGTTGCGCAGCGCGCCGGCGCGGTAGGTCGTTTCCGACAGGTCGTGCATCTTGTGCTGAAGGATGTAGGCATAGACGACGACGACGACGATGCCGAAGAGCAGCGGGAAGATCAGCGGCCAGGCGATCAGCGCGATGACCAGCATGAACAGCAGCGCGAAAGGCAGATCGATGAAGGCGGTCACCGACGCCGACGTGATGAAGTCGCGCACCGTCTCGAAGGAGCGCAGGTTCGACGAGAAGGCGCCGACCGCGGCCGGCCGGGCCTCCATGCGCACGCCGAGCACGCGCTCCATGATGCCGGCCGACAGCTGGAGGTCGATGCGGGCGCTGGCCAGGTCGATGAAATAGCCGCGCAGCGAGCGCAGCACCATGTCCACACAGAGGATGGCGATGACGCCCAGCGCCAGCACCCACAGCGTCTCGATCGCGCGATTGGGGACGACGCGGTCATAAACGTTCATCGTGAACATCGGCAGCGCCAGCGCGATCAGGTTGATCATCAGCGCGGCACCGAGCACGTCGCGGTAGACCGGCCACTGCTCGGCCAGCGTGCCCCAGAACCAGTGGCGCAGCTTGACCTCGCCGACCTGCGGCGTGCGCTGGTCGAAACGGAAATGCGGACGGCAGAAGATCGCGATGCCGGCATAGCGCTCGGCCAGCGCATCCCGCGGCACCTGGACGGAGCCCTGGCCGGTTTCCGGGAACAGCACGCGGGCGGTCGTTCCGGACTCGTCCCAGCCGAGCAGTACGCAGGCCTCCTCCCCCTTGAGCAGCAGGACGGCCGGCAGCAGCAAGGCATCGATGCGATCCAGGGAACGCCGGGCGACCTTGGCCGACAGGCCCGCCCGGCTGGCCGCGCGGGCGAACAGCGACGGCGTCAGCGTTCCCTTTTCGAGCGGCAGGCCGGCAATCAGCGCAGCCCGCGTATTGGGGCGCCCATGGATGCGCGCCAGTTCGACCAGACAATCGAGCAGCGGATCGTGATGCAAGACGTCCGCCCGCAAGCCGGAAACCCCTCCCCCGGCCGGGATATTTGCTTGTTGACTCATGACACTCCCGACATACTGTGCTGATTCTACCGCAGCAGCCCGGGGGTCGTCCGCCCAAATGTAAAAAAGGCGGCCTCGGCCGCCTTTTTGTGAATGCGCCGAAACTCAGGCCATCAGCGGGACGATCAGCAGCGCGACCAGGTTGATGATCTTGATCAGCGGATTGACCGCCGGGCCGGCCGTGTCCTTGTACGGATCGCCGACCGTGTCGCCGGTGACCGCCGCCTTGTGCGCATCGGAGCCCTTACCGCCGAAATGGCCGTCCTCGATGTACTTCTTGGCGTTGTCCCAGGCGCCGCCGCCGGTCGTCATCGAGATCGCGACGAACAGGCCGGTGACGATGGTGCCGACCAGCAGGCCGCCGAGAGCGACCGGACCGAGCAGCAGGCCGACGACGATGGGAACCGCGACCGGCAGGATCGATGGGATCATCATTTCCTTGATTGCGGCGACGGTCAGCATGTCGACCGCGCGGGAATAATCCGGCTTCGCCGTGCCTTCCATGATGCCCGGGATTTCCTTGAACTGGCGACGCACTTCCATCACGACCGCACCGGCCGAACGACCGACCGCCTCCATCGCCATCGCGCCGAACAGGTAGGGAATCAGGCCGCCGATGAACAGGCCGATGATCACCAGGTGGTTCGACAGGTCGAAGGTGAAGACCTGGCCGGAGGCAGCCTCCAGACCGTGCGTGTAGTCGGCGAACAGCACCAGCGCGGCGAGGCCGGCCGAACCGATCGCATAGCCCTTGGTCACCGCCTTGGTCGTGTTGCCGACGGCGTCGAGCGGGTCGGTGACGTTGCGCACTTCCTTCGGCAGTTCGGACATTTCGGCGATGCCACCGGCGTTGTCGGTGATCGGACCGTAGGCGTCGAGCGCAACGACGATGCCGGCCATCGACAGCATCGAGGTTGCGGCGATCGCGATGCCGAACAGGCCGCCCATGGCGAACGCCGCATAAATGGCGGCACACACCGAGAGCACCGGCAGCGCGGTCGACTTCATCGACACGCCGATACCGGCGATGATGTTGGTCGCATGGCCGGTCTGGCAGGACGAGGCGACGTGCTTGACCGGCGCGTAGTCGGTACCGGTGTAGTACTCGGTGATCCAGACCAGCGCCGCGGTCAGCACCAGGCCGACGACCGAGCAAGCGAACATCGACGCGGTCGTGATGCCCGCCGCCGCATCGCCGGCGCCGATCAGCCAGGCGGTGACCGGGTAGTAGGCGGCCAGCGCGAGGACGCCGGCGACGATCAGGCCGCGATACAGCGCCGACATGATCTTGCCGCCTTCGGTCGTCTTGACGAAATAGCAGCCGACGATCGACGCGATGATCGACACGCCGCCCAGCGCCAGCGGATAGAGCACGAGGTTCTCGCCCAGGCCCGGGAAGGACTGGATGGTCAGCGCCGCGAGCACCATCGTCGCGACGACGGTCACCGCGTAGGTCTCGAACAGGTCGGCCGCCATGCCGGCGCAGTCGCCGACGTTGTCGCCGACGTTGTCGGCGATCACCGCCGGGTTGCGCGGGTCGTCTTCCGGAATGCCGGCCTCGACCTTGCCGACCAGGTCGGCACCGACGTCGGCGCCCTTGGTGAAGATGCCGCCGCCCAGACGGGCGAAGATCGAAATCAGCGAAGAGCCGAAGGCCAGGCCGACCAGCGGCTCGATCACGTGATGCAGGGCGGCGTCACCGCCGGTCGCCCTCAGGAAGGCATAGTAGCCGGCGACGCCGAGCAGGCCCAGGCCGACGACCAGCATGCCGGTGATCGCTCCCCCCTTGAAAGCGACGGCCAGAGCCGGGGCAATGCCGCCGCGCGCCGCCTCGGCCGTGCGCACGTTGGCGCGCACCGAGACGTTCATGCCGATGAAGCCGGCCGCACCGGACAGCACGGCGCCGATCAGGAAACCGAAGGCGGTCAGCCAGCCCAGCTTGGGAACGACGCCGATGATCACGAAGAGCGCGACGCCGACGATTGCGATCGTCTTGTACTGTCGACTCAGGTAGGCGGCCGCCCCCTCCTGGATGGCCTTGGCGATCTGCTGCATACGTTCGTTGCCGGCCGGCAACGCGAGGATTTGCCGGCTGGATATCCAGCCGTACAGGACTGCGACGACGGCGCTCGCAAGCGCCAACAACAACGCTGTACTCATTACTCCCCCCTAAGTGAACGACAGAAAAATCAGACTGCGAAATCCTCCAGCTTCCTGGGCACCGCGACGTTCTTCAGGCGAACGTAGTCGGGCAGGCCGTTGCGGAAAGGCGGCGGCTCCTCGCCCTCGATCAGCGGCTGCAGGTAGGTGCGGCAGGCATCGGTGATGTGGAAACCGTCGGCGGTGATGAACTCTTGCGGCATCTTGCGCTCGACATTGGCGATCTCGGCCAGCGGCGCCTCGCCGATTTCCCAGCGGTAAGGCGCATCGGCCAGCCGACGGACGGTGGCCATCACGGCGTTTTTGCCCTGCAGGGCAAGGTCGACCGCGGCGACGCCGAGCGCGTAGGCCTGCTCGACATCGGTCCGCGACGCCAGGTGGCGGGCCGAACGCTGCAGGTAGTCGGCGAGCGCCCAGTGGTACTTGTAGCCCAGACGGTCCTTGATCAGCTGCGCGACGACCTGGCCGACGCCGCCCAGCTGCGAATGGCCGAACGCATCCTTGGTGCCGGATTCGGCGATCAGCTTGCCGTCGGCATCCGACAGCCCCTCGGAAACGGCGACCGTGCAGTAGCCGTATTGTTTGACGCACTCGTCGACGCGGGCCAGGAAACGCTCGGGATCGAACGGCACTTCCGGGAACAGCAGGATGTGCGGCGGTTCGCTGGCCTGCTCGGCGGCCAGCCCGCAGGCGGCGGTGATCCAGCCGGCGTGGCGACCCATGACCTCGAGGACGAAGATTTTCGTCGACGTGCGCGCCATCGACGCGACGTCGTAGCCGGCCTCGCGGATCGAGGTCGCGACGTACTTGGCGACCGAACCGAAACCGGGGCAGCAATCGGTCAGCGGCAGATCGTTGTCGACGGTCTTCGGGACGCCGACGCAGACGACCGGGTAGCCCATCGTCTCGGCGATCTGCGACACCTTCCACGCGGTGTCCATCGAATCGTTGCCGCCGTTGTAGAAGAAGTAGCCGATGTCGTGCGCCCTGAACACCTCGATCAGGCGCTCGTACTGGGCACGGTGCTGGTCCAGGCTCTTCAGCTTGTAGCGGCAGGAACCGAAGGCGCCGCCCGGCGTGTGGCGCAGGCGGGCAATGGCCTCGTCGGTTTCGAGGCTGGTGTCGATCAGGTCCTCGGTCAGCGCGCCGATGATGCCGTCGCGCCCCGCATAGACCTTGCCGATCCGTTCGGGATGGCGGCGCGCTTCCTGGATCAGGCCGCACGCCGTCGCATTGATGACGGCGGTGACGCCCCCTGACTGTGCGTAGAAGGCGTTTTTCACCGTCATTTCCCGCTCCTTATTTCAGTGCGTCGAACACGCTCTGGGTAATCGAATCGACACTACCGACCCCGGCGATCTTGCGGACCTTCGGTGCCTTGGCGTCGCCTTCGGCCGCCCACTTCGTGTAGAAGTCGACCAGCGGCTTGGTTTGCGAATGGTAGATCTCGAGGCGCTTCTTGACGGTTTCTTCCTTGTCGTCGTCGCGCTGAACCAGGTCTTCGCCGGTCACGTCGTCCTTGCCCTCGACCTTGGGCGGGTTGAACTTGACGTGGTAGGTGCGGCCGGAGGCCAGGTGGGCGCGGCGGCCGGCCATGCGCTCGATGATGTCGCTGTCCGGAACGTCGATCTCGAGAACGAACTCGAGCGGCACGCCGGCGTCCTTCATGGCCTGGGCCTGCGGAATGGTGCGCGGAAAACCGTCGAACAGATAGCCGTTCTTGCAGTCGTCCTGGGTCAGGCGGTCCTTGACCATGCCGATGATCACGGCGTCCGGCACCAGGCCGCCCGCGTCCATGTGCTTCTTGGCTTCCAGACCGAGCGGGGTTCCGGCCTTGACCTGGGCGCGCAGCATGTCGCCGGTGGAAATCTGGGGGATGCCAAACTTTTCGGAGATGAATTTGGCTTGCGTGCCCTTACCGGCGCCGGGTGCGCCCAAAAGAATCAACTTCATGAATAGTCCCTCGGTTTTTGCGTATCGAAATTCTTGTTTTTGGCTGAGTCGGAGCCGTTCTCTAAGGGCCGAAAATTACTCGGTATTGCCAGCCCGGTCAAACAGTTTGCGCATCCTTTCGGCATCCTCCGGCGTGTCCACGCCCGGGGCCGGCGCGGCGTCGATCAGCGCCACGCTGATCCGGTAGCCGTGCCACAGCGCACGCAGTTGCTCGAGCGATTCGAACTGCTCGGTCGGGGCCGGCGCAAGGCCGGCGTAAGCCTTCAGGAAGCTGGCCCGGTAGGCGTAAAGCCCGACGTGACGATAGGCCGGCAAGCCGGCCGGCAGCGACTCGCCGCCGCCCTCGCGGGCGAAGTGGTCGCGCGCGTAAGGCACTGGCGCCCGCGAGAAATACGCGGCGTCGCCGTCGGCGCGGCAGACGACCTTGACGACGTTCGGATTGAAGAAGTCGGCCGCCTCGGCGATCGGGTGCGCGACGGTCGCGATGTCGGCACCGCTGGCAGCCAGCTGGCGCGCCGTCTGCACGATGACCTCGGGTTCGATCAGCGGCTCATCGCCCTGCACATTGACGATGATGGTGTCGTTGCTCCAGCCGCGCAGCGCGACGACCTCGGCCAGGCGGTCGGTGCCGGTGGCGTGGTCGGCCCGGGTCATCAGCGCGGCGACTTCGTGCGCCTCGGCAGCGGCGCGGACTTCCGGATGGTCGGTGGCGACCCAGATCTCGTCGGCGCCGGACAGCCGGGCGCGTTCGGCGACGCGGACGACCATCGGCTTGCCGCCGAGGTCGAGCAGCGGCTTGGCCGGCAGGCGCGTCGACGCGTAGCGCGCCGGGATCACGACCTTGAACGGCAGGTGCGGCATCACTGCTCGTCCGGGCCGAGCGGACGCGCTTCGTCCTCGAGCATCACGGGGATGTCGTCGCGGACCGGGAAGGCCAGCTTGCAGGGCTTGCAGACCAACTCCCGGTCAGCCTTGCGGTAGTCGAGGTTGCCCTTGCAGATCGGGCAAACGAGGATATCAAGCAGCCTTGCGTCCACGGATTTTCTCCAAAACGAGTTCGATGAGGGCCGGCGACAGGCCGGCCTCGACGGGCAGCACCCAGGTCTCGCCCGCCGTCAGACCGGCGCATTTTACTGCATCCTTCTCGGTCATCAGCAGCACGCCGTCGGCCGCGAAGGCGAGGTCGGCCGGCGTGTAGGCATGGTGGTCCGGGAAAGGACGGGTCGTGCAGTCCAGCCCCAGCCCCTCGAGGGTGCGGAAAAAGCGTCCGGGATCGCCGATGCCGGCCAGCGCGTACAGGCGCTGGCCGCGCAGTTCGCCGGCCGGACAGGTCGATGCCGGATCGTCCAGGCGCCAGAAGCGCCCGGGCTGCAGTTTCATGGCGAAACGCGGCGTCGACCGCGGCAGCCGCGGATCGGGCTCCCCGTTGCAGACCACCGCATCGACGCTGCGCAGCCGGGCGAGCGGTTCGCGCAGCGGGCCGAGCGGCAGGCGCCAGCCGTTGCCGGCACCGCGCCCGTCGAATACCGCGAGCTCGACGTCGCGGGCCAGCCGGTAATGCTGCAACCCGTCGTCGCAGAGGATCACGTCGATGTCCGGGTGCGCCGCGAGCAAGGCCCGGGCCGCCGCCGCGCGGTCGCGTCCGATCCACACCGGGCAGGCGGCACGGCGGGCGAGCAGCAAGGGCTCGTCGCCCACCGTTTCCGGCCGGGCGTCGCGGTCGACCGCGCGCGGGGCGTCGCTTTGACCGCCGTAGCCGCGGCTGACGATGCCCGGGCGCCGCCCTGCTTCGGCCAGCTGACAGGCCAGCCACAGCGTCAGCGGCGTCTTGCCGGCGCCGCCGACGGTGATGTTGCCGACGACGACGACCGGCACCGGCAGGCGCTGCGGCCGGGCCAGCCGGCGTTTCAGCCAGGCGCCGAGCACGAACAGCCCGTTCAGCGGCAGCAGAAGCCACAACGCCGGCGAAAGCCGGCGTCGTTCGAACCACTGGCGCTGCAGCCAGTCCCGCATCAGCGCGGCGCTTGCGTCGCGAAGGAAATGTGCGGGTAACCCGCCGTCTGTGCCGCCTGCATCACATCGACGACGCTCTGGTGGGTGGCCTTGGCGTCGGCGTTGATGACGATCACCGGGTCGGCGCGACCGCCGGCGGCCCGCTTCAGCCCGTCGGCGATGGCGGCGACGTTGCTGGCCGCCAGCGGCGACTTGTTGATCAGGATCTGGCCGTTCGACGTCACGGCGACATCGACCTCGTTCGGCTGTTCCGCCTGCTTGCTGGAATCGGCGGTCGGCAGGTTGATCTCGAGGCCGGAGAACTTCGAGTAGGTGGTCGTCAGCATCAGGAAGATGATGATGACCAGCAGCACGTCGATCATCGGCACCAGGTTGATTTCCGGCTCTTCACGGCCGCGCCCGCGCTGGAAGTTCATGGCTTACTTCCGGTCGCCGTGCATGTATTCGACGAGGCGCACCGCCTGCTGCTCCATCTCGACGACGAAACCATCGACCAGCGCGCGGAAATGGCGCCAGAAGATCAGGCTCGGAATCGCGATGAAGATGCCGAAGCCCGTGTTGTACAGCGCGATCGAGATACCGTGCGCGAGCTGCTGCGGGTTGCTCCCGGTCGGCCCCTGCGAGCCGAAGATCTCGATCATCCCGACGACGGTGCCGAACAGGCCCATCAGCGGGCTGATCGAGGCGATCGTGCCGAGCGTCGTCAGGTAGCGGCTCAGTTCGTGGGCCACGGCACCGCCGGCTTCCTCGATCGATTCCTTCATGATCTCGCGCGAGTTGCCGACATTGCGCAGGCCGGCCGCCAGCACGCGGCCGAGCGGCGAATGCTGTTCCAGGTCCTCGAGCAGGCGGTCGTTGTTGGCGCCGCGCCGGAATTCGCCGACCGCGCGCTGGAGCAGACCGGAAGGCACGACCTTGCTGCGCCGCAGGGCAACCAGACGCTCGATGATCAGCGCCAGGGAGATGACCGATGCCAGAAGCAATGGCCAGATGGGCCAGCCGGCGGCCTGAACGATAGCAAACACGTTTCGAATTCCTTGTTGGAACAGTGGTCCGCAATTCTGCCCTCCCCCTGCGCCCCCCGCAAGTGCGACGGATTGTCGCGGTTTGCGCCGCTTATCCCCAAAAGCTGTGGATAAGTCTGTGAAAGAAATGTCATCAAACGCGCTAAACCCTGCCCGGCAAAGGATTTTTCCTGCTCTGCCAAAAAACGAGGCATAGAGATTAGATCGTTAAAAATCAATGACTTGTAAAAATTCCCCGGTGTCAACCAGCACCGGCGCGAAAGCCGGGCGTTTACAATGCGCGGATGTTCAAATCTCCTCCCGCCGACGGCGCCTCCGTGCTCAGTGTTTCCGGTCTGAACCGCCTGGTCCGCGACTGTCTCGAAACCGCCTTCCCGTTGAACTGGGTCGGTGGCGAAATCTCCAACCTGACCTATGCAGCGTCCGGGCACGTCTATTTCTCGCTGAAGGACGCCGCTGCCCAGGTCCGCTGCGTGATGTGGCGCAGCCGTGCCCAGCTGCTCGGCTGGCGCCTCGAGAACGGCCAGCAGGTCGAGGTCCGCGCCCAGGTCAGCTTCTACGAGCCGCGCGGAGAATTCCAGCTCGGCGTCGAAACGGTCCGCCGGGCCGGCCAGGGCGACCTGTTCGAACGCTTCCTGCGCCTCAAGGCACGGCTGGAAAACGAGGGCCTGTTCGCCGTCGACCGCAAGCGGCCGCTGCCTTCCTTTCCCCGCCATGTCGCGATCGTCACCAGCCTGCAGGCGGCGGCCCTGCGCGACGTGCTGAGCACCCTGCACCGGCGCGCCCCGCACCTGCGCATCACGCTGTACCCGACGCCGGTCCAGGGCGACGGCGCCGGCCCGCGCATCGCCGCGGCGCTGGCCGATGCCGGCGGCAGCGACGCCGACGCGGTCATCCTGTGCCGCGGCGGCGGCAGCATCGAGGACCTGTGGGCCTTCAACGAGGAATGCGTCGCCCGCGCCATCCGCGCCAGCGCGATCCCGGTGATCAGCGGCGTCGGCCACGAAACCGACTTCACGATCGCCGATTTCGCCGCCGACCTGCGCGCGCCGACGCCGACCGCCGCCGCCGAGCTGCTCAGCCCGGACCGCACCGCGCTGCTCGCCCGGCTCGCCGAACTCGGGCGCCAGCTCGGCCGCCGCTGCGAGCGCCAGATCGCCGACCGGACCCAGCGCCTGGACGGCCTGGCCGCCCGCCTGCTGCACCCGGCCGAGCGCCTGCGCCAGCGGCGACGCGACACGGAGGAACTGGCCCGCCGGCTGCGCGATGCGCTGACCCGGCGGCACGACGTGCTGGCAACCCGGCTCGACGCGCTGGATCGCCGCCTGGGCGGCGCCCGCCCGCGTCCGGCCGCCCTCGCCGAAGCCCTCGCCCACCTGCATCACCGGCTGTCCCGGCAGACCCGCTGGGACCTTTCGGAGCGCCGGACGAAACTAAATGCGCTGGCCGCCGGTCTGAGCCAGCTCAACCCGCACGCGGTGCTCGCCCGCGGCTATGCGATCGCCTTCGGCCCGGACGGCCGTGCGGTGCGCGACGCCGACCGGCTCGCCCCCGGCGATGCGCTGCAACTGAGCTTCGCTCGGGGCGCCGCGCAGGCCAGCGTCATTCAGGTTGTCGCGCCCCCGGAAGCTGACTAGAATTTTCGTTTCACCCCCCAATCAACAACGGAGAACACAATGGAACACCAACTGCCCGCCCTGCCGTACGCCAAGGACGCCCTCGCCCCGCACATGTCGGCCGAGACCTTCGACTACCACTACAGCAAGCACCATCAGGCCTACGTCACCAACCTGAACAACCTGATCAAGGGCACCGAATACGAAAACCTCGACCTCGAAGCCATCGTCAAGAAGGCCCCGGCCGGCGGCGTTTACAACAACGCGGCCCAGGTCTGGAACCACAGCTTCTTCTGGAACTGCATGAAGCCGAACGGCGGCGGCGCCCCGACCGGCGCGCTGGCCGCGGCGATCGACGCCAAGTGGGGTTCCTTCGACGCCTTCAAGGCCGCCTTCCAGACTTCCGCGGTCGGCAACTTCGGTTCCGGCTGGACCTGGCTGGTCAAGAAGGCCGACGGCTCCGTCGACATCGTCAACATGGGCGCCGCCGGCACCCCGCTGACCACCGGCGACAAGGCGCTGCTCTGCGTCGACGTCTGGGAACACGCCTACTACATCGACTACCGCAACCTGCGCCCGAAGTTCGTCGAGACCTTCCTGAACAACCTGGTGAACTGGTCCTTCGTCGAAGCCAACTTCGCCTGATCGGGGCATCGCCCACGGGCGACCGCCACAACAGGACGGGGAGGCCATGCCTCCCCGTTTTCATTTCCCGTCGCCGATATGTCGGGCGGCTCAGGGCTGCAGGTAGCTTTCCAGCTTCAGCGCCCGCAGCGGCCGGTAATCCTCGCTGCTCGCCGCGACGGCTTCCTGCATCGGGATCTTGCCGAGCAGTTCGCGGCCCTGCGGCGTCGCCGACAGGTCGAGGAAGGCCTTGCGCACCTGCTCCCGCAGCGCCGCCGGGACCCGCTGATGGGCGGCCAGCGGATGCGACGGCACCTCGCTGGTCTGGTACAGCACGCGCAACGCGTCGCGGACGCGCTGATCCTGTTCGGACAAGGCCTTCTGCACCGAGCCGCCGGCATCGGCGAAACCGTTGACGACGTGCAGGAACACGGAGCTGTGCGTCTTGGCCAGCACGACCTGGGTCTTGACCTTGTACTGGCGGTCGAGCTCGGCCCGCAGCAGCAGGCTGGCGCCGAGCGCCGACATCGACGGGACGGCCAGCGTCTTGCCCTGGAGTTCCTCGACCTTGCGGACCGGGCTGTCCTTGCGGACGACCAGGATGCCGCGCAGCGGCTTGCCGTCGCGGATCAGCGGCACGTAGCCCGGCTGCTCCTCGATGTTGGGCATCACGTAGGGATTGACGTAGATGAAGTCGTACACGCCGCGATGGACGTCCCGTTCGTAGTCGCTGACCGACAGCGAGGTGGTCAGCTGGAAACGGGCGCCGGTCCGTTTTTCCAGTTCATCGACGATGGGCTGCCAGATGCCGAACAGCACCCGCCGCTCGAACTGCGGGACCACGGAGAAGGTGTATATGGTTTCGCCGCGCACCGGCAGGGCGGCGAACAGCATGCAGGCGGCCAGCAACAGGGCGCGCCGCAGGTTTGCGAATTCCGGATGGGCCATTTTGCTCGCTCCGACAACGTTGACCGCGACCGGCACGGCGGACGCCCTGCCGACGGCCAATTCTGTGCCCGGCCCGGCCGCTTGTCCAGACGGCGCGACGGCAAAAAAAGCGGGGGGCACGCGGCCCCCCGTAAAGGACGGCGAATCAGTCCGGCTCGGAGCGCCGGACGTTCGCCCGCAGAGACACCCGTCAGGGTGCAGGAAAGAAATCAGTCGCCGCCGCGCAGGTTCTGCACCTGGAACAATCCCGGCGGATTCTTCTTCGGATCGACCTGGCCCTTGAACTGGCCGGTCGTGCAATGCCGGGACTGCAGGTCGACCATCGAGAAGGCATCGTCGACACCGATGCCGGCACCCTTGTTGATCGGCAGGTGGTGGTCGGCGTGCGACTTGCCGACCATGAACACCTTCCACAGTTCGCCCTTGCGGTCGTAGATCTCGTTGGCGCCGTTCAGGTTGCCGATCTGGGCGTCCATGTAGAACACGCGCTTGCTGACCGGGTGGTTGGTGTTGACCGGGGCGGCCTCCAGCACATAGACCTTGCGCAGCTGCCAGGTGCCTTCGTGGAAGCACTTGCCCTGGCCGCCGAAATCGACGTACTTGAAGCCGTCGGCCTCGGCCGGCATGTCGGAAGCCAGCTTCAGTTCGTTGTGGTTCCACATCGGCAGCATGACGTTCTTCGTGCCCTTGAAGGTCCACTTCATGTCGGAAACGCGGCCGTTGTAGCCCTCGAAGTCCTCGATCATCAGGTCGGAGCCGAGGAAGGCGTCGGTCGCCTGGCCCTGGGCCAGGCGGCGCACGCGGCGCTGGAAGCCGAGGTAGAGGTAGGCGTCGTCGAGCTTGTTGTCGTCCTCGAAGCGCTGGATCAGCAGCTGGGTGTTCTTCAGGTCGGCCGGCTCGTGCGCCTTCACGTAGATCGCGCGGAAGATGCCCGACGGGTTCGGCGTGATTTCCGGCACCGGCGCATCCTTGGTGCGGTGCATGAAGTTCAGGAAGTGGAAGTCGTACTTGATCGTCTTCTCGACCTGACCCGACTGCATGTTCTTGTACTTCCAGTAGAACGGCGAAATGATCGCTCCGTCGCCCCAGTTGACGCCGTACTTGTAGTTCCACGCAAGCTTCTCGCCGGCGCGCGGATCCTTGACGTCCGGCTCCTCAGGGAAGGGGCGGCCGGCGACGTAGCCGGTCAGTTCGCCCGGCTTGGCGCCGAGCTTGGCCTTGTTCAGGTTGGCCTTGGTCGCATCGACGTAGGCCTTGCTGATGGCGAACTGCGTCGTCGCGCCGACCTTCATTTCGAACTGGCCTTCCTTGATCAGGCGATAGACGCCGGCGCCCAGCACGTCCTTGAACTGCTCGACGTTCGCCTTGTTGATCGTCATGCCCGGGGTCAGGCCGGGGAAGGACGGCATGCCGGACTTGTAGGGGTTGAAGGAATTCTCGACGTCGGCCTCGGTGGCGGCCAGCGCGGGGACGGCAACGCAGGCGGCGAACAGCGGCAGCGTGGCGAACAGGTGTTTTTTCATGCGATGTCTCCTCGGGAGGGGGTCAGAACTTGTAGTTCAGCTTGATGAAGATGTCGTCTTCGCGGAACGCGGCACCGATCGGGCCGGCCCGGAAGCGGCCGAGCGGCTCCATGCCGCCGAGGCCCCAGGACTGGCCGACTGCCTGGCTCGGATCGACCTGCGTGAAGGGCGCGTACGGGTTGCACGAGCGGCAGTCGTCGAAGTTCCAGCGGCTGCGGCCGTCGGCGAGTTTGTAGTTGGCGCCGATGGTGATCTTCAGGTCGTTCGACAGGTTCCATTCGACCTGCGGGGCGATCGCCGTCGCGCGGGCCTGGAAGTCGTGCGCGAAAATCACCTGCGGGCTCAGCGTGCCGTTCTTCAGGAAGCCCTTGACCAGCAGCGTGCCGATGAAATTGTTCTCCCAGTCCGGCATGCCGACCGGGCCGAGCGGCATCTTGAAGTACTCGTGGTCGAAGATGTGCTGGTAGAACAGCTGGGCCGAGATCAGCGTCGCCGAGCTTTCGCTGATGAACGGGATGAAGGTCGGCCGGTCGATGCCGATCACCGCACGGAACACGTTGTTCTTCGAATACAGCCCCGGACGCGCCGTGTTGGAGAACTCCTCGCCCGACGTGTACGCCGCCTCGACGCGGACCGCGGCGCCGGCTTCGGGCACCTGGAAGTCCATCGAGCCGCCGATCAGGTTGACGCGCGGGAAATGCATGTCGAAGGCGATCAGGCCCGCGACCGGGGGGCCCTCGCCGGCCACCCCGGTATTGCCGGTGGTACCGCCGGTGAAGGGGTTGACCGTGCCCTTGCCGTTGATCGAGCGCAACGACGGCAGCTGCGAGCGGTAGGTCAGCGCGTTCAGCGAGAAGGACAGGCCGCCGGCGGTCACCCCCTCGTACTTGGCGCCGAGCTGCGTGTTGCCGATCGACCAGTCCGGCAGATGCACCTTGCGGATGCCGATCTGGTGCGGACCGAAATCCGTCGTCAGGACCCCGCCTGCAAAGTTGGCCACGGTGCCGCCGTTGTCCCACAGGTTGGCCATGCCGCGGAAGAAACAGCCGGCATCCAGAATCACGTTCGGCGAGCCGCACTGGCCGAGGTTGTTGGCGCGGAACTGGTCGAAGTTCCAGACGACCTGGATGTTGCGGTCCTGCATCGTCTCGCTGGCGCCCATCCGGTACTCGCCCTGGATCATCCACATCGGAATGCGGATATCCGACAGCTCGTCGTAGATGTTGTTGCGCGAGTAGTCGACCGGGTTGATCACGTCGAGCACGCGGAACAGGTCGGTCCGGCCCCAGACGACCTGCTGCTTGCCGACCTTCAGGAAGAACTGCTTGCCCTCGTCCAGATCGTAGGTCTTCTTGACGTACAGCTCGCGGATGAAATCCAGGCGCTTGTTGAATTCCGGCATTTCCAGCTCGTTCATCGACAGGTCGCCGTAGCCGCCGAAATCGCGGCAACCGCGCTTGTCGACGTCGCAGGGACGGACCGGCACGCCGAAGGCGACGCCGCCGGCGGTCGGATGCCAGCGGTCGCCGAGCACGCGCAGCCCCTCGTTGCGCAGGTCGCCGGTGCCGGCGCCGTAAATCGGAAAGCCACCCCCATAGTTAATGGTCGGCGTCTGATACTGCGGATTGTAGGCAGGTGGCGGCAAGCCGGCCTGGGAACCGTCGAACCGGTTTTCCAGGGCAATCGCGCCGCCCGCATCCTTGCCGTACTCGCTGCTGTTCATCCGGTACACGCCGTCCCAGGTGCCGCGCATGATGCCGTGGATGCCCCAGCCGTCGGCCGCGCGCTTGTCGAACTCGGCCTGCAGCGTGTTGCGGAACTTGGCGAGGCCGACGTTCTGCCGGCGTACCGTGTGGTTCTCGTAGGTCACATCGACCTGCCAGGGCGAGTTGTCATCGCCCAGCGACGGCAGGTCGATCGACCAGGCCGGGCCGGCGAAGCTCGCGGACAGGGCCGCCGCAATCAGCGACAGGCGCCATCCGTTCTCGTGTTTTGTCTCCATGGATTCCCCCATTGGTTGTCGGAAAATGTGCTGTTCTCCTCCGGTCTTCCGGAGTGTTATCAGTCGTTTTCGAGCACGCCGTCTTCGTCGTAGTGGATCGCGGTGACGAACTTCGGCTTGAACACCACGCACCATGACGGCACGATCAGCACCGCAGCAATCGCATTGACGATCAGCATGAAGGACAGCAGGATCGCGGCGTCCGACTGGAAGCGCAGGTCGGACAGGAAGATCCACATGACGACGCCGGCGATCAGCGTCGCGGCGGTGAAGCTGACCGCGTAGCCGGTGGTCGCCACCGCATTGATCACCGCCTGCTTGATGTCGCGCAGCCGGGCAAACTCCTCGCGGATGCGGTCCATGAAGTACACCGCGTAGTCGATGCCGACGCCGACGCCGACCGCGATCACCGGCACGGTATTGACGTTGATGCCGATGTTCAGCGCGCCCATGAAGGCGTAGGTCATCAGCGTCGAGAACAGCATCGGCAGCACCATCAGCCAGCCGGCATGCAGCGAGCTGTAGTAGATCATCACGATCACGAAGGCCAGGATCATGACCGCCGGGATGATGATCATGTGGTCGGTGTGCAGCGCCTGGTTGCCGGCCGCGGTGACGCCGATGATGCCGCCGCCCAGTTCGACGTGCAGGCCCGGCACTTCCTTCTCGATCTGGCGGATGCCCTCCTCGGCCAGCGCGACGATGCGGTTGATCGTGTCGGCCTGGTGGTCCTTGTAGTAGAAGACCATGTTGGCCTCGTTCTCGTCGGCGTTGACGAACTCCTTCAGCGCGCCGGGAATCGGGCTCGACGCCATGTAGGTGAACATCAGGCCGCCGATCTCGTCCTGCGAGTCCGGCAACTGCATCCAGCGCGGGTCGTCGTTGTGGATCAGCTTGTTGACCACGCGCATGACGCCCGGGATGGCCTTGGTGCCGCCCAGCTGGGGATCGGACAGCATGTGCGCCTGGAAGCGCTCGATCGCCGCCATCACCTCGGGCCGCTTGATGCCGCCCTTGTCGTCGGTGCGGGCGACGACGTGCAGTTCCTCGGAGCCCGGGAAGCGCGTGTTGATCGCCTTGGTCGACACGTTGTAGTCGTGGTCGAGGTGGAGCAGCGGCGAGCCCGGCTCGGATTCGCCGAGCTGGACCTTGGTCACCAGGTAGGAGCCGCCGATCGCGCCGATCAATGTCAGGATCAGGATCGAGCGGGCACCGCCCTCGGTGCCGCCGGTCAGCGCCATCGCCCGGGCCAGGAAGTTGCGCACGCCCTCGTTGCCGTTCTCGTGCTTCTTCGGCGCCGGCAGGATGGTCAGCGCCAGCGGCACCATGAAGTGCACCGTGAAGATCACCGAGAAGCCCCAGAAGCCGGCGGCCAGGCCGAGCTTGTGGTTGAACGGCGCGGCGCCCAGCACCAGCACGGCGATGCCGACCGCGTCGACGATGATCGCCAGCGAGCCCGGCCGGAACAGCGCGTCGAGCGCGTTGCGCGCCGCCTTCGGCCCGTCATGCACGACGGCCAGTTCCTCGTAGTAGCG
The DNA here is from genome assembly GCA_028687035.1 of Dechloromonas sp. Taxonomy (GTDB): domain Bacteria; phylum Pseudomonadota; class Gammaproteobacteria; order Burkholderiales; family Rhodocyclaceae; genus Azonexus. The sequence goes on along the minus strand of JAQUAX010000007.1, from coordinate 139,522 downwards.
GACCACCAGCTGGACGCCGTGCGACGTGGCGCGCGCGGCAATCAGGAAGGGGATCGGCAGCGACAGCGGTTCCAGGTTGATGCCCATCGCCGCCATGAAGCCGAGGCCCCAGATCGACGACAGCGCGATGCCGAGCAGCGGCAGCGCGATACCGTAGAAGCGGCGGAAATAGACGATCAGCAGCGTCGCCAGCAGCGCCAGCGTGTAGGCCAGGATCTCGACGATCTGGTTCAGGTACGTATAGACCCAGCCGGTCAGCACCGGGTTGCCGGTCACATAGATCTTGTGGCCGGGTTTCTCGAGGCTGGCACGGACCTGCTGCAGCGCGGCGAAGGTCGCCGGGTAGTCGATGTCGGTCTCGTTGAGCTGGGCCTTGATCAGCGCCGCCTTCAGGTCGGGCGACACGAGCAGCCCGTAGATCGTCGGGTTGGCCAGCACGTCCTTCTTCAGCTGCTCGAGCTCGGCGACGGTACGGCCGGGTTTCAGCGGATCGTAGTAGGACTCGGACGCGAAGCCGCCCTGGTCGTCGAGGAAGACCTTGCGCGCGGTGCGGTGGGTCAGGCTGGTGACCAGGTTGTGGTTGACGCCCGGCAGGTTATCGACGCCCTGCGTCGCCTCGTGGATCAGCTTCAGCGTGTCGTCGTTGAAGATCGTGCCGTTCTCGACCTCGACCGACATCACGATCATGTTGGCGCCGCCGAAGTTTTCCTTCAGGCGGTTGTACACCTTGATGTAGGCGTGGTTCTGCGGCAGCAGATCGGAAAAGTCCGTGAATACGCGCAGCTTGGGCAGCGCGAAACCGAACAGGATGGTCACGGCCAGCACCAGCGCCAGCACGATCTTGGGATTGCGGAATATCCATTCCTCGCCCCGGTGCAGCTTGTGGGTGATGGAATGACGGAATTGGCTCACCATGGTCTCGCTCCGTTTTTATTTGTTGTTCGCGGTGCCGACGGCGCGCAGCACGCCGCCGGGGCCGCCGACGACCACGGCCTTCTGGCCGGGCAGCGAGGCGCCGCCGCCGAAGAACACGGGCAGCGGATCGGAATAGGGAACGACACGCCAGGTCTCGCCGTCGAGGCGGGCGATGGTGCCGCCGTTGCCGACCGCGTGCGGTACGCCGTCGTGCATGAACAGGCGGTTCAGCGAGGCCTGCGCGGCGTTCGCCTGCTTCTGCCAGGTCTTGCCGCCGTCGGCGGTGTGCAGCATCTGGCCGGCAATGCCGGCGACCCAGCCTTCGCTGGCGTCGCGGAACAGCGCGGCGTACGGATAGAAGTCGCCGGGAATCTTGGCGCCCTTGGACCAGGTCTTGCCGCCATCGTCGCTGAACGCGGTCAGGCCGAATTCGCCGAGCGCGATGCCGCGCTTGCCGACGAACTGGATCGTCGTGACCTGGACGTCGCCGCCCAGTTCGCTGACCTGCCAGGTCTGGCCGCGGTCGGCGCTACCGGCGATGGTCGCGTTGGTGCCGGCGACCCACCAGCCGCCCTGCGCGTCGCAGGCGACGGCGATCGGCGTGCGCGGCGATTCGAGCGGCACCGACTGCCAGCCGGCGCCCTGCGCATCGGCGAACCAGACCTTGTGGTAATGGTCGATCGCGACGAAGCCCTGCTCGCCGCAGGCCGCGATATCGACCAGCGAGGCCTGGCCCAGCGCCTGGCGCCGCCAGGTCGCGCCGCGGTCGGCCGAGACCAGCGCGGCGCCGCTCTGCGTGCCGGCGACGACGACCTGGCCGTTGGCGGCGATCGCCTGGCTGGTGTCGTAGCGATGGACGGAACGCTCGCGCTCGGCGGCGATCCCCGACATGTCGGGTCCCTGGCTGCAGCCGGCGAGCATGGCCGCCGCCAGCACGGCGGCGGCCACTGCTATCGTGGGCGACGGCCGGCGGCCGCCCCCGTTGTTTTTGTGTTTCACCACATCTCCTCCTACTTCTTTCGGCAAGACGCCTCCCCGCCGCCTGTTTCCGGCAGCTGTCGGGGATTGCCGGCGGGCCCTCGGGCCCGCCCGGTTTCAGGGTTGTGCTAGCGCCCGAGGTCCTTGGCGGTCTTGCCGCCGATCCCCCATTGCGCCTTCGGGACGTCCTGGATCCACACCCGGGTGTTTTCGAGCGGGGCGCCCAGCGCCTCGGCCATCGCGGCGCTGACCTTTTCGATCAGCGCCTTTTTCTGTTCGTCGGTGCGACCTTCGATCAGGTAGATTTGTGCGAACGGCATGTAAGCTTCTCCTTGCTTGATCAGGCGAAATGGACGCTGACGCTGCCCAGCGACTGGACGCGCAAATTGACGTGGTCGCCGGCGTTGACCGCGACCGCCTCAGTGACGCCGCCGGACAGGATCATCGTACCGGCCGGGATTTCCTCGCCGCGGGCGCCGAGGTGGTTGGCCAGCATCGCGATCGCCGCCGCCGGGTGGCCGAGCACCGCCGCACCGGCGCCGATGGCGACCGGCTGCCCGTTCTTTTCCATGACCACGCCCAGCGTGCGCAGGTCGAGCCCGGCGACCGGCGCGGCGACGCCGCCCAGCACGTAGCGCGACGACGAGCAGTTGTCGGCGATCACGCTCTTCAGGTCGAACTTGAAGTCACGGTAGCGCGAGTCGATCACCTCGATGCCGGCCATCACGAAATCGGTCGCGGCGAGCACCGCGCCGACGTGGCAGCCCGGGCCCTTCAGCGGCTTCTTCAGCACGAAGGCGATTTCCGGCTCGACCTTCGGGTGGATCAGCTCGCCGGTTTTGACCGTGCCGCCGTCGTCGACCGTGAAATAGTCGACCAGGAAGCCGAAGCACGGCGTCTCGACGCCCATCTGCTTCATCTTGGCGCGCGAGGTCAGGCCGCACTTCAGGCCGACCACCTTGTTGCCGCGCGCCAGCTTGCGGCGCAGGATCTCGGCCTGGATCGCGTAGGCGTCGTCCCAGTCCATCTCGGGATGGGCGTCGGTGATCTTGACGACGTCGTGCGCCTGCAGCTCGGCGTTTTCCAGGTGCTCGGCGAGCTGCTCGATGGTTTTCCGGTCCAGTTTCATTACAGCAGCCCCCGCTCGCGCGCCATCGTGATGGCGGTGTCCTCGATCATGTCTTCCTGGCCGCCGACCATGCCGCGCCGGCCCAGTTCGACCAGGATCTCGCGCGCCGGCACGCCGTACTTGGCGGACGCGCGCTTGGCGAACAGCAGGAAGGAGCCATAGACGCCGGCATAGCCCAGGGTCAGCGCGTCGCGGTCGATGCGGATCGGGAAGTCCATGATCGGCACGACCAGGTCTTCGGCGACGTCGGTGATCTTCGCGACATCGACGCCGGTTTCGATTCCCATCAGGCTGCACACGGCGACCAGCACTTCCATCGGCGTGTTGCCGGCCCCGGCGCCCAGGCCCGCGGCGGCGGCGTCGATGCGGTTGGCGCCGATCTCGATCGCGGCGATCGAGTTGGCGACACCCATCGCCAGGTTGTGGTGGCCGTGGAAGCCGAGTTCGGTTTCCGGCTTCAGCGCATCGCGCACCGCGCCGAGGCGGGCCTTGACGCCTTCCGGCAGCAGGTGGCCGGCCGAGTCGGTGACGTAGATGCAGTTGGCGCCGTAGCTTTCCATCAGCTTGGCCTGCTTGACCAGGCCTTCCGGGCTGTTCATGTGGGCCATCATCAGGAAGCCGACGGTGTCCATGTCCAGCTTGCGCGCCATCGTGATGTGCTGCTCGGAGACGTCGGCCTCGGTGCAGTGCGTCGCGACGCGGATGGTATTGACGCCCAGTCCGCGCGCCATCTTCAGGTGATCGACGGTGCCGATGCCCGGCAGCAGCAGCGCCGAGACCTTGGCCTGCTTCATCTTCGGGATCACCGTACCGAGGTATTCCTCGTCGGTATGGGCCGGGAAGCCGTAGTTGACCGACGAACCGCCGAGGCCGTCGCCGTGCGTGACCTCGATCAGCGGCACGCCGGCTTCATCGAGGCCGGTGGCGATGGCGACCATCTGGTCGAGCGACATCTGGTGGCGCTTCGGATGCATGCCGTCGCGCAGGGTCATGTCGTGGAGGGTGACTTTCTTGCCTTGCAAACTCATTTTCTTCTCCTTACCCGGCAACCGGCTCGAGCTTGAGCGTGCCCTTGATCATTTCTTCGGCGAACATCTCGGCGGTGCGGGCGCCGGCGGCGGTCATGATGTCCAGGTTGCCGGCGTAGGTCGGCAGGAAGTCGCCCAGGCCCTGCACCTCGAGGTAGACCGACACGCGGTTGCCGTCGAACACCGGGCCGTTGACCAGGCGGTAGCCCGGCACGTACTTCTGGACTTCCTTGATCATGTCGTGGATCGACGCGGTGATCGCGGCCTGGTCCGGCGTGCCCTCGGTCAGGCAATGCACGGTGTCGCGCATGATCAGCGGCGGCTCCGCCGGGTTGATGATGATGATCGCCTTGCCCTTCTCGGCGCCGCCGACCTTCTCGACCGCGCCAGCGGTGGTCCGGGTGAATTCGTCGATGTTCTTGCGGGTGCCCGGGCCGGCCGACTTGGACGACACCGTGGCGACGATCTCGCCGTACTTGACCTTCTGCACGCGGGACACCGCGGCGACCATCGGGATCGTCGCCTGGCCGCCGCAGGTGACCATGTTGACGTTCATCTCGCGTTTGCCGACGTGTTCCTTCAGGTTGACCGGCGGCACGCAGTAGGGGCCGATCGCGGCCGGCGTCAGGTCGATCATCAGCACGCCCAGCGCGTTCAGCTTGCGGCTGTTTTCGGCATGGACGTAGGCCGAGGTCGCGTCGAAGGCGATCTGGACGTTATCGGCCAGCACGTGCGGCAGCAGGCCGTCGACGCCCTCGGCGGTGACCTTCAGGCCCATTTCGGCGGCGCGCTTGAGGCCTTCGGATTCGGGATCGATGCCGACCATCCAGACCGGCTCGAGGAAGGGACTGCGCTTCAGCTTGTACAGCAGGTCGGTGCCGATGTTGCCCGGCCCGATCAGCGCGCATTTGATTTTCTGGCTCATGTGTGGGGTCCTTTGGGATGAAAGGGGTTCAGCAGATGGTGGAAACGATGCCGCCCTCGACGCGCAGCGCCGCCCCGGTCGTCGCAGCGGCGCGGCCGCTGCAGACGTAGGCGACCAGCGCGGCGACTTCGGCCGGATCGATCATGCGTTTGAGGATCGAGGTCGGGCGGGCTTCGGCGAAGAAGCGGCGCTCCATCTCGCCCTCGTCGATGCCGGCCTCGTCGGCCAGCTTGGCGAAGAAGGCGGCGACGCCTTCGGAGCGGGTCGGACCGGGCAGCACCGAATTGACGGTGACGCCGGTGCCGGCGCAGTCCTGCGCCAGGCCGCGGGCGACCGCGAGCTGGGCCGACTTGGTCATGCCGTAATGCACCATCTCGCCCGGCGTGTTGATGCCGGATTCGCTGGAGATGAACACGACGCGGCCCCAGTGGGCGGCCTTCATCGCCGGCAGGTAGTGACGGGCGAGGCGGACGCCGCTCATCACGTTGGTGTCGAAGAAGCGCTGCCATTCGCTGTCCGGGATGGACGCGAAGGGCGCCGGGTCGAAGATGCCGAGGTTGTTGACCAGGATGTCGACCTGCGGACAGGCGCCGGCCAGCGCCTGGCAGCCGTAGGCGGTGGACAGGTCGGCCGCGAAGCCGCAGACCTCGGCGCCGGAAACCAGGCCGCGCAGGCGGTCGACCGCGGCATCGACGCCGGCCTGACGGCGGCCGTTGATCGTCACGCGGACGCCCTCGCGGGCGAGTTCGGTGGCGATCGCGAAGCCGATGCCCGCGGTCGACCCGGTGACCAGGGCCGATTTGCCGTTCAGTTGCAGATCCATGGCCGGCCTCAGACGAAACGCACGGAGCAGCCGCCGATGCCGCCGATCGTGCAGCGCAGGTTGTCGCCCTTCTGCACCGGCACCATCGCGCCCATCGCGCCGGACAGCACGATGTCGCCGGCCTTCAGCGCGATGCCCAGGCGGCCCAGCGTGTTGGCCAGCCAGACCATCGCATTGACCGGGTGGCCCAGCGTCGCGGCGCCGGCGCCAGTGACGACGATCTCGCCGTTCTTCTCGAGCACCATGCCGCACAGCGCCAGATCGACCTGGCTGATGTCGACCAGCTGGTCGCCGAGCACGAAGACGCCGCAGGAGGCGTTGTCGGCGACGGTGTCCTGGATCTTGATCTTCCAGTCCTGGATGCGCGAATCGACGATCTCGAAGCAGGCCATCACGCCCTCGGTCGCCGCCAGCACGTCGGCCGCGGTGACGCCCGGGCCCTGCAGGTCCTTCTTCAGCAGGAAGGCGATCTCGCCTTCGGCCTTGGGCTGGATCAGCGTGTCGATCGGGATCGACTCGCCCTCGTTGTACACCATGCCGTCGAGCAGCCAGCCGAAGTCCGGCTGATGCACGCCGAGCAGGTTCATGACCGCCTGGCTGGTGACGCCGATCTTCTTGCCGACGACCTTCTCGCCCTTCTCGATGCGGCGGGCGATCATCCGCTGCTGGATGTGGTAGGCGTCCTCGACGGTGATGTCGAGGCCGCGCGAGGTCAGCGGCGCCAGCGTCTTGCGGGCGACCAGCGCTTCGTACAGCTCGTCGCCCAGTTCGTTGATCTTGCTTTGTTCCATTGTCTTTTCCTCTGTTCAGTCGGCCAGGAATCCGGCGACCAGGCGGTTGAATTCGGCGCTGTGCTCGATCTGCACCCAGTGGCCGCAGCGCCCGAAGACGTGCAGCTGGGAGTCGTCGATCCACTGGTTCAGCGTCAGCGAGTTGGCGAGCGGGATCACCCGGTCGTCGCGGCCGTGGATGAGCAGCGTCTTGTGGGCGATCGCCCGGATGTCGGCCTCGGCGCTGGCCATCGCGTCGACCCAGCGCTGGCGCGGGGCCGGGAACATCGCCGCAAAGGATTCCTGGAAGCCGGGCCGGATGCTGGCCTGGTAGCGCAGTTCGGCGAGCTCGTCGGTGACCAGCGAGCGGTCCCAGGCGAAGATGTCGAGCAGGCTGCGCATCGCGGCCAGCGACGGCTCGTAGCCCCAGGCCGCGTCGAGTTCCGGCGTGATCGCGAAGGGCACGCCGACGCTGCCCATCAGCACCAGGCGGCGGACCCGCTGCGGATGACGGATCGCCAGCGCCAGCGCGATGGCGCCGCCGAAGGAATTGCCGACTAGGTCGGTCTGGGCGATGCCCAGCGCGTCGAGCACGCCGACCGCATGATCGACCCAGGCGTCGATCCCGTAGGCGATGCCGGCCGGCCGCTCGGTGTAGCCGAAGCCGACCATGTCCGGCGCGACGACGCGGCAGGACTTGGCCAGCTCGGGCAGCACCAGCCGCCAGTTGGCCCAGGCTGTGACGCCGGGGCCGGAGCCGTGGATGAGCAGGACCGGCCGGCCGCTGCCGACATCGTGACAGTTGGTCGCGATGCCGGCAGCGACGATGCTGCGGCCGATTTCGGGGGAGTTCGCGGACATGCCGGTCGCCTTACAGCTTGACGCAGATGTTCTTGAGTTCGGTGTAGAACTCGAGCGAATGGACGCCGCCCTCGCGGCCGATGCCGGACTGCTTGGCGCCGCCGAACGGGGTGCGCAGGTCGCGCAGGAACCAGCTGTTGACCCAGACCAGGCCGGTTTCGAGCTGGCCGGCGACGCGGTGGGCGCGCGTGACGTCCTGCGTGAACACCGACGCGGCCAGGCCGTAGGTGGTGTCGTTGGCGCGGCGGATGACTTCGTCCTCGCTGTCGAACGGCATCACCGTCGTGCACGGCCCGAAGATTTCCTCGCGGACGACCGCGGCGTCGTCGCCCAGGCCGGTCCAGATCGTCGGCTGGACCCAGGCGCCGTTGGCCAGTTCGCCCGGCATCACCGGAACGCCGCCGCCGGTGACGACCGTGGCGCCCTCCTCGACGGCCTTACGGTAATACGACAGCACCTTGTTGCGGTGTTCGTGGCTGACCAGCGGGCCCATGTTGGCGGACGGATCGGACGGCACGCCGAGCTTGAGCTTTTCGGCACCGGCTTTGAGCGCGGCGACGAAGGCATCGAACAGCGGGCGCTCGACATAGACGCGCTCGGTGCCCAGACAGACCTGGCCGCAGTTGGAGAAGCAGGAACGCAGCGTGGCTTCGATGGCGACGTCGAGGTTGGCGTCGGCGAAGACGATGGCCGGGTTCTTGCCGCCCATTTCGAGCGACACCGGACGGGCGCCGTCGGCGGCGGCGCGCATGATCGCGGCGCCGGTGCGGGTTTCGCCGGTGAAGGTGATCGCGTTGACGGCCTGGTTCGTGGTCAGGAACTCGCCGGCCGAGTTCGGCCCGAAGCCATGCACGACGTTATAGACGCCCGGCGGCACGCCGCAGGCGTTCATCACTTCGCCGAGCAGCGTCGCGGTCGACGGCGTTTCCTCGGACGGTTTGACGACGACGGTGTTGCCGCAGGCCAGCGCCGGGCCGACCTTCCACGTCATCAGCAGCAGCGGCAAATTCCACGGGCAGACGACGCCGACCACGCCGACCGGGCGGCGCACCGCGTAGTTCAGCGCGCCCCTGCCGTCCGGCGTCGCCATTTCGAAGAACTCGGTCGGCGCATTCTTGATCACGTCGGCGAAGATCTTGAAATTGGCGGCACCGCGCGGGATGTCGATGTGCGAAGCGAGGCTCTTCGGCTTGCCAGTGTCAGCGCATTCGGCGTCGAGGAATTCGTCGAAGCGGCGGGTGATCTCGTCGGCGACCTTGGTCAGGATGTCGGTACGCTCGGCCACCGTCATCTTGCCCCACGGGCCGTGCAGCGCGGCGCGGGCCGCTTCGACCGCGGCGTCGACCTCGGCCTTGCCGGCCTCGTGCACCTGGCCGATCAGCGAATTGTCGATCGGGGTGCGTTTGTCGAACAGCTTGCCGGTCGCGACGAACTGGCCGTTGATGAAGTTGAGGATCTGTTTCATTGTCGGGTTTGTCCTTTAAATCGTTCTCTGTCGGGGTTCAGGCCAGCCCGATCGCCGCCAGACCGGCGCGGGCGCATTCCTCGTCTTCGCTTTCGGAGGCACCGGAAACTCCGATGCCGCCGATCCATTCGCCCTCGCCGATCGGCAGGCCGCCGCCGAAGACGATCAGTCGCGGCTGGTTGGAAAAACCGAACTTCATGCCGTCGTCGTGGCCGATGGCGCCCATCCAGGCCTTGGTCGGGAAGCCGAAGCTGGCCGCCGTGTAGGCCTTGTCGATCGCGATGTCGATCGAGTGGATGAAGGCGCCGGGCATGCGCAGGAAGGCCATCAGGTTGCCGCCGCGATCGACGACCGCGACGTTGATCTTCCAGCCGCGGGCCGTCGCGTGAGCGACCGCCGCCGTGCAGGCGGCAGCCGCCGCCTCGGCGGTGATTCCCGGAATGGCGGCGGCGACCTGCATCAGCTCACCACCGTCAGGAAGCGGTCGTTCAGCTTGCGGTCGTGGTAGAAGACCGCGGCACCGACTTCGTCCATCGTCCACTTGGTCGGCTTCTGGTCGGGGTAGGCATAGTTGCCGCCGCAGAAGGTTTCGAACCGGTTGCCGTTGGGGTCGAAGGCGTAGATCGTCGTGCCGCGGGTGACGCCGTGGCGGGTCGGGCCGATGTCGATCGACACGCGGTTCATCGACATCAGGTCGGCGGCGCGCAGCACCTGCTCCCAGGTTTCGAGCAGGAAGGAAACGTGGTGCAGCTTGCCCGGCTCGGGATGGCGGACGAAGGCGATGTCATGCGCCTTGGTCGAGCAGGACAGCCAGATCGCCAGATCCTGGTTATCGTCGAGCGCGATGTGCTCGACCAGGTAGAAACCGAGGACGTCCTGGAAGATGGCCTGGGCCTTTTCGATATCCGGACCGTAGAGCAGCGCGTGGTCGAGGCGGATCGGGGCAATGCCCTTTTCGGCATTGGCACACCAGGCTTCCGGATTGAGGTCGCCCATTTCGTTGCCAATGACCGTCTTTTGCGCATACAGCTCGATGTCGTGACCGGTCGGCAGCGTGAAGCGGACGCGCTCGCCGGTTTCCAGCAGTTCGCCGGCCGGGATGCGGCGGGTGGCGACGCCGTAGGCGTTCAGATCCTTTTCCAGCTTGGCCAGCGTCGCGTCGCTATCGACCTTGAAGGCGAAGAAGTCGACGCCGGCGCTGTCGGCCTGACGCAGGATCACGCTGTGGTGATCGCGCTCTTCCCAGGTCTTGAAATAGACGCGGCCCTGGTCGTCGCGACCGGTTTCGAGCAGGCCCAGCACCTTGCCGTAGAAATCGACGCTTTCCGCCAGATCGAGCACCTTCAGCTGAATGTGCCCGGGACGAAGTACTCCAGTCATTGCCATGTTTTGCTCCTCTTTCTCTTTTTTGCGTGTGGCGGCTACGTCGTTCCCGGCTGCACCTGAAATCTACGTAACCGATTTACTATTACGATATTGAAGTTCAATCTCGACGTCAATACATTTTCTCGAGATTTTTTAAAACAGCGAAAATTCATCTTTTCACGCTAGAATTCCTCCGTCTGGTCAAACCACCGAACCCGAGCCCAACGTCATGTCGAAGAGCACGCTAGCCGCCGATACCGGCACCGCCGAACCGAAGACCCTGGTCGAATCCGCCTACCGCAACCTGCGGCGGGACATCATCGAAGGCCGCCTGCCGCCCGGCGAGAAACTGCGCGTCGAGCACCTGAAGGACCACTACGGCGTCGGCGCCGGCACGCTGCGCGAGGCGCTGTCGTTGCTGATCGCCGATGCGCTGGTCGTCAGCCAGGGACAGCGCGGTTTCCGCGTCGCCCCGGTGTCGATCGAGGACCTCGCCGACATCACGCGGACCCGCGTGATGCTGGAGAGCGAAGCCCTGCGCCAGTCGATCGCGATGGGCGACGACGCCTGGGAGGGCGACCTGCTCGCCGCCTTCCACCGTCTCAGCAAGGCGGAGGAAAAGCGGATCGGCATCGACGACCGGGAGGAATGGGAAGAACGCAACCGGATCTTCCACGAGGTGCTGATTTCCGCCTGCCCGTCGCGCTGGATCAAGCATTTCCTGTCCATCCTGTACCAGCAGGCCGAGCGCTACCGCCGCCTGTCGCTGTTCCTGCAGCCGATCCCGCGCGACGTGCATGCCGAGCACGAGGCCCTGCTGCAGGCCGCGATGGAACGCGACGCCGACAAGGCCGCCGCGATCCTCGGCGAGCACATCATGCTCACCTTCCGCTCGATCGAAGCCATTCCGCGCGAGCAACTGAACCACCCGCTGGCCGCCTGACCGGCGCCTCAGACCGCCGCGGCCGAAGCCGCGGGCGGTTGCGGTCGACAGACGTTCTTGGCCATTTTTCCGATCACCTTCAGCCGGACGTCGCTGGTCGGATAGACGCGACAGGCCAGCACCTGGCCCGCCGCCTCCTCTTCCGCGCTGACGTAGGCTCGGCTCATCACCCGCTTGGTGTAGCTGCCGGCCAGTACCTCGACCTTGCAGACGCCGCAGCCGCCGCCGCGGCAACCGACCGGAATGCCGCGCTTGCCGAGGCGCTCCATGCCGGCGAGCAGCGACTCGTTGGGCGCACAGCGGTAGCTTTCGCCGGTTTCCTCGATCACCACGGTGTGATGGATCATCGCCGTCTCCCGGCCGCGCTCAGATGTTCCTGAACAGCGGGCTCTTCAGTTGCTGGGAGGCATCCGCCGCGGAGAAGAACTTCTCCATGTAGATGTCGCGCTCGAACAGCCGGCCCTGCATCAGCGTCGTGATGCAGGCTTCGATCATCGCCGGCGGCCCGCACAGGTAGGCCTTGCGACCGCGGAAGTCGTTGTCGAAGTGCGCCTTGGCCGCCTCGTGCACGAAGCCGCGGAAGCCGGTCCAGTCCGAATCGGCCGGCTCGTGCGACAGCGCCGGCACGTAGCTGAAGTTCGGATGCTTTTCGGCCAGCGCGCGGAACTCGGCGTCGTAGTACAGCTCCTCGCGGCAGCGCTGGCCATAGACCAGGGTCATCGGCAGCGTGCAGCCCTCGGCGAGCAGGTCTTCGATCATCGATTTCGGGCTGGACAGCCCGGAACCGCCGGCCATGAACAGCAGCGGCACGTTGGCCGATTTCTTGACGAAGAAACGCCCATAGGGGCCGGTCAGCTTCAGTTCGTCGCCGACCTGCAGCTGTTCGTGCAGCCAGGTCGTGACCTGGCCGCCCGGCACGATGCGCACGTTCAGTTCGATCAGCTGCCCGTCCTGCGGCGCGCTGGCGATGGAAAATGCCCGCGACTGGCCGTCGACCGCGGGCACTTCCAGATTGACGTACTGGCCGGCCTGGAAGGCCATCGGCCGGTCCAGCTTCAGCCAGATGCCGCGGATGGTCGGCGTCAGGGCTTCGATGCGGACCACCTCGCCCGAGTAATCCTCGACCGGGTAGTTCTCGGCGTCCGGATCGTCCTCGATCTCCGCCTCGATCACGGTATCGCTCTCGAGGCGGGCGCAGCAGGCCAGGCACTTGCCTTCCTCGCGCTCGAAATCCATCAGCGCGAAGGTCGAGGCCTCGCCGTGGTCCACTTCGCCATCCACGACCTGCACCTTGCAGGTCGCGCACAGGCCGTGGCAGCAGGCGTGGGGCAGGTAGATGCCGGCGCGCAGCGCGGCGTCGAGGACGGTCTGGCCGTCCTCGACGGTGATCGTCTGCCCCAGGGGTTCGATGGTCAGCTCGTAGCTCATGACGCCTCCCGCCTTACGAGCAGGTGCCGGCGATGCCGGTCAGGCCGGGCGTCCGGAAACGCAGCACGTCCTTGTGCCCGAGGCCCAGTTCGGCCAGCGTCTTGTCCATGTCCGGCACGAAGGGCTGGCCGGACTTCAGCCAGGTGACTTTCGAGAAATCGACCTGCTTCCATTCCGGGTGGTAGCCAAACGAATGCGCCATGAACTTTTGGCACAGGTCGCCGAAGCGGGTGTCCGGCGGCAGGCAGTAGGCGAACGGCGCACAGAACATCAGGTGCTCGTCCCAGCCGACGTAGAGCAGCTGGTTGCCGTGGAACTTGTCCTGCGAGTCGGCAGGGGCGAAGGAATAATCCTTGAGGGCGTTGACAGCCATGTTTGTCTCCTTGTTTTTGGCGGCGGCGGGCGAACCCGCCGCCCTTCGGTCGATCAGGTGTTCTGGGTGGCCATGCCGCGCCAGGCCTGGAAGTTCTGCTGGTCGCGCGAGCCTTCGTAGTCGAGGTTGTCCTTGCCGTGCTCGAGGTGGTACCACTTCAGCACCTCGGCCAGCGGGTCGAAGCCCTCGGCGGTCGGATCGACGCCCTCGTTGAAGCAGTTGCCCTGGTAGATCTGGTGCACCGGCAGCCAGGCCTGGATGTACTTCTCGGGCTCGTCGTCGAAGATGTGCTTACAGCCGTCCGAGCAGGTGTGGTACTTCTCGCCCTTGTACTCGGACTCGCGGTAGCAGATCTGGGTCGGGTCGTCCGGCTCGGTGAACAGCATCGGGATCTGGCAGACCTGGCACAGCATCGGCAGCGTGTTGCTGTAGAAGCGGTTGCCCTGCTCGGCCTGCTCGCGCCAGTAGGTGAAGCGCGGGCGGTAGTACTTGTCGAAGGTGTTCGGGTACTTGGCGGACAGCCAGTCCATTTCCTCGTCGTTCGGCATCCAGGTGTGGAAGGCCGCGGCGCCGCCGTACTGGTAGAAGGTCGCCCAGGCCTGGTGCGAGATGTGCTCCTTGTCGACCGAGCACTGGGTCAGGCATTCCGGCACCTTGATGCCGTAGCGGGCCAGGTCGTTGAACAGCGCGCCGCCGTTCTGCTCGAAGTAGATTTCCCAGGCTTCCTTCCAGCTCATCACGCGCTTCGGCAGCATGTAGTCCATCATCATGCCGACCAGCGACAGCACGCGGATGCCACGCCAGGCCCACTTGTCGATCCACTTCTGGACGATCGGCAGGTTGTCCGGGTCCTGCTCCAGCATGAACTTGATGCACTCGAGGCCGAGCGTCATGTGGCGGGCCTCGTCGGACTGCGCCGAGAAGCCGAAGGTCACGGTCGCCATGTCGCCGTTGTAGGCGGCACCGGACATGAAGGGAACGAACAGCAGGTTGGTCAGCACGTACTCGAAGGAGAAGCCGATGGCGATCATCCATTCGAAGGGGCCGGCCGAGAACGCGTCGTCGAAGAAGGACTTGGGCACCGACAGGTACCAGACGCGCTCGAGCATGTGCTTGAAGTCGTGGAAACCGTCGTAGTGCTTGTTGTAGTTCGAGATCGCGTGGATCTGGGTCTGCGCGTGGCGGACCTCGTCGATCGACTGCATCAGGCAGGCGACGCGCGGGCCGACGCCCGGGAAGTTGCGGCCGGCCGCGGCGAAACCGCGGTGGGCGACGTATTCCAGCGGCGAAATGCCGGTCAGGAACAGCTTGATCGCGCTCAGGTAGCGGGCGTCGGTGATGCCCAGGTGGCCGTTGTTCTGTGCGAAGGCGTCGAGCACCGCGTAGAGCTTGCGCTCCTTCTCGGCCTGGTACTTCCAGTAGGCGTCCATGGTCAGGCGGAAGGGGTCTTCCCACTTCTCCCAGTCGTGGATCTTGATGCCTTCGAACGTGGCTTGCGGGAAGACCTTTTCCATCGGCTGATAGGTGGTGTCCCAGCCGAGGCCGCGGGTCATGTGGGCGTACTTTTCCTTCAGGCCCAGCTTCTTGACGTGCATGTCCATCTGTTTCTCCTTGTTCAGTTGAGCCAGGAAAGCTTGAATTGGTCGTCGTCCTCGTCGAGGTGACCGGAAATCGTGATCAGGTTGACCTGCAGTTCCTGCAGGTCGAAATCACGGCCGATCAGTTCCTCGATCGATTCGCGCTTGATGACCAGTTCGCCTTCGGCGTCGATCTTGACCATCGCCGGCTGCTCGTCGAGCACGGCGTGCGGGTTGTCGGCCAGGATGGCCTCGATGATCGGACGGGTGTCCTCGTTGGTCTGGAATGCGATGAATACCTTGGACATGGAATTTCCTAGACGGACAGGCCGAGCTTGGCGCAGCGGGCATTGAAGGCGGCGAGGACTTCGCCGAGGACGGCATCGGCTTCGGCGCCGAAGGCACGGCCGGCCAGCGGGGCGAGCGCTTCGAGCGTGCGGCCGCGGTATTCGACGACCCAGTCGGCGATCGCCTGCTTGTTTTCGGCGGACTCGGCTGCCGCGACCTTGATCTGGGCATCGACCCACTTTGCGGTCTCGGCCGACCATTCGCCCATGAAGCGGGTCATCATCGAGATCGCCGTGCCACCGCCGGCCGCGAACTTGCTGTCGAGGTGGTCGAAGAACAGCGGGTAGGTCAGTCCTTCGAGCACCAGGTTCTGGGCGACGAAGATCTCGAACCAGTCCTGCAGCACCAGCAGGTTCTCGACGTGCTGGCGCATCGGCTGCCACAGCGCGCCGTTCATCCAGGCATCCTTGGCGGTATCGAGGGCGACCGGGGTGTCCAGCGTCAGCGCGATGCGGGTCAGGTACTGGGCAACGGCCAGGTGGTCCATCGCGTGGTACAGGCAGGGCTGGGTGATCGCGGTGCCGTAGCCGTAGGCGGCGATGTAGGAATTGCCCATGTTGCCGCCCCACTCCACGTGGCGCAGCGGGATCAGCACGTCGAGCGCGATGTCGCGCAGGGCTTCCGGCACCAGCGCGGCGAGGCCGCGTTCCTCGATCATCTCGAAGTTGGATTCGGCGGCTTCCTGCTGCCGGGCACGGGCGATCGTGTAGGCGCCGTAATAGAACTGGCGCGGATCCTTCAGCGCGTACCAGTCCTTCATCTCGATCTTGGTGCGGCTCTTGTCGAACAGGATCTTTTCCGGCTCCCACAGCGGACGGTAGTGGAAGATGTCCGTCTGCTGGATGTCGTAGGTGCCTTCCTGGTAGCGGCTGGCCGGCTTGTCGCCGAAACGCCGCGCGATGTGGTCGAAGGTGTTTCGCAACGGCTTGATGGATACCGTGCGCAGGTCGATTTGCATGTATGTCTCCTCTTGTTTTTCCCCCGCAGGGGACGTTCAGACTGCGTCTTCGATGTCCCGCCGCGATGCGTCGTTGAGGCGGGACACCCAGTCGCCCTCGCCGGCCGCGGCCGGTTCGAGCAGGATCACTTCGTTGCTCAGGCAGAATTCGTGGAACGCGGCCTCGGGCAGCATCAGCTCGACGCAGAGCGCCGGGTCGCCGATGGCGAACTCGAATTCGACGAAGCCGTCCGGACGCCGGACGCAAACGCGGACGTAGCGCCGCGTTGCGTCGAAGACCGGCCGAACCGATTGTTGTTGTCCCATCTGGGTCTCTCCTGATCGGGGCGCCAGGTGGCGGCGCCGTGGCACTCTCTTAATCAAGGAGCGTGCCACCATCGCAACCCATTGATCCGTCTCAATTTCACCGGAAACGACCGGTTCACCGCGGGGACTGAAAATTACGATTTGATCAACCGATATCTCTCCGGTTAATCAATTGATGAATCGCCGGAGATGTCGGCCGATCTCAAAATCGTGCAATAATCTCGAGAAAATTAAACCGATAAATAAACTGCGCGGCATCGGCCGACGCAGCCCCCCCGGTGGAGACATGAAATGACGACGATCCGGTATCCGGAATCCAACGATCTGCGCGACCTCGTCCGCTTCTGCGAGAAGGACGGGACGATCTGGCTCGACGAGAGCCGGATGATCCTGATGCACACCGCGGCGCTCGGCGCGCTGCGCAAGGAACTGCTGGGCACCGTCGGCAAGGAGCACACGCGGCGCATCCTGACCCGCATGGGCTACGCCTCGGGCGTCCGCGACGCCGAACTGGCGATGCGCATCCGCCGCGACCAGCCGCTGCAGGACGCCTTCGTCACCGGCCCGCAACTGCACATGCTGGAAGGCATCGTCCGGGTGACGCCGGTCAACCTGAAGATGGATGTCGATTCCGGCGACTTCGAAGGCGAGTTCCTGTGGGAGAACTCCTGGGAAGAGGACATCCACCTGAAGGAATTCGGCCGCTCCGACGAGCCGGTCTGCTGGTCGCAGATCGGTTACGCGACCGGCTACACCTCGACCTTCATGGGCCGCTTCATCCTGTTCAAGGAAGTCGAGTGCGTCGCCTGCGGCCACAACAACTGCCGCATCGTCGGCAAGCCGGTCGAGGCCTGGGAGGACGGCGAGGAGCACGCGAACTACTTCCAGTCCGACTCGATGCTGAAGCACCTGCTGGAACTGCGCCACCAGGTCGATTACCTGCGCACGACGCTGACCCAGCAGACGCAGACGCCGCAGCTGGTCGGCATGTCGAAGGGCTTCAAGCAGGCGCAGGAACTGATCGGCAAGGCCTCGCGGACCTCGGTGACGGTGCTGCTGCTCGGCGAGACCGGCGTCGGCAAGGAACGCTTCGCGCGGGCGCTGCACCAGGGCAGCGAGCGGCGCCAGGGCCCCTTCGTCGCGGTCAATTGCGCGGCGCTGCCGCACGACCTGATCGAGTCGGAACTGTTCGGCGTCGAGAAGGGCGCCTTCACCGGCGCCCAGGCCACCCGGATGGGCAAGTTCGAGCGCGCCGACGGCGGCACGCTGTTCCTCGACGAGGTCGGCGAACTGCCGCTGGCCGCGCAGGCCAAGCTGCTGCGCGTGCTGCAGGAAGGCGAGATCGAGCGCCTGGGCGACGACCGGACGCGCAAGATCAACATCCGGCTGGTCGCGGCGACCAACGTCGACCTGAGCACCGCGGTCAAGGAAGGCCGCTTCCGCTCCGACCTGTATTACCGGCTGAACGTCTACCCGGTGAAGATCCCGCCGCTGCGCGACCGCGTCGCCGATATCCAGCCGCTGGTCGAGGCGATGCTCGAGCGCTTCTGCACGCTGCACGAGAAGCCGCTGCTCGGCGTCAGCGACAAGACGCTGCAGGCGATGAAGCAGTACCCGTGGCCGGGCAACGTCCGCGAACTGGAAAACATGATCGAGCGCGGCGTGATCCTCGCGCCGCAAGGCGGCTGGATCGAGGTCGAGCACCTGTTCACCCATCTCGGCGACGCCGAATCGTGGGAAAGCAGCATCTCGTCGTCAGGCCGGCTGGAATCCAGCAGCACCCCGGGCAAGTGCAGCGAATCGCTGCTCGACTCGATCATCGGCACCGGCATCTCGCTGGACGAACTGGAGCACGCGCTGCTGACCGAAGCGGTCGGCCGCTCGGGCGGCAACCTGGCCGGCGCCGCCCGCCTGCTCGGCATCACCCGGCCGCAGCTGCAGTACCGGCTGAAGCGCAATTCGAGCTGAGCCGGCGGCTCAGCGGCGCAGCCAGCCGCCGAGCCAGCGCGTCAGGCGCGGCATGATCACGTAGGACATCAGCACCGCGACCAGCGCGGTGATCGCCGCCGTGCGCAGCAAAAAAGGCAGGTCGGCGAGCAGCGGCGCGACGAAGCTGAGCAACAGCGCGACGGTCGGGAAGATGCCGAGCCAGCTGACCAGCGTCAGCCGCCAGCGCGGCGGCGGCTTGGCGACTGGCAGCGCGGCCGGCCCGAACCAGGCGTCGAGCCCGTGCAGCAGGCGGTATTCCGGCTCCCCCTCGGCGACGTGCGACAGCTTTTCCATCCAGTCCAGCCGCTCTGCCGAGGCGTTCCAGCGCTCGAGATCGGCCGGGGTCGCGAAACGCTGGACGATCTGGTATTCGCCACCGGCCGTGGCCGGCGGGATCAGTTCCGCCGACAGGTAGCCGGGAAAGCGCCGGGCCTCCTCGAACATCGCCCGGACCAGCGCCTCGTAGGCCGGCGCGCAGCCGGGCCGGGCCCGGCGCCGGACGACGCGGAACACGTTCTGATCGCTCATGCCTGTCTCCGCCAAAAATCGACAATATACAATATTCTCGATATTTTTCCAGGCGGGCTTAGTTGCGCAGTCGGGAAATCGGCGGCAGGAAGACTTCGGTGACCAGTACGCGCTGCCCGCCCAGGCGATGCAGCGAACGGCGGGCCCACAGCACGCCGCCGACCGGGAGCAGCCGGGCTGCCCGGCGGTGCAGCGGGTGGCGCACGTCGAGACGCAGGAACTCGATCGGACCGCGCGCGAAGCCCGGATGGGCGAACAGCAGCGATCCCAGCGAACGCTCGCCCAGCCGCGTCATCCAGCGCGACAGGCGGCCGCCGGGCGCGGTGGACAGCGTCGTATGGGCAAAAATGACCGGCACGCCGTCGCATTCGAGCGCGACCTCGCGCACCCGGACCGGCGAGCGGCCGTCGCGCACCCCCTCGTCGGCCAGCCCGCGGCCGATTCCGCCGCCGAGCAGCCGGACGCGGAAATGCCGGGCATTGCGCTGGCAGCGTGCGGTCAGCGAGCCCGGTTCGACCAGCCACGAGCGCAGCACGGGATCGGCCGGCCCGCCGGGCAGGCGAGGACGCCAGCGGTTGCGGCGCATCAGCGCGGCCGCGGCGCCCGCTCGATACCGTTCAGCCGCGCGCCGGGCACGATGCCGCGCTGCGCGAACCAGCCCAGGTTCATTTCCAGCGCATAGCGGGCGGGACGGCGGGCGCAGTGGTTGGTCTCGGTCTGCGGCTGCATGTCCTCGATGTTCAGGATCGTGCCGTCGCGATCCAGGAAAGCGACCGACAGCGGCAGGAAGGTGTTGCGCATCCACATGCAGTGCGTGTTTTCCTGCGGGAAGACGAACAACATGCCGCGCTGCGCCGGCATGGCCTTGCGGTTCATCAGGCCGAGCTGGCGGTCGCGGTCGGTGGCGGCGACTTCGGCCTCGATGCGGTGGAAACCGGACGTCATCTCGATGACCGGCAGCGCGTCCTGCGCCGCGGCGGCGGCGCACAACAGCAGACCGCCGAGGGCGGCGGCAATGCGTTCATTCATGGAAATTTCCTTGCAAGTCCCGGTAACTGCCGGCGATCTCGCGCCACCGGCCGGGCGGCAACCCGTCCAGCGACGCCGAACCGACGGCGGCCCGGATCAGACGCAGCGTAGGATACCCGATCGCCGCCGTCATCCGCCGGACCTGGCGGTTCTTGCCTTCGGCGATGCAGATTTCCAGCCACGAGGTCGGGATGGCCTGGCGGAAGCGGATCGGCGGGTCGCGCGGCCACAGGCCGGCCGGCTCGTCGATGCGCCGGACCCGGGCTGGCTGCGCCGTGAAGTCGGACAGCCGGATGCCGGCCCGCAGCCTGTCCAGCGCCGCCTCGTCCGGAATGCCTTCGACCTGCGCCCAGTAGGTTTTCTCGAGCTTGTGCTTCGGATCGGCGATGCGCGCCTGCAGCTTGCCGTCGTCGGTCAGGATCAGCAGGCCCTCGCTGTCGGCGTCGAGTCGGCCGGCGACATAGACGTCCTTGACCGGGATGAAGTCGGCCAGCGCGCGCCAGCGCCCCTCCGGCGTAAACTGGCTGAGGACACCGTAGGGCTTGTTGAAGAAGACGATCCTGGACATGCGGCGAAGGCTCCGAATCCGCAATTCTAGCCGGAGCCGGGTCAACCGCGCGCCGTTCAGGGCGTTACGAGGGCTGCCATCGCGTTGCGGTATACTTTTCGAATGAGCCAAAAACCCCTGCCTTCCGCCGGTTCCGAACCGGCGCTGCCCGGCCGCTGGGCCGCCGAACTCGAAGCCCGGCTCGCCCCCGGCGAAAGCCTGCAGGCCTGGCTGGAGATCGACCTTGATGCCCGGCTGAAATTCGCCACCGGCCTGGTCGCGGTCAGCGACCGCCGCCTGTTCGCCCGCGCCCCGGACGACAGCGGCTGGAACGAATGGCCGCTGCGCGCCGGTCTCGCGCTGAACCATCACGACCACGCCGGCGTCGGCACGCTGGAACTGCTCGACGACAACGGGCGCCTGGCCTGCTGGCGCTACACGCTGGCCCACAACCTCGCGGCGCTGCGCGTGATCGCCGAATTCGACCTGCAGCGCGATGCACTGGTCAGCGGCCGCCCGGCCGAACGCGCCGACGAGGACGTCTGCCCGAAATGCCGGGCGCCGCTGCCGCCGGGCGAGGACGAATGTCCGGCCTGCAACCGCGAATCGACGGTCGCTCCGTCGACCTGGACGCTGTTCCGGCTGTGGCGCTTCGCCCGCCCTTACCGCTGGCAGCTGTTCACCGGTTTCCTGCTGACGCTGGCCTCGACCGGCGCCCAGCTGGTGCCGCCCTACCTGACCATGCCGCTGATGGACGAGGTGCTGATCCCCTTCCAGAACGGCAAGCCGATCGACTGGCCGCTGGTCTCGATGTACCTTGGCGGCCTGCTCGGCGCCGCGCTGCTGGCCTGGGTGCTGGGCTGGATCCGGACCTACATCCTGGCGCTGGTCTCCGAACGCATCGGCCGCGACCTGCGCACCACCACCTACGACCACCTGCTCGGCCTGTCGCTCGAGTACTTCGGCGGCAAGCGGACCGGCGACCTGATGGCGCGCATCGGCAACGAGACCGACCGCATCAACATCTTCCTGTCGCTCGACCTGCTGAACTTCGCGACCGACGTGCTGATGATCGCGATGACCGCAGTCATCCTGTTCTCGATCAACCCGTGGCTGGCGCTGGTCACCCTGCTGCCGCTGCCGGTCATCGCGTGGCTGATCCACGTCGTCCGCGAAAAGCTGCGCACCGGCTTCGAGAAGATCGACCGGGTCTGGGCCGAGGTCACCAACGTGCTCGCCGACACCATTCCGGGCATCCGCGTGGTCAAGGCCTTCGCGCAGGAGAAGCGCGAGGGCGAACGCTTCCGCGCCGCCAACGAGCACAACCTGGCGATGAACGACAAGCTGAACAAGACCTGGTCGCTGTTCACGCCGACCGTCACGCTGCTGACCGAAATCGGCCTGCTCGTCGTCTGGGTCTTCGGCATCTGGCAGATCGCCCACGGCGATTCCACGGTCGGCGTGCTGACCGCCTTCCTCGCCTACATCGGCCGCTTCTACACCCGCCTCGACTCGATGAGCCGCATCGTGTCGGCGACCCAGCGCGCCGCGTCGTCGACCAAGCGCATCTTCGACATCCTCGACCACGTGTCCAGCGTGCCCGAGCCGAGCAAACCGGTGCATCTGGAAAAAGTTACCGGCCGCATCGAATTGAAGAAGGCCAGCTTCCGCTACGGCACCCGCGCCGTGACACGCGACGTCGACCTGACCATCCAGCCGGGCGAAATGATCGGCCTGGTCGGCCACTCCGGCTCCGGCAAGAGCACGCTGGTCAACCTGATCTGCCGCTTCTACGACGTCTCCGAAGGCCAGGTGCTGATCGACGGCGTCGACGTGCGCTCGGTGCCGGTCGCCGAGTTCCGCCGCCACATCGGCCTGGTGCTGCAGGAGCCCTTCCTGTTCTTCGGCACGATCGCCGAGAACATCGCCTACGGCAAGCCGGACGCGACGCGCGAGGAAATCATCGCGGCCGCCCGCGCCGCGCACGCCCACGAGTTCATCCTGCGCCTGCCGCACGGCTACGACTCGCTGGTCGGCGAGCGCGGCCAGGGCCTGTCGGGCGGCGAGCGCCAGCGCATTTCGATCGCCCGCGCACTGCTGATCGACCCGCGCATCCTGATCCTCGACGAGGCGACTTCCGCGGTCGACACCGAAACCGAGAAGGAAATCCAGAAGGCGCTCGACAACCTGGTGCGCGGCCGCACGACGATTGCCATCGCGCACCGCCTGTCCACGCTGAGGAAGGCCGACCGGCTGGTCGTCATGGACCGCGGCCGCATCGTCGAGATCGGCAACCACGACCAGCTGATGGCTGCCGAAGGCCACTACTACAAGCTGTACATGGCCCAGGCCCGCAACGTCGATACCGAGGACATGCTGCCCCGCCTCGGCGGACTGAACAAGGCCCACGCGGAGTAACCCATGCCCCACGCCCCCTTTCAACTGCACCGCGACGCTTACGGTCGACTGGTGCTGACGGCCGAAAACGGCGAACGCCACGAAGGCGTCACGCCGGTCCGCGCCTTCCCGATCGCCGCCCCCGACGCCGGCATCTCGCTGGTCAGCTTCGAGGGCCACGAAGTCGGCTGGGCCGACCGCCTGGCCGACCTGCCGGACGACATCCGCCGGCTGGTCGAGGAGGATCTCGCGGCCCGCGAGTTCGTGCCCGAAATCGAGCGCATCGCGGCGGTTTCCAGCTTCGCCTGCCCGAGCACCTGGCAGGTCGTCACCGACCGCGGCGCGACGGAGCTGATCCTCAAGGGCGAGGAAGACATCCGCCGCCTGTCGCAGACCCGGCTGCTGATCGCCGACGCAAACGGCGTGCAGTTCCTGGTCCGCGACCTGACCCGGCTCGACGCCCCCAGCCGGAAGCTGCTCGACCGCTTCCTGTGACGGCCTGTACCGAAAAGTGACATTTTTTCGCCGCGGGTAATCCCCACCCGCGCGAAAGCGTTAATAATTGCCAACTGCCCCAAAACTAATGCTGACATCGGAACGGAGCCGGGCGACACGAGCATGAGCAAAAAAGACATCATCATTCGGGACATCATCAGCCTGCGTGGCCCGAGCATCTGGACCTACCCCCCGGCCCTCGAGGCCTGGATCGACATCGGCGAATTCGAGGACCATCCGAGCAACACCCTGCCCGGCTTCGTCGACCGCCTGAAGGCCTGGCTGCCTTCGCTGGTCTCCCACCGCTGCAACTACGGCGAGCACGGCGGCTTCCTGCGCCGGCTCGACGAAGGCACCTGGATCGGCCACGTGCTCGAGCACGTGTCGCTCGAACTGATGACGCTGGGCGGCCTGCCCGACGGCTTCGGGCGCACCCGCGAGACGACGACGCGCGGCGTCTACAAGCTGGTGATCAGCAACTGGCACGACGAGATCACGCGGCTGGCGCTCGACACCGGCATCGAACTGATCCTCGCCGCCGTCGAGGACCGTCCGTACGACGTCGCCGCGGCGATCGAGCGCATCCGCCGCAAGGTGGACCGCAAGTACCTCGGCCCCTCGACCGCCGCCATCGTCAATGCCGCCGAAGCGCGCGGCATCCCGCACATCCGCCTGCTCGACGACGGCAACCTGGTCCAGCTCGGCTACGCCGCCGCGATGCGCCGGATCTGGACCGCCGAAACCGACCAGACCAGCGCGATCGCCGAAACCATCTCGCGCGACAAGGACCTGACCAAGGAGCTGATCTCCTCGGTCGGCGTCCCGGTCCCGGAAGGCCGCGAGGTCGATGATGCCGACGACGCCTGCGACGCGGCCGAGGACATCGGCTTCCCGGTCGTCGTCAAGCCGACCGACGGCAACCACGGCCGCGGCGTGTTCATCGACCTGATGAAACCCGAGGACGTCCGCAAGGCCTACGCGATCGCCGTCGAGGAAGGTTCCGGCGTGCTCGTCGAACGCTCGATCCAGGGCATCGAGCACCGCCTGCTGGTCGTCGGCGGCAAGCTGGTCGCCGCCAACCGCAGCGACCTGATCACGATCACCGGCGACGGCCAGTCGACGGTGCAGCAGCTGATCGACACCCAGATCAACACCGATCCGCGCCGCGGCACCACCGAACTGCACCCGCTGTCGATCATCAAGATCGACACCGCGGCGAAAATCGAACTCGAACGCCAGAACCTGACCGGTGACAGCGTTCCGGCCGCCGGCCGCGAAGTGCTGATCCAGCGCAACGCCAACCACGCCTTCGACTGCACCGACGAGGTCCATCCGGACACCGCCGAGGTCGCCGCGCTGGCCGCCCGCGTCGTCGGACTCGACATTGCCGGCATCGACCTCGTCTGCCAGGACATCTCGAAGCCGCTCGGCGAGCAGGGCGGCGCCATCGTCGAAGTCAATGCCGGCCCCAGCCTGCTGATGCACATCAAGCCGGGCATCGGCAAGCCGCGCCCGGTCGGCCAGGCCATCGTCGACAACCTGTTCGCCGAAGGCCAGCGCGGCCGCGTGCCGCTGGTCGGCGTCACCGGCACCCATGGCAAGACCGCGGTCGCCAAACTGCTCGCCCACCTGCTCTACCTGTCCGGCCAGCACGCCGGCCTGGCCTGCAGCGACGGCATCTTCCTCGGCCGCCGCCGGGTTCAGAATACCGACGCGGCCAACTGGGAAGGCGGCCGCCGCCTGCTGCTGAACCGCGCCGTCGAGGCCGCGGTGATCGAGAACGGCGCCGAGGTCATCCTCGGCGAGGGCCTGGCCTACGACCGCTGCTCGGTCGGCATCGTCACCAACATCGTGCCGGGCGCCGAAGACCTGTCGCGCTGGGACGTCCAGCCGACCGGCGGCGAGTACTACACGACCCACCGCTCGATCTACCGGACCCAGGTCGACGTCGTGCTGGCCAGCGGCCACGCGGTGCTCAACGCCGAGGACGAACTGGTCGCCGAATTCGCCGAACTGTGCGACGGCGAGGTGATCTTCTTCGCCGCCGACCGCGACTGCCCGGCGCTGGCCGCCCATCTGGCCGCCGGCAAGCGCGGCGTCTACGTCGCGGCCGGACGCATCGTGCTCGCCACCGGAGCCGAGGAAATCCGCCTGTGCCGCGTCGGCGACTCGCCGACCATCGGCAAGGTCAAGAAAGCGGAGGACGTCGCCAACCTGCTCGCGGCCGTCGCCGCTGGCTGGGCCCTGGGCCTGAGCCAGGACGTGCTGACCACCGGCATCAAGACCTACGGCCTGGAACTGCCCGACCCCGCCCTGCTGCTGCCGCTGCGCAGCGCAAAGAAGCCGTCCAAGGCGGCCACCCGGAAATAACAAGGAAAGAGCGTCATGGACGTTTCCCGCATTCGTGCCTTGCGCGGCCCCAACCTGTGGAGCCGCCACACCGCGATCCAGGCCATCGTCACCTGCGAAGGTGCCGAGCGCGCCATCGCCGACCTGCCCGGTTTCGAAGCCCGCCTGCGCGAGCGCTTCCCCGAACTGGGCGACCTGATTCCCTCCGACCACCTCGACACGGTGTCGATGGCCCACGCGCTGGAATTCTGCGCGCTCGGCCTGCAGGCCCAGGCCGGTTGCCCGGTGACCTTCAGCCGCACCGCGCAGACGGTCGATGCCGGCGTCTACCAGGTCGTTGTCGAATACACCGAGGAAGACGTCGGCCGCCTGGCCTTCGAGCGCGCCGAGCAGCTGTGCCGGGCGGCGCTCGACGACACGCCCTTCGACCTCGACGGCACGCTGAAGGAATTGCGCGATCTCGACGAGGACATCCGCCTCGGCCCCTCGACCGGCGCCATCGTCGCCGCCGCCGTCGCGCGCGGCATCCCGTTCCGCCGGCTGACCCAGGGCAGCCTGGTGCAGTTCGGCTGGGGCAGCAAGCAGAAGCGCATCCAGGCCGCCGAGACCAGCTTCACCAGCGCGATCGGCGAATCGATCGCGCAGGACAAGGAACTGACCAAGAAGCTGCTGCACGCCGCCGGTGTCGCCGTTCCCTACGGCCGCCCGGTCGACGACGAGGACGACGCCTGGGTCGCCGCACGGGAAATCGGCCTGCCGGTCGTCGTCAAGCCGCAGGACGGCAACCAGGGCAAGGGCATTTCGGTCAACCTGACCACCGAGGAACAGGTCCGCAAGGCCTACCGCGTCGCCATCGAGTTCCGCGACGACATCATGGTCGAGAAATACCTGCCCGGCCACGACTACCGCCTGCTGGTCATCGGCAACAAGCTGATCGCCGCCGCCCGCCGCGACCCGCCGCTGGTCATCGGCGACGGCGAACACACGGTCCGCCAGCTGGTCGACATCGTCAACAGCGACCCGCGCCGTTCCGACGGTCACGCGACGTCGCTGACCAAGATCCGCTTCGACGAGATCGCGCTGGCCCGCCTGGCCGAACAGGGCTACAACGCCGACTCGGTGCCGCCGCGCGGCACCCGCGTCGTGCTGCGCAACAACGCCAACCTGTCGACCGGCGGTACCGCGACCGACGTCACCGACAACGTCCACCCGGACCTCGCCGCCGCCGCGGTCGCCGCGGCGCAGACGGTCGGCCTCGACATCTGCGGCATCGACGTCGTCTGCGACACGATGCTGAAACCGCTCGAGGATCAGGGCGGCGGCATCGTCGAATGCAACGCCGCGCCCGGCCTGCGCATGCACCTCGACCCGTCCTTCGGCAAGGGCCGTCCGGTCGGCGAGGCGATCGTCGGCATGATGTTCCCGAATGGCGACGACGCCCGCATCCCGGTCGTCGCGATCGCCGGCACCAACGGCAAGACGACGACCAGCCGACTGATCGGCCGCATCTTCGAAGCCAACGACCTGCGCGTCGGCATGACCAGCACCGACGGCATCTACATCCAGGGCAAGCGCATCGACACCGGCGACTGCTCCGGTCCGCGCAGCGCCCGCAACGTGCTGATGCACCCGGACGTCGACGCCGCGGTGTTCGAGACCGCGCGCGGCGGCGTGCTGCGCGAGGGCCTGGGCTTCGACATGTGCGACGTCGCCGTGGTCACCAACATCGGCCTCGGCGACCACCTGGGCCTGAACTACATCACGACCGTCGACGAACTGGCCGTGGTCAAGCGCGTGATCGTCGAGAACGTCGCCCCCAAGGGCACCGCGGTGCTCAACGCAGCCGACCCGATCGTCGCCGCGATGGCCCACCACTGCCGCGGCGACGTGATCTTCTTCGCCCGCGACAAGGCCAACCCGGTGCTCGCCACGCACCGCGCCCAGGGCAAGCGCGTCGTCCATGTCGAACGCGACGGCATCGTCTGCGGCGAAGGACGCAAGAAACAGCGCATCCCGTTCTCCAGCATTCCGCTGACCCGCAACGGCACGATCGGCTTCCAGGTCGAGAATGCGATGGCCGCCATCGCGACCGGCTGGGCGCTCGGACTGCCCTGGGAAAGCATCGAAAAGGCGCTGACCGGCTTCGTCAGCGATGCCGGCACGGCCCCGGGCCGCTTCAATGTGTTCGATTACAAGGGCGCGACGCTGATCGCCGACTACGGCCACAACCCGGACGCCATCCAGGCGCTGGTCAATGCCGTCGAGAACATGCCGGCGGTTCGCCGCTCGGTGGTGATCAGCGGCGCCGGCGACCGCCGCGACGAGGACATCCGCCAGCAGACCGAAATCCTCGGCGACGCCTTCGACGACGTGATCCTGTACCAGGACGCCTGCCAGCGCGGCCGCGCCGACGGCGAAGTGATCGGGCTGCTGCGCGACGGGCTGGCCCACGCCCGCCGGACCAAGCACATCGACGCGATCACCGGCGAATTCCTGGCCATCGACACGGCGCTGGACCGCCTGCGCCCGGGCGACCTGTGCCTGATCCTGATCGACCAGGTCGACGAGGCGCTGGCCCATATCGCCCGGCGCATCGCCGAGGCCGGCCAGTGACCCAGGCGCTCCGGCCGGCCGGCAAGGTCTGGCTGGTCGGCGCCGGCCCCGGCGACCCCGACCTGCTGACCGTCAAGGCGGCCCGGCTGGTCGCCGCCGCCGACGCCATCGTCTACGACCACCTGGTCGGCCCGGGCATCCTGCGCATGGCGCGTCCCGAGGCGCGCCGGATCTACGCCGGCAAGCAGTCGTCGAAGCACTCGATGCCGCAGTCCGACATCAACCGGCTGCTCGTCGACCTGGCCCGCGAGGGACTCGCCGTCGTCCGCCTGAAGGGCGGCGACCCGTTCATCTTCGGGCGCGGCGGCGAGGAGCTGGAAACGCTGGCCGAATCCGGCATCCATTTCGAGGTCGTTCCCGGCGTCACCGCGGCGGCCGGCTGCGGCGCCTACTCCGGCTTCCCGCTGACCCACCGCAACCACGCGCAGGCCGTCGTCTTCGTGACCGGCCACCTGAAGGACGGCACCGTCGACCTCGACTGGCCGGCGCTGGCCCGGCCGAGGCAGACCATCGTGTTCTACATGGGCATCGGCGCCGCCGCCGAAATCTGCCGGCAGCTGATCGCCCACGGCCTGCCGTCGATGACGCCGGCCGCCGTCGTCCGCAACGGCACGCTGGCCGACCAGCGGACGCTGCTCGCGACGCTCGGCACCCTGCCCCACCGCATCGCCGAATCCGGCATCACGCCGCCGGCGCTGATCGTCGTCGGCAGCGTCGTCGCGCTGCGCGAACGGCTCAACTGGTTCGAGAAATGATCAAGAAACTGCTCTGTCTGCTCGCCCTGCTCGGCCCGTTCGCGGTCCACGCCTATTCCGGCCCGGAATTGCTGAAGGACTGCCAGGTCGCCGAGGAACACCTGGCCGACCGCAAGAGCCCCGATCCCTACGACTCGGTGCGCAGCACGCGCTGCCTGTCCTACGTCGCCGGCGTCGCCGACGGCTACGCGGTCGGCGACTACCTGGCCGAGCGGGTCGGCGTCCGCCTGAACGCCTTCTGCCTGCCGAAGAACGACCCGGAGCTCAGCATGCGCCTGGTGCGCGCCGTCGTCATCCATGTCGAACGCATGCCGCCGAACGCAACGACCGGCACCGCGACGCTGGTTGCCGGCGCCTTCGCACGCGCCTTCCCGTGCAGCGATTCGCTTGAACCCCGCAAGTGATTCGGGGATAATCCCGCCTCCACCTGCCGGGGTGGCGGAATCGGTAGACGCAGCGGATTCAAAATCCGCCGCCGAAAGGCGTAAGGGTTCGAGTCCCTTTCCCGGCACCATGTAGCAAGGCTTGGCGGCCCTTGGGACATTTTTTCAATCCGATGCGGAATTGAGGAGTGTCCTAGATGAAAACCGAGTATCACACCCCGAAAACAGTCGCGGAAATCGCCTCTGTTTTTCTGTCGTTAACTCCGGTGCGCGACCGGATGTACAAACCCCGCCTGCAATACTGGATCGACCGCTTCGGCAACAAGCCGCTGGCCGAACTCGAACCCGACGACGTCGACGCCGTGCTGGCCGAACTGGAAACGACCCCCAGCAAAACCGGACGCAGCAGATCCGGCCCGACCATCAACCGCTACCGCATGGCGATGCAGTCCATGATCCGCTTCGCCAAGCAGAAACGGCTTTTGCCACGTGGATGGAATTCGCCATTCGAGGATATACCACAGCACCCCGAAAACCCCGGCAAGGTCCGTTTCCTGACCGCCGAGGAAGAACAGAAGCTGATGGACGCTGCCAGGCTGCAAAGCTGGGTTCTGCTGCCGCTGCTGATCCGCCTGGCTGTCGTTACTGGCCTGCGCCGTGGGGCGCTGCTGGGCCTGCGCTGGGGCGATGTTGTCCTAGATGGCGATGCGCCGCATGTGAAGGTGGAGCGCACCAAGAACGGCGACGCCCACGTCTCGCCGATCACGCCCGACCTGGTAGCCGAGTTCCAGCGTATGCGCCGCGTGCGCACGATGGATAGCGACCTGATCTTCGTCGGCCGGCACACTGACCGCCCCCACGACATTCGCCACAGCTTCGCCGAGGCTTGCCAGTTAGCCGGCCTTGATGGCGTGACGTTCCACACCTTGCGGCACACAAGCTGCTCGCGCCTGGCTCAAGCCGGCGTCGACATTCTCGCCATTGCCGAACATGCCGGACACCGCACCCTTGCCATGACGCGCCGCTACTCGCACCTTTGCATCAAAGGCCGAGCCAACACCATCAACAATGTTTTTGCAGGAGCATGAGCCATGAACGCAGCGCAGCAATCCATTGATCTACTCAGGACCGGGGCTTTCAAAGACTGGGAAAAAGTCGACCTCTTGCTCGATGCAGTCCGCCAAGCCACCGAGCACGCTGACAACGACTGTGGCGATGTTGAGCGCATAAGCTACTGGCTGATGCTGATTGAAGCATCCGTCAGCCATGCGCAAAGGATGCTTCATGAAATGGTAGATAACGCCTACGCCGAACTATCCGCACACGATGCAGCGCAACACCAATCGAAAGGGGACGAGTCATGAGCGCGAGCACCAGAAACAGCGACCCGATCCGCAGTGCCATGGAAGCCGAAACCATCAGCCAGGTCCGCCGAATGCTGGCAGTCGGCCTGCAGGCCTATGGCGAACTTCTGCGCCTTGAAAATCAAGTCGAATTGCTCAAGCATGCGGGCATCGAGTTTCCCGAAGGCTTGATTCCGGTCAGCGATGGCAACCCGGACACCGTGAGCGATTTTGCAGGGGCATTGCTTTTGCTGGATCAGCAGTTCAAAACCGAGTAGTTAGCCGAGAAGGCAGCCAGGCCGACGGCGGCCAGGCTGCTGATACAGAGCACGCCATCCCCTAGCCCGGCCAGGCGAAAAGCGGGACCTTCACCGCCTGGGGATGGCATCTTTGAAGGAGCGCACCGAAGGAGCGCACATGTCATCAGCGCAAAAAAAACGCGGGCGCCCAAAGGGCGCAACAACCCGCGCGGCGACGCCTGGAAGAGTTCGCGCCAAAGAATTTTTCCATCTGATCGAATCAGACGTAAGAGCGACGCGTGCCGCGGAACTCATCGCCGAAAAATGGGGCGTCGAAACCTGCCAGATTTTTAAGGATAGGAGACGCCACGAAAAACCTCTAACGGATGAAGTTCGGCAAGAGGCCAATGAAACCGAGCGGCACCGTGATGCCTTGAGAGCGGCGGTTGAAATGGGGCCACACCTACCAAAGAATCCGTTTGTTTTGGTCTTCTGGGCTGCCGCGCGCGCGCTCCGGCCAATAGAAAAAGATGAGTCAGAGTGTTAATCGCCACCTAGATTGGGAAATGGCGTCACGCTGAATCTCCAGCATACTGAACGAATTAAACGCCATTAAGTGAACACGCCTTAATCCATATTCTCCGACTCACCGTCCCAAGCCGCCAAGCAGGACGCACATTGGAGAACATGAGATGACCGAAACCAAGCCCGCCGATTTTCTGCCGCTGAAAACGTGGTTCCTCGAGTACGGACAAACCGTATTTGGCAGCCACAAAATGCTGCATTACCACACTAAGCCGATTCAGAATGAGTTGATCGAAGCCGGCGGAATGGCAAAGATCGGCGTGCAAATCTACCTGCACAAGACCCGCTTCTGGACCGAGTATCAGCGGATCATGGCCCGCCTCGCCACCGACAAGGCAGCGTGAGGCCGGGCGATGGCAAACAACAAAAAAGCCGACCCGAAGGCCGGCTCAAAACGGAAAAAACACGCAAAAAATTATAGCCGCGACAGGGCTGGGCTGCCACTGAGCGGACTCGACATTGGCTTCAAGAACCCCGAATGCGCCTGCTGCCGACAGCCGTTCGACGAAAGCCGCCGCAGGGCCGGGGCAGTGCGCATCGTGCCTCGCCTTCCCGGCCTGCCGATGGGGGCATGGCAGTTTCAATACGACCTCTGCGCCGCCTGCCAAACAGCCGCCAGCGCCGATGAAAACGGCCGGGAGGCCGTGCTGCAGAAAGCGTTTGCGTACCACATGGGCGACGAGGTCGCCCATGAATAACCCGACCGATTTTGCGCACATCCGGCAGGCCGCCCGAGGCCGTTGGCTGGAAATTCTCGCCGAGATCATCGGCGCCGATTACCTCACCGGGAAAAATCAAGCCTGCCCGGCCTGCGGCGGCGTCGATAGATTCCAGTTCAACCGCCATAGCGAGGCCGGCGCGTTTGTCTGCCGCTCGCATCCGCGCCAAGGCGGCGACGGCTTCGAGTTGATCCGGCACGCCCTGGGCTGCAGCTTCACCGACGCTATGCGACTGGTTGGCGGTGCGCTGGGGCTTGGTGCGCTCGACGTCCCGAGCTGTGCCAAAACGACGAAGGTCGCGCCCGTGTCGACAGCCCTTGTTGATTGGCGACCGAAGCGCATGGCTGCCCGGAGCATCTGGACAGCGGCGACGCCGATAACGGCCAGCGACCCGGCAGGGCGCTACCTGATCCGGCGCGGCCTGCCGATCCCGCCCGACGCCGATGCGCTGCGCTATCACGCCGGCCTGCAGTATTGGAGCGCCGACCACACGGGGAAGCATTTGCTGCTCGGCGAGCACCCCGCACTGATCGCCCGGATAGTTCGGCCTGATGGCCTTGCGGTCGGGCTACATCGAATTTTTCTGGACGAAGCCGGCGAGAAATTCAGCCGCGACGACCTGCCGGCCAAAAAACTGTTCAAGTGCGGCGAGTTGGTTGGCGCCGCCGTCCGCCTGTCACCGATCATCGACGACCGCCTGGCAGTCGCTGAAGGCATCGAAAACGCGCTGGCCTTCGGCGCCGCGACCGGGCTGCCATGCTGGTCCGCTCTAAGCGCATCCCTGCTGCCCGGCGTGGCGCTGCCGCCAGCCGCTCGCCGGGTCTATGTCGCACTTGACCCCGACCAAGCCGGCCAGCGCGCCGCCAGCCGCCTCGCCGAGCGGATGATGAACGAAGGGCGCCAGGTGTTTCTGTGTCCGCCGCCAGCTGGCGCGGCCGACTGGAATGATGCCTTGGCCGACCTGACGAAGCAGGGCAGTGCCTCATGAGCGGTCGGCCGTTGGTTGATATCGACACCATAGCGCAGCCGCTGTCGCCGCCGCGCCTCTTCGACTTTCCCAGCTTGGCGCCGCCGTCGCTGGCCGACCTCGATGAGCTCAGCCTGACCCCGCGCGCTATCGTCCCTGGGCTGCTGTTCGCTGATCTGCGCCTGCGCATCGCGCCGGGGGGTGTGGGGAAAACGACCCTAGCCTTATTCGAGGCGATGCAGCTGGCCTTGCGCCGGCCGCTCTGGGGGCATTGGCCGGCCGCGCCAGGCAATACTGTCATCGTCAGCCGCGAAGACCCCAGAGGCATCCTGTTGGCCCGTCTGCGCGAGCTCATGACCCACGCCGAGCTGAGCGACACGGAGCGCGCCGAGGTGCTGCAGAGAGTCAGAATCCTGGACCTGTCGAGTCTTAATTTTCGGCTGGCCGCTGTGGTCGACGATGTTGTTCTGCCGAACCGCCCGGCCATTGAGGATCTACTGCAGCACATCACCGCAGCCGGCTGGGTGCCTGACTGGATGATTTTCGATCCAGCCGTAAGCCTGGGGGTTGGCGAAACCCGCGTGAACGACTCAGAGCAGGGGCTGATCGAGGCCGGCCGACTGATCCGCAACGAGTTGAGCTGCTGCGTTGAATTCATCCACCACTCAGGCAAGCAAAACGCCCGCGAATCGACCCTTGACCAATACAGCGGGAGAGGCGGCTCAGCCTTCGCCGATGGGGCGCGCATGGTCGCGGTGTTGCAACCGCAAAGCCGGGAAGCCTGGCAGCAGGCCACCGGACAGCCGCTAGGCGAGGCCGAGACAGGGCTCGTCATGGCCCTGGCGAAGACCTCATACAGCCCGCCCTGTGACCCGCTGTACATCCGCCGCAATGGCTGGCACTTCGAGCAGGTCGGCGCCTGCCCGATGAGCCCGGAGCGCAGCCAGGCTGCAGCCGATGAGCAGGTGTTGCAGTTCCTCACGTACGAAGCCAGCCAGGGGCGCCGCTATAGCCAGCGCGACCTCTACGACATGCGCAGCCAGCTAGGGCTCACAAGAAACGAGATAGCGGCATCCTGCGGCCGCCTCCGCGCCTCCGGGCGGGCTTGTATTAGCGGCCTGCCCGGCAAAAAAACCCACCTTGAACCCGTCCCACCTGGGCCGGGTCAGGTCGGGGAATTTCGGGGTGAAAATTGAATGACAAACGAATTGCAAACCCGGCCCGCTGATACCCGGCCCGCGTATACGGAAAAAAGGGGTGGGCCGGGTATCAAAACCCGGTTCCATCCCCCCCGCTTTTTGACCTGTCCCGCTTGCCAGTGGGCCGGGTCGGGTCGGGTGGGCCGGGTAAAAAGTGGAAAGCAACAAAATCCCCCCCTGGACCCCCCCGCCTTGTTGCGGGCTCAACCGCATGCGCGAGGCGTCGAACCTTGTGAGCAAGGCGAAGTAAGGGCCGAACCAGAAGCGTGCGCGGCGACGCGTGCGGCCGTTCATTCGTTCAACGAGCGAACGTGCCACCGTCTGCGCTCGGGTCCTCCCGGAAGGGTCCCCCCGAGGGTAATTCGCACCCCGTGTTTTCTGGTGTGGGTCGCCTCAAAACATAGTGAACACCCTTGTTAACTCGCATGAAAGCGCGTTCATACAAGGTTTTTGCGGGAGTGTCAGTCATGTCGGAGCAACTAAGCTTTATTTCCTGTCGTTGGCCGAAGGCCAAGGCGCCCAAGCGCGCCGAGGCTTTGGCCCTTCTCGACCGTGTCATTCCATGGGCCGCAATCGAAAAGAAGCTCCGCCCGGCGTATGCCGCAGATGTACGGCCCACCGGCCGCCGTGGGTACAGCCTGAAAATGATGATTCGCTGCTGGGTTGTGGCCTGCGTTTGGCGGCTTTCTGATGAGGGATTGGAAAACCTCGCACTGGATTCCCTGGCGATAGCTAAATTCATCGGCACCGATCCCTGGCAGCCGCGCCCGCCAAGCGCCAGTGCGTTCCGCAACTTCCGACACCTCGTCAGAAACAGCCTGGGCGACGGCGACCTGATGCTTGAGATCGACCTGGCTTTCATCAGTGCGGGCATTCAGTGGCGCCAGGGTTCAATCGTCGAGCCGGTGTTTCGACGCATCGCCAAAAGCAGCGCAGCAGGCACACAGTTTCCTTGAAAGAAGCAAACCCGAACAATGGAGGTAGCGCAATGAAGGTTTCAACCAAAATCACCGGGCTCGAAAGCGCACTGAAGGTGCTCGGCGGCCTAAATAAGCGAGTCTTTGAGATAGCCGACATCGCCGCGAAGAACGACGCGGCATTTGCCGGCTACAAGGCAGCGCGCGATAAGATTCCAAGTGTTTTCGACCGCCCTACGCCGTGGATACTGAGCGGCGTTCGGTATCACAAGGCGAGCAAGACAAAGCCCTATTCCGAGGTCGGTCTCAACCTCGACGGAAATAAGCAGGGCGTAAATCGGGCAGACGTGCTCCAAGCCGAAATATTCGGCGGGGCCCGCCGCCAAAAGCGCCACGAGCTCGCCCTACGGGCTGCCGGCGTGTTGCCACCAGGAATGTTCATCGCGCCTGGCCCGGCTGCGATTATCGACCGTTACGGCAACATGTCGGCGGGCCAGATCGTCCAGATCATTTCGTGGTTCGACGGCTTTGAGCGCGCTGCAGGCGCCCGCCAAAACATGAGCGACGAGCGCCGCGGAAAGCTTTGGAAGGGAAAGAAGGTCAAGGGCGTTAAGCAGCGCGGCTTCCGTTACTTCGTGCTGACCAAGCCGCAAGGGAAGTTGCGCCCCGGCATCTATCTTCAGAAGAACTACCAGAGTATCCACGAGCGTGCCCGCATCGCGCACCTGCAGTACGGAGGCGCCAAGGCGGTGATGTTCTTCGTGCGTCAGCCGCAATACCGGAAGCGGTTTGATCTCTTCAAGGTTGTCGATGAGGCAGCTGTCGAACAATACCGCCGATCAATCAATTTCTACGTTGAATCTCTGCAGAACGAGGCAGGCCGATGAGTATCGAACTTGCGACACGAGCTGCGGCGGGAAAGCTAGATCCCGAGGTATGCACCTGGCTAGCCAATGGGCTGAAAGCCTATGTCGATGGAGCAGAGTCGAATTTAGAGGCGGCACTAGGTCTTAATCATTTCCATCGCACGAGAGAAAGAAACACAGCATTGCTTGATGCTGCGCGACACCTTTCCGTGAAATTTTCAACCCCCTGGGAACTGGCCGGCGCGCTTGCCATCGCTATCAGAAACTTTGAAACAAGAGTTTGTCCGCCGGGTAGGGCGATCAATTTTGATGGCCTGTCACCTTTGAATAAATCAATTTTCAAGGCATTTAGAACAGGGGTTAGGGTTCCGAGAACCCAAGAGAATATCCACAAACTGCTGCGCTGATGATTTTTCAAATAATCATCAGAAGATTTTTGCGAAAATTAAATGGCACCCGATAACCACTCGAATTCAAATTTAACGGAGACCAGCCAAATGGATTACGAAGCACCCAGAGAAGCAATTATCGACGCCCTGACAATCGCTGTCGGCGGAAAAATCAACAACCCGCACCCGATGGCTTTTTCGGTCGAAAGGCCGCTTGAAAAGCTGGCGCTGTCGATCAATGCATCATCCCCCGGAAATAATTTCATCGGGGGCAGCGGTGTCAAATCGATCATGACGAATCTGATGGGGCGGCCCGAATTCTCGGGCGCGGTCGCCAAGTCGCTCCAGGTCGCTGCTGATGCCACCTTCAAAGTATCCGCCGCGCACCGTACCTATTGCTCGATCACCAAGGTCGACAACTTCCGTCCGGTTTCTATCGATGCCGAAGTCGACGTCGACCTGATTGCTCTTGAGCAAGCCGGCTTCGAGCCCAGTGAAATCAGTGAAATCTGGACGACCGACAAGAAAGCAGAATCCGGCAGCATATCGACTTGGGCGAAAATCTTCGGTTTCAGCCGCCACCAAGTCATCAACAACGACACCGTTTTCTTTTCCAGAATCGCCAAGCGGATCGGCTCATCGAGTGCCGCTATCGAGGCAAATCAAGTTGCCGCCGCCCTGGACTACACGCAAACCCTTGCTGATGAAAAACCGGCATTCGGGATCGACGAAGGCAGTCTTGTTACTTGCTCGACTCTTTTCTCCGAGGATTCGCTGTCGCGCGCGGTTGGAGCACTCCGCAATCAGGAAATTGCGCCGGGTTTGAAAACCAACGCCGCCGCAAAATTTATCCTGGTAAATCCTGCGCACGAGGTCAATGCAAAGCACCTTTTGAACCAATTTGGTATTGCAAGTGAAATTCAGGTTTTCGTGCTGCCAGGCATTCAGGATGATCGTTATTACCTCATGGCTGACCCCGAACAGCACCCGACCATTTCCATACTGAATTTTGAAATCGAGGGATCGCCATTTTTTATCGAGCAGAAGAAGGCGGACATTCACTATGACGGCATGCAGATCAGGGCGCGCCTTTATACCGGCGCCATCCTGACTTCTCGCCAGGGGATCGTGCGATGCCAACTCCAATGATCGTCCTTGCCGACAGATACATGGAGGCGGTCGGTCACCTGGAATTTGCCGAATCGCTCTACCGGAGTGCCGCCTCGAGCGGCGACAGGCAAGCCGCCCGGCTGGGCGCGCAAAACGTGCTTGATGCTCTCGATGCTGCAGCCAACTGCCACCGCGCTTACTGGCGTGCCGTTGCCCTGAGAATGCGCGAAGAAGCCGTCGCTGCCGCCACTCTGATCGAGCACTACAGGCGTGCTGCCCGCGCTGGGGGGTTGCCTGAAGAGATCGCAACTTCCACCGACGTGTCGAGCCTAGGCGACATACCGCTGGAAGCGCCCGACTTGTCGCTGGTGTTCATGGGGGAATTATGACGATCAGCCTTGAGAAGATGCCGCACGACCGCGAAAGGAGAACCATATTCGGATTGTTCGACTACCAGCACGTTTCCTTTGATCGCCGAACCATCGCCATTCATGAAGCCGGCCATGCGGTCGCGGCAAAAGCACTCGGTTTGCCGACCTTTGGCGCTGAACTGCATGATGTAGGCGGCTCGTTCCACATGTACCCAAGCCAATTCGCGCCGGAGCCGCCCGCCCGGATCGAAGACGATGAACTGCTGGTGGATATCGATCTGATGATCTGCGAAAAGGCTGGCCGGGCTGACGATATTGAACTGGCGATCGATCTGGCAACCATGCATGTTGCAGGGCGCCAGGCTGAATTGCTGAGCGCCGGCTTTCCCTGGCAGGGTGAATGCTCGATGACGACTTATGACTCGACCAGAGCATCCGAGCACCTACGCCGGGCAGGCCAGCCAGCGACCACTGGCTTTTGCCAGAAGCGGGCAAGATCGCTACTGACTGCGCATTGGGAGCAGGTCATGGAGATCGCCGACGAACTGCAGCAGAACGGCGCCTGGCGCGTCTGATATCGCTCAGGGGCGCATGGGCGGCTGACCATGCGTGAGACACCTCCCGCCCGGATTCTCCTAGCCGGCTCACGGTGTCACCTCATTCAATTCAAGGCCAAGGCGCCCGGATTTGCCGGACGGCAATTGGGAGGTTTCTTGGTTAGAAGCGTACCTGTTCCGGGCAGGAGCGAAAGCAGATTCCCGGACCTGGATCAGACGGCGAGTGCCAGGGTTCATGCAAAACCCCGTCAGCTTGTGGTTTCCCCTCCTTAACCGGCCTCGCTGGTGGGAAGCGCGACAAGCAGGGAAGGGCCGGCGATGCGCTGGCCCTTTTCCTTTTCTGCATCGACCCAAGACATATTTCGGTGTAACGATCCGCTGCGGATTGCGTCATCCCACCAAATCACATAAAATCATCGGCGTTCCAATGGCTTCAAGCCATCGGGAAGGATTCAAAATCCGCCGCCGAAAGGTGTAAGGGTTCGAGTCCCTTTCCCGGCACCAGCAGGATATCAACGGCTCTCCGACGGAGGGCCGTTTTCACATCGGGACCCGGCATCCGGACAGCATTTTTTATTCGCAAAGATTGCTAGAATCGGCAAATCCTTTGTCCGGAGACACGACCATGACGCACCGCCTACTCCCCCTCTGCCTCGTCGCCGCGCTGTGCCTCGGGCCGGCCACGCTTCCCGCCGCCGAACTCGAACTGGCCGGCGACCTCAAGGCCCAGGCCGCCAAACTGGTCAAGGTGGATAATCCGGAATACCTGGCGGCCGCCGCCAAGCGGGTCGCGATCACCGGCTTCGCCGTCGAGTTCGTCAGCGAACTGCGCTACACCAAGCAGCTGAGCGGCCTCGAAGCGATGATCGGCGCCGATTCCGACGTCACGATCAAGCTGGTCGGCGCCAGCAACGAACAGTTCCAGGCGCTGGCCGACAAGTTCTACGCGCAGACCGTCGAGCTGCTGAAGGCGCGCGGCGTCGACGTCGTGCCGCAGGCCGAGCTGGCGGCGCTGCCCGAATACGCCGAGCTGGCGGGCAGCGGCATCACCCCGCTGCCCAGCGAACAGGACGCCAAGGCCGGCAAGGGCCTGTTCTTCTCGGCCGGCGGCCTGCCGCTGGTGCTGACCGACGAGGCCCAGTTCATCCAGGCCTTCCAGATGTTCAGCAAGCCGAAGCAGGACAATTTCCTGACTTTCGGCTCGCGCTTTTCCGGCGGCTTCACCGCGGCCAAGACGCAGCAACTGGAGGAGCAGATCGCCCGCAAGCTGAACGCCAGCGCGCTGAAGGTCCGCCTGACCGTGCTCGGCGGCCAGCTGACGCCGGATACCAGTTTCTGGAGTAGCGGCAAGGTGACGACGCGCGCCGCCGCCAGCTTCGTCGATTTCGTGACCCGCTATGCGCTGATCACGCCGGACGGCAAGCGGACCCGCGTGTCGCTGAACGAAACGGTGTCGACCGGCGACATCGGCGAACTGGTCAATACGACGACCGGCGGCACCAAGGCCACCGACACCGCGGCCAACGTCGCGCTGGTCGCCCTCAACGTCGCCGCATTCGCGGCGCGCATGGGCGGCACGCCGGTCCCCGGCGTCGGCGGTTTCTCGTCGACCAGCAATTACGAATGCCGCGTCCAGCCCGAATCCTTCGCCAGCACGCTGCTCAGCCACCATGCGGTGCTGGTCGGCCTGTTCGGCGAGAAGATGCAGAACCCGACCACCCCATGAGCGCTTTCCCGACATGTCGTTGACCGTAGGCGACTTCGATTTCCCCCTCCCTCCCGAACTGATCGCCCAGCATCCGGCGGCGGAACGGACCGGCAGCCGGCTGCTGCACGTCCGCGGTCGACAGCTGGCCGACCGCCGATTCGCCGACCTGCCGTCGCTGCTGCGCGCCGGCGACCTGCTGGTGTTCAACGACACCCGGGTCATCAAGGCGCGCTTCTTCGGCGTCAAGGAAACCGGCGGTCTGGTCGAGGTCATGCTCGAGCGCATCGCCGACGCAACGCACGCGGTGGCGCAGATCCGCGCCAGCAAGTCGCCCAAGCCGGGCACCCGGCTGACGCTGGCCGAGGCCTTCGACGTCATCGTCACCGGCCGGGCCGGCGCCAGCGGCGAATTCTTCGCGCTGGAACTGGTCGACCGCGCAGGCGACCTGTGGCAACTGGCCGAGCAGCACGGCCGGCTGCCGCTGCCGCCCTACATCGAGCACCCGGCCGAGGGCGCCGACGAGACGCGCTACCAGACCGTCTACGCCCGCGCCCCGGGCGCCGTCGCGGCGCCGACCGCCGGCCTGCACTTCGACGACGCGCTGCTGGCGACCTTGCGCGACATCGGCGTCGGCACCGCCTTCCTGACGCTGCACGTCGGCGCCGGCACCTACCAGCCGGTGCGCGTCGAGAAGATCGCCGACCACAAGATGCACAGCGAGCGTTTCGAAATTCCCGCCGCCACCGCCGAGGCGATCGCCGCGACGCGGGCCGCCGGCGGGCGCGTCATCGCGGTCGGCACGACCAGCCTGCGCGCGCTCGAATCGGCCGGCAACGACGACGGCACGGTACGCGCAGGCGGCGCCGAGACCGACATCTTCATCACGCCGGGCTACCGCTTCCAGGTCGTCGACCGGCTGATCACCAACTTCCACCTGCCGAAATCGACGCTGCTGATGCTCGTCTCGGCCTTCGCCGGCGTCGACGCGATCCGCGCCGCCTACGCCCACGCCGTCGCCGAACGCTATCGCTTCTTCAGCTACGGCGACGCCATGCTCCTTGAGAAATCCGATGCAGTTTGAACTCCTGACCACCGACGGCGCCGCCCGCCGCGGCACGCTGACCCTGAACCACGGCGTCGTCCAGACGCCGGTCTTCATGCCGGTCGGCACCTACGGCACGGTCAAGGCGATGACGCCGGCGTCGCTCAACGACATCGGCGCGCAGATCTGCCTGGGCAACACCTTCCACCTGTGGCTGCGCCCGGGGCTGGACGTGGTCCAGGCGCACAAGGGCCTGCACGACTTCATGGGCTGGCAGAAGCCGATCCTGACCGACTCCGGCGGCTTCCAGGTCTTCTCGCTCGGCGCGCTGCGCAAGATCACCGAGGAAGGCGTCAAGTTCTCGTCGCCGATCGATGGCGCCAAGCTCTTCCTGTCGCCGGAAATCTCGATGCAGATCCAGCACGTGCTCAATTCCGACATCGTGATGATCTTCGACGAATGCACGCCCTACCCGGCGACGCACGACGAGGCGGCCAAGTCGATGCGCCTGTCGATGCGCTGGGCCCGCCGCTCGCGCGACGAGCACAACCGGCTGGAAAACAACAATGCGCTGTTCGGCATCGTGCAGGGCGGCATGTACGAAGACCTGCGCGACGAGTCGCTGGCCGGGCTGGACGACATCGGTTTCGACGGCATGGCGATCGGCGGCCTGTCGGTCGGCGAGCCGAAGGAAGACATGGCGCGCATCCTCGCCCACACCGCGCCCAAGCTGCCGACGCACAAGCCGCGCTACCTGATGGGCGTCGGCACGCCGGAAGACCTGGTGCATGCGGTCAAGGCCGGCATCGACATGTTCGACTGCGTGATGCCGACCCGCAACGCCCGCAACGGCCACCTGTTCACGCGTTTCGGCGACATCAAGATCAAGAACGCCCGGCACAAGACCGATACCGGCCCGCTCGACGCCTCTTGCAATTGCTACACCTGCACCCATTTCAGTCGGGCTTACCTGCATCACCTGTTCCGCTGCGGCGAGATTCTCGGCGGCATGCTGAACACCATCCACAACCTGCATTTCTACCAGACGATCATGGCCGAAATGCGCGCCGCGATCGAATCGGGAAAACTTGAGGAATGGTCAATCGCCTTCGCCCACGACCGGGCGTCGGGCCAATGATAGAATCGCCCGTTCAGAATTTTTTCGTTATCCGGAGAACCTCCAATGATTAGCCTTGCCCACGCCCAGACCGCCGGCGCCGCCGCCGACCCGACCGGTGGCTTCATGCAGCTGCTGCCGATGATCCTGATGTTCGTCGTGCTGTGGTTCCTGATGATCCGCCCGCAGATGAAGAAGGCCAAGCAGCACAAGGCGCTGCTCGAAGCGCTGGCCAAGGGCGACGAAGTGGTCACCCAGGGTGGTATCGTCGGCCGCATCACCAAGGTCGGCGAAGTCTACGTGACCGTCGAGATCGCCGAAGGCACCGAGGTCGTCGTTCAGAAGCCGTCGATCGGCCTGGTTCTGCCCAAGGGCACGCTGAAGTCGCTGTAATCACCCCCCGAAGGCGGCCGCTGGCCGCCTTTTTCGCTTCAAAGCCACCATGAATCGTTATCCCCTGTGGAAGTACATCACCGTCGCGGTCGCGCTGGTGCTGGGCCTGATCTACACGCTGCCCAATTTCTTCGGCGAATCGCCGGCCGTCCAGGTATCCAGCGCCAAGGCGACGCTGAAGACCGACGAGCGGACGCAGGCCCGCGTCGAAGAAGTGCTCAAATCGGCCGGCGTCGCCCATGACGGCATCCAGCTCGACTTCAACGGCGTCA
This sequence comes from Dechloromonas sp., assembly GCA_028687035.1. Lineage (GTDB taxonomy): Bacteria > Pseudomonadota > Gammaproteobacteria > Burkholderiales > Rhodocyclaceae > Azonexus. The sequence goes on along the minus strand of JAQUAX010000007.1, from coordinate 96,451 downwards.
AGACCCGCTTCAAGGACACCGACACCCAGCTGAAGGCCAAGGATCTGCTCGAGAAGGCCTTCAACCCGGATGCCGCCGATCCGCAGTACGTCGTCGCACTGAACCTGCTTTCGGCCTCCCCGCGCTGGTTGACCGCGCTGCACGCGCTGCCGATGTACCTCGGCCTCGACCTGCGCGGCGGCGTGCATTTCCTGCTCCAGGTCGACATGAAGGGCGCGCTGCAGAAGCGCCTCGACTCGACCTCGGCCGACCTGCGCACCGCGCTGCGCGACAAGAACATCCGCCATGCCGGCGTCGGCCGCGAAGGCGACCGCATCGTCGTCCGCTTCCGCGATGCCGACACCCGGGGCAAGGCGCGCGCCGCGATCGCCGACAGCCAGCCGGACCTGGTGCTGGCCGAACTCGGCGACGGTGAGGACCTGCGCCTGGTCGCGACGCTGAAGCCGGAAGCCCAGAAGAAGATCGGCGAATTCGCGCTGAAGCAGAACATCACGACGCTGCACAACCGGATCAACGAACTCGGCGTCGCCGAACCGGTGATCCAGCAACAGGGCGCCGACCGCATTGTCGTCCAGCTGCCCGGCGTGCAGGACACCGCGAAGGCCAAGGACATCCTGGGCCGCACCGCGACGCTGGAAATCCGCCTGGTCGACGACGCGCCGGGCGCGCTCGACGCCGCGCTGGCCGGCAACGCGCCGTTCGGCACCGAGGTCTATACCGAGCGCGGCGGCCAGCCGCTGCTGGTCAAGAAGCAGGTCGTGCTGACCGGCGACCGCCTGACCGACGCCCAGCCCGGCTTCGACGGCCAGACCAACGAGCCGGCCGTGCACCTGACGCTGGACGCCGCCGGCGCCCGCATCTTCAAGGACATCACGCGCGACAACGTCGGCAAGCGGATGGCCATCCTGCTGATCGAGAAGGGCAAGGGCGAAGTGATCACCGCGCCGGTGATCCGCAGCGAAATCGGCGGCGGCCGCGTGCAGATCTCCGGCCGGATGTCGAGCATGGAAGCCACCGACACCGCGCTGCTGCTGCGCGCCGGCTCGCTGGCCGCGCCGATGGACATCGTCGAGGAACGCACGATCGGCCCGTCGCTCGGCGCCGACAACATCCGCAAGGGTTTCCACTCGACGCTGTGGGGCTTCGTCGCGATCGCCGTGTTCATGATCGCCTACTACCAGATGTTCGGTGTCGTTTCGGTGCTGGCGCTGGCCTCCAACCTGCTGTTCCTGGTCGCCATCCTGTCGCTGCTGCAGGCGACGCTGACGCTGCCCGGCATCGCCGCCATCGCGCTGACGCTGGGCATGGCGATCGACGCCAACGTGCTGATCAACGAGCGCGTCCGCGAGGAACTGCGCACTGGCATGCCGCCGCAGGCGGCGATCTCGGAAGGCTACGAACGCGCCTTCGGCACCATCCTGGACTCCAACATCACGACGCTGATCGCCGGCCTGGCGCTGCTGCTGTTCGGCTCCGGCCCGGTGCGCGGCTTCGCGGTCGTCCACTGCCTGGGCATCCTGACCTCGATCTTCTCGTCGGTCGTCGTGTCGCGCGCGCTGGTCAACCTGATCTACGGCCGCCAGAAGAAGCTGACCAAGGTGGCGATCGGCCAGATCTGGAAGCCGGGCACCGCCGCGGTCAACGGTCAGAAATAAGGGAAAACGGTCATGGAATTTTTCCGCATCAAGCAAGACATTCCCTTCATGCGCCACGCGCTGAAGTTCAACATCATCTCGCTGGTCACCTTCGTGCTGGCCGTGTTCTTCCTGCTGACCAAGGGCCTGCACCTGTCGGTCGAATTCACCGGCGGCACGCTGGTCGAGGTCAAGTACGAGCAGGCGGCGGATCTCGAGAAGATCCGCGGCGCGCTCGGCCAGGCAGGCTTCTCCGACTACTCGGTGCAGAACTTCGGCTCGTCGCAGGACGTGATGATCCGCCTGCCGCTGAAGGGCGAGCAGAACACCGCCCAGCTCGGCGAGACGGTGATGAAGTCGCTGGAGAGCGCCGCCCCCGGCGCCAGCCTGTCGCGCGTCGAGTTCGTCGGCCCGCAGGTCGGCAAGGAACTCGCCGAGAACGGCGCGATGGCGCTGCTGCTGGTCATCGTCGGCATCGTGATCTACCTCGCCTTCCGCTTCGAATGGCGCTTCTCGGTGTCGGCGATCATCGCCAACCTGCACGACGTGGTCATCATCCTGGGCTTCTTCGCCTTCTTCCAGTGGGAATTCTCGCTGTCGGTGCTGGCCGCGGTGCTCGCCGTGCTCGGCTACTCGGTCAACGAATCGGTCGTCGTCTTCGACCGCGTCCGCGAAACCTTCAAGAAGGTGCGCGGCCTGACCACGCCGCAGGTGCTCGACCACGCGATCACCAGCACCATTTCCCGGACGATCATCACGCACGGCTCGACGCAGATCATGGTGCTGTCGATGCTGGTCTTCGGCGGCGAGACGCTGTACTACTTCTCGCTGGCACTGACCATCGGCATCTGCTTCGGCATCTACTCGTCGGTGCTCGTCGCCAGCCCGCTGGTCATGTGGCTGGGCGTCTCGCGCGAACAGTTCATCGCCAAGCAGAAGAAGGTCGTCGAAGGCGCCACCGAGGACGGCGCCTGCGTCTGAATCAGGCGCCGCCGACCCGGAAAAGCCACCCTCGCGGTGGCTTTTTACTTTTCGGGCGGCTGGAATTCCGGATGCGCGACAGTCAGCGGCCGGCCTTCTCCCGCCGTGTAAAAGACGACGAGACGCACCGGCACGTCGCCGACCACCCTCCCGTTATGCAGCACACCCACCACCTCGGCCAGCGCATCGCCGGCAACCAGGCGGTTCTTGCGGCCGTCGGCCAGGCGGACTTCGAGTTCGCCCTGCAGCACATAGGCGAACGATGGCACGCCGTGTTCGTGCCAGCCGGTCTGTCCCCCCGGTGCGATCTCGACAATCAGCATCACCGCCTCGCCAGCGCCGGCCGGATAGGCGATCGGCTTGCCGTCCCAGCTCTGGGCGGTACGCAGCAAGGGCGTCACCCTGACCGTCGAGCTTGCCTCGATCGCCGCCGCGGGCAGGGCCAGCGTCAACACCAGCAGCGCCCCCAGGATTTTTCTTGCCGTCATCGTCCAAACTCCAGAAATATCCCCAATCCCGGCTGGCAATCGGAATAGTTGGCCGCCGGACGATCGAAGGCCACCGTAGACGGTGGCTTTCTCCAGTTTACCAGCTCGGCGTTTCGGCCGCCGGCGGCGGCGGCGGCGGTTCCGGCAGCCAGGCGCCGCTGGCCCCGTAGACGGCCAGCGCGGCGACAGCCAGCGCAACCAGCAGCGCCGGCAGGCCGCCCCCGCGCGCCGGCTCGCCCTCCCCTTGCTGCCAGCCGGTCAGCATCGGCTTCAGCAGGTTCCGGCCACGGGCATGGGCGTAGAAGAAGATCGCGCCGACGTGCAGCGCGACCAGGCCGATCAGCGCGTCGCCCGCCAGGTGGTGCAGGCCGGTCAGCCGGTTGCTGACCTCCTTGCCGATCAGATCGGCCAGCGGGCCGCTGAAGGCGATGTCGTCGTTGCTGAACAGACCGGTCGCGACCTGCACGGTCAACAGCCCGAGCAGGCCGAAAACCGCCAGCGCGCCGAGCGGGTTGTGGCCTTCGCCCTGCCACTCGCCGTTCAGATAGGCGCGCAGCCGCGACGGGGTCGGGAAGAACTGCCGGAAACGGGCATAGGTCGTGCCGGCGACGCCCCAGACCAGCCGGAAGGCGAGCAGGCCGACGACGGCCAGGCCGATCCGTCCGTGCCAGTCGATCAGGTTGCCGCCGAGCTGGCCGCTGACCACGGCGGCGACGACGCAGAGCACCAGGGTCCAGTGGAAGACCCGGGTCGGGATGTCCCAGAGCAGAAAACGTTGGCTGTTCATGTGCTGCCTTTTTTATCGAAAGCTGGAAAAAAACAGGCACCCGCAGGTGCCTGTGCGCAAGATCCGGAGCAGAAGCTTATTTCTTGACCTTGAAGTCGTCGTGGCAGCCCTTGCAGGTGCCGCCGAGCTTGCCGAGCTGCGCCTTGACCGCGCCGGCATCACCCCCCGCGGCGACCTTGGCCATCTCGTTGGCTTCCTTGACGAATTCCGTCGCGACCTTGCCCATCTTTTCCTTGTCGGTCCAGATTTCCGGCTTGGCGCGGGACTCTTCCCAGCCCTTGCCCTTGTCGGTGCCCGGCAGGTACAGCGCGCCCATGCCCGAATTCGCGATCGCCTGGATCGCGTTGGCGGCCTTGACCACTTCGTCCTTGTTGAAGTTGCCTTCGACGTTCTGCTTGATGCGGCCCATGTTCCAGGCCATGAAGGCGTAGCCCGACTGGCGGTACTTGATGGCGTCTTCCGGCTTGACCTGGGCGACGGCGGTACCGGTCGTCAGGGCAACCGAAACGAGGGCGAGGAGCAGTTTGGCTTTCATCGGCTTGTTCTCCGTGGTGGTTGAGGGATCCAGAGGATTATAGACCGCTGATATGACGTCAGGCAGCGAAAACGTGCTTGACGCGCAGGGCCGGCGCGCCGGCCTCGATCTGCAGCAGGCGGGCGATGTTCGGGTGCTTGCCGGGATTGGCGCGTTCGTCGTCGGTGTGCTCGGCGAAGATTTCCATCCCCTTCTTCGCGGCCTCGGCGTTGATCGAGCCGTAGGTCTGGGCCAGGTGGTTGTAGACGGCCAGCGAACCCTGGCTGCCGGCCTTGTTCTCGATCGTCGCGACGACATGGCCGTCGGCGTCGAGCAGGTTGATCGCCGCGAGGTGCGAGATGCCGGGGAGTTTTTTCAGGTTTTCCGCGAAGGACATGTTTTTCTCCAAGTAAAAAGGCCGATCCGCAAAGCGAATCGGCCCGTCGGGGTCAGTGGTATCAGATGCGCTTGGCCAGCTCGGCGGCCTTGCCGGTGTAGTCCCACGGCGTCAGCTTCAGCAGCTCGGCCTTGGCGGCTTCCGGGATGTCCAGCGTCGAGACGAAGGCCTGCATGCCGTCGCGCGACACGCGGGTGCCGCGGGTCAGTTCCTTCAGCTTTTCGTAGGCGTTGGGCACGGCGTAGCGGCGCATCACCGTCTGGATCGGCTCGGCGAGCAGTTCCCAGTTGGCGTCGAGGTCGGCCTTCATCAGGTCGGCGTTGATTTCCAGCTTGCCCAGGCCCTTCAGCAGCGAGTCGTAGCCGAGCAGCGTGTAGCCGAGACCGACGCCCATGTTGCGCAGCACGGTGGAGTCGGTCAAGTCACGCTGCCAGCGGGAGATCGGCAGCTTTTCGGCAAGGTGCTTGAGGACGGCGTTGGCCAGGCCGAGGTTGCCTTCGGAATTCTCGAAGTCGATCGGATTGACCTTGTGCGGCATGGTCGAGGAGCCGATTTCGCCGGCCTTGACCTTCTGCTTGAAGAAACCGAGCGAGATGTAGCCCCAGACGTCGCGGTCGAGGTCGACCAGGATGCTGTTCGCGCGGGCAAAGGCGTCGAACAGCTCGGCCAGCGCATCGTGCGGCTCGATCTGGATGGTGTAGGGGTTGAAGGTCAGGCCGAGCGATTCGACGAAGCGCTGGGCGAAGCCTTCCCAGTCGTAGCCCGGGTAGGCGGCGAGGTGGGCGTTGTAGTTGCCGACTGCGCCGTTGATCTTGCCGAGCAGTTCGACCTGGGCGATGCGGGCGCGGGCGCGCTTCAGGCGGTAGGCGACATTGGCCATTTCCTTGCCCATCGTCGACGGCGTCGCCGGCTGGCCGTGCGTGCGGCTCATCATCGGGATGTCGGCGTAGGCGTGGGCCAGTTCGACCAGCTTGGCGATGACCTTGTCCAGCGTCGGCAGCATGGCCTGTTCGCGGGCGCCCTGGCACATCAGCGCGTGCGACAGGTTGTTGATGTCCTCGGAGGTGCAGGCGAAGTGGATGAATTCGCCGACCTTGACGACTTCGGCATTGGCCTTGGTCTTGTCCTTGATCCAGTATTCGAGCGCCTTGACGTCGTGGTTGGTCGTCGCCTCGATGGCCTTGACCTCGGCCGCCTGCTCGGGACCGAAGCCGGCGACCAGGGCGTCGAGTTCGGCGACGGTGGACGGCGAAAAGGCCGGGATTTCCGCGAAGTGCGGCTCGGCGGCCAGCGCCTTCAGCCACTCGATCTCGACCTTCAGACGGGCACGGATCAGGCCGAATTCGGAAAAATGTTCGCGCAGCGCGTCGACCTTGCCGGCGTAGCGGCCATCGAGCGGGGACAGGGCAGTCAGCGGGTTGTAAGTCATCGGGGGCATCCTTCTTGATAAGCCCGTGATTTTACCTGCCCGACGTAGCGCTGTGCCATACGCTATAATCGGCTTCCCCTAAACAGAGAGCATGCGATGAAGCTGATCGGCTCCTACACCAGCCCGTTCGTCCGCAAGGTACGCGTCGTGCTGGCCGAAAAGAAGATCGAATACGATTTCGTGGTCGACTCCCCGTGGACCGCGGAAAGCAAGGTCCCCGCCGTCAATCCGCTGGGCAAGATCCCGGTGCTGATGCTCGACGACGAAACGCCGCTGTTCGACTCCCGCGTGATCGTCGAGTACATCGACAACGTGACACCGAACAACAAGCTGTTCCCGGCGCCGAACCGCGAGCGCACCGAAGTCAAGCGCTGGGAGGCGCTGGCCGACGGCATCTGCGACGCAGCCGCCAACGCCTTCCTGGAAGCCAAACGTCCGGCCGGCCAGAAGAGCGACGAATGGATCGCCCGCCAGCGCGACAAGGTGGCGCGCAGCCTCGAGTTCATGAGCGAGGAACTGGGCGAGAAGCCCTTCTGCATGGGCACCCACTTCTCGATGGCCGACGTCGCCGTCGGCACCGCGCTCGGCTACCTGAAGTTCCGCTTCGCCGACATCGCCTGGCCGGAAACGCACGCCAACCTGGCCCGCCTGTACGACAAGCTGATGCAGCGCCCGTCCTTCGCGGACACCCTGCCGCACGACTAACGCCGGCCGCCGGCATGCCGGATCGGGGCGCCTGCGGGCGCCCTTCCCTTTTCCGGCGGCGGCCGAATGAACCTCGGCCGGACGCACCGGTCAACCGGGCAGCGGGGAACACGTCCCCGCAGGAAACTTCAGGATGCCCGATGGACAGGATCGCCCATTCATTGACCGTCGCGCTCGGCGAACGGGATCAACCCACCCGCCAGCACGTCGAACGCGTGGTCCTTCTGGCGGCCGAACTGGGAACGCGGATCGGCCTCAGCCATCACGAACTCGGATTGCTGACGATCGGCGCCGAATGCCACGATCTGGGCAAGATCGGCATCCCCGACCGGATTCTGCGCAAGCCGGCGGCTTTCGAGGACGACGAGCGGGAATGCATGAAGCAGCACGCGGTGATCGGCGAGCGCATCATCCTCGCGATGGGCACCGAGCATTCGGCCGGAATCGCCGCCGTCGTCCGCCACCACCACGAGAACTTCGACGGATCGGGCTACCCGGACGGACTGCAGGGCGGCGACATTCCGCTGTTTTCCCGGATCATCTCGCTGACCGACAACTACGACGCGATGACCTGCGCCCGCCCCTACCACCCGGGCCGCCCGCACCGGGAAGTGATGGACATCCTGCACCGCGACGTCGGGATCAAGCACGACCCCGACCTGCTCCATGCCTTCTGCGCGGCGATCGAGAAATCGCCGATGCGCGCCCCGGCCGCCTGAACGCCTAGCGGATCACCCCGCCGCCGAGACAGACCCGGCTCTCGTACAGCACCACCGACTGGCCCGGCGTCAGCGCCCATTGCGGCTCGGCGAAACGGATCTCGCAGCTCTCGCCATCGACGCGCTCGACCTCGCAAGGCTGGTCGGCGGTCCGGTAGCGCGGTTTCGCGGTATACACCCAGTGCGTGTGCGGATTCCGCCCGGAAACCCAGGACAGCTGCTCGGCGACCAGTTCGCCCTTGAGCAGCGCCGGATGGTCGTGGCCCTGGACGACGTACAGCACGTTGTTCTCCATGTCCTTGCCGGCGACGAACCAGGCGTCGTGGTCGCCGCCGCCGGACTGGCCCTTCTCCTTGACGCCGCCGATCTGCAGCCCCTTGCGCTGGCCGATCGTGTGGTACATCAGGCCGTCGTGGATGCCGAGCGGCTTGCCGTCGTCGAGCCGGCGGATTTCGCCCTGCTTCGGCGGCAGGTAGCGCGACAGGAAATCCTTGAACGGCCGCTCGCCGATGAAGCAGATGCCGGTCGAATCCTTCTTGGCCGCGACGTGCAGGCCTTCCGCCTCGGCGATCTTCCTGACCTCGCGCTTGTACAGGTCGGCCAGCGGGAACAGCGTCTTCGACAGCTGCGCCTGGTTCAGCCGGTACAGGAAGTAGCTCTGGTCCTTGGTGCCGTCCTCGGCCTTGAGCAGCTGGAATTCGCCGTCGAACTCGCGGACGCCGGCGTAATGGCCGGTCGCGATCCGGTCGGCGCCGAGCTTCAGCGCATGGTCGAGGAAGGCCTTGAACTTGATTTCCGAATTGCACAGGATGTCCGGATTCGGCGTCCGGCCGGCCTGGTACTCGCGCAGGAATTCGGCGAACACCCGCTCGCGGTACTCGGCGGCGAAATTGACGACCTCGACGTCGATGCCGATCGTGTCGGCGACGCTCATCACGTCGATCAGGTCCTGGCGCGACGAGCAGTATTCCTCGGTGTCGTCGTCCTCCCAGTTCTTCATGAACAGGCCGACGACGTTCCATCCCTGGCGCTTCAGCAGCAGCGCCGCGACCGACGAATCGACGCCGCCGGACAGGCCGACGACCACGGTTCCCTTCGACATGGTTTTCCCTTCAGGCGTAATGGACCAGCAGGTCCAGCGGATAGCGGCGACCGGCCGCCAGGTCTTCGATACAGCGCAGGATCAGCGGGCTGCGATGGCGTTCCTGCGTCGCCCGCACCTCGTCCAGCGTCAGCCAGCGGGCGGCGACGATGCCGTCGTCGAGCCGGCGTTCCGGATGATGGCCGCGCAGTTCGCCGGCGAACGCGAAGCGCAGGTAGGTGATGTCCTTGACCGGATGATGCCAGTGATAGACGCCGACCAGATGGGTCGGCCTGAAATCGTAGGCGGTTTCCTCGAGGGTCTCGCGGACGACCGCGTCAACCAGCGCCTCGCCCTCCTCGAGATGGCCGGCCGGCTGGTTGAAGGCGAGACCGGACTCGGTCTCTTCCTCGACCAGCAGATACTTGCCGTCGCGCTGGACGACGGCGGCGACAGTGACGTGGGGTTTCCAGATCATGGTGATGCTCTTGCGGCAAAGGCATCATTTTAGCGCCTGAAATGGGCTAGAATTGGCAGCTTTCACACGCGCAACACGGAGAATCGAACATGTCCATGTCGGATCGCGACGGCTTTATTTGGCAAGACGGCAAACTGGTGCCCTGGCGTGAAGCCACCACCCACGTCCTCACCCACTCGCTGCACTACGGCATGGGCGTATTCGAGGGCGTCCGTGCCTACAAGACCGAGCGCGGTACCGCGATCTTCCGGCTGAAGGAGCACACCGAGCGCCTGTTCCGTTCGGCGCACATTTTCCAGATGGCGATGCCGTTCACCGCGGAAGAGCTGAACGAGGCGCAAAAGGAAGTCATCCGCGCCAACAAGCTCGAATCCGGCTACCTGCGCCCGCTCGCCTTCTACGGCTCGGAAAAGATGGGCGTCTCGCCGAAGGGCGCCAAGGTGCACATCATCATCGCCGCCTGGCCGTGGGGCGCCTACCTCGGCGAGGAAGGCATGCAGCGCGGCATCCGGATCAAGACCTCGTCCTACACCCGCCACCACGTGAACATCACGATGGTGCGCGCCAAGGCGTCCGGCAATTACATGAACTCCATCCTCGCCAACAACGAGGCCACCGGCGACGGCTACGACGAAGCCCTGCTGCTGGATCCGGAAGGCTACGTCTGCGAAGGCGCCGGCGAGAACATCTTCATCGTCCGGAACGGCAAGCTCTACACGCCGGACCTGACCGCCTGCCTCGAAGGCATCACCCGCGCCACCGTGATGCAGCTGGCCGCAGAAATGGGCCTCGAGGTCATCGAGAAGCGCATCACCCGCGACGAAGTCTACTGCGCCGACGAAGCCTTCTTCACCGGCACCGCCGCCGAAGTGACGCCGATCCGCGAGCTCGACAACCGCCAGATCGGTCCCGGCCACCGCGGCCCGATCACCAAGGCGCTGCAGGAAAAGTATTTCGACGTGGTCAATGGCCGCTCCGAAGCCCACGCCGACTGGCTGGCCTTCGTCTAAAACCAGGGAGAACACCGATGTCCGACAAGCAGACCGTTGAAGTCACCGCCCACGACCTGCCGCTGCACTGCCCGACGCCGAATGCGCCGCTGTGGAGCCAGCATCCGCGCGTCTTCCTCGACGTGCTGAAGACCGGCGAAGTCACCTGCCCGTACTGCTCGACCAAGTACGTATTCACCGGCGAAGCCCCCAAGGGCCATCACTGACCCTCTCCGGCGCCGCTCCCTCCGGGGAGCGGCCTGAACGCCCGTGAGCAAGCACTACAGCCTGGCTTCCCCGGAAGACGTCGAGCACGCCTTCTACGAGCTGCTGCTCGAAGGGGACGCCGACCGCCTGGCCCTGCTGTGGGCCGAGGACGAGGAAAGCGTCTGCGTGCATCCGACCGGCGTGCGCCTGACCGGGCTGCTGCCGATCCGCGAAAGCTGGCGCGGCATTTTCGCCAACGCCCGGCTGCGCGTGCAGGCCGAGCGCGTCGCCCACTGGCAGGGCACGGTGATGGCCATCCACCACCTGACCGAACTGCTGTTCGTCGGCGACGACCCCAGCCCGCACGGCCCGCTGCACGTGACCCACGTGTATCTCCGCGGCTCTCACGGCTGGCGCCTGGTCGCCCGCCACGCCTCGGCCGCCGACGACGGCCACCAGGCGATGGCCGACGCCATCCCGCACACGCTGCATTGAGGCCCTACCGCGCCCCCGCCTGGCTGCCCGGCGGCCATGCGCAGACGCTGTGGCCGCTGCTGATCAAGCCGCGCCCGCTGCCGCTGCGGCGCGAACGCTGGGACACGCCGGACGGCGACTTCATCGACGTCGACCATCTCGACGGCCCGCCCGGCGCTCCGCTGCTCGTCCTCTTCCACGGCCTCGAGGGCAGCGCCCGCAGCCACTACGCGATCTCGACCGCCGCCGCCTGCCGCCGGATCGGCTGGCGCTTCGCGCTGCCGCATTTCCGCGGCTGCTCCGGCGAACTGAACCGCCGGCCGCGCGCCTACCATTCCGGCGATTCGGCCGAGATCGACTGGATCCTGCACCGCCTGCAGGACGCCGCCGGCGGCCAGCGGCTGCACGCAGCCGGCGTGTCGCTGGGCGGCAACGCGCTGCTCAAGTGGGCCGGCGAACAGGGCGCGGCCGCCGCCGGCCGGGTCACCGGCGTCGCCGCCTTCTGCGCGCCGCTCGACCTCGCCGCCTGCGGCCACCATCTGGCAACCGGCTTCAACCGCGTCTATACGCGGCATTTCCTGGCCACGCTGAAGTCGACCGCGGCGTCCCGGCTGCGGCTGTTTCCCGACCTGTTCGACGAAGCCCGGATGCGGCGGGCGATCAACCTGTATGAATTCGACGACGCGGTGACCGGCCCGGTGCACGGTTTTGCCGGCGCCGACGACTACTGGGCGCGCAGTTCGGCCAAGCCCTGGCTGAGACACATCGCAGTGCCGGCGCTCGCGGTCAACCCGAAAAACGACCCGTTTCTGCCGGCCCGCCACCTGCCGACGCCGGCCGAGGTCAGCCCCAGCGTGCATCTCGAACAGCCGGCGAGCGGCGGCCACGTCGGCTTCGTGACCGGCGCCTTTCCCGGCCGGGTGGACTGGCTGGCGCAAAGGCTCTTACACTTCTTCCTTTTCGAAACGTCATAAAACTCCCCGACCATGAGCCAGCTTCCCGCAGAAATCTTCAAGGCCTACGACATCCGCGGCATCGTCGATAAATCGCTGACTGCCGACGTCGTCCGTCGCATCGGCCATGCCCTCGGTTCGCTGGCCGCCGAGCAGGGCCAGACCGCGATCGCGGTCGGCCGCGACGGCCGCCTGTCCGGCCCGGAACTGGCCGGCGCGCTGATGGACGGCATCTGCGCCGCCGGCATCGACGCGATCGACGTCGGCTGCGTGCCGACCCCGGTCACCTATTTCGCCGCCTACGAGCTCGGCTGCAACAGCTGCGTCTCGGTCACCGGCAGCCACAACCCGCCGGACTACAACGGCCTGAAGATGGTCATCGGCGGCACGACGCTGGCCCTTGATGCGATCCAGGACCTGAAGGCGCGCATCGAGGCCGGCAACCTGACGCACGGCGCCGGCCAGCGCCGTAGCGCCGACGTGCTATCCGCCTACGTCGAGCGCATCGTCGGCGACGTCAAGCTGGCCCGGCCGCTGAAGATCGTCATGGACTGCGGCAACGGCGTCGCCGGCGCGATCGCGCCCGAACTGTTCAAGCGCCTGGGCTGCGACATCGTGCCGCTGTACTGCGAAGTCGACGGCAACTTCCCGAACCATCACCCGGACCCGTCGAAGCCGGAAAACCTGGCCGACGTGATCCGCACGCTGCGGGAAACCGATGCCGAACTCGGCATCGCCTTCGACGGCGACGGCGACCGCTTGGGCGTCGTCACCAAGGACGGCGAAGTGATCTTCCCGGACCGCCAGCTGATGCTGTTCGCCGCCGACGTGCTGTCGCGCGTCCCCGGCGGCACGGTGATCTACGACGTCAAATGCACCCGCCTGCTCGACGGCTGGATCCGCCGGCACGGCGGCGAGCCGCTGATGTGGAACACCGGCCACGCGCTGGTCAAGGCCAAGCTGAAGGAAACCGGCGCCCCGCTGGCCGGCGAGATGTCCGGCCACACCTTCTTCAAGGAACGCTGGTACGGCTTCGACGACGGCCTCTACACCGGCGCCCGGCTGCTCGAGATCCTGTCGCGCTCGGCCGACGCCAACGCGCCGCTGAAATCGCTGCCCAATTCGCCGTCCACCCCGGAACTCAACATCAAGATGGCCGAAGGCGAACCCTTCGCATTGCTCGACCAGCTGAAGGCGACCGGCGACTTCCCCGGCGCCGAACGCATCGTCACCATCGACGGCGTGCGCGTCGAATACGCCGACGGCTTCGGCCTGGCCCGGCCGTCGAACACGACGCCGGTCGTCGTGCTGCGTTTCGAGGCTGACGACGCGGCCGCGCTGGCCCGCATCCAGGACGCGTTCCGCCAGGCGCTGCAAGCGGCCTGGCCGGGCATCGCGCTGCCGTTCTGAGGCAACTCCTTTGGCCGACGCTGCCGGACAGCTTTTTCTCGGGCGCCAGCCCATCCTCGACCGGGAGCAGCGCCTGGTCGCCTACGAGCTGCTGTTCCGCAGCGGACTGAACAACGCGGCCGACGTCACCGACGGCGTGCAGGCGACGGCGACGGTGATCGCCAACGCCTTCGCCGAACTGGGCGTCGCCGCCGCGCTGGGCGTCCAGCGCGGCTTCATCAACGTCGACGAGAGCTTCCTGTTCAGCGACACGCTCGGGCTGCTGCCGACGCAGACCGTCGTGCTCGAAATCCTTGAGACCGTCCCGCCAACCGCCGAAGTCGTCGAGCGCTGCCGCGCGCTGAAGGCGGCCGGCTTCACGCTGGCGCTGGACGACGTCATCCAGCTCGAACCGGCCTACGCGCCGCTGCTCGACCTCGTCGACATCGTCAAGGTCGACATCCAGCCGCTGGACGCCGAACAGCTGACGGCGCTGGCCGTCCGGCTGCGCGGCACCGGCAAGCAGCTGCTCGCCGAGAAGGTCGATTCGCGCGAACGGATGCTGCACTGCCGCGACCTCGGCTTCTCGCTGTTCCAGGGCTACTACTTCGCCAAGCCGACGATCATCGCCGGCCGCAAGCTGGACCACTCCCAGCTCGCGCTGCTGAAGCTGATGGGCCTGCTGCTCGGCGACGCCGAGACCGCCGAACTGGAGGCCGCACTGAAGCCCGAACCCGGCCTGACGGTCAACCTGCTGCGCCTGACCAATTCGGTCGGCGCCGGCACCCGCGTGCCGATCCGCTCGCTGGGCCACGCGATCATGGTGCTCGGCCGGCGCCAGCTGCAGCGCTGGCTGCAGCTGCTGATCTTCACCGCCGGACGCGACCACCGTACGACCGAAGGCAACCCGCTGCTGATCATCGCGGCAACCCGCGGCCGGCTGATGGAACTGCTCGCCGCCCAGCTCGCCCCCGGCTCCCGCGAACTGGCCGACCAGGCCTTCATGACCGGCGTGATGTCGCTGGTGCCGGCGCTGATCGGCCAGCCGATAGCCGAAATCGTCGACCAGCTCGGCCTCGCCGGGCCGATCAGCGAGGCCCTGTGTTCGGGTGGCGGCCGCCTCGGCCGCCTGCTGAATCTCGCGGAAAGCAGCGAGAACGGCGACCTCGCCCCCTTGGCCGACGCACTGCTGGCCCTGCCCGGAATCAACCTGAAAACGCTGAACCAGGCGCAGACCCAGGCCCTGCACTGGGCCGGCAGCCTGACCCGGAACGCCATTCCAGAAAACTGAACATGCCCGATACTCCCTCCCCGTCCACCGGACTGGCCGGCCGCCTGGTCGCCGGTCTGCTGACCGCGCTGCTGCTGGTCGGCGCCTTCATGTTCTCGCTGGTCGCCCTCGCCGTCGCCGCCATCGGCGGCCTGGCGCTGTGGGGCTGGCTGTGGTGGAAGACCCGCGCGCTGCGCCGGGCGATGGCCGAGGCGACGCCGGTGCCCGACGACGTCATCGAAGGCGTCTGCGTCCGGACCGACGAAACGCCGGACGGGCCGGACAGGCTTCTGAAATGAAAAAAGGGGCGCCCCCCCCCTTTGGGCGCCCCTTCCCCCCTCTCCCGGAGGAAGCGGGTCGGATCAGAACCGGTAGCCGACGCCGACCCCCGCGGTGATCGGGTTCAGATCGAGCTTGCCGACCTTGGCACCGTCAGCAGTCTGCTTCACATCGACCGACATCTGGATGTACTTGACATCGACGTTCAGATACAGATTCTTGCTCAACGCGAAATCAGCACCGACCTGCGCCGCCAGACCGAAGCTGGTGCGATCAACCTCCAAGCCACCACTCAAGAGACCCTTGTTCTTGTTGAAGTAGGTGTAGTTCACGCCCAGCCCGACGTAGGGCTTGATCGCGCCGAGATCGGTAAAGTGGTACTGCAGCATCAGCGACGGCGGCAGCGCACGTACCTTGCCGATGGACCCGGCGCCGACGACCTGGACATCAACGACCTGCGGATGGGTCAGCACCAGTTCGGCCGCAATATTCGGCGTGAAGAAGTAGCTGAGGTCGATTTCGGGAATGACCTTGTCCTGGGCCTGAACATCGCCAAACGCCGGATCCAACTTGGCTGTGGTCGCTTGCAGCTGCGAGGAATTTCCGTTCTCCCAGGCGATGTTGACGGCCCGGACCCGGACCATGAAGGGGCCGTAGTCCATCGTCTCGGCGGCGGCGGAGGAAACCAGACCGACCGCGGCCAGTGCGGCCACCAGCAGTTTCTTGTGCATTGCGACACTCCCTTGTGTTGTAGAAAGCGCAAATGCTACCGACGGTCGACACAGTGTTTTTGACCCAGGTCAACTGATTGAAACACTGTGTCGCAGTTCGTTACAAAAAACAACAGGCGGCTCGAGGCCGCCTGTCGATGTGCCAAAGGACGAAAGATTACAACTTGCCTTCGACCCAGGCCGGGACCGCGGCCAGCGCCGCCGGCAGGTTTTCCGGCTGCGTTCCGCCGGCCTGCGCCATGTCCGGGCGGCCGCCGCCCTTGCCGCCGACCTGCTGGGCGACCATATTGACCAGTTCGCCGGCCTTGACCTTGCCGGTCAGGTCGGCGGTGACGCCGGCGATCAGCGTGACCTTGCCGTCGGCAACCGACGCCAGCACGATGGCGGCCGACTTCAGCTTGTCCTTCAGCTTGTCCATGGTTTCGCGCAGCGCGCCGACATCGGCGCCTTCCAGCGTCGCGGCGAGCACCCGGGCGCCCTTGACCTCGACAGCCCGGTCGACCAGTTCGTCACCCTGCGCCGAGGCCAGTTTGCCCTTCAGCGCAGCCAGTTCGCGCTCCAGCTTGCGGACCTGGTCGAGCACCGCGGCGACGCGGGCCGGGACTTCGCGCGGCAGCACCTTCAGCGTGCCGGCGACGCCGCCCAGCGCGGCTTCCATGTCCTGCATGTAGTGCAGCGCGTTGTCGCCGGTCACCGCCTCGACGCGGCGCACGCCGGCCGCGACGCCGCCTTCGGCGGTGATGCTGAACAGGCCGATGTCGCCGGTCCGCGCGACGTGCGTGCCGCCGCACAGTTCGCGCGACGAGCCGATGTCGAGCACGCGGACCTCGTCGCCGTACTTCTCGCCGAACAGCATCATCGCGCCCAGCGTCTGGGCCTCGGCGATCGGCAGCACGCGGCATTCGGTCGGCGTGTTGGCGAGGATCTCGGCATTGACGATGTTCTCGATGCAGCGGATTTCCTCGTCGGTCAGCGGCTGGTTATGCACGAAGTCGAAACGGGTCTTGTCCGGATCGACCTGCGAGCCCTTCTGCTGGACGTGGTCGCCGAGCACTTCGCGCAGCGCCTTGTGCAGCAGGTGGGTCGCCGAGTGGTTGCGCATCGTCCGGCTGCGCGCCTGCACGTCGACCCGGGCGCTGACGTTGTTGCCGACGCTCAGCGTGCCGGTCTTGACGATGCCGTGGTGGCCGAACACCGTCGCCTGGATTTTCTGCGTGTCCTCGACGGCGAAGATGCCATGCACCGACTGCAGCGCGCCGCGGTCGCCGACCTGGCCGCCGGACTCGGCGTAGAACGGCGTGTTGTCGAGCACGACAACGCCCATTTCGCCTTCGTTCAGCTGGTTGACCGCGACGCCGTCCTTGTACAGCGCCAGCACGTTGCCCTTGATCTCCAGCGTGTCGTAGCCGTGGAAGGCGGTCGCCGGGCCGTCGTACTCGAGGTTGGCGGCCATCCGGAACTTGCCGGCGGCGCGCGCCTGTTCCTTCTGGCGGGCCATCGCGGCGTCGAACGCGGCGGCATCGACGGTGACCTTGCGCTCGCGGCAGATGTCCTGCGTCAGGTCGAGCGGGAAACCATAGGTGTCGTGCAGCTTGAAGGCCGTCTCGCCGTTGAACACGCCGCCCTCGCCGAGCGACTTCAGTTCGCCTTCGAGGATGGCCATGCCGTGCTCGATGGTCTCGAAGAAGCGGTCTTCCTCCTGCTTCAGCGTCGCCATGACCTTCTGCTGGTGCTGGGCGAGTTCCGGGTAGGCCATGCCCATCTCGGCGACCAGGTCCGGTACCATCTTGTGGAAGAAGGCGGCACGGGCGCCGAGCTTGTAACCGTGGCGGATCGCGCGGCGGATGATGCGGCGCAGCACGTAGCCGCGGCCCTCGTTGCCCGGGATCACGCCGTCGGCGATCAGGAAGGAACAGGCACGGATGTGGTCGGCCAGCACCTTCAGCGACGGGGAATCGAGGTCGGCGTCGCTGGTTTCGCGGGCGGCCGCCTTGATCAGGTTCTGGAACAGGTCGATCTCGTAGTTCGCATGCACCCCCTGCAGCACGGCCGAGATGCGCTCCAGGCCCATGCCGGTATCGACGGACGGCTTCGGCAGCGGGTGCATCACGCCGTTCTCGTCGCGGTTGAACTGCATGAACACGTTGTTCCAGATTTCGATGAAGCGGTCGCCGTCCTCCTCCGGCGATCCCGGGGGGCCGCCCCAGTGCTTTTCGCCGTGGTCGTAGAAGATCTCGGTGCACGGACCGCAGGGACCGGTGTCGCCCATCATCCAGAAGTTGTCGGACGCGTAGCGGGCGCCCTTGTTGTCGCCGATGCGGATGACCTTGTCGGCCGGCACGCCGATTTCCTTGGTCCAGATGTCGTAGGCCTCGTCGTCCTCGGCATACACCGTCACCGTCAGCTTGTCCTTGGGCAGCTTGTAGACCTCGGTCAGCAGCTCCCAGGCGTACTTGATCGCGTCGCGCTTGAAGTAGTCGCCGAAGCTGAAGTTGCCGAGCATCTCGAAGAAGGTGTGGTGGCGCGCGGTGTAGCCGACGTTCTCGAGGTCATTGTGCTTGCCGCCGGCGCGCACGCATTTCTGCGAGGTCGTCGCTCGGGTGTAGGGACGCTTGTCGAAACCGAGGAAGACGTCCTTGAACTGGTTCATCCCGGCGTTCGTGAACAGCAGCGTCGGGTCGTCGTGCGGGACGAGCGACGACGAAGCCACGACCTGGTGACCCTTGGACGCGAAGAAGTCGAGGAACTGCTGGCGGATTTCGGAGCTTTTCATAAGCTGGCGGCCTTTGCGGCGTTGGATTCGAAACCCGTGATTTTAAATGAAAGCGCCCGGCCGCAGTGAAAGCTTGCCGGGCGCCGTCGCGGGAAAACCGGGATCAGCGGCGATGGACGCGGTCAACGCGGCCGTTGTGGTTGAAATCGTGCTGGCGGTCGTGTTTCTGGCGGGCGATCCGGGCGCTCTGGACGTCCTGCGCCTGATGCAGCCTGGCCCGCTCGCGGGCGGTGACGACGCCGTCGGCCCGGGCCCGGTTCTCGACGTTGGCGACATGCTGCTGGCCGCGCTCCAGGCGGCTGGCCTCGCGAGCGGTCAGGCTGCCGGAAGCGACACCCCGCTCGATGCGTTGTTCCTGATTCAGCTGGCGCTGGTCGACGCCGGGCGTCGCCGGCTGGGCCAGCGCGAGCAGCGGCAGGGCGAGGACGAGACCGGCGGCGAGACGTGAGGTTTTCATGCTTTTTCTCCTGAAGGACGACGATGGGTAGACGCTCGTCATTACAGGGGAAATCCGGCCGGAAATCAGCCGTCCGGATGCAAGCGTTTGTAAGCGGCTGTTTCCGCGGCAAAGCGGTCCGGACGATCGGTGAACAGCGCCGCCGCGCCGCGGGCGAACAGCATTTCGGCCTCGGCCGGTGCGTCGACCGTGTAGCACAGCACCGGCAGGCCGCGCTCCGCGGCCTCCGCGGCAACGCGCCCGTCGAAAGCGGCCGCGGCGACGTGCAGCGAGGAGACCTGCAGGCGCTGGGCGACGTCGGCCCAGTTGGCCGGCGGCATTTCGAACAGCAGGCCGCGGGCGAGTTCCGGCGCCAGGTCGCGGGCGACGTCGAGCGCCGTTTGCGAAAAGGAGGACAGCAGCAGCTGCCGCTCCGCCCCGCGCCACAGTCCGCCGGCCAGCCGGACGACCGCTTCGGCGGTGGCCCGGTCGGCGCCGGCCGACGGCTTGATCTCGACATTGGCGAGCAGGCCCAGTTCGCGGCAAAGCCGCGCCGCATCGACGAAACGCGGCACCGGCTCGCCGCCGGCATCGAGCGCGAAGAGCGCGGCATCCGGCGTATCGGCGACCCGGCCGCGGCCGTTCGTGGTCCGCTCCAGCGTCTCGTCGTGGATCAGCACCGGCGTACCGTCGCCGCTCAGCATCACGTCGAACTCGACCGCCGCGAAACCGAGCGCCGCCGCCCGCCGGATCCCGGCCAGCGTGTTCTCCGGGGCCAAACAGCCGCCGCCGCGATGGACGATCCAGCGCGGCAGCGACAGGGACATCAGAAAGGCTGCGCCTTCTTCAGAGCCGGCTTGACATCAAGCACCGAATTGCCGCGCCCGACCGAGATGTCGAGCGCCTCCTTGGCCGGCTTCTTGCCCTTCCACACCGCCTCGAGCTCCTCGTCGGCGATCAGGCGCACCGGGTCGATGTTGGCGACGCGGACGGCCGGCTTGCTGCCGTTGCCGTTCAGCGACGCGTAGGCGATTTCCAGCGTGCGGTCGCCGTCCTGCAGGATGCGGCTGTGCGCCGCGGAACGGGCGGCGGCGGTCATCGGCAGGCCGCCGTAGAGGCGGACGATTTCGACCTGGATGTCCGGCGACAGCAGGAAATTGACGAATTTCGCCGCCTGCTTGTATTCGCCGGCCGGGCGGCCGGCACCGACCCACAGCGACACGCCGTCGGCCAGCGAGGACTGGCGGCCGCCGTAGACGTCGTCGTGGTAGGGCAGCGGCGCGACGCCCAGCTCGACGCCCTTGGCGTCCTGGAAGTCGATGTGCTCGCGCGAATCGGTCGTGATCGTCGCGCATTCGCCGTCGTGGAAACGCTGGCTGGCCTCGTTGCGGCGGCCGAACAGCTTGAAGTAGCCGGCCTTGCTCCAGGTCGCCATCATCGCGACGTGCTTGACCTGCGGCAGGCCGTTGAAGGTCATCTGGCCCTTGTCGGTCGCTGCCGGCACGCCGGACACCGCGCTGACGTTGTCGATATGCACCCAGACCGGCCACGAGGTCGTGTAGGGGCAGGAATAGCCGGCCGACTGCAGCTTGTCGAGCATGCCCTGCATCTCGAACCAGGTGCGCGGCGGCGCCTCCGGATTCAGGCCGGCCTTGCGGAAGGCATTCTTGTTGTAGAACAGCACCGGCGTCGAATACAGCATCGGCAGCGCGACCAGGCGGCCCTTGGCGTCGACCGCGCCGGCCTTCAGGTCGCCGTACAGCGCGCCCATCTTCAGCGGCTGGCCGGCCTTGGTCATCATCGCGTGCAGCGGCACGAAGGCGGTCGGCTGGGCCAGCACGTCGCTGACGTCGTAGCGGCGGAGCAGGTTCAGCGCGGCCGGCCGTTCGCCGGATTCCAGGCGGGTCAGTTTCAGCTGGCTGCCGGTCTCGCCGTTGAAGCGGTCGACCAGCGTCTGCAGCGCCGCCTCGCCGGCCGGCCCGAGATTGTGCGCCAGCTCGAAAGGCTGCGGCGCAACCGGGGCGGCCGGACGCGCCGCCTTCGCCGCGTGGGCGGCGGGCAACGCACAGGCGAGGCTGGCGGCGATGGCCAGCAGACGGAAACCTTGCAGCATGGAGATCCTCCTGAAATCGCAAAGCGAAAATTATACGCCCGTGCTAGCCCGGGGGAACTCGCCACAACTTTGGTGAATATGCGAGAATCCGCCGCATGATTGCGCGCCTTACCGTCCTCCTCGCCACCCTCTGCCTGACCGGCTGCGACCAGATCAGCCAGCGCCTGGGCATGGAAGACCCGGCCGCCAAGGAAGCGCGCCTGGAGCCCGAGGCCCGCGCGGTGGGCAGCGCCTGCCGCCATTCCGGCCGGGCGATCGAGGACTGCTACGCGATCTACGGCTGGCTGCCCAAGGCCGGCATCTACGCCGGCTGGCGCGACATGGACGAATACATGCGGCAGAACCAGATCGAGACGATCGCGCCGCAACTGCCGCCCCCGGAACCGCCGGGCGCCCAGCGCAAGAAGCGCAAGACGGCCGAGGAGGCCCCGGCCGCCCCGCCGGCGGAAGAGCCTGCCGCAGCGGCTCCACCCCCGGCCTCCGCCCCTGCCGCGACCGCCCCGGCAACAGCCGAACCGGCCGCCGCCGGCAAGGCGACGGAAAAGAAAAAGTAACGGCGCCGACGCGCACGCAAAATCCTGCCCGCGCCGCGACGGGGGTATAATCACGCCCCATGTCTGAAATCAATACCTTAGCCGGCCCCGATGCCGGCACGCCGGCTGCCGAGGCAGCGCCCGAAATCACCTTCGCCGACCTCGGCCTCGCCCCGGAACTGCTGCGCGCCGTCACCGACGAAGGCTACACCAAGCCGACCCCGATCCAGGCCAAGGCCATCCCGCTGGTCATCGGCGGCAAGGACATCATGGGCGGCGCCCAGACCGGCACCGGCAAGACGGCGGCGTTCACGCTGCCCATCCTGCAGCGCATCCTGCCCTTCGCGTCGAGCAGCCCGTCGCCGGCCAAACACCCGGTACGCGCGCTGATCCTGGCGCCGACCCGCGAACTCGCGCTGCAGGTCTACGAATCGGTCAAGGCCTACAGCAAGCACACGCCGATCCGCGCGATGTGCGCCTTCGGCGGCGTCGATATCAAGCCGCAGATCGCCGAACTGAAGAAGGGCGTCGAGATTCTGGTCGCCACGCCCGGCCGCCTGCTCGACCACGTCGAGAACAAGAGCGTCAGCTTCAACTCGGTGCAGGCGCTGGTCCTCGACGAAGCCGACCGCATGCTCGACATGGGCTTCATCCCGGACGTCACGCGCATCCTGAACATGCTGCCGGCCCAGCGCCAGAGCCTGCTGTTCTCGGCGACCTTCTCGGAAGAGATCAAGAAGCTCGCCGACACCATGCTGAAGACTCCGGTGCTGGTCGAAGTCGCCCGCCGCAACCAGGTGTCCGAAACCATCACGCACCGCGTGCACCCGGTGTCCGAATGGGGCAAGCGCGGCCTGCTGACCAAGCTGCTGAAGTCCGGCGAAATCCGCCAGTGCATCGTCTTCATGCGCACGAAGCAGGGCTGCTCGCGGCTGACGCGCGAACTGCAGCGCGCCGGCATCAAGGCCGACGCCATCCACGGCGACAAGAGCCAGCTCGACCGGATCAAGGCGCTCGACGCCTTCAAGGCGGGCGAAACGCACGCGCTGATCGCCACCGACGTCGCCGCACGCGGCCTCGACGTGGACGACCTGCCCTACGTGATCAACTACGAGCTGCCGCACACGCCGGAAGACTACGTGCACCGCATCGGCCGCACCGGCCGCGCCGGCAAGATGGGCAATGCGATCTCGCTGGTCGCCGCGCACGAAGTCGGCTACCTGGTCGACATCGAGAAGCTGATCAAGCGACCGATCGAGCAGGTCGAGGTCGCCGGTTTCGAGCCGGAACCCGAATACGAATACCCTCCGGGCAACAAGAAGAAGCGCGTCGCGCCGCCGAAGGCGCCGCTGGCCAGCAAGCCGGAACGTCACGAACGCAGCGACCGCCACGAGCGCAACGAACGTCACGAACGCCGCCCGTCGTCCCGCCGCAATTCGACGATCGCCGCCGACGGTTTCGATTTCAGCAAGCCCTACGAAGCCAAGCCGCTGGGCGAAGTGCCGGATTCGCCGAACGCGCCGGCCAAGGTCGATCCGCACAAGCCCAAGCGCGTCGTCGCCGCGCTGCTCGGCGGACTCGGCCGCAAGTAAGGGCCGCTCCGGCCACGCGAAAACGGCGCCGATGGCGCCGTTTTTCATTTCCCTGGCCGGTCCACCGCGAAAAACTCAGCCGGCGTCGAAACGCTCGACGACGACATCGACGAATTCCGGCAGCGAATCCTCGTCGAGCCCGAGCTCCGGCAGCACCTCGGCCTTGACCCGCTCCCATTCCGGGTTCGCCGCATGCATCGTCCGGTAGTGGATTTCGACCGCCAGCAGCAGGATCGCGACCATGCTGCGCGCGTCGTGCATGCCCAGTTCGCCGATCGCATGGTGGTAGCGGATCGCATCGCAGATGAAATCGGGCAGGCACCAGTGACGGGCGACCAGGTAGCCGATCACGCAGTGGTCGGTGTTGAACTTGCGGTCCTCCTCGGCCAGGTCGGTCCAGCGCCCGGCCTCGCCCAGGTGCATTTCCTGGCAGTAGGTCGGAAAGCGCTGCATCAGCAACGGCACGCCGCAGTCGTGGAAGACGCCGGCCAGGTAGGCCTGGTCCGGAAAGATGTTGCAGACGGCGATGCGCTCGTCGGCGATCAGCATGGCCAGCTGGCCGATCGCGTGCGAACGCGCCCAGTAGGCCTCATAGACCGCGCGGTGCTTGCGCAGGTCGCCGGCGCTGCGCAGCGCGATCGCCTGCACCAGATTGAAGGTCTGCCGGATGCCGACCGCGTGCAGGATCTGCTCGACCGTCTCGAACGGCTGGTGCTGGCGGTAGGCCGCGTTGCCGACGACCTGGAACAGCAGCGCGGTCAGCCCCGGATCCTGGTTGATCGTCCGGGCCAGCAGACGGACATCCATTTCCTTGCGCGCCATCAGCTTGCGCAGTTCGTCGAGCACCCGCGGCTGGGCGGGAATCCGGATGCCGCCCTCGAGCAGTCGCTTGATGCGGGCGGTATCGATGTCGCCGAGGGATTGCGTGATGTCGAGAACGGAGGGGGCAGTGGTCATGGCAGGGCTTCGTCGATCAGCTCGATCCAGTGGCGGACCGGCAGCGCACTGCCCGCCTGCAGATGGGTCAGGCAGCCGATGTTGGCGGTGGCCAGCACGTCCGGACTGCCCGCATTCAGGGCATTGAGCTTGTTGTCGCGCAGTCTACCGGAGATTTCCGGCTGCAGCACCGAATAGGTACCGGCCGAGCCGCAGCAGAGATGACCGTCGGCGACCGGCGTCAGCGCATAGCCGGCCGCCGTCAGCAGCCCCTCGACGACGCCGCGGATCTTCAGCCCGTGCTGCAATGTGCAGGGCGAATGGAAGGCCAGCCTGCCGCGCCCGGCGGCGGGCAGCAGCGCGCGCAGACGCTCGCTTTCGGCGGCGACGACTTCCGACGGATCGCGGCACAGCTCGCTGATTTTCGCCGCCTTGTCGGCGTAGACCGCGTCGTCGGCCAGGATGTGGCCGTAGTCGCGGACCTGCACGCCGCAGCCGGACGCGGAGACGACGATGGCCTCGACGCCGCTTTCCACATGCGGCCACCAGGCGTCGATGTTGCGGCGCATGTCGTCGCGTGCCCGCTCGTGGTCGTTGAGGTGGAAGCGCACGGCGCCGCAGCAGCCGGCCTTGGCCTCCTCGAACAGGGCGATGCCGAGCCGGTCGAGCACACGCGCCGTCGCCGCGTTGATGTTCGGCGCCAGCGACGGCTGCACGCAACCGGCCAGCGCCAGCATGCGCCGCGCCTGCCGGGCCTTTTCCGGCCACGGGCGGGCGGCCGGCTGGGCCGGCGGCAGCTTGTCGGCCAGCGCGCCCGGCAGCAGCGGACGCAGCGCGCGGCCGACGGCGACCGCGACGCCGAACAGCGCCGGGCGCGGCAGCACCTCCTTCAGCAGCGCCCGCGGAATCGCCTCCTTCAGCGGCCGCTGCAGCTTCACCTCGACGACCTCGCGGCCGATGTCGAGCAGCCGGCCGTACTGGACGCCGGACGGGCAGGTCGTTTCGCAGGAACGGCAGGTCAGGCAGCGGTCGAGGTGGCTGCGCGTCTTCTCGGTGACTTCCCTGCCCTCGAGCACCTGCTTGATCAGGTAGATGCGCCCGCGCGGCCCGTCGAGCTCGTCGCCGAGCAGCTGGTAGGTCGGGCAGGTCGCGGTGCAGAAGCCACAGTGCACGCAGGTGCGGAGAATCTCCCCGGCGACCTGGCCGGCACGGGATTCACGGATGAAATCGGCGAGTCGGGTATCCATCAGAACTCCGCGTAGAGACGACCGGGGTTGAGCAGGCCCTTCGGATCGAAGGCCTTCTTGAGGCTGCGGTGCAGCGCGAGCAGCGCCGGCGACAGCGCCGTGAAGGCGCCCTCGCGGCAGCGCAGCGATTCCGGCGCGCGGTACAGCACGGCGTGGCCGCCCAGGCGGGCGGCGGCGCCGCGCGCCGCATCCTGCTCGCCGGCATACCAGCGCAGCGCGCCGCCCCATTCGACCGCGGCCGGCGTACCGAGTCCCGCGTCGGGCGCCGTCGACGGCAGCGCCAGGCGCCACAGCACCGGCGACGCGAAGGCCGGGTGCGTCTGCTCGCGCACCGATTCCCACAGTTTGCCGGCGTCGACCGCGACCTCGCCCCCCAGGGCCCGCTGCGCGGCCTCGACCGCGGCACCGGCGCCGGACAGGCGCAGCCACAGCCGGCCGTCGTGCCAGAACGACGCCGAGATCGGCAGCGGCCTGCCGCCCCAGGCGTTCAGCCGGGCCACGGCTTCGTGCTCGTCCAGCTCGAACACCTGCGTCGCCTCGGCGACCGGCTTCGGCAGCACCTTCAGCGTGACCTCGGCGAGCACGCCGAGCGTGCCCAGGCTGCCGGCGAGCAGACGCGACACGTCGTAGCCGGCGACGTTCTTCATGACCTGGCCGCCGAAGTCGAGCACCTGGCCGGTGCCGTCGACCAGCCGGACGCCGAGCACGAAGTCGCGCGCCGCCCCGGCCTGCTGCCGGCGCGGGCCGGACAGGCCGGCGGCGATGCAGCCGCCGAGCGTGGCGCCACCGAAGCGCGGCGGCTCGAAGGCCAGCATCTGGTTTTTTTCGGCCAGCGCCGCCTCGATGTCGGCGAGCGGCGTGCCGCATTTCGCGGTCAGGTAGAGTTCGGTCGGCTCGTAGGCGACGATGCCGCGGTGGCCGGAGACGTCGAGCACGTCGCCGGCCAGCAGGCCGCCGTAGAAATCCTTGCTGCCGGCGCCGCGGATGCGCAGCGGCGTGTGGCTGTCGTGGGCCGCGCGGACCGCGGCGACGATGTCGTCGAGCTGCATCAGAAGCGCTCCAGTTCCGGGAATTTGAGTTCGCCGCGATGCACGTGCATGCGGCCGTATTCGGCGCAGCGGTGCAGGCTGGGCACCGCCTTGCCCGGGTTCAGGAAACCGCCGTCGTCGAAGGCCGCCTTGACGCGGTGGAAGGCCTCGAGCTCGGGGGTCGCGAACTGCACGCACATCTGGTTGATCTTCTCGACGCCGACACCGTGCTCGCCGGTGATCGAGCCGCCCAGCGCCACCGACAGCTCGAGGATTTCGGCGCCGAAGGCCTCGGCCCGCTCGATCTCGCCCGGTTGCGACGCGTCGTACATGATCAGCGGATGCAGGTTGCCGTCGCCGGCGTGGAACACGTTGGCGCAGCGCAGGCCATATTTCTTCTCCATCGCCGCGATCGCCGACAGCATCTCGGCCAGGCGCTTCCTCGGGATCGTGCCGTCCATGCAGTAGTAGTCGGGCGTGATCCGGCCGACCGCCGGGAAGGCCGCCTTGCGCCCGGCCCAGAAACGCAGGCGCTCGGCCTCGGACTGCGAGACGCGCAGCTCGCGGGCGCCGCTCGCGGTCAACACCGCGGTGACGCGGGCAATCTCCTCGGCGACCTCCTCCGGCGTACCGTCGGATTCGCACAGCAGGATGGCCTCGGCGTCGAGGTCGTAGCCCGCCTTGACGAAGGGCTCGACGGCCGCGGTCGCCGGCTTGTCCATCATCTCCAGCCCGGCCGGGATGATGCCGGCGGCGATGATCGCGGCGACCGCGTCGCCCGCCCGGGCGACGTCGTCGAACGAGGCCATGACCACCTGCGCGAGCTCGGGCTTGGGCACCAGCCTGACGGTGACCTCGGTGACCACGCCGAGCATGCCTTCGGAGCCGATCATCAGCGCCAGCAGGTCGTAGCCCGGCGAGTCCGGCGCTTCCGAGCCGATTTCGAAGACCTCGCCCTCGATGCTGACGACGCGCACGCGCAGCACGTTATGCACGGTCAGCCCGTATTTCAGGCAATGCACGCCGCCCGAGTTCTCGGCGACGTTGCCGCCCAGCGTGCAGGCGATCTGCGACGACGGGTCGGGCGCGTAGTAGAGGCCGTGCGGCGCCGCCGCCTCGGATACCGCGAGGTTGCGCACGCCGGGCTGGACCACGGCGAGCCGGGCCAGCGGGTCCAGGCGCAGGATCTTGTTGAAGCGGGCCAGCGACAGCACGACCCCCTCGGCATGCGGCATCGCGCCGCCGGACAGGCCGGTGCCGGCGCCGCGGGCGACGACCGGCACGCCCAGCTGGTGGCAGGTGCGCAGCACGTCGATGACCTGGCCCTCGGTCTCCGGCAGGCAGACGGCCATCGGTAGCTGGCGGAAGGCGGTCAGGCCGTCGCACTCGTAGGGGCGCAGGTCCTCGTCGTCGGTCAGCAGGCAGTGCGCCGGCAGCAGGGTCTTCAGCCGCCGGGCGAGGGTCGCGCGGTCGGTGCGGAAGGCGGGTTCGTCGTTGGCAGTCATGGCATTCACTCGATCAGGAAGGCACGAAAATCGTTGACGTTGGTCCGGGTCGGCCCGGTGACCAGCAGGTCGCCGAGGCCGGCGAAAAAGCTCCCGGCGTCGTTGGCGGCCAGGGACGCGGCGGCGTCCAGCCCGGCGGCGCGGGCGCGGGCGAGGCTGTCGGGGCCGACGAAAGCGCCGGCGTTGTCCCCGGCGCCGTCGATGCCGTCGGTGTCGGCGGCCAGCGCGTGGATGCCCGGTTCGCCGGCCAGCGCCAGCGCGGCGCCGAGCAGGAATTCCGTATTGCGCCCGCCGCGGCCGGCGCCGCGCACGGTCACCGTGGTCTCGCCGCCGGACAGCAGCACGCAGGGCTTTTGCGCCGGAAAGCCGTGTCGACCGCAAGCGACCGCGATGCCGGCCAGCACGCGACCGACCTCGCGCGCCTCGCCCTCGATCGCGTCGCCGAGGATCAGCGGCGTCACGCCCAGCCGGCGCGCCTCGGCGGCGGCGGCTTCGAGCATCTGCCGCGAACTGGCGACCAGCCGGAAGGCCCCGGCCGCCAGTTCGCCCGGCTTGGGCGTCTCCAGTTCGCCGGATGCCAGGCGCCGACGCAGTTCGGCCGGAAGGTCGATGGCGTGGGAATCGAGCACCTTCAGCGCGTCAACCGCGGTCGTCGGGTCGGCGACCGTCGGGCCGGAGGCGATCACCGCCGGATCGTCGCCGGGCACGTCGGAAATCGCCAGCGTCAGCACCGGCGCCGGCCACGCGGCGAGCGCCAGCCGGCCGCCCTTGATCGCCGACAGGTGCTTGCGCACGCTGTTGATGTCGGCGATCGTCGCGCCGCTGTTGAGCAGCGCGGCGCCGATCGCCTGTTTCTGTTCGAGCGTGACGCCGGGCGCCGGCGCCGCGAGCAAGGCCGAGCCGCCGCCGGACATCAGCGCCAGCACGCGGTCGTTCGCGGTCAACCCGGAAACCAGGCCGAGAATGCGCGCCGCGGCCGCCGCGCCGGCGGCGTCCGGCACCGGGTGCGCGGCCTCGACGACCTCGATGCGCGCGCACGGCGCGCCGTGTCCGTAGCGGGTGACGACCAGCCCGGACAGCGGCCCCGGCCACGCGGCCTCGACCGCCTGCGCCATCGCCGCGGCGGCCTTGCCGGCGCCGACGACGATCAGCCGGCCGCCCGGTCCCGGCGGGTCGAGTTCGGCCAGCGCGGCGGGCACGCAGCGCCCCGGATCGGCGGCGGCGACGCCCGCGTCGAACAGGCGGCGCAGCAGTTCGCGCGGATTCATCGCGGCAGCCAGCCCAGCCCCGCCTCGGTCGTGGTCAGCGGCTTGTATTCGCAGCCGACCCAGCCGGCGTAGCCGAGCCGGTCGAGCAGCCCGAACAGGAAGGGATAATTGATCTCGCCGCTGCCCGGCTCGTGGCGGCCCGGGTTGTCGGCGATCTGCACGTGGCCGATGCGGCCGATATGGGCCTCCAGCGTGCGCGCCAGGTCGCCCTGGATGATCTGCGCGTGGTAGAGGTCGAGCTGCAGCTTGACGTTGTCGCGGTCGACCGCGTCGAGCAGGCGAATTGCCTTGTCGACGCCGTCCAGCCAGTAGCCCGGCATGTCGATCCGGCTGTTGATCGGCTCGATCGTCACCGTCGCGCCGATGGTCGCGAAGCGGTCGGCGGCGTGGCGCAGGTTGGCGACGTAGGTCGCCTCCAGCTCGGCTTCGTCGTGGCCGGCCGGGCGTAGGCCGGCCATGCAATGCACGCGCTCGCAGTCGAGGATCATCGCGTAATCGAGCGCCTGTTCGACGCTTTCGGCGAATTCGCCCTGGCGGTGCGGCAGGCAGGCCAGGCCGCGCTCGCCGGCCGCCCAGTCGCCCGGCGGCAGGTTGAACAGCACCTGCTCGACATCGGCGTCGCGCAGCCAGTCGGCGACGTCGTGCGCCGGCCAGTCGTAGGGGAAAAGATACTCGACGCCCCGGAACCCGGCCTCCGCCGCGGCGGCGAAGCGTTCGGAAAAGGGCCGGTCGGCGAACAGGAAACTGAGGTTGGCGGCGAACTTTGGCATGGCGACGACAGTCTGTAGCGGGCGGCTCAGTATAATCTGCCGCTTTCGCCCCCGCCTCTAGGAGTTAACCCCCATGACCGAACGCGCCGGAAACCGCCTGTCCAAAATCGTCACCCGCACCGGCGACGCCGGCACCACCGGCCTCGGCGACGGCAGCCGGACGACCAAGGACAGCCTGCGCATCGACGCCATCGGCGAGATCGACGAACTGAATTCCAGCCTCGGCGTGCTGCTGGCCGAAGACATCCCGGCCCGCGTCCGCGCCGCGCTGCTCGACGTCCAGCACGACCTGTTCGACCTCGGCGGCGAACTCTGCCTGCCCGGCATGGAAATCATCAAGGATGCGCAGGTCGCCCGCCTCGAGGCGCTGGTCGAGGAATTCAACCACGACCTGCCGATGCTGAAGGAATTCATCCTGCCCGGCGGCACCCGCCCGGCCGCGCTGGCCCACCTGTCGCGCACCGTGTGCCGGCGCGCCGAGCGTTCGATGGTCCGCCTGCACCACGCCGAAGCGCTGTCCGACACTGCGCGCCGCTACATCAACCGGCTGTCCGACCTGCTGTTCATCCTCGGTCGCCTGCTCAACCGCGCCGGCGGCCGCGGCGACGTGCTGTGGCAGAAGGGCAAGAACGCTGCCGCTTGATGCATCCCCGGCGCGTCCACGATAATTGACGGCCACAGGCAGGAGAAAGATCGTGTACCGCGTCGTGACCAAATACCGGGACAGCGGCAGCGCCCGTCCCGTCGTCGAGCGCGGCCCCTGGCACCCCACCCCCGAGGCCGCCGAATACTGGGCCGACGTGCTGCGCGGGCACGGCTACGTCGTCAATATCGAAACCCAGTTCAGCGGCGCGATGATCGAGACCCACACCGACAACCACGCGCTGGCCGACGCGCTGGCCAGCATGGCCTGAGGCCGGGAACAACCGGACACCCCAGTCGCAGTCCCTGCGACCGTCCCGTGCCACAGTGCGGCCATTCGACATCGACAGGCCGCCGACATGGCTCGCAACGCCCCTCAGCTCCATACCGAAAGCAAAGGGCATCGCCCAAAAATCCATCGTCATAATATGATCATGGTCATGGAAGGCCCGCCCCATGACCCGGACTGAACGCTTCAGCATCATCCAGCGGATGTTGCGCACCCGGCGCAACGTCAGCTTTGCCGAACTGCAGGCGCGCCTGGAAGTCTCCCGCGCGACCCTTTTCCGCGACCTGCGCGATCTGCGCGACCGCCTTGGCGTTCCTGTCGTTTTCGATCCGGAACGCTCGACTTACCGCCTCGACTCCAGTTCCGAGTACCTCGAACTGCCGGGCATCTGGTTCTCGCCGGCCGAGATGCACGCGCTGCTGTCGATGCAGCAACTGCTCGCCGCCTTCGACACCAGCGGCCTCCTGGCCGAGCACGTCGGGCCGCTGCGCGAGCGCCTGCTCGGCATGCTCGAAAGCCGCGCCGACTCGGCCGCCGAAATCGCCCGCCGCGTGCGCATCATCAGCGCTGCCGCCCGCCCCTTTGCGGCGCATCATTTCCAGAGCATCGCCGCGGCGCTGATGGAACGCCGCCGGCTGCGCATCACCTACGCCGCGCGCAGCCAGGGCAAGACCACGACGCGCGACGTCTCGCCGCAACGCCTGCTGCATTACCGCGACAACTGGTATCTCGCCGCCTGGTGCCACCTGCGCGACGAACTGCGCAGTTTCGCGGTCGACGCGATCGTCGATGTCGAAACGCTCGGCGATACCGCCGGCGAAATCGCCGAAGACCAGCTCGACGCAGCACTCGGCGCCGGCTATGGCATTTTCATCGGGCGTAGCGTGCGCTGGGCGACGCTGCATTTCACCGCCCGACGCGCCCGCTGGGTCGCCGCCGAACACTGGCACCCGGCGCAACAGGGCGAATTCCTGGCCGACGGCAGCTACCGCCTGCGCGTCCCCTACAGCGCCGACCCCGAACTGGTCATGGACATTTTGAAGTACGGGCCGGACTGCGAAGTGATGGCACCGGCGGAACTGCGAGCGAAGGTCGTCGGGTTGTTGAGAGACGCGATAGGGAGGTATGGGGATGAGTGACAAAATGGGCATTCAGGACTGCGATTTCATCGCGCATATCCGGAAGGACGGAGGAGTGCAGAAATTACGCGCCCACCTTCAAGGAGTTGCGATTTGTTCGAAGGAAAATGCGGCGAAGCTTGATTTGCCTCTTGCGGGGGAAGTCATTGGCCTGCTGCATGACCTCGGAAAATACAGCCAGAGTTTCCAGCACTACTTGAAATCGGCGGTGGGCATCTTTGATCAGGATGTAGACGAGGAGTATGTGGATGCCGTTTCTCTGAAAGGGAAAATCGATCACTCAACTGCTGGAGCGCAGTTTCTCTGGTTAATCCTGGAGCAGAAAGGCGCTGTTGGATCAGCCATTGGCCAGCTATTGGCACTCTGTATCGTTTCCCATCACTCGGGTCTGATCGACTGCCTGGAACCGGAGGGTAAAGACGTCTTTGGCAAACGCATCCAGAAGCTGGATGAGAAAACTCACCTCGCAGAAGTGCAGTCCTGCGCCGACGAAGAAATTCTGACAAGGGCAAAAGCGCTGCTCGATTCGCCCGAATTGATCGCCGAAACGAAGAATCTGCTGTCGGCCATCAAGTTGAAAGAGAAAAATGAAAGGCCGCTGCATCAGCAAATTGGCCTTGCCGTCCGCTTCCTCTTCAGTTGTCTGATCGATGCCGACCGTATCGATACGGCAAATTTTGAGCAAAGGAAAGTCGCCGCCAATCGGCCTCAAGGCGATTACGTACCTTGGGCTGTTCTAATCGAGCGCCTGGAAAAAGCACTGGCAGCTTTCGCCCCGCGCCATCCGATTGACCGTTTGCGGCAGCAAATCTCCGCTGAGTGCAAAGATGCCGCTGTACGTTCGGCCGGAATTTATACCCTGACGGTACCGACTGGTGGCGGCAAAACCCTGGCTAGCCTGCGTTTCGCCTTACATCATGCCGAGCAGCGCAAATTGGATCGCATCATCTACGTGATTCCGTTCACGTCCATCATCGACCAGAACGCGAAAGCGGTTCGCGACATTCTCGAACCCAAAGAATTTCCGCAGGATCAGGGCAAGGTGGTATTGGAGCACCACTCCAGCGTTACCCCTGAAAAGCAGACTTGGCGTGAAAAGATGCTTTGCGAGAACTGGGATGCGCCGGTGGTCTACACGACCATGGTGCAATTGCTCGAAACCTTGTTCGGCAGCGGCACGCGCGGCGCCCGGCGCATGCACCAGCTAGCCAATGCGGTCCTGATTTTCGACGAAATTCAGACCTTGCCGATCCGTTGTGTCCACTTGTTCAATAACGCCATCAACTTCCTTAGCGAACAGTGCAACAGTACCGTCGTGCTCTGTACAGCCACGCAGCCATTGCTGCATAAGGTGGCGGTTGATCAGGGGGCGATTCGTCTGGCCGATGGGCATGAAATCGTCGGAGATGTCCGCCAACTTTTTGCGGACCTCAAGCGGGTGGAGGTCATTGATCAACGACGGCCAAACGGCTGGAGTTTTTCCGAGATAGCTGACTTGGCCAGTTCAGAGGTTGAGCGGGCGGGGAGTTGTCTGGCTATCGTTAACACCAAGAATGCCGCCAAGCAAATCTTTCTTTCCAGCCAGGCATTGGTCGATGCAGAGAGTCTTTTTCATCTCAGCACCGACATGTGCCCCATGCACCGCAAATCCGAATTGGCAAAGATTAAAGCGCGCCTTGAATCCGGATTGCCAACGCTGTGCGTCAGTACGCAATTGATTGAGGCCGGTGTCGACGTGGATTTCGGCGCTGTGATTCGTTCCATGGCTGGGCTGGACTCCATCGCGCAAGCGGCTGGGCGTTGCAATCGCAACGGCAAGTCGGCGCGAGGCAGGGTGTATTTGGTGAATCCTTCGGATGAGCATGTCACGCGAAAAAATCTTGAGGATATTGCTGTCGGTCGCGACACGGTACCAACCGTTCTCGATTACTTTCGAGATATGCCCGAGCGCTATGGGCACGATTTGTTAGGGCCGCAGGCTTTGAACGACTACTACGCCCATTATTTCTTCCAGCGGCAAAAGGACATGGGTTACCCCGTTTCCCCAAAAGAGGCGAAAGCCATCGGGCGCAACGACTCCTTGTTGTGCTTGTTATCGGAAAACGGAATCTCCTTCGCAGAGGCCGGGCGCAAAGGGGAACAGATTTCTACCCGGCTACTGAATCAGTCCTTCATGTCCGCAGCCGAAGCATTCAAAGCCATCGACTCGCCAACCCAAGGTGTGGTGGTTCCCTGGGGTGAAGCCGGTGCTGATCTGATTGGTCGCTTGCATGGCGCCTACGACATTTCGCTGGAGGGTGAGTTGCTGCGCGAAGCCCAGCAATTCACCGTCAATGTTTTTCCGTATGTGTTCGACACACTTTTCAAGGCCGAAGCCTTGCACGTCATCAAGGAGGGCCTCCGAATTTACAGCCTTGATCCCCGCTATTACAGCAAGCAGTTCGGTCTGGCAACCGAACCCGTTTCTTTGATGGAGACACTCAATGTCTAGGCGCAACAGTATCGAATTCCGTTTATGGGGCCGCTATGCCCTATTTACCGATCCGCTCACCCGAATCGGTGGCGAAAAGTGCTCGTACCACATACCCACCTATGAAGCCCTCAAAGGCGTCCTGAAGTCCATTTACTGGAAACCGACGTTGATCTGGGTGGTGGATGAGGTGCGCGTCATGAAGCGTATCCGGACACAGACCAAGGGCACCAAGCCGCAGGAATTCGGCGGCGGTAACAGTCTGGCGATCTATACCTTCCTGTCTGATGTCGAGTATCAGGTTCGGGCGCATTTCGAGTGGAATACCCACCGCCAGGAATTGGCAGCGGACCGGATAGAAGGGAAGCACTATGACATTGCCAAACGCATGCTGGAGCGGGGCGGACGCCAGGATATTTTTCTGGGAACCCGCGATTGCCAGGGCTACGTTGAGCCCTGCGAATTCGGTTCCGGCGTCGGCGAGCTGGATGCCGACGGCGAACTCGGTTTCGGGCTGATGTTTCACAGTTTCGACTATCCCGACGAAACCGGGGAAAACAAGCTGTACACCCGAAGCTGGTCTCCGACGATGGTCAATGGCGTGATCCGTTTCGACCGACCGGAAGACTGCAAGGTGCGGAAATTCGTCAGGGATATGAGTCCGAAAGCCTTTGGTGTCTCGACCAATCAGCGTGCGGTGGATGAAGAAGCCGATGATTTGGCCGGCCAGTTGGAGGCGCAATCATGAGCTGGATTCAAAAGCTGTATGAAACCTACGAACTGTGCGCCGGGCACGAACCAGAAGGTTTCGAGCCGCTGATGCCGATTTGCCACTCCACACAGCAGGCGCAGATTGAAATTGTGCTCGATAGCAACGGCTGTTTCAAACGTGCTTCGGTTATCGAGAAAACGCAGGGAACAACGCTGATTCCGTGTACTGAAAGCTCGGCGGGAAGAGCCGGGAGCAAGCCGGTCAATCATCCGCTTTGCGACAAATTGCAGTATTTGGCAGAGGACTTCGTGGTTTTCGGCGGCGAAGTGACCTCGGGCTTTGCCAAAGAGCCGGATGTGCCGCACCGCGACTATCTGGCCGGGCTGCGCGCCTGGGCTACCTCTGAATGGTCGCATCCAAAATTGACGGCCATTCTCAAGTATGTGGAAAAAGGGAGTGTGGTGCGGGATTTGGTTGCGGCGGGAATCCTGCCGCTTGGCGAGGACGGCAAACTTCTCAAAAGCTGGAGTGACGAGACGAATCCTGCACCGGCCATCTTCAAGGTCATTCAGAACACTCAAGCACCGGAAGACGCGTTTATTCGTTGGCGGGTGGAAATCGCCCCGGATGATCCGTTGAGCGCAACTTGGCAGGATCAGTCCCTGATCGACTCCTGGATTGCGTATTACCAGCATACCCAAGCCTTGTTTGGAATTTGCATGGTGACCGGTCAGGAGTCAGCGTTAGCGATTCAGCACCCGGCGAAACTGAGGCATGCCGGCGATAAGGCCAAGCTGATTTCTGCCAATGACAATTCTGGCTATACCTTTCGCGGCAAATTCATTGAGGCGGATGAGGTTATTTCAGTGGGCTTCGATGTCACGCAAAAGGCCCATAACGCCTTGCGCTGGTTGCTTGCCCACCAAGGCTACCGAAAGGGCGATCAGGCTATCGTAAGTTGGGCTGTTTCAGGCGTTTTGTTGCCCAATCCAATCAAAAACATCTTTGAGCAATTCGAGCTTGATAGCTCGGACATAAAAACTACGACAAGTTCGGTTGGTACCGACCAGAATTTTGCCTTGCGCCTGAAGAAAGCCGTTGCCGGTTACGGCGCCAAGCTCGATCCCAAAGAGGATGTCGTTGTAATTGGCTTGGATTCAGCGACGCCGGGTCGTATGGCGATCAGCTTTTACCGCGAACTGAAGGGTTCCGACTTTCTCAAGCGACTGGAAGCTTGGCATGCACGGTATGCCTGGCATCAAAACTACGGCAAGGACACGCGTTTCATTGGCGCACCTGCGCCGCCCGATATTGCCGAAGCGGCCTACGGTCGGCGTCTCGATGAAAAACTCCAGAAGGCGACGGTAGAGCGTTTGCTGCCGTGCATTGTCGATGGCTGGGATGTGCCGCTTGATCTGGTGAGAAGCACTGTTCGGCGAGCGACCAATCGCGTCGGACTGGAACGCTGGGAATGGGAAAAAGTTTTGGGAATAGCTTGCGCACTTTTTAAGGGATACCACCAGGAAAGGAACTACCAGATGGATTTGGAAACGGAAAGAAACAGTCGCGACTACCTCTATGGCCGTTTGCTGGCCATCGCTGACAGCATCGAAGGCTATGCCTTGTCGGCCTCGGATGAGGGGAAAAAGCGGGAAACCACGGCAGGCCGGCTGATGCAGCGTTTTGCGGATCGTCCGTTCTCAACCTGGCGGACGATTGAGCTTGCACTCAAACCCTACGAAGCCCGGATGCAGGCAGGGAGCGACAGATCGGTTGGCCTTCTGGTCAAGCGTCGCAAGTTGTTGGACGAAGTCATGAGTGCGTTGAACAAGTTGCCGGAAAGAACCAGTGACGCGCCTTTAAGCGGCGAGTTCCTGCTTGGCTACCACGCGCAACGCAAGGATTTCTGGCCATCGGCTGACGCGGAAAAACAAGCCGCCAGTGCCGATAGCCAAGCCGAAACTAACCACTGAATTAGCCAAGTATTTTTCTGAAAGGAATTCCAAATGAGCACTCTGCAAAACAAAATCGATTTCGCGCTCGTCTTGCGCGTTCGTAATGCCAACCCGAACGGTGATCCGTTGAACGGCAACCGCCCCCGTACTGATTACGGTGGCTTTGGGGAAATTACCGATGTTTGCCTCAAGCGTAAGTTGCGGGATCGTCTGCAAGAGGCCGGGCATGCGATTTTTGTGCAGTCGGATGATCGTAAGGTCGATACCGAAACCAGCCTGCGTAATCGAGCGGAATCGGAAACCAACGGCTTGGGCAAAGAGGCTTGGAACCCCAAAAAGTCAAAGAAAGACGAGACAGCGAAGAAAGCTTGCGAAAAATGGTTCGATGTCCGGGCATTTGGGCAAGTCTTTGCGTTCGGCAAGGATGGAGATGCCAGCGGCGTTTCAATCCCAGTTCGTGGTCCGGTGACAGTGCAATCTGCATTTAGTAAAGAAATCGTCGGCGTGACGAGCACGCAGATCACCAAGAGCGTAAGCGGCGAGGGTGATGGTAGCAAGCGCGGCACTGACACCATGGGGATGAAACATCGGGTCGATCATGGAATTTACGAGTGCTACGGCAGCATCAATCCGCAACTCGCCGAGCGCACGGGTTTCAGTGATGCCGATGCGGAAGTAATCAAGGCAATTCTGCCCAAACTGTTCGAGAACGATGCTTCCTCCGCTCGTCCTGATGGCAGCATGCAGGTTCTGACGGTTGTCTGGTGGAAGCACAATTGCAAGGCAGGACAGCATTCGGCTGCCAAAGTCCACGACTCGCTGAGGAACCTGCTCAAGGAAGACGGTACTTTCGATAAAGACGCCTTGCTTCAAGCGTTGCCCGGACTGAAGCCGGAAATTATCGACGGCTTCTGAGTCTGCCGCTCAGCGCCGCCCGGTCCAATATCCAAACCGGCGGCGCTGGTGGGCGACGGCTTGGATGCTGATGGTGTCAGCGGAAAGCCGGTAAATGAGGGAATAGGGGAAATGCTTGAAAGCCAGTGCGCGCAGTCGTTTCGAGATGGCTTTGCCGATTTCCGGGTGTTCGATCAGTCGTTGGCGCGTCAGCAGGGCATCTTGCAGAAAAGCTTCCGCGACCCGGTCGCTCGCATGGTCGGCGTAGTAATCGATGGCTGCGTCGAGTTCGGTTTGTGCCGACTTGAGAAAGATGGCTTTCATGCCGCCCGGCGGTTGGCCAGACGGGCGCGGGCTTGGGCAATCGCCTCGTCGAAGTCGATGGTTTCCATTTCGCCACGGTCGAACGCATCGGCGCGCCGTTCGGCTTCCGCGACCCAGCTTGCCAGAATTTCGTCGTCTTCGTCGAGGCTGATCAACAGGCGTTCTGCCAGTTTGGCGCGGTCGCTGGTCGCCAGTTGCAAGGCGGCGGCTTCAATATCTTCAAGGGGTGAACTGATCATGGCAAGTACCTCCGGTAAGGCTTCGGCAATGCTAACCCAAGCAAGTTGCCAAATCCATCCAAGGGTTTAGGCGATGACGACCGCCCCCCTTGATCCCATTCCGCTTTCCGCGCTCCAGCACTGGTGCTACTGCCCGCGCCAGTGCGCGCTGATCCATGTCGAGCAGGTGTTCGAGGAAAACCTGTTCACCCAGCGCGGCCAGGCCTTGCACAAGCGGGTGGATGATCCCGGTTGCGAAGTGCGCGAAGGCTTGCGCAGCGAGCGGGCGCTGCCGCTGTTCAGCGACCGGCTCGGGCTGGTCGGCAAAGCCGATGTCGTCGAGTTCCTGGCGGACGGCACACCGTACCCGGTGGAGTACAAACACGGTTCGCGCCACAAACGGGCCGACATTGCCGCTTGCGACGACATTCAACTGGCGGCGCAGGCGCTGTGCCTGGAAGAAATGTTCGGGCGTCCGGTGCCGGAAGGCGCCCTGTATTACGCCAGTTCGCGGCGGCGGCGCATCGTCGCGGTCGACGCCGATTTAAGGGCAAAAACCGAGTCGACCGCGGCAGCCGTTCGCCAATTGCTGCAATCCGGCGAAATGCCGCCGCCGCTCAACGACGATCACTGCCGCGCCTGCTCGCTGCGCGATCTTTGCCAGCCGGAAGCCCTGGCGCCGACACCGGAGCACGCGGCACTCCGGCATTCCCTGTTCGAAGTGGATGACTGACATGCAACTGCTCAACACGCTCTACGTGACGACGCCCGAGAGTTACGTCCATCTCGACAACGAAACCCTGCGCATCGAGGTCGACAAGGAAACCCGGCTGCGCGTTCCGCTGCATCACCTGAGTGCGGTCGTCTGCTTCGGGCATGTTTCGGTGTCGCTGCCGCTGATGCACAAGCTGGCCGACAGCGGCATCAGCCTGGTCTTGCTCGATGCGCACGGACGCTTCAAGGCGCGCCTGGAAGGACCGGTTTCGGGCAACGTGCTGCTGCGCCAGGCGCAGCATCGTCTGGCCGGCGACCCGGCTTTTGCCCTCAACGTGGCGCGCAACTGCATCGCCGGCAAGCTGCGCAATTGCCGCCAGGTTCTGCTGCGCGGGGCTCGCGAGGCCAAGACACCGGACGACGCAACGATCCTGGCACGCGGCGCGGCCGATCTGGCGGCGGCTTTGCGGAGATTACCCGAAGCAGGCGATGCCGATGCGCTGCGTGGCATCGAAGGTGAGGCAGCCCGTCAGTATTTCGCAGCGCTCAATGCGCTGATCCGTGCCTCGGCGCGGGAAATTTTCCGCATGGACGGACGTAGCCGGCGCCCGCCACGGGACCGCATCAATGCCCTGCTCTCCTTCGTCTATTCGCTGCTGATGAACGATTGCCGCTCAGCCGTCGAAGCCAGCGGCCTCGATCCACAGATCGGTTTTCTGCATGCCGTGCGCCCGGGCCGGGCGGCGCTGGCGCTGGACCTGATGGAGGAATTTCGCGCCTTCGCCGATCGTCTGGTACTTTCGCTGATCAACCGCGGCCAGATCGGCGCGGACGACTTCGTCGAACGCGAAGGCGGCGCCGTGCTGCTCGAAGGCGATGCGCGAAAGACGGTGCTGGTCGCCTATCAGGAGCGCAAGCAGGAAAACCTGGCCCATCCGCTGCTCAGCGAAAGCGTGCCGCTGGGTTTGCTGCCGCACATCCAGGCCCGTTTGCTGGCGCGAACGCTGCGCGGAGACGCAACCGAATACCTGCCCTATTTGGTGCGCTGATCATGCTGGTCATCATCTGCTACGACGTCAACACTGAAACCCGTGAAGGTCGCCGGCGCCTGCGGCGCGTTGCGAAGCTCTGTGAAAGCGTCGGCCAGCGGGTGCAGAAATCCGTCTTCGAATGCCAGGTCGACCGCGTCCGCTTCGAGATGCTGGAACGTGACCTGGTCGCCGAAATCGATGCTGCGCAGGACAACCTGCGCCTCTACCGGCTGGCCGAACTACGCGGCTATGAAGTGCGCGAGCACGGCCGCTTCCGCGCCACCAACTTCGATGCTCCCCTCATCCTGTGACGCTGCGCGAACCTGAAGTGCCCATACTTTCCCCGGCCGGTTCGCGCGCCGCGCAAGGCATTGATCGCCTTGCGTTTCACATTCGCCGGGCACCTGAGATAACATCGCCCGGCTCCCTTCGGCAAAAGGTTCGCGCAACGCAGACCTTTTCCACTTTGGATTCCGGGACTTCCGGAAGATGAGCATCGCTCCCCGGCAACGGGGAGCGTGGATTGAAACGAGAGCGGCAGGATCACGGCGGAAGAGTACGGCCTGGCGCATCGCTCCCCGGCAACGGGGAGCGTGGATTGAAACCACCATTCGCTTGCGGTCTTTTTCGAGGGCTAAAGGCATCGCTCCCCGGCAACGGGGAGCGTGGATTGAAACCTTTTTGACGTACCACAACCCCGCATCGTCAAAAGCATCGCTCCCCGGCAACGGGGAGCGTGGATTGAAACCACTACCGACTAACACTGCTCCGAAAGGATGAATGGCATCGCTCCCCGGCAACGGGGAGCGTGGATTGAAACACGAAAATGTCAAAGCCGAATTCCACGGGCTTGCCGTGCATCGCTCCCCGGCAACGGGGAGCGTGGATTGAAACCAAAGCCTTCCTGAAGACCGTTACCGACGAAACCGCATCGCTCCCCGGCAACGGGGAGCGTGGATTGAAACATCTCGGTCACGATCGAACGGACCATGCCGCCGAGCATCGCTCCCCGGCAACGGGGAGCGTGGATTGAAACATCGACAGTTCGCCGTTACGCCAGCACAGGCCGACGCATCGCTCCCCGGCAACGGGGAGCGTGGATTGAAACATCAAGCGCGAACTGGGCGTCCGGCTGTACTGCCGCATCGCTCCCCGGCAACGGGGAGCGTGGATTGAAACATCGTGAAGACGCTGAATCCGGGCCACGTCATGGCGCATCGCTCCCCGGCAACGGGGAGCGTGGATTGAAACAGCTATCTGCCGCCGTGGCATCTGGTCGGCTGGCGCATCGCTCCCCGGCAACGGGGAGCGTGGATTGAAACTCCAGGCGGTCAAGCACCTCCATGCGCTGGTGCCGCATCGCTCCCCGGCAACGGGGAGCGTGGATTGAAACACCTTGCCGCGCAGGCGCTGCTCCTGCTTCTTGCGCATCGCTCCCCGGCAACGGGGAGCGTGGATTGAAACTCGTACAGCTACGCCAGCAACGCAGCGACTTGGGCATCGCTCCCCGGCAACGGGGAGCGTGGATTGAAACAGGAGGGATGAATCATGATCAAGCTCATTACGGGGCATCGCTCCCCGGCAACGGGGAGCGTGGATTGAAACCTCCTGAACGCCGATCCGGGCCGCGTCAATCGCGGCATCGCTCCCCGGCAACGGGGAGCGTGGATTGAAACTTGCCAGGTCTTTTGCTGCCAGCCGACCAGATGCCAGGCATCGCTCCCCGGCAACGGGGAGCGTGGATTGAAACGCAGATAGGGGGAGTCATGCCATCAGACCTGCACCAGCATCGCTCCCCGGCAACGGGGAGCGTGGATTGAAACGAGTTGCGTCCGATGGCCGCGCCGGAATGGTACGGCATCGCTCCCCGGCAACGGGGAGCGTGGATTGAAACATCTGCCAGCACATCGAGCAGATCGATAAACAGGTGCATCGCTCCCCGGCAACGGGGAGCGTGGATTGAAACCCGAACGACTACAACAAGGAAGCCACGCAACAGCGGCATCGCTCCCCGGCAACGGGGAGCGTGGATTGAAACCGTTGTACGACTTCGGCGACCGCATCATGTAGTGGCATCGCTCCCCGGCAACGGGGAGCGTGGATTGAAACCCGCTGATGATGGCCGACATGACGAGCGCAAAGTTCGGCATCGCTCCCCGGCAACGGGGAGCGTGGATTGAAACTGCTCGTTAATGGGCGCCTGACCTCTTACGTCGGCGCATCGCTCCCCGGCAACGGGGAGCGTGGATTGAAACACCTGCATTTCGATAAACAATATGCAGAAAACAGGCATCGCTCCCCGGCAACGGGGAGCGTGGATTGAAACAATCCATGCCTGCGCCGCAAAACAACGCGCAAAACGCATCGCTCCCCGGCAACGGGGAGCGTGGATTGAAACATCAAAGCGGATTTTCCGTTCATATTTCAAACTCCGCATCGCTCCCCGGCAACGGGGAGCGTGGATTGAAACATACCCTCGAAGGTCTGTATTTAGTCTGTTTCGACGCATCGCTCCCCGGCAACGGGGAGCGTGGATTGAAACCGCCCTAATTACCATCGGTTGCGCGTCGGTTGATATGCATCGCTCCCCGGCAACGGGGAGCGTGGATTGAAACCAATCGCCAGACCGGCAATCCACGGATTGGCTCGAGCATCGCTCCCCGGCAACGGGGAGCGTGGATTGAAACGATTTACAAGTCCATGCCGGGCTGCGATGTGTTCGGCATCGCTCCCCGGCAACGGGGAGCGTGGATTGAAACATGAGCTTCATGGGTGAAAATCTCCAAAAAGGAAGGTGCATCGCTCCCCGGCAACGGGGAGCGTGGATTGAAACTGGATGTTGGCGATGACGCCTCGCGGCTTGATGAGGCATCGCTCCCCGGCAACGGGGAGCGTGGATTGAAACCTCTGTTGCGTAATCGTGCGGTCCGTCCAGCATTGCATCGCTCCCCGGCAACGGGGAGCGTGGATTGAAACGAGAAGTCGGAGATCGCGCCCGCCTTCGATCTCTGGCATCGCTCCCCGGCAACGGGGAGCGTGGATTGAAACTTCGGATTGCGGCGGCTCAGTGAAAAGGTCGCGCGCATCGCTCCCCGGCAACGGGGAGCGTGGATTGAAACTCTTGAGGTGTGCCCCTCATCGCGGTTTTGGGTAGCATCGCTCCCCGGCAACGGGGAGCGTGGATTGAAACCGTTTCCAGAGGAGGCCGCATGATCGCCGCCCTCGCATCGCTCCCCGGCAACGGGGAGCGTGGATTGAAACTTTCAACCCGATTCCCTGGCCAAACGCGGTCGCCGCATCGCTCCCCGGCAACGGGGAGCGTGGATTGAAACTTGTGGTTGTTGTTCTGGTTGCCGTTGTTGAAGTTGCATCGCTCCCCGGCAACGGGGAGCGTGGATTGAAACCGGCGGAGCTGCGAAGTCGCCGCGAACGAGCCGGGCATCGCTCCCCGGCAACGGGGAGCGTGGATTGAAACATTTTGGACAATATGACTGGCGCTATTTCCTGGAAGCATCGCTCCCCGGCAACGGGGAGCGTGGATTGAAACCTGAAAGGTAAAAAATGAATCCCGTCCCGCAATCGCATCGCTCCCCGGCAACGGGGAGCGTGGATTGAAACAAGAAGGAATGGTACTGGAGCAACGAGGAGCACCAGCATCGCTCCCCGGCAACGGGGAGCGTGGATTGAAACGGTTGGATCGGGGGAAAAACAATGGGTATCCGGAGCATCGCTCCCCGGCAACGGGGAGCGTGGATTGAAACTGCTTGGTCAGGAAGCGCTTTTGGAGCAACTCGCGCATCGCTCCCCGGCAACGGGGAGCGTGGATTGAAACCTTGATTTCGCGCACCGCATCAAGTCGGTTATGCGCATCGCTCCCCGGCAACGGGGAGCGTGGATTGAAACCGACAACGCAGGCGCAGCGCATGCCCTCATCGCCATGCATCGCTCCCCGGCAACGGGGAGCGTGGATTGAAACAAACAGGGGGATGCCCTGTCCGGCATTTCGGCGGGCGCATCGCTCCCCGGCAACGGGGAGCGTGGATTGAAACCCCTTTAAAGGCCACCTCTACGGCCTAATTATCGGGCATCGCTCCCCGGCAACGGGGAGCGTGGATTGAAACATCAACTTCCCGAACAACCGGTCGATTTTGTCGAGCATCGCTCCCCGGCAACGGGGAGCGTGGATTGAAACCTCTGCTCCGCATGGGCATCATGACCGGCGTGCTGCATCGCTCCCCGGCAACGGGGAGCGTGGATTGAAACGCGTGAAGAAATTGCCGCCCGTCGCCGGGCGGCCGGCATCGCTCCCCGGCAACGGGGAGCGTGGATTGAAACACGGCCAACGGCGCGGACCTCTCGCAAATTACCCGCATCGCTCCCCGGCAACGGGGAGCGTGGATTGAAACATGTTTTCCCCTTGAAAGCACTGGCGACAATGGGAGCGCATCGCTCCCCGGCAACGGGGAGCGTGGATTGAAACAAAATGGAATGGCTCCAAAACCTCCGCAGCAAACCGCATCGCTCCCCGGCAACGGGGAGCGTGGATTGAAACAACTTGCACAAGATAAAACATCAGTGTATTGGTGCGCATCGCTCCCCGGCAACGGGGAGCGTGGATTGAAACTGAAGAATCGCAATGACAAGCACGCGCAATGGGAGCATCGCTCCCCGGCAACGGGGAGCGTGGATTGAAACAATTGATGCTAGTTTTTCTCCAGCTTCGGCTTTGAGGCATCGCTCCCCGGCAACGGGGAGCGTGGATTGAAACGTCTGCAACTTTGACGCTTGGCACGCCAACTGTGG
The DNA here is from genome assembly GCA_028687035.1 of Dechloromonas sp. Taxonomy (GTDB): domain Bacteria; phylum Pseudomonadota; class Gammaproteobacteria; order Burkholderiales; family Rhodocyclaceae; genus Azonexus. The sequence goes on along the minus strand of JAQUAX010000007.1, from coordinate 51,554 downwards.
CATCGCTCCCCGGCAACGGGGAGCGTGGATTGAAACATATTGATCACATCATCCCACTCGATGCGTTCAACGCATCGCTCCCCGGCAACGGGGAGCGTGGATTGAAACTCTTATTGGTTCCTTGATCGTACCCTGCGCAAGCGGGCATCGCTCCCCGGCAACGGGGAGCGTGGATTGAAACCGTTTGAAGTTGCGCCAGGTGATCGCATTCTGCAGCATCGCTCCCCGGCAACGGGGAGCGTGGATTGAAACACCTAGATCGACCACGCTTTCGAGGTTTTCCGTGCTGGCATCGCTCCCCGGCAACGGGGAGCGTGGATTGAAACGACGGATCGATCTGGCGCGTGCCGGATATCAATACGCATCGCTCCCCGGCAACGGGGAGCGTGGATTGAAACAGCCACAACTGGTAACCCGAGCAGTTGATACGGTCGCATCGCTCCCCGGCAACGGGGAGCGTGGATTGAAACCTTTTTCTCGGCGCCAGGCGCAGCGGCGTCCTTGGGGCATCGCTCCCCGGCAACGGGGAGCGTGGATTGAAACATCGGCCACGCGGTCATAGTTGGCCGAGGCCGACGCATCGCTCCCCGGCAACGGGGAGCGTGGATTGAAACTGTGTTGGTGAAATCTGCGGGCCGACCAGCGCACTGGGCATCGCTCCCCGGCAACGGGGAGCGTGGATTGAAACATACAAGTGCCCCCCACACGCTTTTGGAGATACCGCATCGCTCCCCGGCAACGGGGAGCGTGGATTGAAACCAAGGTCTTTCTTACTTTTTACTAAATTTACTAACGCATCGCTCCCCGGCAACGGGGAGCGTGGATTGAAACGTCAGCGGTGTAACTATAGGTATCCTCGCCAACTGCATCGCTCCCCGGCAACGGGGAGCGTGGATTGAAACAGGGCCGGGCCGGCGCCGCCCGCGTAGTTGCCGGCGCATCGCTCCCCGGCAACGGGGAGCGTGGATTGAAACATTACTGATCCCAAACCGACGACCCACCATCAAACGCATCGCTCCCCGGCAACGGGGAGCGTGGATTGAAACTAACACAATAAAAAACCCGCCGAAGCGGGTTGTTTGCATCGCTCCCCGGCAACGGGGAGCGTGGATTGAAACCCCCATCAGCGGCATGGGGTCGGCAGGCGGCATGCATCGCTCCCCGGCAACGGGGAGCGTGGATTGAAACAATTGTTCGCGCAGTTCATCCATCATTGACTCCTGTCGCATCGCTCCCCGGCAACGGGGAGCGTGGATTGAAACAAACTTGAAAACTGTTCCAACTGCCTTTTCCCGGTGCATCGCTCCCCGGCAACGGGGAGCGTGGATTGAAACGTGATGTCACTAAGACTAATAGCCATCTGGCCTCCGCATCGCTCCCCGGCAACGGGGAGCGTGGATTGAAACTCCAGCATTGATCCAACTAGCGAATCTCCGCCTTGCATCGCTCCCCGGCAACGGGGAGCGTGGATTGAAACCGGCTCAACGACGGGGACGGGCTGCTCGACGACAGGCATCGCTCCCCGGCAACGGGGAGCGTGGATTGAAACCTTTCGTTGTGTTGCTCTTGCCCGATGGGTCGCGCATCGCTCCCCGGCAACGGGGAGCGTGGATTGAAACATAACGAAGGCGCAATATATAGCATATTGCTATTGCATCGCTCCCCGGCAACGGGGAGCGTGGATTGAAACCGCGAATCAGCAGGCCATGTCCGCGCAAACGATGGCATCGCTCCCCGGCAACGGGGAGCGTGGATTGAAACTTCATGGATCGCACCCATTAGACTCTCCACACCCTGCATCGCTCCCCGGCAACGGGGAGCGTGGATTGAAACGACATGCTCGCGGCGCTCGATGCGATGGACGAGGCATCGCTCCCCGGCAACGGGGAGCGTGGATTGAAACTAGAATTGTCGGCGAATTTAACGTCCAACAATGGCGCATCGCTCCCCGGCAACGGGGAGCGTGGATTGAAACAGCGCGCCGCGCACGGCCGACGCAGCAGGCCGCCGCATCGCTCCCCGGCAACGGGGAGCGTGGATTGAAACTCCGCGCGTTCATAGCGGATAGCCGTCGCGGCCTGGCATCGCTCCCCGGCAACGGGGAGCGTGGATTGAAACAACCCGGATTACAAGGGCCGCGCCGAGGCCAAAGGGCATCGCTCCCCGGCAACGGGGAGCGTGGATTGAAACTGTAACCATCCTTGCGAGCAAGATTAAGGGGCTGCAGCATCGCTCCCCGGCAACGGGGAGCGTGGATTGAAACGGATCAGATCGGCTTCAGTGACGTGTGCAATCTAGTGCATCGCTCCCCGGCAACGGGGAGCGTGGATTGAAACACCTTCCTGAATTTGCTCGGAATCGTGCATGAAATGCATCGCTCCCCGGCAACGGGGAGCGTGGATTGAAACGCGTTGATCCGGATCGCCGTCGCATGCGTCGCCGGCGGCATCGCTCCCCGGCAACGGGGAGCGTGGATTGAAACACCGCACCGGGCCGCATCGGCATCATCGATAAGGCGCATCGCTCCCCGGCAACGGGGAGCGTGGATTGAAACGCGTTGATCCGGATCGCCGTCGCATGCGTCGCCGGCGGCATCGCTCCCCGGCAACGGGGAGCGTGGATTGAAACACCGCACCGGGCCGCATCGGCATCATCGATAAGGCGCATCGCTCCCCGGCAACGGGGAGCGTGGATTGAAACCTGCGCTATCGCTCTGGGCCAAAAATTGGACAGCGCTGCATCGCTCCCCGGCAACGGGGAGCGTGGATTGAAACGCTTCCCGTGCGGCCCGCGCCCAGGGCGCGGGAACGCATCGCTCCCCGGCAACGGGGAGCGTGGATTGAAACCATCAGATCGAGGCGGGCGCGAATTTCGACGAGTGCATCGCTCCCCGGCAACGGGGAGCGTGGATTGAAACTGCGGCCTTGGCGTTGGCCGGCACGGTCAGCGTGGCGCATCGCTCCCCGGCAACGGGGAGCGTGGATTGAAACTTGGTATCCGTTGTTGTAGATGAAGTAGGCGATGATGGCATCGCTCCCCGGCAACGGGGAGCGTGGATTGAAACATTGGTGCATCTACGCCCAAAATGCGACGGAATCGGCATCGCTCCCCGGCAACGGGGAGCGTGGATTGAAACACCCGTAACGCCCTCAAGATAGGCTGCCCCGCCGCGGCATCGCTCCCCGGCAACGGGGAGCGTGGATTGAAACGTCGTCAGTTGTGACGATTGCCGCGCCGAGCGGGCATCGCTCCCCGGCAACGGGGAGCGTGGATTGAAACATGCCCAAGTATGTCGGCACGCCGGAACGCGGCGGGCATCGCTCCCCGGCAACGGGGAGCGTGGATTGAAACATCGCGCCGGACTGCCTCGCATGCCTCGCTGAACCGCATCGCTCCCCGGCAACGGGGAGCGTGGATTGAAACTGGTACAAGTACGGCACCGGCAGCAACGGCCTCGCGCATCGCTCCCCGGCAACGGGGAGCGTGGATTGAAACTATGCAGCAGGCGAAGGCGCAAGCCTAGCCGGTCGCATCGCTCCCCGGCAACGGGGAGCGTGGATTGAAACCGGCGGCAGGTCGGAGTGCAGCCGGCGAGCCAACACGCATCGCTCCCCGGCAACGGGGAGCGTGGATTGAAACAGGGACTGCTGCAGGTCAGGGCCCGGCTGGAACGGCGCATCGCTCCCCGGCAACGGGGAGCGTGGATTGAAACTTTTTCATGGCGATGAGGGCATGCGCTGCGCCTGGCATCGCTCCCCGGCAACGGGGAGCGTGGATTGAAACTTGTCGCCCTCGACCGTGATGCGGTGTCGCTGGCGCATCGCTCCCCGGCAACGGGGAGCGTGGATTGAAACAAACCTCAATCGAGGCCGTACCGTGGGCAATGACGCATCGCTCCCCGGCAACGGGGAGCGTGGATTGAAACCTTACCATTTGTATCTTGTGCAACGTATTGAATTGCATCGCTCCCCGGCAACGGGGAGCGTGGATTGAAACCAAGAAGAAGGCTTTATCTACCACTCGGAAGTATGGCATCGCTCCCCGGCAACGGGGAGCGTGGATTGAAACCATCGCCGCGTCGATCTTCGCCTCGATGATGCTCTGGCATCGCTCCCCGGCAACGGGGAGCGTGGATTGAAACTTCAATGGCACCGACAAGGACCTGGACTGGCGCACCGCATCGCTCCCCGGCAACGGGGAGCGTGGATTGAAACGCCGCAGAATCCCTAGAATATATCCGCAAATATAAGCATCGCTCCCCGGCAACGGGGAGCGTGGATTGAAACTTTGGCAGGGATTGGGCGCAGATTTTGATGGACATGCATCGCTCCCCGGCAACGGGGAGCGTGGATTGAAACACCAGATCCAGCGCATCCTGCGCGCTCAGCAGGCGCATCGCTCCCCGGCAACGGGGAGCGTGGATTGAAACTGTCCATGCAGCGAACAACGTTGTTTACAAGGGCGCATCGCTCCCCGGCAACGGGGAGCGTGGATTGAAACGGTCGTCATGCCGGCAAGTGTTCCATCACGACATAGCATCGCTCCCCGGCAACGGGGAGCGTGGATTGAAACGACCATGCGCCGCAGCAGCGGCGACTCGTGCGGCTTCCAGGCATCGCTCCCCGGCAACGGGGAGCGTGGATTGAAACGTTGGTGGCGTGATCGGAGAGGGCGTAGACGTCGAGCATCGCTCCCCGGCAACGGGGAGCGTGGATTGAAACATCGGTTCACACTGCTTCCAGCGCATCAGCTATTGCATCGCTCCCCGGCAACGGGGAGCGTGGATTGAAACTGGCCCTTTGGTGGGCGCGTAGCGCACGGCATAGGGGCATCGCTCCCCGGCAACGGGGAGCGTGGATTGAAACCATTTCCGTGCGCTACCATCCTACGCATCCACTTGCATCGCTCCCCGGCAACGGGGAGCGTGGATTGAAACGCAACATGGGAAGCCTGGTAAACCAGCCGTTGTTGGGCATCGCTCCCCGCCAACACACGCGGCGGATTGGAACCGGCTCGAAACCAACGCTTTGCTCTACACAAGCCTTACGAACAGCCCAGCTGACGGGAGGTTGGCCGGGCGTCCCACCATCCCCGCATGACGACGTTTGCCGCCCCGGTTGAACGGACTCCGAAAATTTCCGTTCGTCTCCCATCGCTCCCGAGTATGGATGCCTCAGGCTCCGCGCCCCTACTCCGCCGCCTCCGCCACCCGCCGCGCCCGGACGGCTGCGGCCAGGCGGTCGAGGACTTTCACGCTGTCCTCCCAGCCGAGGCAGGCATCAGTGATGCTCTGGCCGTAGGTTAGTTCACGGCCCGGCGCAAGGTCCTGCCGCCCTTCGACGAGGTGGGACTCGACCATCACGCCGACGATGCGCTCGTCGCCGCCGGCGACCTGCCCGGCGATGTCGTCGCAGACTTCCATCTGCAGCTGGTACTGCTTGCGGCTGTTGCCGTGCGAGCAGTCGATCATCAGGCGGGCGGCGAGGCCGGCCCGGGCGAGTTCGGCGCAGGCCGCGGCGACGCTGGCGGCGTCATGGTTCGGCTCCCGGCCGCCGCGCAGGATCACGTGGCAGTCCTCGTTGCCGACCGTGGAGACGATCGCGGTATGGCCGGACTTGGTCACCGACAGGAAATGGTGCGGCGAATTGGCGGCGCGGATCGCGTCCACCGCGATGCGCAGGTTGCCGTCGGTACCGTTCTTGAAACCGACCGGGCAGGACAGCCCGGAGGCCAGTTCGCGATGCACCTGCGATTCGGTGGTGCGGGCGCCGATCGCGCCCCAGGAAATCAGGTCGGCAGTGTATTGCGGCGTGATCGTGTCGAGGAATTCGGTCGCGCAGGGCAGCCCCGCCTCGTTGATCTCGAGCAGGATGCGCCGGGCCAGACGCAGGCCCTCGTTGATCCGGAAGGTGTTGTCGAGGCGCGGGTCGTTGATCAGGCCCTTCCAGCCGACCGTCGTGCGCGGCTTCTCGAAATAGACGCGCATCACGACGACGAGGTCGCCAGCGTGGCGTTCGGCTTCCCGGTGCAGCTTCTGCGCGTACTCCATCGCCGCGTCGTAGTCGTGGATCGAGCAGGGGCCGATGACGACCAGCAGGCGGTCGTCGGCGCCGTGCAGGATGCGGTGGATCGCCGAGCGGGCGGCGGCGGTCGTCTGCGCCGCACGGTTGGACACCGGATACTCGCGGAAGACGTGGGTCGGCGGCACCAGTTCCTTGATTTCGCGGATGCGCAGGTCGTCGGTGTTCGGCTTGGTTTGCGGCGTCATCGTCGGTTCCGTTCAGAAAGGGCGGGAAAGCGGCATTCTAGCGAAAGCCCCTGTCCCGCTTCGAATTCGAACCGCCGCCGGACGACCGGCCGGCGCAGCGCCGTCAGGGCAGCTGCGTCAGGTAGTTGGCGATGGCGACGATGTCGTCGTTCTTCAGCGTCGAGGTCGCGATGCTCATCAGCTGGTTGTTGCGGATGCCGGTGCCGTCGCGGTAGCGGGTGATCGAGGTCTGCAGGTAGGGCACCTTCTGGCCGGCCAGGCGCGGGAAGAGTTCGCCGCCGCGGGCCTGCTCGCCGTGGCAGCGCACGCACAGCTTGTCGAACAGCGCCTTGCCGCGCTGGGCCAGCGCCGCGTCGGCGCGCGACGGCGGCACCTTGGCGCTGGCGTAGAAGGCCGAAATCTGCAGCCGCTCGTCATCCTTCAGCACCTTGATCAGGCCCTGCATGAAGGCGTCCTTGCGCTCGCCGGCGCCGAACTTGCGGATCTGCTCGAGCAGGTAGGCGGCGTTCTGGCCCGCCAGGTTGGGCACGTCCGGCGTCTTGCTGATGCCCTCCTCGCCGTGACAGTTGGCGCAGAAGAACGAGGCCTTGCGGCCGGCCTCGACGGCCGCCTTCATGGCCGCCGGGTCGGCCTGGACGGCCTTCAGTTTTTCCTGCAACGCCGGTTGGGCGAAAACCGACGAGCAGAACAGCAGGCCGACCAGCGCGGAAACTCTAAACATGCCGCAATCCCCACAAATCCCCAGAAATGACGCGGAATTATGCCGTGCCGCCGACCGTCAGTCCATCGATGCGCAACGTCGGCTGGCCGACGCCGACCGGCACGCTCTGTCCGTCCTTGCCGCAAGTGCCGACGCCGGGGTCGAGCTGGAGGTCGTTGCCGATCATCGAAATGCGCGTCATCGCGTCCGGGCCGTTGCCGATCAGCGTCGCGCCCTTGATCGGGCGGGTCACCTTGCCGTCCTCGATCAGGTAGGCCTCGCTCATCGAGAAGACGAACTTGCCGCTGGTGATGTCGACCTGGCCGCCGCCGAAATTGGCCGCGTAGATGCCCTTCTTGACCGACGCGATGATTTCCTGCGGATCGTGCTGGCCGGCCAGCATCATGGTGTTGGTCATGCGCGGCAGCGGCAGGTGGGCGAAGGATTCGCGGCGCCCGTTGCCGGTCGGCGCGACGCCCATCAGCCGGGCGTTCAGGCTGTCCTGCATGTAGCCCTTGAGGATACCGTCCTCGATCAGCACCGTGCGCTGGGTCGGGTTGCCCTCGTCGTCGATGTTCAGCGAGCCGCGGCGATCGGCGATCGTGCCGTCGTCGATGACGGTGACGCCCTTGGCGGCGACGCGCTGGCCGACGCGGCCGGTGAAGGCCGAACTGCCCTTGCGGTTGAAGTCGCCCTCGAGGCCGTGGCCGACCGCTTCGTGCAGCAGGATGCCGGGCCAGCCGGAACCGAGCACGACGGTCATCTGGCCGGCCGGCGCCGGTTCGGCATTGAGGTTGGTCACCGCCTGGTGCACGGCTTCCTTCGCGTAGCGCTGCAGCACCTCGTCGTCGAAATAGCCGAAATCGAAGCGTCCACCGCCGCCGGCCGCGCCCTGCTCGCGCTTGCCGTTTTCCTCGACGATCACCGAGATCGAGCAGCGCACCAGCGGCCGGATGTCGGCGGCCAGCCGGCCGTCCGAACCGGCGACCAGCACCACCTCGTATTCGCCGGCCAGCGAGGCCATGACCTGGACGACGCGCGGGTCGATCGCCCGGGCGTAGCCCTCGAGGCGCTCGAGCAGCCTGACCTTGGCATCGGCCGGCAGCGACGCGATCGGGTCGTTCGGCAGGTACAGCGCGCGGGCCGCGGTCGACGCCTGCAGGGCCGGCAATCTGCCGGACTGGCCCGCCGCCGCGATGGCGCGCACGGCGTTCGCCGCGTCGCCGAGCGCACGGGCGCTGATGTCGTCGGAGTACGCGAAGGCCGTCTTCTCGCCGGACAGCGCGCGGACGCCGACGCCCTGGTCGATGTTGAAGCTGCCGGACTTGACGATGCCTTCGTCGAGGCTCCAGGCCTCGGACCGCGAATACTGGAAATAGAGGTCGGCATAGTCGACCTGGTGCGTCAGGATCTGGCCGAAGGTGCGCGACAGGTCGGACTCGGTCAGCGAGAACGGGGCGAGCAGCAGGGATTCGGCTTGCGCCAGGGCGCTGGGCTGGGTCATGGAGACTTCCTTAAAGTTTTCGGTGGGCGAGCGCCGGCAGGCTTTCGCGGATTTCGGCGAGGCGTCCGTGGTCGAGGTCGGCGATCACGACGCCCGGTCCCTTCGCCTTGCGGTCGAGGATATCGCCCCAGGGGTCGACGATCAGGCTGTTGCCGTGGGTCTGCCGCCCGTTCTCGTGCCTGCCGCCCTGTCCGACCGCGAGAAGGTAGCACTGGTTCTCGATGGCGCGGGCGCGCAGCAGGATTTCCCAGTGCGCGCGGCCGGTCGTCTCGGTGAAGGCGGCCGGAACCAGGATCAGGTCGACCGGGCCGAGCGAACGGTAGAGTTCGGGGAAGCGCAGGTCGTAGCAGATCGACAGCGCGATGCGGCCGAACGGCGTGTCGACGGCGACCGGCGTGTCGCCCGGCTCGATGAAGGCGGCTTCGTTGTAGGACTCGTCGCCCTTCTTGAAGCCGAACAGGTGGATCTTGTCGTAGCGCGCGACGCAGTCGCCGCCGTCGTTGAAGACCAGCGAACTGTTGCGCATCTGGTGCGGGTAGGTCGCGGCGAGCGGGATCGAACCGGCGACGATCCACACCTCGTGGCGCGCCGCGGTCGCCGCCAGCCAGTCCTGGACCGGCCCGTTGCCGTAGGTTTCGCGGGCGCGCACGCGCTCGCTGTCGGTGGCGCCGATGATCGGAAAATACTCGGGCAGCACGACCAGCTGCGCGCCCTGATCGACCGCGTCGGCGATCAGGCGGCCGGCGACCTCCAGGTTGTCGCCGACGCGCGGCCCGGAAATCATCTGGATGCCGGCGATCCGGCAGTTCTTTACGCTCAAGGCTTCCCCTTGTCGGCATCGGTCCCGGCCTGGTCGACCTGCGGGTCGCTCCAGTTGCCGGTGACGTGGTAACGGTAGCTGAACAGCCGGTTCAGCGGCTTCTGCAGCACGGTGTTGGCGACCAGCGCCGCGGCGCCGACCGCCGGATGCGCCAGCGCGGCGGCGCCGACGGCGGCCAGCCCGCCGACTTCCGGGCGGACGACGACCATCAGGTCCTGGGTTTCCTTCTGCAGGTGGGTCTCGCCCTGGATCTCGATCTGCGCAGCCGGCCCGAAGATGCGCAGCGGCTCGGTGGTGCGCATCACGCCGCTGGTCACGGCAACCTTGCCCTCGATGCTGTCGAAGGCCAGGCCGTCGCTGAAGATGTCGCGGAAATCCAGCGTCAGCCGGCGCGGCAGCGACTGCAGCGAGATCAGCCCGAGCAGCTTGCCGACGCCCGGCTCGAGCTTGTTGAACTGCCCCTTGGCCGCGGCGATCGTCATCTGGCCGCTCAGCGTCGGATAGTCGATGCCGGTCAGCGGGCCGTCCCAGCGCAGTTCGCCCTTCAGCGTCGCGCTGCCGCGGCGCACCGAGTCGGCGTGTCCGAGGCGGTCGAGCAGGCGGCCGATGTCGGCCGCGTTGAGTTCGAAATCGAGCCGGGTCTGGTGGCGCCCGACGTTCTTCCAGACGCCCCGCCCGTTCAGCGCGCCGTCCGGGTTCTTCAGCAGCAGGCGCTCGAGCACCCAGGCGCCGCGGTCGTTGCGCGCCTTCAGTTCGAGCCGGCCGAAGGCGGTTTCGCCGATCCGGAAGTCGTCGACCGCGAGATTCATGCCGGGCAGCGTGTTGATCAGCGTCGTGCCCCCGTCCGTCTCGGCGATCTCGCTGGCCGGCCGGACGACCAGGCGCTTGAAGCTGCCTTCGACCCAGCCGTCGCCGTCGCCGCGCCAGAACACGTCGCCGGTCGCCTCGCGGGTGTTCAGGCCGATCTGCCAGCCGCCGTCGCGCGGACGCAGCACGACATCGACCTGGCTGTAGTCGCGGTCGAACAGGTGCAGCAGCGGCGTCTTCAGCGTGACCAGGCCGAGTTCCAGCCCGCCGCCGTTCCCGTTGCTGCTGCCGTTCGTCCCGCCGGCTTCCGGCAGGTAGTTGCGCCAGGCGTCGGCGTCGATGCGCGGCGCCGAAACGCGGACGGCCAGGCCCTTGTCGGGCAGGCGCAGCTCGCCGTCGCCGATCGCGAACACGCCGCGCTCCCAGGTCTCGCCGCGGCGGACGACCAGCCCCTGCGCGACCTTGCCGAGCGTGATCCGGTACTGCTCGCGCTCGGCGTCCGGCGCCGTGCGCTCGACGCGCAGCGGCAGCACGGCGGTCGCCGTCTTGTTCAGCGGATCGGGCAGCGGCGAACTGATGCCGACCAGGTCCGAGGTCACGACGACGTCGGCGTTGCGCTTGCGGATGCCGATCTCGGCCTTCCACGCGGTGTTGCCGCTCAGCTGGTCGACCAGCGGCCAGCCGAAATGCCTGGCGACCTCGCCGATGCCGGCGGTGCCGGAGGCCAGCACGGCGACCTTGCCGCCGGCGCTGCGGACCTGCACCTTCAGCGGGCCGCCGAAGCCGCGGCTGGTGATCTCGCTGGCCGTCACGGTGTTCTCGGTGATCTGCAGCCGGCCATGCACCTGGGTCAGCGGCGGCAGGCCGGCGAGCGGCTGCAGCTGGTTGTTCTGGAACAGGTAGTCGCCGCGCAGCCGGGTGTCGAGCGCATGACGCAGCGGGATGTCGAGCGCCAGGTCGAGGCGGCCGCGGCCGCTCGCCTTCATGCCTTCGGTGAAGCGGTCGATCGTCTCGGCGACCGGGCTCTGGTCGATGAAGCGCAGGAATTCGCCGGTTTCGCCCTGGGCGACGCCGCGCACCAGCAGCATTTCCTCGTGCGACTCGAAATCCGGAATGTCGGCGCTGACGCCGGACAGCTGGGCGCCGAGTATCTGGCCGGCGCTGGCGCGGATCTTCATGCCGATGCCGAAGCTCATGTCGGCCTCGACGTGCTCGATGACCGGCCAGCCGGGCGCATAGTCGATCTTCGTGTCGTGCGCCTTGGCGGTCACCGAGAAGCTGCCGGTCGCCGGGTCGCGGAAGGGGAAATCCTTCAGGTTGCCGCGCAGCACCAGCCGGCCGTCGGACGCCCGGCCGGACACGATGCCGCGCTTCAGCCAGGCCCGCGTGTCGGCATTGACGGCATGCGGCATGTAGCGCCAGACCGCGCTGCCGTCGGCGCGATCGATGCTGGCCGTCAGGTCGATCTCGCCGGGCCCGCTGCCGTCGTAGCGGTAGGTGCCGCGCGCCGAGCCGGTCGCATCCGGGCTGGAAAAGGCCAGTTGTTCGAGGTTGACCGTCAGCCGGCCGGATTCGCGCTGCCAGCGGGCGCGCCCGCCCAGGCTGTCGAAGCGCAGGTCGGGCTCCGGGAAGACGCCGGGCAGCGACAGCGTCGCGGCCTGCGTGTCGAGCGCCAGCTGGCCGCCCTGCTCGGTCAGGTCGACGCGGCCGGACAGGCCGCCGGCGCCGGGGAAATTCCCGTCCGCCGCCAGGCCCAGCCCGGCGAAGCCGGCCTGCAGGCTGTAGCGGCTCAGCGTCTCGCCTTCCAGGCGCCAGGCGGCGCGCAGGTCGGCGATCTGCCCCTGCGGCCGATGCCGCTGCAGCAGGCCGCGGCTGCCCGGGTCGAGCGGCAGGTAGCCGGCCAGCCGGGCGAGCACCGCGAGGTCCAGATAGGTCGCCGACGCCTTGCCGTCGACCGTGCCGTCGCGCGGATCGCGCCGCCATTCGGCCTGGAAGTCGCTGGGCGCGACGCGCGTGCCGTCGGCGGCCAGCAGTTCGACGCGGTTGCCGGCCAGGCTCCAGGCATCGTCGCGGTAGCTGCCGCTGAGGCGGCCGCGCATGTTGACCAGCGACAGCTCGGGCAGCTTGCTGCCGAGGCGGATGCGCAGGTCCTCGAGCGCGACGTCGGCGGTCAGCCGGCCGCTGCCGTCGCCGAGGTCGCCCCAGACGCGCAGCGCACCGCGCCCGGAGGGGATGGCCACCGGGTAGTCGAGCCACGGCCGCCAGCCGGCCAGGTCGGCATAGTCCAGTTCGACGAAGACCTTGCCGGAATAATGCTCGATGGCCTGGCCCAGCTCGCCGGCAACTTCGCCGCGCAGGTCGAGGCGCGCCGCGAGTTCGCCCGGCGGCGCCGCGGACAGCCCGAAGCGATGGCTGCCCCGGCGGTTGTCGAGGCCGAACTGCAGGTCCTCGAGAATCAGCGGCGGCGCCCGGCGCAGCTGGTCGTCCCAGACCACCGTCGCGTCGCGGACGCGGATCCGCTTCTGGCGCAGCAGCCATTCGGCGAAGGCCGGGTCGTCGCCGCCGGCGGTATTGATGCCGGCCACCGTGATCCGGCCGTCGGCGGTGCGGCGGACGTGCAGCAGCGGCCGCTCGAGGGCGAGCAGCGCCAGCGTCGGCTGCAGGCGCCACAGGCTTTCCCAGGACAGCACCGCCTCGACGCGGGCGAGCGACACCGCCGGCTGGCCGGCGCGGTCGAGCACGGCGACGTCGTCGAGCACCAGGTCGGGATTCAACCCCTGCCAGCGCGTCTCGATGCGGCCGATGCGCACCGGCTGGCCAACCGCGCGGCTGGCCGCCCGCTCGATCTGCGGCTGGTAGTCGGCGACGCGCGGCAGCACGACGTAGCGCAGCGCCAGCTGCAGCGCGACGAAGCCGAGCCACAGCCCGAACAGCAGCCAGCCGGCCAGGCGCATGCCGCGCGCGACGCGGGGCCGGGCGAGCAGGGAAAACAGGGGACGGAGAATTCGGAAAACGTCGATCAGCGGCTGCCTCGGCTTATTCACGCGGCAAACCGTTTTGCCACAAGGGGGATGAGATCACTACAATCGGGCCATTGCGAAAGCCGCATTTTATCCTTTTCGGCGCCATCGCCGACCGCCCCCTTATGCAAACCCTCCTCGATCCCCGCTGGCAGCCCGCCCTGGCGCACAGCCGCTACCTCTCCAACCTGCTGCAGGCCCGGCCCGACCTGGTGCCCGAACTGGCCGCGACCTGGCAGCAGCCGCTGACCGAAGACCTGCTGCGCGCGCCGCTGGCCGGCGATTTCGCCGACGACGACGCGGTGCGCCGCGCGATGCGCCGGCTGCGCCAGCGCGCGATGGCCCACCTGACGATCCGCGACCTGTGCGGCCTGGCGCCGCTGGCCGAAATCGTCGAGGGCATGACGCTGCTCGCCGACGTCACGACCAATTTCGCACTCGACCACTACCACCGCCAGCTCGCGGCGACCTACGGCGAGCCGCTCGACAGCCGCGGCCGGCCGCAACGCCTGCTGGTGATCGGCATGGGCAAGCTCGGCGGGCGCGAGCTGAACGTGTCGTCCGACGTCGATTACATCTTCGTCTATCCGGAGGAAGGCGACACCGCCGGGCCGAAGGCGATCGAGAACTACGATTTCTTCAACCGCCTCGGCAAGCGCATCATCGGCGCGCTCGGCGACCTGACCGCGGACGGCCAGGTCTTCCGCGTGGACATGCGGCTGCGTCCGAACGGCGATTCGGGACCGCTGGTCTGCTCGCTCGATTCGCTGGAGAACTACTTCATCACGCAGGGCCGCGAGTGGGAACGCTACGCGTGGATCAAGGCACGGACGATGAACGCCGGCCCCAACCTGCAGCCGGAATGGGTCGAGGCGATGCAGAAGATCGGCCGCCCCTTCGTGTTCCGCAAGTACCTCGACTTCGGTGCGATCAACGCGATGCGCGACCTGCACGCGCAGATCCGCCGCGAGGTCGCGCGCAAGGACATGGCCGACCACGTCAAGCTTGGCCCCGGCGGCATCCGCGAAATCGAGTTCATGGCCCAGGTCTTCCAGCTGATCCGCGGCGGCCGCGACCCGGCGCTGCAGATCCGGCCGACCCAGGCGGTGCTCGCGCTGCTCGTCGAGCGCCAGCTGATCCCGGCCGAGACCGAACAGGAACTGCAGGCCGCCTACGTCTTCCTGCGCCGGCTCGAACACCGGCTGCAGTACGTCGAGGACAAGCAGACGCACATGCTGCCGGTCGACCCGGCGGAACGGGCGAAAATCGCCGCGAGCATGGATTTCGCCGACTGGGAGGCGATGCTCGCCGTACTCGACGCCCACCGCGACAGGGTCAGCCGCCATTTCGAGGCGGTCTTCTCCGAACCCGAGGAAGGCGAACACGCGCTGACCGGGCTGTGGCTCGGCCAGATCGACGACGAGACGGCGATCGAGGCCTTCGGCAACCTCGGCTTCCGCCACCCGAAGGAAGCCCAGGAGCGGCTCGCCGCGCTGCGCGGCTCGGCCCGCTACCAGCAGCTGCCGGCGACCAACCGCAGCCGGCTCGACGCCGTCGGCCCGCGCCTGATCGAGGCGGCGGCCGCGACGCCGGCACCGGACACGACGCTGGTCCGCGGCCTGGCCTTCCTCGAAGTCATCGCCCGGCGCGGCGCCTACCTGGCGCTGCTGCAGCAGTATCCGCTGGCGCTGAAGCGCGTCGCCGACATGATCGGCGCGTCGAGCTGGGCCAGCGACTACCTGAACCGCCACCCGCTGCTGCTCGACGAACTGCTCGACCCGCGGCTGTACGAGATGGCCACCGACTGGGCCGGCTTCCGCGGCCAGCTGCGGCAGAACCTGGCGACGCACGCCGGCGACACCGAGCGCGAAATGGACCTCCTGCGCGAAATGCACCACGCCCAGGTGTTCCGGCTGCTCGCCCAGGACCTGGCCGGGCTGCAGACCATCGAGAAGCTGTCCGACCACCTGACCGAACTGGCCGACACCATCGTCCAGGAAACGCTGCCGCTGGTCTGGCAGACCATCCGCAAGCGCCACTGCGAGACGCCGCGCTTCGCGGTGATCGGCTACGGCAAGATGGGCGGCAAGGAACTGGGCTATGCGTCCGACCTCGACCTCGTCTACCTGTACGAGGACGACGACGCCGACGCCCAGGAGAACTACACCCGGCTCGGCCAGCGCCTGAACACCTGGCTGTCCAGCCAGACGCCGGCCGGCATCCTGTTCGAGACCGACCTGCGGCTGCGCCCGAACGGCGATTCCGGGCTGCTCGCGGTGACCGTCGACGCCTTCCGCGACTACCAGCTGAACCACGCCTGGGTCTGGGAGCACCAGGCGCTGACCCGGGCCCGCTTCTGCGCCGGCGATGCCGCGGTCGGCCAGCGCTTCGAAGCGATCCGCTGCGAGATCCTGCGCCAGCCGCGCGATCTCGCGACGCTGCAGGGCGAGGTCGTCGCGATGCGCAAAAAGATGTACGACGCGCACGCCAAGGACGATCCCGAACTGTTCGGCCTGAAGCACGACCGCGGCGGCATCATCGACGTCGAGTTCATCGTGCAGTACCTGGTGCTCGGCCACGCCCACCGCCACGCCGAACTGACCGGCAACCTCGGCAACATCGCGCTGCTGCGCATCGCCGGCGAACTCGGCCTGATCGACCCGGCGCAGGCGGCGGCGGCCGGCAACGCCTACCGCGAATACCGCCGGCTGCAGCACGCGCTGCGCCTGACCGCGACGCCGAAGGCGCGCGTGCCGCGCGAACTGGTAGACAAGCACGTTGCCGCGGTCGACGCGCTGTGGCAGGCTGTTTTCGGACAACCCCAACCCTGAAAGGCAAGCGACCATGACCCCCTCCCCGCATCGCTGGCGCTTCTTCAGCGCCGGCGGCTTCGACCAGGTCCGCCTGGACACCGGCGCCGACCTCGTCCACCTGAGCGAACTCGACCAGAAGCTGTGGGTCGCGCTGTCCTGCCCGACCGCCGGGCTGGAACTCGACGAACGCACGCTGGCGCTGATCGACAGCGACGCCGACGGCCATGTCCGCGCGCCCGAACTGATCGCCGCGATCGACTGGGCAACGGCCCGGCTGAAGACGCCGGACACGCTGATCGCCGGCGGCCCGCTGGCGCTGGACGCGATCGACGACGGCAGCGACGAGGGCGCCCGGCTGCTCGCCTCCGCCCGCCACGTGCTGGACAGCCTGGGCAAGGCCGGCGCCGACACGATCAGCGTCGACGACACCGCCGACAGCGTGCGCATCTTCGCCGGCATGCCGTTCAACGGCGACGGCGTGATCGCCCCGGCCGGGCTCGACGAGGACCTGCAGTCGGCGATCGCCGACATCATCGCGCTGAGCGGCGGCCAGCCCGACCGCAGCGGCGAGACCGGCGTCGACCAGGCCGGCGTCGACTGCTTCTTCGACGATGCCGCCGCGCTCGCCGCGTGGCGCGCCGCACCGGCCGCCGACCCGGCGCTGCTGCCGCTGGGCGCCGCAACCGCCGACGGCCACGCCGCGTTCGCCGCGGTGCGCGCAAAGATCGACGACTTCTTCACGCGCTGCCGGCTGGCCGCCTTCGACCCGCGCGCCGGCGAGCTGCTGAACGGCAGCGAGGACGACCTGCGCGCCCTCGGCGGCCGGCTGCTCGCCGCGGCCGGCGACGACGTCGCCGCGCTGCCGCTGGCCTACGTGCGCAAGGACGCGACGCTGCCGCTGGCCGGCGGGCTGAACCCGGCCTGGTCGGCCGCGGTCGGCGCCTTCGCGGTGCAGGTCGTCGCCCCGCTGCTCGGCGCCCGCGGCGAACTGACCGCCGCCGACTGGGACGACGTCAAGACGCGTTTCGCGCCGTACGAGGCCTGGCTCGCCGCGCAGCCGGCGACGCCGCTCGACGCCCTCGACCCGGCCCGCGTCGACGCGCTGGCCGCCGGCGACGTGCGCGCCCGGCTGACCGCGCTGATCGCCCGCGACGCCGAACTGGCCGGCGAAGCCGAGGCGATCGGCGAGGTCGACCGGCTGGTCCGCTACGTCCGCGACCTGGCCCGGCTGGCCAACAACTTCGTCGCCTTCACCGATTTCTACACGCGGCGCGACAAGGCCAGCTTCCAGGCCGGCACGCTGTACCTCGACGGGCGCAGCTGCGAGCTGTGCGTCAAGGTGCTCGACGCCGGCAAGCACGCCGCGCTGGCCACGCTGTCCGGCGTCTATCTGGCCTACTGCGACTGCACGCGGCCGGACGGCAAAATGACCATCGCCGCGGCGTTCACCGCGGGCGACTCCGACCAGCTGATGGTCGGCCGCAACGGCGTGTTCTACGACCGCCAGGGCCGCGACTGGGACGCGACGATCACCAAGATCGTCGATCATCCGATCAGCATCCGCCAGGCCTTCTGGTCGCCGTACAAGAAGGTCGTCCGGCTGGTCGCCGAGCAGGCGCAGAAATTCGCCGCGGCCAAGGCCAAGGCGGCCGACGACGCGGCGGCCGCCGCGGTGCTGCAGGCCGGCGCCAAGGTCGAGGCGCCGAAGCCCCCCGCCCCGTTCGATGCCGCCAAGTTCGCCGGCATCTTCGCGGCGATCGGCCTCGCCGTCGGCGCCATCGGCACCGCGCTGGCCTCGGTCGTCACCGGCTTCCTCGGCCTCAAGGCGTGGCAGATGCCGCTCGCGCTGGTCGGCCTGATGCTGCTGATCTCCGGCCCGGCGATGGCGATGGCCTACTTCAAGCTCAGGAACCGCAACCTCGGCCCGATGCTGGACGCCAACGGCTGGGCGGTGAATACGCGGGCGCGGATCAACATCCCGTTCGGCACCGCGCTGACCCACCTGGCCCGGCTGCCGGAAGGCGCCGAGCGCGCGCTGACCGATCCCTACGCCGAGAAGAAGAGTCCGTGGAAGTTCTACGTGGTGCTCGGCGCGGTCGCCACGGCGCTGCTGATCTACGTCGCGCGCAGCGCCGCCGGCCTATAACCGGCGCAGGCGCTCGCCGGCCGCGGCGAGCGTCGCCTCCTGCTTGGCGAAGCAGAAGCGGACGACGCGGTCGTCCCGGCCGTCCGGGTTGAAGGCGGACACCGGGATCACCGCGACGCCGATGTCGCGGGTCAGCCATTCGGCGAATTCGCGGTCCGGCCGGTCGCTGATCGCGTCGTAACGCGCCAGCTGGAAATAGGTGCCGCGGCAGGCCAGCGGCACGAAGGGCGTTCCCGCCAGCTGCGCCCGGAAGAAATCGCGCTTCGCCTGGTAGAAGGCCGCCAGCCCGAGGTGGCGCGACGCATCCTGCATGTACTCGGCGATCGCCAGCTGCGACGGCGCATGCACGGTGAACACGTTGAACTGGTGCACTTTCCGGAATTCCGCCGTCAGCGCCGCCGGGCCGACGACGTAGCCGATCTTCCAGCCGGTGACGTGGTAGGTCTTGCCGAAGCTCGACACGACCAGGCTGCGCGCCGCCAGTTCGGGATGGGCGCAGACGCCGGCATGGCGCTCGCCGTCGAACACGATGTGCTCGTAGACCTCGTCGGACAGCACGACGATGTCGGTGCCGCGGACGATTCCGGCCAGTTGCTCCAGGTCGACCGCGGACAGCAGGCTGCCGGTCGGGTTGTGCGGCGAGTTGATGACGATCATCCGCGTGCGCGGGCTCACCAGCCGCGCGACCTCGGCCCAGTCCGGCGCGTAGTCGGGAAAGCGCAGCGACGCGTAGACGACGGTGCCGCCGACCGTCTCGACCGCCGGTGCGTAGGAATCGTACACCGGCGCGAAGACGATGACCTCGTCGCCCGGCCGGACGAAGGCGGCGATCGCCGTGAACAGGGCCTGCGTCGCGCCGGCGGTCACGGTGATTTCGCTCTCCGGGTCGAATTCGGCGCCGTAGAGGTCGCAGACCTTGCCGGCGATCGCCTGGCGCAGTTCCGGCATGCCGGCCATCGGCGCGTACTGGTTGCGCCCCGCGCGCATGTGGCGATGCACCGCGTCGAACAGTTCCGGTTCGGCCTGGAAATCCGGGAAACCCTGCGACAGGTTGATCGCGCCGCAATCGGCGGCGAGCCGCGACATCACCGTGAAGATCGTCGTGCCCATGGCCGGGAAGCGGGAATCGATGCGGATCGGGGTTTGCATGGCGCGGGCGGGTAGTGGGCGAGCGACGCACTATGCCACAATCCTCCCCATGAACATCGACGGCACCCCCACCCGCACGCTGCGCGCCCACCCCGGGACGCGCGTCATCGACATCATCGACCAGACCCGGCTGCCGCATGCGCTGCACTGGGTCCGCGTCGGCACGCTGGACGAGGCGGCGCACGCGATCCGCGCGATGCAGGTGCGCGGCGCACCGCTGATCGGCGCGACCGCCGCCTACGGGCTGGCCATCGCGCTCGGCGCCGCGGCCGACGATGCCGGCCTCGAACACGCCTTCGACCTCCTGCTGCGCACCCGGCCGACCGCGGTCAACCTGCAGTGGGCGCTGACCCGGATGTGGCAGCGCCTGCAGCCGCTGCCGCCCGGCGAGCGCGTCGAGGCCGCATGGCGGGAAGCCGCGGCGATCGCCGACGAGGACGTCGCGCAGAACCTGGCGATCGGCCGGCACGGCCTGCGCCTGCTGCGCCAGGTGCCGCGCCGGCACGGCAGCGTGCTGAACCTGATGACGCACTGCAACGCCGGCTGGCTGGCCACCGTCGATGGCGGTACCGCGCTGGCGCCGGTCTATGCCGCGTACGACGCCGGGCTGCCGGTGCATGTCTGGGTGTCCGAGACGCGGCCGCGCAACCAGGGCCTGCTGACCGCGTGGGAACTGGCCCAGCACGGCGTGCCGCACACGCTGATCGCCGACAACGCGGCCGGCATCCTGATGCGCGAGGGCCGCGTCGATGCGGTGATCGTCGGCGCCGACCGGATCGCCGCCAACGGCGACGTCGCCAACAAGGTCGGCACCTACCTGAAGGCGCTGGCCTGCGCCGACAGCGGCATCCCGTTCTACGTCGCGGCGCCGCGCCCGACGCTGGATTTCGACCTGACCGACGGCCGCTACATCCGGATCGAGGAGCGCGAAGCCGGCGAATTCCGCCATGTGCAAGGCATCGACGCGCACGGTCAGCCGTCGGCGCTGCAGCAGCTGCCGGATGGCGAGGCGGTCGCCAACCCGGCTTTCGACGTGACGCCGGCCCGGCTGGTCACCGCGATCATCACCGAGCGCGGCGACTGCCCGGCCAGCACCGCCGCCCTGCAGGCCCTGTACCCGGAGGAAAGCCATGGCTGACCCGCGCGCCGAACTGATCGCCGCCGCGCAGGCGATGCGCCCGGCCGGGCTGAACCGCGGCACCGCCGGCAACCTCAGCGTGCGCAACGGCGACGGCTTCCTGATCACGCCGACCGGCATGGCGTACGACGCGCTGCTGCCCGACGACATCCCGCGCCTGGCGCTCGACGGCACGTCGGCGGGCCAGCGCAAGCCGTCGTCCGAATGGCGCTTCCACCGCGACCTCTACGCGAGCCGCCCGGAAGTCGGCGCCGTGCTGCACGCGCATTCGCCGTTCGCGGTCAGCCTGGCCTGCCTGCGCGTGGACATCCCGCCCTTCCACTACATGATCGCCCGCTTCGGCGGCGACACCGTGCGCTGCGCCGACTATGCCATTTTCGGCTCGGCGGAACTGTCGACCGCGGCGCTCGCCGCGATGGAAGGCCGCAAGGCCTGCCTGCTCGCCAACCACGGCCTGCTCGTCGCCGGCCGCGACCTGGCCGAGGCCTTCGCGCTGGCCGTCGAGCTGGAGGAACTGTGCGAGCAGTACTGGCGTGCCTGCCAGCTCGGCAGCCCGGTGCTGCTGTCGGCCGCCGAAATGGCCGAGGTCATCGGGAAATTCAAGGGCTACGGCCAGCAATGAAAAGGCTTGCCGCGCAGAGGCCCGAAATCGTCTGCTACACTAAGCGTTAACGTATTCATTAAAGGACGGATCATGAGCTTCTCAGCCCTGGATGTTGTGCCGATCAGCGAGGCGCGGGCTCGCCTGACCGAGCTTTCCGACGAAGTCGTCGCCGGTGCCGAAAAGCTGCTGACCAAGAACGGGGCCGCTTACGTCGCCATCGTCGATGCGAGAAAACTGGATTACTACCATGCACTGGAGGCCGAGCATGCCAGCCTGGTGCTGCTGGGCGAAGCGGAAGCCGGTTTGCGGGAAGTTCTCGCCGGGCGTCGCGTATCGCACGCCGACCTGCTGAAAGCCCTGTCCTGAAGTCATGGCCTTGCCGTCAAACGCCAAGGTCGACGCCGCACCGAATTTCCTGGCCAATCTGGATGCCGCCCACCGGTTCTTTCTGATCCAGGATGCGGAGACGGCAGATGCCCGCCTGAGCAGGCTGAAACAAGACCTCCGCGACATGGTCGCCATTCTGGCGTGGTCACCGGCCAGCGGTCGGCCGGCGCGCTTCCTGGCTGCGCAATCTGCACAGGCCGCACTGAAGGCCGACGCCGTTCGGCAACTGGCTGAACAAGCCGGGCTGCCTCACCTGCGGGAGTACGTTGTCGGCCAGCACATCGTTCTGTACGCCCATTCCGACAGCGACGTGGTGCTGCTGGCCTTGAAGCACCAACGCCAGTTGATGTACCCGGGAGAGTTCTGATGGGACCGCACCACGACCTGTCGCGCTGGGGCCACGCGCACCGCTACGGCAGCGGCAACCCGGCCGCCGAGCGCGGCACGCGCGCGGTGCTGTGGATCACGCTGGCGACCATGGTCGTCGAGATCGCCGCCGGGCTGGCCTTCAACTCGATGGCGCTGCTCGCCGACGGCTGGCACATGAGCTCGCACGCGCTGGCCATCGGCCTGGCCGCCTTCGCGTACGCCGCGTCGCGCAAGTATGCCGACGACCCGAGCTTCGCGTTCGGCACCTGGAAGATCGAGGTGCTGGCGGGCTACACCAGCGCGCTGTTCCTGCTCGGCATCGCCGGCGCGATGGTCTTCGGCTCGCTCGAGCGCCTGTGGTCGCCGCAACCGATCCGCTACGCCGAAGCGATCGCCGTCGCCGCGCTCGGCCTCGCGGTCAACGTCGTCTGCGCGCTGATTCTCGGGCAGGCCCACGACCACCATCATGACCATGACCATGACCACGGACACGGTCATCATCACCACGACGACCTGAACCTGAAGGCTGCCTACATCCACGTGATCACCGACGCGCTGACCTCGCTGCTGGCGATCGCCGCGCTGGCCGGCGGCTGGCTGTGGGGCTGGTCCTGGCTGGACCCGGCGATGGGCCTGGTCGGCGCGCTGCTGGTCGGCCTGTGGGCAAAAAAACTGATCGTCCAGACCGGCCGCGTGCTGCTCGACCGCGAAATGGACCATCCGGTGGTCGAGGAAATCCGCGCCGTCGTCGCCGGGCTGCCGGCCGGCGGCGGCACGCAGATCACCGACCTGCACGTCTGGCGCGTCGGCAACGGCGCCTACGCCTGCGCGCTCGGGCTGCTGACCCACGACGCGGCGCTGACGCCGCTGGCCATCCGGTCGGCGCTCGCCGTGCACGAGGAAATCGTGCATGCGACCGTCGAGATCCACCTGTGCGACGAGTGCGCCTGAGGCTTCAGATCAGTTCGTGGCGCTCGCGCTCGACCTTGGCGATGTAGCGCTGGATGCGCGTCTGGTCGCCGGTCGGCAGGTCGTTGAACTGCAGGCCGATGCGCCACAGCCGGGTGCCGGCGCGGCTCGACAGTTCGCGGACGTGACGCACCGTCGCGCTGAAGAACATGTCGCGGCTGTCGCCGGGTAGCGAGAAATGGCAGTTGGGCAGCACCAGGCCGGTTTCGATGCCTGCCGGCTGAACCGTCGTGTCGGCGCCGATGCCGCCGACCGAGATGTCGTGCACGACCAGGCGGAGCAGGCCGCCGTCCGGCATCCGGCCGAAGAATTCGAGCGGATTGACGCGCGGCGTCTCGATCCGGAAATGCTCGCGCCGCTGCAGCCGGATCACCGAATCCGGCAGCGGCACGATGAAGGCCTTGCTGCCGCCGAACAGGATCTCGCGGGCCTGGCCGACGTGGAACTGGACCAGCACGCCGCCGGGGCGGCCGACGAAGGCGCTGCGCTCGCAGGCCAGGAAGCGCCGGTTGGTGTCCTGGCTGCCGCTGCAGTCGAAGATCAGCCGCCCGCGTTCCGCGTCGGCAGCGAGCAGCGTGCTCAGGAACATCTCGTCGCCGTCGCGGAAATGCACCGAGAAGGCGTCGTTCTCCTTGGCGAAGCCGGCGAGCAGGAAAGCGACCGGCCGCGCGCCGACGATGCGGAAACGCTCGTCGATCTCGGCTTCGCTCAGCTGGGCGATCTGGGTCATGTCAGTTCGAGCACCCGCAGCAGCGACGCCGTGTCGTCCTGCCCCCAGCCCTGCGCCATCAGCGCGTTGAGCTGCTGGCCGACGACCGCGGTCAACGGCAGCGGCACGCCCGATTCCCGCGCCGCCTGCAGCACCAGCCCGTAGTCCTTGTGGTGCAGCCGGGCCTCGATGCCGGCCGCGAAATCGCGGCGGACCATGCGCTCGCCCATCACGTCGAGCACACGCGACGCGGCGGAACCGCCGGCCAGCGCCTGCCGGACCTTGCCGCAATCGACGCCGGACGCGGCGGCCAGGCGCATCGCCTCGGCCGCCGCCTGGATCGCGGCGACCATGATCATCTGGTTGCAGGCCTTGGCGACCTGGCCGGCGCCGTTCGGTCCAACATGGACGATGCGCTGGCCCAGGCAGTCGAGCAGCGGGCGGACCCGCTCCAGCACCGCGGCGTCGCCGCCGGCCATGATCGCCAGCGTCGCGGCGATCGCCCCCTGGGCGCCGCCGGACACCGGCGCGTCGAGCATGTCGATGCCCTTTTCAGCGAGCCGGCCGGCGATGCGGCGGGCGACGTCGGGCGCGATGGTCGAGCAATCGACCAGCACCGAACCGGGCGCCATGCCCTCGATCAGGCCGTCCGGGCCGAGCGCGACGGCCTCGACGTCGGCGCTCGACGTGATCACCGTGAACACCACGGCGCAGGCCCGGCCGAGTTCGGCCGGCGTCGCACAGACCGTCGCCGGCAGGCCCTCGGCGCTCTGCGGTCGACGCGCCCAGACGTGCAATTCGTGGCCGGCCGCGTGCAGGTGCAGCGCCATCGGGCGGCCCATGACGCCGAGGCCGATGAAGCCGACCTTCACGCGCTTTGCCCCGACAGTTTTTCCAGCAGCTTCAGCACGGCGATCGAATCCTCCTCGCCGAGGCCGGAACCGACCATCGCGTTGAACATCTGCGCGGTCGCCGCCGAACCGGGCAGGCACAGGCCGAGTTCGTGCGCGGTCTGCATCACGATGTTGAGGTCCTTCTCGTGCATCCAGCTCTTGAAGCCCGGCTTGAAATTGCGGTCGAGCATGCGTTGACCGTGGTTTTCCAGGATCTTCGAATAGGCGAAGCCACCGAGCAGCGCCTCGCGCACCTTGCCGGCATCGACGCCGTTCTTCGCGGCGAAGGCGTAGGCCTCGGCGACGGCGAGCACGCCCATGCCGGTGACGATCTGGTTGGCCGCCTTGGCGACCTGGCCGGCGCCGGCGTCGCCGACGTGGACAATGTTTTTCCCCATGCACGCGAAGGCCGGCTGTGCCTTGGCAAACGCCGCTGCGCTGCCGCCGGCCATGATGGACAACGTGCCGGCGATGGCGCCGACCTCGCCGCCGGACACCGGCGCATCGACGAAATCGACGCCGGCCGCGGCCAGTTCCCCGCCGATGCGGCGGGCAGCGGCCGGGGCGATCGTGCTCATGTCGACGGCGACCAGGCCGGGCGCGGCGCCGGGCAGCGCGGCGCGCATCACTTCGGCGACGTCCGGCGCATCGGCGACCATGCTGATCAGCAGTTCGGCGCCGCGCGCCGCGTCGGCCGGACTGGCGGCGCCGGTCGCACCGGCGTCGAGCAGCGGCTGCATCGATTCGGGGCGGCGCGCCCAGACGGTCAGTTCGTGGCCGCCCTTGAGCAGGTTGAGCGCCATCGGGCGCCCCATGATGCCGAGGCCGAGGAATCCGATCTTCATGCTGAACTCCGTGGGAAGAAGACCGGATTCTAGCAGGACGGCCGCGCTACGCGCCCCGCGGCGGGCCGCCGCAGAAGGCGTCCAGCCCTTCCAGCTGGTCCGCCGGCAGCGGACGGTAGAAATGGTAGCCCTGGACCCGCTGGCATTCGAGCAACTGCAGGAACTCGGCCTGTTCGGGACGCTCGACGCCCTCGGCGACCAGTTCCAGCCCCAGCGCGTGGCCGAGCGCGACGATGGAGCCGACCAGCGACGACGAATCGCGCTCGCCGCCGATGTCGGCGACGAAGGAGCGGTCGATCTTCAGCCGGTCGACGGGGAAGCGGCGCAGGTAGGCGAGCGACGAATAGCCGGTGCCGAAATCGTCGATCGCCAGCATCACGCCCATCGCCTTCAGCTGCGCCATCGTTTCGGCGGCGGCATCGGCGTCGCGCATCAGCGTCGTCTCGGTGATCTCGAGTTCCAGGCAGGCCGGCGGCAGACCGGTCTCGGCCAGCACCGCGCGCACCGATTGCGCGAAATCGGGCAGGTGGAACTGGAGCGCCGAGATATTGACGGCGACGCCGCCCAGCTCGATGCCCGCATCCCGCCACGCGCGCGCCTGCCGGCAGGCGGCGAGCAGCACCCAGTGGCCGAGCGGAACGATCAGCCCGCATTCCTCGGCGACCGGGATGAATTCGCCCGGCGCGACCAGGCCGCGCTGCGGATGCCGCCAGCGGACCAGCGCCTCGACGGCGACGATGCGCCCGGCCAGCAGGTCGACCTGCGGCTGGTAATGCAGCTCCAGCTGGTTCTCGGCCAGCGCCTGCCACAGTTCGCTTTCGACGTGCAGGCGACGGTTGACCGCGGCCTTCATCGGTTCTGCGAAGAACTGGTGGTTGTTGCGCCCGCGCGACTTGGCGAAATGCAGCGCGGTGTCGGCATTGCGCAGCAGCGTCGGGCCGTCGTCGCCGTCGCCCGGGTAGAGACTGATGCCCAGCGACGGGCTGGCCCGCAGCGCGCAGCCGCCGACGTCGAAGGGCAGCGCGATGGCGCGGACGACGCGGTCGACCAGTTCGACGACCGGGTCGGCGTCGGCCAGCCCGCTGCGGACGATCGCGAATTCGTCGCCGCCCAGCCGGAAAAGGCAGGTCGCGGCATCGATCTCGCCGCGCAGCCGGCGGGCGATCTCGGCGAGCAGCCGGTCGCCGGCGTGGTGGCCGAGCGAATCGTTGACCGTCTTGAAATGGTCGAGGTCGATGACCAGCACGGCGACCTGCTCGCCGCTGCGGGTGGCGCGGGCCAGCGTGTCGTCGAGGTGATGGCCGAGGGCCAGGCGGTTGGGCAGGTCGGTCAGCGGATCGTGGCGGGCCAGGTAATCGATGCGCGCTTCCTGCGCCTTGCGTCCGCTGACGTCGGAAAACACCGCGACATGACGCGCCGGGCGCCGGCCGTCGGCGGCGACGGCGCGGATGCGCATCTGCGTCGGGTAGAGTTCGCCGTCCCGCCGCCGCGCCCACAGTTCGCCTTCCCAGTGGCCGAAGGTCGCCAGCGCCTCCCAGATCGCCGGCCAGGCGGCGGGACCGTGCTGGGCGACGGCGAAGGATTGCGGCGTCAGGCCGAGCGCGTCGGCCACAGGATAGCCGGTAATGCGCTCGAAAGCCGGGTTGACCGCGACGATGCGCTGGCCGCGGTCGACGACCATCACGGCCTCGGAAACCTGGTCGATGATCCAGCGCTGCAGTTCAAGCTGCGACCTGAACTGGCGCAAGGCGCGCAGCGCGAATGCGAAGCCGGCGGCCAGCAGCACGCTGCCGGCCAGCCCGGCGGACAGCGGGAACGGCAGGGCGAGGCCGGCCCGCCAGCCGTCCAGCGCGACGCCCCCCCACAACAGCACGAGGGCGCCGGAAAAAACCCAGGCCAGTCGGCGACCGCCCAGGGCCGGGTTGTACATCACGATGCAGCTACCGATCCGGAAAATGGCGGGCAGTCTAACCGAGAAGCCCGCAGTTTTCGCGACTATTTTCCGGCCGTGGCCTGATCGGCAAAATCCTTATATTACAAACGCTTGCCGCGATGCGGCCAGCATCCCGGCGGGCGGGACTCAGCGGCAGCAGGCGCCGCCGTCGCCACGCTTGACGCCCAGCTTCGCAAGCAGCTTTTCCGGCGGGCAGAAGCCGGTGAAGCCGCTCTGGAACAGGTTCAGGCCGACGAACGCGGTGAACGCGAGGAACCACTCGGAAACGAAGATCGGGCTGCCGTGCCAGCCGAGGGCGAGCGACAGCATCACGAAGAAGCCGGCCATGATGCGGATGATGCGTTCGATGGTCATTATTGATGTTCCTTACGGTAAGCAGCGAAATAGAGGACGGGGATGACGACCAGCGTCAGCAGCGTCGAGACGAGGATGCCGAAGATCAGCGCCAACGCCAGGCCGTTGAAGATCGGGTCGTCGAGGATGAACAGCGCACCGAGCATCGCGGCCAGCGCGGTCAGCGCGATCGGCTTGGCGCGCACGGCGGCGGACTGGATCACCGCGTCGTGGAAATCCATGCCGGCGGCGACCTGTTCCTTGATGAAATCGACGAGCAGGATCGAGTTGCGGACGATGATGCCGGCCAGCGCGATCATGCCGATCATCGACGTCGCGGTGAATTGCGAGCCGAACAGCGCGTGGCCCGGCATCACGCCGATGATGGTCAGCGGGATCGGCGCCATGATGATCAGCGGCACCAGATAGCTGCCGAAATGGGCGACGACCAGCAGGTAGATCAGGATCAGGCCGACGCCGTAGGCGATGCCCATGTCGCGGAAGGTCTCGTAGGTCACCTTCCACTCGCCGTCCCACTTGACGCTGTAGCCGGCGTAGGGATCGGACGGCTGGCGGATGAACCATTCGCCCAGCGTGCCGCCTTCCTTCAGCGCGACGCCGTTGATCTGCGAGCGGATGTCGAACATGCCGTAGAGCGGCGAATCGAGCTTGCCGCCCATGTCGCCGACGACATAGACGACCGGCAGCAGGTCCTTGTGGTAGATCGCCTTCTCGCGCGCCGCGTCGCGCACCTCGACCAGTTCGGACACCGGCACCAGCTGGCCGTCGCGGGAACGCACGCGCAGCTTCAGCAGCGCGTCGAGCGAGGACTGCTTCTCGGCCGGCAGCGCGACGCGCACCGGGATCTCGAACTTCGATTCGGTATTGCGCGCCGGCGTCACGTCCACGCCGGCCAGGCCCATCGTGACCACCTCGACGATGTCGCTCTGCGCGACGCCGAGCTGCGCCGCCTTGTTCTGCAGCACGTGCAGCACGACCTTGCGCGAATCGGCATCGATGTAGTCGTCGACCGCGACGATGTCCTTCGTCTGTTCGAAGGCGGCGCGCACCGTCTTGCCGACCGCCATCTGGCCGGCGTAATCGGGGCCGTAGACCTCGGCGACGATGGGCGACATCACCGGCGGACCGGGCGGCACCTCGACGACCTTGGCGACGCCGCCGTTCTTTTTGCCGATCGCCTCGACCGCGTCGCGCACCGACACCGCGATCTCGTGGCTCTGCCGCGAGCGGTGCTTCTTGTCGGCCAGGTTGACCTGGATGTCGCCCTTTTCCGGCGTCGCCCGCAGGTAGTACTGGCGGACCAGGCCGTTGAAATTGATCGGGCTGGCGGTGCCGGCGTAGGCCTGGTAATTGGTGACTTCCGGCACCTTGGCGACTTCGGCGCCGATCTCGTGCAGTACCCGCGCGGTTTCCTCGACCGGCGTGCCGACCGGCATGTCGAGCACGATCTGGAATTCGCTCTTGTTGTCGAAGGGCAGCATCTTCAGCACGACCAGCTGGAAATAGGCCAGCGACACCGAACCGAGGATCAGCAGCACGACGGCGATGCCCAGCTTGACGCGGGCGGCGGCGCCGGTCAGCGGATCGAGGAAGGGCGTCAGCAGCTTGCGGAAGGTCGAGTCCAGCGTCGCATCGAGCTTCGACGGCGCGTGGCCGCCGGCGCCATGCGGCTTCATCAGTTTCGCCGCCAGCCAGGGCGTGACGACGAAGGCGACGGCCAGCGAGATCGCCATGCCCATCGACGAGTTGATCGGGATCGGGCTCATGTACGGGCCCATCAGCCCGGTCACGAAGGCCATCGGCAGCAGCGCAGCGATCACCGTCAGCGTCGCCAGGATGGTCGGCCCGCCGACCTCGTCGACTGCCCCCGGGATCAGCTCGAGCAGCGTCTTCTGCGGATGCAGGCCCTGCCAGCGGTGGATGTTCTCGACGACGACGATCGCGTCGTCGACCAGGATGCCGATCGAGAAGATCAGCGCGAACAGCGACACCCGGTTCAGCGTGAAGCCCCAGGCCCAGGACGCGAACAGCGTCGCGGCCAGGGTCAGCGTCACGGCGACGCCGACGATCACCGCCTCGCGCCGGCCGAGCGCGAAGAAAACCAGCGCGACGACGAAGGCGGTCGCGAAGATCAGCTTGCCGATCAGCTTCTGCGCCTTCTCGGTCGCCGTCTCGCCGTAGTTGCGCGTCACGGTGACCTCGACGCCGTCGGGGATCACGGTGTTTTTCAGGCTTTCGATGCGGTCGACCGCGGCGGTCGCCACGTCGGCCGCATTGACGCCCGGCTGCTTCGACAGCTGGATGGTCACCGCCGGGAATTCGCCGTCCCGGTCGCCGAACCACGCGTAGCGCTTCGGCTGGTCGGGGCCGTCCTCGACCGTCGCGACGTCGCTGACGAACACCGGCTTCCTGTCGCGCACCGCGACGACCAGCGACTTCACGTCGGCGGCCGATTCGAGGTAGGTACCGGTCTGCACCAGCAGTTCGCGGTTGCCGGCGGTCAGGCTGCCCGACGACTGCAGCGCGTTCGACACCTTCAGCGCGCCGGCGATGTCCTGCGGCGTCACGCCGTAGGCGTTCATCCGCTCGGCGTCCATCAGCACGCGGATCGCATGGTCCGGGCCGCCCAGCGTGGACACGTCGCGCGTGCCCTTGATCCGCTTCAGCTCGATCTCGACGGCGCGCGCGACCTGCTGCAGGTCGTA
Organism: Dechloromonas sp.; assembly: GCA_028687035.1. GTDB lineage: Bacteria > Pseudomonadota > Gammaproteobacteria > Burkholderiales > Rhodocyclaceae > Azonexus. The sequence goes on along the minus strand of JAQUAX010000007.1, from coordinate 21,400 downwards.
GGCCGAACGCGACGGATCGCGCGTCGAGAAGGTCAGCGACACGATGGGCACGTCGTCGATGCCGCGCGGCTTGATCACCGGCTCCTGCACGCCGAGGTTGGGCGGCAGCCAGTCGCGGTGCGACATCACGGTGTCGTGCAGGCGCAGCACCGCGTCGTTGTACTTGACGCCGACGTCGAACTGCACGGTGATCACCGCCATGCCCGGACGCGACATCGAATAGACGTGCTCGACGCCGTGCATGCGCGACAGCACCTGCTCGCCCGGCCGGGCGACCAGATTCTCGACGTCGCGCGCCGACGCGCCGGGGAAGGCGACCAGTACGTCGGCCATGGTCACGTCGATCTGCGGCTCTTCCTCGCGCGGCGTGACCAGCGTCGCGAAGACGCCCATCAGGAAGGCGACCAGCGCCAGCAAGGGCGTCATTCGCGAATTCTGGAAGGTCCGCGCGATGCGTCCGGAAATGCCGAGATCCCTGCTACCCATAAGCTGCTTACTTGCCTTTCAGTTTCATGATGCCGAGCGCATCCATGACGACCTTTTCGTACACCGTCTCGGTCGTCCCCTTTTTCATCTTGTGCATGAAATATTTTTCGAAGCCGACCTTGGCCAGATGCACCCACTTGCCGTGCGAGAACCAGTTGACGTTGCGCGGCGGAATCTGCGGCAACGCGACGAAGGCCGCCCCGTTGTCGCCGAAGTCGGCCAGGCAGACGGCGTTCCACGTCGCCTTGCGGACCGGCGGCTGGCCGTCGAGCACGGCGCGGATGTTCTGTGCGGTCGCAGTGACCATCGACTCGATCATGTAGCCGGTCTTCGGTGTGCCGGTCGGGACCGGCGTCGCCTCGACCGGCGGAATCGCGACGCAGACGCCGACCGCGAAGATGTTCGGATACTTCGGATTGCGCTGCTGCCCGTCGATCAGCACGAAGCCGCGCGGATTGGTCAGGCCCTCGATGCCGTACACCGCCTCGATGCCCTTGAAGGCCGGCAGCATCATCGAATAGCTGAAGGGCAGTTCGTGCGACTTCTTCGGCTTGCCGTCCTCGTCGTGCTCGGTCACGTACATTTTGCCGGCCTCGATGCGGTCGACCTTGGCGTTGCAGATCCACCTGATGTGCTTGTCGCGGAAGATCGACTCCATCAGGCCCTTCGAATCGCCGACGCCGCCGAGGCCGAGGTGGCCGATGTAGGGCTCGGAGGTCACGAAGGTCATCGGCACCTGGTCGCGGATCTTGCGCCGGCGCAGGTCGGTTTCCATGATCATCGCGAACTCGTAGGCCGGTCCGAAGCACGACGCTCCCTGCACCGCGCCGACGACGATCGGCCCCGGCTCGGCGACGAAACGCTCCCAGGCCGTGCGCGCATGCGCCGCATGGTCGACGTGGCAGATCGACTGCGTGTGGCCCTGCGGCCCCAGCCCCTCAATCTCGTCGAAGGCCAGGCGCGGCCCGGTCGCCAGCACCAGGTAGTCGTAATCGACCGAACGGCCGTCGTCGAGCTCGACGCGGTTCTGCTCGGGATGCACGCGGGTGACCGCGGCGTGGATGAAACCGATGTCGTGCTTCTTCAGCAGCGGTTCGATTTCCAGTTCGATTTCCTCGCGCTGGCGCCAGTTCACCGCGACCCAGGGGTTGGACGGAACGAAGTGGAATTTCGCCGTATTGGCGATGACGGTGACGCGGTCAGACGGCCGCGCCGCCTCCCGCATCTCGTAGGCCATCGGCATCCCGCCGAGGCCGGCGCCGACAATCACGATGTGAGCCATGATGAACATCTCCTCCTTTGTGGAGCCCCGAAAGCGGGGCGGACGGCACGCTGAACACCGGCTCGGGCCGGTTTTTATTTTTTGTCCTGCTTGTCCCGGATCGCGATGCCGGCCTTGACCGGATCGGTGACGACGCGATCGCCGGCGGCCAGGCCGGCCAGCACCTCGACCTCACCCTGCCCGACGGCATCGCCCAGGCGCAGCTGGCGCAGGCTCAGGCGGCCGTCCGCAGTCTGCACATAAACGGCGGCGACTTCGCCGCGGCGCAGCACGGCGGCGGCCGGCACGGTCAGCTTTTCGGCGCGGCCGGTGACGAACAGCACGCGGGCGTACATGCCCGGCATCGCCTCCGGCAGGTCGGGCAGATTGACGCGGACCTGCGACACGTGGGTCGCCGCATCGGCGGTCGGCAGCAACTGGACCGAGGTCGCATCGACCCGCTTGCCCAGTTCCGGAAACTCGACGCGGGCACTGCGGACGCCGCGCATCTCGTTCAGGCGGTGCTGCGGCACGCTGGCGACGACGCGCAGGCTGCCCGGCTGGTAGATCGTGAACAAGGGCTTGCCCGGCGTCGCCATATCGCCCATCTCGGCATGGCGACGGGCGACGATGCCGGCCATCGGCGCGACGATGGTCGCATGGCTCTGGCTGGCGCCGGCCGCGGCCCGGTTGGCGGCGGCGGCGTCGAGATCGGCCTTGGCCTTGTCGAGCGCGGCGGCGCTCATGAACTTCTGGCCGACCAGGCTCTTCGTCCGCTCGTAATTGACCTTTGCGTTGGCGTACACCGCCTCGGCGGCACGCGCCGCCTCGGCCGCCTCGCGGGCGTCGATGCGCATCAGCACATCGCCTTTGGCGACGCGCTGGCCGGCATCGGCGCGGACCTCGAGCACCCGGCCGGCAACCTGGGCGCCAACGGTAGCCTGCTGCACGGCCTCGACCACGGATTCGGCCGGAAAGCCGAGATCAACCGGATGCGGCTGAACGGTGACGACGGGCAGCGCATCGGCGGCCCAGACCGCGGTGGACGCCAGCCCGAGGGCGAAAATCAGGGAATGGAGGAGATTCGGCTTCATGAATATAAGCATACGCTAATTTAACAAGGCGAGGCAAGCGGCCGGCACCCCGCTATTCTAGGCCGCCGGCCGCTTTCCGCTCAGTCCGCTTGCCAGATGTTCCGGCAGCGCGTTTCGCGGATGCGCCAGCTGGCGACGGCGCCGAGCGCAGCGCACAGGGTCACGACCAGCACGCCGTGGCGCCAGGTGTCGAGGTCGTAGATGCGCGCACCGGCCAGCATCTCGCCCTTCCAGCCGAGGTCCATGACCCAGCCGACCAGCGGCTGCAGCAGCGCGCCGGCCAGAAAGCCGCCCATGTTGGCGACGCTGGTCGACATGCCGGACAGCAGCGGCGGATTGACCTCCTTGGCACAGGCCCAGGTCAGGCTGAAGCCGGCGGTGGCCAGGCCCATCAGGCCGAACAGCGCGTAGGACGCGGCGAGCGGCAGCGCGACGCCGGACAGCCAGACCAGCCAGATCGCCAAGTAGAGGTGCGAGGCGACGATCAGCACCGGTTTGCGCCGGCCCAGGCGGTCGGACAGCGTGCCGACGAACAGGCAGCCGACCGCAAAGCCGCCGAACCACAGCGACAGGTGGCTGGCCGCGACCGGTCGGGCCAGACCATGCACCTGCATCAGGTAGGGCGTCGCCCACAGCCCGGCGAAGGTGAAGAAGGCGCCGGACATGCCGGTGTTGGTCAGCGCCGCCGGCCAGGTCGAGCGGTTCTTCAGCACCGCGAGCAGGCCGGACAGCACGACGGTGCGATCGACCTTCGCGGCGTGCTGTGTCGCCCCCGCCGGGCTGTCGCGGACGATCAGCCAGCACAGCGCACCGAGCACCAGCGAGACGACGCCAACGCCGATGAACACGCCGCGCCAGCCGGTCGCCTGGGCCAGCCCGGACAGTGGCGCGCCGGCCAGCACCGAGCCGAGGTTGCCGATCAGCATGCAGACGCCGACCAGCGTCGCGAAGCGGTTTTCCTCGAACCAGACGGCGATCAGCTTGAGCATCGCGATGAAGGTCACGGAGACGCCGAAGCCGATCAGCGTGCGGCCGAGCAGCGCGAGGTCCAGCGTCGGCGCAAAGCCGAACAGGAAGGAGCCGGCGCCGCCGATCAGGCCGCCGAGCGCCAGGATGCGGCGCGGGCCGAGGGTGTCGGCGAGGATCCCGGTCGGGATCTGCATCACCGTGTAAACGTAGAAATAGGTCGCGGCGAGTACGCCGAGCGACGCGGCCGAGGTCTGGAAGGAAGCTGCCAGATCCTGCGCGATGCCGGCCGGCGCGAAGCGCTGGAAGAAGGACAGCACGTAGATCAGCGAAACGACGCCGAGCGCGAGCCAGCGACGGCGCTTCTGCTCTTCGGTCAGGGCATGCATGGGGAGTCTCTCCGGGGATTCGTTTTTGTTATGTCGGCCCGGTGCACCGCAACGGGCCGTGGCCGGCCAGGCGGCCGGCCGGGGCGGCGCTTACTTGTGCGCCAGCACCCACTTGGCCAGCGTCGCCGCCTCGGCCTCGGTGACGTTGTTCGGCGGCATCGGCACCTGGCCCCACTCGCCCTTGCTGCCGCCCTTGATCTTGGCGGCGAGCGCCGCCTCGGCGCCCTTCTCGGCCGAACGCTTGGCGGCGATGTCCTTGTAGCTCGGGCCGACGATCTTCTTGTCGATGCCGTGGCAGGTCGTGCAGTTCTTGCTCTTGGCCAGTTCGTCGGAGGCGGCGGCGGGGCCGGCGACGACGAAGGCCGCGGTCAGGGCGAGGGCGATTTTCTTGTGCATGATGGATTCTCCTGGGTCTTCGGCCGCCAGGGGCGGCGGCCTGAAAGCGCAGTCTAACCCGACTCCGTCCGCCGCCGAACGGCTGGCCTCAGGGCGCCATCTCGATTCAGCATCTCGACATGTCGATGATTTCGCCGTAACCGATGGTCGCAACGGTGATGAAGGTCATGTTCATGAAGATCACCGCCTTGCCGCCGTCCATGTTGGCATGCAGCGACTCGACCAGCGGCGGGCTGACCGGCTCCGCCGCATCCCACTTGATGACGAAGTTCGCCCCCGAGCCGCCGGACGCGTCGTTCAGCTCGACGAAGATCTCGTGCGTGCCGAGCGGCGGAATCTGCAGCGGCACCGGCACCCGCTCGCCGAGCAGGCGGCCGTGGGTGGTAGTAGCGGGCGCTGGTCACGCGCCGGTCCTGCATCGATTCTGCCACAAGCCCGGTCGGCCCAATCGCGCGCGGATGGGTAATAATCCCTCCATTCGATCACCGGATCATGCCGCCTACCTTGCCCCGCCTGTCCGCCCTGACCCGCCTGCTCGCCACGCCCGCCCTGGTCGCTGCGCTCGGCATCGGCTGCCTGGGCGCCGCGCTGGGGCTCGACTTCGACCGGCTGCAGCAGGCCCTGGTCAGCCGTTTCGGGACGACGCAGCTGCCGCTGCTGCAGGAATGGCGCGGCCTGGTCGATGCCGGACGCGGCCTGTCGGAGCGCGAGAAGGTGCGGCGGGTCAACGATTTCTTCAATCAGCGCATCGCCTTCGACGACGACTATTCGGTGTGGCGGCAGTCCGACTACTGGGCGACGCCGGTCGAGTTCATGGGCCAGCGCGCCGGCGACTGCGAGGACTTCTCGATCGCCAAGTACTATTCGCTGCTCGAACTCGGCGTCCCGCTGAACAAGCTGCGCCTGGTCTACGTCAAGGCGACGCAGCAGGGCCCGTACGGCCCCGTCGTCCAGGCCCACATGGTGCTGGCCTACTACGCGTCTCCCGGCGCCGATCCGCTGATCCTCGACAACCTCGACCCGAGCATCCAGCCGGCGTCGCGGCGCGGCGACCTGGCGCCGATCTTCAGCTTCAACGGCGCCGGGCTGTGGCAGGGCACCGGCCAGCAGTCCAGCCGCAGCAGCCTGTCGCGCTGGCAGGACCTGCTGGCGCGCGCCCGCAGCGAAGGTTTCCAGTGACGTCCCGCCCCCCTCTTCCGTTGAATCCGCCCCACCGAGCCGCCATGAGCACCGAGATCGAACTCAAACTCCAGCTGAAACCGGACGCCGCCGGCCGCCTGGCCGACCACCCGCTGCTCGCCGGCATCGCGCCGCAGAAGCAGCGCCTGCTGAACACCTATTACGACACCCCGCAACTCGACCTGCACGCCCGGCGCATCGCGGTCCGCCTGCGCAAAAAGGGCTGGCAATGGCTGTGCACCGTGAAATCCGCCGAACCGGCGAGCGGCGGCCTGGCGCTGCGCAGCGAGTGGGAGGCCCCGGCCACGCCGGGCGAGGTCGCCTTCGACCACGTCGAAGCGGGCGACCTGCACGACTTCCTCGAACAGCGCCGCCCCCGGCTGGAGCCGGTGTTCACGACCGACTTCCAGCGCCAGGTGCGCGAGGTGCCGTTCGGCGAATCCCGGATCGAACTGGCCGTCGACCGCGGCTGGATCGAAAGTCGCGGTCGACGCACCCGCATCTGCGAAATCGAGCTCGAGCTGCTGGCCGGCCGCATCGAGGACATTTTCGGACTGACCCGCCAGCTGCAGGCCGACCTCGACCTGCACCCGGCGATCGCCAGCAAGGCCGAGCGCGGCTACGAGCTGTTCCTCGACCTGCCGCCGGCCCCCTTCCGCGCCCGCCCGGCTGCGATCGACGAAGGCATGACGCCGGTCGAGGCCTTCCGCGCCATCGCGCTCGGCTGCCTGGAGCACTTCCAGCGCAACGAGGCCGGCCTGTGCGCCGGCGGCGCGGCCGAGTACATCCACCAGGCCCGCGTCGCGCTGCGCAGGCTGCGCTCGGCGATCAAGCTGTTCGCGCCGGTGCTGCCGGCCGATTTCGTCGCCACCTACGGCCGGACCTGGCAGACGCTGGCCGGCGCGCTGGGCGACGCGCGCAACTGGGACGTGCTGCTCGAGGAAACCCTGCCCCCGATCGCCGCCGCCTTTCCCGGCTGCCGCGACACCCGGCGCCTGCGTAAGGAAGCCGCCCGCCGTGCCAAGGCGGCGCGCAAGGCGATCCGCAAGCTGCTCGCGGTCGGCGAATACCCGCGCCTGCTGCTCGAATTCACCGCCGCCGTGTACGCGCTGGGCGACACGCTGCCGCTGACCCTGAGCGGCTTCGCGCACGACCGGCTGGCCGCCCACGCCCGCCGGGCGCGCAAGCTGGCCGCGCGCCACGCCGAACTAAGCCCGGAGGAAAGGCACCGGATGCGCATCTGCTTCAAGAAGCTGCGCTACGCCGTCGAATTCTTCGCCCCGCTGCTGCCCGCCCGCCGCCTGAAACCCTACCTCGCCGCGCTCGGCCAGCTGCAGGACGAACTGGGCATGATCAACGACCACGTGACGGCGCAGGCGCTGATCGCCGAGGTCCTCGACCATCCGCCGGGCGCCCCGATCCACGGCTGGATCGCCGGCCGCCACGCGCTGCTGATCGACGAACTGCCGGAATCGCTGGAAACCTGGCTGGCACAAAGGGCGCCGTGGCGTTGACCGCGAAAGGAAAGACATGGAATCCCGCGACGACATCCGCTGGCGGCAACGGCTCGCCAACTACGGACTGGCCCAGCAACGGCTGACCGAGGCGGTCCGGCTGGCGGAGCAGCGCCCGCTGAGCGACCTCGAACAGCAAGGCCTGATCCAGGCTTTCGAATTCACGCACGAACTGGCGTGGAACGTCATGAAGGACTACTTCGTATGGCAGGGCAACCCGGCGATCACCGGTTCGCGCGACGCAACCCGCGAGGCTTTCGCCCAGGGCTTGGTCGACGACGGGGAAAACTGGATGGACATGATCCGCAGCCGCAACCTGTCGTCGCACACCTACAACCGCCAGGTCGCCGAACAGGTCGCCGCGGCGATCATCAAAGCGTATTACCCGCTGTTCGCCGCCTTCGAGCAGCGCATGCGCGGGCTCGACCCGGTGCAACGGCATCACATCGACAATCCGGCATTGCGCGAGCACATCGAGCGGGTCGGGCAGCCGTTCGCCGCAGACTGAGCGCATCCGCCGAAAATCATGCAGGAATTTGCGTGCACCGCAACTCATGCTACTTTCCGGAGCATGTGCTCCATCTCCCGGCATTGACCTGACCGCATTCTCCGAACACAACAGCTTAGAACCCAGATGAACCAGGTTGAACTGAAAGCCGCCTCCGAAGCATTGATTCGGGAAATCCTGCGCAAACACCTGCAAGCGGATGTGCCGGTCTATCTGTTCGGCTCCCGTGCAAGAAACACCGCGCGCTGGAATTCGGACTATGACCTGTGGATCGACACCGACCTCCCCAGCACCGTCGTCGCCGGGATACAGGAAGAACTCGATGAGTCGTTCGTTCCGTTCAAGGTCGACATCGTCACCACCCCGAAACTCCGGGGCCTGTTCGGTGAAATCGTGAAATCGGAGGCCAAGCCGTGGATGTAAGACTCAAGGCTTTCACCGAGGCCCTGGAAAGCCTTTCCTACCTTACCGAGGTCGACATGGCCGCCCTGGCCGCTCATCTCGACAAACGACTCATCGATGCCCTGGATAACGGCAAGGCACAAAAGTTCGAGTACACCCTCGAACTCTGCTGGAAAGCCATCAAGGTCGCCCTCAAGGAACAGGAGGGCATCGACGAAGCCTCACCCAAAAAGGTCGTCAAGGCCTGGTATCTTGCCGGGCATCTGCCGGAAGACGACTACCTGGCGTTGCTGGCAGCCATCGACGACCGCAACAAATTAAGCCATATCTACGATGCCGAGGAATTCACGGCCATCGTCGCCCGACTACCCGCCTATGCCAGGCTGATGCAGCGGGTCAACGAAACCCTGAATTGTTGAAACTTGCCCCCGCCCCTAGAAACCCACCCATGAAAGACGCCCTGATCGCCAAGCTGCAGGACAAATCGGCAGTCATCGGCATCGTCGGCCTCGGCTACGTCGGCCTGCCGCTGGTGCTGCGCTTCGCCGAAGCCGGCTACCGCGTGATCGGCTTCGACATCGACCCGGCCAAGGTCGAGGCGCTGGCCCGCGGCGAGACCTACATCGAACACATCCCGGCCGCCGCGATCGCCAGCGCGAATGCGGCAGGCTTCACGGCGACGACCGACTACGCCCGCGCCGCCGAGGCGGATGCGCTGATCATCTGCGTGCCGACGCCGCTGAACCCTTACCGCGAACCCGACCTCAGCTTCGTGCTCGGCACGATGGACGCCCTGCTGCCCCACCTGCGTCCGGGCCAGATCGTCTCGCTGGAAAGCACGACCTACCCCGGCACCACCGACGAGGAACTGAAGCCGCGCATCGAATCGCGCGGGCTGGCCGTCGGCCGCGACGCCTTCCTGGTCTTTTCCCCGGAACGCGAAGACCCGGGCAACCGCGACTTCACGACGCGCACGATCCCCAAGGTCTGCGGCGGCTGCACGCCGGCCTGCCTGGAAGCGGGGCTCGCCCTCTACGGCGGCGTCATCGACCGCGTCGTGCCGGTCAGCTCGACGCGTGCCGCCGAACTGACCAAGCTGCTCGAGAACATCCACCGCGCGGTCAACATCGGCCTGGTCAATGAAATGAAGATCGTCGCCGACCGGATGGGCATCGACATCCACGAAGTCATCCGCGCCGCCGCGACCAAGCCCTTCGGCTTCGTCCCCTACTACCCCGGCCCCGGCCTGGGCGGCCACTGCATCCCGATCGACCCCTTCTACCTGACCTGGAAGGCGCGGGAATACGGCCTCAATACGCGCTTCATCGAACTGGCGGGCGAGGTCAACGCGGCGATGCCCGACTACGTCGTCGCCAAGGTGACCGGCGCGCTGAACTCGGTGCGCAAGGCGGTCAACGGCAGCCGCATCCTGGTGCTTGGCATCGCGTACAAGAAGAACGTCGACGACCCGCGCGAATCGCCCTGCGTGATCCTGATGGAGAAACTGCGCGACCTCGGCGCCGAAATCGCCTACAGCGATCCGCACCTGCCGATCTTCCCGAAGATGCGCGAACACCGCTTCGACCTGTGCAGCGTCGAACTGACGCCGGACAGCCTGGCCGCCTACGACTGCGTGATCGTCGCCACCGACCACGACCGTTTCGATTACGCGATGATCCGGGACTGCGCGGCGCTGATCGTCGATTGCCGGGGGAGATATCTGGAACCGGCCGGGCATATCGTGAAGGCGTGACGGGGATGAGCCAAGCGACGAAGGCCACCTCGCTGCGCGTCTGGCTGATGCTGGGCGCGGTCCTCCTGCTCGGCGCCGTGCTGCGTTTCCAGGCGATCAGCAACACCGTCATCGACCATCCGATCCGCGCCGACGCCCGCGTCTATTATCTGGCCGCACTCAACCTCGAACGCTGGAACATCTTTTCCCGCGCCGAACCCGGCCCACAGGCACCGCCCCCCGATGCCTTCGTCCAGCCCGGCCTGCCGCTGGCGATCACACCCTTCATCGAGTTTCCGCCGACCGAGCGCATGCTGTTCCGCTTCAATACGCTGCAAGTCCTGCTCGGCGTTGCCACGATCGCGCTGACCTTCGCGCTGTTCCGGCTTTTTGCCGGACCGTCGATGGCGCTGGGCGCCGCGGCGCTGGTTGCACTGTCGCCGCACCTGGTCGTGATGACGACCTACCTGCTGACGGAAACGCTGTTCACCTTCCTGTTGACCGCGGGAACCGCCCTGCTCGCCTTCGCGCTGCGCGATGCCCGCACCGCGCCCGCCCTTGCCGCCGGCCTGCTGCTCGGCGCTTCGGCGCTGACCCGCGCGACGACCGAATACCTGCCGCTGTTCCTGCTCGTCGCACTCTATCCCTTCTGCGATGCCCGACGTTTCAGGCGCACGATCCTGCCCGCCGCGGCGACTGCACTGCTGGCGATCATCGCCTGGAAGCTGCGCAATCTGGCGACGATCGGCAGCCTGGGCGACCCGACACTGATGATCAGTACGCTGCACCATGGCATGTACCCCGGTTTCATGTTCAACGCGATGCCCGAATCGCTGGGTGCGCCGTATCGCTTCGATCCGTTCACCCAGCAGATCGACGGGGCCGGCAGCGTCCTGGCCGAACTGAGCCGTCGGGCTGGTGCCGATCCCCTGCTCTACCTTTACTGGTACCTGATCGGCAAACCAGTCTCGCTGCTTTCCTGGAACATGATCGACGGTATCGGCGACATCTTTCTCTATCCGGTCAGCGCATCCCCCTACTTCGATCAGCCACTATTCACCTTCACCAGGGAACTGATCCGCTGGCTGCACGCCCCGCTCAGCCTGGCCGCGATCGCCGGAGGACTCGTCGCCTTACTGCGCCCCGGCTGGCTGGACCTGGATGTCGCGGAACGGCGAACGGTGCTCCTGCTCGTTGCGTTGATCCTTTATTTTTTCGCAATTCACGCGATCGGTGCCCCCTTCCCGCGTTACGGCATCCCGTTGCGGCCGGTGATCTACGGCCTCGGCCTTTTCACCTTCATCCGGCTGGGGCGGTGCCTTCTATCTTCTTGCCAAAATCGGCAAACCGAGCGATGAGCATTGCGCCGTTCCGTATCGCCGTCGTGATCCCCTGCTACAAGGTCGGGGAACGCGCGCTTGATGTCATTGCCGGCATCGGCCCCGAATGCTGGCGCATCTACGCGGTCGACGACGCCTGCCCGACGAAATCCGGCCGGCTGATCGCCGAACACTGCACCGACCCGCGCGTACGTGTGCTCTATCACCCGCAGAACCTCGGCGTCGGCGGCGCGGTGATGACCGGCTACCGGCAGGCACTGGAAGACGGCGCGCAGATCGTCGTCAAGCTCGACGGCGACGGCCAGCTCGATCCGGCGCTGCTGCCGCTGTTCTGCGCCCCGCTGATCGACGGCACCGCCGACTACGCCAAGGGCAACCGCTTCTACGACCCGGACGGGCTGCACGGCATGCCGGCGGTGCGCCTGCTCGGCAACGCCGCGCTGTCCTTCTTCAGCAAACTGTCGACCGGCTACTGGGACCTCTTCGACCCGACCAACGGCTACACTGCGATCCGCACCGAGGTGCTGGCCAAGCTGCCGCTCGACAAGATCAGCCAGCGCTACTTCTTCGAATCGGACATGCTGTTCCGCCTGAACACGCTGCGCGCGGTCGTCGTCGACATCCCGATGGCAGCGCGCTACGGCGACGAGGTCAGCAACCTGCGGATCGGCGCGGTGATCGGCGAATTCCTCGGCAAGCACCTGCGCAACTTCGCCAAGCGGGTCGTCTATAACTATTTCCTGCGCGACATGTCGCTGGCCTCGCTCGAACTGCTGTCCGGCATCGGCCTGCTCGGGTTCGGCGCCGCCTTCGGCGTCTACCGCTGGCACGAGTCGGCGGAAGCCGGCCTGGCGACCCCGGCCGGCACGGTCATGCTGGCCGCGCTGCCGGTGATGCTGGGGCTGCAGTTCCTGCTCGCCTTCTTCGGCTACGACATCGCGACGGTGCCGCGGCGGCCGCGGACGGCGCGCTTGCGGGAAGCCGAACCGCTGGCGCCGGGCTGAACGATGGTCCGCATCGATTTGAGCCTCGTCCGTTTCCTCGCGGTCGGCCTCCTCGTGACGCTGATCGACCTCGGGCTGACCTACCTGATCGACCGCCTGACCGGCCAGCGGGCGCTGGCAGTGACGACCGGTTTCGCCGCCGGCCTGGCCGCCGGCTACCTGCTGCACGCCCGGATCAGCTTCGCCGCACCGCTGGCACCGACGCGGCAGATCCCGCGCCTGCTGGTCACGGTCGGCATCAATTATCTGCTGACGCTGGGCATCGTCGAAGCCTGCGCTAGGCTGTTTGGTTGGCCGACGCTGAGCGGGAAACTGATCAGCCTGCCGGTGGTCGCGGCATCAAGCTATCTACTCTCTCGCAAGTGGGTCTATGCGGAATAGTTCCAGGATCCGGCTGCTTCCCAACATCCTCTGGGCCCTCCTCGATCGCGCAGGTCGGATGTTTATCGCCTTCTTCACGGGAATTATCGTTGCCCGGCAACTCGCCCCCGAGCTATATGGCATGCTCAGCTTCGCCAACGCTTTGGTGGGAGTGCTGAGCTTCTTGAATTTCGCCGCGATCGAGGCAATCGTGGTCTTGGCTCTCGTGCGGGAACCTGAACAGAGAGAGGAAATCCTTGGCAGCGCATTGATCCTGAGGCTGCTCGGAGGAATTCTTACCGTCACTGCGGTCGTTGCCATTCTCCCCTTTCTGGAAGAACAACCCCCTCTCGTCGCCATCATCGCTCCAATTATCGCGACAGCCACTCTTTTCACGTCAATGGAAGTCGGCGAATATTGGCTACGCCAGATTCTGGCCTCGAAGTATGGCGTCATCGCCCGCCAGAGTGCCCTGTTGCTGGGGGGTGGTGGACGCATCTGGGCTACCGGCAGCGATTCGCCCCTTCTCCAACTCGCCGTCATCACCGCTCTAGAGGCGATGTTGGTGGCAGCATGCCTAGCAATCGCCCTGAAACGCCTTGATGCGGCGCCGTGGCGGTGGCGGGTGGTATGGGGACGCTGCCGCCAGCTGCTCAATTGTGCGCTCCCTCTATTGATGGCGGCGGCTGCAGTCGGCATTTACGTTCGAGCCGGGGCCATCATTCTGGGTCATTGGCATGGCGCACAGATGGTGGGGCTATTCAGCGTTGCGACGATCATGGTTGAGGCAACCCATGCACTCCCCATCGCAATCATGGCCTCGGTAACGCCGATACTCCTTATCCATCGCGATAACGCCGAAGGGCAATTCCTCCACCACTTCAGCCGCTGGCTGCGGTGGCTCACCTGGCTTGGGATTGCCGTCTGCGCACTGCTATTTCTGGCAGCCCCCCCGCTTATGTCGCTGCTGTTCGGAGCACGTTACGACGGCAGCATTGCAATCTTCGAGCTACTGATCTGGTCGGCCCTGTTCGTATTCATCAGCGTCGTCAGCGAAGTCTGGATCGTGAGGCATAACCTACAACGCTACCAATTACCCAAGACCCTGCTGGCGGCAGCGGCAAGCATCGTGCTCAACCTCAGCCTTACCCCATCCCTTGGGGCCAAAGGAACAGCAATTGCCACTCTCGTCGCCTACTCGGTCTCCGCACTTTGGGCCAATGCGCTCTTCCGCAGCACCCGACCGCTTTTCCGACTACAGTTGCGGGCTTTTCTCCCCTTCAACCCATTGTCCGCACAACGAGAGAAATACTGACGATGTACGACGGCTATAACAAATATGGCGCCGATGAAGCGGCCGGCTACGAAGAAGCGCGCAAAAAAGAACCGCTTTGGTGGCTCGAGGAGCAGTTTGTTGTCGACTACTTAGCCGAGCACCAGCCCAAGAAGATTCTCGACGCCCCGGTGGGAACCGGGCGTTTCTTGCCTCATTACCGCACTACCCAGGAAGCAGTCGGTACCGACATTTCCGAACAGATGTTGGCCGAATCAGCCCGCAAACTAGGCGATCCGAATTTGGCCCACGTCAAATTGCTGCTCGGCGATATTTTCAAACTTGATTTCCCCACCAATCATTTCGACCTCACCCTATGCTGGCGCTTTGCCCATTTGGTTCCCGCCGAGCTACTGGCCGATGCCCTGCGGGAACTGGGGCGGGTTACCGGCGGCGAGATTCTTTTGCAAACCTATATCGGGCGCCCCTACTGGGCGCGGCTGACAAGCTCCCTGTTACGGCTACCCGGAAAACTCATCCGGCGCCTGTCCGGCAATCCCCCCCCACCGCTCCCCTGGAGCCATATCCGAGCTTACTTCCATACCCACGAAACGATTGCGATCAAAAGCGCCCAGGCCGGGCTGGTGATACAGCAACGGATCGAGATCGGCCGATATGATGACAGCCAGGTATACGTCTATCGATTGACCAAGGCAAAACAACATCGGGAAACATAGTGATACGGGAAATCGCCATTGCCGACTGCGTTCATTACTGCGGTTTTCGCTATGGACGCAATGAGTTCAACCCCTATGAGAACTACATCACCGGCCTAGCCGATGGGCACCCGCAGGAGGATTTGCGGCAGCGTTTTATTGATTTCATCCGCCACTACCGCCCGCGCGATCTTGGTGAAGCGCTCAGCGTTACCACCAGCCACTCGATTCCCCTCTGGTTGCTACCATGGAAATCGTGGCGCAAGCTCTTTCGCCCTGGCGGCTGGCAAAAATCAGTTGCCGATGTGATTGATATCGTTACCCACTTCAGCCCACAGGGAGTGAAGTGGGACCGTATCGAGGAGGAGTTCACCTGGCTCGAGAGTGCCTTCGCCACCATCCGCGACCACGGCTACCAACCAGAAAAATACGGTTATATCGAGGTCTTCGAACTGTGTGCACCTAAGGAGTCGCGTTTCCTGGTCACCGATGGCAACCACCGCCTCGGCGCTCTCCACGCCCTAGGCGAAAAGCGGGTACGAGTGCGCCACCCCCTTTGTTTTAGCGCTCACCGAACCCGTGCCCGCTATTGGCCGCTGGTACTCTCCGGGCATCTATCTCTCCGTGACGCGTTGGCGATCTTCGACGGCTATTTCCACGGTAACCGTACCCCTCACCGTGCCTTTCATCCGACACCAATCCTCTATTGAGACGATCAACCAGAGCCTGTCATGAGCCTACTCAACCTCTTGTGCCAAGGCACACGACGCCGCGCAATCCGCCGCTGGCTCCCGCAGGGGCTGCGCGACTGGCTCAACTATCTGAGTGGCCACGCGATTTACTACCGCGGCGAATTTCCCGACTGGGCGGCCGCGTGTGCTGCCGCCAGCGGCTACGACGAAGAAGCCTTGCTGGAGCGCCTCGCCGTCGCCGCCCGCGCGGTCAAAACCGGCAGCGCCGCCTGGGAACAGGACGGAGTAACCAGGGAACGCATTCCGCCCGACCTCCCTCTCTTCGCAGCTCTGAGCCGGGTCGCCCTGGCACAGGGGGGGCGACTGGCCGTGCTCGACTTCGGCGGCGGGCTCGGCAGCAGCTACTTCCAATGCCGAGAATTTCTCGCCGAGGTAAGAGAACTGAGCTGGGCCGTGGTTGAACAACCCCGGCTCGTCAGCATCGGTCAGCAGGAAATCGCCCGCGACGCGCTGGCTTTCTTCCCGACCATCGACGAGGCGCTGGCCGTCCATCGCCCCGACGTCGTCCTGCTCTCCAGCGTACTGCAATACCTAGATGAACCTTGGGCGATCCTCGAGCAGATCATTGCCGCCGGTATTCCCTACCTCGTCATCGACCGCCACCCCTGCACCCTCACTCGCGAGTTGATCACCGTGCAGGTGGTGCCGCCCTCGTTATATTCCGCCAGCTATCCGTCGTGGCTTTTCGACTGCCCGCGGATGCTGGCCCGACTGGAGCGCCACTACCGATTGCTCGCTGCCTGGGAGGCCAAAGACCCGCCGATTCGCGGCTGGGGCAAGGCTGCGGAATTTAAGGGCTACTTCCTGCGGCGCAAGGAGGTGGCATGAAACGATGGCTTGCCACCGCCCAGTTTCGCGCCCCCTGGTGGGCTCTGCCCATCAACCCGGCCTTCCTGCCGCGCCGGGCGCTGTGGCGGGCGATGAACGAGGCTGCACCACAGGCCCGTGGGCGACTGCTTGATCTCGGATGCGGCAGCAAACCCTACCGGGAGCTTTTTCCCCAGGTGAATGAGTACTTGGGGCTGGAACTCGATACGCCGGAGAATCGCCAGACCAAGCAAGCCGACCTCTACTACGACGGCGGCCGCTTTCCGCTGGCCGACACCAGTGTCGACGCCGTGCTCTGCAATCAGGTGCTGGAGCATGTCTTCTGGCCTGAGGCCTTTCTCGCCGAAATGATGCGGGTACTGCGTCCCGGAGGGATTCTGATCCTTACTGTTCCTTTTCTGTGGCCGGAGCACGAGCAGCCCCACGACTGCCTGCGCTATACCTCCTTCGGTCTGCGCGACCGGCTCGAGCAGACCGGACTGACCGTGGAACGACAGTGTAAACTCACCCCCGGTGCCGGCGCCCTGTGCGCCTTGGCGGCGGATCGCCTCAATACCGCGCTCCGCCCCGCGCCGCTACCGCTGCGGCTCTTGGGACGCGCCGGCTTGATTGCCCCGCTGTCGCTGCTGGGGTGGCTGCTGGCGGCAATGGCACCAGCCGATGCAGAACTCTATCTCGACAATTTCGTCATCTGCCGCAAACCGGCCTGACTCATCTGCTGCGAGGAGCCCACCCATGACGCTCGATGGAAAAAACGTTCTGATCACCGGCGGTGCCGGCTTCATCGGTTCCCACCTTGCGCGCCGGCTGGTCGGGCTGGGGGCCGAAGTGACCCTGATCGATTCCCTAATCCCCCAATACGGCGGCAACATCCACAATCTTCACGACATTGCCCGGCACGTGCGGCTCAACATTTCCGACGTCCGCGACCCCCACAGCATGAAATATTTGGTGCGGGGGGTCGACCTGGTCTTCAACCTGGCCGGCCAGACGAGCCACATGGACTCGATGCAGGACCCCTTCACCGATCTGGAGATCAACAGCCGCGCCCAACTCTCCATCCTGGAGGCGCTACGCCATCACAACCCGACCGCCCGGGTGGTCTTCGCCAGTACGCGCCAGATATATGGTCGCCCCGATTACCTGCCGGTCGATGAACGGCACCCCCTGCGCCCGGTCGACGTCAATGGCATCAACAAAATCGCCGGCGAGGGCTACCACCTTCTCTATCAGCAGGTCTATGGTATCCCAACCTGCGCCCTGCGCCTCACCAACACCTACGGTCCGGGCATGCGCATCCGTGACGCGCGCCAGACCTTCGTCGGCATCTGGATACGTCGCCTGCTCGAGGAAGAGCCTTTCGAGGTCTGGGGCGGCGAACAACTGCGCGACTTCAATTATGTCGACGACGTGGTGGATGCCTTCCTGGCCGCAGCCCTTGACCCTAGGGCCTGTGGACGGGTCTTCAACCTCGGTTCCACCGAGGTGATCAGCCTCGCTGCCCTGGCCAAACTGCTGGTGGAGGTCAACGGTGGCGGCAGCTACCAGTCGCACGAATTCCCGGCCGAACGCAAGAAGATCGACATCGGCGACTACTACTCGGACTTTGGCCTGATCCGCGAGCAGTTGGGCTGGCAACCGCGCATCGACCTGCGCGAGGGGCTGAGCCGAACCCTCGACTACTTCCGCCACCACGGGAGCCACTACCTGTGATCCCCCAATCCAACCCCAAGGCCGGTTACCTGGCCCACCGCGAAGACATCGATGCCGCGATCCAGCGGGTACTGGAAAGCGGCTGGTATATCCTCGGCCAGGAGGTGGCCGCCTTCGAACGCGAGTTTGCCGCCGCCCAGGGCCGCGACTGGTCGGTAGGGGTGGCCAATGGCACCGACGCGATCGAACTGGCGCTGCGCGCCCTCGGGGTAAAGGCGGGGGACCGGGTGATCACCGTCTCCCACACCGCGGTCGCCACCGTGGCCGCCATCGCCCGCATCGGCGCCCAGCCGCTGTTCGCCGACATCGACCCCCGCCGCTACACCCTCGATCCGACCGCCCTCGATGCGCTGTTGTCCACTCCTGAAGGCCGCTCCGCCCGCGCTCTGGTGGTGGTCCACCTCTACGGCCAGTTGGCCGACATGGCGGCGATCATGCCCATCGCTCGCCGTGCCGGGCTGGCCGTGGTAGAAGACTGCGCCCAGGCCCACGGTGCTGCGCTGGAAGGGATTGGGGCAGGTTGCTGGGGCGACCTCGGCTGTTTCAGTTTCTATCCCACCAAAAATCTCGCAGCCCTAGGCGATGGCGGTGCGATAGTGGGCAACGACCCGGACTTGGCAGAACACGTACGCCTGCTACGCGAATATGGCTGGCAGAAACGCTACGTCAGCGCCCGCTTTGGCCTAAACTCCCGACTCGACGAACTGCAGGCCGCCATCCTTCGCGCCCGACTCCCTCATCTGGCGGCCGATAACAACCGCCGCCGCGCCATCGCCGCATGCTATGACGAAGGCCTGCTCGACAGCCGGCTGTCTGTCCCGTGGCGTGCCCCCTTGGGGCAACATGTATTTCATCAATATGTGATCACCGATCCCGACCGCGAAGACCTTCGGGAAAAACTCAAGGCCTTGGGTATCGCGACGCTGGTCCATTATCCGCTGGCCGTCCATCAACAGCCGGCTTACGTCGACCCGGCGTTTCGCCCACTGCCGTTACCCCATACCGAAACCGCAGTAAAACAGATTCTCAGCCTCCCGATCTTCCCAGAATTGCCACTAAACGATGCAGCGAGGGTCTCTGCAGCCCTTTGCCAGCTGCGCCCGCGCTGACTCGAGGCCCGTCCCATGTACCACTTCTGCACTTATTTCGACCGCAACTACCTGCTGCGCGGCCTGACTCTTTATCGCTCCCTAGTGGAAACAGGCTGTGATTTCCAGCTTCATGTCCTGGCCCTAGACGACGGGGTGGCCCAACTCATTGGCCGGCTGGCCCTCCCCAACCTGCAATGTTTCACGCTCAACGAACTGGAGGAGTGGGCCCCCGCATTGCTGGAGGCAAAAGGTAACCGCCGGCTCATCGAGTATTACTTCACCCTGACTCCCCAACTTCCTCTCTACCTGTTCGCCCAGCGCCTGGACATCGATCTCGTCACCTATCTCGATGCGGATCTCTACTTCTATGCATCGCCGGCCCCCCTGTTCGCCGAACTGGGAGACCGCTCCATCCTGATCACCCCGCACCGTTACCCCGAGCGCCTCAAGAAGCAGGAGGTTTATGGCCTGTTCAATGTTCAGTATCAGAGCTTTCGGCGCGATTCGGCCGGAATTTCTTGCCTCCACCGCTGGCGCGATCAGTGTCTGTCATGGTGCTACGACCGGGCCGAAGACGGAAAATACGGCGACCAGAAGTATTTAGACGAATGGCCTGCGCTTTATGGCCCGCACTTGGCGATCCTGCAACATCGGGGCGGCGGCGTCGCCCCGTGGAACTGGTCCAGTAGCCCGATCAGACGCAATGGCAATGCGGTGAAGATCGGCAATGATCCGCTGATCTTCTATCACTTCCACGGCATCAAGGTGTTCAACCCCTACTTCATGTCCAACGGACTGCTCGACTGGGGCATGATGCCTTGGCGACTACTGCGCTGGTTTTATGCGAACTATTTACGCCAACTCCGCGCCACCCGTACGTGGATCGATCAGCGAGTCGGTGCCATCGTGCCGATGCGTGATCGCTCGATCCGCAACGCGGGTTTTAAGGTGGGCGCAGCCGGAGAAATTATCCGGAAAGCTTGGTCGCAAGCCACTTTCGCCATTTGACGCGGGCATTGTGCGCATCCTCGTCATTTGCAAGCGCCAATACACCGGCCGGGACCTACTCGACGATCGCTACGGTCGGCTTTACGAGATTCCCCGAGCCCTCGCGGTTGCCGGTCACAGCGTGCGCGGCCTGGCACTGAGCTATCGCCGACGTCCTCCGGCGTCACCAGACGCCGCCTGCTGGGAATCGCTGAACGCCCTACCCTTCTCGCCGCTCGGCGCGCTCCAGCATCTACGGCGCATCCGACAGATCTGTCGCGAATTCCGCCCCGACCTCGTCTGGGCGAGTTCCGACGCCTGGCACGCGATCGCCGCGTGGCGGATCTGCGTGCCGACAGGCGTCCCCTACGTCGTCGACCTCTACGACAATTACGAATGCTTCGGCCTCTCGAAACTGCCCGGCGTTATCCCGCTGCTGGGCCGTGCCTGTCGCGCGGCAAGCGGCCTCACACTGGTCAGCCGGACGCTTGCCGACCACGTTGGGAACAGCTATTCACTGCCTCCCGGGCAGCCGCGCCTCGTCCTTGGCAATGCCGTCGACACGACCCTGTTCCGCCCCCTCGACCATCAGGCGGCGCGGCGCGAACTTGGCCTGCCGGAGAACGCATTGCTGGTTGGCACCGCCGGTGCGCTCAACGCTAGCCGCGGCATCGCGACGCTGCTGGAAGCCGCCGAACGCTTGGCCGCGGCTCATCCCGGCCTAAGGCTAGTGCTGGCCGGGCCCAAGGACGACTGCCTAGACCGCTTATCCCACCTGCCCGTCGATTACCTCGGCGTCTTGGCGCCGGAACGCGTCCCGGCGTTCTGGAATGCGCTCGACGTTGGGGTCGTGGTCAACCGGGATTCGGCCTTCGGGCGCTATTGCTACCCGCAGAAGCTGCAAGAAATCATCGCCTGCGGCGTGCCACTGGTTGCCAGCCGTGTCGGCGAAGTCACAGAGCTACTGCGCGACACGCCTGCCTGCCTGGCCGAAGCGGATTCGCCGGCGGCGCTGGCCGAGCAGATCTCCGCGCAAATCCGGGAAAAAATCTGCGTCGACCGCAGTCAGATTCGCAGCTGGGAACAACGCGCGGAGGAACTAGCCGACTTTTTGCGTAGGCTACTTGCGCACCAAGGCAAAGACAGCGACCATCCAAAGTCACCCCAATAAGGATTTCAACATGCTGAGGGCCTATTTCCAATCGCTTTACACACGAACAATGCATGAAGCTTATGGCATTGCTGCAAAAGAAATCGCTGCATCCTTGGTGAATGGCGGGGAGTGAATCGCCCCGGGAATTGAGGAGGCTCCATTACCTGAGAGAATGGAGCCATGAGCAAGACGAACAAGTATTCCCCGGAAGTCAGGGAGCGCGCCGTAAGGCTGGTAGAAGAGGCCCGCAAGGACT
>JAQUAX010000006.1 GCA_028687035.1 Dechloromonas sp. | reverse complement strand
ATCCCGAACAGGACCGTGAAACAGAGTCGCGCCAATGATAGTGAGCTTCCGCTCGCGAAAGTAGGTCAACGCCAGACACCCTCCCCCAGAAAGCCCCTGCAGTCCCTGCAGGGGCTTTCTGCTTTGGTGCGGACGAAATGTCGGAAGAAGATTTCGACAGAGGCCTTCCCGCTCTGTGCTAGAATTCGCCCCGGCGGGTCTCCCCGCATTGCAGGGTGGTGAACCTGGTCAGGTCCGGAAGGAAGCAGCCACAGCCATTTACTGCAAGTGCCGGGGGTTAGGCTCGCCATTTTCATTTCTGCTTTGCTTTGGTGTGGGGCGCATGAGTTATCAGGTTCTCGCGCGCAAGTGGCGGCCGCGCAATTTTTCTACGCTTGTCGGGCAAGAGCATGTCGTCCGGGCCTTGACCCACGCGCTGTCCGAACAACGCCTGCACCATGCCTATTTGTTCACCGGTACCCGCGGCGTCGGCAAGACGACTCTGGCCCGAATTCTGGCCAAATCGCTGAATTGCGAAACCGGGATTACGGCGACACCCTGTGGCACCTGCAGCGCTTGCCAGGAGATCGACAGCGGTCGTTTTGTCGATCTGCTCGAGGTCGACGCGGCCACCAATACGCGTGTCGACGAGATGCGGCAGCTGCTCGAAAATGCCGTCTATGCGCCGACACGTGGCCGCTTCAAGGTCTATGTGATCGACGAAGTGCATATGCTTTCCACCTCGGCCTTCAACGCCATGTTGAAGACCCTGGAAGAGCCTCCGGAGCACGTCAAGTTCATCCTGGCCACGACCGACCCCCAGAAAATTCCGGTGACCGTCCTGTCGCGCTGCCTGCAGTTCAATCTGAAACAGATGACCTCGACCGCGATCTCCGATCATCTGGCCCATATTCTGCGCGCCGAAGGCTTGTCCTACGAGCAACCCGCGCTGGCCATGCTGGCCCGCTCGGCCGGCGGGAGCATGCGGGATGCGTTGTCCCTGCTTGACCAGGCGATTGCCCATGGCGCAGGCAAGGTTGAGGAGTCGCAGGTTCGTGCGATGCTGGGCACGGTCGATCAGGACTACTTGTTCGCCGTGCTGGAGGCCCTGCGCGACGGGGATGCGCCGGCCCTGCTCTCCATCGCGTCGGATCTCGGCGTGCGCAGCCTTTCCTATGCTGCGGCGCTGCAGGAGTTGGGGCTGCTGCTGACGCGCCTGCAGATTGCCCAATGCGTCCCGTCATCGCTTGACGATGACGAGCCCGACGCGAAAAGGATTGCCGGCCTAGCGAACGCCTTTTCCGCGGAGTTCGTGCAACTGGCCTACCAGATCGTCAATATTGGCCGGGCCGAGATGACGGTCGCCCCGGACGAGTACGCCGGCTTCGTGATGACCTTGCTGCGCCTGCATGCCTTCCGGCCGAGCAAGGTGGCCGATGTGGTTTCAAGGGGGCAGGCGCTGTCCACCGCGGTGAGTACGGAATCCAAGCGGCCTCCCCCCAAGGCTCCGGAAGCAGTGCCCAACAAGCCTGCCGTGCCTGCCGAAATGCCCCCTCGGGCGGTGGCGCAAGGAACGGACTGGCACGAGGTGGTAGGCGCTCTGGCGATCAGCGGTCTCGCCAAGACGCTGGCTCAGAACTGCGAGTTGCGCTCGATCAACGAGCGCGAATGCATTTTGCGCCTGGCGCCAGCTCATGCGCATCTGCAGATGAAGCCGGCTCCGGACAAGCTCCAGCAGGCATTGGCGGACTACTACGGCCGTCCTCTGCAACTGAAGATCGAACTGGCTCAGGTCGAAGCCGACACGCCAGCAGTGGCTGTCGGGCGAGCGAGGCAGCAGAAGCAGGAAGAGGCGCAAGCTGCGATCGAGCAGGACAATTTTGTGCGTGATGCCATCGAGGCGCTCGATGCATCCGTCGTTGATTCATCCATCAAACCCATCGCGTAACGGAGAAGCAAACATGATGAAGGGCGGATTGGCCGGGCTGATGAAACAGGCCCAGGCGATGCAGGACAACATGAAGAAGGCGCAGGAACAGCTGGCGCAGATGGAGGTCGAGGGGCAGTCCGGTGCGGGTATGGTCAAGGTGTTGATGACCTGCGCCCACGAAGTCCGTCGGGTCAGCATCGATCCCTCGGTGATGGATGACCGTGAAATGCTCGAGGACCTTCTGGCCGCCGCCGTCAATGATGCGGTTCGTCGCGGAGAGGCGCTGAGCAAGGACAAGATGGCGGGTTTCACTGCCGGCCTGAATCTCCCCCCCGGCTTCAAGCTGCCGTTCTAAGTGAATCCGTCAGGGCTGGAGGCCTTGATCGAGGCGTTGCGCTGCCTGCCCGGCATCGGGCCGAAATCGGCGCAGCGCCTGGCCTACCATTTGCTGCAACGGGACCGCTCCGGTGCCCAGCGGCTGGGTGAGGCCGTGCTCCATGCGTTGCAGGCCGTTCGCCATTGTCAGCGCTGCAATACCTTTACCGAGGGCGAGTTGTGCGAGCGTTGCGCCTCGCCGCGGCGAGATCCGTCGTTGTTGTGCGTCGTGGAGACCCCGGTCGACATGAACATGATGGAGCAGACCCTCAGCTACCAGGGGCTCTATTACGTCCTGATGGGGCGGATATCTCCGCTTGACGGGATAGGCGCCCGCGAGTTGGGGCTGGAGCGCCTGTTGGCGCGTGCCCTCGACGGCGTCGTCAAGGAGGTCATCCTGGCGACCAATTACACCAACGAGGGCGAGGCAACCGCGCACTACATCGCCGCGATGCTGCGTCCCCGGGGGATAGACGTGACGCGTATCGCGCGCGGTGTCCCGGTCGGTGGCGAACTGGAATATGTCGATGCAGGCACGCTGGCGCAAGCGCTACGCGAGCGCAGGGCGTGTTCAACGTGACAGCGGCTTTTATCGCTAGTTCCGTTATCGTATAATTCAACGTTTGTTTTCATCCCATCCAATTCCTTTAGGGGTCAGCGTTATGAGCAATCAAGGAAAACTGGACTGCGGGCGGCGGCGTCTCGTCGTTGCAACCGCGGCCGTGGGCGGGGCAGGTGCGCTTGGCGCCCTAGTCCCGTTCGTCTCCAGCTTGCTTCCGTCCGAACGTGCGAAAGCTGCAGGCGCTCCGGTCGAAGTCGATATCAGCAAGCTCGAGCCGGGTCAGATGATGACCGTCGAGTGGCGCGGCAAGCCGGTGTGGATCATCAACCGCACCAAGGACATGCTCGACACGCTGCCCAAGCTGGCCGATGCGGTCGCTGACCCGAAGTCCGAGAAGAACCAGCAACCCGGCTATGCCCAGAACGATACCCGTTCGATCAAGCCGGAAATCCTGGTCGTTGTCGGTATCTGTACCCACCTCGGCTGTTCCCCGTCCTCCAAGTTCAAGAAGGGCGCGGAAGAAGGGATGGGCGCCGACTGGCTGGGCGGCTTCCTGTGCCCCTGCCACGGTTCCACCTTCGACTTCGCCGGCCGCGTCTTCAAGGCGAAGCCCGCACCGACCAATCTGGAAGTTCCGCCGCACGTGTATCTTGCCGATACGCGCATCCTGATCGGCGAAGACAAGAAGGGGGCATAACATGGCTGGTGGTACCTACGAAAAGTACAAGTCCGACGGCTCGCTCGGCGGCAACCTGCTGGAATGGGTCGATGCCCGTTTCCCGGCGACTTCGATGTGGAAGGGGCACCTGTCCGAGTACTACGCCCCGAAGAACTTCAACTTCTGGTATTTCTTCGGTTCGCTGGCCCTGCTGGTCCTGGTCATCCAGATCGTCACCGGCATCTTCCTGGTCATGCACTACAAGCCCGATGCCGCTCTGAACGCCAACGGCGTGCCGGTCGCCTTCGCGTCCGTCGAGTACATCATGCGCGACGTGCCGGGCGGCTGGATCATCCGCTACATGCACTCGACCGGCGCCTCGGCGTTCTTCATCGTCGTGTACATGCACATGTTCCGCGGCCTGATCTACGGTTCCTACCGCAAGCCGCGTGAACTGACCTGGCTGTTCGGCGTTGGCATCTTCCTGGTGCTGATGGGTGAGGCCTTCTTCGGCTACCTGCTGCCGTGGGGTCAGATGTCCTACTGGGGTGCTCAGGTGATCGTGAACCTGTTCTCGGCGATTCCGGTCGTCGGCTCGGATCTCTCCCTGATCATCCGCGGCGACTTCGTCGTCGGCGACGCGACGCTGAACCGCTTCTTCTCGTTCCACGTGATCGCCTTCCCGCTCGTCCTGCTTGGTCTGGTTGCAGCGCACGTTCTGGCCCTGCACGAAACCGGCTCGAACAACCCGGACGGTATCGACATCAAGGAAAAGAAGGACGAGCACGGCATCCCGCTCGACGGCATCCCGTTCCACCCGTACTACACGGTCAAGGACATCGTCGGCGTCGTGGTTTTCCTGATGGTCTTCTCCGCGGTGCTCTTCTTCGCACCGGAGGGCGGCGGTTACTTCCTGGAAACGCCGAACTTCTACCCGGCTGACCCGCTGAAGACCCCGCCGCACATCGCGCCGGTCTGGTACTTCACGCCGTTCTACTCGATCCTGCGCGCCATGGTCTGGAACTTCTTCGGCCTCGACGCCAAGTTCTGGGGTGTGGTGGCGATGGGCGCTTCCGTCGTGATCTTTGCCTTCCTGCCGTGGCTGGACCGCAGCCCGGTACGTTCGATCCGCTACCGCGGCCCGATCACCAAGGTGATGATCACCATTTTCGTGATCTGCTTCTTCATCCTCGGCTATCTGGGCACGCTGTCCCCGTCGCCGATGGGCGAGCTGGTTTCCCAGGTCTGCACCGTGTTCTATTTCGGCTTCTTCCTGGGCATGCCCTGGTGGTCGCGGATGGACAAGTTCAAGCCGGTTCCCGACCGCGTGACGATGAAGTGAGAGGATGCATAAAATGAAAAAATTCCTGATCGCATTGCTCTTCGCGCCGATCATGGCCCTGGCCAGCGGCGGCAACGTCCACCTGGACAAGTGGCCCGGCTCGGTGAGCGACAAGGCGGCGGTGCAGAATGGTGCCAAGCTGTTCGTCAATTACTGCCTGAACTGCCACGGCGCCTCCTACATGCGCTACAAGAACCTGATCGATCTCGGTCTGACCGAGCAGCAGGTCAAGGACAACCTGATGTTCACGTCCGACAAGATCGGTGGACTGATGGCTGTCGCGGCGCGCGCCGACGAGCAGAAGCTGTGGTTCGGTGCGACCCCGCCGGATCTGACCATCATCGCCCGTGCCCGTGGCGATGCCGGTGCGCCGAAGGCCGGGGCCGACTGGCTCTACACCTACCTGCGCTCCTTCTATCGCGACGCGAACCGTCCGACCGGCTGGAACAACGTGATTTTCGAAAACGTCGGCATGCCGCACGTCCTGTACGGTCTGCAGGGCCAGCAGGTGCTGAATCACGAAACGCACAAGCTCGAGCTGGCGGTTCCGGGTCAGCTGGCACCGGCCGAATTCGACAAGGCGGTTTCCGACCTCGTCGGCTTCATGGTCTGGATGGGCGAACCGCAGCAGGAGTTCCGCAAGACCCTGGGTATTTTCGTCCTGGCCTTCCTGGCTCTGCTCTTCGTCGTGGCCTACGCGCTGAAGAAGGAATACTGGAAAGACATTCACTGATCCTTCCCGGATCGGCTAACGGCATCGCGGGTTCGGCTTCGGCCGACCCCCGATGCCGAATCTCATTTTGAGGGTGACCACAAATGATGAACCTCTACTCGGGCACGACCTGCCCTTTCAGCCATCGTTGCCGCATTGTCCTGTTCGAAAAGGGCATGGACTTCCAGGTGATCGATGTCGACATGTTCAACAAGCCGGAAGAAATGGCGGCGATCAATCCGCACAACCGCGTGCCGGTGCTGGTCGAACGCGATCTCGTCCTGTTCGAGCCGAACATCATCAACGAGTACATCGACGAGCGTTTCCCGCATCCGCAACTGATGCCTGCCGATCCGATCATGCGTGCCCGCGCCCGCCAGCTGCTGGTCGGCATGGAGCGCGAAATCTTCTCGCACATGGAAGTCATCGAGAAGAACGCCAAGACGGCCGAAAAGGCCCGCCAGGAAATCAAGGCCCGGCTGACCGAGATCGTGCCGATCTTCAACAAGCAGAAATTCATGCTGGGTGACGAATTCTCCATGCTCGACGTCGCGATCGCCCCGCTGCTGTGGCGTCTCGACCATTACGGCATCGACCTCGGCAAGGCCGCCGCGCCGCTGATGAAGTACGCCGAGCGCATCTTCAGCCGCCAGGGCTTCATCGATGCGCTGACGCCTTCCGAGAAGGCAATGCGCAAGTAAGGCATGGAACAGCTTCCGTCCACCAAGCCCTACCTGCTGCGGGCGCTCTGGGAATGGTGCTGCGACAACGGGTTCACCCCGTACATCGCAGTCCAGGTCGATGAGCGCACGCGGGTGCCGCGCGAATTCGTCCGCGACGGGCAGATCGTGCTGAACATCGGCCCGGGCGCGACCAACAAGCTGCAGATCGGCAACGAGCTGATCGAGTTCCAGGCCCGTTTCGGCGGCACCGCGCGGGAGCTGTCGGTTCCGGTCGAGCAGGTCTCGGCGATCTATTCCCGCGAGAACGGCGCCGGCATGGCCTTCGAAATCGATGGCGAGGCCTTGCCGCTCGGCGACGAAGTGGCTGCCGAATCGGCGGTCGATGAGCCGCCGCCGGAGCCGCCCCGCCCCGAAGGCGGGCGACCCAGGTTGCAGCGCATCAAATAAGGGACCGGCTTCGGCTCCGATGCACTAAAAAAGGGAAATATCCGTATGGAATTTCCCTTTTTTGTTTCAAGTCCTTGATTTTCCGGCATGGCATGGCAGTTGCTCAAGGCAACGCCGAAAGGAAGATCATGAAGACCGAAATCAAATCCACCTGCTGTTATTGCGGCGTCGGCTGCGGCGTGCTGATCGCAACGGAGGATGGCCGGATCACCGGGGTCCGCGGCGACCCCGGGCACCCGGCCAATTTCGGCCGCCTGTGCACCAAGGGCGCATCGCTGGACCAGACGGTCGATGCGGCTTCCCGGCTGCTTTACCCGGAGCGGCGGAGCCGCAGCGGCCACCCCGGCCAGCGACTGGACTGGGATGCGGCCCTTGACGAGGCGGCCGACCGTTTCGCCGGGATCATCCGCGCGCACGGTCCGGATGCCGTGGCCTTCTACATTTCCGGCCAGCTGCTGACCGAGGACTATTACGTTTTCAACAAGCTGGCCAAGGGACTGATCGGCACCAACAACATCGATACCAACTCGCGGCTGTGCATGTCGTCGGCGGTTTCCGGCTACAAGCAGACGCTGGGCGCCGATGCGCCGCCGTGCAGCTATGCCGACATCGCCGCCGCGTCCGTGCTGATGATCGCCGGCGCCAATCCGGCCGTCGCCCATCCCATCGTTTTCCGGGCGATCGAGGACGCGCGCGCGAACAATCCGGATCTGAAAATCATCGTCGTCGATCCGCGGCGCACCGAGAGCGCAGCGATCGCCGACCTCCACCTGGCGCTGCGGCCGGGGACCGACGTCGCGCTGTACAACGGCCTGCTGAACATCCTGATCAACGAGGGGATGCTCGACGATGACTACATCGCCGCCCACACGACCGGCTTCGCCGAGCTGCGGGACATCGTCCGCCACTACCCGCCGGCCGTCGTCGCCGATCTCTGCGGGATCGCCGTCGCCGACCTGCTGCAGGCGGCGTGCTGGTTCGGCAGCCAGGGGCCGGCGCTGTCGCTCTACTGCCAGGGGCTGAACCAGTCGTCGCACGGCACGCACAACAACGCCGCACTGATCCACCTGCACCTGGCGACCGGCCAGATCGGCAAGCCGGGCGCCGGCCCGTTCTCGCTGACCGGCCAGCCGAACGCGATGGGCGGGCGCGAAGTCGGCGGCATGGCAACGCTGGCTTCCGCCCATCGCGATCTCGACGATCCCGCGGACCGGGCCGAAATCGCGCAGTTGTGGGGCGTTCCCTTCGTGCCGGCGCGCCCGGGCAAATCCGCGGTCGACCTGTTCCGCAGCCTCAAAACCGGGGAGATCAAGGCGGTCTGGATCGCCTGCACCAATCCCGCGCAGTCGATGCCCAACCAGGCCGAGGTGCGCGCCGCGCTCGCCGCCGCGGACTACGTCGTGCTGCAGGAAGCTTACGGCGATACCGATACCGCGGCCTGCGCCGACCTGCTGCTGCCGGCCAGCGCCTGGGGCGAGAAGCACGGCACGGTGACCAACTCGGAGCGCCGGATCAGCCGCCTGCTGCCCGCGCTGCCGCCGCCGGGCGAAGCCCGGCACGACTGGGCGATCGCGACCGACTTCGCGCGCCGCCTGGCGGCGCGCCTGGGCAACGCGGCCGGCGACCGCCTGTTCCCGTACGCCGATCCGGAAGCCATCTTCAGCGAACATCGCGAGACGACGCGCGGGCGCAACCTGGACATCACCGGCCTGAGCTACGCGCTGCTCGAAACCCGCGGGCCGCAGCAGTGGCCGTTCCCGGAGGGCGCCGATCAGGGCAAGGTCCGGCTGTACGAGGACGGCCGTTTCCCGACGCCCGACGGCCGGGCGCGCTTCGTCGCCGTCCGCCACGCCGCGCCGGCCGAGCCGCCCTCCGAGGATTTTCCGGTCAGCCTGCTGTCGGGGCGGATGCGTGACCAGTGGCACGGCATGAGCCGGACCGGCACCGTGCCCCGCCTGTACAACCTCGAGGACGAGCCGCTGCTCGCGATGCACCCGTGCGACCTGCGGCACCGCGGCCTGGCGCCCGGCGACCTGGCCCGCGTCTTCAACCGGCGCGGCGAGATGGTCGTCCGCGTCGCCGCCGGCGACGGGCTGGCCAAAGGCCGGGCCTGGATGCCGATGCACTGGGGCAGCCAGTTCATGAACACGCCCGGGGTCAATGCGCTGGTCGGCGACGCGACGGACCCGGATTCCAAACAGCCGGAACTGAAACACGCGGCGGTCGAGATCGTCCGCGCCGGGCTGCCCTGTCCGGTCGCCGTGCTGCGCCGCTGCGCCGACCGGAACGAGGCGCTCGCGCTGCTGCACCGGGCGAGAGGCCTGCTCGGCGACTTCCCCTACGCGGCGCTCGGGCTCTACGGGCGCGGCGCGCCGCTGGTCGTTTTCCGCGCCGCCACCGAGGCGCCGCTCGACGCCGCCGGCATCGCCCGCCTGGACGCGCTGTTCGGCCTGGACGGCGGGGCCGGCGCCATCGTCTATGCCGATCCCTCGCGCGGCATCGCCAAGAAGGCGATCGCCCGGGACGGCGGGTTGTACGGCGTCCGCCTGGTCGGCGAAACGCTGGCCCAGACCTGGCTGAAGCGGGCGATGGCCGAAGACGAACTGGACGCCGGACTGCTCCGCTACGCGCTGGCGCCGTCGGCCAAGCCGCCGGTCAGTGTGGCGCCGCGCAACATCGTCTGCAAGTGCGCCGACGTCAGCGACGTGCAGATCGGCAACGAACTGAAAGGCGGCGCCGGCCTGCCGCAACTGCAGGAGCGGCTGAAATGCGGTACCTTCTGCGGCTCCTGCGTTCCGGACATCAAGCGGATGATCGCGGACCACACCCACAGACACGCCGAGGCTGCCTGAAGACGGCGGGAGGAGACCATGAGCTACGGACCCTACATCAAGGAAATCGGACGCGGCGCCCAGGGCGCGCGCGACCTGTCGCTGGACGATGCGCGCCAGCTTTATGCGGCGATGCTCGACGGCGGCGTGCCCGACCTCGAACTCGGCGCGATCATTCTCGGCCTGCGCGTCAAGGGCGAATCGCTCGACGAAATGCTCGGCTTCCTGGACGCCATCGAGGAGCGCACGCAGCGCCTCGACCTGCCGCACGGCCGGGTGCGCCCGGTCGTTCTGCCGACCTACAACGGCGCCCGCAAGGAAGCCAACCTGACGCCGCTGCTGGCGCTGCTGCTGCAGCGCTTCGGCGTTCCGGTGCTGGTCCATGGCCTGATCGAGGGCTTCGGCCGGGTCACGACCGGGCTGATCTTCCGCGAGCTCGGCATCATGCCCGCCGGCTCGGCGACCCAGGCCCAGGCGGCGCTGGCCGAGAAGGGCCTGGCCTTCGTGCCGCTGTCGGCGCTCTGTCCCGGGCTGCACAACCTGCTCGCGCTGCGCAGCCGGCTCGGCGTGCGCAACAGCGCGCACAGCCTGGTCAAGCTGCTCGATCCCTTCCGCGGCGAGTCGGTGCTGGTCGCGCCGGCGACCCATCCGGAATTCATCGACCTGATGCGCGACATCCTCGTCGCGCGCGGCCAGCGCGGCCTGCTGCTGCGCGGTACCGAGGGCGAGCCCTTCGCCAACCCGAAACGCCGGCCGCGCCTCGAGTTCATCCGCGACGGCGCGGCCGATGTGCTGTTCGAGGCCGAGCACGAGAGCCTGCGCGCGCTGCCCAGCCTGCCCGAGGCCTGCGACGCGGCGAGTACGGCGCGCTGGATCCGCCGCGTGCTCGACAAGCAGCTGCCGCTGCCCAAGCCGATCGCCAACCAGCTGGCCTGCCTGCTGTACGCCAGCGGCTATGCCGAGGACTTCAACCAGGCCAAGGCCATCGTCGCCGTCGAGGCGACCGGGATGCTGACCGGCGGCAACTGAGCCTTGCACCGGAATGGAGGCCGCCGCCCGTTGTTGGTGCGCCCCGGACGCGGTTGACGCAGGAAAAAGCCTTAAATTCAGTTGATTGGACTCCTGGCACAGCGATTGCATCGCTTGCCGCAATGCAGCGAAATGGCCCTTCAACGGGGGAGGGCCGCCGGTGGCAACGACGTCATGCGCTGAAAACGAATCCTGCACCCCCGGGTGCGCGCAACGTTGGAGTCCCATCATGGCAAAACCCCGTCTCGTCCTGATCGGCAACGGCATGGCCGGTGTCCGCACCCTCGAGGAACTGCTGAAGATCAAGCCGGATCACTACGACATCACGGTCTTCGGCGCCGAGCCCCACCCGAACTACAACCGCATCCTGCTGTCGCCGGTGCTGGCCGGCGAGATGCATGTCAGCGACATCATCCTCAACGAATACGACTGGTACCGCGACAACGGCATCACGCTGCACGTCGGCAAGCAGGTCGAGCGGATCGACCGTGTCGCCCGCAAGGTGATCGCCGACGACGGCAGCGAGGCGCCCTACGACCGGCTGCTGATCGCCACCGGCTCGACGCCCTTCATGCTGCCGGTGCCCGGCAACGACCTGCCAGGCGTCATCGGCTACCGCGACATCAAGGACACCGACGAGATGATCGAAGCCGCGCGCCTGCACCGGCATGCGGTGGTCATCGGCGGCGGCTTGCTCGGACTCGAAGCGGCGAACGGCCTGAAGCTGCGCGGCATGGACGTCACCGTCGTCCATCTCGGGCCCTGGCTGCTCGAGCGCCAACTCGACGAGATCGCCGGCCGCATGCTGCAGAAGTCGCTCGAGGACAAGGGCCTGAAGTTCCTGTTGCAGAAGCAGACCGAGATGCTGGTTCAGGGCGAATCGGGCCGCGTCGCCGCGGTGCGCTTCAAGGACGGCATGCAGATTCCCGCCGACCTCGTCGTCATGGCCGCCGGCATCCGCCCGAACTACGCGCTGGCCGAGAAGTCGGGCATCTACTGCAACCGCGGCATCGTCGTGAACGACACGATGCAGACCTACGACCCGAAGATCTACGCGGTCGGCGAATGCGTCAGCCACCGCGGCATCGCCTACGGCCTGGTCGCGCCGCTGTTCGAGCAGGCCAAGGTCGCCGCCAACCACCTGGCCGGCTACGGCATCGGCCGCTACACCGGGTCGGTGACCTCGACCAAGCTCAAGGTCACCGGCATCGACCTGTTCTCGGCCGGCGACTTCATGGGCGGCGCCGAGGGCAGCGAGGAAATCGTCCTCAACGATCCGTACGGCGGCGTCTACAAGAAGCTGGTGATCAAGGACAACAAGCTGGTCGGCGGCGTGATGTACGGCGACACCGCCGACGGCCCGTGGTACTTCCAGCTGCTCAAGGACGGCCGCGACATCCACGACATCCGCGATTCGCTGATCTTCGGCCAGGCGCTGGTCGGCGACGTCGGCCACGCCGGCAACAGCAAGGCGGCCGAGATGGCCGACAGCGCCGAGGTCTGCGGCTGCAACGGGGTGACCAAGGGAACGATCGTCAAGGCGATCAAGGAGCAGGGCTTGTTCACGCTCGACGAGGTCAAGAAGCACACCAAGGCCGCGTCGTCCTGCGGCTCCTGCGCCGGCCTGGTCGAGCAGATCCTGGCCTCGACCATCGGCGGCGCCTACAGCCCGGCCAAGGGCGACAGCAAGCCGCTGTGCGCCTGCACCGAGCATTCGCACAAGGCCGTCCGCGAGGCCATCGTCGCCCGCCATCTGACCACCAAGGAGGCGGTTTTCGCCAAACTGGACTGGTCCACCCCGAACGGTTGCGACAAGTGCCGGCCGGCGATCAACTACTACCTGATCTCGAGCTTCCCGAACGAATCGCGCGACGACCCGCAATCGCGGCTGATCAACGAGCGTTCGCACGCCAACATCCAGAAGGACGGCACCTATTCGGTGGTGCCGCGGATGTGGGGCGGCCTGACCACGCCGGCCGAACTGCGCGCCATCGCCGACGCGGCCGAGAAGTACCAGGTGCCGACCGTCAAGGTCACCGGCGGCCAGCGCATCGACCTGCTCGGCGTCAAGAAGGAGGACCTGCCGGGCATCTGGGCCGACCTCAACGCCGCCGGCATGGTTTCCGGCCACGCCTACGGCAAGTCGATCCGCACCGTGAAGACCTGCGTCGGCGCCGAGCACTGCCGCTTCGGCACGCAGCTGGCGATGGACATGGGCGTCAAGCTCGAGAAGATGCTGTTCGACATGTACGCGCCGCACAAGGTCAAGCTGGCCGTTTCCGGCTGCCCGCGCAACTGCGCCGAGGCCGGCATCAAGGACGTCGGCGTGATCGGCGTCGATTCCGGCTACGAGCTTTACGTCGGCGGCAACGGCGGCATCAAGACCGAGGTCGCCCAGTTCCTGTGCAAGGTGAAATCGGACGAGGAAGTCATGGAATACGCCGGCGCCTTCCTGCAGCTGTACCGCGAGGAGGGCTGGTATCTCGAGCGCACCTGCCACTGGCTGGGCCGCGTCGGCCTCGACTACGTCAAGGGCCGCATCCTGGAGGACGAGGAGGGGCGCCGCGCGCTGCACGGCCGCCTGCTCGATTCGCTGAAGAACGCCCGCGATCCGTGGCAGACCAGCCGCGAGGGCGAGGCCCTGAAGCAGTTCGTGCCGATCGCGGTCGACGCCTGATTCCACACCAAAACGAGGACATTCCCATGAGCCAATGGAAAAAAATCTGCGAGCTGGGCGACATCCCGCCGCTCGGTTCGCGCATCGTCCGCCCGCAGGGCGGAGAACAACGGGGCGGCGACATTGCGATCTTCCGCACCGCCGACGACCAGGTCTTCGCGCTGCACGACAAATGCCCGCACAAGGGCGGCCCGCTGTCGCAGGGGCTGGTGCACGGCCGGCGCGTGACCTGTCCGCTGCACGGCTGGAACATCGGCCTCGACGACGGCCGGGCGGTCGCGCCGGACGTCGGCCACTGCACCAGCTTCGCGGTCAAGGTCGAGGACGGTGCGGTCTATCTCGCCGTCTGAGCCGGGAATTCGCGGGCGTCCGGCTTGTCAATACAGCCGATTGGCTAATGGCCGACGCCCCTTCTTCCGCTAGAGTGCACCCCATGTCTTCAGCCCTGATCCTCTTCGCCCACGGTGCCCGCGACCCGGAATGGGCGGCGCCGCTGCGCCGCGTGCAGGCCGCCGTCCGCGACCGCGCCGCCGGCCTGCCCGTCGAAATCGCCTTCCTCGAATTCATGTCGCCGACGCTGGCCGACTGCGCGGCCGGGCTGGTCGCCGGCGGGGCGAACAAGATCCTGGTGCTGCCGATGTTCATCGCGCGCGGCGGCCACCTGAAGCGCGAACTGCCGGAGATGCTGGCCGCGCTGCGCGCCGCCTATCCGGACGTCGAGTTCGCACTCGGCGACGCGATCGGCGAACACGAGGCCGTTGTCCGCGCGATGGCCGGCGCCGCGCTCGACGCGCTTGGCGCGTAGCTTGCTTCGATCCGCCACATGCTGAGCGTACTGGTCATCGACGAATCCCGCACCCGTGCCGGCGACATCTGCGCCGGGCTGGCACTCGCCGGTTACCAGGTCGCGGCGATCCTGGCCGACGCGGTGAACCTGACCGCCGAGGTCGAAAAGCTGCAGCCGGACGTGATCCTGATCGACACCGAGTCGCCCAGCCGCGACACGCTGGAAAACCTCGCGGTGATGCACAAGGACATGCCGCGCCCGGTCGTCATCTTCACGCAGGACGACGGGCAGGAAGCGATCCGCGACGCGGTGCGCGCCGGCGTGTCGGCCTACGTCGTCGATGGGCTGGACCCGAAGCGGGTCAAGCCGGTGGTCGAGGTCGCCCGCGCCCGCTTCGAGGATACCCAGGCCTTGCGCCGCGAACTCGACGAGGTGTCGAAGAAGCTGTCGGACCGCAAGCTGGTCGACAAGGCCAAGGGCGTGTTGATGAAGGCGCGCGGGCTCGACGAGGATGCTGCCTACCACGCGATGCGCAAGCTGGCGATGGAGCGCGGCCAGACGATGGCGAGCGTCGCCCGCGACATCATCGACATGTCCCGGCTGCTGCTGTGAGCGGCGACCCGCTTCCGCGCTGAACGACGCCCGCCCTGCGCGGGCGTTTTTTTTCCCCGAAGTTGTGCAGTGCAGCGGAAAGCCGCACTGCGGCAGTGCGGGCCGCGCGCGAAGGTTCCGCGGTCAACCGGCCCGGAAGATGAAAAACCGTTTGTAAACCGGGTGTTGTGCGGATTTTCCCGCTCTGGCACGGGCGTTGCATTGCTCTGGACAAAGCACGGTCAAAGGCGGCCGGGCAAGAACCGGGATTGTCCGGTTCACAGGACAAGGGCGTCCATCCGAGCTGCCAGCGAGCGGTGCGGATGCGACGCCTTTTTCATTTTCCAGTCATCAAGGAGCATTGCAATGGAAGACAAGAAGCGTTCGCCCGAGGCACCGCCTTCCGCCCAGCGTCGTCACCTCGTTTCTGCCGCCCTCGGAGCATCCCTCATGTCCATGGTTCCCCCCGGAGTCCGCAGCGCAGCCTGGGCTGCCGGCTCGGACGCCCCCGAAAAGAAGGAAGTCCGCATCGGCTTCATCCCGCTGACCGATTGCGCGTCGGTCGTCATGGCCGCGGTCAACAAGTTCGACGAGAAGTACGGCATCAAGATCGTGCCGACCAAGGAAGCCTCGTGGGCCGGCGTCCGCGACAAGCTGGTCAACGGCGAGCTGGACATGGCGCACGTGCTGTACGGCCTGATCTACGGCGTGCACATGGGCATCGGCGGGCCGAAGAAGGACATGGCCAACCTGATGACGCTGAACAACAACGGCCAGGCGATCACGCTGTCGAAGACGCTGGCCGACAAGGGGGCGACCGACATCGCCAGCCTGGCCGCGCTGATGAAGAAGGAACCGCGCGAATACACCTTCGCGCAGACCTTCCCGACCGGCACGCACGCGATGTGGCTGTACTACTGGCTGGCCTCCGGCGGCATCAACCCGATGAAGGACGCCAAGGCCATCGTCGTGCCGCCGCCGCAGATGGTCGCCAACATGCGGGTCGGCAACATGGACGGCTTCTGCGTCGGCGAACCGTGGAACCACCGGGCGATCATGGACGGCATCGGGATCACCGCGGCGACCACGCAGGACGTCTGGAAGGACCATCCGGAGAAGATCCTCGGCACGACGGCCGAATTCGTGCAGAAATACCCGAACACCTGCCGCGCGGTGATCATGGCGGTGCTCGAAGCCGGCCGCTGGATCGACGCCAGCATCAACAACAAGATGAAGATGGCCGAGGTCATCGCGCAGAAGTCCTACGTCAATACCAGCGTCGATGCGATCAACCAGCGCATCCTCGGCCGCTACCAGAACGGCCTCGGCAAGACCTGGGACGACCCCAACCACATGAAGTTCTTCAATGACGGCGCGGTCAACTACCCGTACCTGTCCGACGGCATGTGGTTCCTGACCCAGCACAAGCGCTGGGGCCTGCTCAAGGACCACCCGGACTACCTGGCCGTCGCCAAGAAGATCAACCAGACCGAGCTGTACGCTCAGGCGGCGGCGCAACTGAAGGTCAATGTGCCGAAGAGCCCGCTGCGTTCGTCGAAGCTGATCGACGGCGTGGTCTGGGACGGTTCGAACCCGGCCAAGTACGCCGACGGTTTCAAGGTCAGGGCCTGAGGCCCGCCGACAGGAGAGCGCGATGAACGCCATCACGATGAGTCCCGGTTTTGCCGCCGATCCGCCGGTCGACCGCGGCGAGGAACCCGCCGCCGCTGCCGCGGTGAACGCGGTCAAGGAGAAAAAAATGGAACAAACCCTTCCCCCGCCGCCGGCCGGCACGCCGCTCGGCGAATGCCTCGGCCAGTTCGCCCGCGGCATCCTGCCGCCGATCGTCGGCCTGGTCCTGCTGATCGGCATCTGGCACGTCGCCACCCACAGGGGCGGCAGCATCCCGGCGCCGTCCGTGGTCTGGGACGCCGCCGTCGCGCTGTTCTCCGACCCGTTCTACAGCAACGGGCCGAACGACCAGGGCATCGGCTGGAACGTGCTGTCGTCGTTGCAGCGCGTCGCCATCGGTTTCGGCTTCGCGGCGCTGGTCGGCATCCCGCTCGGCTTCATGATCGGCCGCTTCGACTTCCTGTCGCGGATGCTGAACCCGATCATCAGCCTGCTGCGCCCGGTGTCGCCGCTGGCCTGGCTGCCGATCGGTCTGCTCGTGTTCAAGAAGGCCGACCCGGCGGCGACCTACACCATCTTCATCTGCTCGATCTGGCCGATGATCATGAACACCGCGCAGGGCGTGCAGCGCGTGCCGCAGGATTACCTGAACGTCGCCCGCGTGCTGGCGCTGTCGGAGTGGAAGATCGTCACCAAGATCCTGTTCCCGGCCGTGCTGCCCTACATGCTGACCGGCATCCGGCTGTCGATCGGCACCGCGTGGCTGGTCATCGTCGCCGCGGAAATGCTGACCGGCGGTGTCGGGATCGGGTTCTGGGTGTGGGACGAATGGAACAACCTGAAGGTCGAGCACATCATCATCGCCATCTTCGTGATCGGCATCGTCGGCCTGATCCTCGAGCAGGCGCTGATCCTGCTCGCCCGGAAACTCACCAAGGAAGCGTCGTAAGGAGCCCATGATGGAAAAGTTCGTCAGCATCGAGCGTGTCGGCCAGACCTTCGACACCAAGAAAGGCAAGTTCGTCGCGCTGCGCGACATCGACCTGCAGATCCGCCAGGGCGAGTTCATCGCGCTGATCGGCCACTCCGGCTGCGGCAAGTCCACGCTGCTCAACCTGATCGCCGGCCTGACCCGGCCGACCGCCGGCGTGCTGCTCTGCGACGGCCGCGAAATCGCCGGCCCCGGGCCGGAACGCGCGGTCGTTTTCCAGAACCACAGCCTGCTGCCGTGGCTGACCTGCTTCGAGAACATCTACCTCGCCGTCGAGCGCGTGTTCGGCCAGAAGGAGGGCAAGCCGAAGCTGAAGGCGCGGACGCAGGCGGCGATCGAACTGGTCGGCCTGGGTCACGCGGCGCACAAGTATCCGCACGAGATCTCGGGCGGCATGAAGCAGCGCGTCGGCATCGCCCGCGCGCTGTCGATGGAACCCAAGGTGCTGCTGATGGACGAGCCCTTCGGCGCGCTCGACGCGCTGACCCGCGCCAAGCTGCAGGACGAGCTGATGAAGATCTGCGAGGCGACCCGGGCGACCGTGGTCATGGTCACCCACGACGTCGATGAGGCGGTGCTGCTCTCCGACCGCATCGTGATGATGACCAACGGCCCGGCGGCGACCATCGGCGAGATCCTCGAGGTCAATCTGCCGCGTCCGCGCGACCGCCTGACGCTCGCCCACGATCCGGCCTACATCGACTGCCGCGCCGCGGTGCTCGAGTTCCTGTACGAGAAGCAGGCGCACGTCGAGAAGATCGCCGCCTGAGTCCTTCCGCAAATCCATCGTCGCCGAGCTCTCCGGCGATCCTTGACCCGCCGCCTGCCGGCGGGTTTTTTTTGATCCAGCTCCTTGTCAGCCGGCGTCCGGCCCGGCTAAGGTGATCGAATCATGATCCAGGCTTTCCAGATGCTCGGCAGCAAGCTTTCCCGGAAGATCGTCGGCATGCTCGTCGTCTTCTTCGTCGTCGCGCTGTCGGCGATCGGCCTGACGCTGTACCTGTCCTGGCAGCTCGAAGGCGTTGCGGCGGCGATCAACGATGCCGGGAGCCAGCGCATGCGGACTTACCGGATCGCCCACCTGATGTCGCGCGATGCGCCGGCGGAAAACCTGGCGGCCGAAATCGGGCGCTTCGACGAGGTGCTCGACGACCTGCGCCGGGGCGATCCGGAGCGGCCGCTGTCGCCGCCCGGAAATGCCGAGGTCGCCGCCGGTCTGGACACCGTCGAACAGGGCTGGCGGAAGGAGATCCGGCCGCTGGTCGCCGACTACCTGGCCGGCGACGCGGCGGCGCGGCGGACAGCGGTCGGCCGCTACGACGCGGCGCTCGAGGGCTTCGTCGCCCGCATCAACGAACTGGTGCTGGCGATGGAACACAGCTACGCGCGCCAGACCAACCTGCTGCGCACGGTGCAGGCGGCCCTGGTGCTGCTGGCGATGATCGGCACCACGCTGCTGATCACTTTCTTCATCCGCCTGGTGATCCGCCCGGTCAACGAGTTGCATGCCGGCATGCGCCGGATGACCGGCAGCGACCTCGGCGTTCGCGTCCCGATTTCCAGCGACGACGAACTCGGCGGCCTGGCCCGCGGCTTCAACCAGATGGCCGAGCACCTGCAGTTCGCCTACGGCACGCTCGAGGAGCGCATCGAGGCCGAGACCCGCAGCCTGGCCCAGCGCAACCGCGAACTTGGCATCCTCTACGAGGCGACCGCCTTCCTCAGCGAACCGGCCCCGCTGCCGGCCCTGTGCGAGGGCTTCCTGGAGCACATCCGGCGGGCGCTCGGCGCCGATGCCGGCGCCGTCCGCCTGTACGCGCCGGACACCGAAAAACTCCACCTGATGGCGCACGAGGGACTTTCCGCTGAATTCGTCGCCAGCGAGGCGGCGCTGGACTGTTCGGCGTGCCTGTGCGGCGAGGTGCAGCAGGGCGGCAAGCCGGTGGTTTTCGACACGGTCGACCCGCCAGCCGGCATGAAATTGCGCAGCTGCATCCGCGAGGGATTCGCCACGGCGACCGCCTTTTCGATCATGTACGACCGGCAGCGCCTGGGCGTGTTCAATCTCTACTACCGGCTCCCGCATCCGATGTCGGCCCAGGAGGTGCATCTGCTGGAGACCCTGGGGCAACACCTCGGCGTCGCCATCGAGAACCAGCGGCTGAAGATGCGCGAGCGCGAACTGGCGGTCTCCGAGGAGCGCAACCTGCTGGCTCAGGAACTGCACGATTCGATCGCCCAGGGGCTGGCCTTCCTGAACCTGCAGGTCCAGCTGCTGCAGGATTCGCTGAAGCGCAGCCGCGTCGACGAGGCGATGCAGACGGCCGGCCAGCTGCGCGAAGGGGTCCAGGAAAGCTACGACCACGTGCGCGAACTGCTGGTCCATTTCCGGACCCGCGTCCACCAGTCGGATCTCGATTCGGCCATCCAGGGGGCGCTCGACAAGTTCGAAGGACAGACCGGCATCGCGACGGAATTCGACCGGGTCGGCACGGCGCATCCGCTGGCGTCGGACGATGAAATCCAGGTCATGCACATCGTCCAGGAGGCCTTGTCGAACATCCGCAAGCATGCCCGGGCCGGGCACGTCCATGTCGCCGTCCGGCGCGACGGGGGCGGGCTGGAGGTGCAGGTCGACGACGACGGCGTCGGTTTCGACCCGGACAACGATCCGCGCATCCGCTCGGAGCGGCATGTCGGCCTGAAAATCATGCGCGAGCGCGCCGAGCGCATCGGCGGCGAATGTCGGATAACATCGCGTCCGGGCGGCGGCACCTGCGTCACCTTGAGCCTGCCGGCCGACATACGGGAGAAAATCAGCCAATGAACGATAGGATACGGGTCCTGCTGGTCGACGATCACACGCTTTTCCGCAGCGGCGTCCGTTCGCTGCTGCAGCGCAACGAGGATTTCGAGGTGGTCGGCGAGGCCGGCGACGGCCTCGAGGGCATCAAGCGAACCCGCTCGCTGCGCCCGGACGTCGTGCTGCTCGACCTGCACATGCCGGGTATTTCGGGGCTCGAGGCGGTCAAGGTGATCGCCGAGGAGATGCCCGAGGTGCACGTGCTGATGCTGACCGTTTCGGAGGATGCCCAGGACCTGATGGAGGCGCTGCGCGCCGGCGCCAGCGGCTACCTGCTGAAGAACATCGAGACCGACATGCTGGTCGACGCCTTGCGCAAGGCGGCGCAGGGCGAATCCGTGGTGTCGCAGCAGATGACCGCGAAGCTGATCCAGGGGGTACGCAATCCGCCCAAGGCCGATCCGCTGGCCGAGCGCGAGCGCTTCTCGCCGCGCGAGCGCGACATCCTCGGCTGCCTGGCGCAGGGCAGCAGCAACAAGGAGATCGCCCGTCGCCTCGATCTTGCCGAAAGCACCGTCAAGATCCACGTCCAGAACATTTTCAAGAAACTGAACATGACCAGCCGCGTCCAGGTCGCGCTGTACGCGGTCGAGCACGGTTTCGGCTGAGTTCCCGCCGCCGCAGCGCCGCCGCGGTGGACGCCGTTGAACGCCAAAAAACGGCGGGCCGCAGTCTTGCCGACCGGGCCCGCCGGGCAGGATCGCACCGCGTCACTGCATCGGCAGCGGATGGGTGCGTTTCAGGTGCTCGTAGGTCTTGGCCAGTTCGCAGACGCGTTCGTACTGGCCTGCGGCAAGGGCTTCCTGCATGTTTTCGATGATCATCGCGTGCAGCCGGCACACGCCTTCCGGCGTGCACAACAGGTTTTCACTCAGTTCGGCCGCGATGGTGACCGGAATATGCTCGTGTTCGGCAATGGCTTCGATTTCGCCGCGATCGAGATCGCAGTAATCGAGAACGTCCTGGATAGACAGCATCGGCTCCTCCTAAGTCAGGAAAAACGATAACGGTGGCCGTTGGGCCGGACTGATCGTTATTGTTTTATCCGCCTTGTCGTTGTTTTTGGTGGAGGACTGCTTTATTTATAGGATATCGATTACGGAAATCAAGTCGGCCCGGCGCTGGCCAGGCGCTTCAGCAGCGGGTTCAGGTCAAGTTTGCTCGCCTGTTTCAGCGCGGCGGCGCGGGGGTTGAGGGCCTCCGGGTCGAGGTCGGGCATTTCGCCCGCGCCGGCCAGCGCGATGGTGTTGCCGCTGTCGCAGGGGGGCAGGACCCGCAGCCGGTCGTCGAAGGCGGCGGCGATGCGCTTCACGCTTTCGTTGAAACCCCGGCCGCGCAGCAGATTGACGCAGAACAGCCCGGTGTCGCTGAGGCGGGCCCGGCAGGCCTGGTAGAACGGTTCGGTGTCGAGCACGCCGGGCCGGCCCTCGGGATCGAAGCCGTCGACCAGGATGTAGTCGAAGCGCCGGTCGCCGCCCAGCAGGTAATCGGCGCCGCAGCCATCAACGACCTCCAGCCGGCGGGGATCGTCGGGCAGCTTGAAGTACTGCCGGGCGACGAATTCGACCTGCGGGTTGATCTCGACGACGGTGATCCGGCAGTCCGGACGGTAGCGGTACAGGAACTTGGCCAGCGATCCGGCGCCGAGGCCGACCAGCAGCGCGCTGCGCGGCCAGTCGTCCGGCCGCAGCAGCAGGCCGGCCATCATCTCGCGGGTGTAGTCCAGTTCCAGCGACCACGGGCGTGCGATGCGCATCGCGCCCTGGACCCAGTCCGAACCGAAATGGAGGTAACGGACGCCGGCTTCTTCGCTGATGTCGATGGAGTGGCGATTGCTTGAGCGGGATGTTTTCATGCTGTGGTTTTCTGTGTGTCCAAGCGGGACCGTATTGCTGCTGACGATCTGGGGCTGCGAATATACTACCGACGTTCCTCTAGCATAAGAACGCCTGATGCATTTTCATGCATTGGGAATTTTTCAATGAAAATATCCCTGCTTGATCCCGGACTGAAGTCCGTCGTCGGTCACCATTTTGATCTCGATCTGCGTCTTGCCAGGGTGCTGGCCCAGCGAGGGCACGAGGTTTCGGTCCATGGATCACGCGATTTGGCACCGACACTGGTCGCCAAAGCAGCGGAAGTCGGGATGGAACTGCATGCCAGCTTCAGCATCCCGACCTACCGCAGGCTACCTGCCGAAAAGAAGGCTGCTAACGGCCTGCGCGGATTGCTGCGGCGGCCGCAGGCGCAGCCTTCGGCAATCGATATTTATCGTAGCTGGGCACGACAGACGGCCGAGGAATTGGCGGTGATCCCCGAGGCCGACCTGTGGTTCTGGCCAACGCTGGCGTCCTACCAGTTCGATGCGGCGACGCTGCCGCAGCGAGGCATCCGTCAGGCCGGCGGACTCTGGTGGCAGCCGCGTTTTCCCGTCGAGATCGGGGCACGCAGCTGGCAGCAGACCGCGCGCCGCGCCGCCGGGGCTGCGCCGCAGTTTGTCGTCGGCGCCTATGACGAGGCGATCGCGCGTGCCTATCGCAGTTTCTCCCCGCAACTCGAAATGCATCGTCTGCCTTGCCCGCATGATGGTGCGGTCAACCTGCGTCAGCCGGCAGAATTGAAGCGGATCGGATTTTTCGGCCACCAGCGGCTGGATCGCGGCATCGACCTGGTTCCGGGGCTGGTCAATGCCCTGCTCGACCGGGGATTCGAGATCGTCCTCCAGGACAGCAGCCAGACCCTGC
The DNA here is from genome assembly GCA_028687035.1 of Dechloromonas sp. Lineage (GTDB taxonomy): Bacteria > Pseudomonadota > Gammaproteobacteria > Burkholderiales > Rhodocyclaceae > Azonexus. The sequence continues at coordinate 162,702 of JAQUAX010000006.1, read as the reverse complement.
GTGGCAAGGTCGATGACCCGCGACTCGAAATCCTGCCGTTCATCGACGATTTTCCCGCCCTAGTGGCGCGCTGCGATGCGGTGATCTGGCCGTCACGCTGGGAGGCCTATCAGCAGAACTGCTCGGGGGTGGTCAGCGAATGCATCGCCACCGGGGTGCCAGTGATCCTGCCCGCTGGTTGCCTGCCTGCCGAGGTCGCGGCACGTTTCAATTGCGGCATCTTCTTTTGCGATTACAGCAGCGAGGCGATTCTCGAGGCGGTCGACGCGTTGACCGCAGGGTTTGCCACCGCCTGGGCGGCGGCGCAGGCGGCCCGCCAGGCCTGGCGGGCCGAAAACGGCACCGAGCGGCTGGCCTGCTGGCTCGAACATCTGATTGAGGGAAAGGCATGAAATACGTTCTGGTGTGCGGTGCAGGAGGTTTTATCGGCCACCATCTGGTGGCTCGCCTGAAGGCGGAGGGCTGCTGGGTTCGCGGCGTCGATCTGAAGCGGCCCGAGTTCTCGTCCAGCGTCGCCGACGATTTCGTCCTGGCCGACCTGCGCGATCCGCAGTCGGCATGGGCTTGCCTCGACCGGCGCTTCGACGAGGTCTATCAGCTCGCCGCCGACATGGGCGGTGCCGGCTATGTCTTTTCCGGCGACAACGACGCCGAAATCATGAGGAACTCGGCGCTGATCAACCTCAACGTCCTCGAAGCCTGCCGGCAATCGGGGGCGGGAAGGGTCTTCTTTTCCTCGTCGGCCTGCATTTATCCGCAATTCAACCAGGACGACCCGGACCGGCCGGAATGTGCCGAACACACGGCCTACCCGGCGGCGCCGGACAGCGAGTACGGCTGGGAAAAGCTGTTCGCCGAGCGACTCTATCTGGCGCATGCGCGCAACCACGGGATGATTTGCCGGATCGCCCGCTATCACAACATCTTCGGGCCCGAAGGGGCGTGGCAGGGCGGGCGCGAGAAGGCGCCGGCCGCCCTGTGCCGCAAGGTCGCGCAGGCGGTCGACGGCGGCAGCATCGAATTGTGGGGCGACGGCCGCCAGACGCGCAGCTTCCTGTTCATCGACGAGTGCCTCGAAGGGACGCTGCGCCTGATGCGCTCCGACTGCGAGCAGCCGGTGAATATCGGTTCGGAAGAAATGATTGCCATCGATGCGCTGGCGCTGCTGATCGCCCGGATCGCCGGCAAACGGCTCTCGCTGAAGCACATTCCCGGACCGACCGGGGTGCGCGGCCGGAATTCCGACAACCGCCTGATCCGCGAACGTCTCGGCTGGATGCCGACGGCATCGCTGGAAGCCGGACTGGTGCCGACCTACCGCTGGATTGCCGCGCAATTGGCGCCCCCAGGTGGAATCGAACCACCAATTCGCCCTTAGGAGGGGCGTGTTATATCCATTTAACTATGGAGGCGCGGCAAAGGCGCGCATTGTACCGCAAGCGTCGCTCTTCGTGCTCCGAGCGGCTAGAATGCGCCCTTTGTCCAGCCGGCGACGCCATGCCCTACCTGAAACTCGACGAGGCCTGCCTCGCCTACGGCCACGTGCCGCTGCTCGACCATGCCGATTTCCTGCTCGATCCGGGCGAGCGCGTCGCATTGATCGGCCGTAACGGCACCGGCAAGTCCTCGCTGCTCGCGGCGCTCGCCGCCGGTTCCGGCAAGGGCCGGCTCGACGATGGCGCGGTCTGGGTGCAGCCCGGCATCCGCGTTGGCTACGTGCCGCAGGAGCCGCCTTTCGACCCGCAGGCCAGCGTCTTCCAGGCCGTGATTTCGGGCATGGGCGAGACGTCGACCCTGCTCGCCGAATATCACGAGGTGTCGCACCGGATGGCCGAAGGCGAGGGCGACCACGATGCGCTGCTGGCCCGCATGGACCACCTGCAGCACGAACTCGAGGCGCGCGGTGCCTGGGCCTACGAGGCGCAGGCCGAGAAGGTCATCGCCCGCTTCGGGCTCGACCCGGAGGCAGTCGTCGGCAGCCTGTCCGGCGGCCAGAAGAAGCGCCTGGCGCTGGCCCAGGCGCTGGCCGTGGCCCCCGAGGTGCTGCTGCTCGACGAGCCGACCAACCACCTCGACATCGCCGCCATCGAATGGCTGGAGACGCTGCTGATCGAGTCCGGCGTCACGCTGTTCTTCATCACCCACGACCGTTCCTTCCTCGACCGCGTGTGCACTCGCATCGTCGAACTCGACCGCGGCAAGCTGGCGAGCTATCCCGGCAGCTTCACGCAGTACCAGCAGCGCAAGGAAGCGCAGCTGCACGAGGAGGCGCTGGCCAACGCGCGCGCCGACAAGCTGTTGAAGGAAGAAGAGGTCTGGATTCGCAAGGGCGTCGAGGCGCGCCGGACGCGCGCGGTGTTCCGCGTCCAGCGCCTCGACCGGCTGCGCGCCGAGCGCCAGGCGCGGCGCGAACGCATGGGCAAGGTCAATCTGCAGCTCGATGCCGGCGACAAGAGCGGCAAGCTGGTCGCCGAACTCGAGCACGTGTCGAAATCCTACGGTCAACGGCCTATCGTGCGCGATTTCTCGGCGCGCATTCAGCGCGGCGACAAGATCGGCCTGATCGGCCCCAACGGCGCCGGCAAGACGACGCTGCTGCGCCTGATCCTCGGCGAAATCGCGCCGGATGCCGGCACGGTGCGCCAGGGCACGAAGATGGAAATCGCCTACTTCGACCAGTTCCGGACCCAGCTGAACCCGGATTCGACGCTGGCCGACGTGATCTCGCCGGGTTCCGACTGGGTCGAGATCGGCGGCGCCCGGAAGCACGTGATCGGCTATCTGGAAGATTTCCTGTTCGCGCCGGAACGCGCCCGTTCGCCGGTCAGCTCGCTGTCCGGCGGCGAACGCAACCGCCTGCTGCTGGCCCGGCTGTTCGCCAAGCCGGCCAACGTGCTGGTGCTCGACGAGCCGACCAACGACCTCGACATCGAGACGCTCGAACTGCTCGAGCAACTGCTGCAGGACTACGACGGCACGCTGTTCCTGGTCAGCCACGACCGGACCTTCCTCGACAACGTCGTGACCCAGACCATCGCTGCCGAGGGCGACGGCGGCTGGAAGGAATACGCCGGCGGCTACAGCGACTGGGCGGCCTACCGGGCGAGCGTCGCTGCCGCAGTTGCCGCCGAGAAGCCGAAGGCCGAAGCGAAGCCGGCGGCGAAGGTGGCCGAGCCGGCGAAGCCGAAGGGCGACAAGCTGTCGTGGAAGGAGCAGCGCGAGCTCGAGGCGCTGCCGGAGAAGATCGCCGGACTGGAAGCCGAGCAGGCGGCGTTGACCGCGAAGCTCGAGGATCCGGCGATCTACCAGACCGATCCGAAGGGGGCGCAGCAGGCCGCCGAGCGGCTGTCGGCGATCGACGACGAACTGATGGCGCTGCTCGAACGCTGGGAAGCGCTCGAGGCGCGCGCCGGGAACCCGGGCTAGGCCGGGCGTTCCAATCCCCGATGAATCCCGCCCCGAATTCCTGGCGCACGCCGACGGCGATCCTGATTGCCGGCTGCGTCATCCTGACCCTGTCGATGGGCGTCCGCCACACGGCCGGCCTGTTCCTGCAGCCGATGACGGTCGACCACGGCTGGAGCCGCGAAACCTTCTCCTTCGCGATCGCGCTGCAGAACCTGGTCTGGGGCCTGGCCTCGCCGTTCGCCGGCGCGCTCGCCGACCGCTACGGCGCCGGCCGCACGGTGGCCGCGGCGGCCGTGCTCTACGCGATCGGCCTCGGGCTGATGGCCTACGCCGATGCGCCGCTGGCCTTCGACCTGTCGGCCGGCGTGCTGATCGGCCTGGGCCTGTCCGGGACGACCTTCGCCGTGATCATGGGGGTGATCGGCCGCCACACGACGCCGGAAAAGCGCAGCCTGGCGCTGGGCATCGCCAGCGCCGGCGGCTCCTTCGGGCAATTCGCGGTGCTGCCGGTCGGCCAGATGATGATCACCGCCTACGGCTGGCAGAGCGCATTGCTGCTGCTCGCCTGCGGCGTCGGCCTGATCGCGCCGCTGGCCAACGCGCTCGCCGACGGTCACCGGCCGTCGGCCGGAGCAGGCCAGTCGGTCGGCCAGGCGCTGCGCGAGGCGGGCGGCCAGCGCAGTTTCCATTACCTGTTCTGGGGCTATTTCGTCTGCGGCTTCCAGACCGCGTTCATCATGCTGCACCTGCCGGCCTTCCTGGTCGATGCGGGGCTGTCGGCCAATGTCGGCATGACCGCGGTCGCGCTGATCGGGCTGTTCAACATCCTCGGCTCCTTCCTGTTCGGCTGGGGCGGCGGCTGCTACAGCAAGAAGAACCTGCTGGTGCTGATCTATGCGGCGCGCGCGGTCGCGATCCTGGTTTTCATGCTGATTCCGCTGTCGACCGCGAGCGCCTGGCTGTTCGCCGCGGCGATGGGCATCCTGTGGCTGGGCACGGTCCCGCTGACCAACGGCCTGGTCGCGCAGATTTTCGGGCTGCGCTACATGTCGATGCTGACCGGCGTCGTCTTCCTCGGCCACCAGCTCGGCAGCTTCCTCGGTGCCTGGCTGGGCGGGCGCATCTTCGACGAGACGGGCTCCTACAGCCTGGCCTGGGGCATCGCGATCGGGCTGTCGGTGCTCGCCGCGCTGTGTTCTGCGCCGATCGACGAGCGGCCGCTGGCGCGAGCCGGCGGTGCGGCATGAAGCCGCACTGGCGCTGGTTCCTCGGCGGCCTTGCCGCGGCGCTGGCGATCGTCGTGCTGGCCCTGCTGTTCGCCGCCTACCAGATGCCCGAACTGCTGATCGACTGGGCCAACCTGAATTACTGCAGCTAGGCGTCCAGCTCGGGCGAGCGGGCCGGCATCGGCTCCAGGCCGAGGTGCTGGCGCACCGCTTCCGGGGTAATGTGCAGCAGTTCGCCGATGTCGGTGTAATCGTCGGGCAGGGCCGGGTCTTCCCAGTCGTGCGCCGAGTGGCGCGCCAGCCGGACGGCCAGCGAGACGTTCTTGACGCGCGGCTGGTCGGTATTATTGTCGTCGATCAGCGTCTGCAGCAGGTCGGGCAGGTGCCAGACGCGGCACAGTTCGCGCTGGATGTCGAGGAAGGTGAAGCCCAGCGTGTTGCGCTGCGCGTCGGCGCTGCGCATCGTCGGGCGGGCCTTCTGCTGGGCCTGGATCTGCAGGCCCAGGGCCGGCGCGAAGCACCAGACCAGGATTTCGGCGAGGTCGTGGAGCAGCGCGGCGATCCGCACTTCCTCCATGTTGATGTCGTGGCGCCAGATCGCCCAGTCCTGCGCGTAGTCGGCGGCGCGCTGGGCGCGCCGGATGATCTGCAGCACGCCGAGCAGCGCATGCGGGTCCTGCCCCCGGAGTTGCTCCTCGATGGTGGTCAGTTCGCCGAAGCGCCGGAAGAAGGGCTCGATGCCGGCCATCATCACCGCGCTGGCGATGGTCGTGATGTCGCGTTGCAGCGAACGTCCCCGTAATGGCTGGATGTAGGCGAGCACGCGGACCGTCATGATCGGGTCCTGCAGGATCAGCCGGGCCAGTTCGCGGGCGTCCACGCGGTCGAGGTCGGCCCGCATCTCCTCGAGGCGGCGCCGGGTGACGCGCAGCACCGGCAGGCTGCTTTCGCCGAACAGCAGCACCCAGGCATCGATGTCCGGCAGCGGATGATCCAGCATCTTGTTCTTCCTCGCGTCCCCTTGGTTACGCCGAGTTTAAGGGGGGCGGAGCGGGCCGGCAAGCATGCGATAATCGGCCGATTCCCGCTTCAGGACAGGAAACATGCGCTATACCGTCGTTCCGGTGACTCCCTTCGAACAGAACTGCACCATCTTCTGGTGCGAGCAGACCCGTCAGGCGGCGGTCATCGATCCGGGCGGCGACATCGACCGCGTGCTGGGCGTGCTCGCCGACGAGGGCCTGATGCTGGCCAAGGTGCTGGTCACCCACGGCCACATCGACCATGCCGGCGGGGTCGCCGCGCTGGTCGAGAAGACCGGCGTCCCGGTCGAGGGGCCGCATGCGGAGGACCGCTTCTGGATCGACGGCATGCCGCAGCAGAGCCGGATGTTCGGCTTTCCCGACGTGCGCAGCTTCACGCCGGACCGCTGGCTGCAGGGCGGCGACAAGGTCAGCTTCGGCGAAGTCGAACTCGACGTGCTGCACTGCCCGGGCCATACGCCGGGCCATGTCGTGTTCTTCCATGCGCCGAGCCGGCTGGCCCAGGTCGGCGACGTGCTGTTCCAGGGATCGATCGGGCGCACCGACTTCCCGCGCGGCGATTACGACACGCTGATCGCATCGATCAAGGACAAGCTTTTTCCGCTCGGCGACGACGTCGAATTCATCCCGGGGCACGGGCCGATGTCGACGTTCGGCGAGGAGCGTCGCTACAACCCCTTCCTCAGTGGACGGTTCGGCTGAATTCAGCCGGCGGCGGGGTGAATCTTCGCCGCCCAGCCCAGCGCCTGGAGTTGCGCGTCGATGTAGGCGTCGCCGCCGATGCCGAGTTCGGCCAGCTTCTGCGCCGCGCTCTTCGGCGTGCCGGCCTCGGCCAGGTCGATCGCGTTGAGCAGCTTGCCGAGCGGTCCGCTGCGCGCCGCCAGCGCCTCGCGGACCTCGTCGTGCAGCGGCAGCTGCTGCAGGATTTCGGGCATCGGCATGTTCAGCAGTACGTCGAGCAGGGAAAAGCTGCCGGTCATGAAGGCCGCGTCGCCGGACAGTTCGCCGGCCAGCGAGCCCAGCCCGGGGGCGAGCAGTTCGAGCAGGCGGCCGCGCGACGCCGCCTTCAGCAACAGGGGATTGCCCTGCTGTTCGTGGTTAGGGTCGGCATAGACCAGCAACTGCAGCCAGCGCTGCAATTGCCGGCGGCCGAGCAGGTTGATCGCCTGGGAAAAGCTGGTGATCGGCGTGCGCGGCGCCATCGCCGCCGAGTTGACCAGGCGCAGCAGGCTGTAGGACAGCTTGGGCTCCTGCCGGAAAACGTCTTCCAGGGCCCGGGTGTCGGCGTCCTTGGCAACCAGCGACAGCAGTTCGAGCAGCTTCAGCCGGGTCGTGTCCGGCCGGCGGTTGTCGGCCGAGAAGGTCAGCAGGTATTCGTCGGTCGATAGCGCGCAGTTGTTCTTCTGGCACCACTGCCGGTCCTGGTGGCTGAACACCTGGGTGGCGACGATGGTCGTCCGGGCGGACAGGCCGAGCAGGGTGTAGGGGGGCAGGGTGCGGGCATGCGCCGAGCTGATCAGCAGGTAGTTCCAGGTGCCGCTGGCCGGCAGCTTGGCCTGGGGGGCCGCGCACAGCGCCAGCCGCCGGCTGGCCTGGCGCAGCCGGGCCTCGCACTGGGCCAGCGCGGGATCTTCCGCGGCATCGGGGGCGGCGGCGAAGACCAGGACCGCCCGCTCGGGCATTCCCGACAGCTCGCAGGCCGGCTGGACCGGCAGGAACCAGGGTTTGCGGACGTCGAATTCGCGCAGCCACGGCGAGCCGGACAAGTAGGCGATCGATTCCGGGGCCGGCGCGCCCGGCTCGAACTCGACGGCGTAGCCGGACCATTTGTCCTCGGTGTCGAGCAGGGGGCGGATGAACAGCGGAGCGGGGGCGTTCGGCATCGGGTTCCTGGCGGGGCGTTATCCGCGCGATGGTAGCAAACTTGCCGCAGCCCGTCTTGCCGGGGCGGCGCGAAACTTGCGCCGTGAACGCGGTCGACCGCATCATGGCGGCCATGATCCCCGACTACTGGCTGCAGGCGGCAGCCGAACTTTCCGCGACCGATCCGGTGATGGCCGGGTTCGCCGAACGCTATGCCGGCCTGGCTTTGGCCTCGCGCGGCGACGCTTTCGGTACGCTGGCCCGCTCCATCGTCGGCCAGCAGATTTCGGTGCGGGCGGCCGATGCGGTGTGGACGCGCTTCCGGGCCGCCGTCGGCGACGTCGCGCCGGCCGCGGTGCTGGCGGCAGGGCCGGGCGGGTTGGCCGGCTGCGGTCTGTCGCAGCGCAAGATCGAATACCTGTGCGACCTCGCCGCGCACTTTGCCGACGGCCGCCTCGATCCGGGCGCCTGGAAGGAACTCGACGATGCGACGCTGATCGCCGAACTGTGCAGGGTGCGCGGCATCGGGCGGTGGACGGCCGAAATGTTCCTGATCTTCAACCTGCTGCGGCCGGACGTCTATCCGCTGGACGATATCGGCCTGCAGCGCGCGATCTGTCTCCATTACTTCGCCGGCGAGCGCCAGCCGCGGCGGACGCTGGCCGAATTCGGCGAACGCTGGCGTCCGTGGCGTTCGGTGGCGACCTGGTATTTGTGGCGCAGTCTCGATCCGGTGCCGGTCGAGTACTGAAAACAAACCCTTTCTGGCTTTGGGGTAGAATGCGCCCCAATTCAAGAAACGAGCTGTCCATGAAAACTAGTTTTCTCGATTTCGAGCAGTCGATCGCCGACCTCGAAGCCAAGATTGAAGAGCTGCGCTTCGTCCAGGACGATTCCGCCGTCGATATCTCGGAAGAGATCGAGCGTCTCGAAAAGAAGAGCGCCCAGCTGACCAAGGACGTCTACGCCAAGCTGTCGCCCTGGCAGATTTCGCAGGTCGCCCGTCACCCGCAGCGTCCGTACACGCTGGATTACGTGCAGCACATCTTCACCGATTTCGAGGAGCTGCACGGCGACCGCGCCTTCGCCGACGACCACGCGATCGTCGGCGGCCTGGCCCGCTTCAACGGCCAGCCGGTGATGGTGATCGGCCACCAGAAGGGCCGTGACACCAAGGAAAAGATCTTCCGCAACTTCGGCATGCCGCGTCCCGAGGGCTACCGCAAGGCGCTGCGCCTGATGAAGCTGGCCGAGAAGTTCGGCCTGCCGGTGTTCACCTTCGTCGACACGCCGGGCGCCTATCCCGGCATCGACGCCGAGGAGCGCGGCCAGTCCGAGGCGATCGGCCGCAATCTGTACGTGATGGCCGAACTGAAGGTGCCGGTCATCGTCACCATCATCGGCGAGGGCGGCTCCGGCGGCGCGCTGGCGATCGCCGTCGGCGACGTCGTGCAGATGCTGCAGTATTCGACCTATTCGGTGATCTCGCCGGAAGGCTGCGCTTCCATCCTGTGGAAGAGCGCCGCGAAGGCGCCCGAGGCGGCCGAGACGATGGGTATCACCGCGCAACGCCTCAAGACGCTGGGCCTGGTCGACAAGATCGTCAACGAGCCGCTCGGCGGCGCCCAGCGCGACCACGCGGCGATGGCGCAGAACCTGAAGAAGGCCCTGCAGGACGCGCTCAAGCAGCTGTCCGGATTGTCCGCCAGCGAGCTGCTGGCCCAGCGCTACGAGCGGCTGATGAGCTATGGCCGCTTCAAGGAACAGCCCACCGACTGATCTGCCGGCCCGCGTCGGCAACTTTCTGGCCGCCCGGCTGGCGCCGGAGGAAGTGCTGTGCGTCGGCCTGTCCGGCGGCTGCGACTCGGTCGTGCTGCTGCATGCGCTGGTCGCCGCCGGCTGGCGGGCGCGCCTTTCCGCACTCCACGTCCATCACGGCCTGTCGGCCAACGCCGATGCCTGGGCGGCCTTTTGCGCCGACTATTGCGCCGGACTCGGCGTACCGCTGACGGTGGTCCATGTCTCCGTCGATACCGCAAGCCGCAGCGGCCTCGAGGCGGCGGCACGCGATGCGCGCTACGCGGCATTTGCCGCCCACGGCGTCACCAACCTGGCCCTGGCCCAGCATCGCGGCGACCAGGCCGAAACGGTGCTGCTCAACCTGCTGCGTGGTGCCGGCCTGACCGGCGCCGCCGCGATGCCGCCGGCGGCCCGGCGGGGCGGTCTGCGCCTGCTGCGTCCGCTGCTCGGCAGCGGGCGCGCCGAACTCGAAAGCTACGCCCGTGCGCACGGCCTCGCCTGGATCGATGACGAGAGCAACGCCGATACCCGGCTGACCCGCAATTTCCTGCGCCACGAGGTGTTGACCGCGATCGAAGCCCGGCTGCCGGGCAGTGAAGCCGCGCTGGCCCGGGCCGCCGGGCATTTCTCGGAAGCCCTCGGGCTGCTCGACGAACTGGCCGAACAGGACTGGCAGCAAGTCCGTCGCGGCGACGCAGCGCAGCTGTCCGGCTTGCGCGAGCTGTCACCGGCCCGCTTGAAAAACCTGTTGCGCTGGCGCCTGCGCCAGCTCGGCTGGCAGGTGCCGGTCACCACGCGGCTCGACGAGTTCGCCCGTCAGCTGCTTGCGGCCGGACCGGACCGCCATCCCGAGCTGCGCCTGCCCGGCGGCCGGCTGCGGGCGGGGCGCGGCCTGCTGCACTGGGAAGGGGCGTGACATTCTGTTACCAAGCGCCTTTTCCCCGGGAATGCCCTTCAGTTACAATCGACGAATTCACTTTCACATCAACAGGCCATGATTACCGGATCCATAGTCGCGATCGTCACCCCCATGCACGAGGACGGCAGCCTCGATTTGAATTCGCTGCGCAAGCTGATCGACTTCCACGTCGCCGAGGGCACGGACGCTGTTGTCGTCGTCGGCACGACCGGTGAATCGCCGACCGTCGATGTCAGCGAGCACTGCGAATTGATCAAGGTTGCGGTCGACCACGCTGCCGGCCGGATTCCGGTGATCGCCGGCACCGGCGCCAACTCCACCGCCGAGGCCATTGAGCTGACCGAGTTCGCGAAGCAGGCCGGCGCCGATATGGCGCTGTCGGTCGTGCCCTACTACAACAAGCCGACCCAGGAAGGCCTGTACCGCCACTTCAAGGCGATCGCCGAAGCGGTCGAACTGCCGGTGCTGCTCTACAACGTGCCGGGCCGCACCGTCGCCGACATGAGTAACGACACGATCCTGCGTCTGGCCGGGGTGCCGGGTATCGTCGGCGTCAAGGACGCGACCGGCAACTTCGACCGCGCCTGCGACCTGATCGCCCGTGCGCCGAAGGATTTCGCGCTGTACAGCGGCGACGACATGACCTGCGTCTCGACGATCATGATGGGCTTCCACGGCAACATCTCGGTGACCGCCAACGTCGCGCCGCGCCTGATGCACGAGATGTGCGTCGCGGCGGCGGCCGGCGACGTCGCCCGCGCCCGCGAGATTCACTTCAAGCTGATCGGCCTGCATCGCGACCTGTTCTGCGAAGCCAACCCGATTCCGGTCAAGTGGGCCGTGCACAAGCTCGGCCTGATGCCGAACGGCATCCGCCTGCCGCTGACCCCGCTGTCCGAGTCCGGTCAGGCGCGCGTGCTCGCCGCCCTGCGCCAGGCCGGCCTGATCGACTGAACCGAGTAAGGATCAACATGAAACACCGCCTGTCCGGACTGACGCTGGCCCTGGTCGCGATTGCGATCACCGGCTGCAGCTCGATGCCCGAAGGTCGCAAGATCGACTACAAGTCCTCCGGCAAGGTGCCGACGCTCGAGGTGCCGCCCGACCTGTCGCAAATCAGCCGCGACGACCGCTACCTGGTTCCGGATGTCGCCGGCAGCCGTGGCAGCGCGACCTATTCGGCGTACAGCGCCGAGCGCACGCCGGCCGCCCAGGCCCAGAACGCGGTCGTTCTGCCGCAGGTGGATAAGGTGCGCGTCGAACGTTCCGGCAACCAGCGTTGGCTGGTCGTCGCCGCTCCGGCCGACAAGCTGTGGGATAACGTCAAGGATTTCTGGCAGGAATCCGGTTTCATCGTCGCCATCGAGCGCCCGGAAGCCGGCGTCATGGAAACCGACTGGGCCGAGAATCGCGCCAAGATTCCCGAGGACATCCTGCGCAACACGCTGGGCAAGCTGCTCGATTCGCTGTACTCGACCGGCGAGCGCGACAAGTTCCGCACCCGCTTCGAGCCGGGTACGCAACCCGGTACCACCGACATCTTCATCAGCCACCGCGGCATGGAGGAAGTCTTCACGTCGTCGGCCAAGGAAGAAACCCGCTGGCAGCCGCGTGCCGCCGATCCCGAGCTGGAAGCCGAGTTCCTGCGCCGCCTGATGGTCCGGCTCGGTTCCGAGGAGAAGCGGGCCGAGGCCGCGCTGGCCGTCGTCAAGGCCGAACCGCGGGCCAAGCTCGCCAAGGCGGACGATGGTGCCGGCAAGCTGGAGGTGTACGAGCGCTTCGACCGCGCCTGGCGCCGGGTCGGGCTGGCGCTCGATCGGGTTGGTTTCACGGTCGAGGACCGCGACCGTTCGCGCGGCCTGTATTTCGTCCGCTATGTCGATCCCGAGATCGACAACCGCAAGAAGGACGATGGCTGGCTGGCCAAGCTCGCTTTCTGGAAGGGCAGCGAGCCGCCGGCGAGCAGCAAGGTCCAGTACCGGATTCACGTCGGCGAAGCCGGGACGCAGAGCGTCGTCCGCGTGCTGACCAGCGAAGGTGGTACCGACCGTTCCGACACCGCGAAAAAGATTCTCGGCTTGCTGCAGCAGCAATTGCAGTAAGCCGGATTCTCCGGACGTCAAAAAGCCGCGCCTTGAGCGCGGCTTTTTTGTTTCCCGGTAGCGGGCATAAAAAAACGGGGCCGAAGCCCCGTTTTTCGTCGCTGGCGCGAGATTACTTCTTCTCTTCGGCCGGGGCGGCAGCCGGAGCAGCGGCTTCAGCCGGCTTGGCGGCGTCAGCAGCGGCCGGGGCGGCCGGAGCGGCTTGTTGCTCGGCAGCCGGAGCGGCAGCCGGAGCGGCCGGGGCAGCAGCCGGAGCCGGAGCCGGAGCCGGAGCGGCAGCTTCTTCCTTCTTACCGCAGGCGGTCAGGGCAACAGCAAGCAGGGCAGCAACGAGAAAAGACTTGTTCATGGGATTTCCTTATCGACAAGAACCAAAAAAATTCTGAATTTATCTGAGATCAGAAGCTATCCGATCAGTTGAAGATTATAGCAATAATCCGCGCTGTGGCGCATGAATTGCTGCACTGCGATATGGCCGCCGGGTATCACAATCCGAGCGTCGTCGCACTGATCTCCTCGCCGCCCTCGGCCCAGATTTCGTCGAAACGGTGCAGATAGCCGCCGACCTCGTCGGGCTCGTCGATCAGCAACTTGGCGCGGGGCTGGTCGCGATCGAAACGGACCAGCGCATGGCGGTCGTCGATCAGCAGCAGGTTGTCCCGCAGGTGCGCGAGCTGGGACGGCGTCTCGCGGGCGGCGGCGATGTGGCTGTAAGCGGCGAGCAGACGCAGCAGCCGGGGATGCCGGGCGCGCAGCGGCGCGGCGTTGCGCACGGCGATCTGCAGCGCGTCGGGTCGTCGTACTGTCTGCAGCAGGCGCTGCAGGGCTTCGAGGCGGGCCGGCGAGTCGCAGTTCAGCTGCTGCAGGTCTTCGTCGTACAGGCGAATCCGGCTCGCCGGGATAGCCAGCAGGCGGTCGATGGCGATCTGGTAGTCGCCCCAGGTGGTGATCAGTTCGCGAGCCATGGCGTTCAGTGTAACCGATTGATAGAATTCGCGCTTTTTCCGGAGTTGACCGTGCCGATCGGGATCATCGAGTCGCTGGACCACGAGGGGCGCGGAATTGCCCGTCAGGACGGCAAAGCCATCTTCGTCGACGGCGCCTTGCCGGGCGAGACCGTCGAGTACGCGAGCTTCCGCCGCAAACCGAGCTACGAACTGGCCCATCTGGTCGAGGTCCGCAAGCCGTCGCCGGCCCGCGTGACGCCGCGTTGCCCGCATTTCGGCGTCTGCGGCGGCTGCGCGATGCAGCACATGGAGCCCTCCGCCCAGGTCGCCGCCAAGCAGCGCGTCCTTGAGGACAGCCTGTGGCATATCGGTCGCGTCCGCCCGGAAACCGTGCTGCCGCCGATCCAGGGCGAGCCGTGGGGCTATCGCCACCGGGCCCGTCTGGGCGTGCGCAAGGTCGAGAAGAAGGGCGGCATGCTGATCGGCTTCCACGAGAAGCGCAGCAGCTATATCGCCGATATCCGGACCTGCCCGATCCTTGTGCCGCAGGTCTCGGCGCTGCTGGTGCCCCTGCGCGAACTGATCGGCGGACTGTCGATCGCCGACCGGCTGCCGCAGGTCGAAATCGCCGTCGGGGAGGCGTGCACCGCACTGGTTCTGCGCATCCTGCAGCCGCTGACCGGGGCCGACGAGCGTCGCCTGCGCGAATTCGCCGACCGCCACGGCATCGTGTTCTACCTGCAGCCCAAGGGGCCGGACAGCGCAGTGCGCTTCCATCCGCTGCCCGGGCCGCGCCTGTCCTACACGCTGCCGGAATTCGGGCTCGACATGGAATTCCGGCCGACCGACTTCACCCAGGTCAACCACGCGGTCAATCGTGTCCTGGTCGGCCGGGCTTTGCGGCTGCTCGATCCCCGGCCGGGCGAGCGGATCGCCGACATGTTCTGCGGCCTCGGCAACTTCACGCTGCCGATCGCCCGTTCCGGGGCCCGCGTCGTCGGCATCGAGGGCAGCCCCGTGCTGGTCCGGCGCGGCGAGGCGAGTGCCGCGGCGAACTGTCTGGCGGAGCGCGTCGAATTCGGCGTCGCCAACCTGTTCGACTGCACCGGCGAGTCGCTCGCCCGGCTCGGCCGTTTCGACAAGATGCTGATCGATCCGCCGCGCGAGGGGGCGATCGAGCTGGTCAAGGCGCTCGGCGACGACGCGCCGGGGCGCATCGTCTATGTCTCCTGCAATCCGGCGACGCTGGCCCGCGATGCGGCGGTGCTGGTTTCCGTGAAGGGCTATCGCTTCGTGTCGGCGGGGGCGGTCAACATGTTCCCGCATACCGCCCACGTCGAGTCGATCGCCGTCTTCGAGCGCCCATAACGAAAAAGGGCGGCCGCAGCCGCCCTTGGGGGTGATGTGTTCCGGTTCAGTCGCGCTCGCCGGTGAAGGCCATGATCAGCTGCAGCAGGCTGACGAAAACGTTGTAGATGTCGAGGTAAACCGCGAGCGTTGCGGTCACGTAGTTGGTTTCGCCGCCCTGCACGATGCGGCTGATGTCGTACAGGATGTAGGCCGAGAAGATCAGTACCACGGCCGCGGCGATGGTCAGCGACAGCGCCGGGATCTGGAAGAAGATGTTGGCCAGCGCGGCGAGCAGCACGACGATCATGCCGACGAACAGGAACTTGCCCATGCCGGAAAAGTCGCGCTTGCTGACCGTGGCGACCGAGGCCAGCGTGAAGAAGATCGCCCCGGTGCCGCCCGCGGCCAGCGCGATCATCGAACCGCCGTTCGAGAAGCCCAGCGCGACCTGCAGGATGCGCGACAGCATCAGGCCCATGAAGAAGGTGAAACCGAGCAGCAGGGCGACGCCGACGCCGCTGTCCTTGTTCTTCTCGATACCCCACATGAAGCCCCAGGCGATGCCGAGGAAGAGCAGGAAGGAGATCAGCGGACTGCCGGCAAAGAAGCTGAAACCCATCTGGACACCGGCGAAGGCGCCGAGCACGGTGGGCACCATGGACAGGCCGAGCAGCATATAGGTGTTGCGCAGCACGCGGTTCTGGCGCACTGCGTAGTCGGGGGTTCCCTGGCGGGCAATCTGGAAGTCGGTCATGCGGGTTGCTCCTGGCTATTCACGATCGCTAAGACTATCGGAGGCGGCCGGAAGTTTCAATCGTCCGTCCGCCGGGCTGCAGGCGCTATGCTATGATGCGCGCCGCGCGGGGGCTGTGGCAGAGCGGTTGAATGCACCGGTCTTGAAAACTTACGTTCAGACGGCATGGTGGAAGCAAAAAGCGCAGTAAAAACAACGTGCTATAAAGGCTTTCGCGGCGGCGGCATTAGCGCCGTTTAGCAGATTCTTAGCACGTCATAGAATTAGGTGGGTTGGCAGAGCGGTTGAATGCACTAGTCTTGAAAACTAGCAAGGATGAAAGTCCTTCCAGGGTTCGAATCCCTGACCCACCGCCATCACTGCACGTCGTCTAAAGGAAGGAGCCCGCATGCAAGTCACCACAATCGCGGAACAGCTCTTCTTCACCACAGTACGCATTGACACCGTCGCGGCGAATGGCGCTGCTGGTTCGGGCACCGGGTTCCTGTTCCTGCACAAGGTGGGCGAGCAAGGATTCCCGTTTGTCGTCACGAACAAGCACGTCGTGAATGGCATGAAGGCGGGCGCTCTGACGTTCCTGCAACGAGACGGACAGACTCCGCGTCTGGGACAGGGCTACCGCCTAGCCATAGAAGGTTGGCCAGATGCGTGGTTCGGGCATCCGTCGCCTGACATCGACATTGCTGTGTGCCCCTTCTCACCGCTCGAAGCTCACATCAAGCAGCAGAGCAATATCGACCTCTTTTACCGCTGGGTCGATAGCAGCATGACTCCAGATGAGGAGAAGCTGAAAGGCCTTGATGCCATCGAGTCGGTGACGTTCATCGGCTACCCGAATGGCATTTGGGACAGCAAGAACCTCCTGCCTGTCGCGCGTCGCGGGACTACTGCCAGCCCCATCGAAGTGGACTTTGAGGGCACGCCGCGCTTTCTCATTGATGCGTCTGTGTTCGGCGGATCTAGCGGCAGCCCGGTCTTCATCCTCAACCAAGGGTCGTGGGCGGAGAAGAATGGTGGCCTTGTCGCTGGATCGCGCCTCATGTTCGTTGGCGTGATCGCCGCCGTGTTCTTCCGCACTCATCTCAACCAGATCATCCCCGTGCCGATCCCGACACAGGTTCAGCCGATGGCACAGCAGCAAGAGATGATCGATCTCGGTATCGTGTTCAAGGCCCGCACCGTGGTCGAAACCATTGAAGCCTTCTTAAAAGCGCGCAACGTCGATACATCCGCACCCGCGCCGCAACTCGTTCCCGATCCAGCGCCGCAGGCATAGTGGCCGGAGCGGAGGCCAGCATACTGCTCCCAATAGGCTAGAACGCAGCAGGCGCCACCGACCTAACCACAAGCGCAGCAATCAGTTAGCAGGCAAGCCCGCCTAATTCCGGGTTTGCCGTTCCTTGTCCGCAGGCAGGCGCGCCGCTACAGGCCGCGCGCCTTGCTCGCCAGTACCCTAGCGGCGGCAGTGTGGTGATCGCGGCCTGTGCCGCCCGCACGCGGCCCGCTGCCGCACAAACGACAACGGGTGCCAGCGGCACCCGTTGAAGGCCAGGTCGCACGGGTAGGAGCGCTCCCGTTCCTGACTGAGTCCGTTTGTTTTACGTCCAACGGTTTTCGATGGGACGGCGCAGCTTCTCCGGGACTGCGCGCCACTGCACCGCTGACGACGATAAGGGCGGTGCAGGGTTTTTCAGATGCCGTCGTCGTCTTGCCTGCTCCTGCATCCTTGCCTGTTCGGTTGCGGGGTGCATAGGCGCAAGCGTTGCACGTCCTCCGACCAAAAGAGCTGACCACAGCGCATGCACTTCCGCCAGCCGACATAGCGCACCACGCGCGGCGGCTTGTGGTCAGCATCAAGCACGGGTTCGCGCCTCATTCCATCGTCCTGCGGCCACATGCGAGGCTCTACGAAGCCTTGGAAATTCGGCTTCATCGCAGCAACCCCCAGCCAGCAGTCCCGGCGCGAGCGGTGCCGTCGTCGATCCAGTTCAACACGCAATGCCGCACCACAGGGCCATCGACCGGGCACATACGACCGTCAGCAATTGCAGCGCCTAGCATGTCACTGACCCAGCCGCGCATCTCGTCGGTCGCACCCCGCGAGCGCTCCAAGTGCTTGAGGCGGGCGAGCATGCCTTTGGCGCTGCTGATGCTCATGTGGTTAGTCCCGCGACTCGCGCAGTGCCGCGCCCAGCTTGACCGCGCGGAGCAGGTTCAGCGCGTCGCTGGTCTCGCGGGCTGCATGCGCCTCGATGCGTCGTTGCTGAATCTGGCGCAACTCGTCGGGCGTGATGCCGTACTTGACCGGGCGGTTTTCGTGGTCGAGGTTGTCATTCTTCATTGCAGGGTTCCTTTCATCGGGCCGATTGCTTGCAACAGGCGCGCGGCCTGATAGCGCACTGCCGGGTCGTCGCACTTCAAAATCGCCTCGTAGCAGACATTGACGATCAGCTTGAGGTCGGCTTGCCCATGTGGTGTGTCTATCGGGCGTTCGATCTTTGGCCGACCCCAGCCGTGTAGCGGAATGCTGTCGGTGTCGTAGATGCTCATACTTGTTTCTCCTCCAGCGCGATAAGGCGCGCTTCCAGCTCATCAACGGCGCGGATGCCTGCGACCGACTGGATGCAGTCGATCAGCATCCGCCCGGTTTCAGGATCGACGCGCCCCTCGGATACGGCGACGAGTACCTGATTGGCCTGCTCGTGCAGGGGCTTGTCAGGGTCAAGCTCAAACTCAACGGCAGCAGCACGCGCACGCAGTGGCGGCTCAAGTCGCTGCGCCCACAGGTTCATAGCGCTGGTGTCGCCCGCGAGCGCGGCTTCCTTGATGACGCGCGCAAGGTCGGAACCGTCCTTCTGTAGTTCTTCCGCGAGTTGCGTCTTGCGGTTCTTGCTGCCCTTGGGACGACCTGCCGGATTGCCGCTCTGGCCCGGTTGCCAGCCCTTCGGCGGCTTGTTTGGCTGAGGGGTGAAGCCCTGCAACCATTCAGGCTGAACTGTTTCAGTCATTTGATTGCTTCCTGTTGTTTGCAGAGAATCAGCAGCGTTACTCGCCGAACTTGAGAGCAGCCAGCGCTTTGCTGTTGGCTTCACGAAGTGCGGTGACGCGCCCCCAATCTGCGCCCATCGCCTTCTCAACCTGCCCCATGACAAGCGGGCCGACTTTTTCAACGTGAGCCTTGGCACTGCGAAGGGCGGTAAGACGGCCAACAACCTCGGGATGCTGAATCTCGTGGAGCTTGCGCGTGTAGTGCGTAACCTCGGCATCCATCAAACCGGACAGATACCCCGGGCCACCCAGAATCGCCGTCAGACTCGTCAAGTCCTTGCGGGCCAGCGCGTCCTCCAAGAACTTCTGGCGTTCCTCGGTCGGCATTGCGCGGACGTGGTTCCGAATCTCGGTGTTCAGCGTGCCCATGCCCGCCTTCTGTTGCAGGGGGCCGGTCAGCATCTCGTCCATCGACTTAATCTGCTGATCGAGGGTTCTGGACAGCTTGTCGAACTTCGACAGCAAACGCTGCTGTTGCTTGTATGCGGCATCGGATACGGCAATCACTGCCTGCTCCGGTGTCCATGCCTGATTGCGGCTGGCGTGGTCGCGCGCATCGTGAATCTTGCCTAGCGTGAGATAGGCATCGTCGAGCGTTTCCATCACGGGGCCGAGATATGGCGCGCTGTCGTCGCTATAGCCGTCAAGCTGGCGAACATTCTCCGAATGGAGGCTGGGGGTTACTCGTGCATCAATTGGCGTGGGCATGTGCAAACTCCTTGATAAAAGGCGCGTAACTGGTACGCATTGCTTACATGCTGGGAAATATCAGCGAAGGTCCGCAAGGAATATTTATTTAAAACAACGCTCTACAGTTCAAGAGCAAATAGGGAACAAGTAATTGGGCGTTATTCGTTCGGCATCGGTGTCGCTGTCGGGTGCATCCAAAAAGTCGTTGCCGAGTCTCGGAGATGCGTCTTAGCGTTGCCCCATCTACAACCCGCACAGGAGCAACGACATGGAACAAGCCAAGACCTACACCAAGCGCGAGAACGCCCGCCGTGCAGGTGTTGCCGCAGGGGTGCCCGCTGAACTGGTGGAAATCACCGTGCATAAAAACGGCGACGAGGTGCGCTTCGGTTGGAAGCAGATGGAAGCACTGGCACCCGCTACCGCCGACGCTGTGGTGACCACAGGCAAACCGAAGAAAGTAGCTGCACCAAAGGTGGAGCGTGTGGAGCAGAACGGCGTGAAGCGTCCAAAGGATGGCGGGCTGTGCGCTGCCGTCTGGGCATGGCTGGACGCGAACCCCACGGCCACGATCAAGGACGCGAAAGCCGCTGCACCGGAAAACGGCTGGAACGAGAACAACGTGGCCTGTGAGTTCTACGCCTGGCGCAAATTCAACGGACTGTCACGCGCTGCTGCATAACCGGAGGCTGGAACTGTTGGACGATATAGAATTTAGGCCGTTTAGGCGTTTAGAGGGTGCAGGCAGCGCCATACAGCACCAGCAAACTACACCCTGTCTAAACTTTTAAATTTCTATATTTTGTATGCAAGTACATGTGCAGCAAGCACTTAGCGCTGACTCGCATATAGATCGCCGCCTAGTTTGTTAGACGGCGATCTATGTCAGTTCATTGGGGCAGATTCAAAATGCGGAACGCCTTGCCGAATTCGCTGTACTGCTCTACCAATACGTCCTTTTTCACTTCCATGATGTAGCCGCTGTCAGCAAGGCTGCGCAGGGCGTGGTCAAGCGCAGCGGTAGCGCTTCCCGACTTGTGCTTCTGGAAGGCTGGTAGCGATGCGGTGCGCCGCTGGAGATACGCACGCGGAATGATGGAGTTTTCGCGCATGCCGGGGTGAATCTTGTAACCCTTGGAAGGCTCATCTACGAGGTACTCCCTCATAATGGAAAGCAGCTTGCATTCGCATACGTCGGTTCCCTCGCCAATATCACCGCTGCGCAGGCGCTCGCTGAATAGCGCGATGTCGTGCCGAATCAGGTTAATTGCCCATTGGGCGTGCTCGACATTGACGCACGGGTTAATGTGGTTATCAGCCACCGCGAGTAGTGCCGCAATGCGTAATGACTTCAGTTGAGCGCGGTTCCACATCTGACGGCGTGATTCATCGTCAGTGCCATTCACCTCAGCGTCACATTCCTGGTCGAACTGATCGAATAGCTCCGTAGCTGGCTCATCGAACTGCACGGGCAAAGGGTTTCCGTTTGATGCAAGCAGTTGGGCGTGAGCTGTCAGCGAGGCGAACCATTGTGCCCATGCGTCCGGCAGTTCGGTGAAGTAATGCGGGTTTCTGGGTGGGCGCTGGCCTGTGTATTCCACGACCGTGAAGCGAGATAGAAAGCCGTCCTCCATCATGTCGGAGGTTAATGCTTCCCGGAAGGTGCCCGGCGTAGAGTCACCTATCATGCTGTACGACGCACCGACGATGCTGGCGACGTTGTTATCCTTGTTGCTGTAGTCGATCCCGCCAGCAATGGCATTAGGGCCGGACTTGGAATAGATCTTTGTCATGACAGAGCGCAGGCTCTGCATTGCAGGGTCTTTGCCGTTGCTCATGGCTTTGAGTTTGCGCCCGAACTCACCCGCTATGTGGGTAAAGCAAGGGGCGTTGGCAACTGCCTTCGTCAGCGCTTGCCCGGAGGCATATTCGTTAAAGCTGAAGTGTGCTTCCACGTCCTGCCGATACTTTCCCGCGCCGTGAATGAACATGGAGATGCCTTCTGACATTGCCTCCTTGCCAATACCGCTACGCGCCAGCAGGACGATATAGACGTTCAAGCCTGATTTCGGGATTACCCAAGATCGACCGCATACGCCAGCAAGTAGCCCAAGTGCAGAGACAATGGCGACCTCCGGCACGGGGCGCATTGAACTGGTATAGATCAGATTGGCAATGCTGCCCGCTATTCCCGGCGGCCAAGCAAGCTGGCCTTCCTTGCGCGCTGGCGCAGGCCCCACATTGGCGGCAGGGGCTGCGATCAGCGCTGCGCCAGTGCTACCCCCTTGGCGAGCTTGGTACTCCCGTACAGCCTCGGCTTCTACCGCTGTCCAGTGCGCAAGCTCTGCTTGCAAAATATCAGAGCCGTCAGGCGCGGCCTGTCCTACGCTATGCGTGCTGTGCATGTTGTTCCTCTCCAAAGCCGTCCTGACCCGACGGCTTTTTTCTTGATGGAGTTATGCAGGGCTTATCAGCGGGTGTGCGGGGTCGGCAAGTTGCGCGGCTGCATTGGGTTTTCGTCGCCATGACCGTCAAACAGCTTGTTTGGCGTTCGGCGCGTAGGCGCTGGTATTGCGGAACTTCCGCGACTCAAGCCAAGCGTTGATGTCGTCGATGTGGTAGCGAACCGGCGCCTGCTTGGAATCGCCCATCTTGATGAACTCCGGGCCTTTGTCCTTGCCCCGCCAGATTTCGAGCGTGTTGGGCTTGATGCCAAGCAGGGCGGCGGTTTCGTCGTTGGTGCGCAGGTTCGGGTCGAGCGCAGAGAATGTGGTCATGGCAAGTAGTCCTCAGACTGTGCCGTGCCAGCGCATGCAATAGGGAGCGTCAGGCAAGGCGAGTGCTTGCCGTCATTTGTGTTGTCACCTGCCCGACGGGATGGGGTGTCCGGGTCCTGGGAGGCTGGTTACTCTTGCTCCACCGGCTAACGGAGACAGATATTTAGGTGCCCTGTCTCCGGCACCGAGCCACCCCGCGTTGCACGGGGCTGGCTAAGTTGGCGCAACTATAACGCAGCTTTACGCTAAGTGTTTGATATTTTTAACTGTTTAGCTTTCTGAACAGTCGTTTAGCGCTGCTGCCTGCTGCTCAATCCAGTCGGATATACGTTGCGTCTCGGGCTTGAGATATTGCAGGTGCGAAGTCTCAAGGTAGTGGCGCGCGGTCACGCCCTTGGGGACGTGATTTGTAAGCAATTCGACGCGAGTCAGGTCGATGCCGCAGTTAGCGATTCCGATGGTGGTATAGGTACGTCTGAGGTCGTGAGGGGTTATCTTGGTGCCCGCTACCTCGCTGACCTTCCTCATCGTGTCGCGCGGGTCGCGTATGTGCCCGCACTTGCCCCAGGACGAGAACACGAACGGGCTACCCTTGACGCGCTGGCGGGTCTTGAGCAGTTGCACCGCCTGCGTGGATAAAGGTAGCCAAACAGGATTGGAATTTTTGGGGTCGGGGATGTGAATCCAGCCTTCCTCAAGATTGACCCGATCCCATGTCAGTTCGCTACATTCCCCGATTCTCAGACCAGTGAGAAGGAGCAGCATCACAAGATCAAGGCTTGCCAGCGTGTCGCGGTTGTAGGCCTGCTCGCGCGCCTTGGTGAGATACGACCACACCGCGCCGACCTTGTTATCCGGCACGCGGCTGGTGCGGGGCTTGAGCGGCACCCACTTCTTATAGAGAACATCGACGGGGTTATCCGTCAGCACGGGTGCGCCGTCTGGCTCGCGATATTCACGAATGGCGTAATTGAACAAGGCGCGAAGCACCGCCATTGATTGATTAGCTTGGGCAGGGGCTGGCCCGTCGCCGCGCGTGCCCTTGGTCTTGACCTCGTTAAAGCGCTTCGTGACCATCTCGCGGGTGATGTCCTTGAGCGGCTTCTTGAGCCATGCCTCGAAGGTCGTGGTCACATGACGTTCAATCTCGGCCTTGCTGCTGTCCTTCAGCGGGCGGTCACGCTTGTAGGCGTCGGCCACGTCGCGGAGGGTTACGCGCTGGGCTGCCTCCTTCTTGGCAACGGCGCGCGGGTCGATGCCCGTGTCCATCATCCGCAGCAGCTTCTTGGCCTCGTCTCGGGCGGTGTCCGGTGTCCAGCGTCCGTGCGGGCCGATGGTGAGGCGGACGCTGTTGGCATGGCCGGGGATGCGCCCCTGCACGACATAGGTCATCTTGCCGGTCGGCGTCACCCTCAAACCAAAGCCCTGATCCTTCGTATCCCAGTACAGAACGTCCTTCGGCTTCTCGGAGGTGTCGGGCTTGGCGCTCTTGTCGATTTCTTGCTTCGTCAGTTTCAGCTTAGGCACGGCGCACCTCGCTGACTTGGGCAGTTGTGGTTACTATCGTCACGTTGGCTTCCTTCGTACATAAGGGAGTTGACCAAGCGGTCGGGACTGTTGGCGCAGTCGCCGGCCGCATCTTTTCAGGCGCTCATAAGCAGTTCGTAAGCGCGCCGTATAAAGTTACGACAAGTTCCACAAAACAAAAAGCGAACGCAACCCATTGACCCATAAAGGGGCGCATGGCTTACTAAAGTGGCGGAAGGAAGTGTAAAGTCTGAGACCGGAAAACTTGAAAACCGGCGTGCCGAAAGGCATCGTGAGTTCGAATCTCACCGGCCCCGCCATCCATCCCATTCCCTACAGCTTCAGAAAATCGCCGACCTCGGTCGAGCGGGCCATCGTGTCGGCATAGCCGAGATCGATCAGCTTGCGCGTGTAGGGCTTCTCGAACAGCAGGTAGCTGGTCAGCGCGCCGCCGCGGCGGTTCATCGCGCCCAGGCTGCCGAGCAGCAGCTTGACCGGGGCCGGCAGTGCGTCGGCGTGCTCGGCGGCGATGCGTTCCAGTTTTTCCGACGGTGCGATGATCAGCGTTTCGATCCGGCGCAGCCCGATTTCCGGCTGCTCGTGGCAGGCGGGCGGCAGCGCGGACAGCATCTGGTTCAGGCGTTCCAGGCGTTCGATATCGACCGCCAGGCTGTCCAGAAAGATGCTCGACAGCGCGTGCCCGGCGATCTGCGCCAGCGACGGATAGCTTTCGCCGGCCAGGCGTTCGCCCGGTTCGCTGCGGCGCCCGGCGCCGGCGATCAGGATGCGTTCCGCGCCGAGGTGGATGGCCGGCGAGATCGGCGCCAGGTGGCGCATCGAGCCGTCGCCGAAGTATTCGCGATGGATGTGTTCGGCCGGAAAGATGAAGGGGATCGCGCTCGACGCCAGCAGGTGTTCGACGCCGAGCCGGGTGCGCAGGCCGATGCGCTGGACCCGCTGCCAGGGGGCGACGTCCGGATGGGCCTGGAAGAAGCTGATGTTGTCCCCGGAGTCGTAACCGGAGGCCGAAATGCTGATCGCGTGCAGCGCCCCTTTGGCGATCGCCCTTTCGATGCCGGGAAAATCCAGGTGGCGGGACAGCAACTGGCGCAGCGGCGCGTTGTCGAGCAGGGAGCGCGGCGAGTTGCGGACCAGCCAGCCGAAGGCCAGCAGCGACAGCCAGCGGGCGCCGGCGCCGATGATGCCGGCCGCGTCGGCGCGGTAGATGTCGGCCGCCCGCATGTTGCGCCAGACGTTGGCCAGGCGCGAGGCCGCCTTGCCGTAATTGTCGGCCAGGCAGGCGATGCCGGCCGCGTTGATGGCGCCGGCCGAGGTGCCGCAGATGATCGGGAAGGGGTTGTGCCGCCGGTTGCCGGACAACTTGGCGACGGCGAGCAGGACGCCGGCCTGGTAAGCCGCCCGGGCGCCGCCGCCGGTCAGGATCAGGCCGGTCAGCGGCGTGTCGCGGCGTGCGGGCCCGTTCAATCCAGCCGGGTGCGCAGGGCGTCGGCCCAGCAGTTCGGCGTCTCGTACAGCCGGACCTGTTCGAGGCGCAGGTGGTTGCCGTAGGTGTCGCGGTAAACCGCGTCGAGACGCTCGAAAGCGATCCGTGCCAGATTTTCGGCGGTCGGGACGCGGTCGAGGACGACCGTCTTGTGGCCGGGCAGGGCGCTCAGGAAGTCGACGATCACCGTATCCCCGGCATAGGCGAGGAAGGCGTGGTCCCACTGGTCAACCAGGTGGGCCTTGGCCAGGTCCTTGACCTGGGAGAAGTCCATGACCATGCCGTTGGCCGCGTCGCCGGCCTTGTCGATGACGCTGCCGGACAGCGTGATTTCGATCGCGTAGCGGTGCCCGTGCAGGTGGCGGCACTGGCTCTTGTGGTCGGGGATGCGGTGCCCGGCATCGAACTCGAGTCGGCGGGTGATCAACATGGGCTTGGGCTTGGAAATTCGGTGGCGGATTATACAATGCGCCATGCTCAGCACAGTCGATCACCGCCGCGACGCCGCCGGCCTGCTCTACGTCTATCCGGTCGTCTCGCGCCGGGCGGGGGGCGTGTCGATCGGCATCAACCTGAATCCGAACAACGCCTGCAACTGGGCCTGCCTCTACTGCCAGGTCGAAGGGCTGACGCGCGGCGGTCCGCCGCCGATCGACCTCGACCGGCTCGACGCCGAATTGTCCGGCCTGCTGGGCGACGTCCTGCATGGCGATTTCATGCAGCGTCATGTGCCGCCGGAGGCCCGGCGCCTGGTCGATGTGGCTTTTTCCGGCAACGGCGAGCCGACGGCGGCCGCCGAGTTCCCGGCGGCGGTCGCCCGCGTCGGCGCGGTGCTCGACCGGCTCGGCTTGCGCGACGGACCGGCGCTGCGCCTGATCACCAACGGCAGCCTGTTGTACCGGGCGGCCGTGCAGGACGGCATCCGGGCATTGGGCGAACGCGGCGGCGAGGTCTGGTTCAAGGTCGACCGGGCGCTGCCGGAGGAAGTCGCCGAAATCAACGGCGTCCCCGGCGACGCGGAGCGCGTCGCCCGCCATTTGGGAATCTGCGTCGGCCTGGCGCCGACCTGGGTCCAGACCTGCTGGTTCGCGCTCGACGGCGCCGCGCCGTCGGCCGGTTCGCGAGCGGCTTATTGCCGTCTTCTGGCGCCGCTGTCCGGACGCATTGCCGGCGTGCATCTATACGGACTGGCCCGGCCGTCGCTGCAGCCGGCGGCGCCGCGTCTCGGCCGGCTGGGTCAGGATGAACTCACTGATTTCGCGCAGCAGATAGAAAAGGAAACGGGCATCCGGGTGATCGTTTCACCCTGATGCCCGCGGTCGACGGCCCGTGCGGGCCGAAAACGAGGAGTTTCCGGATCAGGCGGCCTTCTTGGCGTGGCTGCGCGCCGACTTCTTCAGCGACTTGTACAGTTCCGGTTCCTGGGTCTTCAGGTACTCGATGACTTCCCAGTCATCGCGCTTGATCGACTTGATGTCGATCTGTTCGACGTGCACCAGGCGCAGCAGTTCGCGCACGGGCTTCGGCATGTTGCGGCCGCTTTCGTAGCGGGAGCCGCCGCTCTGGGTGACGCCGAGCGTGGACCAGAACTGTTGCTGGTTCAGGCCGAGCTTGCGGCGGATTTCACGGGCGTCGATCTTTTCGATGGTCTTCACGGTAGTCATTATTCACTCTCCATACGCAAGTGTTGTTGGGGTACCCAAGCATCGTAATGGTCTATTACTTAGGTTATATATCTAAGTGTATAGATGATAATGACAAGTCGCAAGTGCCAATGCCATAAATTTTTCTAAAAATACCCATAGGCCATCTCAATTATCATTTTTTCCAAATTGCGCCTGCCAAGGTGGATGCCGTCCCGGCGCCAGCTTTGGAAAAAGCCGCGGATGCTCTAAGATCGGGCGCTCCAACGAGGTTTCTTGGGAGAACTCCATGCAGGTCAGGGAAATACTTCGCGTCAAGGGCGCGGCGCTCTTCACGGCCAGGCCGCAGCAAACGCTGGCTTCCGCGATCGACATGATGGCCGAGCAGGATGTCGGCTCGCTGGTCGTCATGGACGGCGGGCGGATGGTCGGCATGCTGACCTTCCGCGAGGTTCTGCAGGCCCTCAGGCAGCAGGCCTGCTCCACCGGGCTGACCGTCGGCGACGTGATGGTTGCCGACCCCGTGACGGCTTACCCGGCGATGGAGGTCAATGCCTTGCGCCAGCTGATGATCGAGCGCCATTCACGCTACCTGCCGGTGATCGAGGACGGCACGCTGCTCGGCGTGATTTCCTTCCTTGACGTCGCCAAGGCCGTGCTCGAGGAACAGAGCCTGGAGAACCGGATGCTGAAGAACTACATCAAGAACTGGCCGGACGAGGTCGAGTCCTGATCCCGGCCGGCACGGAACGGGCCGGCGACGGGGCGTGGTAAACTGGGCGAACCCCATACCCTACGCATCCGATCATGTCCGGCAACACCTTTGGCACCCTGTTTACCGTAACCTCCTTCGGCGAATCGCACGGCCCGGCGATCGGCTGCGTCGTCGACGGCTGTCCGCCGGGGCTCGAACTCTGTGCCGCAGACATCCAGGCCGAGCTCGACCGCCGCAAGCCGGGTACCTCCCGCCACGTGACCCAGCGGCGTGAGCCGGACACCGTCGAGATCCTGTCCGGCGTTTTCGAAGGCCGGACCACCGGCACGCCGATCGCGCTGCTGATCCGCAATCAGGACCAGCGCAGCAAGGACTACGGCAACATCGCGACGACCTTCCGGCCCGGTCACGCCGACTACACCTACACGCAGAAGTACGGTTTCCGCGACTACCGCGGCGGCGGCCGCTCGTCGGCGCGCGAGACCGCGGTCCGCGTCGCCGCCGGCGCGATCGCCCGCAAGTGGCTGAAGGAGCGCTACGGCGTGACGATCCGCGGCTGGATGAGCGCGCTCGGTCCGATCGACATTCCCTTCGTGTCGACCGACGACATCGACGGCAACGCCTTCTTCGCGCCCAACGCCGGCATCGTGCCCGAACTCGAAAGCTACATGGACGGCCTGCGCAAGTCGCTCGATTCGGTCGGGGCGAAGATCACCGTGACCGCCAGCGGCGTCCCGGTCGGCTGGGGCGAGCCGGTCTACGACCGCCTGGACGCCGAAATCGCCTACGCGATGATGGGCATCAACGCCGTCAAGGGCGTCGAGATCGGCGCCGGTTTCGCGTCGGTCGCCCAGAGGGGCAGCGAGCACGGCGACGAGATGACGCCGCAGGGCTTCGCCAGCAACCACGCCGGCGGCATCCTCGGCGGCATTTCGACCGGCCAGGACATCGTCGTCAACATGGCGATCAAGCCGACCTCGTCGATCGCCCAGGCGCGGCATTCGATCGACATCGACGGCAATGCGGTCGATGTCGCGACCGAGGGGCGCCACGACCCCTGCGTCGGCATCCGGGCGACGCCGATTGCCGAGGCGATGCTGGCGCTGGTGCTGATCGATCACGCGCTGCGCCACCGCGCCCAGTGCGGGGATGTCGTCTGCAAGACGCCGCGCATTTCTGGTAATATTGGTTAAATTTCACAATTTTCGCCGATCTGCGGCGAAGTCGCTCTAGGGAGACCACCATGCAAGTCGATCATCACGATCTTCACCAGGAATTTCCGGACATGGCCGACGCGATCGACGCGTTGAAGGCCGGCAACGCCTACTTCACCCGCCTGATCGGCAGCTACAACCGCCTGACCGGCAAGGTCGAGGACCTGGAAGAGCACGACATGCCGGTCGCTGACTTCACGCTGGAAGACATGAAGAAGCAGCGCGTCAAGCTCAAGGACGAGCTCTATCACCTGCTGCTCGCCTTCCGCGCCGGCCAGGCCTCGGTCACCAAGTAAGCGCGGCCTTGCCCGAACGTGCATCCGGTAAAATGACCGGATGCACGCTTTGCCCTACTGGCGCCTCTCGGGCTACTACTTCTTCTATTTCGCCTTCATCGGCGCCTTCTCGCCCTACTTCGGGCTCTATCTCCAGTCACTGAGCTTTTCCGCCTGGGACATCGGCCTGCTGATGTCGCAGATGCAGTTGATGCGCCTGTTCGGCCCCAACCTGTGGGGCTGGGTCGCCGACCGCTTTGGCCATCGCGTGGCCATAATCCGGCTCGCCGGCTTTGCCGCGCTGGCCGGCTTCATCGCCTTCTTCTGGCTCGACCGCCTGCCCGGCATGCTCGCCGCGATGGCGGTGCTCGCGCTGTTCTGGAGCGGCGCGCTGCCGCTGGTCGAAACCCTGACCTTCGACCATCTGCGCGAGGAGCACGGCCGCTACAGCCGCATTCGCCTGTGGGGGTCGATCGGTTTCATCGTCGCCGTGATGGGAACCGGCGCGCTGCTCGACCTCGTGCCGCCGCTCGGCGTGCTCTGGGTCTGCTGCGCGATCCTGGCTGGCATCCTTGCTTGCGCGCTGATCCTGCCCGAGGCGCAGCCGCGGGCCCATCCGCGCGAGGCGCTGCCGGTCGCCGCGATCTTGCGCCAGCCGCGGGTCGCGGCGCTGATGGCGGCCTGTTTTGCGATGTCGGCGGCGCACGGGGCCTTCTACGTCTTCTACTCGATCCATCTTACCGACCACGGCTACGCCAAGACCGGGGTCGGTTTGCTCTGGTCGCTCGGCGTCGTCGCCGAAATCGGCGTCTTCATGCTGATGGCGCGCCTTTCGGTGCGCTATTCGCTGCGCGCGATCCTGCTCGCCAGCTTCGCGGCGGCAGTGCTGCGCTTCCTGCTGATGGGCTGGGGTGCCGATTCGCCCGGGCTGATGGTCGTCGCGCAGTTGCTGCACGGGCTGACCTTCGGGGCTTACCACGCGTCGGCGATCGCTGCCGTCAATCAGTGGTTTCCGGGCAGGGCCCAGGCCCGTGGCCAGGCGCTTTATTCCAGCCTGTCCTTCGGCGCCGGCGGCCTGCTCGGCGCGCTGATCGCCGGCCGGACCTGGGATACCTGGGGGGCGGGCTGGACCTTCTCGCTGGCCTCGGTTTTCGCGGCGCTCGGCTTCGCGCTGATCTGGCGCTGGGTCGGCGCCGACGCCGCGGTCGACGGGCCGGGAACGGCAAAAAACGCCGATCCTGTGCAATAATCCAGCGCTTTACCGCACACTTTTCGTTCCATGTCGAAGACCCTTTACGACAAGCTCTGGGAAAACCATGTCGTCCATCAGGAAGCGGACGGCACGGCACTTCTCTATATCGATCGCCATCTCGTTCACGAAGTGACCAGCCCGCAGGCCTTCGAAGGCCTGAAGCTGGCCGGCCGCAAGCCGTGGCGCGTTTCCTCCATCGTTTCGACGCCAGACCACAACACGCCGACCGATCACTGGGACGAGGGCATCAAGGATCCGATCTCGCGCCAGCAGGTCGAAACGCTCGACGCCAACATCCGTGAAGTCGGCGCGCTCGCCTATTTCCCGTTCAAGGATCCGCGCATGGGTATCCTGCACGTCGTCGGTCCCGAGAACGGCGCGACGCTGCCCGGCATGACCGTCGTCTGCGGCGATTCGCACACCTCGACGCATGGTGCCTTCGCCTGTCTGGCGCACGGCATCGGCACGTCCGAGGTCGAGCACGTGCTGGCCACGCAGTGTCTGCTGCAGAAGAAGTCGAAGTCCATGCTGATCGCCGTCGAGGGCAAGCTCGGCAAGGGCGTCACGGCCAAGGACGTCGCGCTCGCCATCATCGGTGCGATCGGCACCGCCGGCGGCACCGGCTACGCGATCGAATTCGGCGGCAGCGCGATCCGCGGCCTGTCGATGGAAGGCCGGATGACGCTGTGCAACATGGCGATCGAGGGCGGCGCCCGGATGGGCTTCGTCGCGGTCGACGACACCACGATCGAGTATTTGAAGGGCCGTCCGTTCTCGCCGACCGGCGAGACCTGGGACCAGGCCGTCGCCTACTGGCGCACGCTGCATTCCGACGCCGGCGCGCAGTTCGACCGCGTCGTCACGCTGAAGGCCGAGGACATCCGGCCGCAGGTGACCTGGGGTACCTCGCCGGAAATGGTCGTCGCGATCGACGCGACCGTTCCCGATCCTGCGAAGGAAGCCGATCCGGTCAAGCGCGAGGGCATGGAGCGCGCGCTGCAGTACATGGGCCTGAACCCGAACACCCCGGTCAAGGACATCGCGATCGACAAGGTCTTCATTGGTTCCTGTACCAATTCCCGCATCGAGGACCTGCGCGAAGCGGCCGCCGTGCTCAAGGGCCGGCACGTCGCCGGCAGCGTCAAGCTGGCGCTGGCCGTGCCGGGCTCCGGCCTGGTCAAGCGCCAGGCCGAGGCCGAGGGGCTGGACAAGGTTTTCGTCGCGGCCGGCTTCGAGTGGCGCGAACCGGGCTGCTCGATGTGCCTGGCGATGAACGCCGACCGTCTGGAGCCGGGCGAACGCTGCGCCTCGACGTCGAACCGCAATTTCGAGGGCCGTCAGGGCCCGGGCGGCCGGACCCACCTGCTCAGCCCGGCGATGGCCGCGGCCGCGGCCGTGGCCGGCCACTTCGCGGATGTCCGCGAGATCCTTTGAAAGGAGCGACAAGCATGAACAAAACCCTGTTGATCCTGGCTGCGGCCTTTGCGCTGGCGGCCTGCAATACCGCCCAGGGCGTCAAGAAGGACGTCTCGATCGGCGCCGAGAAGACCGGTGAGGCGCTCAAGAAGGGCGGCGAGGCGGTCGGCGAAGCCATGAAGAAGAGCGGCGAGGCCGTGCAGAGGGCAGTGGAATAATGGACAAGTTCGTTCGCCTGGAAGGACTGGTCGCCCCGCTCGACCGCAACAACGTCGATACCGACGCGATCATTCCGAAGCAGTTCCTGAAATCGATCAAGCGTTCCGGTTTCGGTCCGAACGCCTTCGACGAATGGCGCTACATGGATGTCGGTCAGCCCGGGCAGGATAACTCGCAGCGGCCGAAGAACCCGAATTTCGTGCTCAACCAGCCGCGCTACCAGGGCGCCGAGGTGTTGCTGACGCGCGCCAATTTCGGCTGCGGCAGCTCGCGCGAACACGCGCCGTGGGCGCTGCTCGACTTCGGCTTCAAGGCGATCATCGCCGAGTCCTTCGCCGACATCTTCTTCAACAACTGCTTCAAGAACGGCATTCTGCCGATCGTGCTGCCGGCGGCCGAAATCGAGGCGCTGTTCCAGCAGGTCGAGGCGACGCCGGGCTACAAGCTGGTCGTCGACCTGCCGGCGCAGGCCGTGGTCCGGCCGGACGGCCACGGCATCCCGTTCCAGATCGATGCCTTCCGCAAGGAATGCCTGCTGAACGGCTGGGACGACATCGGCCTGACCCTGCGCCATGCCGAGAAGATCCGCGAATTCGAGGCCAAGCGCCGCATCGAACAGCCCTGGCTGTTCGCATAACAAGGAGACAACATGAAGATTTGCGTTCTGCCGGGTGACGGCATCGGTCCGGAAATCATGGCCGAGGCCGTGCGCGTCCTGAAGGCCCTCGACCTCAAGTTCGAACTCGAGGAGGCACTGGTCGGCGGTGGCGCCTACGATGCCTACGGTACCCCCTACCCGGAATCGACCAAGAAGCTGGCCCAGGAAGCCGACGCCATCCTGCTCGGTGCCGTCGGCGGTCCGAAGTGGGACACGCTGGCCCGCGAACTGCGCCCGGAGCGCGGCCTGCTGGGTATCCGCAAGGACCTGCAGCTGTTCGCCAACCTGCGTCCGGCCATCCTCTACCCGGAGCTGGCCAATGCCTCGACGCTGAAGCCCGAGATCGTCGCCGGGCTCGACATCCTGATCGTCCGCGAACTGACCGGCGACATCTATTTCGGCCAGCCGCGCGGCATCCGCGAGGAAAACGGCGAGCGCGTCGGTTTCAACACCATGGTCTACAGCGAGTCGGAAATCCGCCGCATCGGCCACGTCGCCTTCCAGGCCGCGCAGAAGCGCGACAAGCGCCTGTGCTCGGTCGACAAGATGAACGTGCTCGAATGCACCCAGCTCTGGCGCGACGTGATGATCGAGATCAGCAAGGACTACCCGGACGTCGAACTCAGCCACATGCTGGTCGACAATGCCGCGATGCAGCTGGTCAAGGCGCCGAAGCAGTTCGACGTGATGGTCACCGGCAACATGTTCGGCGACATCCTGTCCGACGAAGCGTCGATGCTGACCGGTTCGATCGGCATGCTGCCGTCCGCCTCGCTCGATGCCGCCAACAAGGGCATGTACGAGCCCTCGCACGGCTCCGCGCCGGACATCGCCGGCAAGGGCATCGCCAACCCGCTGGCCACCATCCTATCGGTGGCGATGATGCTGCGCTATACCTTCAACCTGGAAGAGCAGGCACTGCGCGTCGAAAATGCGGTCAAAAAGGTGCTGGCTCAGGGCTACCGCACCGGCGACATTTACGAACGCGGGACCAACAAGGTCGGCACCAGGGAAATGGGCGACGCCGTGCTGGCGGCGCTGTAACGAAAAAACAGTCTGGAGAGTGAAGTCATGAAGAAGGTTGGTCTGGTCGGTTGGCGTGGCATGGTCGGTTCCGTGCTGATGCAGCGCATGGTCGAGGAGGGCGATTTCGCCCACATCGATCCGGTGTATTTCTCCACCTCCGCCGCCGGCGGCAAGGCGCCGGTGTTCGGCGGCAAGGAAGCCTCGCTGCCGCTGCAGGACGCGATGTCGATCGACGCGCTGAAGGCCTGCGACATTGTCATCACCTGCCAGGGCGGCGACTACACCAAGGAAGTCTTCCCCAAGTTGCGCGCCGCCGGCTGGAACGGCCACTGGATCGACGCCGCCTCGTCGCTGCGCATGGCCGACGACGCGGTGATCGTGCTCGACCCGGTCAACATGCACGTGATCAAGGACGCCCTGGCCAAGGGCGGCAAGAACTGGATCGGCGGCAACTGCACCGTGTCGCTGATGCTGATGGGCCTGGGCGGCCTGTTCCAGAACGACCTCGTCGAATGGGCGACGTCGATGACCTACCAGGCCGCTTCCGGCGCCGGCGCGCAGAACATGCGCGAACTGATCAGCCAGATGGGCGTCATCCACGCTTCGGTCGCCGACCTGCTGGCCGATCCCGCTTCCGCGATCCTCGACATCGACCGCAAGGTCGCCGAGACCATCCGTTCGGACGCCTTCCCGAAGAAGAACTTCCGCAACACGCCGCTCGCCGGCTCGCTGATTCCGTGGATCGACGTGCCCTACGAGAATGGCCAGTCGAAGGAAGAATGGAAGGGCGGCGCCGAGTGCAACAAGATCCTCGGCAAGCCGGCTTTCCGTACGGCCGGCTCGATCCCCATCGACGGCCTGTGCGTGCGCATCGGCGCGATGCGTTGCCACAGCCAGGCGCTGACCATCAAGCTGAAGAAGGACGTGCCGCTGGACGAAATCTCCGACATGCTCGCCAAGGCCAATCAATGGGCCAAGGTCGTGCCGAACGATCGCGAAATCTCCGAGCGCGAGCTGACCCCGGCTGCCGTCACCGGCACGCTGACGGTGCCGGTCGGCCGCCTGCACAAGATGGCGATGGGCCCGGAATACCTGGCCGCCTTCACGTGCGGCGACCAGCTGCTGTGGGGCGCCGCCGAGCCGCTGCGCCGCATGCTGCGCATCCTGCTCGACGCCTGATCGGCGGTTTTCGCCATCGAAACAGACGGGGCTGCGGCCCCGTTTTTTATTTGCCGAAATCGGCAAAAACCCTTGTTTGAGAAGCGGGATCAGCTTGCATTGCTAAGTCCATGATGTTAATTTGAAACTCCCAAAATCGATCCCCAAGGTTTCGCCGTGAACGAAACTAAACTCGTCAAGTTCAGCAAACGTGCGGCCGCTGTCGCTGTCGCCTCCTGCCTGTCGTTCGCGCCCTGGGTCGCCGAAGCGGCGAGCCTCGGCAAATTGACCGTATTGTCCGGGCTGGGGCAGCCGTTGCGTGCCGAACTCGAAATCGGCGCGACGCGCGACGAACTGGGCGGGATGAGCGCTCGCCTCGCTTCGCGGGACATCTTCCGGCAGGCGGGCGTCGAGTTCATGCCGGCGCTGCATGATCTGCGCTTTACCCTCGAGCAGCGGCCCGGCGGCAACGCGGTCGTCAAGCTGAGTTCGACGCGTCCGATCAACGAGCCTTTCCTCGATTTCCTGGTCGAACTGAGCTGGCCGAGTGGCCGACTGGTCCGCGAATACACCTTCCTGCTCGATCCGCCGGAAATTTCGGTCAAGCAGCCCGGACGCCAGGTCGCCGAAGTGCGTGTCGTCGATACGGTTCGCGGCGGCGGCGCCGTCGAGTCCCGACCGCTTCCCGCGCGCCAGGCCGCGGCACCCCAGGCCGTTGCGCCGCAGCGCAAGGAATCCGGCGAGAAGCATGCCGTCAGGCAGGGCGAGACCCTGCGCCGGATCGCCAGCGAAACGCAGTACGAGGGCGTTTCGCTGGAGCAGATGCTGGTCGGCCTGTTCCAGAACAACCCGGATGCCTTCGCCGGAGGCAACATCAACCGCCTGAAGGCGGGCAGCATCCTGAATCTGCCGGACCGGGCGAGCGTCGAAGCCGTTCCGGCCGATCAGGCCCGGAAAATCTATGCGACCCATGCCCGGGACTGGAATGCCTATCGCCAGAAACTGGCGGCGTCCACGGCGAAGAGCCCGGCGCGCGACGAGTCGGCCAGCCAGTCCAGCGGCGGCAAGATCACGGCCCGGGTCGACGAAAAGCAGCTGCCGGCCGAGCAGTCGCGGGACCAGGTCAAGGTCGCGCGTACCGACCTGCCGTCGGCACCGGCTGCCCAGGAAGCCGAGCGCCTGGCCAAGGACAAGGCCCTGAAGGAGGCGCAGGAGCGCCTGACGATGCTCGAGAAACAGGTCAACGATCTGCAGAAATTGCTCGAGATGAAGAACCGGATGCTGGCCGACATGCAGCAGGCGCCGAAGGCGGAAGCCAAACCCGCCGAGCCGCCGCCCGCGCCGGTGCCAGTGGAACCGCCGGTAGCGGCCAAGCCGGCCGCCGAAGCCGCAGAACCGGCCAAGCCGGTCGAGCCGCCGGTGGCGCCGCCTGCTCCGCCGGCGCCCGAACCGCCGAAAAAGCCGGTTCCGCCGCCTCCGCCGCCGGAACCGGAACCCGAACTGCTCGACACGCTGCTCGAAGATCCGCTGCCGCTGGCCGGTGGCGGAGCGATCGTCGCGTTGCTGGCCGGCTATGCGCTGTACAAGCGGCGCCGGGTCCACAACGCGACCGTCGAAACGGCGGCCTATTCCGCCGCCGGTGGTCCGGGCGACGGCACGGCTTTCCGGATGACCGGGGGGCAGAGCATCGATACCGGCAACACGGCACCGCAGACCGGCGATTTCAGCCAGGCCGGTCCGGGAACGATCGATACCGACGAGGTCGATCCGGTCGCCGAGGCCGATGTTTACATGGCCTACGGCCGCGACGCGCAAGCCGAGGAAATCCTGCTCGAGGCGCTGCAGAAGGATCAGCGGCGTACCGCGATCCACGCCAAGCTGCTCGAGATTTATGCCAATCGCCGGGCCGTGAAGCAGTTCGACACGCTGGCCGCAGAACTTTACGCGCAGACCGGCGGCCGGGGTTCGGACTGGGCCAAGGTGGCCGAACTCGGACGCCGCCTCGATCCGTCCAATCCGCTGTACGGACAGGCCGGGGAGGCGCCGGCCGCCGAAATGGCGCCGGACGTTCCGCAGGTGGCCGAGCCCGCGACCGAGCCGCTGCCGGAACCCGAACCGATGCCGGAACCTGAACCTGAACCGGTCGCCGAACCCTTCCCGCCGCTGACCGAGCTGCAGCCTGTCGAAGCCGAACCGGCGGGGCCCGAAACGATCATCCCCGAGCCGGAAGCGGCCGTCGGTCGCGGTGAAACCGTCGATACCGCGGAAGATGCGATGAGCCTCG
The DNA here is from genome assembly GCA_028687035.1 of Dechloromonas sp. Lineage (GTDB taxonomy): Bacteria > Pseudomonadota > Gammaproteobacteria > Burkholderiales > Rhodocyclaceae > Azonexus. The sequence continues at coordinate 125,884 of JAQUAX010000006.1, read as the reverse complement.
ATTTCGACCTGGGCGGCGTCGAGCCGCTGGCCGCCGAGGCGCCGTCTCCGGCGCCGGCTGCGGTCGAGGACGACAATCTGCTCGCCTTCGATCTCGGAACGCCGGCGGAGTCCGAGCCTGCGCCGGCCTCCGAGCCGGAGGCGCCGGTCCACGAGGAGTTCCCCGAATTTTCCGTTGAGCTGACTTCCATCGAAGCGCCGGAAGCGCCGGCCGAGGCGCCCGTCGTCGAGGCGAGTGCGCCGGTGGAAATCGCGGACATCGAAATGCCTGCGCCCGAGGCCGTCAAGCCGGCGCCGGACGCTTCCAGCGAAGAAACCCTGGTCGATTTCGATTTCGACATCGAGATGCCCGAGATGCCTGAAATGGTCGTCGAGGAACTCTCCCCGCCGTCGCCCGCAGTGGTCGAGCCCGTCGAGCCGGAAGCCGGTCTCGAGGCCGGGCTGGCCGAGTCGCTGTTCGTCGGCCAGGCCAGGCAGGTCGAGCCGCCGCCGGCTTTCGACCTCGGCGCCATCAATCTCGATCTCGCGGTCGAGCCGCCGGCCCCGCCGGTGGTGGAGCCCGTCGTGGAGCCGCTTGCGGCGGCCGAGGAAGTGCCATCCGCTGCGGCGCCGGTGGTCCGCGATGCGCAATGGGAAGAGGTCAATACCAAGCTCGATCTGGCCAAGGCCTACGAGGAAATGGGGGATCTCGAGGGCGCCCGCGAATTGCTGCAGGAAGTCATCGGCGAAGGCTCGCCGGATCTCGTCGAGCAGGCGCAGGCCATTCTCGGCCGGATCAGCGGTTAAAATCGCGGATTGCGAACCAGGCACGGGGCCCCGCAAGGGGCCCCGTGCATTTCCGGAGTCCCTCTTGCCGCTGCATCCCACTACCGTGCTGATCGTCTGGCTGCTTGCCGTGATCGGCATCCAGTCCGCCGGCTACGCCGTTCTCGGCGGGCTTGGCGCCGCGCTGCTCGCCGCCGGTACGGCCCGCCGCTGGGCGGGCTACCTGTGGCGCGCCCGCTGGCTGCTGCTCAGCCTGTGGCTGATCCTCGCCTACCACACGCCGGGCGAGGCGCTGCTCGATTCGGCCTGGATGCCGACCTGGGAAGGCATTGCCGAAGCCGGCCTGCACGCGGCGCGGCTGGTCGCGATGCTCGGTTGCCTGGCCTGGCTGTTCGCCCGGCTCGGGCGCGACGAGCTGGTCAGCGGCCTGTGGGGGCTGTTGCGTCCGTTGCATGTGCTGCGCATCGACAGCGAGCGTCTGGTTGTCCGCCTGGCGCTGGTTCTCGAAAACCTGCAGCAGAAGCCGGAGAAGGGCGCCTGGAAGCGCATGCTGGCCGGCGGCGCCGAATTCGCCGGCGGTCCCGACGTGCTGCGGCTGGCGCTGCCGCACTGGGCGGCGCGCGATACGCTGGCCGTCGCCGCGGCCGGTCTGGCGCTTGCCGGCATGGTGATGCTGTGAGAATCGCGCTCGGGCTGGAATATTGCGGCACCGCCTTCCGCGGCTGGCAGAGCCAGGCCGGCGGCGGTACCGTGCAGGACGCGCTGCAGGCGGCGCTGGCGAAAATCGTCGGCACGCCGGTCGGCGTGCTGTGCGCCGGGCGGACCGATGCCGGCGTGCACGCGACGCAGCAGGTCGTGCATTTCGATTCGCCGGTCGAACGGCCGGTCACCGCGTGGGTGCGCGGCGTCAACACGCACCTGCCGGACGGCGTCGCGGTGCGCTGGGCGCAGCCGGTCGGCGATGAATTCCATGCGCGCTTCAGCGCGCGCGGCCGGCGCTACCGCTACCTGCTGCTCAACCGGCCGCAGCGCCCGGGGCTGTGGCAGGGGCGGCTCGGCTGGTTCCACGGCGAGCTCGACCTGGCCGCGATGCAGGCCGCCTGCGGTCGACTGCCCGGCGAGCACGATTTCTCGGCCTTCCGCGCTGCCGAATGCCAGGCCAAGTCGCCGGTCAAGACGATGACCCGGGCGACGGTACGGCAGTGCGGCTCGCTGTTCGTCTTCGACTTCGAGGCCTCGGCCTTCCTGCACCACATGGTGCGCAACCTGGTCGGCACGCTGGTCTACATCGGCAAGGGGGCGCAGCCGCCGGGCTGGGTCGACGAACTGCTGCAGATGAAGGACCGCAAGCTGGCGGCGCCGACCTTTTCGCCGGACGGCCTGTATTTCCGCGGCCCGGTCTACGAGCCGCACTGGGGCCTGCCCGACCCGGACGACGATTTCCTCGACGGCATGCTGAAATGAGCCACTGCAAGACCCGTATCAAGATCTGCGGCCTGACCCGCGAACAGGATGTCGATGTCGCGGTCGCCGCCGGCGCCGACGCGATCGGTTTCGTGTTCTATCCGCCCAGCCCGCGCTACGTCGCGCCGGCCCGCGCCGCCGAACTCGCCCGGCGCATTCCGCCCTTCGTCGATGTCGTCGGCCTGTTCGTCAACGAGACGCCGGAGACCGTGCGCGCCGTCTGCGACGCGGTGCCGATCAACGTGCTGCAGTTCCACGGCGACGAGCCTGCCGCCTATTGCCGACAGTTTTCAAGGCCTTATCTGAAGGCGGCCCGGGTGAGGGCGGGGCTCGATCTGGTAGAATTCGCCCGCTCGTTCCCGGACGCCCGGGGCCTGTTGCTGGATGCCTTCGTCGAAGGTTACGGCGGCGGCGGCCACGTTTTCGACTGGACGCTGATTCCGCCGGACCTGCCGGGCTTCCTGGTGCTTTCCGGCGGCCTGAACGCGGCCAATGTCGGCGATGCGGTACGCCGCGTCCGGCCGGTCGCGGTCGACGTGTCGTCGGGCGTCGAAATCGACGGGAGCTCGGGCAAGGGCATCAAGGATCACGACAGGATCGCCGCCTTCGTCGCCGCCGTTCGGGCGGCCGATACGGCGATCAGCGAAGGATGAGGAACATGCGGGAATCAGCGGGTGGCATCACCCGAACCTGTTGGCGGCGTCACCTGGCGAATCACCCCTGAACGCGGAAACGCATCCGTCCGTTTCCCATTGTCATTTTCAGGAGATCGTTCCATGTCCCAGACCCCCTATCGTTTTCCCGACGCCAGCGGCCACTTCGGTCCCTACGGTGGCGTCTTCGTCGCCGAAACGCTGTTCGGCGCGCTCGACGAACTGAAGGCGGCCTATGCCGCGGCGCAGGCCGACCCGGCCTTCCGCGCCGAATACGAATACGAACTGAAGCACTTCGTCGGCCGCCCGTCGCCGATCTACCACGCGAAACGCCTGTCCGAGGTCTGCGGCGGCGCCCAGATCTACCTGAAGCGCGAAGACCTGAACCACACCGGCGCGCACAAGGTGAACAACTGCATCGGCCAGGCGATGCTGGCCAAGCGCATGGGCAAGCCGCGCGTCATCGCCGAGACCGGTGCCGGCCAGCACGGCGTCGCGACCGCGACGGTCGCCGCGCGCTACGGCATGGAATGCGTCGTCTACATGGGCAGCGAGGACGTCCGCCGCCAGGCCGCCAACGTGTACCGGATGAAGCTGCTCGGCGCCACCGTCGTGCCGGTCGAGTCCGGCTCGAAGACGCTGAAGGACGCGCTGAACGAAGCGATGCGCGACTGGGTCACCAACATCCACAACACCTTCTACATCATCGGCACGGTCGCCGGCCCGCATCCCTACCCGATGCTGGTCCGCGACTTCCAGAAGGTGATCGGCGAGGAATGCCTGGTCCAGATGCCGGAAATGGCCGGCCGACAGCCGGATGCGGTGATCGCCGCGGTCGGCGGCGGTTCCAACGCGATGGGCATCTTCTATCCGTACATCAATGTCGAGGGCGTCCGCCTGATCGGCGTCGAGGCCGCCGGTTCCGGCATCGAGACCGGGATGCACGCGGCGTCGCTGACCGCCGGCGTGCCCGGCGTGCTGCACGGCAACCGCACCTACCTGCTGCAGGACGACGACGGCCAGATCATCGAGACGCATTCGGTCTCGGCCGGCCTCGACTATCCGGGCGTCGGCCCGGAACACGCGTGGCTGAAGGACATCGGCCGCGCCGAATACCAGCCGATCCGCGACGACGAGGCGCTGAAGGCCTTCCACGACCTGTGCCGCCTGGAAGGCATCATCCCGGCGCTGGAGTCGAGCCACGCCATCGCCTACGCGATGAAGCTGGCGCCTCAGCTTGCCAAGGACAAGATTCTGCTGGTCAACCTCTCCGGCCGGGGTGACAAGGACATGCATACCGTGGCCGAGAAGTCGGGGATCGTATTCTGATGTCGCGCATTCAAACCACCTTTGCCCGCCTGCAAGGCGAGGGCCGCAAGGCGCTGATTCCCTTCATCACCGCCGGCGATCCGGATGCCGAACTGACGGTGCCGCTGATGCAGGCGCTGGTCGAAGCCGGCGCCGACGTCATCGAACTCGGCGTGCCGTTCTCCGATCCGATGGCCGACGGCCCGACCATCCAGCGCGCCTCCGAGCGGGCGCTGGCCAGGGGAATGAAGCTGCGCATCGTGCTCGAACTGGTCGCCGAATTCCGCAAGACCGACGCCAATACGCCGGTCGTGCTGATGGGCTACGCCAATCCGATCGAGGCGATGGGGCTGGAAAAGTTCGCCGCGGCAGCGTCGACCGCGGGCGTCGATGGCGTGCTGGTCGTCGATTACCCGCCGGAAGAGGCCGAGAAATTCGGCGCCGCGATGAAGGCGCAGGGCATGGATCCGATTTTCCTGATCGCGCCGACGTCGACCGCGGAACGCATCGCCCAGGTTGCCGGCATCGCCAGCGGCTATGTCTATTACGTGTCGCTGGCCGGGGTCACCGGCTCCGGCGCGCTGAACGTCGATGCGGTCGCCGAGCGCCTGCCGGCGATCCGCGAGAAGACCGGTCTGCCGGTCGGCGTCGGCTTCGGCATCCGCGACGCCGCGACGGCGAAACGCATCGCCGGTTTTGCCGACGCCGTCGTCGTCGGCAGCCGGATTATTGAAGAAATCGAGAAGTCGACCGCGAACGGCGACCGGAGCAGCGCCTGCGCCAACGTGCGCGCGCTGGTGGCCGATATCCGCCGCGGCGTTGATGAGGTGAAAGCATGAGCTGGCTGACCAAACTCCTTCCCCCGAAAATCAAGCGCGAACAGGGACAGCGCCGCTCCAACCTGCCGGAAGGCCTGTGGAGCAAGTGTCCGTCGTGCGAGGCGGTGCTCTACGCGACCGATCTGCAGAAGAACCTGCAGGTCTGCCCGAAGTGCGGCCACCACAACCGCCTGGATTCGCGCGAGCGGCTCGACCTGCTGCTCGATCCGGAAGGCCGCTTCGAGATCGGCGCCGAGGTCGTCCCGGTCGACACGCTGAAATTCAAGGATTCCAAGAAATACCCGGACCGCCTGATGGAAGCCAACGAGGCGACCGGCGAGTCCGACTCGCTGGTCGTTCTGCAGGGCGCGATCAAGACCATGCCGGTGGTCGCCGCTGCGTTCGAGTTCGACTTCATGGGGGGCTCGATGGGTTCGGTGCTCGGCGAGCGCTTCGTGCGCGGCGTGCAGGTCGCCGTCGAACAGCAGATGCCCTTCATCTGCATCACCGCGTCGGGCGGCGCCCGCATGCAGGAAGGCCTGTTCTCGCTGATGCAGATGGCCAAGACGACGGCGGCGCTGACCAAGCTGTCGGAAGCCGGCCAGCCCTTCATCTCGATCCTGACCGACCCGACCATGGGCGGCGTTTCGGCGTCCTTCGCCTTCGTCGGCGACGTCGTGATCGCCGAGCCGAATGCGCTGATCGGCTTCGCCGGTCCGCGCGTCATCGAACAGACGGTGCGCGAGAAGCTGCCGGAAGGCTTCCAGCGTTCCGAATTCCTGCTCGAGAAGGGCGCCATCGACATGATCGTCGACCGCCGCGAACTGCGCGACCAGGTCGCCCGCGTGCTGGCGCTGCTGCAGAAACTCCCGGCCGCGGCTTGAAGACGCTCGCCGACTGGCTGGCCCACCTCGAAGGGCTGCATCCGAAGGGACAGGCCGGCATCGAGCTGGGCCTGGAGCGCATCCGCCGCGTCAAGGACGCGCTCGGCCAGGTCCAGCACTGCCCGGTGATCGTCGTCGGCGGCACCAACGGCAAGGGATCGACCTGCGCCTATCTGGAAAACATCGTCGACCGCGCCGGCTACAAGGTCGGCTGCTACACGTCGCCGCACCTCGTCGCCTACAACGAGCGCGTCCGGATCAACGGCCGCCCGGTCGCCGACGACGCGCTGTGCGCCGCGTTCGCGCGCGTCGAGGCGGCCCGGCAGGCGGCCGGCGGCGTCGCGCTGACCTATTTCGAATTCGGCACGCTGGCCGCGTGGGAAGTCTTCGCGGCCGCCGGCGTCGAGGCGGCGATCCTCGAAGTCGGCCTCGGCGGACGGCTCGACGCGGTCAACGTCTATGAACCGGACGTTTCCATCGTCACCACCGTGGCGCTCGACCATACCGACTGGCTCGGGCCCGACCGCGAAAGCATCGGCTTCGAGAAGGCCGGCATCTACCGCGCCGGCCGGCCGGCCTTCTGTGCCGATCCCAACCCGCCGCAACGCCTGCTCGACCACGCCGCGGCGATCGGCGCCGACCTGCGGCTGATCGGCCGCGATTTCGGCTTCGAGCGTCCCGAGGCGGGCAGCAGCGAGAACCGGCTGCAATGGCGCTGGTGGTGCCGCTCGGGCGACCGCGTGCTGCGCCGGTCGCTGGCCTATCCCGGCCTGCGCGGCCCGATCCAGCTGTACAACGCGGCGGTCGTGCTGGCCGCGCTGGAAGCCATCGCCGACCGCCTGCCGGTCACCATGCAGGCGATCCGTCCGGGCCTGATCGAGACCGAACTGGCCGGCCGCTTCCAGGTCGTTCCGGGCAAGCCGGCGATCGTGCTCGACGTCGGCCACAATCCGCAGGCGGTCAGGGTGCTCGCCGACAACCTTGGCAGCATGGGCTTCTTCGACCGCACCCACGCGGTCGTCGGCATGCTCGCCGACAAGGACATCGCCGGCGCGCTGGCCCCGCTGAAGGGCAAGGTCGACGTCTGGCACGCGGCGACGCTGGGCGGTCCGCGCGGCACCGACGCCGCGGCGCTGGCCGCGATCATCGCCGGCGCCGGGCTGGGCGGCGAGGTCGTCTGCCACGCTTCGCCGGAGGCGGCGATGCAGGCAGCGAAGGGGCAAGCCTCTGAAAGTGATAGAATTCTGGCCTTTGGATCCTTCTACACGGTGGCCGGGGCGCTCGCAGCGCTCGGCAAGAAGCCCTAGTTCATGGAAGACAGCGAAGCCCAGTTGCAACTGAAGAAACGTGCACGCCGCCGTCTGGTCGGTGCGGTTTTCTTCGTCTCGGTCGCCGCGGTGGTGCTGCCGATGGTGATGGACCAGGAGCCGCGCCAGGTCGTTCAGGACGTCGAGATCCGCATCCCCGGGCAGGACGAGAAGCCGTTCGCGCCGAGATTCGCCGTCGAGCCGCCGCCCGCCGATGCCGCGCCGGCCGAACCGGTGCCGTCCGCCGAGCGTGCGCCGCAGGAAGCGCCGGTCGCGAAGGTCGAGAAGCCGGCTGAAAAGCCCGCGGCCCGGCCGGCCGACAAACCCGCCGAGAAACCGGCCGACAAGGCGCCGGCGAAGGCGCAGGACAAGCCCTCCGCCAAGCCGGCGGAAAAGCCCGCCGAGAAGGCGGCAGAGAAACCGAAGGCCGACGACGCCAAGCGCGCCGCCGCGCTGCTCGCCGGCAAGGCCGACGAGAAGGCGGCCGCGAAGGGCGGTGAATTCCTCGTGCTGATCGGCGCCTTCTCCAACGAGGACAATGTCCGGGTGCTGAAGAGCAAGCTCGGCGAACTGGGCATCCGCGTCTATACGGAGCCGCTCGATACGCCGCAGGGCAAGAAGACGCGCGTGCGCGCCGGTCCCTTCCCGAGCCGCGAGGCGGCCGACAAGGCGCTCGAGCGCATGAAGAAGATCGGCGTCGGCGGCGTCGTCGCCGCCAAGTCATGACCGGTTTCGATTACGTGGCGATCGGCATTGTCGGCCTGTCGCTGTTGTTCGGCTTGTGGCGCGGCGTGGTCGGCGAACTGATCGCTCTGATCGCCTGGGGCGTCGCGATCGTCGCGGCCGTCGAGTTCGGCGGGCAGGTCGGGCGGATGGCCTTCGTCGGCATGGACGATCCGGCGCTGCGCACGCTGGCCGGTTGCGTCGTGGTCTTCGTCGGCGTGCTGGTGGTGATGGCGCTGATCCGGCTGGCCGTGCAGAGCATGGTCCGCGCGCTCGGGCTGTCGGTGTCGGACCGCATCCTCGGCATGCTGTTCGGCGTCGTCCGCGGCGTGCTCGTCTGCATGGCGCTGGTCGGCCTCGGCGGCATGACCTCGGCGCCGCAGCAGGCCTGGTGGAAGCACGCCGTGCTGTCCAGGCCCCTGGAAATTTCCGTCCTGGCGGTCAGCCCCTGGCTGCCGGACGATTTGGCAAAACGAATTCGATTCAGCTAGGCAGGAAAAATACTATGTGCGGGATTCTCGGAGTCATGGCGACGACGCCGGTCAACCAGTTGCTCTACGACGGCCTGATGGTGCTGCAGCACCGCGGCCAGGATGCAGCGGGCATCGCGACGGCGGAGGGCAACACCTTCCACCTGCACAAGGGCCCCGGCCTGGTGCGCGACGTGTTCCGGACGCGCAACATGCGCGCGCTGCCCGGCAACTGGGGCATCGGCCACGTCCGCTACCCGACCGCCGGCTCGGCGTACAACTTCGCCGAGGCGCAGCCCTTCTACGTCAATTCGCCGTTCGGCCTGGTGCTCGGCCACAACGGCAACCTGACCAATGCCGAGCAGCTGAAGGAAGAGATGTTCCGGATGGACCGCCGGCACATCAACACCAATTCCGACTCGGAAGTGCTGCTCAACGTGCTGGCGCACGAACTGCAGGCGGCCGCCCACGGCTACGAGCTGGACATCGACAGCATCTTCCAGGCGGTGGCCGGTGTGCATCGGCGCTGCCGCGGCGCCTACGCGGTCGTCGCGATGATTTCCGGCTACGGCCTGCTCGCCTTCCGCGATCCGCACGGCATCCGCCCGCTGGTCTATGGCGAGAACAAGACCGAGCAGGGCACCGAGTACCTGGTGTCGTCCGAGTCGGTCGCCCTCGACACGCTGGGCTTCCAGATGGTGCGCGACATCGAGCCGGGCGAGGCGGTGTTCATCGACCTGAACCACAACCTGTACAGCCGCCAGTGCGCGCAGCAGCCGATGTACGCGCCGTGCATCTTCGAATACGTCTATCTGGCCCGTCCGGACACCGTGATCGACGGCGTCTCGGTTTATGAAGCGCGGCTGGCGATGGGCGAGTTGCTGGCCGAGAAGGTCAAGCAGGTGATCCCGGTCGACGAAATCGACGTCGTGATCCCGATTCCCGATTCCAGCCGGCCGTCGGCGATGCAGCTGGCGCAGGCGCTGGGCATCCCGTTCCGCGAAGGCTTCGTGAAGAACCGCTATGTCGGCCGGACCTTCATCATGCCCGGCCAGGCGATGCGCAAGAAGTCGGTGCGCCAGAAGCTGAACACCTGTGGCCAGGAATTCAAGGGCAAGCGCGTGCTGCTGGTCGACGATTCCATCGTCCGCGGCACGACCAGCCGCGAGATCGTCGAAATGGCCCGCGCCGCCGGCGCGGTCAAGGTGTATTTCGCTTCCGCCGCCCCCCCGGTGCGTTTCCCGAACGTTTACGGCATCGACATGCCGACCCGCGCCGAGTTGATCGCGACCGGCCGCGACGACGACCAGATCGCCGCCGAGATCGGCGCCGACGCGCTGGTCTACCAGGACATCGAGGCGCTGAAGCAGTCGGTGACCAAGCTGCGCCCCGACCTGACGGTGTTCGACGCGTCGTGCTTCGACGGCTGCTACATCACCGGCGACATCGATGAGCACTACCTCGATGCGGTCGAGGGCAAGCGCAACAAGAAGCCGGCCAAGAGCGAAGACAAGGGCGATGATGGCGACGACGGCCGCGCCTCGCAGCAGATGGTGCTCGGCCTCGCCAACGGTGGACAGGACTGATGACCGATTTTTCCGATTTCCGTCCGGAAACCCTGGCGGTTCGCGCCGGCCAGCAGCGCAGCCAGTTCGGCGAGCATGCCGAGGCGCTGTACCTGACGTCCAGCTTCGTGTTCGACAGCGCGGCGCAGGCCGCCCGCCGTTTCTCCGGCGAGGAGGAGGGCAACGTCTACGCGCGCTTCTCCAACCCGACCGTGAGCATGTTCGAGGAGCGTCTGGCCGCGCTCGAAGGCGCCGAGGATTGCGTCGCGACGGCCAGCGGCATGGCGGCGATCATGGCGCTGTGCCTGGCGCACCTGAAGCAGGGCGACCACATCGTCGCGTCGAACAGCCTGTTCGGTGCCACCGTGCAGCTGTTCAACAACATCCTGTCGCGCACCGGCATCACGACCACCTTCGTGCCGGCGACCGACCCGGCGGCCTGGGAAGCGGCGATCCGTCCCGAAACGAAACTGTTCTTCCTCGAGACGCCGTCCAATCCGCTGACCGAAATCGCCGACATCCGCGCGTTGACCGCGATCGCGCACGCCCGCGGCATCCTGGTCGCCGTCGACAACTGCTTCTGCACGCCGATCCTGCAAAAGCCGCTCGAACTGGGCGCCGACCTGGTCGTCCATTCGGCGACCAAGTACATCGACGGTCAGGGCCGCGTGCTGGGCGGCGCCGTCTGCGGCCCGAAAAAACTGACCGAGGAAGTCTTCAAGTACCTGCGCACCGCCGGCCCGACCTTGTCGGCCTTCAACGCCTGGGTGCTGCTCAAGGGCCTGGAGACGCTGAAACTGCGCGTCGAGGCGCAGGCGGCCAATGCCGCGCGACTGGCCGCCTGGCTGGAAGCTCATCCCAAGGTCGCCCGCGTGTTCTACCCCGGCCTGCCGTCGCACCCGCAGCACGAACTCGCGAAGGCCCAGCAGAAGAGCGGTGGCGCGATCGTCTCCTTCGAAGTGAAGGGCGCTCGCGAACAGGCGTGGACGGTGGTGGACAATTGCCGCCTGCTGTCGATCACCGCCAACCTCGGCGACACCAAGACCACGATCACCCATCCCGCCTCGACCACGCACGGCCGCATCTCCCCGGAAGCCCGGGCTGCCGCCGGCATCAACGAAGGCCTGCTGCGCATCGCGGTCGGCCTCGAAGCGGTCGAAGACCTGCAGGCCGACCTCGAGCGCGGGCTGTCGCAGATCGGCTGATGAAGCATACCGTCGCGGTCGACCGCCTGCAGCCCGGCGTTTTCATTTCCCTCGGGGAAATGCGCTGGCTGGACCATCCCTTTCTGCTGAACCGCTTCCGGCTGTCCAGCAGCGAGCAGATCAAGGTCCTGCGCAGTCTCGGCCTGAAGACGGTGGAATGGGACCCGGCGCGCAGCACCGCGCAACCGCTGCCGGAAACGGCGCAACCGGCGGTCGAGGAGGTCGATTTCTCGTCCGCGGTGCTCAACACGATGCTCGACGCCAAGCGCCAGCGTACCGAGCGGGTGCGCGGCCAGCGCGAGGGACTGGCCCGCTGCGAACGGCTGTTCGAGCAGGAAGCGACCGGCGTCAGCGACATCCTCCGCGATCTCGGCTCCCGCCCGAACGAATCCTACGGCCGCGCGAAGACCGCCGTCGGCCGGCTGATCGGGCCGCTGCTCGATGCGCAGAGCGTCGCCGTGCACCTGGTCAACATGAAGGTCAAGGAGCCCGGGCTGGCCTTCCATGCGATGAACGTCACCGTGCTGTCGCTGCTGCTCGGCAAGTCGGCGCGCCTGTCCGAGGAGGAGATGCGCTTCCTGGGCCTGGGCGCGATGTTCCACGACATCGGCAAGATCGATGTGCCGACCCGGGTGCTGCGCAACGCGCAGCGCACGTCGGCGGAGGAGCAGTTCTATCAGGCGCACGTCGGCTACGGCATCAAGCACGCCTCGGCGATCAACGATCTGCCGGTCCCGGTGAAGAACGTCATCGCGTGCCACCACGAGCGTTGGGACGGCGGCGGCTTTCCGAACCGCCTGGCCGGCCCGAAGATTCCCCGGCTGGCCCGGATCGCGGCGATCGCCAACCGCTACGACAACCTGTGCAACCCCTTCGACCTGAAGATGGCGAAGACGCCCGCCGAGGCCGTCGCCTTCATGTTCAAGCACGAGAAGGCGCATTACGATCCCGAACTGCTGCAGATTTTCGTCAAGGCGATCGGCGTCTATCCGCCGGGCAGTTTCGTCAGCCTCAGCGACGGCAGCATCGGCCTGGTCGTCGAGACCAACAGCAGCGAACTGCTGCAGCCCCTGATCATGCTCTACGACCCCAGCGTGCCGCGCAACGAGGCACTGCTGCTCGACCTGCGCGAGGCCGAGACGACCATCGAGGCGGCGATCAGCCCGGCCAAGCTGCCGCTCGAGGTCGTCGAATACCTCGCCCCGCGCGGCCGCATCGACTACTACATCGACGGCACGCGCTGAGCCGGCTGGCCGGCCGCGCGTCCCGCCCCATTCCCCTTTTCCGGAGTTTTCCATGTTGTTTTCAGAACTTGGCCTGAAGGCCGAAATCCAGCGCGCCGTCGCCGAACAGGGCTACGACACGCCGACCCCGATCCAGCAGCAGGCGATTCCCGCCGTGCTCGCCGGCCACGACCTGATGGCCACGGCCCAGACCGGCACCGGCAAGACCGCCGGCTTCACGCTGCCCATCCTGCACCGCCTGTCGTCCGGCCCCAACGACCGCCTGACCCGCGTCGCGCGCACGCCGCGCGTGCTGGTGCTGACGCCGACCCGCGAACTGGCGATCCAGGTCGAGGAGAGCGTGCGCACCTACGGCAAGCATCTGCCGATCAATTCGCTGGCGGTGTTCGGCGGCGTCGGCATCAATCCGCAGATCGCCAACCTGCGCCGCGGCGTCGATATCCTGGTCGCGACGCCGGGGCGCCTGCTCGACCACGTCCAGCAGAAGACGGTCGACCTGTCCGGCATCGAGATTTTCGTGCTCGACGAAGCGGACCGCATGCTCGACATGGGCTTCATCCGCGACATTCGCAAGATCATCGCGCTGCTGCCCAAGGCGCGGCAGAACCTGCTGTTCTCGGCGACCTTCTCGCCGGAAATCCGCGAACTGGCCGGCGGCCTGCTGCACCAGCCGGTCTCCGTTGACGTGGCGCCGCGCAATACCGCGGCCGAGACCGTCAAGCAGCGCGTCATCGAGACCAATCGCGAGCAGAAGAAGGACCTGCTGGAACACCTGTTCCAGACGCGCGGCCTGCATCAGGTGCTGGTCTTCGCGCGCACCAAGCACGGCGCCGACGCGCTGGCCCGTCGCCTCGACAAGGCCGGCATCAAGTCGGCGGCGATCCACGGCGACAAGTCGCAGGGCGCCCGGACCCGGGCGCTGTCCGACTTCAAGGACGGCAAGCTGGTTGCGCTGGTCGCCACCGACATCGCGGCGCGCGGCATCGACATCGATGCGCTGCCCTACGTGATCAACTACGAACTGCCCAACGTCGCCGAGGACTACGTGCACCGCATCGGCCGGACCGGCCGCGCCGGCATGGAAGGCGAGGCGATCTCGCTGGTCTGCCACGAGGAGCGGCCGAACCTGAAGGACATCGAGAAGCTGATCAAGCGGACCTTCGAACGCGAGGTCGTCGAGGGCTTCGAGCCGTCCGCCGTCGCCGCGCCGCGCCCGCCGCAACCGCCGCGCGGTCCGCGCAAGCCGCAGCCGGCCGGCCCGAAATCCGGCCAGAATCGCGGTGGACCGCAACAGCACCGCAGCGGCAGCCGGCATCGTTGACCGAGGTCATGGGCCGCTGCCGGGCGGCCCGCTAGAATTTCCCGCCTGGCGCATGCCATGACAAGAACACAGGGAGAGGGAACCATCATGCCGGTCCGTATCGTTCAGCCGACCGCGTCGGCCTATGCCTATCCGCTGCTGATCAAGCAGCTGCTGCTGACTCCGCTGGCCACCGTGCCGGAGCAGGAAATCACCTACCAGGGCCGGGTGCGCCACACCTACCGGACGCTGGCCGAGCGCATCGCCCGGCTGGCCGGTGGCCTGCAGGCGCTCGGCGTCGAGGCCGGGCACACCGTCGCGATGATGGACTGGGACAGCCACCGCTATCTCGAGTGCTTCTTCGCGGTGCCGATGATGGGTGCCGTGCTGCAGACGGTCAATGTCCGGCTGAGCCCGGAACAGATCCTGTACACGCTGAACCACGCGCGGGCCGAGGTGCTGCTGGTCAATGCCGAATTCTTCCCCATCCTCGAACAGATCGCGCCGCGCCTGGAAAGCGTCCGCCGTTTCGTGTTTTTCGGCGACGAGGCCGAACTGCCGGCGGCGCCGCTGGCGATGGATGCGGAATACGAGGCGATGCTGGCCGCCGCGCCGGCCGAGTTCGATTTTCCGGACTTCGACGAGAACGCGCAGGCGACGACCTTCTACACGACCGGCACGACCGGCGATCCGAAGGGTGTCTATTTCAGCCACCGCCAGCTCGTGCTGCACACGCTGGGCTGCGCCGCGGCGCTCGGCGGCGCGCATCGCCAGGGCCACGTCCATCGCGAGGACGTGTACATGCCGATCACCCCGATGTTCCATGTCCATGCCTGGGGCTTCCCCTACCTGGCGACGATGCTCGGCATGAAGCAGGTCTATCCGGGCCGCTACCAGCCAGACCTGATCTGCCGGCTGATCGCCGAGGAAAAGGTCAGCTTCTCGCATTGCGTACCGACCATCCTGCACATGATCCTCGGCCACCCGCAGGCCAAGCACACCGACTTCACCGGCTGGAAGGTGCTGATCGGCGGTTCGGCGCTGCCCGAGGCGATGGCCGCGGCGGCGCAGAAGCGCGGCATCGACCTGTTCACGGGCTACGGCATGTCGGAAACCTGCCCGGTGCTGTCGATGGCCCATCTGGACAGTGCCGACCTCGACGCATCGCCCGATGCGCAGGCGGTGATCCGCGCCAAGACCGGCCGGCCGCTGCCGCTGGTCGACCTGCGCATCGTCGATCCGCAGATGCGCGACGTCGCGCACGACGGCAAGGCGACCGGCGAGGTCGTCGTCCGCGCCCCGTGGCTGACCCAGGGCTACGTCGGCGCCGCCGACGCGTCGGCCGCGCTGTGGGCCGGCGGCTACCTGCACACCGCGGATATCGGCAACATCGACGCCCGCGGCTACCTGAAGGTCACCGACCGCATCAAGGACGTCATCAAGACCGGCGGCGAATGGACGTCGTCGCTGCAGCTCGAGGACATCATCGCGAAGCACGAGGCCGTGCATGAAGTCGCGGTGATCGGCGTGCCCGACGAGAAATGGGGCGAGCGGCCGCTCGCGCTGGTGCTGCTGAAGCCCGAGCATGTCGGACAGATCACCGAGAATGCATTGCGCCACTACGCCGCGCATGCGATCGAGGCGGCCGGCATCTCGCGCTACGGCGTGCTGCTGCAGGTCAGTTTCGTGAAAACCCTGGTCAAGACCAGCGTCGGCAAGATGAACAAGCGGCTGATGCGGGCCGATCCCGAAGCGCTGCGCATGTAGCGGCAGGCCGGACTGCCCGGGCCCGGCCGGCAACGGCCGGAGCGGCTCGCGGCGGGGAAGGCCTTACACCAGAAAGTCGTCGATGATCGAATCCATCCTGCTGGCCGCGGCCAGGATCTGCACTTTCCGCGGTGGGCAACGCCTGACCAATGCCAGCGGCTTCTTCTTCCGGCGCGACGACAGTCTGTTCCTCGTGACCAGCCGCCACGTGCTGCACGATGCGCCGAGCGGGCATTTCCCCGATCGCCTCGAGATCGAACTGCATACCGATGCGGCGGATTTCGCACAGTCGACCGGTTTCTCGATTCCGCTGTTCCGCAACGGCATCAGCGTGTGGCGCCAGGGCAACGACCTGGCGGGCGACATCGACGTCGCCGTGGTCGAGATCGACCGCGCCGCGCTGCCGGCCAACGCCGTCTATCGCGCCTTCACGCCGCGCCACCTGCCGGTGCATTTCGAGCACATCGAGGTCGGCACGTCGCTGCTGGTCGTCGGCTTTCCGCTCGGCTTCCACGATACGCTGCATCACCTGCCGGTCGTCCGCCAGGCGGTGATCGCGTCGTCTTTCGGGATGCGCTTCCAGGGGCAGGGTTATTTCCTGACCGATGCGCGGACCCATCGCGGCACCAGCGGTGCGCCGGTCGTCATGCGCGCGGCCGATCCGGAGGGTTTTCTCGGCGACCTGCCGTGGATGCTGCTCGGCGTGCATTCGGCGCGGCTCGATGTCGGGACGCGCGACCTGCTGATCGACGAGGCGCTCGGCCTGAACTGCGTCTGGTACGCCGACATCCTGCTGACGCTGACCGGACCGGCCTAGCCGGTTCAGCCCTCGGCGCGGATCAGCGCCAGCAGTTCCTCGCCGTAGTGTTCGATCTTGGCGCTGCCCATGCCGGTGATGCCGGCGAGCAGGCCGTGGCTGACCGGGCGGACTTCGGCGAGTTCGCGCAGGGTCCGGTCGTGCAGGATCACGTAGGCCGGGACGCCCTGTTCGCGCGCGGTGTCGGCGCGCCAGCGGCGCAGCAGCTGAAAGAGCGCCTCATCGGCCGGCGCCAGGTCGCTGACCGGGGCGCTGCTGCGCGATGCCGTTTTCGCCTTGCGCTTGAGCGGCCGGCGCAGCTGCACGCTGCGCTGCCCCTTCAATACCTCGCGCGCCGCCTCGGTCAGCTGCAGCGCGCCATGCTCGGCCATGTCCACATGGACCAGGCCGGCCGCGGCGAGCTGGCGGAAGACGCTCTTCCACGCGTGCTCGTCGAGGTCGCCGCCGACGCCGAAGGTCGGCAGCGCGTCGTGGCCGTACTGCCTGATCTTGTCGCTGGCCTTGCCGCGCAGGATGTCGGTCAGGTGGCCGACGCCGAAACGCATGCCGGTCCGGAAGATCGCCGACAGCGCCTTCTGCGCGGCCTGCGTGCCGTCCCACAGTTCCGGGGGATCGGCGCAGACGTCGCAGTTGCCGCAGGGTTCGCGTTCCTCGCCGAAATAATCGAGCAGCACCTGGCGCCGGCAGCGCGGCGCCTCGCAGTAGGCGAGCAGCGCGGTCAACCTTTGCGATTCGAGGATTTTCTGGCTCTCGCCGGCGCCCGATTCGGCAATGCGCGAATGCTGCAGCGCGACGTCCTGCATGCCGTAGGCCATCCAGGCTTCCGACGGCTCGCCGTCGCGGCCGGCGCGGCCGGTTTCCTGATAGTAGGCCTCGATGCTCTTCGGCAGGTCGAGGTGGGCGACGAAGCGGACGTCCGGCTTGTCGATGCCCATGCCGAAGGCGATCGTCGCGCACATCACCAGGCCTTCCTCGCGCAGGAAGCGGCGCTGGTTGGCGGCGCGCTCAGCCGCCGGCAGGCCGGCGTGGTAGGGCAGCGCAGGGTAGCCCTGGGTGGACAGCCAGGCGGCGGTTTCCTCGACCTTCTTGCGCGACAGGCAATAGACGATGCCGGCCTGGCCCTTGCGTCCGGCCAGGAAGCCGAGCAGCTGCTGGCGGGCGTTGTCCTTCTCGACGACGGTGTAGCGGATGTTGGGGCGGTCGAAGCTGGACAGGAAGACGCGGGCGGAGGTCAGGCCGAGCCGGGTCAGCATCTCGGCGCGGGTGGCCTGGTCGGCGGTGGCGGTCAGCGCGATGCGCGGCACCCGCGGGTAGCGTTCGTGCAGGGCCGAGAGCTGCAGGTATTCAGGGCGGAAGTCGTGGCCCCACTGCGACACGCAGTGCGCCTCGTCGATCGCGAACAGCGCGAGCTTGCCGGCTTCGGCCAGCGCGTCGAGCAGGGCCAGCGTGCGGTCGAGCATCAGGCGTTCGGGCGCGATGTAGACGAGGTCGAGGCCGCCCGTGAACATCGCCTGCTCGACGGCCTGCGCCTCCTGCCAGGCCAGCGTCGAGTTGAGCACGGCGGCCTTGACGCCGAGCTGGGTCAGCGCGTCGACCTGGTCCTGCATCAGCGCGATCAGCGGCGAGACGACGACGGCGCAGCCCGGACGCAACAGCGCCGGGATCTGGTAGCACAGGCTCTTGCCGCCGCCGGTCGGCATCAGCACCAGCGCGTCGCCGCCGCCGGCGACGTGTTCGATGATGTCGGCCTGCGCGCCGCGGAACGCGGGGTAGCCGAAGACCTCGCGCAGGACGGTCAGGGCCGCGGTGGACGGGGAATCAGGCACGATTTTCCGGAAGCAGGGTTTCGCGCGTCAGCTGCTCGCCATTCCAGACGAGCACTTCGCCGCGATCCTCGTGCCAGTCGGCGAGCACCCAGCGTTCGACGTGGATGCCGTCGACGAAATGGTCGTGCGTCGCCGCCCGGTGCGTGTGGCCGTGGATGAAGGTGGCGTAGCCGTGATCGCGCAGGAAGTCGTCGGTCGCCGCGGCCTGCAGGTCCGCGTAGGCATCCGGGCCGGCGGATGCCCGCCGCCGGTCGCTGCGCCAGCGCAGGTAGCGGCCGAGCAGCGCGCGCATCCAGCGCGGCTTGGCGCGCATCCGGCGCTGCCATTCGGGGTCGCGCACGCGGGCGCGGTAGGCCTGGTAGGCGGTGTCGTCGAGGCACAGCGCGTCGCCGTGCGACAGCACGAAGGACCACTCGGGCAGCACCAGGTCGTAGGGGTCGGGCAGCAGGCGGACGCCGGCGGCTGCGGCGAACTGTTCGCCGAGCGCGAAATCGCGGTTGCCGTGCATCACGAAGATCCTGAGCCCGGACTCGCCGGCCTCGCGCAGCGCGGCGATCACCCGGTCGTGGTAGGGATCGTCGATGTCGTCGCCGACCCAGACCTCGAACAGGTCGCCGAGGATGTACAGCGCCTCGGCCTGGCGGGCGCGTTCCGCCAGAAAGCGGAGGAACAAAGCAGTCGCCCCGGGTGACCGGGGCGACAGGTGCAGGTCGGAAACGAAGAAGATCAAACGATCTCGGCCTTCTCGATGATCACGTCCTCGACCGGCACGTCCTGATGGAAGCCCTTGTTGCCGGTCTTGACCTTGCGGATCGCGTCGACGACGTCCATGCCTTCGACGACCTGGCCGAACACGCAGTAGCCCCAGCCCTGGCCTGACGGCGCGCGGAAGTCCAGGAAGTCGTTATCGACGGTGTTGATGAAGAACTGGGCGGTCGCCGAGTGCGGATCGCCGGTGCGCGCCATCGCGATCGTGCCGCGCTTGTTCTTCAGGCCGTTGGCCGCCTCGTTCTCGATCGGCTCTCGGGTGTCCTTCTGGTTCATGCCCGGTTCGAAGCCGCCGCCCTGGATCATGAAGTTGCCGATCACGCGGTGGAAGATGGTGTTGTCGTAATGCCCGGCTTCGACGTAGGAGATGAAGTTGGCCGCGGTCTTCGGGGCCTTTTCGGCGTCCAGTTCGAGGGTGATGACGCCGTGGTTGGTGGTCAGCTTGATCATTGGGGAGTTTCCTTTATTTTTCGGAGATGATGCGCACGCTCTCGATGACGATCGGCGTACGCGGCACGTTCTGGTGCATGCCGGCGTTGCCGGTCGGCACCTGGGCGATCTTGTCGACGACGTCCATGCCGGCGGTGACCTTGCCGAACACGGCGTAGCCCCAGCCGTCGCGGCTCGGGTAATCGAGGCCGTCGTTGTCCTGGTGGTTGATGAAGAACTGGGCGGTCGCCGAGTGCGGATCGCCGCGGCGGGCCATCGCCAGCGTGCCGCGCAGGTTCTTCAGGCCGTTCTTCGCCTCGTTGTCGATCGGGGCGTGCGTCGGCTTCTGGTTCATCTTCGCGTCGAAGCCGCCGCCCTGGATCATGAAGCCGGGAATCACGCGGTGGAACACCGTGCCGGTGTAAAAGCCTTCCTTCGCGTACTGCAGGAAGTTGGCGGTGCTTTTCGGCGCCTTGTCGGCAGCGAGTTCGACGGTGATCTTGCCCATCGTCGTCGTCAGTTCGACGGTCGGGGCGGCCCACACGGCCGCGGCGGCGAACAGGCCGGCGGCGAGGGCGGAGGCTTTCTTCAGCATCAGGCGCTTCCTTCGTAAATGATTTTCCACTTGCCGTCCTCGCGCAGCCAGTACTGCCGCTTCTTCATCTGGTTGTTCAGATTGTTGCTGCGGTAGTCCTGCTCGAAGGTCACGACGACGACTTCCTCGTTGCCGGGGTTGCGGAACACCGACAGGTTGTCCACGCGGACCTTGACCCACTCCTTGCCGGCATTGACCTGGCGCTTCTGGGCGGCGAACTGTTCGAAACCGGCATTGCCGGTCTTGAAACGCCGCGAATAGTGCTTCAGATAACGCTCGGTGTCGAGGCTTTCCCAATCGCTGCGCCAGGCCTCGATGGTCTGGTTCAGTTCGTCGCGTTCCTTGTGCCAGTCGTCGAGCGACAGCCATTCGACCGAGTTGCTGATGATCACCGGCGTCAGGCCGACCTGCAGGTTCTTGGCGACGGCGTCGAGGTCCTGGTTGGTCAGTACCACGCAGCCGTCGGAGGCGCGCGGCGGGCGGGCGAAGGTGTCGGACGGCGTGCCGTGCAGCCAGATGCCGCTGCCGCCGCGGCCCTGCCGGCGGTCCCACTCGTTCGGGTAATTGATCGGGAAGGCGCCGTTGCCGTACAGGTCGGTCAGCTTCTGGCGGGGCAGGTTGGCGGTCACGTGGTAGACGCCGACCGGCGTCTTCTTGTCGCCCTCGGCCAGCTTCTCGGCGCCGAGCTTGCCCTGCGTGATGTAGTAATCGGCGACGAAACGCGGTCGACCGCCGTTGGCGACGTCATTCTCGTACAGGTACAGACGCGAGCGCTGCGTATCGACGACGATGGCGTGCTTCTGGTCCGGCTGCATCTGCAGCAGGTAGCGCGGCACGTAATCGGTCGGCGGCTTTTCGCGGTAGCCCTTGAGGCGGACGAAAGCCTCGGCGCGCAGGTCGGCGATCTTGTCGGCCGGCGCGCCGTTGACCGCGCCGAAACTCTGGATCGGCCGGGCCCGGGCGAGCAGCAGGTCGCCCTTGATCAGGTGCGCCAGGCGATAGTTGGGATGCTGGCGCAGCAGGCCCTCGGTCAGCTGCAGGGCTTCGCCCAGCCGGTTGGCCTCGATTTCCTCGAAGATCCGGTTCAGCTGCGCTTCGGGTGCCGAGTCCGACAGGGTGGCCGGCTGCCGGGCGGCGTTCTGGGCGAACGCGCCGCCGGCGAGGCCGACGGCCAGCAGGCAGGCGGCCAGCGGACGGAGAAGGAGGCGGCGGGCGGCAGCCATGTCAGCGGGAGATTTCTTCCCTGATCAGCCACTTGCCGCCGACCCGGGCGAAGACCAGCGTCTTGCTCGCCGTGTTGGTCAGGCCCGGGGCCTTGTAGTGCTGGCGGAAGCGGACGGTCGCCTCGTCGCCGTTGACGGCGATCTGCGCCGCCTCGATGCGCACCGAGATGGCGCCGGCCCGGCCGGCGATGCGCTGTTCGCGCTCCTGCTGCCATTCCTCGCGGCTGATGCCCTTCGGCGTCTGGAAGTCAGGGGCGTAGGCGCCCAGGTAGGCGGCCATGTCCTTGCGCGACCAGGCGTCGGCCCAGGCGGCGACGGTGGCCGAGAGTTCGTCGGCGACCGGGTCGCTGAACGCGCTCGCCGCCGGTGCGGGGGCGGCGCTTGCCGGGGCGGCGACCGCGGCGGCTGCGACTGCGGGAGCGGCCGGGGCGGCGATCGCGGCCGGCGGCGTCGCGACCGGCTTGCTCTCGACGTTGCGCGCGGCGGCGCCCGGCGTTGCCGAGACGACGGCCGCGCTGGCCTGCTGCTTGCCACCCGCCTTGCCGGCCGGCTTGGCGGGGCTGCCCGTGCTGCCGGTGGTGATCAGGTCGCGGATCAGCGCCAGCTTGTTCTGGGTCGCGGCGTTCGAGTTGTCCAGCTGCAGCGCCTTGTCGTAGGCCTGGCTGGCCAGCTTGGCATAGACGTCGCCGAGGTTCTCGTAGGCGATCGCGTACGACGGATGCGTGCGGATCGCCATCTCGAGCGCGGTACGCGCCTTGTCGTACTGCTTCTGCTGCGCGTACAGCACGGCCAGGTTGTTGTAGGGCTCGGGCAGTTCCGGGTAGTCCTGGGTCAGCTTCGTGAACACGCCGATCGCTTCGGCCGGCTTGTTCATTTCGGTGTAGATCAGGCCCTTCAGGAAACGCCCCTGGGCGTCCTTCGGCCGGCTGCTCAGGTAGGCGTCGACGGCTTCGAGTGCCTGCTGGTGCTTGCCCTGTTTGACCAGTCGCTGGACTTCCGGCAGGTCGGCGGCATATGCCGGAAGGGACAGGCCGAGGACGACGCCGATGGCCAGTGCGCGGAGTTGGTTGATGCGGGGGCGAAGCAGGGATGGGGCGCTCATCGCTATGCTACAATCCGATGGTTTTAAAGCCTTGCATTCTATCAAAGATGCCGGTGGCTCCATAGTGTTACGAGGCCCGGCGACGCCATTCTTCCGGTCGGGCATGCTCAAGATCTACAACTCCCTGAAGCGCGAAAAGCAGGTATTCACCCCCATCGAACCGGGCAAGGTCCGCATGTATGTCTGCGGCATGACCGTCTACGACTACTGCCACCTCGGTCATGCGCGCGTCATGGTGGCCTTCGACCTGGTCTATCGCTGGCTGAAGGCGTCCGGTTACGACGTCACCTATGTCCGCAACATCACCGACATCGACGACAAGATCATCCGCCGCGCCGCCGAGAACGGCGAAACGATAGCCCAGCTGACCGACCGCTTCATCGCCTTCATGCACGAGGATGCCGATGCGCTGGGCGTGCTGCGCCCGGACGCCGAGCCGCGCGCCACCGAATACGTGCCCGAGATGCTCGACCTGATCGGCAAGCTCGAGGCCAACGGCCTGGCCTACCGGGCCAGTGACGGCGACGTCAATTATGCGGTCCGCAAGTTTCCGGGGTACGGCAAGCTGTCCGGCAAGTCGCTCGACGATCTGCGCGCCGGCGAGCGCGTCGAGGTCGACAGCGCCAAGCAGGATCCGCTCGACTTCGTGCTGTGGAAGCACGCCAAGCCGGGCGAGCCGGCCTGGGAGTCGCCGTGGGGCGACGGCCGGCCGGGCTGGCACATCGAGTGCTCGGCGATGAGCTCCCGGCTGCTCGGCAAGCATTTCGACATCCACGGCGGCGGCCAGGACCTGCAGTTCCCGCACCACGAGAACGAGATCGCCCAGTCGGAAGGCGCCCACTGCTGCTCCTTCGTCAATTACTGGATGCACAACGGCTTCGTCCGCGTCGACAACGAGAAGATGTCGAAGTCGCTGGGCAATTTCTTCTCGATCCGCGAGGTGCTCGGCAAGTACGACGCCGAGGTCGTCCGCTTCTTCATCCTGCGCGCCCACTACCGCAGCCCCCTGAACTATTCCGACGCGCATCTCGACGATGCGAAGCGCAGCCTGGACAGCCTGTACTTCACGCTGCGCGACGTGCCGCCGCTCGCGGTGGACATCGACTGGAACGGCGATTTCGCCGCCCGCTTCGCCGCCGCGCTGAACGAGGACTTCGATTCGCACGGCGCGATCGCGGTGCTGTTCGAACTGGCCGCCGAAGCCAACCGGCAGAAGAGCGGCGAGCTGTCCGGCCTGCTGAAGGCGCTGGGCGGCGTCATCGGCCTGCTCGAGCGCGAGCCGCTGGCCTACCTGCGCAGCGGCCCGGCCGCCGGCGGTCTCGGCGAGGCCGACATCGAGCGCCTGATCGGCGAGCGCGCCGCGGCCAAGAAGGCGAGGAATTTCGCCGAGGCCGACCGCATCCGCGACGAACTGAAGGCGGCCGGCATCGTGCTCGACGACAGCCCGCAGGGAACGACCTGGCGGCGCGCCTGAAAATGAAAAACGGCCCGGAAACGGGCCGTTTTCACAGGTGCACCGCGAAACTCACTTGAGTATCTTGCCGCCCGGGCCGACCACGGTCAGTTCGACGAAGCGCGATCCCAGCCGCGAACTGCCGGTGTAATTGACCCGGTAGCCGCCGAAATCGGCATTGCCCATGCCTTCCAGCGCGCTGACCAGCTTGTCGCGGCTGAGGTTCTTGCCGGCCCGTTTCAGGCCTTCGACCAGCGTGCGCGCCATCAGGTAGGCCTCCATGCCGTAGTACGAGTAGGCGCCCGGCTTGGCGGCCAGCTTCTGGTATTCGCGGACGACCGGGACGACGTCGTTCCACGGGTAGGGGACGACCTGCGAGATGCCGATGCCGCGTGCGTCGTTGGCCAGTTCCTGGACCAGCTGCTCGGCGCCGACCGGCGACAGCGTCATCAGCATCGGCATCTGGCCGGCCTTCTTCATCGCCTTCACGAAGGCGGCGGTCGGCTTGTACAGCGTGACCATCACCACCGCCTGCGGCGACGCCTTGGCGATCGCCTCGACCGCCTTGCCGACGTCCAGCGAATTGCGCTCGACGGTGCCGACCGCGGCGGGCGTCAGCTTGTGCTTCTTCAGCGCGGCGGTGACGCCGTCCAGCCCGGACTTGCCGAAACCGTCGTTCTGGTAGAAGACGCCGATCCGGGTCATGCCCAGCGACACCAGCTGGTTGACGATGGCTTCGGTCTCGTCGGCGTAGCTGGCGCGGACGTTGAACATGTAGCGGGCGTTCGGGTTGGCTGACGGCGGCTCGCGCAGCGTCGCGGCGCCCGAGATGGTGCCGACCAGCGGCACCTTGGCCGGACCGAACACCGCGTTCATCGCCTCGGTGGTCGGGCTGGAGCCGTAATAGGCGAGCAGTGCGAACGCATTCTTGTCACCGAGCAGGGTCTTGGTGTTGGCGACCGTGCGCTCGGTTTCGTAGCCGTCGTCGAGGGCGACCAGTTCCAGCTTGCGGCCGGCGATGCCGCCGCCCTTGTTGACCTGTTCGAAATAGGCCTGGATGGTCTGCCGCATGTCGAGGCCGTAGGCACCGTTCGGCCCGGAGAAGGGGGCCGACATGCCGATCGTGATCGTGCTGTCGGTCAGGCCGGGTTCGGCCGTACAGTTGAGCGCCGTGAAGGCCATCGCACCGATTGCCGCGATCCGCTGCAAAACTCCCATGCTCTCTCTCCCCGTTTTGGATTTTGCCGATTCTATCAGCCGAAAGTCCTAACGCGGTCGACCGGCGGCGTCGGCCGAAAATGAAAACGCCCCGGCGGGCGGGGCGTTTCGGAGGGGACAGGGAGTTATTCTCCGAAGAACTCGCGAACCTTGTAGCTACGGCCGGCGCTTCGCGCCTTAACCCGCTGGCGCGGGTTAGCCTGCGCTGCAAAGTGCGGGAATTATTCTCCGAAGAATTCCGCGGGACCTTGTAGCTACGGCCGGCGCTTAGCGCCTTAACCCGCTGGTGCGGGTTAGCCTGCGCTGCAAAGTGCGGGAATTATTCTCCGAAGAATTCCCTGACTTTGTCCATCCACGACTTGGCGCGGGGGTTGTGCTTGTCCTTGTCCTCGCGGCTGCTGTCCTCGAGTTCGCGCAGCAGTTCCTTCTGGCGTTCGGTCAGGTTGACCGGCGTCTCGACGACGACGTGGCACATCAGGTCGCCGTGCGTGTGGCTGCGGACGCCCTTGATGCCCTTGCCGCGCAGACGGAAGACGCGGCCGGTCTGGGTTTCCGGCGGAATCTTGATGGCCGCGGCGCCGTCCAGCGTCGGGATCTCGATCTCGCCGCCGAGCGCGGCGGTGGTGAAGGAGATCGGCATCTCGCAGTGCAGGTCGTTGTGGTCGCGCGTGAAGACGGCGTGCGGCTTCAGGTGGATCTGCACGTAGAGGTCGCCCGGCGGGCCGCCGTTGACGCCGTGTTCGCCTTCGCCGGCCAGCCGGATGCGATCGCCTTCGTCGACTCCGGCCGGAATCTTGACGGCCAGCGTCTTGTGCTGCTTGATGCGGCCGGCGCCGCCGCAGGACTTGCACGGGTCGGCGATGAAGCGGCCGGTGCCATGGCACTTGTGGCAGGTCTGCTGGATCGAGAAGAAGCCCTGCTGCAGGCGGACCTGGCCGGAACCGTTACAGGTCGGACAGGTCTTCGGCTGGGTGCCGGCCTTGGCGCCGGTGCCGTGACAGGGTTCGCATTCCTCCATGGTCGGGATGCGGATCTTGGTCTCGGTGCCGTGCGCGGCCTGTTCGAGCGTGATCTCGAGGTTGTAGCGCAGGTCGGCGCCGCGGTAGATGTTGGAGCGACCGCCGCCGCCACCGCCGGCCCGGCCGCCGAAGATCTCGTCGAAGATGCCGCCGAAGGCGTCGGCGAAGCCGCCCATGCCGGCACCGCCAGCACCGAAGCCGCCGCCCATGCCGGCCTGCGGGTCGACGCCGGCGTGGCCGTACTGATCGTAGGCGGCGCGCTTCTGGCTATCCGACAGGATTTCGTAGGCTTCCTTGGCTTCCTTGAATTTTTCCTCGGCCGCCGGATTGTCCGGGTTGCGGTCCGGGTGGTGCTTCATGGCCAGCTTGCGGTAGGCCTTCTTGATCTCGTCGTCGGATGCGTCGCGGTTGACGCCGAGAATCTCGTAAAAATCGCGTTTAGACATGTTCAGTCCCGTCTAAGTGACAAAGGCGCCGAGCGCCGCCGGAGGTTCCGGAAGGCTCGGCGCCGCACCGAAGTGGCAAGGCTTACTTCTTGTCCTTGTTCACTTCCGTGAATTCGGCATCGACGACATCGCCTTCGACGGTCTTCTCGCCCTGCGGCTGGGCACCGGCACCGGCCGCACCGGGGGCGGCGCCTTCGGCCTGCTGCTGGGCGTACATCTTCTCGCCGAGCTTCTGGGCG
Organism: Dechloromonas sp.; assembly: GCA_028687035.1. Classification (GTDB taxonomy): domain Bacteria; phylum Pseudomonadota; class Gammaproteobacteria; order Burkholderiales; family Rhodocyclaceae; genus Azonexus. The sequence goes on along the minus strand of JAQUAX010000006.1, from coordinate 99,277 downwards.
GCGGTGGCCAGCGCTTCGGTCTTGGCGGTGATGACGTCCTTGTCGCCGTCGCGCAGCACGTCTTCGACGTCCTTGATCGCGGCTTCGATCTTGGCCTTTTCATCGGCGTCGAGCTTGTCGCCGTATTCGGTCAGCGACTTCTTGACCATGTGCACCATGCCGTCGGCCTGGTTGCGGGCGTCGGCCAGCTCGTGCGCCTTCTTGTCTTCCTCGGCGTGCAGCTCGGCGTCCTTGACCATGGCCTGGATTTCTTCCTCGGACAGACCCGAGTTGGCCTTGATGGTGATCTTGTTTTCCTTGCCGGTGGCTTTGTCCTTGGCGGTCACGTGCATGATGCCGTTGGCGTCGATGTCGAAGATGACTTCGATCTGCGGCGTGCCGCGCGGGGCCGGCGGGATGCCTTCCAGGTTGAACTGGCCGAGGCTCTTGTTGCCGGCGGCGACTTCGCGCTCGCCCTGGAGCACGTGGATGGTCACCGCGCCCTGGTTGTCGTCGGCGGTCGAGAAGACCTGGCTGGCCTTGGTCGGGATCGTCGTGTTCTTCTGGATCAGCTTGGTCATGATGCCGCCCAGGGTTTCGATGCCGAGCGACAGCGGGGTCACGTCGAGCAGCAGCACGTCCTTGACTTCGCCCTGCAGCACGCCGCCCTGGATCGCGGCACCGACGGCGACGGCTTCATCCGGGTTGACGTCCTTGCGCGGCTCGCGGCCGAACACTTCCTTGACCTTCTCCTGGACCTTCGGCATGCGCGACTGGCCGCCGACCAGGATGACGTCGTCGATGTCGCCGACCTTGCAGCCGGCATCCTTCAGCGCGGTCAGGCACGGGGCAACGGTGCGTTCGATCAGCTCGTCGACCAGCGACTCGAACTTGGCGCGGGTGATCTTCAGCGCCAGGTGCTTCGGGCCGGAGGCGTCGGCGGTGATGTAGGGCAGGTTGACTTCGGTCTGCTGGCTGGAGGACAGCTCGATCTTGGCCTTTTCGGCAGCTTCCTTCAGGCGTTGCAGCGCCAGCACGTCCTTCTTCAGGTCGACACCGGATTCCTTCTGGAATTCGGCGATGATGTAGTCGATCAGGCGCTGGTCGAAGTCTTCGCCGCCGAGGAAGGTGTCGCCGTTGGTGGCCAGCACTTCGAACTGCTTTTCGCCATCGACGTCGGCGATTTCGATGATCGAGATGTCGAAGGTGCCGCCGCCGAGGTCATAGACGGCGATCTTCTTGTCCTTGCCCGCAACCTTGTCCATGCCGAAGGCCAGCGCGGCGGCGGTCGGCTCGTTGATGATGCGCTTGACTTCCAGACCGGCGATGCGGCCGGCGTCCTTGGTCGCCTGGCGCTGGCTGTCGTTGAAGTAGGCCGGCACGGTGATGACGGCTTCGGTGACTTCCTCGCCGAGGTAGTCTTCGGCGGTCTTCTTCATCTTGCGCAGCACTTCGGCGGAAACCTGCGGCGGCGCGATCTTCTTGTCGCGCGCTTCGACCCAGGCGTCACCGTTGTCGGCCTTGACGATCTTGAAGGGCATCAGCGCGATGTCCTTCTGCACTTCCTTCTCTTCGAAGCGGCGGCCGATCAGGCGCTTGACGGCGTACAGCGTGTTCTTCGGGTTGGTCACCGCCTGGCGCTTGGCCGGGGCGCCGCACAGGATCTCGCCGTCCTCGGCGTAGCCGATGATCGACGGCGTGGTGCGCGCGCCTTCGGAGTTCTCGATGACCTTCGGGGTGCCGCCTTCCATGATGGCGACGCAGGAGTTGGTGGTGCCGAGGTCGATGCCGATGATCTTGCCCATGTTCTGTTCCTTGATAGGTGAATTGCGGATGTTCGTGAATTGGGGATGGCGTCCCCGATTTCAAGCCTTTTTTGCGGTCGACCGCGAAAAGGCGGTGGTTTCCTTACTTGCCCTTGGCGACCATGACCAGCGCCGGGCGCAGCGTGCGTTCGGCGATCAGGTAGCCCTTCTGCAGCACGGTGACGACGGTGTTGGCCTCCTGGTCGGAATCGACCATGCCGATCGCCTGATGCTTGTGCGGGTCGAATTTCTCGCCGACCGGATTGACCTCGATCAGCGCGTTCTTCTCGAAGGCGGAAACCAGTTGCTTCAGCGTCAGCTCGACGCCGGAGCGGAAGCTCTCGACGGTCTGCTCGGGGACGGCCAGCGCGGCCTCCAGGCTGTCCTTGACGGCGAGCAGTTCGCCGGCGAACTTCTCGACGGCAAACTTGTGCGCCTTGGCGATGTCTTCCTGCGCCCGGCGGCGGATGTTCTCGCCGTCGGCCTTGGCGCGCAGCCAGGCGTCGTAGTGTTCGGCGGCTTTCAGTTCGAGGCCGCGCAGCTGCTCCTCGATGCTGGGCAGCGTGTCGATGACGTGCTCGGCCGGGGGTTCGGCGGACGGCTGTTCGGTGGCGGGTTCGTTGCCCAGCATGGCTTCCTGGACGTTTTCTTGATTGGACATGCGCGTTTCTCCGAAAAAACTGGAGAGGCATATGGGGTCGCCCGGCGGCGTTTCAAGGGGAAGGTCGCAATTTTTCAGCCTCCCAAAAGAAAACCGCCTCCGGAGAGGCGGTCGTCGTGGCGCCGGCGCGGGATCAGACCCGGAAGCGTCCGACCAGGGCGGCCAGGCTGTCGGCCAGCTGCTTCAGATCGTGGGCGGCGCCGGTCGTCTGTTCGACGGTGCCGGTGTTGTCGCGCGCCATGCCGGCGATGGCTTCGATGCTGGTCTCGACGTCACCGGAGAAGCGGCGCTGCTGGTCGGTCGCCGCGGCGATCGCGTCGAGGCCGTGGCCGACCTCGCTGACCGAGCCGTTGGCGGCCTGCAGCACGCTGGACACCGAATTGACCGCCGACTGGCTGCTCGCCAGGTGTTCCAGGCCTTCCTCGATGCTGCGCCGGACCGACACCGACTGGGCGCTGAGGTTGGCGGTGATCGCGTCGATCTCGCTGGCCGAGCGCGACGACTTTTCGGCCAGCTTGCGGACTTCGTCGGCGACGACCGCGAAGCCGCGGCCCTGTTCGCCGGCGCGGGCGGCCTCGATTGCCGCGTTCAGCGCCAGCAGGTTGGTCTGCTCGGCGATGTCCTTGACCTCGCGGGTCATCTGCGTGATCGATTCGGTGTTGCGGACGAAGTTGTTGACCGAGCCGGCCATTTCCTTGACCGCGCGTTCGACGATGTCCATTTCGCCGAGCAGGGTCTGCAGGTTGCGCGTGCCCTCATTGGCGCGGGCCAGGCTCTCGTGCGACTGGTGCTGCACGCGTTCGGCGCTCTGCGCGATCGACGAGATGCTGGCGACCAGCTGTTCGACGGCCGCGGCGGCCTCGTTGGAGCGCTCGTTCTGCAGCAGCGAGCTCTGCGACACGCGGTCGGCGCTGTTCGACAGCGCTTCGACGCGGGCGGCGACCTGGCTGGCCGAGTCGCGGACCTGGCGGACCAGCTGGTTGAACTTGTCCATCATCTCGTTGAACACCTGGGCGGCGAGGCCGATCTCGTCCTTGCCCTTGATCGGCAGCCGGCGGGTCAGGTCGCCCTCGCCGCGGGCGATGTCGGCCAGGCCGTTGCGCAGTTCCTCGAGCGGCGCGGTGACGAAGTGGTGGGTCAGCAGGTAGATGATGACGAGCAGTGCGCCGAGCGCGCCGAGCGCGACGCCGGCGATCTTCAGCCGGAAGGCGGCGACTTCGGATTCGACCGAGTCGAGCGAGACCTTCATGCTGACGATGCCGAGCACCGTGCCTTCCGGGACCTGGTGGCACAGGATGCAGTCCTTGCCGAGGTAGTTCTTCGACGCCTTGGTCGGGTTGATCACGTGCAGGAAGGACTTGCCGCCGGCGGATTCGACCGCGATGTACGGGGTGCCGGTCGTCATGACCTGCTTTTCGAGGGCGTCCGGATCGCGCTTGCTCTTGGTGTCCGGTCCGTACAGCTTGACGACGGCGTCGCCACGCATCACCTCGAGATCCTGGATGATCGACAGTTCCTTGATCTGGTCGAGGAAGACCTCGCGCTGGCCGACGGTGCCGGTGATCATCATGCCGGTCAGGCCGGCCATCGTCATCTCGTGGATGCTCTGCGCGAAATCCTGCGCCTGGCGGATCGCCGTGTCGCGGTTGACGTTGGTCGTCCAGGCAATCGCACCGATCCAGATGATGGCGAGCACCACCCAGATGGCAGCGGTGAGGCGGACCCAGATTTTCAGGTCGGCAAAGCGCGGCATGTCTTCTCCTTGTTCTTGGCCACTAGGCCGTCAGGTCGATTTGCTGGATTGTGCCAGCCGTGCCGTCTTCATGCAAAAAAATCCCGGAACTGCGAATTTGTCCAAGAAGCTCGTTGGCCTCGGTTTTCACCGAGAACGGGGTCACGATCCGCGCCAGCGCGATCGCGCCGACGCCGGCGTCGGCCAGCGACTGCAGCCCTTCCTTGCCCGCCGCGTCGCGGCTCCACACCTGCAACTGCGCGTACGCGGCGTCGTTCTCGTCGATCCAGCCGTTGCCGTCGCCGTCCAGCGCGGCCAGTTCCTGGAAGCCGTCGCCGCTGGTCGGGCCGAACAGTTCGCGGCCGTTGTCCACCTTGCCGTTGGCGTTGCGATCGAAGACCAGGAAGCCGCTGCCGGGCGCGGCGAAATTGATCTGGTCGGCGCTGCCGTCGGCATCGAGGTCGAAGGCGAAACGCTGGTCGGTCAGCTGCGCGGCGGTGCCGGCGAAGTTCAGCACCAGCGGGTCGGTCGCCCGCACGGCGTCGCCGGCGCGCAGGCTGACGCTGCTTTCCTCGTGGTACAGACGCGACATCGACAGCTGGAGGTCGAAGGAAATCTCGCGGCCGTCGGCGGTCCGGACCGTTCCGCTGGCGGCGAAGGTGGTCTGTTCGGCTTCGGTGTAGGACTCGTGGTAGTCGTACTCGATGCCGAAACCCGCGCTGGCGGGGGGCTGAGCGGCGGCGGCCGGTGCGTCGACGGCGGAGGAGGAGGGGGCCTGGAGGTCGCCGGCATCGATGACCAGCAGACGGCGGCCGGTCAGGAATTCGATCATGGTCCGCAGCAGGGTCAGCTTCGGATCGGCATCGATCGCGGCTTCGGTATCGACCGGCGCGACGTCGGTCTGCCCCGCTTCGGCCGGGGCCGCCGCGGCGGCCTGCCGCCCGGCCGCCGACAGCGTGACGACGTCGGCCGGCGGGCCGCGCCGTGCCGCGTTGTCTTCGGCGGCGGCCGGCCGGCGCTGGCCGACCCACATGTTCAGCGATTCGGTGACTTCGCGATGCTCGAAGCTTTCATGCGACGAGACCATCTGCAGGTTGGCGCTGGCGATTTTCATGGCGGCCTCCGCGAGGCATGTGGGAATACCTCGTTTACGGCCGCCGCCGGGGAAAGTTAAATCGCCTGGAGATGGGGCTGCAGCCAGCGTTTCAGCGTGCCGAGGTCGAGCGCGCCGCTTTGCCGGGCGATCTCGCGGCCGTTGCGGAACACGGCCAGCGTCGGGATGCTGCGGATGCCGAAGCGGGCGGCCAGTTGCGGCTCGGCTTCCGTATCGATCTTGGCCAGCCGGATGCGCGGTTCGAGCTCGACGGCAGCCTGCCGGAACACCGGCGCCATCATCCGGCAGGGGCCGCACCACGGGGCCCAGAAATCGACGACCAGCGGCAGGTCGCTGCGCGTCAGGTGGCGATCGAAAGCGGCGGCGCCCAGTTCGAGCGGTTCGCCGGTGAATAGCGGCTGCTTGCACTGGCCGCAGCGCGGGCCGTCGCCCATTTTTGCCGCCGGGATGCGGTTGACCGCGGCGCAATGGGGGCAGACGACGTGCAGGCTTTCGGTCATGGCGGACTCCTCTTATCAGATTTCACTGATATGGCGTCCGCCGCCGGCATTTCAAGTCCGGGCGCCGAGTGCCGCGGCGCGCCGGGCGGTCGCCTCGCCGGCCGCAGGGTCGGGCGGCGTCCGGGTCGGCCAGCCGGCCAGATGGTTCTCGGCCAGGTCGGCCAGTGCGTGCAGCCAGGCGTCGTCCTCGTTGAGCGCCGGGATGTAGTGGTATTCCCGGCCGCCCGCAGCGAGGAAGTCCTGCTTGCCCTCCATCGCGATTTCCTCGAGGGTTTCCAGGCAGTCGGCGACGAAACCGGGGCAGATTGTGTCGACGCGGCCGACGCCTTCGCGGGCCAGTGCCGCCAGCGTCGGCGCAGTGTAGGGCTGCAGCCACTCGGCCTTGCCGAAACGCGACTGGAAACAGACGCGGTACTGCTCCTCGGTCAGGCCGAGGCGCTCGGCGAGCAGGCGGCCGGTTTTCTGGCATTCGCAGAAGTAGGGGTCGCCGAGGTCGAGGCTGCGCTTCGGCAGACCGTGGAAGCTGATGACCAGGCGGTCGCCGGTACCGAGCGGGCCGACCGCCTGCCAGTGGCGGCGCACCGATTGCTCGAGGGCGGCGATGTAGCCCGGATGGTCGTGGAAATTGCGGACGAAGCGCATTTCCGGCTGGTTGCGCGTGGCGGTCAGCCAGCGGCAGGCCTCGTCGACGACGGTCGCCGTCGTGCTCGCCGCGTATTGCGGGTACATCGGCACGACCAGGATGCGCGTCGCGCCTTCGGCCTTCAGCCGGTCGAGCACGTCGGGCAGCGACGGCGAACCGTAGCGCATCGCCCATTCGACCTTCAGCCGGTGGCCGCGCTGGCCGAGGAAGCCCTTGAGCAGCGTCGCCTGGCGCTCGGTGTGGACGCGCAGCGGCGAGCCCTCGGTCATCCATACCGACGCGTACTTGGCGGCCGACTTCTTCGGTCTGACGTTCAGGATGATGCCGTTCAGGATCAGCCACCAGACGGCGCGCGGAATCTCGACGACGCGCGGGTCGGACAGGAACTGCTTCAGGTAGCGGCGCAGTGCCGGCGCGGTCGGCGCGTCGGGCGTGCCGAGATTGACCAGCACGACGGCGGTGGCCGCCGGGGTGCCGTGGCGGTGCGGCGGCTCGGTAAGGAAGCGGGGCATCAGTTGTCCGTCTTGTAGGAAAGGGCGCTCGACAGCAGGCGGGCGGTGATGTCGACGATGGGGATCACGCGTTCGTAGGCCATCCGGGTCGGGCCGATGACGCCGACCGAACCGACGACCCGGCCATCGACGGCGTAGGGCGCCGCGATCACCGAGCATTCGTCGAGCGGGGCGATCCCGGATTCGCCGCCGATGAAAATCTGCACGCCTTCGGCGCGGTTCGACACGTCGAGCAGGCGCATCAGGCTCGAGCGCTGCTCGAACAGGTCGAACAGCTCGCGCAGGCGCTTCATGTTCGACGACAGTTCCTCGACGTCGAGCAGGTTCTTCTCGCCGGAGATCACGTAGGGCTGGGCGGTTTCCGACAGCGCGGCGTCGCCGGCCTCGAGCGCGAGCGCCATCAGCGGCTTGATGTCGTCGCGCAGCTGGCGGATTTCCTGCGACAGGCTGTGGCGGATCTGCTCGAAATCCAGGCCGGCGAAATTCTGGTTCAGGTAGTTGGCGGCGCTGACCAGTTCGGCCGGCGAGTACGCCTTGTCGGTGTTCAGGATGCGGTTCTGCACGTCGCCGTCGGCGGTGACGATGATCAGCAGGATGCGCTTTTCCGACAGGCTGAGGAATTCGATCTGGCGGATCCGGTTGCTCTGCCGGCGCGGCGCGATGACGACGCCCGCGAAATGGGTCAGGCTGGACAGCAGCTGCGAGGCGCTGGCGATCACCTGGTTCGACGGCAGGCCGTGCAGGGCTTCCTCCATCCGGCCCATCTGGCGAGCCTCGAGCGGCTGCACGGTGAGCAGGCTGTCGACGAACAGCCGGTAGCCGCGCGCGGTCGGCACGCGGCCGGCCGAGGTATGCGGGCTGGCGACGAAGCCGGCTTCCTCGAGGTCGGCCATGACGTTGCGGATGGTCGCCGGCGACAGGTCGAGGCCGGAAAATTTGGACAAGGCCCTGGAGCCGACCGGTTGTCCGTCGGCGATGTAGTGTTCGACCAGGGTCTTGAGCAGGGTGCGCGATCGTTCGTCCAGCATGGCGGCGATTGTACAAAAAAGCGGGGAGGGCGCGACGACCGTTTTTTATGCAAGAATTCGGCCCCATGAACCGGAGCTTCGCATCCCTCAGCTCGCCGCGCACCATTGCGCTGGTCGGCAAATACCACAGCCTCGAGATCGCCGAGTCGCTGCGCCGTCTGGCCGAGTATCTGCACGAGCGCGGCATTTCGGTGTTCATCGAGCGCGAGACCGCGGAACAGGTCGGGCGCCAGGTCGACCTGGCGCGCTGGGTGACCTGCGGCTTCAACGACATCGGTGCCCATGCCGACCTCGCCATCGTGCTCGGCGGCGACGGCACCATGCTCAACGCGGCGCGCCGGCTGGCCCGCTACTGCGTGCCGCTGGTCGGCGTGAACCAGGGGCGGCTCGGCTTCATGACCGACATCGCCCGCGACGACATGCTGACCTGCATGGACGACCTGCTCGACGGCCGCTTCTCGCCCGAGAACCGGATGCTGCTGGCGGCCGAGGTGACGCGCGACGGGCGCGAGATCGCATCGAACATGGCGCTCAACGACGTCGTCGTCGACAAGGGCGCGATCGGCCGGATGATCGAGTTCGAACTGTTCATCGACGGCGAATTCATCTACAACCTGCGTTCCGACGGCCTGATCGTGTCGACGCCGACCGGTTCGACCGCGTACTCGATGTCGGCCGGCGGCCCGATCCTGCACCCGACGCTGACCGGCATCGCGCTGGTGCCGCTGTGCCCGCATGCGCTGAGCAACCGGCCGATCATCGTCAACGACACCGCCGACATCGAGCTGCGCATCACGCATGCCGACGACCCGCGCGTGCACTTCGACGGTCAGGTCACGCTCGACCTGCAGACCGGCGACTGCGTCCGGCTGCGCCGCTCGGAACACGCGATCCGCTTCCTGCATCCGCCGGGCTACCGCTATTTCGCGATGCTGCGCCAGAAGCTGCAGTGGAGCGAGCGCCCGAAGGGACCCTGATGCTGCGCCACCTGACGCTCCGCGACTTCGTCATCGTCGACCGGCTCGAACTCGAGTTTGCGGCCGGTTTCGGCGCGCTGACCGGGGAAACCGGCGCCGGCAAGTCGATCCTGATCGACGCGCTGGCTCTCGCCCTCGGCGACCGCGCCGACGCCGGCGTCGTCCGCGCCGGCTGCGACAAGGCGGAAATCGCCGCGACCTTCGATGTCGCGGCGCTGCCCGCGGTCGGCGACTGGCTTGCCGCCAACGACCTCGATGCCGGCGACGAACTGCTGCTGCGCCGCGTCGTCGATGCCGGCGGCCGTTCGCGCGCCTACATCAACGGTTCGCCGGCGACTGCGCAGCAACTGCGCGAAGTCGGCGAATGGCTGGTCGACATCCACGGTCAGCACGCACACCAGTCGCTGTTGCGCGGCGACGCCCAGCGCCAGCTGCTCGACGCCCACGCAGGACTGGCCGGCCTCGCCCGCGACACCGGCGCCGCCTGGCGCGGCTGGCGCGATGCCGAAGCGGCGCTGCGCACCGCCAGCGAGGGGGCCGAGTCGGTGCTGCGCGAGCGCGAACAGCTCGAATGGCAGATCGGCGAGCTGGAATCGCTGGCCTTTGCGGACGACGAATGGGCGACGCTCGATGTCGAGCATCGCCGCTTGAGCCACGCGGCCGGCCTGATCGAAGGGGCGCAGTTCGCGCTCGGCGTGCTGGCCGAGGACGAGGCCGCCTGCGAGCGCCAGATCGACCGCGTCGCCACGCGGCTGGCCGGGCTGGCCGACTACGATCCGGCATTGGCCGAGGTCGCCGGTCTGCTCGATTCGGTGCAGGCCGAGCTGTCCGAGGCGGTGTCGTCGCTGCGCCGTTACGCCGACCGGGTCGATCTCGATCCGGAACGCCTGGCCGAGGTCGAGCGCCGGATGGACGCGGTGATGGGCGCCGCGCGCAAGTTCCGCGTCCAGCCGTCGGAACTGCCGGGCCTGCTGGCCGGATGGAAGCGCCGGCTGGGCGAACTGGAGGCGTCGGCCGATCTCGCCGCGCTGCAGTCGCGGGTCGCCGCGGCGCAGGCCGCGTTCGCCGGGCTGGCCGGCGAGCTGTCGCGCGGTCGACAGGCGGCGGCGGTCGAAATGGGCGGGCGGGTCAGCGAGATCATGCGCCAGCTGGCGCTGTCGTCGGGGCGTTTCGAGGTCGCGCTGCTGCCGGTCGAGGGCGGCGCGGTGTACGGGCTGGAACAGGTCGAATTCAGGATCGGCGGACTGGCCGGCAACGAGGCGAAGCCGCTGGCCAAAGTCGCTTCCGGCGGCGAACTGTCGCGGATCAGCCTGGCGATCCAGGTGCTGACCTCGCGTTCGGCTGCGGTGCCGACGCTGATCTTCGACGAGGTCGATGTCGGCATCGGCGGCGGCGTCGCCGAGATCGTCGGCCGCCTGCTGCACGAGTTGGGCGGCGAGCGTCAGGTGCTGTGCGTGACCCACCTGCCGCAGGTTGCGGCGCAGGCCGACTGGCAGTGGCAGGTCAGCAAGGCGACGCGCGACGGCGTCACGCTGTCGGCCATCGCGCCGCTCGACGCGACCGGACGCATCCGCGAAATCGCCCGCATGCTGGGCGGTGTCGAGATCACCGACATCACGCTGCAGCACGCCGCCGAGCTGCTGCGGTCGACGCCGCGTCCGGCCTGAAAATCAGGCCAGCCCGGCGAGCCGGGCAAAGGCCAGTGCGGCGAGAATCAGGAAGAAGGCACCGCTGATCCGGTGGATCCACAGCAGCGGCATCCGGTTCAGGAAACGGCGGCCGGCGACGACGCCGAGCAGCGAGGTGCCGGCCAGCGCCAGCGTGCCGCCGGCCCAGACCGCGGTGGCCGGCTGGGTGCTGCCCAGACCGGCGACGGCGATCTGCGTCTTGTCGCCGAACTCGGCCAGGAAGATCAGCAGGAAGGTCGTCGCGAAGATGCCGTGGCCGGGCTTTTCCTCGACCGTCTCGTCGTCCTCGTCGTCGCTGTAGCGCAGCGCATTGATGCCGAAGATCAGGAAGAGGGCGCCGACCGCCAGCGTCACCGTCCATTCGGGCAGCCACGCGGCGACGGCGGCGCCGAAGGCGACCGCGAGCAGGTTGAGCAGCGCGAAGGCGGCGACTGCGCCGAGCACGACCGGCAGGCCGCGGTGGCGGGCGGCCAGCGTCATGCAGACGAGCTGGCTCTTGTCGCCGAATTCGGCGAGCGCGATCAGCAGCAGGGTGGTGCCGGCCGAAGACAGCCAGCCGCCGAGTCCGGCGGTATCGACCAGGGGCATCGGGGACGCTCAGGACTCGGCGTCGCCGGTCTTGGTGCGGTGCGGGCAGTTCGCCTTCGTGCACTGCGCGTACAGGTACAGCGCGTGGTCCTGGATCGCGAAGCCGCGTTCCTCGGCGATCGCATTCTGCCGGCGCTCGATTTCCGGGTCGTAGAATTCCTCGACGCGGCCGCAGTCGACGCAGACCAGGTGGTCGTGGTGCTTGCCCCGGTTGATCTCGAACACCGCCTTGCCGGATTCGAAAAAGTGGCGTTCGAGCAGGCCGGCCTGTTCGAACTGGGTCAGCACCCGGTAAACGGTGGCCAGGCCGATGTCCATATTCTCGGCGATCAGCATCCGGTACACGTCTTCCGCGGTCATGTGGCGTTGCACGCCCTTTTCGAACAGCTCGAGGATTTTCAGTCGCGGGAAAGTGGCTTTAAGCCCCATGCTCTTGAGGCTTTGCGGATCGCTCATCGTGGTGTTTCCGGAGGTTGCTGGGGGCGGGCGTGTACTTATTTCGGGTATGATATACCGCTTCAAAGCCGTTTGAAAAACTCCGGGACCCCTCATGCTCCGTACCCGCCTCCTGCCCGTCGCTGCCGCTTGCGTGCTCGCTGCCGCCTGTTCGTACAAGCCGGGCTTCATCAACGAATACAAGATCGACGTCCAGCAGGGCAACGTGCTGAACCAGGAAATGGTCGCGCAGCTGAAGCCGGGACAGACCCGCGAGCAGGTCCGTTTCCTGCTGGGGACGCCGACCCTGACCGATCTCTTCCACCAGGAGCGCTGGGACTACGTCTATCGCTACCAGAGCGGGAAGACCGGCCAGGTCGAGTTGCGCAAGCTGGCGGTTTTCTTCGGTCCGGATGGGCGGCTGGCCCGGGTCAGCGGCGACGTCGCCGCAGTCGATCCGAACGAGCCGGCGGCGCCGGTCGCGCGGGGGCGCCTGGTTGAACTGGGGTCGCTCCCCGAGGGGGCGGAGGACAAGCCCTTGCCGCCGCCCGAAGAGCCGGGCTATGTCCGGCGTTTCATCGACATGTTGGGATTCTAAGAATGAGCAAGACGCGTATCGGCATCGTGGGTGCCGGCGGCCGCATGGGCCGCATGTTGATCGAATCCACGCTGAAGGACGACCAGGTCGTCCTCGGTGCGGCCTTCGATGTGCTGGGCAGCCCGGCCATCGGCAAGACGGCCGGCGAACTGGTCGGCATGGCCTGCGACGTGATCGTCACCGACGACGTCGCGGCCGGGCTGAAAAATGTCGATTGCCTGATCGACTTCACCCGCCCGCAGGGCACGCTGGTTCATCTCGAGCTGTGCCGCCAGGCCGGCGTCGGCATGGTGATCGGCACCACCGGCTTCGAGGCCGACGGCAAGGCGGCCATTTCCGCCGCTGCGCAGGAAGTGCCGGTCGTGTTCGCGCCGAACATGGCGGTCGGCGTCAATCTGGTGTTCAAGCTGCTCGATACGGCAGCACGCATCCTGAACCAGGGTTACGACATCGAGGTCGTCGAGGCCCATCACCGCCTGAAGGTCGATGCGCCGTCCGGTACCGCGCTGCGCATGGGCGAGGTCGTCGCTTCGGCGCTCGGCCGCAGCCTAGAGGAATGCGCCGTCTACGGTCGCGAAGGCGTCACCGGCGAGCGCGACCCGTCGACGATCGGCTTCGCGACGGTGCGCGGCGGCGACATCGTCGGCGACCACACCGTGATGTTCTGCGGCATCGGCGAGCGCGTCGAGATCACCCACAAGGCCAGCAGCCGCATGCCGTACGCGCTGGGCAGCCTGCGCGCCGCCCGCTTCATCGCCGGCCGGCCGAACGGGCTGTTCGACATGCAGGACGTGCTCGGTCTGCGTTGAGCCGCGGGTGCCCGGCTAACGCCTTGAATTTGCCTGAAAAGGCTGTTTTCGGCTAGAATGGCAAGGTTTGAAAATGCACAAGCGGGGAGGCGCAAGCCTTCCCGCTTGGCACATGAATAAGCAGAAAATAACAGGAGAGCCGACGTGTCGCTGCTGCCCTCATTCACACCCGCCATCCTCGCCCTCGCCGACGGGACGGTTTTCAAGGGCCAATCCATCGGCGCCGACGGCGTTACCAGTGGCGAGGTGGTGTTCAACACCGCCATGTCCGGTTATCAGGAGATCCTCACCGATCCGTCCTACTGCCGTCAGATCGTCACGCTGACCTATCCGCATATCGGCAACACCGGTTGCAATGCGGAAGATTTCGAATCCGACGCCAACTACGCCGCCGGCCTGGTCATCCGCGACCTGCCGCAGCGCGCCTCCAGTTGGCGGACCCAGGAGGACCTCTCGTCCTACCTGAAGAAGCACGGCATCGTTGCGATCGCCGGTATCGATACGCGCAAGCTGACCCGCATCCTGCGGGAAAAGGGCGCGCAGGCCGGCTGCATCCTGGCTGGCGAAGCCGACGAAGCCAAGGCGCTGGCCATGGCCCGCGCCTTCCCCGGCCTGAACGGCATGGATCTGGCCAAGGTCGTTTCGGCCAAGGAAGGCTATGCCTGGACCGAGGCCGAATGGACGCTGACCGGTTACCGGCAGCGCGCCGAGGAACGCTTCCACGTCGTCGCCTACGATTTCGGCGTCAAGCGCAACATCCTGCGCATGCTGGCCGAACGCGGCGTCCGCCTGACCGTCGTGCCGGCCCAGACGCCGGCGGCCGACGTGCTGGCGATGAAGCCGGACGGCGTCTTCCTGTCGAATGGCCCGGGCGACCCGGAGCCGTGTGATTACGCGATCGCCGCGATCCGCGAATTCCTCGAGCGCGGCGTGCCGACCTTCGGCATCTGCCTCGGCCACCAGCTGCTGGCGCTGGCTTCCGGCGCCAAGACGCTGAAGATGAAATTCGGTCACCACGGCGCCAATCACCCGGTCAAGGATCTCGATTCCGGCCAGGTGCTGATCACCAGCCAGAACCACGGTTTCGCGGTCGACGCCGATTCGCTGCCGGAAAACCTGCGTCCCACCCATGTGTCGCTGTTCGACGGTTCGCTGCAGGGTATCGCCCGCACCGACGTGCCGGCCTTCTCCTTCCAGGGGCACCCGGAAGCCAGTCCCGGCCCGCACGACGTGGCCTACCTGTTCGACCGCTTCCTCGACATCATGACGCGCGGCGTGGCTGCGCTCAACAACGCGCAATAAGCGGCACAGAGAGAGATAAAGATGCCGAAACGTACAGATATCAAGAGTGTTCTGATCATTGGCGCCGGCCCGATCATCATCGGTCAGGCCTGCGAATTCGACTACTCCGGTGCGCAAGCCTGCAAGGCGCTGCGCGAAGAGGGTTACAAGGTCATCCTGGTCAACTCCAACCCGGCGACGATCATGACCGACCCGGAAATGGCCGACGTCACCTACATCGAGCCGATCACCTGGCAGGTCGTCGCCAAGATCATCGAGAAGGAGCGCCCGGATGCGCTGCTGCCGACCATGGGCGGCCAGACCGCGCTGAACTGCGCGCTCGACCTCGACCGTGAAGGCGTGCTCGCCAAGTTCAACGTCGAGCTGATCGGTGCTTCCAAAGAGGCCATCGACAAGGCCGAGGACCGCCAGAAGTTCAAGGACGCGATGACCAAGATCGGTCTCGGTTCCGCCAAGTCGGCCACGGCGCACAGCATGGAAGAGGCCTACCAGGTGCAGGCGATGATCGGCTTCCCGACCATCATCCGCCCGTCCTTCACGCTGGGCGGCACCGGCGGCGGCATCGCCTACAACATGGAAGAGTTCGAGACCATCTGCAAGCGCGGTCTCGAAGCCTCGCCGACCAACGAGCTGCTGATCGAGGAATCGCTGCTCGGCTGGAAGGAATACGAGATGGAAGTCGTCCGCGACAAGGCGGACAACTGCATCATCATCTGCTCGATCGAAAACCTCGATCCGATGGGCGTGCATACCGGCGACTCGATCACCGTCGCCCCGGCCCAGACGCTGACCGACAAGGAATACCAGCTGCTGCGCAACGCCTCGATCGCCGTGCTGCGCGAGATCGGCGTCGATACCGGCGGTTCGAACGTGCAGTTCTCGATCAATCCGAAGGACGGTCGCTGCATCGTCATCGAAATGAACCCGCGCGTGTCGCGTTCGTCGGCGCTGGCCTCCAAGGCGACCGGCTTCCCGATCGCCAAGATCGCCGCCAAGCTGGCCGTCGGCTACACGCTCGACGAGCTGGCCAACGACATCACCGGTGGCAAGACGCCGGCGTCGTTCGAGCCGTCGATCGACTACGTCGTCACCAAGGTGCCGCGTTTCGCCTTCGAGAAGTTCCCGCAGGCCGATTCGACGCTCACCACGCAGATGAAGTCGGTCGGCGAAGTCATGGCGATCGGCCGCACCTTCCAGGAGTCGCTGCAGAAAGCGTTGCGCGGCCTCGAAGTCGGCGTCGACGGCTTCAACCTGAAGTCGGTCGATCCGGAAGCCATCGACGAGCAGCTGGCCCGTCCGTCGCCGGATCGCCTGTGGTATGTCGCCGATGCGTTCGGCGTCGGCATGTCGGTCGAGAAGGTGTTCGACCTGACCAAGATCGACCCGTGGTTCCTGGTCCAGATCAAGGAGATCGTCGATCTCGAGCTGGCCGTGGAAAAGCGCACGCTGGACTCGTTGACCGCGGAGGAACTGCGCTTCCTGAAGCGCAAGGGCTTCGCCGATCGCCGGCTGGCCTACCTGCTGAAGACGACCGAAACCGAATTCCGCAAGCGTCGCCACGAACTGCAGGTGCGCCCGGTCTACAAGCGCGTCGATACCTGCGCCGCCGAATTCGCGACCGGTACCGCCTACATGTATTCGACCTACGAGGACGAGTGCGAGGCGATGCCGACCGACAAGAAGAAGATCATGGTGCTGGGCGGCGGTCCGAACCGTATCGGCCAGGGCATCGAGTTCGACTACTGCTGCGTGCATGCGGCGATGGCGATGCGCGAGGACGGGTACGAGACGATCATGGTCAACTGCAACCCGGAAACCGTGTCGACCGACTACGACACCTCGGATCGCCTGTACTTCGAGCCGCTGACGCTGGAAGACGTGCTGGAAATCGTTGCCATCGAGAAGCCGGTCGGCGTCATCGTCCAGTACGGCGGCCAGACCCCGCTGAAGCTGGCGCTGGCCCTGGAAGCCAACGGCGTGCCGATCATCGGCACGACGCCGGAATCGATCGACGTCGCCGAAGACCGCGAGCGCTTCCAGAAGCTGCTGCACGACCTCGGCCTGAAGCAGCCGCCGAACCGCACGGCGCGCACCGAAGAGGACGCGCTGCGCCTGGCGCAGGAAATCGGCTACCCGCTGGTCGTCCGCCCGTCGTACGTGCTCGGCGGCCGCGCCATGGAAATCGTCCATGAGCAGAAGGATCTCGAGCGCTACATGCGCGAAGCGGTCAAGGTCTCCAACGATTCGCCGGTGCTGCTCGACCGCTTCCTGAACGACGCCGTCGAGTGCGACGTCGATGCGCTGTCCGACGGCGACGAAGTGATCATCGGTGGCGTCATGGAGCACATCGAACAGGCCGGCGTGCACTCCGGCGACTCGGCCTGCTCGCTGCCGCCGTACTCGCTGTCGCCGGCGATCCAGGACGAACTGCGCCGCCAGACCAAGCTGATGGCCAAGGCACTGAACGTCTGCGGCCTGATGAACGTGCAGTTCGCGATCAAGGACAACGACGTCTACGTGCTGGAAGTCAATCCGCGCGCCTCGCGCACCGTGCCCTACGTGTCCAAGGCGACCGGCCTGCAGCTCGCGAAGATCGCGGCCCGCTGCATGTCCGGCAAGAGCCTGAAGGCCCAGGGCATCACCGGCGAGGTCGTGCCGCCGTACTACTCGGTCAAGGAAGCTGTCTTCCCCTTCGTCAAGTTCCCCGGGGTCGACACCATTCTCGGCCCGGAAATGAAGTCGACCGGTGAAGTCATGGGCGTCGGTACGACCTTCGCCGAAGCCTTCGTCAAGTCGCAGCTCGCCGCCGGCGTCAAGCTGCCGCGTTCCGGCAAGGTCTTCCTGTCGGTCAAGGACAGCGACAAGGCCAAGGCCATCGAGATCGCCCGCCATCTGCATCAGGCCGGCTTCCAGCTGGTCGCGACGCGCGGCACGGCGAAGGCGATCGAGGCGGCCGGGCTGCCGGTCCAGGCGGTCAACAAGGTCACCGAGGGGCGCCCGCACATCGTCGACATGATCAAGAACGACGAGATCGCGCTGATCATCAACACGGTCGAGGAAAAACGCCAGGCGATCAACGATTCGCGTTCGATCCGGACGTCTGGCCTGCAGGCTCGCGTGACGATGTACACGACGATCTGGGGTGCCGAGGCGGCGGCCGAGGGCATTCGCCACCTGGGCGAACTCGTCGTCTATCCGATCCAGGCGCTGCACGCACAGCTTCACTAAAACCAACCCGAACCGCCGGGCGACCCGAATTCGGGCGCCGGCGGTTTTGCTTTTGCTGGAAGAAATGATGAGCAAAGTCCCGTTGACCGTAGCCGGCGCCGAGAAACTGCGTGAGGAATTGCACCGCCTGAAGACCGTCGACCGTCCGAGCGTGATCGCCGCGATCGCCGAGGCGCGCTCGCACGGCGACCTGTCCGAAAATGCCGAATACGATGCCGCGAAGGAGCGCCAGGGCTTCATCGAGGGGCGCATCCAGGAAGTCGAAGGCAAGCTGTCGAACGCCCAGATCATCGATCCCAAGCTGCTCGATGCCGACGGTCGCTGCGTGTTCGGCGCCACTGTCGAAATGGAAGATCAGGATTCCGGCGATGCGGTGACCTACCAGATCGTCGGCGAGGACGAGGCCGACATCAAGATCGGCAAGATTTCGGTCAATTCCCCGGTCGCCCGCGCGCTGATCGGCAAGTACGCCGGCGACATCGCGCAGGTTCAGGCGCCGGGCGGCATGCGCGAATACGAGATCATCGACGTTCGTTACGAATAAAGCCTGCCGCGATGCGCCGCGTTTCCGAAGCCCTCTACCTGACCGCGATCACGCTGTGGGTCGGCGGCATGTGGGCGATCGGCTACCTGGCGGCGCCGGTGCTGTTTGCGAGCCTGGGCGACCGGCAACTGGCCGGCATCGTCGCCGGCAAGCTGTTTGCGCTGATCGGCTGGATCGGTCTGGGGGCGGCCGCTTACCTGCTGGCCTTCCTGTTCGGCCGCTGGGGCGGTCAGGCCCTGCGCCGCAGCGTGTTCTGGCTGGTGCTGCTGATGGCGGCGCTGGTCGCGGCCAGCCAGTTCGGCATCCAGCCGCTGATGGCGCAATTGAAGGCGGACGCCTGGCCGCGCGACGTCATGGAAAGCGTGGTGCGCGACCGCTTTGCCGCCTGGCACGGAATTTCCAGCATTCTCTACCTGGTGCAGAGCCTGCTGGGCCTGTGGCTGGTCGTCTGGAGCGGGCGCGGACTGCGCTGAATCAGCCCTGGAAGCTGCGCTTGGTGCGGCGCGGTCCGGCCGGGGCGGGGCGGCGGGAGGCGGCAGCCTTGGTCGCATCTTCCGGTCCGGGACGGTAGACAACGAGCAGCTTGCCGATATGCTGTACCGGCGCGGCGCCAAGTTCGGAGCAGATGCGTTCCAGATAGCTCAGGCGGTCGTCGCGGCTGTCGCCGTAGACGCGGACCTTGATCAGTTCGTGGGCCTTCAGGCAGACGTCGATTTCCTTCAGCACGGCATCGGTCAGGCCGTTCTCGGAGATCGATACGACGGGGTTCAGGCCGTGGGCGCGGGCACGCAGTTCGCGAACCTGGGCAGATGATAGTTGCAGCATAGTAAACCTTTCAAAAACGGCATTTTACCGAATGAAGAGAACCAGAACCAGCAAGGCGTGGATGATGGAGCATGTGAATGATCCCTACGTCCAACTCGCCAAGAAGGAAGGCTGGCGTTCGCGCGCCGCGTTCAAGCTGATGGAGATCGACGACAAGGACAAGCTGCTGAAGCGCGGCGAGGTCGTCGTTGACCTCGGCGCGACGCCGGGCGGCTGGTCGCAGGTCGCCGCCAAGCGGGTCGCTCCGCAGGGCCTGGTGCTGGCGCTCGACCTGCTGGAGATGGACCCGATCCACGGCGTCGAGTTCATCCAGGGCGACTTCCGCGAGGATGATGTGCTGCAGAAGCTCGAGGAAAAGCTCGGTGCGCGTCGCGTCGGTCTTGTAATGTCGGACATGGCCCCCAATATGTCAGGCGTGCCGCTGGTCGACCAGGCGCGCGTGATGCACCTGGCCGAGCTCGGGCTGGAGTTTTCGCGGGCCCACCTGAAACCCGATGGCGCATTTCTGGTCAAAGTTTTCCAGGGAACGGGTTACGACGATTTCCTGCGCCTGATGCGCGAGACTTTCCGGACCGTCGTCGTCCGCAAACCGGATGCGTCGCGCGACCGCAGTCCGGAGCTTTATTTGCTCGGTCGTGCGCTGCGCTGACGGTTTTGTTTAGAATGCCTATTTTGTCGCTCGACGCTGTCGAAGGAGAGCAAGCTTGAACAACATGTTCAAAAACCTCGCAATCTGGATGGTCATCGGCCTGGTGCTGATGACGGTCTTCAATCAGTTCAACACCCGCCAGGTTGCGACCGGTTCCGTCGAATACTCCGAGTTCATCGAGGAGGTCAAGCAGGGGCGCATCGCCAAGGTGGTCATCGAGGGCCGCACGCTGAAGGCGACGACGACCGAGGGCAAGCGCATGACCACCTACGCGCCGCCCGACCTCTGGCTGGTTTCCGACCTGCTGAAGAGCGGCGTCAAGATCGAGGCCAAGCCGGAAGAGGAGCCGTCGATGCTGATGAACGTCTTCGTCAGCTGGTTCCCGATGCTGCTGCTGATCGGCGTCTGGGTCTTCTTCATGCGCCAGATGCAGGGCGGCGGCAAGGGCGGGGCCTTCTCGTTCGGCAAGTCGCGCGCCCGGATGACCGACGAGGCGCAGAACACCATCACCTTCGCGGACGTCGCCGGCTGCGACGAGGCGAAGGAAGAAGTGCAGGAACTGGTCGATTTCCTGCGCGATCCCTCCAAGTTCCAGAAGCTCGGCGGCCGGATTCCGAAGGGCGTGCTGATGGTCGGCAATCCGGGGACCGGCAAGACGCTGCTCGCCAAGGCGATCGCCGGCGAAGCCAAGGTGCCGTTCTTCAGCATTTCCGGTTCCGACTTCGTCGAGATGTTCGTCGGCGTCGGCGCCGCGCGCGTCCGCGACATGTTCGAGAACGCCAAGAAACACGCGCCGTGCATCATCTTCATCGATGAAATCGACGCGGTCGGCCGCCATCGCGGCGCCGGCCTCGGCGGCGGCAACGACGAGCGCGAGCAGACGCTGAACCAGCTGCTGGTCGAAATGGACGGTTTCGAAGGCCACACCGGCATCATCGTGATCGCCGCGACCAACCGGCCGGACATCCTCGACCCGGCGCTGCTGCGTCCGGGCCGCTTCGACCGCCAGGTCGTCGTGCCGCTGCCGGATATCCGCGGCCGCGAGGAAATCCTCAAGGTGCACATGCGCAAGGTGCCGATCGCCGGCGACGTCAAGGCCGACGTCATTGCCCGCGGCACGCCCGGCTTCTCCGGTGCCGACCTGGCCAACCTGGTGAACGAGGCCGCTCTGTTCGCCGCCCGTCGCAACAAGCGCCTGGTCGATATGGACGACTTCGAGATGGCCAAGGACAAGATCATGATGGGCGCCGAGCGCCGCAGCATGGTGATGACCGAGGAAGAGAAGATGAACACGGCCTACCACGAGTCGGGCCATGCGGTCGTTGCCAAGCTGGTGCCGAAGTCCGATCCGGTACACAAGGTCACGATCATCCCGCGCGGCCGCGCGCTGGGTCTGACCATGCAGTTGCCTGAGCAGGATCGCTACGCCTACGACCGGCAGTACCTGATGAGCCGGATCGCGGTGCTGTTCGGCGGCCGCATCGCCGAAGAACTGTTCATGAACCAGATGACGACCGGCGCTTCCAACGACTTCGAGCGGGCGACCGCGATGGCGCGCGACATGGTCACGCGTTACGGCATGTCCGACCTCGGCGTGATGGTCTATGGCGAAAACGAGGGCGAGGTCTTCCTCGGCCGTTCGGTGACCCAGCACAAGAACGTTTCCGAAGCGACGATGCAGAAAGTCGATGCCGAAATCCGCCGCATCATCGACCAGCAGTACGCGCTGGCTCGCCAGTTGCTGGACGAGAACCGCGACAAGGTCGAGGCCATGACCAAGGCGCTGCTCGAATGGGAAACCATCGATGCCGAGCAGATCGACGACATCATGGCCGGCAAGCCGCCGCGTCCGCCGAAGCCCGCTGCCGGCGCGAGCCGTCCCGGTAAGCCGGACGACCATCCGGGGGCCGAGCCGAGCGCCGCTGCGACGGCCTGATCCACGTATCCGATCCACGGCCGGGAGTTTTCTCCCGGCCTTTTCTTTTGTGCTGCCATGAATACACTGCATTGCGCTTCCTACCGGCTGGCCCTCGACCGCCCGCTGGTCATGGGTATCGTCAATCTGACGCCGGATTCCTTCTCCGGCGACGGTCTGGCCGGTGACGTCGCGCGCGGCATCGCGCACGCCCGCTACCAGTTCGACGCCGGTGCCGACATCCTCGACATCGGCGCCGAGTCGACGCGGCCCGGCGCGCAGCCCGCAACCGAGGACGAGGAACTGGCCCGCCTGTTGCCGGTGCTGGAAGAGGTCGGTCGCTGGGGGGTGCCGATTTCGGTCGATACCTACAAGCCGGGTGTGATGCGTGCCGCGATCCGGGCCGGCGCGGCGATGATCAACGACATCGGCGGGATGCTCGACCCGGCGGCGCTGGAAGCGGTGGCCGCCAGCGACTGCGGGGTGTGCGTGATGCACATGCAGGGTCAGCCCGGAACGATGCAGCAGGCGCCCGTTTACCGCGACGTGGTGGCCGAGGTCGATGCGTTCCTGGCGGCCGCGGTCGAGCGCTGCCGGTCCGCCGGCATCGCCGATCAGCGTATCGTCGTCGATCCCGGCTTCGGCTTCGGCAAGACGCTGGAGCACAATCTGGCCCTGTTTCGCGCGTTGACCGCGAGTGCGCGTGGGCCGTTCCCGGTCCTCGTCGGCGTGTCGCGCAAGACGATGCTTGGACAGATTACGGGGCGTCCGGTCGGTGAGCGAATGCCGGCGAGCATTGCCGCGGCGATGCTGGCGGCGCAAAAGGGTGCGAAAATAATACGGGTGCATGATGTCGCCGCAACCCGGGATGCGCTCGCGGTGTGGGCGGCGATCGAACAGGGAGAACAGATTGACTAGAAAATATTTTGGAACCGACGGCGTTCGCGGTCGGGTGGGGCAGGCGCCGATCACGCCCGATTTCGTGATGCGTCTGGGCTATGCAGCCGGCAAGGCGCTGTTCGACCGCGCCACGATGCCGGCGGGCGAGCGGCCGGCCGTGCTGATCGGCAAGGACACGCGGCTTTCCGGCTACATGCTCGAATCGGCGCTCGAAGCCGGTTTTTCCGCGGCCGGTGTCGACGTCTGCCTGGTCGGGCCGCTGCCGACGCCGGCCGTCGCCTACCTGACGCGGGCGCTGCGCCTGCAGGCGGGGATCGTCATTTCCGCATCGCACAATCCGTATTACGACAACGGGATCAAGTTTTTCTCGGCTCGGGGTACCAAACTGCCGGACGACGTCGAACTGGCGATCGAGGCGGGCATCGACGAACCGATGTCTTGCGTTGCGCCGGCCGAACTCGGGCGTGCCAAGCGTATCGACGATGCGCCCGGTCGCTACATCGAATTCTGCAAGAGCACCTTTCCCAACGATCTCGATCTGCGCGGACTGAAGATCGTCGTCGATTGTGCGCATGGGGCGGCCTACCACATCGCGCCGGCCGTCTTCCACGAACTGGGTGCCGAAGTGGTCAGCATCGGGGCGCAGCCGAACGGCCGCAACATCAACGACGGCGTCGGGGCGACCGCGCCGAAGGCGCTGCGCGAGGCGGTGCTGGCGAACCGGGCCGATCTCGGCGTTGCCCTCGACGGCGACGCCGATCGGCTGCAGATGGTGGACGCGGACGGCAACCTGTACGACGGCGACCAGCTCCTTTACGCCATCGTGCGCAGTCGGGCCAAGCTCGGCCCGGTCGGCGGGGTGGTCGGTACGCTGATGACCAATCTGGCGCTGGAGCGCGCCCTCGGCGAGCTGGGCATTCCGTTCGCGCGGGCGGCCGTCGGCGACCGCTACGTCGTCGAGATGCTCGCGGAAAAGGGCTGGCTCTACGGCGGCGAGAATTCCGGGCACATCCTGGCGCTCGACCGCCATACCACCGGCGACGGCGTCGTCGCCGCACTGCAGGTGCTGGCTGCACTGCGCGAGGCCGGCGGAACGCTCGGCCAGCTGCTCGGCGGTCTGGCCCTTTATCCGCAGAAACTGATCAACGTCCCGCTGACTCGCGGCTTCCCGTGGCGTGACGATCCGGGTATCGCCGCGGCTCTGGCGGCGGTCGAGGCGCGTCTCGGGGCGGCTGGCCGGGTGTTGTTGCGGGCGTCGGGTACCGAGCCGCTGCTGCGCGTGATGGTCGAGGGTGAGGATGTCACGGCAGTCGAGGCCGCGGCTGAGGAGCTTGCGTCGGCGGTCAGGGCGGCGGTCCAGTGAATCGGGGGGCATCCTTGACCCTGGTCTTGGCCGATCGCTATAATCCGAAAGTTTTTCGCCCTGGGAATCGCCTCGTCCATGCGTAAGAAGCTCGTCGCCGGAAACTGGAAGATGCATGGTTCGCTGCGGCAGAACGAAGCGCTGCTCCAGCGGCTTCGTGCCGAAGCCGGTGCGCTGTCCTGCGAGGTTGTCGTTTGTCCTCCCTTTCCTTACCTTGCCCAGGCGCAAGCGCTGCTTGAAGGCTCGGCGGTGGCCTGGGGGGCGCAATCGCTCAGCGAGTTTCCGCAGGGAGCGCATACCGGGGAGGTTTCTGCCGGCATGCTGTGCGATCTGGGTTGCCGCTACGTTCTGGTTGGGCACTCCGAGCGCCGTAGCTTGTATGGGGAAAGCGACTCCGTCGTTGCCGGCAAGTTCGAAGCGGCGGTTCGTGCGGGGCTTGTTCCTGTGCTCTGTGTCGGCGAAACGCTGAGCGAGCGCGAGTCCGGGGTCACCGGTGACGTCGTTCGGCGGCAGCTGGATGCGGTCCTGGATCGTGTCGGCGTCGCCGGCTTGGCGTCGGCGGTGCTTGCCTACGAGCCAGTCTGGGCGATTGGGACCGGAATGACCGCGACTCCCGAGCAGGCGCAGGCGGTGCACGCACTGATCCGTTCGCATCTCGCGGCGTGCGGCTTCGAAGCGGCATCGGCGATCCGCATTCTGTACGGCGGCAGTGTCAAGCCGCAGAACGCGGTGGAGTTGTTCGGCCAGCCCGACGTCGATGGCGGTTTGATCGGCGGGGCGGCCTTGGTGGCGGATGATTTTCTGGCGATTTGCCAGGCTGCAAACTAGGTGGGTTTTCAATATGGGTTGGTTATTTTCTCTTCTTCTGACGGTTCATATCCTGGTCGCTCTGGCTATCATCGGCCTTGTGCTGATGCAGCATGGCAAGGGGGCTGACATGGGGGCTGCCTTCGGCAGCGGAGCGTCGGGTAGCCTTTTTGGTGCAACCGGCTCGGCCAATTTCCTGAGCCGTACGACCGGGATTCTGGCTGCTGTCTTCTTCGCCACCAGTCTGACGCTGGCTTACGTAGCGTCCAGCAAGCCAAAAACGACTGGCAGTGTGATGCAAGAAGCTGTACAATCCGAAACCGTTTCGCCTGCCGCCCCGGCAGCGGGCGGCGCGCCGGAGACCCCGTCTGACGCGGGTTCGAAGGCAAAAGACGTACCGAAGTAACGCAAGGTTGCCCGGCCGGCATCGTCCCTCGCCGATCGGGTAAAAAAATAGTGCCGACGTGGTGAAATTGGTAGACACGCTATCTTGAGGGGGTAGTGGCGCAAGCTGTGCGAGTTCGAGTCTCGCCGTCGGCACCAAAAAAACTGGGCAGCGAACCCCGGGTTTGCTGTTTCGAACAAGAAACTGAATATTGGCGGCGGATCATGGAAAACTACTTTCCAATCCTGATGTTCGTCCTGGTGGGGATTGCAGTCGGCGTTCTGCCGGTTGCCATGGGTTTCCTGCTAGCCCCCAACCGGCCGGACCCGGAAAAGCTCTCTCCCTACGAGTGCGGCTTCGAGGCTTTCGAGGATGCGCGCATGAAGTTCGATGTGCGTTATTACCTGATTGCCATTCTCTTCATTCTGTTCGATCTGGAAGTCGCGTTCCTCTTCCCGTGGGCGACGATCTTCAAGGACATCGTGGCGACCGAGTCGATCAAGGTGTTCGGTTTCGTCGAAATGCTCGTCTTCGTGGCGATCCTGGTTCTGGGCTACATCTATGCCTGGGCCAAGGGGGCGCTCGAGTGGGAATGAGGTTGAGTCATGGCAATTGAAGGCATTCTCCAGGAAGGCTTCGTCACCACGACGGCTGACAAGCTGATCAACTACATGCGGACCGGTTCGCTGTGGCCGATGACCTTCGGTCTGGCCTGCTGCGCGGTCGAGATGATCCATGCGGGCTGTTCGCGTTACGACCTCGACCGTTTCGGCATCGTCTTCCGTCCGAGTCCGCGCCAGTCCGACGTGATGATCGTCGCCGGGACGCTGACCAACAAGATGGCGCCGGCGCTGCGCAAGGTCTACGACCAGATGGCGGAACCCCGCTGGGTCGTTTCGATGGGCTCCTGCGCCAACGGTGGTGGCTACTACCACTACTCCTACTCGGTGGTGCGTGGTTGCGACCGCATCGTGCCGGTCGATATCTATGTTCCGGGCTGCCCGCCGACGGCCGAAGCCCTGCTGTACGGGCTGATCCAGCTGCAGAACAAGATCCGCCGCACCAACACCATCGCTCGTTAATCTTCCGGGGCTGATCCGATATGTCTGCCAAGCTGGAAACGCTTAGCCAAAATTTGCAGAAGCATTTCGGCGACAAGCTGAAATCCGTCAAGCTCGCGCTCGGCGAACTGACCATCGAGGTCGGCGCCGCCGATTACCGGTCGGTCATGCTCGCGCTGCGCGACGAAGCTGACCTGCGCTTCGAGGAAATGATCGACCTCTGTGGCGTCGATTATTCCACCTATGGCGATGGTGCCTGGGAAGGGCGTCGCTACGCGGCCGTCGTTCATCTGCTGTCGATCACCCACAACTGGCGCCTGCGGGTCCGCGTCTTCGCCGAAGACGACGAATTCCCGGCGGTCGATTCGATCACCGGCATCTGGACGAGCGCCAACTGGTTCGAGCGCGAAGCCTTCGATCTGTTCGGCATCGCTTTCGTCGGTCACGACGACCTGCGGCGCATCCTGACCGACTACGGTTTCATCGGCCATCCGTTCCGCAAGGATTTCCCGATTTCCGGTCACGTCGAGATGCGTTACGACCCGGATCAGGCGCGCGTGATCTACCAGCCGGTGACGATCGAGCCGCGCGAGAACACCCCGCGCATCGTGCGCGAAGATACTTACGGGGATGCCGCCCATGGCTGATATCCGCAATTTCACCCTGAACTTCGGTCCGCAGCACCCGGCCGCGCACGGTGTGCTGCGTCTGGTGCTCGAGCTGGACGGCGAAGTCGTCCAGCGTGCCGACCCGCACATCGGCCTGCTGCACCGCGCGACCGAAAAGCTGGCCGAAACCCGCACCTGGGTCCAGTCGGTTCCGTACATGGACCGTCTCGACTACGTGTCCACGATGACCAACGAGCACGCCTACTGCATGGCGGTGGAGAAGTTGCTCGGCATCGACGTTCCGGAACGCGGCAAATACATCCGGACGATGTTCGACGAAATCACCCGGATCCTGAACCATCTGCTGTGGATCGGCTGTCACGCGCTGGACGTCGGTGCGATGACGATGGCGCTCTACACCTTCCGCGAGCGCGAGGACCTGATGGATGCCTACGAGGCCGTCTCGGGTGCCCGGCTGCACGCTGCTTATTACCGTCCGGGCGGCGTCTACCGCGACCTGCCGGACCGCATGCCGCAATACCAGGAATCGACCTGGACCAGCGCGAAGAAGGCCAAGGAACTGAACGACAACCGCAGCGGTTCGCTGCTCGACTTCCTGGAAGACTTCACCAACCGATTCCCGACCTATCACGCCGAATACCACACGCTTCTGACCGACAACCGGATCTGGAAGCAGCGTCTGGTCAATGTCGGCGTCGTGTCGCCCGAGCGCGCGCTGCAGATGGGCTTCACCGGCGCGATGCTGCGCGGTTCTGGCTTCGCCTGGGACCTGCGCAAGAAGCAGCCGTATGCCGCCTATGACAAGGTCGATTTCGACGTGCCGGTCGGTGTCAATGGCGACAGCTACGATCGCTACCTGGTGCGCATGGAAGAGATGCTGCAGTCCAACCGCATCATCAAGCAGTGCATCGAGTGGCTGCGCAAGAACCCGGGCCCGGTGATCACCGACAACCACAAGGTGGCGCCGCCTCCGCGCGAGAACATGAAGTCCAACATGGAAGAGCTGATCCACCATTTCAAGCTCTTCACCGAAGGCATTCACGTTCCGCCGGGCGAAGCCTATGCCGCGGTCGAACACCCGAAGGGCGAGTTCGGCATTTACTTCATTTCCGACGGGGCCAACAAGCCGTACCGGATGAAGATTCGCGCTCCGGGCTACGCCCACCTGGCCGGCATGGACGAAATGTCCCGTGGCCACATGATTGCCGACGTCGTCACGATCATCGGCTCCCAAGATATCGTTTTTGGCGAGATTGACCGCTGATGTTTTCCGCTGAAACCCTCCAGAAATTCGCCCGCGAGGTCGCCAAGTATCCGGCCGACCAGAAGCAATCGGCCACCATGTCCTGCCTGGCGCATGCCCAGGAAGAAAAGGGCTGGCTGGCACCCGAGTCCATCGAGGCCGTCGCCGACTACCTCGGCCTGGCGCCGATCGCGGTTTATGAAGTCGCCTCCTTCTACAACATGTACGACCTGAAGCCGGTCGGCAGATACAAGATCACGGTCTGCACCAACCTGCCGTGCGCGCTATCCGGCGGCTATCACGCCGGCGAGTACCTGCAGAAGAAACTGGGCATCGGCTACAACGAGACGACGCCGGACGGCAAGTTCACGCTGAAGGAAGGCGAGTGCATGGGCGCCTGCGGCGATGCACCGGTTTTCATCGTGAACAACCGCTCGATGTGCAGCCACATGCATCCGGAACAGATCGACAAGCTGCTCGAGGAGTGCAAATAATGGCGATGCTCGGTTCGATCAACGGCGTCCTGATGCAGGGCCTCGACGGCGACAACACCTGGCGCCTGAGTGATTACGTGGCCCGCGGCGGCTACCAGCAATTGCGCCGCATCCTGGAAAACAAGATTTCTCAGGAAGACGTCATCTCCGAAGTCAAGAAGTCGGTCCTGCGCGGCCGCGGCGGCGCCGGTTTTCCGACCGGCCTGAAGTGGTCCTTCATGCCGCGTTCCTTCCCGGGCGACAAGTACGTCGTCTGTAACACCGACGAAGGCGAGCCGGGTACCTTCAAGGACCGCGACATCATGCGCTACAACCCGCATGCGGTCATCGAAGGCATGGCCATCGCGGCTTATGCGATGGGCGCCAATCGCGGCTACAACTACGTGCACGGCGAAGTCTGGCTGGAGTACAAGCGTTTCGAGGAAGCGCTCGACGAGGCCCGCGCAGCCGGCTTCATCGGCCAGAACATCCTGGGCTCCGGCTTCAATTTCGAACTGTTCGCGCACCATGGTTATGGCGCCTACATCTGTGGCGAGGAAACCGCGCTGCTCGAATCGATCGAGGGCAAGAAGGGGCAGCCGCGCTTCAAGCCGCCGTTCCCGGCCTCTTTCGGTCTGTACGGCAAGCCGACGACGATCAACAACACCGAGACCTTCGCGTCGATCCCGACCATCCTGAAGATGGGCGGCGAGGATTACCTCAATCTGGGCAAGCCGAACAACGGCGGCACCAAGCTTTTCTCGGTGTCCGGCCACGTCAACCGCCCGGGTAACTACGAGATTCCGCTCGGCACGCCGTTCTCGACGCTGCTCGAGATGTGCGGCGGCATGCGCGGCGGCCGCAAGCTGAAGGCGGTCATCCCCGGCGGTTCCTCCGCTCCGGTGCTTCCGGGCGAGATCATGATGGACTGCACGATGGACTATGACTCCATCAGCAAGGCCGGCTCCATGCTCGGCTCCGGCGCGGTCATCGTGATGGACGAGACGGTGTGCATGGTCAAGGCGCTCGACCGACTGTCCTTCTTCTACCACGAAGAATCCTGCGGTCAATGTACCCCTTGCCGTGAGGGCACGGCCTGGATGTACAAGGTGGTGCATCGCATCGAAAACGGCCAGGGCAAGCCCGAGGATCTAGACCTGCTGAACAGCGTGCTCGGCAACATCGCCGGCCGTACGATCTGTGCGCTCGGCGACGCCGCGGCCTTCCCGGTGCAGAGTTTCATCAAGCATTTCCGCAGCGAATTCGAGTACCACATCGAACACAAGACCTGTCAGGTGCCCAAGGATGTGCAATGGGCCGGCAGTGGTTTCCACAAGATCCCGGTCTGACGGAAACCTTCCCCGCGTAAGTTACGAGAGAAACGGCTACAAGGTAGCGACATGCTAGAAATCGAAATCGACGGCAAAAAGGCGCAAGTGCCCGACGGCAGCACGGTGATGGACGCCGCGCAGCAGGTTGGCGTATATATCCCGCATTTCTGCTACCACAAGAAACTTTCGATTGCCGCCAACTGCCGCATGTGTCTGGTGCAGGTGGAAAAGGCGCCGAAACCGTTGCCCGCCTGTGCAACGCCGGTGACCAACGGCATGAAGGTATTCACGCACTCCGATCTGGCCGTCAAGGCGCAGAAGGGGGTCATGGAATTCCTGCTGATCAACCACCCGTTGGATTGCCCGATCTGCGACCAGGGCGGCGAGTGCCAGTTGCAGGACATGTCCGTCGGTTACGGCCCGATGAAGAGCCGCTACACCGAGGAAAAACACGTCGTCTTCCACAAGAGCGTCGGTCCGCTGATCTCCATGGAAGAGATGAGCCGCTGCATCCATTGCACGCGCTGCGTCCGCTTCGGCCAGGAAATCGCCGGCATCATGGAACTCGGCATGGCCAACCGGAACATGCACTCCGAGATCATGACCTTCGTCGGCCGCTCGGTGGATTCCGAACTGTCCGGCAACATGATCGACCTGTGCCCGGTCGGCGCGCTGACTTCAAAGCCGTTCCGCTACACCGCGCGCTCCTGGGAACTGCAGCGCCGCAAGTCGGTCAGCCCGCACGACTCGGTCGGCGCCAACCTGGTCGTCCAGGTCAAGCACGACAACGTGATGCGCGTTCTGCCGCGCGAGAACGAGTCGGTCAACGAGTGCTGGATCTCCGACAAGGAGCGCTTCTCCTACCAGGCGCTGAATTCCGACGAGCGCCTGACCAAGCCGATGGTGAAGCAGGGCGGCGAATGGAAAGAATGCGACTGGAACGTCGCGCTCGACTACGTCGCCCACGGCCTCAAGGACATCGCGCGTGACCACGGCGGAGACGCGGTGGCCGCCCTGGCCGCGCCGAACAGCACCGTCGAGGAAATGTACCTGCTGGGCAAGGTCATGAAGGGCCTGGGCAGCGGCAACATCGACTTCCGTCCGCGCCAGTCCGATTTCGGTTCCGATTTCAAGCGCGCCGGTACCCCGTGGCTCGGCCTCAAGCTGTCCGAGATCAAGGACCTGGACGCCGCGCTGGTCGTCGGTTCCTTCCTGCGCAAGGACCACCCGCTGATCGCCCAGCGTCTGCGTCAGGCCGCGAAGAAATACACCAAGGTCAGCCTGCTGGGCGTGACCGGCGACGATTCGCTGATCAAGCTGCACACCCAGCGCGTTGTCGCGCCGAGCGAACTGGTCTTCGCGCTGGCTGCGGTCGTCAAGGCCGCCGCCGAAGCCAAGGGCTCCGCCGTTCCGGCCGGCCTCGAGACGGTTGCCGTGTGTGCGGAAAGCCGCCAGATCGCGCAGAGCCTGATCGAAGGCGAAAAGCGTGCGATCTTCCTCGGCAACGTCGCGACCCAGTCCGACGATGCGACCCGTCTGCATGCGCTGGCGCTCGAGCTCGGCAAGCTGACCGGCGCGACCGTCGGCTTCCTCGGCGAAGCGGCCAACACGGTTGGCGGCCACGTCGCCTGGGCGCTGCCGTCGAACGCCAATGCGCGCACGATGTTCGAACAGCCGCGCAAGGCCTACGTGCTGATGGGCATCGAGCCCGAATTCGACGTCGCCAACCCGCAGCTGGTCCTCGGCGCGCTGAAGCAGGCCAACATGGTCGTCTTCATGTCCGCCTTCAAGCATGCGCCGGCCCTCGAATACGCCGACGTGATGCTGCCGATCTCGCCCTACACCGAGACCGCCGGCACCTTCGTCAATACCGAAGGCCGCATCCAGGGCTTCAACGGCGTCGTCAAACCGCGCGGCGAGACCCGTCCGGCCTGGAAGGTGCTGCGCGTGCTGGGCAACGTGCTGAATCTCGACGGCTTCGGCTACGAGTCCAGCGAACAGGTCCGCGATGAGGTGCTCGGCAAGGGCGCCGAATTCGTCGCCAACCTGAGCAACGACCTCAATGGCGTCGCCGTTTCCCTGCCGGCCGCTGCGTCTGGTGGCCTGCAGCGCATCGCCGACGTGCCGATCCACTTCGCCGACCCGATGGCACGCCGCGCGCCGGCGCTGCAGCAGACGGTCGACGGCAAGGCGCCGGTGGCTCGTCTGAACGGCGACACCGCCGCCCGGCTCGGCATCGCCGACGGCAGCCAGGTCCGCGTTGTCCAGGGACAAGGCGCGGCCGTTCTGGCGGCCAAGATCGACAACAATGTTCCGGCCGGTTGCGTGCGGGTTTCCGCCGCGCACGCGACGACCGCCGCGCTCGGCGCGATGTTCGGCCAGATTACCGTGGAGCGTGCATAAATGGACGCACTGATGAACGTTGGACAGGGGATTTTCGGCGGCGCATGGCCGGCTGTCTGGACCCTGCTGAAGATCGTCCTGATCGTCGCCCCGCTGATGCTCGGCGTCGCCTACCTGACGTATTTCGAGCGCAAGGTGATCGGCTACATGCAGGTCCGCATCGGTCCCAACCGCGTCGGTCCGCTGGGTCTGATCCAGCCGATCGCCGACGGCCTGAAGCTGTTGCTGAAGGAAATCGTCGTACCGAGCGGTGCCAACAAGGGCATCTTCATCATCGCCCCGATGCTGGCCATCGCTCCGGCGCTGGCCGCATGGGCGGTGATTCCCTTCACCGATTCGCTGGTCCTCGCGAACATCGACGCCAGTCTGCTGTACATCATGGCGATCACGTCGATGGGCGTGTACGGCATCATCCTGTCCGGCTGGGCCTCCAACTCGAAGTACGCCTTCCTCGGCGCGATGCGTTCCGCCGCGCAGATGGTGTCCTACGAAGTCGCGATGGGCTTCTCGCTGATCTGCGTGCTGATGGTGTCGAACAGCCTGAATCTGGTCGACATCGTCAATGGCCAGGGTGAAGGCCGCTTCGCCGAATTCGGCCTCGGCTTCCTGTCGTGGAACTGGCTGCCGCTGCTGCCCATGTTCGTCGTCTATCTGATCTCCGGCACCGCCGAGCTGAACCGCGCTCCGTTCGACCTCGCCGAGGGCGAGTCGGAAATCGTCGCCGGCTTCCACGTCGAATATTCGGGCATGGCGTTCGCGCTGTTCTTCCTGGCCGAATACGCCAACATGATCCTGGTCTCCGCACTGACCTCGATCATGTTCCTCGGCGGCTGGCTGTCGCCGGTCGGCTTCCTGCCGGACGGCATCGTCTGGCTGCTCGCCAAGATGTCCTTTGTGCTCTTCCTGTTCCTGTGGTTCCGGGCGACCTTCCCGCGCTTCCGCTACGACCAGCTGATGCGTCTGGGCTGGAAGGTTTTCGTGCCGATCTGTCTGATCTGGCTGCTCGTCGTCGGCGTCTGGATGATGTCGCCGCTGAATATCTGGAAGTGAGGAGAGACTCATGGGTTCGATGAAGGATATCTTCAACAGCCTCTTCCTCAAGGAGTTGTTGAAGGGCATGTCGGTGACGGGCAAGTATTTCTTCGCCCGCAAGATCACCGTGCAGTACCCCGAGGAAAAGACGCCGCAGAGTTACCGCTTCCGCGGCCTGCACGCGCTGCGCCGTTATCCGAACGGCGAGGAGCGCTGCATCGCCTGCAAGCTGTGCGAGGCGATCTGCCCGGCCATGGCGATCACCATCGAGGCCGAGCCGCGTGACGACGGTTCCCGTCGCACGACGCGCTACGACATCGATCTGACCAAGTGCATCTTCTGCGGTTTCTGCGAGGAGGCCTGCCCGGTCGACGCGATCGTCGAGACGCGCATCTTCGAATATCACGGCGAAAAGCGCGGCGACCTGTACTACACCAAGCAGATGCTGCTCGCCAACGGCGACCGCTACGAGGCGCAGATCGCGAAGGATCGCGAACTCGACGCCCCCTACCGCTGACAGGTGCCCAACATGGATTTCCAAACTTTCGTCTTTTTCTTCCTGGCGGCGATTCTGATTTTCGCCAGCCTGCGCGTGATCACCGCGCGCAATCCGGTGCACGCCGTTCTGCACCTGATCCTCGCGTTCTTCACGTGCGGCGGCATCTGGGCGCTGCTGCAGGCCGAGTTCCTGGCCATCGCGATCATCCTGGTGTACGCCGGGGCGGTGATGGTGCTCTTCCTGTTCGTCGTGATGATGCTCGACATCAATATCGACCGCATCCGGCAGGGCTTCTGGAATTACCTGCCGCTCGGCGCCGTGCTCGGTCTGCTGATGGTCCTCGAGATGGGCCTGGTGCTCGGCAGCAAGTACTTCCAGGTGCCGGCCGCCGACGCGCTGGTTCCGGCCGGCGTCTCCAATACCAAGGAGATCGGTGCGCTGATGTTCAGCGAGTACGTGTATCCGTTCGAACTCGCGTCGCTCGTGCTGCTGGTCGGCATGATCGCGGCCATCGTGCTGACCTATCGCGGTCCGAAGAAGTCCAAGAACACCAATCCGAATCAGCAGGTCTTCGTCAAGGCGAAGGATCGCATCCGCGTGCTGCAGATGCCGGTGGAAAAAGACTGAACGCAGGGAAGACTATGCTCACTTTGTCACTTTCGCATTTCCTGATTCTGGGCGCGATGCTGTTCGCGATCAGCATCGTCGGCATCTTCCTGAACCGGAAGAACCTGATCGTGTTGCTGATGGCCATCGAACTGATGCTGCTCGCGGTCAACATGAATTTCGTGGCCTTTTCGCACTATCTGCAGGATCTCTCGGGACAGGTTTTCGTCTTCTTCATCCTGACCGTCGCCGCCGCCGAATCGGCGATCGGCCTCGCCATCCTGATCGTGCTGTTCCGCAACCTCAAGAGCATCCATGTGGATGACCTGGGCAGCCTGAAGGGTTAACCATGGAAATGCAAAAACTCTATCTGCTCGTACCGCTGGCGCCGCTGTTCGGCGCGATGATCGCCGGTCTCTTCTGCCGCGTCATTCCGCGCTGGGTCGCCCATACCGCGACCATCCTCGGCGTGGCCGTCGCTTTCGCGTGCTCCGTGCTGATCTTCCAGGACGTGCTGGCCGGCAACACCTACAACGGCCCGGTCTACACCTGGCTGACCAGCGGCGATTACAAGTTCGAGGTCGGTTTCCTGATCGACACGCTGACCGCGACGATGATGCTGGTCGTCACCTTCGTGTCGCTGATGGTGCATATCTACACGATCGGCTACATGCACGAGGATCCGGGCTACAACCGCTTCTTCAGCTACATCTCGCTGTTTACCTTCTCGATGCTGATGCTCGTGATGGCGAACAACTTTATGCAACTGTTCTTCGGCTGGGAAGCGGTCGGTCTGGTTTCCTACCTGCTGATCGGCTTCTGGTACACCCGTCCGACGGCGATCTTCGCGAACATGAAGGCCTTCCTGGTCAACCGCGTCGGCGACTTCGGCTTCATCCTGGGCATCGGCCTGGTGCTCGCGCATTTCGGTTCGCTGGACTACGCCGCCGTGTTCGCCAAGGCGCCGACGCTGGCCGACGCCACGATCAACATCTGGGGCGCCGCCGACTGGTCGCTGATGACCGTGACCTGCATCTGCCTGTTCATCGGCGCGATGGGCAAGTCGGCGCAGGTTCCGCTGCACGTCTGGCTGCCCGATTCGATGGAAGGTCCGACCCCGATCTCGGCGCTGATTCACGCGGCGACGATGGTGACCGCCGGCATCTTCATGGTGTCGCGCATGTCCCCGCTGTTCGAACTGTCGACGACGGCGCTGTCCTTCGTCATCGTCATCGGTGCGATCACCGCGCTGTTCATGGGCTTCCTCGGCATCATCCAGAACGACATCAAGCGCGTCGTCGCCTATTCGACGCTGTCGCAGCTCGGCTACATGACGGTCGCCCTGGGCGCATCGGCCTACTCGGTGGCGATCTTCCACCTGATGACGCACGCCTTCTTCAAGGCGCTGCTGTTCCTTGCCGCCGGCTCGGTGATCATCGGCATGCACCACGACCAGGACATCCGCAACATGGGCGGCCTGCGCAAGTACATGCCGATTACCTGGATCACGTCGCTGATCGGCTCGCTGGCCCTGATCGGTACGCCTTTCCTGTCCGGCTTCTACTCCAAGGACTCGATCATCGAGGCCGTCGCGCTGTCCCACATCCCGGGTTCCGGCTTTGCGTACTTCGCGGTGCTGGCCGGCGTCTTCGTGACCGCGTTCTACTCCTTCCGGATGTACTTCCTGGTCTTCCACGGCGAAGAGCGCTTCGGCAAGGCCGATGACGCCCATCATCACGAGCACGATGGCGACCACGACGACGAGGAGACCTCGCACGATCACCACCACGGCCTGGCTCCGGGCCAGAAGCCGCACGAGACCCCGTGGGTCGTCTGGCTGCCGCTGGTGCTGCTCGCGATCCCGTCGATGGTGGTCGGTTACTTCGCAATCGAACCGATGCTGTTCGGGGATTACTTCAAGGGCGTGATCTTCGTCGATCACGAAGCGCACCCGGCGATGGAACACCTGGTCGGCCACTTCCACGGTGCCGCCGCGATGGGCGTCCATGCCTTCACCACTGCGCCGTTCATCCTGGCGCTGGCCGGTGTCGTGCTCTCCTGGTTCTTCTACATGAAGCGCCCGGACATCCCGGCCGCGATCCAGCGCCGCTTCTCCGCAATCCACACGCTGTTCGAGAACAAGTACTACTTCGACAAGATCAACGAGTTCGTCTTCGCCGGCGGTGCCCGCGTGATCGGCAAGGCGCTGTGGCGCGGTGGCGACGTCGCGGTGATCGACGGGATCGTGGTCAATGGCTCGGCCAAGGTCGTCGGCTGGATCGCTTCCATCGTCCGCTTCTTCCAGACGGGCTACGTCTATCACTACGCATTCACCATGATCATCGGCCTCTTCGTGCTGATGACCCTGTGGATCAACCGCGCCTAGCGTGAATAGTTCGCAGAAAAGCAAGGAATAACATGTCGACTTACCCGCTGCTATCTCTCGCAATCTGGATTCCGATCTTCGCCGGCCTGCTCATCCTGGCTACCGGCGGCGATCGGAACGCTCCGCTGGCACGGATGCTTTCGCTGGCCGGCGCGATCGCCGGTTTCGTGGTCACCATTCCGCTGTGGACCGGCTTCGACGTCGCTTCCGGCGGCATGCAGTTCGTCGAGCTGAGCACCTGGATCCCTCGCTTCAACATCAACTACCATCTCGGCGTTGATGGCATCTCGATGCTGTTCGTGATCCTGAACGCCTTCATCACGATCATCGTCGTCGCCGCCGGCTGGGAAGTGATCCAGAACAAGGTCGCGCAGTACAACGCTGCCTTCCTGATCATGTCCGGCCTGATGAACGGCATCTTCACGTCGCTCGACGGCATGCTGTTCTACGTGTTCTTCGAGGCCTCCCTGATTCCGCTGTACCTGATCATCGGCGTCTGGGGCGGTCCGAACCGCGTCTATGCCGCGTTCAAGTTCTTCCTCTACACGCTGTTCGGTTCGCTGCTCTTCCTGATCGCGCTGATGTACCTGTTCATCAATTCGGGCGGCAGCTTCTCGATTCTCGAATGGCACAAGCTGCCGATCACGCTGAATGCGCAGATCTGGATCTTCCTGGCCTTCATGATCGCTTTCGCGGTCAAGGTGCCGATGTGGCCGGTGCATACCTGGCTGCCCGACGCCCACGTCGAGGCACCGACCGGCGGTTCGATCGTGCTGGCCGCGATCGCGCTGAAGCTCGGCGCCTACGGCTTCCTGCGCTTCTCGCTGCCGATCGCCCCGGATGCTTCGCACGAACTGTCCGGCCTGGTCGTCGCGCTGTCGCTGATCGCCGTCGTCTATATCGGCTTCGTTGCGCTGGTCCAGGCCGACATGAAGAAGCTGGTCGCCTACTCGTCGATTGCGCACATGGGCTTCGTGACGCTGGGCTTCTTCATGTTCAGCGCGATGGGCATCGAGGGCGCACTGGTCCAGATGGTTTCCCACGGCTTCGTCTCCGGCGCGATGTTCTTCTGCATCGGCGTCATGTACGACCGCGTGCATAGCCGCCAGATCGCCGACTACGGCGGCGTCGTCAACACGATGCCGAAGTTCGCCGCCTTCTTCATGCTGTTCTCGATGGCCAACGCCGGCCTGCCGGCGACCTCCGGCTTCGTCGGCGAATTCATGGTCATTCTGGGCGCCGTCAAGTTCAACTTCTGGGTTGCCTTTGCTGCCGCCTCGTCGCTGATCATCGGTGCGGCCTACACGCTGTGGATGTACAAGCGGGTGATCTTCGGTGACGTCGCCAACGAGCATGTGGCCGAGCTGAGCGACATCAACAAGCGCGAATTCCTGATTCTCGGCGTGCTCGCCCTGTGTACGCTGTGGATGGGTCTGTATCCGCAACCCTTCACCGAAGTCATGCACGCCTCGGTCAACGACCTGCTGCGTCACGTGGCCATCAGCAAGATTCAATAAACGGTAGCCGACATGTTCGACAATTTCGTTGTCCCCGATCTCCTGCCTGCCGCGCCCGAGCTGTTCGTGGCGTTCATGGCACTGGCCATCCTCATGATCGACCTGTTCGTCAAGGACAGCCGACGCACGGTGACCTTCGCGCTGACCCAGCTGACGCTGATCGGCGCCGCCGCGATCCAGTTCGCGACGAGCACCGGCGAGATCGCCTACACCTTCAGCAACATGTTCGTCGATGACCTGATGGCCGACCTGCTGAAGCTCTTCCTGTACATGACGGTCATCGTCGTGATGTTCTACTCGCGCGGCTACATCATCGACCGTGCGTCGATGAACAAGGGCGAGTACTACGTGCTGGCGCTGTTCGCGACGCTCGGCATGATGGTGATGATCTCCGCCAACCACTTCCTGACCATCTACATCGGCCTGGAACTGCTGTCGCTGTCGCTGTACGCGATGGTCGCGATGAACCGCGATTCGCTGCAGTCCAGCGAAGCGGCGATGAAGTACTTCGTGCTGGGTGCTTTGGCTTCCGGCCTGCTGCTGTACGGCATGTCGATGATCTACGGTGCGACCGGCACGCTGGAAATCACCGGTATCTCGGAACGCCTGTACGGCGGCGGCGTCAACAAGACCGTGCTGGTGTTCGGCCTGGTCTTCCTGGTCGCCGGTCTGGCCTTCAAGCTCGGCGTCGTTCCGTTCCACATGTGGATTCCGGACGTCTATCACGGTGCGCCGACCTCGGTCACGCTGTTCATCGGCTCGGCGCCGAAGCTCGCAGCCTTCGCGATCGTGATGCGCCTGCTGGTCAATGGCCTGATCACGCTGGCGCAGGACTGGCAGGGCATGCTGATCATCCTGTCGGTGCTGTCGATGGCCATCGGCAACCTGGCGGCAATCGCCCAGACCAATCTGAAGCGCATGCTGGCCTATTCCGCGATCTCGCACATGGGCTTCATGCTGCTTGGCATCGTCACCGGCGTCGTCGGCGGCGACGCCCGCTACGCGCTGAATGCCTACAGCTCGGCGATGTTCTACGTGATTGCCTATGTGCTGATGTCGGCCGGTTCCTTCGGCATGATCCTGCTGATGTCGCGCGCCGGCTTTGAAGCCGAGGAACTCGACGATTACAAGGGCCTGAACAAGCGCAGCCCCTGGTTCGCCGGCATCATGATGATGCTGATGTTCTCGATGGCGGGCGTGCCGTTCTTCATCGGCTTCTTTGCCAAGTTCTCGGTGCTGCAGGCGGTCGTCGCTGCCGGCTACCTGTGGCTGGCCATCGTCGCCGTACTGTTCTCGCTGATCGGTGCGTTCTACTACCTGCGCGTCGTCAAGCTGATGTACTTCGACGCGCCGGCCGACGAGACGCCGATTGACGCGCCGATGGACATGCGGGTGCTGATTTCCGCGAACGGCGTCGCCGTCGCGCTGCTCGGCATCTTCCCGCAGGTCATCATGTCGCTGTGTGCCTACTCGCTGCTGCGCTCGCTGTAAGCCGCTCGCCGTTCGCATGGACAAACGCCCCGCTGGTCGGGGCGTTTTTCTTTAGGGAGTTTTTCGATGTCTCACGATAGCCATCTGGTCGAGTCCGAAATCGATTCGGAATCCGTGTTCAAGGGCGCGTTGCTCGACGTTCGGCGCGACCGGGTGCGCCTGCCCGACGGCAAGGAGTCGGTGCGCGAATACATCGTTCATCCGGGGGCCGTTGTCATCCTGGCCTTCCTCGACGACGGCAGCCTGCTGTTCGAGCGACAGTTCCGCTACCCGCTACGCCGCGTTTTCCTGGAGCTGCCGGCCGGCAAGATCGATCCGGGCGAGGCCATCCTCGATACCGCGCAGCGGGAATTGCTCGAGGAAACCGGTTATGTCGCGGCGGCCTGGGAATATCTTGGCGTGATGCATCCGTGCATCGGCTATTCCGACGAACGGATCGAGATCTTTGCCGCACGCGGCCTGCACAAGGCCGGGGAGATGCAGCTCGACCACAACGAATTCCTGGAGGTGGTCACGCTGACGCCGCAGGCCGCGCGGCAGGCGGTCTGGGAGGGCCGGATCACCGACGCCAAGACGATCAGCGCGCTGTTCTGGCTGGACAAGCCCTGAGCGGCGGACCGTCTGCGGTCGACGGCCGCCGCGCGGGCGTTTTCAGAGCAGGGGTTTGGCCGAGACCAGCACGCCGTCCTCGTCGGCGTACAGCCATTCGCCGGGATGGAAGGTGACGCCGCCGAAGGTCAGCGGCAGATTGCGGTCGCCGACCCCCTTCTTGACGGTTTTCTGCGGGTGCGTGTTCAGTGCGCGGACGCCGATATCGATGCCGTTGATGTCGCCGGAGTCGCGGATGCAGCCGTAGACGACGACGCCTTCCCAGCCGCTCTTGTGGGCCAGGATCGCCAGCTGGTCGCCGACCAGCGCGCAGCGCAGCGAACCGCCGCCGTCGATGACCAGCACCTTGCCCTTGCCGTCCTCGTTGAAGATTTCGCGGACCAGCGTGTTGTCCTCGAAGATCTTCAGTGTGACGATTTCGCCGCAGAACGCGTTGCGCGCGCCGTAGCGCTGGAACATCGGGGCCACGACGCGGACGGTCGTGCCCAGTTCGGCCTCGTACTGGTCGCAGAGGTCGGGGGTCTTGAAGCTCATTGTTGTCTCCGGAAATAAAAAAACCGTGCAATCTTGCACGGCTTTCCCGGGGCAAGGCAAGGTCAGGCGACCACCTCGCTGTTCTCTTCGGCGAAAGCCAGCCTGATTTTGCCTTCCGCATCGAGGTCGACCGTGACGTGGCCGCCGCCGGACAGCCGTCCGAACAGGAGTTCGTCAGCCAGCGCCGAGCGGATCGTGTCCTGGATCAGCCGGGACATCGGACGGGCGCCCATCAGCGGGTCGAAGCCCTTGTCGGCGAGCATTTCCTTGACCGCATCGGTGAAGTGCGCTTCGACCTTCTTTTCGTGCAACTGCTCCTCGAGCTGCATCAGGAACTTGTCGACGACGCGCAGGATGATCTCGTGATCGAGCGGTGCGAACGAAATGGTCGCGTCCAGGCGGTTGCGGAATTCCGGCGTGAACAGGCGCTTGATCTCGGCCATCTCGTCGCCGGTCTGCTTGCTGGTCGTGAAGCCCATGCTGCTCTTCTGCAGGTCGGCGGCGCCGGCGTTGGTGGTCATGATGATCACCACGTTGCGGAAGTCGGCCTTGCGCCCGTTGTTGTCGGTCAGCGTGCCGTGGTCCATGACCTGCAGCAGGATGTTGTAGATGTCCGGGTGGGCCTTCTCGATCTCGTCGAGCAGCAGCACGCAATACGGCTTCTTGGTCACCGCCTCGGTCAGCAGGCCGCCCTGGTCGAAACCGACATAGCCCGGCGGCGCGCCGATCAGCCGTGAGACCGCATGGCGTTCCATGTATTCGGACATGTCGAAGCGCAGCAGCTCGATGCCCAGGCAATAGGCCAGCTGCTTGGCGACCTCGGTCTTGCCGACGCCGGTCGGGCCGGAGAACAGGAAGGAACCGATCGGCTTGCCTGGATTGCCGAGGCCGGAGCGGGCCATCTTGATCGCCCGGGCCAGCGCGTCGATCGCCTTGTCCTGGCCGAATACGACGGCCTTCAGGTCGCGGTCGAGGTTCTTCAGCGCGCCGCGGTCGTCCAGCGTCACGTGCTGCGACGGGATGCGGGCGATCTTGGCGACAATCTCCTCGATGTCGGTCTTGCCGATCACCTTCTTCTGCTTCGACTTCGGCAGGATGCGCTGCGCGGCACCGGCCTCGTCGATGACGTCGATCGCCTTGTCCGGCAGATGGCGGTCGGTGATGTAGCGGGCTGACAGCTCGACCGCCGACGAAATCGCCGTTGCCGAGTACTTGATGCCGTGGTGCGCCTCGAAACGCGCCTTCAGGCCTTTCAGGATCTCGACGGTCTCGGCGACCGAGGGCTCGTTGACGTCGATCTTCTGGAAGCGCCGGGACAGTGCGCTGTCCTTCTCGAAGATGCCGCGGAACTCGGTGTAGGTCGTCGCGCCGATGCACTTCATCTGGCCCGAGGACAGCGCCGGCTTCAGCAGGTTGGACGCGTCGAGCGTGCCGCCGGACGCGGAGCCGGCGCCGATCAGCGTGTGGATCTCGTCGATGAACAGGATCGCGTTCGGGTTGTCCTGCAGCGCCTTGAGCACGCCCTTCAGGCGCTGTTCGAAGTCGCCGCGGTATTTCGTTCCGGCCAGCAGGGCGCCCATGTCCAGCGCGTAGACGTTGGCCTTGGCAAGGATTTCCGGCACCTCACCCTCGACGACGCGGCGGGCCAGTCCTTCGGCGATCGCCGTCTTGCCGACGCCGGCCTCGCCGACCAGCAGCGGATTGTTCTTGCGCCGCCGGCACAGCGTCTGGACAACGCGTTCGAGTTCCTTGTCGCGGCCGATCAGCGGGTCGATCTTGCCCTGCATCGCCAGCGCGTTCAGGTTGATC
Organism: Dechloromonas sp.; assembly: GCA_028687035.1. Taxonomy (GTDB): domain Bacteria; phylum Pseudomonadota; class Gammaproteobacteria; order Burkholderiales; family Rhodocyclaceae; genus Azonexus. The sequence goes on along the minus strand of JAQUAX010000006.1, from coordinate 56,667 downwards.
GTGTATTGCTCGAGCGGCCCGGCTTCGGCCTTCTCGCCTTCGGTCTCGATCTCGCCTTCGGGCATCGCCTTCTGCTGGGGCACCTTGCTGATGCCGTGCGAGATGTAATTGACCACGTCGAGCCGGGTCACCCCCTGCTTCTGCAGGAAATACACCGCGTGCGAGTCCTTCTCGCCGTAGATCGCGACCAGCACGTTGGCGCCATTGACCTCCTTCTTGCCGGAGGACTGGACATGCAGGATGGCCCGCTGGATCACCCGCTGGAAGCCGAGCGTCGGCTGGGTGTCGATGTCGTCCTCGCCGGCGACCGTCGGCGTGTGCTCGTTGATGAAATTGGTCAGATCCTTGCGCAGCGTGTCGGGTTTCGCACCACAGGCGCGCAGCGCTTCGGCGGCGGAGGGATTGTCGATGAGCGCGAGCAGCAGGTGCTCGACCGTGATGAACTCGTGGCGTTTCTGGCGCGCCTCGACGAAGGCCATGTGCAGGCTGACTTCGAGTTCCTGGGCAATCATCAGTTTTCCTCCATGATGCAAGCAAGCGGGTGTTGGTGCTGGCGGGCGAATGCGCTGACCTGTTCGACTTTCGTCGCGGCGATGTCGCGCGGGAAAACCCCGCACACGCCGCGGCCTTCGTTGTGAACTTTGAGCATGATTCGCGTCGCTTGTTCAGTACTCATAGAAAAAAAACGCTGCAGTACGGCAATCACGAAATCCATCGGCGTGTAATCGTCGTTAAGCAGTACCACCTTGAACATCCGGGGAGGTTGCAGCCCGGTGTGCTGTGCCTCCAGTTGTCCGCCTTCCTGAATCTTCGTTCCCATGCGTCCGATTCTATACAGTCCGATTCATTCTGCAACATCAAAAGTGCGGACAATTGCCGGAAATTACAAGGCTTTTGAAGCAAATAGCTTGCCAATGGAATGCTGCGCTGCGCAAACGAAAATTGTTGACGCTCCCCGGCGAGTCGCGTAGAAAGCTGAATTGTTTGGATTCAAGCTGTATCGAGGTTGCCGCAAGCACCGGGTCGTTGAGCTCAAACAGGGAGTCGGGGAGACCCGTAAATTTGTACGTTTTTTGTAAGAAAGTAGCAGATATGGCAATCGGTACCGTCAAGTGGTTCAACGACGCAAAGGGTTTTGGTTTCATTACTCCGGATGACGGCAGCGAAGATCTCTTCGCCCATTTCTCCGCCATCAACATGAATGGCTTCAAGACCCTGAAGGAAGGCGAAAAGGTTTCCTTCGAAGTCGTGCAAGGCCCCAAGGGCAAGCAGGCTTCCAATATCCAGCGCGCTTAAGCCGCAGGAAGCTTTAAAAGCAAAAGCCCGTCCGGTTCCGGACGGGCTTTTTCGTTCTGGCTACCGGTTCTGCTTCAGGACAGCGTGATCTCGTCCTGGCGGCGGGCACCGGTATTGTCTGACCAGGCCACCGACAGCTTGTCGCCCGGCTTGATGCCGCGGGCCTTGAACGTGAACAGCGGGTTTTTCGATACCGACGTGTTCAGCTGGCCTTCGACCATCGGCTTGCCATTCAGCGAGACCGTGAAGGTCTGGATGAAATGAACGGGTAGCGTCAGCCCCTTGTCGTCCTTGCGCTGGCCGGTTTCCATCGGGTGCTGCATCAGTACCCGGATGTCGGTCGTTTCGCCCTGGATTTGTGCGCGGATCTTGATTGCTTCGCTCATTGTCAGCCTCCACAGCCACCGAGGGTTACCTTGACGTCGCGGAAGGCGACGTGGGACTTGCCGTCCGCGGTCTTCGCGACGACGCGTAGCCGCGTGCTTTCCGCCAGCTTCAGCTGGACGCGCGCAAAGGGCAGGGCCGGCGGCAGGAAATCGAGCGTCGCGCAAAGCGGCATCGGGTTCTTGTCGCCGAAGATCGCCAGGCTGCGGGTGTTGGCCAGGTTGCTGCTGATCTCGATTTCGACCTTGGCGCCGTTCTCGGCAATTTCGGGTGCGTTGATCACGATGTCCCGGGTTTCGGCGGCGGCCGCGCTGCCGTAGGCCTTCAGCGCGTCACCCATGCTGCGGGCCGTGAAGGCGCTGCGGTTCCAGTCGGCGGCCAGCACGCGGCCCGGCACCAGCAGGCCGCTGCCGATCAGGGGGGCGAGCAGCGCCGCCGAGGCGCTCCCGCCGAGGAGTTTTCTGCGTAGAGGATTCATGCGTTCAGGTCTTCTGCGAGTCGGCTGTCCAGTGGCCGGATTTGCCGCCCTTCTTTTCGAGCAGCCGGATGTTGTCGATGCGCATGCCGCGGTCGACGGCCTTGCACATGTCGTAAATGGTCAGCAGGCCGACCGACGCGGCGGTCAAAGCCTCCATTTCGACACCGGTCCGGCCGAAACATTCCGCGGTCACGGTGCAATGCACGGCACTGTTCGCCTCGTCGACGGCGAATTCGGCGGCGACGCGGGTCAGCGCAATCGGATGGCACAGCGGGATCAGGTCGCCGGTACGCTTGCTGGCCTGGATGGCCGCGATCCGGGCGATGCCGAGGACGTCGCCTTTTTTCGCCGAACCGTCGCGAATCAGGGCCAGCGTTTCGGGGCGCATGAAGATGCTGCCAGCGGCACGGGCGACGCGGGCGGTTTCGGCCTTGTCGCCGACGTCGACCATGTGGGCCTGGCCGGCGCTGTCGAAATGAGTCAGGGTAGTCACGTTGAATAACAAATGGTTACGTTGGCCCGGAAGGGGGTTTCCGGGGGTGCGTTATCATAGCACCATGCCTTTCGCCCCACGTTTCGTCGCAGTCCTGCTGATCGCCGCGCTGGCCGGCCAGTCGCTGCGTGCTTCCGAGTTGCCGGAACTGGGGGATGTGGCGAGCAGCGAATTGCCGCTGGCGATGGAGAAGAAGATCGGCCAGCAGATCATGCACGAGATCCGCTGGCGCGAGGCGTCGTATCTCGACGATTCCGACGTCGAGGCCTACCTGAACCAGCTCGGCGGCCGCCTGACCGCGGTCAGCAGCGATCCCGGCTTCGGATTCCAGTTCTTTCCGATCGACGACCCGAGCATCAACGCCTTCGCGATGCCCGGCGGCTACATCGGCGTCCACACCGGGCTGATGCTGTCCGCCCAGACCGAGTCGGAACTGGCCGGCGTGCTCGCACACGAGATTTCGCACGTGACCCAGCGCCACATCGCCCGCCAGGTCTTCCAGTCCAAGCAGATCACGATGGCCTCGATGGCGGCGATGCTGGTCGCGCTGCTCGCCGCGCGTTCGAGCGGCCAGGTCGCCGGGGCGGCGATCGCCAGTTCGCAGGCCGGTGCGATCTCGTCGCAGCTGGCCTATTCCCGCGATTTCGAGCGGGAGTCCGACCGGCTCGGCTTCGACATCCTGTACAAGGCGGGCTTCGACGTCCGCGGCATGTCGGATTTCTTCGAGCGCCTGCAACGCGCCGTCCGCCTGTACGAAAACAATGCGATCGCCTACCTGCGGACCCATCCGCTGAGCGGCGAGCGGATGACCGACATGCAGAACCGCGAGCAGTCGGTCGCCTACCGGCAGGTGGCCGACAGCATCGATTTCCATCTGGTGCGGGCCAAGCTGCGGGCGATGCAGGGATTGCCCGCCGAGGCGGTCAAGGATTTCTCGGCGCAGTTGCGGGAACGGAAATACGCGTCGCTTGCGGCAGTCCAGTACGGCCTGGCCTATGCCCATTACCGGGCGCGCGACTGGGTGGCCGCCGCGGCGGCGATCGACGCGGCCGGCAAGACGCGGGTGTCGTCGGCCATCCTCGAACGCCTGCGCGCCGACATCCGGATCGCCCAGGGCGACGTCGGCGGCGGCCTGGCCATCTACCGCGAGGCGATGGTGCGTTTCCCGCTGAGCCAGGGGCTGCTCTACGGCTATGGCGGTGCCATGCTGAAGGAAAGGCGCTACCCGGAGGCATCGCGTTTCGTTGAGGCGCAGTTGCGCAACTATCCGCAGGACGTCCGCCTTTACAAGATGCGGGCCGAAAGCCAGGCCGGGCTGGGCAAGGTTGCGTTGCAACACCAGGCGCTGGCCGAGGTGTTCGCACTGCAGGGCCAGACGGCCGGTGCCATCGAGCAGTTGCAGATCGCCCAGAAGGCCGGCGACGCCAATTTCTTCGAGATGTCGGCGATCGACGCCCGCTTGCGGGAGCTGCAGCAGCGCCGGCTGGAGGAACTCAAGGAAAAGCGCAATTGAGGGTAGAATCGCATTTCTGACATCTCCAAGCTGCAAAAACCATGGAATTCGATCGCGATCTTGACGTCAAGGGACTGAACTGCCCCCTGCCCATCCTGCGTACCAAGAAGACGCTGGCCGAAATGGAGTCCGGCCAGGTGCTGCGCGTTCAGGCGACGGACCCGGGTTCCCTGAAGGACTTTCCGGCCTTCGCCAAGCAGACCGGCAACCAGCTGGTCGAACAGCGCGAGGAAAACCGCGTTTTCGAGTTTTACCTGAAGCGCAAATAAGCACCGGGCTCACCGCATTTTTCGAGGACAGGCGGGCGCTGGCGGGCGAACCCGCCGCTTGGCTTTTCCAGCAGCCGATCGACTGTCTCGAGATCCATGATGCCGGCTCGCTGGCCCGGGCGCTCGCCGAACTCGCCGCGCGCCCGGCGTGGACGGTCGTCGCGCTGGATTACGAGCTGGGTTACCTGCTCGAACCGAAATCGGCACCGCCGGGCCGGTCGACCGCGGACCGGCCGCTGGCGCGTTTCTGGCGCTTCGCCGAACGCCTCGAACTGTCCGCCGAGGCCGCGGACGACTGGCTGCGCCGTGCTGCCGGCGGCGCCGCGGCCGGCATCGGCGACTGGCGCCCCGGGCTCGACGCAAATGCCTACGCCGGCGCGGTCGACCGCATCCAGCAGCTGATTTCCGCCGGCGACTGCTACCAGGTCAATTTCACCTTCCCGGTCGAGTTCGTGCATTTCGGTTCGCCGCTGGCGCTGTACGCCCGGCTGCGCGAGCGCCAGCCGGTGCGTTACGGCGGTTTCGTCGGCGACGCGGCGCAGGGCATCGTTTCCCTGTCGCCGGAATTGTTCCTGGAGCGCCGCGGCGCCCGCCTGGTCACGCGCCCGATGAAGGGCACGGCGCCGCGCACGGCGCCGGCGGAGCGCCTGCGCGATTCGACGAAGGATCGCGCCGAGAACCTGATGATCGTCGACCTGCTGCGCAACGATCTCGGACGGATCGCCGAGCCCGGCAGCGTCGCCGTCGATCGCCTGTTCGACATCGAGGCCTACCCGACCGTCTGGCAGATGGTTTCCGAAATCTCGGCCAGCGCCGCCGGGCGGACCTTCGGCGAGGTGCTGGCGGCGCTGTTTCCCTGCGGCTCGATCACCGGCGCGCCGAAAATCCGCGCGATGCAGATCATCGGCGAACTGGAGGCGGCGCCGCGCGGCCTGTACACCGGCGCGCTCGGCTGGCTGGCGCCGGACGGCGACTTCCGGCTCAATGTCGCGATTCGGACGCTGGAACTCGCGGCCGACCAGTCCGGGCGGCTCGGCATCGGCAGCGGCATCGTCGCCGATTCCGACGCGGCAGCCGAGTGGGCGGAGTGCCATCTGAAGGCGGGCTTCCTGCGCGATCTCGATCCCGGGCTGCGGTTGATCGAGACCCTGCGCCGCGAGTCCGGCGTCTATCCGCGCCTGGCCGGTCATCTCGACAGGCTGCATCGCTCGGCCGGCTGGTTCGGTTTCGATTTCGACGCGACGGCGATCCGGGCTGCGCTCGATGCGCAACCGGCGACCGGCGACTGGCGGGTCCGGCTGACCCTAGGCCACGGCGGGGCGGTCGAGGTCGCCGCCTTTCCGCTGGCCGCGGAACCGGCGGGGCCCCGGCAGGCGCTGCTGTCCGCGCAGCGCATCGACTCGGGCGATCCACTACGCGGTCACAAGACCACTGAGCGCGCGGTCTACGATGCCGCGCTGAAGGAAATCGCCAGCGATCCCCGACTGTTCGACGTGGTGTTCCTGAACGAGCGCGGCGAGGTCGCCGAAGGGGCGCGCAGCAACGTGTTCGTCGAGCGCGACGGCGTGCTGCTGACGCCGCCGCTGGCGAGCGGCGCGCTGCCCGGGGTGCTGCGCGCCGAACTGCTGGCCTCGGGCCGGGCGCAGGAAGCGGTGCTGCGGCCTGATGACCTGCGCGACGGCTTTCTGCTCGGCAACGCGCTACGCGGCCTGATTCCGGTCGGCTTGCGGTCGACGGCCTGAAAACGGGCGTTTTCGCGGCGTCGACCGCGGATCGTCAGCCGCGCAGTTTGCGCAGGTAGAGACCGAGCAGGGAGAACAGCGCGGCGGCCATGCCGAAGTACAGCGCCTTGGCGCCGACGTCCTGCACCGCGACCAGTACCGGCTTGCCTTCTTCCAGCCGGTAGCGGACGGTGGTCTGGAAGTGCCACGACGAGGCCTTCGCCTCGATCAGGCCGTCGGCCTTGGACCACTTGATCCAGTTCTGCTCTTCCATGACCTCGCCGACGTCCGGAACGTCGAGCGACTTCAGGCGGCCCTGCGTACGCGCTTCGTCGAGCTGGCCGTAGGGAATGCTGCACGCCTCGTCGTTGGTGCAGATCGCCGCCACGCGGTATTCCGGCTTCCACTCCGAGGTCTTGTCCCACGGCCAGCCGATGATGAAGGCGACGGTCCATACCCAGCACAGGCCGGTGAAGATCATCAGCGCCATGAACACCTTGGCGAAGAAACTGCGTTTTTCTCCGGACATCGTTTCCCTTTATTGGCCGAGCTTGGCCAGTTGTGGTTTGAGTTGCTCCAGCGTTGCCGTGAAATCGGCGACGCGCTGCTTTTCCTGCTCGACGACGGCGGCCGGGGCGCGGGCGACGAAGCCTTCGTTCGACAGCTTGCCCTGGGCGATGGCGATCTGCTTCTCGAGCTTCTCGATCTCCTTCTTCAGGCGCTCGCGTTCGGCGGCGACGTCGATCTCGACCTTGAGCATCAGGCGCGTCTCGCCGGCTACGGCGACCGGTGCCATGGCATCGGCCGGCATGTCGTCGACGATTTGTACCTCGGACAGCTTACCCAGAGCTTGCAGGATGGGGGCGAACTCGGAAATTTCCGCACCGCCGCCGGCGACCAGCAGCGGCATGCGCTGCGCGGGCGACAGGCCCATCTCGCCGCGCAGGTTGCGGCAGGCGTAGGCCAGCGCCTTCAGGCGTTCGACCTTGGCTTCGCTGGCGGCGTCGATCTTGTAGTCCTCGGCGCGCGGGTAGGCGGCGAGCATGATCGACTCGTGCGTCTTGCGGCCGGCGATCGGCGCGACCGTCTGCCACAGCTCCTCGGTGATGAACGGGATCAGCGGATGGGCCAGGCGCAGGATGGCTTCCAGCGTGCGTACCAGCGTCCGGCGGGCGGCGCGCTGCTGCGCCGCGTTGCCGGTCTGGATCTGGACCTTGGCGATTTCCAGGTACCAGTCGCAGAACTCGTCCCAGACGAACTTGTAGATCGCCTGGGCGAGCAGGTCGAAGCGGTAGTCGATGAAATGCTGTTCGACTTCCTTCTCGACCTTCTGCAGCAGGCTGACGATCCAGCGGTCGGCGAACGAGAATTCGAGCGGCGCCGAACCGCCGCAGCTCGGGCCGTCCTGCGTGTGTTCGAGGCCGAGGTCGTGGCCCTCGACGTTCATCAGTACGAAGCGGGTCGCGTTCCACAGCTTGTTGCAGAAGTTGCGGTAGCCGTCGCAGCGGTTGAGGTCGAACTTGATGTCGCGCCCGGGGCTGGCAAGCGACGCGAAAGTGAAGCGCAACGCGTCGGTGCCGAAGGCCGGGATGCCTTCCGGGAATTCCTTCTTGGTCTTCTTCGCGATGCTCTCGGCCTGCTTCGGATTCATCAGGCCGAAGGTGCGCTTCTCGACCAGCGCGTCGATGCCGATACCGTCGATCAGGTCGATCGGATCGAGCACGTTGCCCTTGGACTTGGACATCTTCTGGCCTTCGCCGTCGCGGATCAGGCCGTGTACATAGACGTGCTTGAACGGGATCTTGCCGGTGACGTGCTTGGTCATCATGACCATGCGGGCGACCCAGAAGAAGATGATGTCGAAGCCGGTGACCAGCACGGAGGAGGGCAGGTACTGCTGCAGCACGTCGTTGGCGGCGTCGAGCTGTTCGTCGCCGGTCCAGTCCAGCGTCGAGAACGGCCACAGCGCGGAGGAATACCAGGTGTCGAGGACGTCCTCGTCGCGCGTCAGCTGGCCGGCGTAGCCGGCCTGATCGGCCTGCTTGCGCGCCTCTTCCTCGTTCTGCGCGACGAAGACCTCGCCATTGACGCCGTACCACGCCGGGATCTGGTGGCCCCACCACAGCTGGCGCGAGATGCACCAGTCCTGGATGTTGTTCAGCCACTGGTTGTAGGTATTGACCCAGTTTTCCGGGTAGAACTTGATCTCGCCGGACTGCACGACGTCGAGCGCCTTTTCGGTGATCGACTTGCCGTCGGCGCCCGGCTTGGACATCGCGACGAACCACTGGTCGGTCAGCATCGGCTCGATGACGACGCCCGTGCGGTCGCCGCGCGGCACCTTCAGCTTGTGCTTGTCGACCTTGACCAGGATGCCCTCGGCCTCGAGATCGGCGACGACGGCCTTGCGCGCGTCGAAGCGGTCCAGGCCGCGGTATTTCTCCGGCGCATGCTCGTTGATCTTCGCGTCCAGCGTCAGGATCGAGATGATCGGCAGCTTGTGGCGCTGGCCGACCGCGTAGTCGTTGAAGTCGTGCGCCGGCGTGACCTTGACGCAGCCGGTGCCGAATTCGAGATCGACGTAGCTGTCGGCGATGATCGGGATTTCGCGGCCGGTCAGCGGCAGCTTCACCATCCTGCCGATCATGTGCTTGTAGCGCTCGTCTTCCGGGTGGACCATCACGGCGGTGTCGCCGAGCATGGTTTCAGGCCGCGTCGTGGCGACGACCAGGCTGTCCGAGCCGTCGGCCAGCGGATAGCGGATGTGCCACATGAAGCCGTCTTCCTCTTCCTGGACGACTTCGAGGTCGGACACGGCGGTGTGCAGCTTCGGGTCCCAGTTCACCAGGCGCTTGCCGCGGTAGATCAGGCCCTCGTTGTACAGCCGGACGAAGGTTTCGGTGACGACCTTGTTGAGGCCGGCGTCCATCGTGAAGCGCTCGCGCTTCCAGTCCGGGCTGGTGCCCATGCGGCGCATCTGGCGGGTGATCGTGCCGCCGGAGTATTCCTTCCATTCCCAGACCTTTTCCAGGAACTTCTCGCGGCCGAGGTCGTGGCGGGAAATGCCCTGTGCGTCCAGCTGGCGCTCGACGACGATCTGCGTCGCGATGCCGGCGTGGTCGGTGCCCGGCTGCCACAGCGTGTTGTGGCCGCGCATCCGGTAGTAGCGGGTCAGCGCGTCCATGATCGTTTGGTTGAAGCCGTGGCCCATGTGCAGCGTGCCGGTGACGTTCGGCGGCGGCAGCAGGATGCAGAAATTGTCGGCCTTGCTGCGGTCGACGCCGGCAGCGAAGTAATTTTGGGCTTCCCACTCGGGGTACCAGCGGCGTTCGATATCCGCCGGCTCAAAAGCTTTTGCGAGTTCCATCTGTCTGGAGGAAAAGGGGAAAACCCGCAATTATACCGGACGCGTCGAGCGCGCCGGCGGCGATCTCAGTCGCGCGAGCGAAGGTCGGCGAGCATCTGCTGCTCGGCCAGGAAATCGCGGACGGTCGACTCGATCAGCCGGGGCAATTCGGCAACCAGCCGCTGTTCGACCCGGCAGGCCAGTTCGCGGGCCAGTTGTTCGAGCATTTCGGGGTCGGGCGTCGTCGCATCGGGGGAGGGGGCGGCTGCGTCGATCCGGGGCGGCAGCGGGGCAGGCGGCGTTTCCTCGTCGACCAGCAGCGGGATGTCGTCGTCGATCGCGTCGGTCAGGATGGGGACGTCGTCGGCCCCGGCGTCGGGCTGACGGCGGCGCTGCATCAGGGCATCGGCGCGGGCGAGGATGGGGCTGGGCATGGCGGCGCGTTCAGCGGTCGCTGAGGTCGAAATAGCGGACCTCGCAACCCTGCTCCTTGTAGCGCCGGACCCGTTCGCGGGCGGCATTGCGGTCCGCGTCGTCCTGGCCGACGACCTCGATCAGGCTGGCGAAGCGCTCGAAGCCTTCCGGCAGTTCGAGCCCCAGGTTCATCAGGCGTTCGCCGGCCACCCCGGCCAGCGAATCGGCGATCAGGATCGGCGTTTCGGCGGCCAGCGGCGAGTCGGCCCGGCAGTGCGGGATGAAGCCGAGCTGCGATTGCGTCCACAACGCCCGGTCGATGGCGCTGGCGACGCCGGGGTCCGGGGCATGGACGACGAGCGGCTTGCGCTTCGCGTAAGCCCCGCCGATCAGCGCGCAGGCCGCAGCGATGCGGTCGGCGGCGCCGTGGTAGAAGAACACCTGGGTCAAGCGGCGTCTCCGGCGCGCTGCAGCAGGTAATGGGCGAGCAGCGGGACCGGTCGTCCGGTGGCGCCCTTGTCGGCGCCCGATTTCCAGGCCGTGCCGGCGATGTCGAGGTGGGCCCAGTCGTATTTCTTCGCGAAGCGCGACAGGAAGCAGGCGGCCGAAACGGCGCCGCCCCAGCGGCCGCCGATGTTCGCCATGTCGGCGAACGGGCTCTTCAGCAGGTCCTGGTATTCGTCCCACAGCGGCATGTGCCAGGCCCGGTCGCGGGCTTCCTCGCCGGCCTCGATCAGGTCGCGGGCCAGGCCGTCCTTGTTGGCGAACAGGCCGGTCGCGACGCCGCCGAGCGCGACGACGCAGGCGCCGGTCAGCGTGGCGACATCGATCACCGTCTCCGGTTCGAAGCGTTCGGCATAAGTCAGCGCGTCGCACAGGATCAGGCGGCCTTCGGCGTCGGTGTTCAGGATTTCGATGGTCTGGCCGGACATCGAGGTCACGATGTCGCCGGGACGGGTCGCGTTGCCGCCCGGCATGTTCTCGGTCGCCGGCACCAGCGCGACCAGGTCGAGGGGCAGGCGCATCGCCGCCGCGGCCTGCAGGGTACCGAGTACGGCGGCCGCGCCGCACATGTCGTACTTCATCTCGTCCATGTCGGCGCCCGGCTTCAGCGAAATGCCGCCGGTGTCGAAGGTGACGCCCTTGCCGACCAGGACGATCGGCTTGCTGCCGGCTGCGCCGCCGCGGTAGCGCAGCGAGATCAGCTTGGGCGGCTGGTGCGAGCCGCGGGCGACGGCGAGCAGCGAGTTCATGCCGAGGGCGGCCATGTCGTCGCGTTCGAGAACCTCGCATTCGAGCCCGAACTCTTCGGCCAGCGCGCGGGCGCGTTCGGCGAGGTAGGTCGGATGGCAGACGTTCGGCGGCAGGTTGCCCAGGTCGCGCGCCAGCGCGGCGCCGCGGCCGATCGCGATGCCTTGCTGCAGCGCGGCTTCGGCGATCGCCAGTTCGTTGCGGCGTTCGACGTTCAGGGTCAGCTTGCGCAGGCTGCGCCGGTTCTCGTCCTGCTTGCTCTTGAACTGCTCGAAGCGGTAGGCGGCTTCCAGTGCGGCGATCGCCGTGTGGCGGACCCGCCAGGCGGTGTCGCGCTTGCGGACGGCGAGTTCGGTCAGGAAGATCGAGGCTTCGCTGGCGCCGGTCTCGTTCAGGGCCTTGATCGTCGCGCGGACCGCGTCGGCGAACTGCTTTTCGCGGAATTCCTTTTCCTTGCCCAGGCCGACCAGCAGAACCCGGTCGCACAGCGTGCCCGGCAGGTTGTGCAGCAGCAGCGTGCTGCCGGCCTTTCCGGTCATGTCGCCGCGGCGCAGGATTTCGGAAATCCGGCCCTCGGCGGCCTTGTCCAGCAACTCGGCGGGGAGGGTGGGTTTCTTGGCTTCGAAAATGCCGACGACCACGCAGGCACTTCGCTGTTTTTCCGGGCTCCCGCTTTTTATGCTAAATTCCACAAGCTGCTCCTGATCGGGGAAATGTCGGTATTTCGCAGGATTATCCCTGCATTTTTTTGGTTTCGTCAAAGCATGATATTCGAGCGCGCCGTCCGGCGCGAGTTTGCTCAGGCAGCCGCCGGCATCAGCGTCGCACTGCTCGCCATCCTTGCCTCCATCCTGTTGATCCGCCTGCTCAAGGAAGCGGTTGGCGGCCGGATCGCGCCCGAGGCGGTGGTTTCGCTGCTCGGTTTTGCCGTGCTCAACTTCATGCCGCTGACTTTGACGCTGATGCTGTTCGTCGCGATCCTGCTCAGCCTGTCGAGAGCCTACCGGGATTCCGAGATGGTCGTTTGGTTTTCCTGCGGCCAGCCCCTGACCGCGTGGATCAGGCCCGTGCTCAAGTTCTCGCTGCCGGTGGTCGCCGCCATCGCGATGCTGTCGGGCTTCCTGTCGCCGTGGGCCAACTACAGCACGGCCCAGTACCGTCAGGTGATGTCGGCACGCAGCGACGTCTCGCAGATTTCGCCCGGCGCCTTCCGCGAGGTGAAGCGCGGGCAGCGCGTTTTCTTCGTCGAGGCGCTGGCCGACGATGCGAGCCAGGTCGGCAACGTATTCGTCGCCACTTTCCAGGAGGGGAAGCTCGGTGTCGTGATGTCCGACGTCGCCTACCAGCAGTTCGCCGAGAACGGCGACCGTTTCCTGGTCCTCGAGCATGGGCGGCGTTACGAGGTCGAGCCCGGCTCGCCGGAATTCAAGGTGATGGAATTCGAGCGCTACCGGGTACGTACCGAGGATGGCGAGGCGAAACCCACCGAGCGGCTGCCCAACCGCATGCCGATCACCGAACTGCTTGCCGATTCCAGCAACAAGGCGCGGGGTGAGTTGCTGTGGCGGATCGGTACGCCGATCTCCGCGCTGATCCTGGCCCTGCTGGCGATTCCCCTTTCCTACGTCAATCCCCGGGCCGGTCGCTCGGCCAACATGCTGATCGCCGTGCTGATCTACGCGATCTACAGCAATCTGCTGTGGGTCTGTCAGGCCTGGGTGGCGCAGGGCAAGCTGCCGTTCTGGATCGGCGTCTGGATTGTCCATGGCGCGATGCTGATTCCCCTGATGGCGATGTTCTACCGGCGGCAGGCCGTACGCATGCCGTGGCAGCGGGGGTCTTGAGATGATGCTGCGAATGAATCTTTACCAGCGCTACCTGATGCGCGAGGTGCTGGCGGCGGTCTTCCTGGTGCTCGCTGCCTTTCTCGCGCTGTTCAGTTTCTTCAACCTGATCGACGAATTGCGCAGCGTCGGCCGCGTCGATTACGGGATCGTCCAGGCCTTGCTGTTCGTGCTGCTCGGTCTGCCGGGCCTGGTTTATGAATTGATCCCGATCGCGACGCTGATCGGCACGCTGTATGCGCTGTCCACGCTGGCCCGCCATTCAGAGATCACCGTGCTGCGGGCTTCCGGCCTGGCGACCCGGGATCTGCTGATGACGCTGTTTCGCGGGGCGGCGCTGCTCGCGCTGCTGACCTTCGTCGTCGGCGAGGGGCTGGTTCCTTTCAGCGAGCGGCTCGGTCAGGAGATCAAGGCCAGGGCGCTGAGCAAGGTCATCGCCCAGAGCGGTTTCGACAGCGGCTTGTGGATCAAGGACGGGCGCAGCTTCATCAACATCCGCAAGGCGAATCCGGATGCGCGTCTGGAGGGGGTTCGCATCTACCAGTTCGATTCGCACAATGCGCTGGTCTCGGTGACCGATGCGCGCGAGGCCAATTTCGAGGCGCCCGACCGCTGGCATCTGCAGGACGTCGTGCGCACGATGCTCGAGGGCGACCGCTCGCGCGTCGAAAGCGCCCCGCGCGGGGAATGGCGTTCCGCGGTCAACCCGGATTTGCTTGCCGTTTTGATGGTGGCGCCGGAGCGCATGTCGATCTACGGGCTGTTCAATTACACGCGCCACCTGACCGAGAATCGCCAGAAGACGGAACGTTACGAGATCGCGCTGTGGAAGAAGCTGGTCTACCCGCTGACCGCGCTGGTGATGGTCGCGCTGGCGCTGCCTTTCGGCTACTCGCACAACCGGGTCGGCGGCGTCAGCCTGAAGATTTTCGGCGGCGTGATGCTCGGCATCCTGTTCTACGCGTTGAACGGGCTGTTCTCGAACCTCGGGGTGATCAATTCCTGGCCGCCCTTTGCCAGCGCCACGGCGCCTTCGGCAATGTTCCTGGTGGCGGCGGCCGGCATGCTCTGGTGGGTCGAACGTCGCTGACCGGCGCGCTCAGTCGGTCCTGACGATCCGGGTGCCGGCGATGCGGTCGTGCAGGAACTGGCGATCCTTGTCGACCAGCGCCCACAGGATGCCGATGCCGAACAGCAGGATGCTCGGCCAGGCGGCCAGGTAGCGCAGCAGAGCCTGCAGCGGGCGGGGCGGGGTGCCATCGGCGCCGGTCAGGCGCAGTTTCCAGGTCTTCATCGGCAACGTCTGGCCGCCGTTCAGCCAGAACCAGACGAAGTACCCCATCAGCAGCACGAAAACGTGCAGCCAAAGGCCCTTGCCCGACAGCATGATGCCCATGCCGGAAAGAAAGGCCTGGGGGAGCCAGAACCCGATCAGCAGCACGGCGAAAACGACGAGGCTCTCGTACAGCATCGCCGCCAACCGGCGGCCGACGCCGGGAAGGGGTCGGGTCATGGATCTAGGGGTCAGTGGGTCGTCGGGTTGGGCAGCGGCGCTGCCTGCGGGATGCTTTCTTCGGCCAGCGCCGGGTCCGGCGAGGCCGGCTGGGGCAGGAGTTTAGCCGATTTCCCGCTTTCCCGGACGCGTTGCTTCTCCTCCGGGGGGAGGTTCGAGTAGGCTTCCCACTTCTGCCGGACGGCCTGCTTCTGTTCGGCCGGCAGCTGCTTGAAGTCCTTGTAGCTGTCGCGGATCTTCGCGCGCTGCTCGGGCGTCAGCCGGGCCCATTCGCGCATGCGCTCCTGGACGCGCTGCTGCTCGTCGGATTTCATGTTCGGATAGCGTTCGGCGATGCCCAGCCATTTCCGCTTGCGGACGTTCTCCATGCTGTCCCAGCTTTTCTCGAGCGGGGACAGCACGCCCCGCTGCTGCGGGCTCAGCTGGGCCCAGCCGGGTTGCGGCGGCGTGCCGATCATCACCGTGGTCGGCGGTTCGCTACCGCCTGCCGATAGCGCGAGGCAGAGGATCAGTCCTCCGAGGAGTCGTCTTTTAGCCATTCGAAGAAGTCATTGTCCAGAAATGCCTCGGGCGGCAGGTCGTCGCTGAGCAGTGCGCTGTCGACTTCCTCGAGTTCGGTGACGTACTGGACGCTGTGCCAGTAGAAGGCGATCCACATGCCGAGCAGCAGGGCGGCTACCGCCAGCGCCTGGCGCAGATAGGGATGCGGCTGGCCGCCCGGCCGGTTGCTGCCGAAACCGATCGCGGTCGACGCCCCCTGGCTGGCCAGAACCAGTTCGGGTGCGGCCTGTTTCTGGCGCGACAGCGCGAGATGGCGCGCGGCCTCCAGTCGCCGGCTGCTGGCCGGAGAAATGTCCTTCAGTCCGTGATTCAGCGCCTGCCGAACCCGGTATCCATAGCGTTCTTCGTTCATAGCTTGATTCCCCTTGCCGACAGGGCGGCTGCGAGCGCATGGGTGGCGCGCGAGCAGTGAGTTTTGACGCTGCCTTCTGAGCAACCCATGGCGGCCGCTGTCTCGGCGACGTCCATGTCTTCCCAGTAACGCATCAGAAAGGCTTCGCGTTGACGCGCCGGCAGTTTTTTTATTTCGTCCTCGATGGCTTCGAGCGTCTGGCTTTGCAGCAGCGCGCTTTCCGGTGTGCGCGGGCCGGCGTCGTCCTCGTCTGCGGCGAGGGTTTCCAGCGGGTCGTGTTCGTCGTCCTCGTCGCCGGAGAAGGCGGACAGCAGGGTCGTCCACATCGAACGCACCTTGCTGCGCCGGTAGAAATCGCGGATCGTGTTCTGCAGGATGCGCTGGAACAGCATCGGGAACTCGGTGTCCGGGCGGTCGCCGTATTTTTCGGCGAGCTTCAGCATCGAGTCCTGGACGATGTCCAGGGCGGCCTCTTCGTCATGTACGGCAAACATCGCCTGTTTGAAAGCCCGGCGCTCTATCGATTCGAGAAAGCAGGAAAGTTGTTGGGGTGATGCCAGGGTCGTCTCTTTTCAAAAGGCCTTGAGCTATATGGGGATTTGCCAGGAAACCTTGACCGAAATTGGGCGGTCGATTATGGTTACGCCCTTTTAGGCAACAGCTTTTTTGGGCTCAAGAATGATGATCAGCGGTGCAGAAATTGTAATCAGGTGCCTGCAGGAAGAAAAGGTCGATTGCGTGTTCGGTTACCCCGGCGGGTCCGTACTGCATATCTACGACGCATTGTTCAAGCAGGATCAGGTCAAGCACATTCTGGTCCGTCACGAGCAGGCTGCCGTCCATGCGGCCGATGCCTACTCCCGTTCGTCGCAGAAAGTCGGCGTCGCGCTGGTGACCTCCGGCCCCGGCGTCACCAATACGGTGACCGGCATTGCGACCGCGTACATGGACTCGATTCCGATGGTCGTCATCACCGGCCAGGTGCCGACCCAGTACATCGGTCAGGATGCCTTCCAGGAATGCGACACGGTGGGCATCACCCGTCCGTGCGTCAAGCACAATTTCCTGGTCAAGGACGTCAAGGATCTGGCCGTCACCATCAAGAAGGCCTTCCACATTGCGGCGACCGGCCGTCCGGGCCCGGTGGTGGTCGATATCCCGAAGGACATCACCGCCCAGGTCTGTGAGTTCGACTATCCGAAGACCATCCAGATGCGCTCGTACAATCCGGTGGTCAAGGGGCATCTCGGTCAGATCAAGAAGGCCGTGCAGATCCTGCAGGAAGCCAAGCGCCCGATCATCTACACCGGCGGCGGCGTCATCCTGTCCGATGCGGCCGACAAGCTGACCCAGCTGGCCCGCAAGCTGGACTTCCCGGTCACCAACACGCTGATGGGCCTCGGTGGCTACCCGGCGACCGATCGCCAGTTCATCGGCATGCTCGGCATGCACGGCACTTTCGAAGCCAACAACGCGATGCACTACGCCGACGTGATCCTCGCCATCGGCGCGCGCTTCGACGACCGCGTGATCGGCAATCCGGAGCATTTCGGTACCGAGAAGCGCCGCGTCATCCACATCGACATCGATCCGTCGTCGATCTCGAAGCGCGTCAAGGTCGATGTGCCCATCGTTGGCAATGTCACCGACGTGCTCGACGAAATGCTCAAGCTGCTCGACGGCGGCTTCAAGATCGATCCGGAAGTCGCCGACTGGTGGAAGCAGATCGAGGAATGGCGCGGCCGCGACTCGCTGCGCTATCGCCAGAGCGAGCACATCATGCCGCAGTTCGTCGTCGAGAAGCTGTACGAGGTGACCGGTGGCGACGCCTTCGTGACCTCCGACGTCGGCCAGCACCAGATGTTCGCCGCGCAGTACTACAAGTTCGACAAGCCGCGTCGCTGGATCAACTCCGGCGGTCTCGGCACGATGGGCGTCGGCCTGCCCTACGGCATGGGTGTGCTGATGGCCAACCCGGGGGCGCAGGTCGCCTGTATCACCGGCGAAGCCTCGATCCAGATGTGCATCCAGGAAATGTCGACCTGCAAGCAGTACGAACTGCCGATCAAGATCATCAACCTGAACAACGGCATGCTCGGCATGGTCCGCCAGTGGCAGGAGATGTTCTACTCGAAGCGCTACTCACAGTCGTACGTGACTTCGCTGCCCGATTTCGTCAAGCTCGCCGAATCCTACGGCCACGTCGGCATGAAGATCGAGAGGCCCGAGGACGTCGAGCCGGCATTGCGCAAGGCCTTCACCGAGCACAAGAACGACCTCGTGTTCATGGACTTCATCATCGACCCGACGGCCAACGTGTTCCCGATGGTCGCGGCGGGCAAGGGCCTGACCGAAATGATCCTCGCCGAAGACCTGTAAGCGGGGAAGGAATAGAAAAATGCGACATATCATTTCCATCCTGATCGAAAACGAATCCGGCGCGCTGTCCCGCGTCGCCGGCCTGTTCTCGGCCCGCGGCTACAACATCGAATCGCTGACCGTGGCGCCGACCGAGGACGAGTCGCTGTCGCGGATGACCATCCTGACTCGCGGTTCCGACGAGGTGCTCGAGCAGATCACCAAGCAACTGAACAAGCTGGTCGACGTCGTCAAGGTCGTCGATCTTTCCGAGGCGGCGCACGTCGAGCGCGAACTGATGCTGATCAAGGTCCGGGCCACCGGCAAGGATCGCGAGGAGATGAAGCGCATGGCCGACATCTTCCGCGGCCGCATCATCGACGTCACCGAATCGACCTATGTGATCGAGTTGACCGGGGCCAGTTCCAAGCTCGACTCGTTCATCGCCGCGCTCGATGCCGGCCTGATTCTCGAAACCGTCCGTACCGGTGTCTGTGGCATCGGTCGTGGCGATCGCATTCTCAAAGTCTGACACCTGTTTTTATCAAGAGGATTTCATGAAAGTTTATTACGACAAGGACGCCGACCTCTCCCTGATCAAGGGCAAGAAGGTCACCATCGTGGGTTACGGTTCGCAGGGTCACGCCCACGCCCAGAACCTGAAGGACTCCGGCGTCGAAGTCACCGTCGGCCTGCGCAAGGACGGCGCCTCCTGGAAGAAGGCCGAAGCGGCCGGCCACAAGGTCAAGGAAGTCGCCGAGGCGGTCAAGAAGGCCGACGTCGTCATGATCCTGCTGCCGGACGAGTCGCAGCCGGAAGTCTACAAGAACGACATCGAGCCGAACATGAAGAAGGGCGCCACGCTCGCCTTCGCGCACGGCTTCAACGTGCACTACAACCAGATCGTGCCGCGTGACGACATCGACGTCATCATGGTCGCGCCGAAGGGCCCGGGCCACACCGTGCGTTCCGAGTACCTGAAGGGTGGCGGCGTGCCGTCCCTGATCGCCGTCTACCAGGACAAGTCCGGCAAGGCCAAGGACATCGCGCTGTCGTACGCTGCGGCCAACGGCGGCACCAAGGGCGGCGTCATCGAGACCAACTTCCGCGAAGAAACCGAAACCGACCTGTTCGGCGAGCAGGCCGTGCTGTGCGGCGGCGCCGTCGAGCTGGTCAAGATGGGCTTCGAGACCCTGACCGAAGCCGGCTACGCGCCGGAAATGGCCTACTTCGAGTGCCTGCACGAGCTGAAGCTGATCGTCGACCTGATGTACGAAGGCGGCATCGCCAACATGAACTACTCGATCTCGAACAACGCCGAATACGGCGAGTACGTGACCGGTCCGGAAGTCATCAACGCCCAGTCCCGCGAAGCCATGCGCAACGCACTGAAGCGCATCCAGACCGGCGAGTACGCCAAGATGTTCATCCTCGAGGGCCGCACCAACTACCCGAGCATGACTGCCCGTCGCCGTCTGAATGCGGCCCATGCGATCGAGCAGGTTGGCGGTCAGCTGCGCGACATGATGCCGTGGATCAAGAAGAACAAGCTGGTCGACCAAACCAAGAACTAAGGTGGTCGCTGGCTTGACGGGGCGGCTCGCGCTTGCCGTACTAAGGTACTGTCGGCGCGCTTGCGCCTAGCCCCGTCTTCGCTTTGGGCGGTGTGGGAGACTGCACCGCCCTTGTTGTTTGCGGATTTCCATGCTCTCCGGGTGTATCCTTTTCGGGTTTCCCGCTGGTATCTGACACATGAACGAACTCAAGCCCCGTAAAGCCCTGTTCAACCCCGAACTGAAGCGGCGCGGCATTTACGTGCTGCCCAACCTGTTCACCACGGCGGCGCTGTTCGCCGGCTTCTTTGCCATCGTGCAGGCGATGCAGGGGGATTTCGAGCGGGCGGCGATGGCGATCTTCATCGCGATGGTGCTCGACGGTCTGGACGGGCGCGTCGCCCGCCTGACCCACACCCAGTCGGCCTTCGGTGCCGAATACGACTCGCTGTCCGACATGGTCAGCTTCGGCGCGGCGCCGGCGCTGGTGATGTACGAGTGGGCGCTGCGTGACATGGGGCGGCTGGGCTGGATCGCCGCCTTCATCTATTGCGCCGGGGCCGCGCTGCGCCTGGCCCGTTTCAACACGACGCTGGAAGTCATCGACAAGCGCTATTTCCAGGGCTTGCCGTCGCCGGCTGCTGCGGCGCTGGTCGCCGGGCTGGTCTGGGTGATGATCCTGGCGGACATTCCCGGCGGCGACGTCCGCTGGCTGGCCTGCGGTCTGACGGTGTTCGCCGGCATCACGATGATCTCCAACATCCGCTACTACAGTTTCAAGGACATCAATCTCCGCAAGAGCGTGCCCTTTTTCGTGATCGCCGCGATCGCGCTGGGCTTCGCGCTGGTTTCCTACAGCCCGGAGATCACCCTGTTCGGGTTCTTCGTCCTCTACGGCCTGTCCGGCTACGTGCTGGCGCTGGTCGGCCTGATCAAGCGCCGCCGTGCAGCCTGAATTCTCGGAGCAGAACAATATGAAACAGCATCTGGTCATTTTTGACACCACCCTGCGCGACGGCGAACAAAGCCCGGGCGCCTCGATGACCAAGGAAGAAAAGATCCGCGTCGCACGCCAGCTCGAGAAGATGCGCGTCGACGTCATCGAGGCCGGTTTTGCCGCCGCTTCGCCCGGCGATTTCGACGCGATCCAGGCGATCGCACAGACGATCAAGGAATCCACCGTCTGCTCGCTGGCGCGCGCCAACGAGAACGACATCCGGCGTGCCGGCGAGGCGATCAAGCCGGCCAACTCGGGGCGCATCCACACCTTCATCGCGACTTCCCCGATCCACATGGAGAAGAAGCTGCGCATGACGCCGGACCAGGTCGTCGAGCAGGCGGTCAAGGCGATCGGCTGGGCGCGGCAGTACACCGACGACGTCGAGTTCTCGGCCGAGGATGCCGGGCGCTCCGAGATCGACTTCCTGTGCCGCATCTTCGAGGAGGTCATCAAGGCCGGTGCGAAGACCATCAACGTGCCCGACACCGTCGGCTACAACATCCCCTTCCAGTACGCCGAGACGATGCGCCAGCTGATCGAGCGCGTACCCAATTCCGACAAGGTGATCTGGTCGGTGCATTGCCACAACGACCTCGGCCTGGCCGTCTCCAACTCGCTGGCCGCGGTGCTGGCCGGCGCCCGCCAGGTCGAATGCACGATCAACGGCCTGGGCGAGCGCGCCGGCAACGCCGCGCTCGAGGAAATCGTCATGGCCGTGCGCACGCGTGCCGACGTCTTCCCGGTCGAGACGCGCATCGAGACGACGCAGATCGTGCCGGCTTCCAAGCTGATCTCGCAAATCACCGGCTACCCGGTGCAGCCGAACAAGGCCGTGGTTGGCGCCAACGCCTTCGCGCACGAGTCGGGCATCCACCAGGACGGCGTGCTGAAGCACCGCGAGACCTACGAGATCATGCGCGCCCAGGACGTCGGCTGGCAGCAGAACAAGCTGGTGCTCGGCAAGCACTCCGGGCGCAACGCCTTCAAGACGCGCCTGCAGGAACTGGGCATCGAGCTCGACAGCGACGAGGCGCTGAACGCCGCTTTCGCCCGCTTCAAGGAACTGGCCGACAAGAAGCACGAGATCTTCGACGAGGACCTGCACGCGCTGGTCTCCGACGAGGTCGTGACGCCCGACCAGGAGCACTACAAGCTGGTCTATTCGCACGTCTGTTCGGAAACCGGCGAGCTGCCGTTCGCCAAGGTCATCCTGAACGTCGGCGGCGTCGAAAAGAAGGGCGAATCCGGCGGCGGCGGCCCGGTCGATGCGACCTTCAAGGCGATCGAGAGCATCGCCGGCAGCGGCGCCGAACTGCTGCTGTATTCGGTCAATGCGATCACCACCGGCACCGACGCCCAGGGCGAGGTGACGACGCGGCTGGCCAAGGGCGGCCGCATCGTCAATGGCAACGGCGCCGACACCGACATCGTGATCGCCTCGGCGCGCTCCTACCTGAACGCGCTGAACAAGCTGCACTCCAGCCTGGACAAGGTCAAGGCGCAGGGCGACGTCTGACCGGCGTCGTCCCCGGGAAAAGCCGCCGGGCGGTCAGCCGGCGGCTTTTTGTTTTTCGGGATTCTGGCGCGTCGACCGCACGAACAGCACGCAGGCGGCGAACAGCAGCGCGGCGAGCAGCGTCTCGCCGATCGCCAGCGCCTGCGACAGGCCGTGGTCGCTGGTCGCCCGGGTCAGTCCCTCGAGCAGGTAGAGCTGGATGAATAGCGACAGCCATTTGTAGGTGTAGCGCTTGCCGCGCAGGATGCCGAAGACTGCCGGCAGCAGCAGGGCACCCTTGAGGATCATCCACGAGCCGCCCGGGCGGAGCGGCGCGAGCCAGCCCTCCCAGGCGAGGCACAGCGCGATCAGCGCGATCAGGCTGGCGCTGGCCAGCAGGCGGTAATTGCGGCTATTCACGGTCGACTCAGTTTTTGAACCAGATTTGCCAGGCGTTGGCCCTGGGCGTAGGCCAGGCGGCTTTCGGCGTCCGACAGTTGGGGATTGCCGTCGCTGCCGGAGACGCGGCTGGCGCCGTACGGCGTGCCGCCGCTGGCCGTCGCCGACAGGTCGGGTTCGGTGAAGGGCAGGCCCATCAGCAGCATGCCGTGGTGCAGCAGCGGCAGCATCATGCTGAGCAGCGTCGCCTCGTTGCCGCCGTGCTGGCTGCCGCTGGACGTGAAGACGCAGGCCGGCTTGCCGGTCAGCGTGCCGTTCTGCCACGCGGCGACGGTGCCGTCCCAGAAATATTTCATCGGTGCGGCCATGTTGCCGAAGCGGACCGGGCTGCCGAGGGCCAGACCGGCGCATTCCTCGAGATCGGCGAGTTCGACGTAGGGGGCGCCGCTGGCCGGGACTGCCGGCTCGCCGGCTTCGCAGACGGTCGAGACGCGCGGCACGGTACGCAACCGTGCCTGCATGCCGGGCACCGATTCGATGCCGCGGGCGAGGCGCTCGGCCAGCGCGCGGACCGAGCCGCGGTGGCTGTAGTAGAGGACGAGGATATCTTGCATGGTCCGCTATTATACGGACCCATGTCCGCATCTCCCCGTTCCCGCCGCAGCCGTCCGTCCGGCGTCGTTGCCGTGTTCCATCGCTTTCGCAGCGAGAACATGATGCAGACCAGCGCGGCGCTCGCCTTCACAACGCTGATGGCGCTGGTGCCGCTGGTCACGCTGGTGCTGTCGGTGGCCGATGCGATCCCGTTCTTCGACCTGCTGGCCGCCCGCCTCGACCTGATGTTCCGCGAGACGCTGCTGCCGCCCGGCGCGGCCAGCACGATCGCCGGCAGCATCGGGCGCTTTTCGCAGCAGGCACGGCAGTTGACCGTGCCGGGCATCGCCGTGCTGAGCATCACCGCCTTCATGCTGATGCACACCATCGAGCGGGCCTTCAACCATCTGTGGCAGGTCCGTCCGCGGCCCTGGCTGGCCCGGCTGCGCCTCTACCTGTTCGCGATGATCGTCTGGCCCTTCATCCTGGGGGCGGTTGCCGGCGTCGTGTCGTTCGCGGTCAGCGCCTCCCTCGGGCTGTTCGGCGAGCCGCTGTGGATCCGCCGCCTCGCGCTGAAGGCGGCCGCGATGCTGCTGCTCGGGCTGTTCTTCTCCTTCCTGTACTACGCCGTCCCCAATGCCCCGGTCTCGCGGCGTGCGGCGCTGCTCGGCGGCTTTTTCGCGACGCTCGCCTTCTCGGCGATGCAGCGGGTGTTCGAGTCCTTCCTGGTCGGTTCGGCGATGCTGAAGAGCGTCTATGGGGCATTTGCGGCCTTTCCGCTGTTTCTGGTCTGGCTCAACCTGAGCTGGGCCGTGGTTTTGTTCGGCGGCCTGATCGTCGCCTGGATCAGCGGCTCCGGCGGACGGAGCCGGGCGGGCTGACGGCGGACGCTATGGCTCGTTTCGCTAAGTGGCTTGTTTTTCCTTGATTTGGGGATATAATTCCGGGTCTTTTTTCCAGCTAACGAAAGTATTCTCATGGTTGTTATCCGTCTTGCCCGTGGTGGCGCCAAGAAGCGTCCCTTCTACAACCTGGTTGTCACCGACTCCCGCAACCGCCGCGATGGCCGTTTCGTCGAGCGCATCGGCTTCTACAACCCGGTTGCCGCCGAGAGCGAGGAAGGTCTGCGCGTCGCGATGGATCGCCTGACCTACTGGCAACAGAACGGCGCCCAGCTGTCCCCGACCGCTGCCCGCCTGGTCAAGCAGTACGCTGCCAAGCAGGCTGCCTAAGCAGTAAATCGTCTTGTCCGGCAACGATATCGTCGTCCTGGGGCGGCTCGCCGACCCCTACGGGATTCGAGGCTGGATCAGGCTGCACGCCTTCGGCGACGATCCCCTGGCCTGGCGCGAAATCGGCGCCTGGCAGATCGGTCCGGAAGGTGGCCCGTGGCGTGAAATCGGGCTGAAAGGCCTGAAGTTGCATGGTGACGGACTGGTCGTTTCCCTCGACGGGGTGGATGACCGGGGCGCAGCCGAGAGGCTGAAGGGCCTGTTGCTCGGCGCACCGCGCGCCGCGCTGCCGGAGACCGGCGACGACGAGTTCTACTGGGCCGATCTGATTGGTCTGGGCGTCGTCAATGCGGCCGGCGAACGGCTGGGCGAGGTCGCCGGGCTGATCGAGACCGGTGCCAACGACGTCCTGCGCGTCGTCGATGGCGAAACCGAGCGCCTGCTGCCCTTCGTTTCGGCGGTGGTCCTCGCGGTCGACCGGGAGGCCGGCCTGATCCGCGTGGAGTGGGGCAGCGACTGGTGATGCGCTTCGACTGCGTGAGCATCTTTCCGGAGATGTTCGCCGCCGTGACGCATAGCGGGATCACCCGGCGGGCCCTGGAAGAGGGCCGCTGGGTGTGGCAGGGGTGGAATCCCCGGGATTTCGCCGACAATGCCTGGCGCCGGGTCGATGATCGACCCTTCGGCGGCGGGCCGGGCATGGTAATGCAGCCCGGGCCGCTGGAAAAGGCGATTGCTGCTGCGAAAGCGGCGCAGCAGGCGGCGGGCCTGGCGGGTAGCCGGGTCATCTACCTGTCGCCGCAGGGCGCGCCGCTGACCCATCAGCGGGTCATGCAGCTGGCGACCGGCGAAGCGGGCCTGATCCTGCTTTGCGGGCGCTACGAAGGAGTGGACGAGCGGCTGATCGAGCGCTGCGTCGATGAGGAAATTTCGATCGGGGATTTCGTGCTCTCCGGTGGCGAATTGCCGGCGATGGTGCTGATCGATGCCGTCGTCCGCCAGTTGCCGGGAGTGCTGGGCGATGCCGCATCGGCGGTCGAGGATTCCTTCGTTTCGGGATTGCTCGACTGCCCGCATTACACGCGGCCCGAAGTGTATGAAGGACAAGGGGTGCCGGAAGTCTTGCTGTCCGGCGACCACAAGCGAATTCGCCGCTGGCGGCTCAAGCAGTCGCTGGCGCGGACCCGGAAGCGCCGCCCGGATTTGTTGGCGCACCGCGGGTTGACCGCGGAAGAAACGCAACTCCTCACGGAAATTTCCGGAGAGGAGCAATGCGGTGAGTAATTTTTTACAACAAGGATCTCACATGAACCTGATTCAGCAACTCGAGCAGGAAGAAATTGCCCGCCTCGGCAAGACCATTCCCGAATTCGCCCCGGGCGACACCGTCATCGTCCAGGTCAAGGTCAAGGAAGGTAACCGCGAGCGTCTGCAGGCTTACGAAGGCGTCGTGATCGCCAAGCGCAATCGCGGCCTGAACTCCTCCTTCATCGTCCGCAAGATCTCTTCCGGCGAAGGCGTCGAGCGTACCTTCCAGACCTACTCCCCGCTGGTCGCTTCGATCGAACTGAAGCGCCGTGGCGACGTGCGTCGCGCCAAGCTGTACTACCTGCGCGAGCGCTCCGGCAAGTCCGCCCGCATCAAGGAAAAGCTGGAAGCCCGGAAGCCGGCCTAAGCCGCGCCTTCGAGGCCAGGAAAAGCAACGGGGCACCTTCGGGTGCCCCGTTTTTTTTGTTGCCGCTTTCGGTCCGCTTTCCGCGGTCGACCGCCCAAAGCGGGTGAAAACGCCGGCTACGGCAGCGTCGGCTCAGATTGCGCGCTCAGGCGCTTTTCTTGTCCTTCTCGATCAACGCATACGCCGAGTGGTTGTGGATCGACTCGAAGTTCTCGGATTCGACGATGTAGGCGTCGATGCGCGGCTCGGCGTTGAGGCGGGCGGCGACGTCGCGGACCATGTCCTCGACGAACTTCGGGTTGTCGTAGGCCCGCTCGGTGACGTATTTCTCGTCCGGGCGCTTGAGCAGGCCGAACAGTTCGCAGGACGCTTCGGATTCGACCAGCTGCACGAGTTCCTCGATCCACACGAAGTCGTTGGTGCGGGCGGTCACGGTGACATGCGAGCGCTGGTTGTGCGCGCCGTATTCGGAAATCTTCTTCGAGCACGGGCACAGGCTGGTCACCGGCACGACGACCTTGACCGAGGTGCTGATCTCGCCGTGGCTGATGTCGCCGATGAAGGTGACGTCGTAGTCCATCAGGCTCTGCACGCCGGAAACCGGCGCCGTCTTGTTGATGAAGTACGGGAAGTTCATCTCGATGTGGCCGGTTTCGGCTTCGAGCTTGACGACCATGTCGCGCAGCATCGCCGGGAAGTTCTCGACCGAGATCTCGCGCTCGTGACCGTTCAGGATCTCGACGAAGCGCGACATGTGCGTGCCCTTGAAATTGTGGGGCAGGCCGACGTACATGTTGAACACGGCGATCGTGTGCTGCACGCCGGTCGATTTGTCCTGGACCTTGATCGGGTGGCGGATGGACTTGATGCCGACCTTGTTGATCGCGATCTGGCGGGTGTCGGCGGAATTCTGGACGTCGGGGATGTTCGGGGTGCTCATGGGGGCTGTTCTTTAGGGTTGTTGTAGGTCGGTCCGGTCGCGCACGGCGCGTACGATACCGTCCCTGTCGAGGCCCAGCTCGGCGAGGAGCTGGCCCTGTTCGCCGTGGTCGATGAAGCGGTCGGGCAGGCCGAGGCGCAGCAGCGGCACGTCCAGCCCGCGCTCCTCCAGCACCCGCGCGATTTCCGAGCCGGCGCCGCCGATCACGGCGTTCTCTTCGATGCTGACCAGCAGCGAATGGTTCCCGGCCAGTTCGACGATCAGGTCGACGTCGAGCGGCTTGACGAAGCGCATGTTGGCGACCGTGGCGTCGAGTTCGTTGCCGGCGGCGAGGGCGGCCGGGACCAGGCTGCCGAAGGCGAGCAGCGCAACGCCCTGGCCGCGGCGGCGGATTTCGCCCCGGCCCAGCGGCAGCGTGTCGAGCTGGGTCGAGGGGATCGTGCCGGTGCCGCCGCCGCGCGGATAGCGGACCAGCGACGGGCCGTCGTGGGCGAAGGCGGTCGACAGCATGCGCCGGCACTCGGCTTCGTCGGACGGCGCCATGACGACCAGGTTCGGGATGCAGGTGGCGAAGGACAGGTCGAAGGTGCCGTGGTGGGTCGGGCCGTCGGCGCCGACCAGGCCGCCGCGGTCGACCGCGAAGATCACCGGCAGGTTCTGCAGCGCGACGTCATGGACCAGCTGGTCGTAGCCCCGCTGCAGGAAGGTCGAGTAGATCGCGACGACCGGCTTCAGGCCTTCGCAGGCCAGGCCGGCGGCGAAGGTCACGGCGTGCTGCTCGGCGATGCCGACGTCGAAGTAGCGTTCCGGGAACTGCTCGGCGAAACGGACCAGGCCGGAGCCTTCGCGCATCGCCGGCGTGATGCCGACCAGCCGCGGGTCGGCCTGGGCCTGGTCGCACAGCCAGTCGCCGAAGACCTGGGTGTAGGTCAGCTTGCCGCCGCCCTTGCCGGACTGGATGCCTTCGCCCGGCGCGAACTTGCCGACCCCGTGGTAGAGGATGGGGTCGCTTTCGGCCAGCTTGTAGCCCTGGCCCTTCTTGGTGATCACGTGCAGGAACTTCGGGCCCTTCAGCTTCTTCAGGTTTTCCAGCGTCGGGATCAGCGCGTCGAGGTCGTGGCCGTCGATCGGTCCGTAGTAGTGGAAGCCGAATTCCTCGAACAGCGTGCCCGGCGCGATCATGCCCTTGACGTGCTCTTCCGCCCGGCGGGCCAGTTCGAGCAGCGGCGGCGCGAAGCCGAGCATGTGGCGGCCGGCCTCGCGCGCGGCGTTGTAGGTCTTGCCCGACATCAGCCGGGTCAGGATGTTGTTCAGCGCGCCGACCGGCGGCGAGATCGACATCTCGTTGTCGTTGAGGATGACCAGCATGTCGGCGTCGGCGACGCCGGCGTTGTTCATCGCCTCGAAGGCCATGCCGGCCGACATCGCGCCGTCGCCGATCACGGCGACCGTCTTGCGGTTCTCGCCCTTCAGCTTGGCGGCCAGCGCCATGCCCAGTGCCGCCGAGATCGACGTCGACGAATGGCCGACGCCGAAGGTGTCGTACGGGCTTTCGCAGCGCTTCGGGAAGCCGGCGAGGCCGCCGCGCATGCGCAGGCGGTTCATGCCGGCGCGGCGCCCGGTCAGGATCTTGTGCGGGTAGCACTGGTGGCCGACGTCCCAGACCAGGCGGTCTTCCGGCGTGTTGTAGACGGCGTGCAGCGCGATGGTCAGTTCGACGGTGCCGAGGTTGGATGACAGGTGGCCGCCGGTCTGGGCGACCGACTCGATCAGGAAGTCGCGCAGCTGGCCCGCCAGTTGCGGCAGCTGCTTGCGGTCGAGGCGGCGCAGGTCGGCCGGGCTGTTGATGGTGTCGAGCAGGGAGAAGCGCATCTCAGAATTGCCGGTGGCAGATGAAGTCGGCCAGCTG
The DNA here is from genome assembly GCA_028687035.1 of Dechloromonas sp. Lineage (GTDB taxonomy): Bacteria > Pseudomonadota > Gammaproteobacteria > Burkholderiales > Rhodocyclaceae > Azonexus. Next base: position 28,077 of record JAQUAX010000006.1, on the reverse strand, counting down.
GGTCAGTCGGCCGGCGCGTTCGCCGAAAATGGCCAGCGCGGCCAGCGCGTCGGTCCGCAGTTCCCCGGCGTAGCTGCGGGCGCCGTCGAGGCCGAGTAGGCTGACGTAGGTGGGCTTGTCGGCGGCCTCGTCCTTGCCGGCGGTCTTGCCCAGCGTCGCGGTGCTCGCCGTGCAGTCGAGGATGTCGTCGACGACCTGGAAGAGCAGGCCGGCGCGCTTGGCGAAGCGGTCGAGCTGGTGACGTTCGTCGGCCGACAGCGGGGTGCCGGCCAGCGCGCCGAGCAGCACCGCGGCACGGATCAGCGCGCCGGTCTTCAGCGCGTGCATCAGTTCGAGTTCGGGCTGCGACAGCGGCTTGCCGACCGACGCGAGGTCGATCGCCTGGCCGCCGGCCATGCCGCGCGAACCGCTGGCGTGGGCGAGCAGCGCCACCATCTCGAGCTGGCGGGCGGGGTCGCCGAGCAGCGGGCCGGCGAGCAGTTCGAAGGCCTGCGTCTGCAGGCTGTCGCCGACCAGCAGTGCGGTCGGCTCATCATATTCGACGTGGCAGGTCGGTCGACCGCGGCGCAGCACGTCGTCGTCCATGCACGGCAGGTCGTCGTGCACCAGCGAATAGGCGTGGATCATCTCGACCGCGCAAGCGACGACCTCGAGCTTTTCCGGCGTCGCGCCGGTCAGTTCGCCGGCGGCGAAGGCGAGCAGCGGGCGGACGCGCTTGCCGCCGCCCAGCGTGGCATAGCGCATCGCGTCGTGCAGGCGGGCGGGAAGGGTGTCGGCGCCGGGCAGGAAACGGGCGAGGGCGGCTTCGACGCGTTCCTGCGTGGTCGCCATCCAGTCGGCAAAAGGCAGCGGATTCACTGGGCCTCCAGCGTGTTGCGGTCGACGCTCCGCGACTGGCCGTTTTCGATGATGCGGATCTGCTCCTCGGCGGCGGTGAGCTGGGCCTGGCAATGCTGCATCAGGGCCATGCCGCGCTTGTAGGCGGCGATCGAGTCTTCCAGCTCGAGCCGGCCACCTTCCATGCCGGCGACGATGGCTTCGAGTTCGGCAAGCGCAGTCTCGAATTTCAGGTCGGCAATGGGGCTTGGTTCCATGTCAGCGGGCTTCGAGGAAACACGTGAAAATACTCTATCCAGGGGCTTCTGGTCAAATTCGGGGCAGGGTAAAATCCCTTTCTTGTTCATTAACTTTTTGTTAACCCGCTGGAGGCGTGGAATGTCCGACATGGCCAATGTGTCCAGGTTGGTCCCTGCAGTTTCCCAACTGCCGGTGGACTGGTATTTCGATGAGAAAATCTTTGAACTGGAGAAGAAACTCATCTTCGATGCCGGTCCGGGCTATGTCGGCCATCAGCTGATGGTGCCCGAGGCGGGCGACTACCGCTCGCTGGAGTGGAAGGATCACGGCCAGATGCTGCTGAACGGCGGCGACGTCGGGCCGAATGCCGGCATCTGGCAGATGTCCAACGTCTGCCGCCATCGTCAGGCGATCATGCTGCAGGGCAGCGGCAAGCTGGAAGGGCCGGTCGTCTGCCCGATCCACCGCTGGACCTACGACCAGGGCGGCCAGCTGATCGGCGCGCCGCATTTCCCGCAGAACCCCTGCCTGAACCTCGACAAGGCGAAGCTGGAAAACTGGAACGGCCTGCTCTTCAAGGGCCCGCGCTCGGCCACCGGCGACCTCGCCGGCATGAACGTCGCGCGCGAGTTCGATTTCTCCGGTTACAAGCTCGACCACGTCGAGATGCACGAGTGCAATTACAACTGGAAGACCTTCATCGAGGTCTATCTGGAGGACTACCACGTCGTTCCCTACCATCCGGGCCTGGGCAACTTCGTGACCTGCGACGACCTGTCCTGGCAGTTCGGCGAGTGGTACTCGGTGCAGAAGGTCGGCATCACGTCGCTGCTGAAGGAGGGCTCGGCGACCTACGGGCGCTGGCAGAAGGCCGTCCGCGAATATTACGGCGACCGCGGCGAGACGCCGCCGCAGGGCGCCGTCTGGCTGACCTACTACCCGAACATCATGGTCGAGTGGTACCCGCACGTGCTGGTCGTCTCGACGCTGATCCCGCAGGGGCCGGACAAGACGATGAACGTCGTCGAGTTCTACTACCCGGAGGAAATCGTCGATTTCGAGCGCGAGTTCATCGAGGCCGAGCGCGCCGCCTACATGGAGACGGCGATCGAGGACGACGACATCGGCGAGCGCATGGACCGTGGCCGCAAGGCGCTGCTCGCCCAGGGCAGGAACGAGGTCGGTCCGTACCAGAGCCCGATGGAGGACGGCATGCAGCACTTCCACGAGTTCTACCGCCGGATCATGCAGTCGGCGATCGAGGCGCGCTGAGCGTTCGCTGCGGTCGACCGCGGGCGCCGGGGTAAAATCCGGCGCCCTTTTCATTTTCATCCGCCGCTGCCCGTCGCTGCGGACCGAACTTTCCGAGCCTTCCGATGCAATCCCTGTGGATGATCGCCGCCAGCTTCCTGTTCGCCTGCATGGGCGTCTGCGTCAAGCTGTCCGCCGAAACGCACTCGGCCGTCGAGATCACCTTCTACCGCAGCTTCATCTCGCTGCTGCTGATGTTCGTTCTGGTCCGGCTGCGCGGCGTGTCACTGAAGACGCCGCACTGGCGCTGGCAGATCACGCGCGGCCTGGTCGGCTTCACGGCGCTGTTTTCCTATTTCTACGCGATCACGCTGCTGCCGCTGGCCACCGCGGTGACGCTGAACTACACGTCGGCGATCTTCCTCGCGCTGTACCTGGCGCTGTCCGGTCTGCGCCTGCGCGGCGGCATGCTGGGCGCGCTCGGCATCGGCCTGGTCGGCGTCGCGCTGCTGCTCAAACCGACCTTCCACGCCGACCAGCTGGCCGGCGGGCTGGTCGGGCTCTTTTCCGGCGTGATGGCCGGCATGGCCTATTTCAGCGTGCGCCAGCTCGGCGCGCGCGGCGAGTCCGAGACGCGCACGGTGTTCTACTTCTCGCTGGTCGCCACCGTGTGCGCTGCCGTCTGGCTGGCCTTCGGCGAAATCCACCCGGTCGATGGACGGAGCGGCCTGCTGCTGCTCGGCGTCGCCAGTTTCGCGACCGCCGCCCAACTGGCGATGACGCGCGCCTTCTCGCGCGGCAAGACGCTGATGTCGGCGGCGCTGGCCTACAGCACGGTGATCTTCTCCAGCCTGTTCGGCATGCTGATCTGGGGCGAGGTGCTCGGCGCCGCGGCATGGGCGGCGATCGGCCTGATCGTGCTGTCCGGGATCGCGGCCACCCACTTTTCCCGCGCCAGCCCGGTGGAACAGGATTAAACTTTTCACACAACACCAACAACGGAGCCCGATCATGATCGTCATCGACCACCAACCCAGCCGTGTCAGCGTTTCCGTGTTCGGCGAATTCACGCTGGCCGACTACAAGGAGTTCGAGGAGGTCGTCAATTACAAGGTGCAGTTCGAGGGCCCGGTCGATCTCTATTTCGACCTGTCGCAGATGGCCGGCCTGACGCTGGACGTCGCCTGGGAAGAGGTCAAGTTCTCGCGCGCCCACGCCAGCGACTTCAAGCGCGTTGCGGTGGTCACCGACAGCCAGTGGGTGACCTGGAGCGCCTGGCTGTCGCAGACCTTCGTCAGCGCCGACGTCGAGGTCTTCGCCGACGCCGACGAGGCGAAGGCCTGGCTGGACGCTGCGTGAGCTTCGCCACGCTGGTCGATGCGGCGACGCTGAAGGCGCACCTGCACGACCCGAACTGGCTGGTCGTCGACGTCCGGCACCAGCTGGCCGACCCCGGCTGGGGCGAGGCCGCACATGCGGCCGGCCACATCCCCGGCGCCTTCTTCCTGCATTGCGACCGCGACCTGTCGGGAGTCCCGGACGGCAGCAACGGCCGGCACCCGCTGCCCGATCCGGACCGGCTGGCGGCCAGGCTCGGCGGTATCGGCATCCGCGCCCGCACCCAGGTCGTCGTCTATGACGACGGCAGCGGCATGATCGCCGGCCGCCTGTGGTGGCTGCTGCGCTGGCTCGGGCACGAGCGCGTCGCGCTGCTCGACGGCGGGCTGGCCGGCTGGCTGGCGGCCGGCGGCGAGCTGACGACGACCTTGCCGACCCCGCTACCGGTGGCCTTCGTCGCCCATCTCCGGGACGACATGCGGGTCGATGCCGGTCACGTGATGGCCCGGCTGGAGACGCCGCACATGCATCTGGTCGACGCGCGCGGCCCGGACCGCTTCCGCGGCGAGAACGAGACGATCGATCCGGTCGCCGGCCACATTCCCGGTGCGGTCAACCGCTGTTTTCGCGACAATTTGCAACCCGACGGGCGCTTCAAGCCGGCCGCCGTGCTGCGTGCCGAATGGCTGGCGCTGCTTGCCGGCACGCCGCCGGCCGACGTCGTCCACCAGTGCGGTTCCGGCGTCTCGGCCTGCCTCAACCTCGTCGCGATGGAAATCGCCGGCCTGCCGGGCTCGCGCCTCTATCCGGGGTCGTGGAGCGAATGGTGCGCCGACCGCGGCCGGCCGGTCGCCCGCTGAAGCGCGCAGCGCCTTTCGTTTTCGCGCTGTAAGCCGCGTCCACCGCGATGGCGGCACGGACTGCCCTACCGGGCGCGATGCCCGGCCACGGCTCAAGCGGGAAGGGGGCGGCGGCGAGCCTCTGCTATGCTTGCCGCTTCGTCGATAGCAGGGAGTCCGTTCGGTGGCGCAGGGGCAAGGCATGGGCGTGGTCGTCTGGCTGAAGGTGCTGCTGCTGGCGCTGGCCGGCTGGGCGGCGACTGCCGCCGTCGAGCACTACGACGAGCGGGCCGGCGAGCGCGCGGCGCTCCGCCAGGCCGATGCCGCGCTGCGCGCCGGGGTCTTCCGGCTGGAAAGGCAGATCGGCGAACTGCTGCAGGACAACCACGACATCGCGGCCGGACTGGGCGATGGGGGCGGTGCCGACGATCCGGGGCTGGCCGATGCCGCAAAGCGGCTGGTCGCGGCGCGCCCGCGGGTCGTCAACGTCACCGTCTCCAACAAGCTCGAAGTCGTTTTCGTTCATCCGCTGGCCGGCAACGAGGCGGTGATCGGCCTGAACTACGCGAGCCGGCCCGACGTCATGGTCGGCCTCGAGCGGGCCATCGAGCGCCGCGATGCCTTCGTTTCCGGACCGATCACGCTGGCCCAGAGCGGACGCTCCGGCCTGGTATTGCGCACGCCGGTCGAATTCCGCGGCGGGGCAGGCGACTGGGGAATCCTGTCGATCGCCGCCGATTTCGAGGGCATGCTGGAAGACGCGGGCCTCGCCGCCGCCGAGCTGCCGTTCCGCCTCGCCATCCGCGGCCGCGATGCATCGGGCGCCCAGGGCGCGCCGTTCTGGGGCGATCCCGGACTGTTCAAGCGTTCCCATGTCGCGCTCGACCTGAACCTGCCGGGCGGCCAGTGGCGTTTCGCCGCCGAGCCGAAGCCGGAAGTGCTGCAGGCCGCGCAGCGCCACTGGCTGATCCGTGCTGCCGGCCTGCTGTTGACGCTGGCGCTGGTTTCCTGGTTGCTGGTCAGCCGGCGGAGCCAGTCCGCCGTCGAGGCCGACGAGGGACCCGCGCTGCCTCCGGGGGCCGGCCGGATTGGGCTGCGCGCCTTCCTGTTCGGGGCGATGATCCTGGTGTTGCTGCCGATCGTCGTGGTCAGCGGCTGGATATCGCTGCGCAACGCCGAACAGTCCTCGGAACGCTTCGCGCAGGCCAGCGCCGCCGCGCTGGTCGAGCGCATCCACGACCGGGTCGCCGCGTTCTTCGAGGTGCCGCGGCGCATCGTGACCTATAACGTCGAGCAGGCCCGGGCCGGTTTGCTGTCGGACGCCCGGCGCGACGAACTGATGCAGGCCTTCCTGTTGCAGATCCGCCAGCAGCCGCTGCTGACCTTTATTTCGATCGGTCTGGCCGACGGCGAGTATTACGCCGGCAGCCGGCCGCCGCTCGGCACCGACAAGAGCCTGCGCCTGATCCATGCCCGCCGCGCCGAGCAGCGTGCGATGCACATCTTCCGCGTCGATGATGCGGGCCGTCCGGCTTCGCTGGTCAGCAAGGCCAACCGCGATTTCGACGCGCGCACCCGGCCCTGGTACCAAGCGGCGCTGGCGGCTGGCGTCCCCGCCTGGTATCCGGCCTACTCGTACGTGATCAACGATTCCGCCGGGGCTTACGACACGATGGGCATCGGGCTGTCGGCGCCGCTGCACGATCCGCAGGGGCGCTTCATCGGCGTCGCCACCGCCGACGTCGCGCTATCGCAATTGAGCGCCTTCCTGCGCGAACTGACCGCTGGCAGCAGCGCGATCGCCTTCATCGCGGAGCGCGGCGGGGGATTGCTGGCGAGTTCCGGCCAGGATGCGATCTACCGCGTCGACGACGGCCGCACGGTCCGCTTCCGGCTCGCCGAGAGCCGCGACGCCGTCGTCCGCGCCGCCGGTGCCGCACTCGAAGGACAGGCCGGGCAAGCCGAGGGCAGCGCGTCGTTCAGCCTCGGCGGCGAGGATTACCTGCTCGACTGGCGCAGCCATGCAGTTCCGCAGGGGCCGCAACTGACCATCGGCGTGATCCTGCCCAAGGGGCATTTCGATGCCGAGATCGGCGGCAATCTGCGCAACATCGCTTACCTGGTGCTGATCGTCACCGTGTTCGCCTTCTTCATCGGCCTGTTCGCCACCGACTGGGTGGCGCGCCCGCTGGTCCGGTTGTCGCGGGCGGCCGCCCGGCTGGCCGCCGGGGAGTGGCGCGTCGACACGGTCCGCAACAGCCCGATCCGCGAGGTTGCCACGCTGTTCGACGCGACCCGCCACATGGCGGGGCAGTTGCGCGCCCATACCGAGAACCTGGAAAAGCAGGCCGCGGACCTGCGCCGGACCAACGATCGGCTGCAGGCCGAGATCGCCGAGCGGGCGCGTTCCGAAGCGCGCGTCCAGGCCCTGAACGACGAACTGGAGGCCGCCAACCGGACGCTGCTCGTCGCCAAGGAGGCCGCCGAGGCAGCCAGTCGGGCCAAATCCAGTTTCCTGGCCAACATGAGCCACGAATTGCGGACCCCGATGAACGCGATCATGGGCATGCTGGCGCTCGCCCGCCGCCGGGTCGATGATGGGCGGGCCGTCGAGCAGCTCGACAAGGCGAAGGCGGGCGCCGACCACCTGCTGCTGGTGCTCAACGACATCCTGGACATCTCGAAGATCGAGGCGGAGCGCTTCGTGCTCGACGAGACGGATTTCACGCTGGCCGCCGTGCTCGACGACGTGGTTGGCCTGCTCGGCCAGAAGGCGATCGACCGGGGCGTGCCGCTGCGCCTCGACGTGCCGGCCGATCTGGCGGCGACCGGGCTGCGCGGCGATCCGCTGCGCCTGCGTCAGGTGTTGCTGAACCTGACCGGCAATGCGATCAAGTTTGCCGAGCGCGGCTGCGTCGACATCCGGGTGCGCCGTCTCGACGCCGGGGAGGCCGGACTGCTGCTGCGTTTCGAAGTCGAAGACGAGGGCATAGGCATCGAGCCGGCCGTCCGCCAGCGCCTGTTCAATGCCTTCGAACAGGCCGACAATTCCTTCACCCGGAAATACGGCGGTACCGGGCTCGGGCTGGCGATCAGCAAGCGCCTGGTCCAGCTGATGGGCGGGGAGATCGGTGTCGACAGCGAGCCCGGCCAGGGCAGCGTCTTCTGGTTCACGGTCCGGTTGGCCGGTGCCGCGACGCCGGCTGGCGGGGGCGGCGAGGCCCCGGAGGAGCCGGCGGAGGCCCGCCTGCGTCGGGCTTTTCCGGGCGCCCGCATCCTGCTGGTCGAGGACGAGCCGATCAACCAGGAAGTGTCGCGTCAGCTCCTCGAGGAGGCCGGGCTGGCCGTCGAGGTCGCTGCGGACGGCGTCGAGGCGCTCGAGCGGGCACGGGCCGAAGCCTTCGACCTGATCCTGATGGACATGCAGATGCCGCGCCTGAACGGCCTCGATGCGGCGCGGGCGATTCGCGCCGATACGCCGAACCGCGATACGCCGATCCTGGCGATGACCGCCAATGCCTTCGACGAGGACCGCCGGGCCTGTTTCGCGGCCGGCATGGACGACCACGTCGGCAAGCCGGTCGATCCGGAAGCCCTGTTCGAGGTGGTGCTCAGGTGGCTGGGCGGTCGCCGCCAGGCCCGCCGCGGCTAGAGGCGGGACAGCGCCCAGGCGACGTGCTCGCGGACCAGCGCCGAGGGGTGGTCGGCCCGCGAATTCAGGGCGTTTTTGGCGTCGACCGTCGACGGTCCGTTGCCGAGCGCGACGGCGATGTTGCGCAGCCAGCGCTCGTGGCCGATGCGGCGGATCGGATTGCCGGCCAGGCGCGTCGAGAATTCCTCTTCGCTCCACGCCAACAGGTCGACCAGCGTCGCGGAATCGAGGCCGTGGCGCGGTGCGAACTCGGGGTCGCCGAGCCGGGCGAAGCGGTTCCACGGGCAGCAGGTCTGGCAGTCGTCGCAGCCGTAGATGCGGTTGCCGATCAACGGGCGCATGGGCTCGGGAATCGGGCCGGCCAGTTCGATCGTCAGGTAGCTGATGCAGCGCCGCGCATCGACCTCGTAGGGGGCGACGATGGCGCCGGTCGGGCAGGCGTCCAGGCAGGCCCGGCAGTGGCCGCAGTGGCCTGTGACCGGCGCATCCGGCTCGAGCGGCAGGTCGGTGTAGATTTCGCCGAGAAAGCGCCAAGAGCCTTCCCGCGACAGCAGCAGCGTATGCTTGCCGCGCCAGCCGAGGCCGGCCTGGCGGGCGAATTCGACTTCCATGACCGGCGCCGAGTCGGAGAACACCCGGTAGCCGAAAGGGCCGGCCAGTTCGCCGATCGCGTCGGCCAGCTTCTGCAGCCGGCCGCGCACGACCTTGTGGTAGTCGCGGCCCTGCGCGTAGCGGGAGATCGCCGCCGCCGCCGGGTCGTCCACGCTTTTGCGGTGCGGCAGGTAGTCCACCGCGGCGCTGATCACGGTGAGCGTTCCCGGGTGCAGCAGGCGCGGGTCGGCGCGCAGTTCGGCGTGGCGGGCCATATAATCCATGTCCCCGTGGCGGCCGGTGGCCAGCCAGTCGCGCAGTCCGGCGACCGCCGCCTCGCCCGGATCGGCGCGGGCGACGCCGAGCGCGGAAAAGCCGAGCGCCCGCCCGGCCGCGCGGATGCCTTCCTTGAGCGACGAACTGTTTACCGTGGAGTCCTGATCGTGCATAGCCCCGATGTTAACGCCGTTTTCCCCCTGCCCGACGAAGCGGCGACGCAGCGCCTGGGCGAGCGCCTGGCGACGGCGCTGCAGCCGGGGCTGGTGATTTTTCTCGAAGGCGATCTCGGCGCGGGCAAGACGACGCTGGTTCGCGCGCTGATCCGCGCCCTCGGCCATGCCGGTCCGGTCAAGAGCCCGACCTATTCGCTGGTTGAATTTTACGTAATTTCGAGCTTATACTTATATCACTTTGATTTTTATCGTTTCGAGTCACCCGAGGAGTTTCTCGATGCGGGCCTGGGCGAATATTTCAACGATGCTTCAGTCTGTCTGGTCGAATGGCCGGAACGCGCTCAGGGCTGCGTTCCGTCGCCAGACCTGCGGCTGCGCCTTCATCATGCAGGTGTCGGGCGTATCGTCGAAGCCCTGGCAGATACACCGAAAGGGGAAGCATGTCTAAACGCGCTCATCCCAGCCATGGGCGCCGACGACTGCTGCACTACGCCGGCGCCTCGCTGATCCTGTCCGTTTCGCCGCTGGCCGGCGCCGCGGCACGCCTGCCGTCGGTACTGGCCGTGCGCATCTGGCCGGCCGCCGATTACACCCGCGTCACGCTCGAACACGACGCGCCGCTCAAATACACCCATTTCACCGTCGAGAACCCGGACCGCCTGGTCGTCGACATCGAGGGCGTCGAGTTCAACAGCGTGCTCGACAGTCTGGCCCGCAAGGTGGCGACCGACGATCCCTACATCAAGCTGCTGCGTGCCGGACGCTTCAAGCCGGGCGTCGTGCGCCTGGTCATGGAACTGAAGACCAAGGTCGTTCCGCAGGTCTTCGAACTGAAGCCGGTCGGCGAATACGGCCATCGCCTGGTCCTCGACGTCTATCCGGTCAATCCGCCGGACCCGCTGATGGCGCTGCTCGAAGGGCGGCAGGATGCGGTCGAGCCGGCGAAGCGCGAGGCGGACCTCGCCGCCCGCCCGGCCGACGAAGCCCCCGCGCGCGCCGAAGCGCCGCCGCGCAAGGCCGAACGCCCGGTCGAGGCACCGGAAGTGCAGACTTCCCGGAAATCCGGCAAACCCATCGTCGACCGTCTGGTCACGATCACCCTCGACCCCGGCCACGGCGGCGAGGATCCGGGGGCGATCGGCCAGGGCGGTTCGCGCGAGAAGGACGTCACGCTGCAGGTCGCCCGGCGGCTGAAGGCCCGGATCGACGCCGAGCCGAACATGCGCGCGGTGATGACCCGCGATTCCGATTTCTTCGTGCCGCTGCACGTCCGCGTCCAGAAGGCGCGCCGGGTGCAGTCGGACCTCTTCCTGTCGATCCACGCCGATGCCTGGATCAAGCCGGAGGCCCGCGGCTCGTCGGTGTTCGTGCTGTCCGAGCGCGGTGCCTCGAGCACGCAGGCGCGCTGGCTGGCCCAGCGCGAGAACGAGGCCGACCTGATCGGCGGCGTCAATGTCGGCGCCAAGGATCCCTTCCTGGCCCGGACGCTGTTCGACCTGTCGCAGACGGCGACGATCAACGACAGCCTGAAGCTCGGCAAGTACCTGCTCGGCGAACTGGGTTCGATCAACACGCTGCACAAGGCGCAGGTCGAACAGGCCGGCTTCGCGGTGCTGAAGGCGCCGGACATTCCGTCGGCGCTGATCGAGACCGCGTTCATCTCCAATCCGGAGGAAGAGCGCCGGCTGACCGACGACGCCTACCAGGAAAAGCTGGCCGACGCGATCGTGCGCGGCATCCGCCAGTATTTCATCAAGCATCCGCCCGGCCCGAAGGCCCGGCCGTCGGTGCTCGGCTAGAACAGTTCGATTTCGCCGGTCGCCGGCTGGCGCGGCGCGATCGCCTGGCTGGCGACCAGTTCCTCGTAGCCGTCGACGCGGTTGCGGCCGTGCCGCTTGGCGTAATACAGCGCCTCGTCGGCCCGGTCGATCGCGTTGGTCGGCGTATCGTTAGCCAGCAGGCGGCTGAAGCCGACGCTGATCGTCACGTGGCCGACCCGGCTGAACACCTGCTGCTCAATGTTGCGCCGGAAGCGCTCGAGCACCCGCTGGGCCGATGCGGCATCGGTCGGCTGCAGCAGCGCGATGAACTCCTCGCCGCCGAAGCGGAAGAGCTGGTCGTCGAAGCGCAGCGAATCGCGCATGACCTGCGAGGCCATGATCAGCACCTCGTCGCCGATCAGGTGGCCGAAGTCGTCATTGACCCGCTTGAAATGATCGATGTCGCAGACGGCCAGCCAGTGGCTGCCGTGCGCACTGCCGCGCCGTCGTCCGGTTTCGTCGGGGTGGGCCTGGCCGAGCAGTTCGAACAGGTGCTTGTCGAAGGTGCGCCGGCTGGCCAGGCCGGTCAGCGTGTCGGATTCGCCGTAGTCGAGCAGTCCGATGTGGTTGCCGAAATATTCGATCAGGCCCATCAGCGCGATGCGTTGCTCGGGCGGGAAGGTCACCGGCAGGTTCAGGTCGATCAGGTAGAGCAGCTGGTCCGGCCGGGATACCGGAAAGACGATGCGCTGCGCGCCACCGTCCAGCGCGGACAGCACGGGCGCCTGCGTGTCGGCGCATTGCCGGAGCAGCGGGTCGCTGTCCAGGCTGCGGCAGTAGCGGTGTTCCGGCAGATAGGCGTTGCGTTCGAAGCGCTGGCCGTCGCGGCCGACGCCGGCGCAGGCGAAGGCGATGGTCTGGCGCCGGCTCGGATAGCAGCGGTGGATGGTCAGCTCGCCCGGGGCGAACAGGTCGAGCAGCGCGTCGAGCATCGCCGAATTGATCTCCGTGCGGTCGCGGCGTGCAGAAATCCGGACGACGTGACGGGTTAACTCGAGCATGGAGCGGGGCGGGCGCGGGGAAAAGTCCGGCGATTATAGCCAAATCGGCCGGCGCCGGCGGCAAAGCGGGTAAAACGCATGTCCGGAGCGGCGTCTAGGTCGTTATAATTCAACGTTTTTCCGGCAAGTCTCACTCATGCGCGTCTTTCGCGGTCACTCGCGTCCCGTACCGGCTCCCGTCGCCCTCGCCGTCGGCAATTTCGACGGTGTGCATCTCGGCCATGCCGAGTTGCTGCGCCGGCTCGCCGACGCGGCGTCCCGCCGGGCGCTGGTGCCGACGGTGCTGAGCTTCGAGCCGCATCCGCGCGAGTTCTTCGCCCCGGACGCCGCGCCCGCCCGCCTCAGCACTCTGCGCGAGAAACTCGAACTGCTGTCCGAGGCCGGCGTCGAGCAGACGATGATCTGCCCGTTCAATGCCGCCTTCGCCGCGCTGAGCGCCGACGAGTTCATCGAGCAGGTGCTGGTCGGCGCACTGCGGGTCGGACACCTGATCGTCGGCGACGACTTCCGCTTCGGCCGCGGCCGTACCGGCGACTTCGCGCTGCTGCAGGCGGCCGGACAGCGTCACGGCTTCACCGTCGAGACGATGGGCAGCGTCACGGTCGACGGCGAGCGGGTGTCCAGTTCCGGCGTCCGCCGGGCGCTGGCGGCCGGCGACATGGAGCGCGCCGCGCGTCTGCTCGGCCGGCCTTACGTGATCGACGGGCAGGTCGTGCACGGCCAGAAGCTCGGCCGGCAGATCGGCTTCGCGACGGCCAACCTGCGCATCAAGCACAATCCGCTGCCGATGACCGGCGTTTTCGCGGTCGAGGTCGGCGGCCTGGGCGAAACGCCGCTGCCCGGCGTGGCCAATCTCGGCATGCGGCCGACGGTCGGCGGCACGCGGCCGCTGCTCGAAGCCCATCTTTTCGACTTTGCCCGCGACATCTACGGCGCGCACATCTCGGTGCGCTTCGTGCATAAATTGCGCGACGAGCAACGTTTTCCCAATTTCGACGCCCTCAAGGCGCAGATCGCGGCCGATGCCGCGGCGGCGCGGGCCTTCTTCAAGCTGTGAGCACGCAAAATGGCTGACTACAAGGACACCCTGAATCTTCCCGATACGCCCTTCCCGATGCGCGGCGACCTGCCGAAGCGCGAGCCGCAGTGGGTCAGCGAATGGCAGCAGAAGGCACTGTACAAGCGCATCCGCGAGGCCTGCGCCGGCCGTCCGCGCTTCACGCTGCACGACGGCCCGCCTTACGCCAACGGCGACATCCACATCGGCCACGCGGTCAACAAGATCCTCAAGGACATCATCGTCCGCTCGAAGACGCTGTCCGGCTTCGACGCGCCCTACGTGCCGGGCTGGGATTGTCACGGCCTGCCGATCGAGCACCAGATCGAGAAACTGCACGGCAAGAACATCCCGGCCGACCAGGTTCGCGAGCTGTGCCGCGCCTACGCGGCCGAGCAGGTCGAGCGCCAGAAGAAGGACTTCATCCGCCTGGGCGTGCTCGGCGAATGGGACCGCCCCTACCTGACGATGAACTTCAAGGCCGAGGCCGACGAAATGCGTGCGCTTGGCCGCATTCTCGAGCAGGGCTACCTGTACCAGGGATTGAAGCCGGTCAACTGGTGCCTGGACTGCGGTTCGGCACTGGCCGAGGCCGAGGTCGAGTACGAGGACAAGACTTCGCCGGCGATCGACGTCGCCTTCGAAGTGCATGAAAACCACGCCGACAAGCTGGCCGCCGCCTTCGGCCTCGCCCACCTCCGCGGCCCGGCCTTCGCGGTGATCTGGACGACGACGCCGTGGACGCTGCCGGCCAACGAGGCGGTCAGCGCGCATCCGGAACTGACCTACCACCTGATCGAAACCGAGAAGGGCAGCCTGATCCTGGTCCGCGAACTGGCCGATGCCTGCCTGCAGCGCTACGGCCTCGATGGTCAGGTCGTCGGCGCCTGCGTCGGCAGCAAGCTCGACCAGATCCTGCTCAAGCACCCGTTCCAGAACCGCGACGTCGCGATCATCTGCGGCACGCACGTCACCACCGAGGCCGGTACCGGCCTGGTGCACACCGCGCCGGCGCACGGCGTCGACGACTACAACGTCGGCCGCAAGTACGGCCTGCCGGTGAACAACCCGGTCGGCAACGACGGCAAGTTCATCAGCACGACGCCGGCGCTGTCGGTCGGCGAGCTGGCCGGGCTGTCGGTGTGGCAGGCCAACCCGCTGGTGCTGCAGGAACTGGAAGCGCGCGGTCGACTGCTGAAACAGGAAAAAATCCAGCACAGCTATCCGCACTGCTGGCGACACAAGACGCCGATCATCTTCCGCGCCACCACGCAGTGGTTCATCGGCATGGAGAACAAGGCCGGCGACGCGGCGCCGACGCTGCGCTGGATCGCCGAGCGCGCCGTCGACGAGACGCAGTTCTTCCCGGCCTGGGGCCGCGCCCGCCTGGAAGCGATGATGAAGACCCGCCCGGACTGGTGCGTGTCGCGCCAGCGCAACTGGGGCGTGCCGATTCCGTTCTTCCTGCACAAGGAAACCGGCCAGCCGCACCCGCGCACCGCCGAACTGATCGAACAGGTCGCGCAGCGCGTCGAGCAGGCCGGCATCGAAGCCTGGTTCAGCCTGGACGCCGCCGAACTGCTCGGCGCCGAGGCCGACCAGTACGTCAAGATGAAGGACACGCTGGACGTCTGGTTCGATTCCGGCACGACGCACTGGCACGTGATGCGCGGCTCGCACGCCGCCGAGCACAGCTATCCGGCCGACCTCTACCTCGAAGGCTCCGACCAGCACCGCGGCTGGTTCCAGTCGTCGCTGCTGTCGGGCTGCGCGATCGACGGCCGGGCGCCGTACAAGGCGCTGCTGACCCACGGCTTCGTCGTCGACGGCAAGGGCCACAAGATGTCGAAGTCCAAGGGCAACGTCATCGCGCCGCAGCAGGTCTCGGACAAGATGGGCGCCGACATTCTGCGCCTGTGGACGGCCTCGACCGACTACTCGGGCGAACTGACCATTTCGGATGAAATCCTCAAGCGCGTCGTCGAGGGCTACCGCCGCATCCGCAACACGCTGCGCTTCCTGCTGGCCAACATTTCCGATTTCGACGCCGGCGCCGACATGCTGCCGGTCGAACAATGGCTGGAAATCGACCGCTACGCGCTGGCACTGACCCGTGAGCTGCAGGACGACTGCCGCGCCGGCTACGACCGCTACGAGTTCCACCGCGTCGTCCAGGCGCTGCAGACCTTCTGCTCGGAAGATCTCGGCGGCTTCTACCTCGACATCCTGAAGGACCGCCTGTACACGACGGCGCCCAAGTCGGTCGCCCGGCGCTCGGCGCAGTCGGCGCTGTGGCACATCACGCAGAGCTTCGTCCGGCTGTTGGCGCCGATCACGGCGTTCACCGCCGAGGAAGTCTGGCAGGTGCTGACCGGCGACGCCGAGCAGTCGGTAATGTTCCAGCTCTGGCACGAACTGCCGAAGCCGGAAGGCGAGGGCGACCTGCTGTCGCGCTGGAGCCTGGTCCGTGCTGCGCGCGCCGACGTCACCAAGGCGCTCGAAGCGCAGCGCGAGGCCGGCAGGATCGGCTCGGCGCTGCAGGCGGCGGTCGAGATCCGCTGCGCCGGCGACAAGTACGAGGCGCTGGCGGCGCTCGGCGACGACCTGAAATTCGTCTTCATCTGCTCGTCGACCGCGGTGGTCCGCGACGACGCCGAGCAGGTCATCGCGACGCCGCTCGAGCACGCCAAGTGCGAACGCTGCTGGCACGTCCGCCCGGACGTCGGTGCCGACGCCGCGCACCCGACCTTGTGCGGACGCTGCGTCAGCAACCTGCACGGGGAAGGCGAGGCGCGCGCCCGGGCCTGACCAGGGCGGGGGCAATGTCGAGGTAATTTCTGTCAAAGGAAGGCCATGAACAACAAGACCGAGCTTTACCGGAGAATCAATGCCATTCGTCCCGACATCGTCGAGCGCATGATTTCCCTGTGGGGGAGCAAGGAGTTCGGCGACTATGTCGGGCGCCTGTTCCGCATTGCCGTCGAGACCAATGCGCCGCTGCGTGCGGATCTCGAGGCGGCGATATCGGGCCTGGTCGAGGAGCATCGCCGCGAATTTCCGCAGTTCGACGCGAGTACCGAGGTCAAGGAGCAGACCGGTCTTGAGCAGAACCCGAATTTCCAGGCCATCAACGGTCGTTTCCCGCATATTGCCCGGCGGATTCGTGCAACCTGGGGAAGCCGCTGCTTCGGCGAGTACCTGAATGAGCTTTTCAACGATACCCGCTCGGGGACGCGTCAGGGCTTCCCGCCCGACATCCTGGTGGCCCTGTTCAAGATCCAGTGCGATCACGATCAGGAGTTCCCCCAGTTCGCCAGCATCATTCGCGACATCTGGTCGGTTGGCGGGTAGCACGCGTGATGCTTGATGTAGGGAACGGCGCGACGCCGCGCCTGTGGTTCGGTCTGGCCGGACTTGTCGTCTTGCTCGATCAGCTCAGCAAGTGGCTGGTCCTCGAAACGCTGCATTTCGGCGAAACGATCTACGTCGCCCCTTTCTGGAACTGGGTGCTGACCTTCAATCCGGGCGCCGCATTCAGCTTTCTGGCCGACCAGCCGGGCTGGCAGCGCTGGCTGTTCACCGGCCTGGCGCTCGCGGTGTCCGGCTGGATCGCCGTCGAATTGAAGCGTCACCCCGGCCAGCGTCTGAATGCCCTGGCGCTCAGCCTGGTCATGGGCGGCGCGCTGGGCAACGTGATCGACCGCGTGCGCTTCGGCGCCGTCGTCGATTTCATCCAGTGGCACGCCGCCGGCTACTACTGGCCGGCTTTCAACATCGCCGATTCCGCGATCACGGTCGGCGCCATTTTGCTGGTGCTGGCGCAGTTGACCGCGTCGGCCGAAAAAGAGAATTACTGATGAACACCGTCCGCTCCGACAGCTACCTGACCCTGCACTACCGCATCACCACCCTCGACGGCGAGGAGTTCCTGTCGACCTTCGACATGAGCCCGGCCACGCTGCAGATGGGCAGCGGGCAACTGGCCGAGAATCTCGAATCGGTGCTGATCGGCCTGTCGGCCCACGAGCGCTTCGTGTTCGAGCTGGAGCCGGCGCAGGCCTTCGGCGAACACAATCCGCGCCTGGTCGAGCGCCTGGCCCTGAGCAGCCTGCCGGCCGGCATGGAGCTGAAGGAAAACTCGGTCGTCGAGTTCACGGCGCCGAACGGGGCGAGCTTCGCCGGTTTCCTGCGCGAGCTGGATGCGACGCACGGCCTGTTCGACTTCAATCACCCGCTGGCCGGCAAGACCATCCGCTTCGAAGTCGAGATCATCGGCATCATGTAAAAAAGGGGCGGTGATCCGCCCCTCGCGATCGCTGCGCCGGATCAGCCGGCGAGCGCCGGATTCAGCGTGTAGGTGCCGGTCAGGCTGGCCTGGTCGAGCACGTGGCCGGCGATCGCCGCGCGCACCTCGGGGCCGCCGAAACGTCCGGTCAGCGGCAGTTTTTCGATGTCCAGCGCGTAGACCGTGAACACGTAGCGGTGCACGATCTCGTCGTTCCACGGCGGGCAGGGACCGTCGTAGCCGTAGTAGTCGCCGCTCATGTCGTGGTCGCCGGCGAACCAGTCGGTGTAATTGTTGATGCCCTGGCGGGCGCCGTGCGGCGCCTGCGCTCCCGGCTTGCCGCGCGGCGTCACGCCGTTGCTGAATTCGCCGGCTTCGATGCGGTCGACCGCGGCCGGCAGGTCGATCAGCACCCAGTGGAAGAAATCGACGCGCGGCAGGCTGGCAGGTACGCTGCGCCCTTCCTGGTTGACGTCGTCGCCGCGGCTGGGGACATCCGGGTCATGGCAGATCACGGCGAAGGACTTCGTGCCTTCCGGCGCGCCTTGCCAGGCCAGTTCCGGGTTGCGGTTGCTGCCTAGGCAGACGTGGTGGGCAGGGTCGGGCAGGCAGAACGAGAATTCGCCGGGAATGCGCTGTCCATCGGCGAAACTGGCGCTGAAGAGTTGCATGTCGAATCTCCTTGTCGTTTCAGTCGGCGGCACGGCGCCGGAAATCGGCGATGCGGAAGCCGAGCAGCCACAGGGTGGCGAAGTAGGCGGCGGCCCCGAGCGGGACCAGCCAGGACAGGTGGATTGTGCGGCCGAGCAGTCCGCGCTGCAACCATGCCGCTTCGCTGCCCATGCCCAGCCACAGCACGGCGCCCATCGCGACCAGTGCCGCCGCGAGGCGAAGCACGAAGCCCGTCCAGCCCGGCTGCGGCTGGTAGATGCCCTGGCGGCGCAAGCCGCGGTAAAGCATGCCGGCGTTCAGGCAGGCGGCCAGGCCGATCGACAGCGCCAGACCGGCGTGGCCCAGCCAGCCGACGAAGGCGAGGTTCATCGCCTGCGTCGCAGCAAGCGAGATCAGCGCGATGCGCACCGGCGTCCTGATGTTCTGACGGGCGTAGAAACCGGGGGCGAGCACCTTGACCAGGATCAGTCCGGTCAGGCCGACGGTGTAGGCGACCAACGCCTCGCGCGTGCGGAAGACGTCGTCGACGGCGAAGGCGCCGTGGAAGAACAGCGTCGCGATCAGCGGCACGGCCAGAATCGCCAGGCCGAGCGCGGCCGGTGCGGCGAGCAGCAGGGTCAGGCGCAGCCCCCAGTCGAGCAGCTTCGAGTATTCGGCGTGGTTGTTGCTGGCGTGGCAACGCGACAGCGAGGGCAGCAGGATGGTGCCGAGTGCGGCGCCGAGCATGCCTGACGGGAATTCCATCAGGCGGTCGGCGTAATACAGCCAGGACACGCTGCCGGTGCTCAGGAAGGAGGCGAAGATGGTGTTGATCAGCAGGCTGATCTGCGACACCGAGACGCCGACCAGTGCCGGCGCCATCAGCTTGAGGATGCGGCGCACGCCGGGGTCGGCCCAGGCGGTACGCCAGGCGATCGTCGGCCGCGGCAGCATCGCGATGCGGCGCAGCGCGGGAACCTGGATCGCCAGCTGCAGCAGGCCGCCGATGAACACCGCCCAGCCGAGGGCCAGTACCGGCGGATCGAAATAGGGGACGGCGAACAGCGCCATCGCAATGAACGCGAGGTTGAGCAGCACCGGCGTGAAGGCAGGCAGCGCAAAGCGGCTCCAGGTATTCAGGATGCCGCCGGCCAGCGCGACCAGCGACATGAACAGGATGTAGGGGAAGCAGATCCGGGTCAGCGTCACCGTCAGTTCGAACTTCCCGGCGTCGGCCGCGAAGCCGGGCGCCGAGATCCAGACCAGCAACGGCGCCGCGGCGATGCCGACGGCCGTGATCGCGAACAGCACGACGGACAGCAGGCTGGCGACGTGATCGACCAGCGTCCGGGTATCCTCGGCATTGCGCTGATTGCGGTACTCGCCCAGGATGGGCACGAAAGCCTGCGAGAACGCCCCCTCGGCGAACATCCGGCGCAGCAGGTTGGGCAGCTTGAAGGCGACGAAGAAGGCATCGGTCGCCAGGCCGGCACCGAAGGTCCGGGCGATCACGAAATCGCGGACGAAACCGAGGATGCGGGAGAGCAGGGTCATACCACTGACCGTGGCCAGCGCGCGAAGCAGATTCATGTGCGGGGGGCGTTGCCTGATGGCCAACGAAAAAGCTATAATTCTACGCTCTGCTGACGGCCACCCGGGAAAAGCATCGCTGATGCCGGGTTTGGTTGAAAGTTGAAAGCGTGCCGTTGTAGCTCAGTTGGTAGAGCAACTGATTCGTAATCAGTAGGTCGAGTGTTCGATTCACTTCAACGGCACCATAAAATTCAAAGGGTTGGCGAAAGCCAGCCCTTTTTCATTTGTGGCCTTGCACGGGCGGCGAACGAATCCGCCCGACGCGTGTCGATAATCGCGAATCCGAATCCACTTCCCGAAAGCCATCCCATGGAAATTCTTCTCGCCAATCCCCGCGGTTTCTGCGCCGGCGTCGAGCGCGCGATCGCCATCGTCGAGCGGGCCATCGAGAAATTCGGCGCGCCGATCTACGTCCGTCACGAGGTCGTCCATAACAAGTTCGTCTGCGACGACCTGCGCGCCAAGGGCGCGGTCTTCGTCGAAGAACTCGACGAGGTGCCGGCCGGCAGTACCGTGGTCTTCAGTGCGCACGGTGTGTCCCGCGAAGTGCGGGCCGAAGCCGACCGCCGGGGCTTGAAGGTGTTCGATGCGACCTGCCCGCTGGTCACCAAGGTCCATGTCGAAGTCGGCAAGATGCGGCGCGACGCGCGCGAAGTGGTGATGATCGGCCACAAGGGGCATCCGGAAGTCGAGGGGACGATGGGGCAGAGCGACGGGGGGATGTATCTGGTCGAAACCGCCGCCGACGTGGCAGGACTCGACGTGAAGAGCCCGGAACAACTCTCCTTCGTCACTCAGACCACCCTGTCGGTGGATGATGCGTCGGTCGTCATCGATGCGCTGCGCCAGCGTTTTCCCGGCATACAGGGGCCGAAGAAGGACGACATCTGCTACGCGACGCAGAACCGCCAGGATGCGGTCAAGGAATTGAGCGAACGCTGCGACCTGGTGATCGTCGTCGGTAGTCCGAACAGTTCCAATTCCCGCCGCTTGCGCGAGGTCGCGGTGTCGCGGGGCATCGACGGCTATCTCGTCGATGGTCCGGAGGAAATCGATCCGGCTTGGCTGGAGGGCCGCCGGCGCATCGGCGTCACGGCAGGGGCTTCGGCACCTGAAATTCTGGTATTGCGCGTCGTCGACCGCATCAAGGCCCTGACGGGCGCGGTGGTTGGGCAGTTGGCAGGGGTCGAGGAAGGGATTGCGTTTCCGCTGCCGAAGGGGTTGGGCTGATAAGGCCTTTGCGTTTTCCCCTCACCGTCTTTTTCGTCCGCCGAAGAGTTGGCTTCAGACTCTGTTTTGCAGGATGATGGTCTCTGAGCCTGTTTCAGGAAACCGTACAATTAATCTTCATCTGGGCACCGATGTCCGTGTATTCCTGTGCCTGTCCAAATTTGTCTGGGCGTCATTCTGGCAAGCAGTGATCCAAGGACATTGATTTGATCTCCCGCTTTGTGGGCAAAATTTTTTGGACTGCCCGTAATGGTATTTCTGCCTTGCATGATCAGATCGTATTGGCTAGCATTCATAGTCGGTTTTGTGATTTTTGATTTGTCAACCAAATATTGCCAAAATTGGAAGCGTCGGCTCGACTTTCGGTGCGGGTAAATTCCATCGCTACAAGGGTTTTTCGAGAGGTTCTCATTTGTCATGACTGTTAGACCAACCCAGAAAAACCCGTGTCGCGGTATGTTTATGAGAGTCCGTGGCTTCACAGTGATCGAACTGATGATCACGATAACGGTGCTGGCCGTACTTCTGGCCATTGCTGCACCTAGTTTTAGAAGCTTCCTAGTTGCTACTCGACTGACCAGCGAGGTGAATGGTTTCGTTGCCGATCTTTCATTTGCCAGGTCCGAAGCGGCAAGCCGAAGTAAAAGGGTATTCGTCTGTCTGGCAGCCACCAGTACCACTTGCGCCACATCAGGCGACGACTGGAGTGAAGGGCGCCTGATCTGGTCAGACGCTAACGCTAACGGCTCTTTGGATGCTGCAGAAATCATCAGTTACAGCCCGGCATTGAGCGATGGGCTCTCTCTGATTGCCAGCGGTCCGGCAAACACCTTTTCCATGACTTTTCTGCCGAGCGGCGGCATTACTGGCATCAGTACATGGACGTTCAAAATGTGTTCTTATGGTGAGCCCAGAGGGCGGGAGGTCAAACTGCCACCTACTGGGCGGGCAACCGTAAATCGAGTGGAAAGTTGTTCATGAAAAAACTGTTCACTATTTCCCCTGCCGCACAGAAGGGGGCGACGCTGCTGGAAGTCATGGTAGCGGTTATTGTCCTCTCCGTTGGGCTGTTGGGTCTGCTAGGGCTTCTCATGCACGGTCTGAAAATGAGTTCGAGTTCACATTACCGAACCATTGCCGCACAGCAACTGGCAGACATGACTGAAAAGATCAATTCCAATCCCTATTTCGTCTCAGAGTACGCACCCCCAACCAATACGTTGACCAGCAACTGCCTGACAACGACTAAATGCAGCACCGACGCAACACTAACCCCAAACCTGATTGCTAATAGCGAATATGCACTCTGGTTGGCTAATGCAAGGCTGCTGTTGCCTGGCGGTAGCGGCACAGTATGCCTTGACAGTAGTCCAGCGGATGGGAATTCCTCGGATTTTGCTTGTAGTAATTCAGGACGAATCACTATTAAAGTTTGCTGGAATGAAAGTAGGCGTATAGCCGTATCTGGTGGAGGTGTTTCAAACTCCGATTCATCCACTGATACCTGCCTCTCAACCCAGATTTAAATGCTGATGACCATGAAAAACTCACGAAGCAAAGGGTTCACCCTGGTCGAATTGATGGTCGCTGTTGCTATCGGACTGCTGATAACCTTGGTCGTCACCCAAGCCTATATCAATGGTATCGGGACTCAGCAGGCACAAACCGGAATATCGCGTGCGCAGGAGTCATCTCGTTTTGCGTTTGATAATATCGGCCATGCCTTGCGAAAAGCGGGATTCAGAAATCCCCGCAGTCAGGGGGCCGACTTTTGTAGTAACGCCGCACCATTTCGACTTAATGCCTTGAATGACCAGTCTTCGATCACCCTGTCCTCGGCAGAGTTTTCTAGCTCATCCGGCAATCCGACAGCGACAGTGCTCAATTCCAGTGATGTCTTTCGTATTCGCTACTACGGTGAGGGCTTGACTAATTCACCCTTTACCCCGGATGGAACTATCACCGATTGCCAAGGCAACGCCATCGCGTCGAATGTTCGCGTAGAAGATACTTACTTCATTGCGGCGGATAGCAATAATGACAATGAACCTGCGCTGTTCTGTCATTCGACCAATACCTGGGCTGCGGTTGCGCTGGTTCCGGGGGTCGAGAGTATGCAGCTTCTGTTTGGTGATGATACTGACCTCAACGGCGTCACTGACCGTTATGTTCAGGCGGCAAATGTCTCCAGCATGACCAATGTGCGTAGCGCGATTGTGTCGCTGATCACTCGAACCAAGGAAACCAGTGCGGTTGATCGCTCGACTTGGACTATCAATCACTTCGATTCCTACTCGGGTGGCTCAGCGGATGCCGGTGCTACGTTCACCGCGCCTGCTGATGGCCGGGTTCGGCAGCACGCCACCTTTACTGTGGCTCTGCGCAATATTTGTCCAATTTAAAGGCGGGATACATGCAAACCCATTTTTCTCGCACGTTCCAACAGCAACAAATGGGGGTTGCCTTGCTGGTCGCCCTGATATTTTTGGTTGTGCTAACGCTTCTTGGTATCAGCGTATATTGGACCAGCACTGCAGACGAGCGGATGGCCCGAAATTTCCGCGACAAAGAAATCGCACTTCTGGGCGCCGAGGCGGCAATGAATGAGGCAATCATGTTAATTACAGGGAGTTACGACTCTGCCTCTACGCCAAGCCCAAAACCCACAGCGATGTCCAGTGATCGCTGCTTTACCAACCCGCCTACGGGCTTCAGCTGTGATTCCTCCCTTAGCCCGACTAGCCTGGACTTGTTTTCAGGTGCTGTCACGGGTGCTCCATTAGGTCAGATCGGAACTAATCTCTCGCCGACAATTTCTGGCTACGATGGTGGTGTGCAGCCGCGTTATCTTGTCATTTTGCAAAAGCCCGATGCCTGTGGTCCCAGCGAAAATGCCAAAAATGAATCAACATGTTTTCTGATTGTTTCTCAAAGTAGGGGGCGTCTGCCCAATACTCAAGTTAACCTGCTCACCTTGTTCAGAAATTGATTGATCAAGTCTAATTATCCGTTTCTCTCGGAGGTCATATGACATCCCGTCTGTTGAATATAGCGATTGCCATTTCCTGCGCTTTCTGGTCGGTGCCGGCTGCTCCTGGTTCGCTTGCGGAATCACCGTTATATCTCCAGTCCGCGGTTCCTCCCAATGTGCTATTCGCCCTATCCGTTGAGTATCCGACCGCTAATACCGCGGCGTATCAAGGTACGAACGATTATTCGGAAGCCACGACTTATCTCGGATTGTTCGATTCGGAAAAATGCTATGACTATTCGACAACGGACGACCGCTTCAATCCGGTTTCATTGGCCACCGTGCATGACTGCACGGGGCACTGGAGCGGTAATTTCCTCAATTGGGCCACGATGACGGGCCTGGATGAGTTCCGTTATGCGATGACTGGTGGTGACCGCCATACTGACACCTCGAGCCTGACGGTATTGCAACGGACTTACCAGAGCGGTCAAGGCGGAGCCAGCAATTTCCCCGATAAAACCTATTCTGGTACCACCGCCACGCCTTTTGCTGGCGTTAGTCTGAGCATCGTCAATCAGGGCAAGGGAACGCAGATGACGGTCAGCACGGGCAGAACGGGAACGGCGCTATGTACGGACCCGCAGCTAAGCGGTAGCAGTTTCAGCTGTACGCTTGCTATGCAGACAAGCGGTGAGGCCGGTGCTTGTACAAACTGGGGGGGGAGTGGTACCAGCACCAACCCTTATCGCTGCACAACGTTTGGTAATTTCACGGGTATAGGCACGCCGACATCCAACACGCCGGGGGGGAGGCGCACTTTCAGTCAATCATCTACCGATACGGTAAGCTGCACCAGTCCCAGTGTTGATGCCGATAGAAACTTTACGTGCACCTTGCGTGACGCCGCCAGTAATTTGGGGTCGTGCACAGACTGGAGCGGTGATGGTTCTAGTGGCGATCCATTTCGCTGTTCCGTATTCGGCACTTTCGCCGGTGGTACGTTTGCGGCTTCTGGTTACGGAGGCAATAGTTCCTTCACGGGAACCAACCCAGCCTTTCAGAACACGACGGAAAACGTCACCAGTTGCAGCATTGCCACCTCAAGCCCCTATCGCATTACCTGTACCCTAGCCTCGGGCCGCCAAGCTTATTGCAATCCAAGCGGGAATGGTACTAGTGGAAATCCGCACCAATGTAATGCTTCGAGTACGGGCTGGACCGTTACCGGTTCCCCGTCTGCTACGCGTGTAAGCAACATCAATGCTAGCAGCACAACGGATTACAACCGGACGGACGGCGGTAGAAATCCGAGAAAATACTACAAGATGACCAGTGTCACCTACCGGACCTCCTCATATCCGACCTATTACTACACTCCTTCCTATACAGGTAGTTCAGCGGATTCTTATTATTATAATTCGACTTATGCACTTAATTTTTCCGCTTCGTATGATTATTACGTTCGGGCCAAGGTTTGCGATTCGTCGATCGGTCTCGAATCCAACTGTGAGCGTTATGGCAACAGTTACAAGCCAGTTGGTGAGGTACAAAGAAACGGCGAAAAGATGCGATTTGGCGTTTTTTCCTATTACAAGGCCAATGATATCGATAATGCCGTCATGCGATCCAAGCTCAAATATGTTGCCCCGCTGAGATGGGCTTCATCGGGTGGATACGTAACCAACAGCACGGCGGAGTGGTCATCCTCAACAGGTGTCTTGGTGGGTAATCCCGATTCCAGTGAGGCAAGCGCCTCATATGGTGGTGCGGTGAGTAGCTCAGGTGTGATTAACTATATCAATAAATTTGGGACTGGTGCTCAAGGCTATAAAACCTACGACAACGTAGGTAAGCTTTATTATGAAAGCCTGCGGTATTTGCGCGGTCTGACCCCGACGAGTGCTTTCTACAGTCGTGCATCGACTTCGAACAACGATGGATTTCCTGTCATT
Organism: Dechloromonas sp.; assembly: GCA_028687035.1. Classification (GTDB taxonomy): domain Bacteria; phylum Pseudomonadota; class Gammaproteobacteria; order Burkholderiales; family Rhodocyclaceae; genus Azonexus. The sequence continues at coordinate 2,314 of JAQUAX010000006.1, read as the reverse complement.
ACCTCATGGGATGACCCTGTTCAGTATTGGTGCCAGAAAAACTACATTATCACCATGGGAGATACCCATACCCACTGTGATAAACGTCTCCCCGGTGGCAGCATTTCATCGTATGGCGCATCACAATGTACTGGCAATAGTCAGACTTCCGATCAAGGTAGTCTCTCGGGTGACAGCGCTGTCAATGTGACTACCTTGACCAACGCACTTGGCACTCTGGAAGGAAAAAATAATTTGGCAACCCAGACTTTTTCAGGGAGCGCCAGTTATTACATGTCTGGACTAGCTTACTGGGCGGCAAAGGATGGATTCCGCAACCTTAGTGGCTATCCGGTCAAGGCCAAGACCTTCGTCATCGACGTTCAGGAATATGGTGACCTTGGGGTTAATTCACAATACTGGTATGCAAGCAAGTATGGTGGCGACACAAATTTTGACGCTAATGGCAATCCGCTCAACTGGTCAACAAGCATACCCGGTTACAGCGGAGCTTGGCCAAAGACACTGTTGCCCGCCGGCAATCCCTCAGCGATGATAGCTGCTGTAAAAGGTGCTCTTTCGCAGATTGCAAGTCAGTCCGGACAAGGGAGCGGATCTGAGGCTTCTACGGGTGACATTCGGGCAGGCAATGGCATCAATGTTTACGGGGCGACGTACAATTCATCGGGTTGGGCTGGCGATCTGGTTAGCTATCGCATGAATGAGGATTTGACCGTTAACTCAACTCCAGTTTGGCGGGCGACGACCAGTTTGAACCCGGCCACCCTCAATCCATCCTCCGGTATCCCGCCGTGGACCACTCGCCGGGTTATCACGTTTAACGATGGTTTGCTCGCGAATGGCAGCGCAGGCACCGCGAGCAATGCCCGGCAGGGGGTTGATTTTTTCAGTACCGATTCAACGGGTAGCGACGTATTTTCGAGCCAGTTTTCGGCTCGCCAGCAGGCTTTGCTGAATATCGATCCAGGCTCGGGCGCTAGTGATGGGCGAGGCAGCGAGCGCGTGGATTTCATCAGGGGGGACAATAGCAATGAAGGCAGCAACGGCTATGGTTGGCGTAGCCGGGTGAGCACTGACATTAATAGTGGTGTTTCCACTGCATTCTCTTTGGGTGATTTCATTAATTCGTCACCAGCCTATGTGCGGACCCCTTCGTCAGCCTATGTTCCTCCTGCAGACTATTCAAGTTTTGCGATTTATGCGGCCAATGTGGCATCAAGGACACCTGTAGTTTACGTCGGTGGCAATGATGGAATGTTGCATGTCTTCAATGCTGAAGATGCTTCTGACGATGGAACATCGCCGCCAGCTGCCACGGCGAATAGTGGGAAGGAACTGTTGGCTTATGTTCCGTCCGCAGTTTATGGAAAACTCAACCAGCTCACTTGGACTAATTATTCGCACAAGTATTTTGTTGACAGCACGCCGGTGGTGGCAAGCGCTCAACTGAGTAGCAGTGTATGCACGCCTGCTTCTGACGCTAACAAATGCTGGCGAACAGTGGTTACTGGAGGGCTGAATTCCGGCGGGCAGGGGATTTATGCCCTCGATGGAACTAATCCTTCATCGTTCTCTACGGCTAGCGCGAAATCACTCGTTTTTTGGGAGTTCACAGATAGAGATGACTCGGATCTCGGTCACACCTTCTCGCAACCACTGGTCCGCAAGATGAATAATGGAAAGTGGGCTGTCATCATTGGTAACGGATATAACAACACCACATCTGATGGACGCGTGAGCTCAAATGGGCGTGCCTATCTTTATATCCTGTTTATTGATGGTCCTGGCTTTGATGGGAGTGGCAGGGGTAATGCATGGACATTGAATACCCATTACAGGAAGATCGAACTGGCTGCCCCGAACGAAGGGAGTACGCCACTGAATCCGGCCAATGGCTTATCCACGGTATTCGGTTTGGACAAAAATGGAGATAACGTCGTTGATGCGCTGTATGCCGGAGACCGTTATGGCAATGTCTGGAAAATAGATGTCAGCAGTACTGATCCAGCGAACTGGGGATCAGCATTCAGTAGTGGTAGCACCCCGCTTCCGCTTTTTACGGCGACCACTGCGGACTCGCCGGCAGTCATGCAACAGATTACGACTAGCCCGGTAGTTATGCCCAATCCCAATGGGGGCTATCTCGTTTTCTTCGGGACGGGTTCTTTTGTCGATGAATCTGACAATGTGAATCGCCCCGGGTTTCGTAGAGGCTCCGTGGTTTAAGTACAGACGGTTTCAGGCTGTTGGGCGAGTTGCCAATAATACCGTTGCTCAGCCTCGGCGGGCGGGATGTATCCGATGGGCTCCAAGA
>JAQUAX010000020.1 GCA_028687035.1 Dechloromonas sp. | reverse complement strand
ATATGGACGATGCACAGTTGAACGGCAGCATGGGGATAGACGGCCTCGATGGCTTCCGGAAAGCCCTTCAACCCATCGACGCAGGCAATGAAGATATCCTGGACGCCGCGATTCTTGAGTTCGGTGACCACCTGCAGCCAGAACTTCGCACCTTCCGTCTGGGCGATCCATAGGCCGAGGACTTCCTTCTCGCCCGCCATGTTGAGTCCGATGGCTAGATAAACAGCTTTGACGCGCACGCTGCCATCCCTGACTTTGACGTGAATGCAGTCGAGATAAACGATCGGGTACAGCGCATCCAGTGGTCGTGATTGCCAGGCCTTAGCCTCTTCAATGACCGCATCGGTGACAGACGAAATCAGGGAGGGCGACACCTCCGTGCCGTACATCTCTTCCAGGTGCGACTGGATTTCACGGACCGTCATGCCACGGGCGTATAGCGACAGAATCTTGTCGTCAAAGCCTGTCCAGCGAGTCTGGTGCTTCGCGATTAGCTGCGGCTCGAAAGTACCGTGGCGGTCACGAGGAATCTCGATAGGCAATGCGCCGAATTCACCCTTTAGCGTCTTCTTGCTCTTGCCGTTACGGGTATTGCCGGCGGTGTTCTCCACTGGCTCATTCTTGCCGTGGCCGAGATGATCAGCCATCTCAACTTCCAGCGCCTTCTCGACCAACAGTTTGGTGAGTTGCTTGAGCAACCCGTTCTCTCCAATCAGGTCTTCCGGCTTCCGGTAATCAGCCAACAGGCTATCCAGCAACTCTTTGGGTACTGCTTTCTTTCCTACGGTCATCATCGCTCCTGGCAATGGGGCAGTTTCCTGCCGAGTGACCGTTTACACAAAAATTCTTACACGCTCGACGCGCCAGTATCTACCAAGAAGCGAATGTGTTTTCCATTCAGAACACCTTCGATGTAATGGTGTCCATCTTGAGACTTGGGGATGACTACTTCAACTTGGTTGCCAGTAACAGACAACTTGGGTGCGCTAATCCATGAAAACAAGGCAAAGCAAAGCGCTCCCAAGCCGAGCCATACCAACACCTTGGAGAGCAAGAAGCCCGGGTTCGTCTGATGCGCTGAGCCAATTGAAAATGAGTTGGTGTAGCGCTCGGATTTCGACCGAGCGTTGTGTTCGCGTTGCGCTTTGAGGCTCGGAGAAGATTGAAACCTCTGTTTGGCATCATCTTTGTACCAATCTCTATCGTAAATACCCATTGCAAGTATTCCAATATCTTGTGAGGCAAGCCGAGAATATACCATTGCACTTCCTTGCCGGCGTGGCTAAAGGATGTGCTCAACCATTGACGCTCATGTCAGAAATTTAGCCGTTTTGGATCGATAACGGGTTGCCAGCACTCGTCGCCGAAGCGGTGATGTTGTTCGGTGAGCGGGAGGACGGGGTTGGCGGACCGGGGGATGGTGGAGCGAGATGCTCACTTGGCACCCTATCATCTGGCGGAAGCGGCCTCACGGCTGAATTCGGTCCTTCCTGGCCACGATTCAGCCACGCTGGCCCAGAAAAGCAAAAAGCCCAGTCCGGGAACTGGGCTTTTTGCTTGAATTTTGGCTCCCCGACCTGGGCTCGAACCAGGGACCTACGGATTAACAGTCCGGCGCTCTACCGACTGAGCTATCGGGGAAGAATCCCGCCGGGCGGCGGGAGGCGCGATTATAACCAGCTTTCCGGCAAAGGCCTAGCGCTCGCCGGCTTCGTCGGGATCGGTGATTTCCGGCTCTTTCCGGAGGTCCACCGCGGCGTTGGTCAGTTGCTGCTGGCGGGCGGCGCGCAGGGTCGGGGTTTCCAGCGTGATGCGGCCGAGCGTGCCGGTGCGGTAGTCGTTCAACAGGATGCCGGAGGCTTTCTCGAGGTCGAATTCACCGCCCCGCCCCTTGATCAGGCAGCCGCGTTTCCTGGCGATCGCCTCGATCACCGCGACGGCGTCCATGCCGGCGGTCGCGAAGCCGTAGCGGGCGGTCAGCAACGCCGGGTACTGTTCGAGCAGGAAGCCGGCGAGCCAGGTCGCGACCTCCTCGTCGATGTAGGCATTGACGCCGACCGCATGGCTGGCGGCGAGCATCAACCCGTCGACCGGGTGCTCGATCTTCGGCCACAGCATGCCCGGGGTGTCGTAGAGGGTCAGCCGCGAGCTGATGTCGATGCGCTGCTGGCTCTTGGTGACCGCCGGCTGGTCGCCGACCGCGGCGACCCGCTTCTTGACCAGCGCGTTCATCAGCGTCGATTTGCCGACGTTGGGAATGCCCATGATCATCAGGCGCAGCGGCTTGACCGCGTCGTTGCGGTGCGGCGCGAGCTTCTGGGCGATCGAAGGGATCTTCGCGACGTCGCTGGGCTTCTTGCACGAGATGGCGACCGCCTTGACGCCCGGCTGCTGGCTGAAGTAATCGAGCCAGGCCTGGGTCGCCGCCGGATCGGCGACGTCGGCCTTGTTCAAGAGCTTCAGGCACGGCCGCTGCCGGAAGGCGCGCAACTCGTGGATCATCGGGTTGCTCGAGGCAGCCGGCAGCCGGGCGTCGAGCACCTCGACGACGACATCGGCGTGAGCCAGCGTCTCGGCCGCCTTCTTGCGAGCCGAGGTCATGTGCCCCGGGAACCATTGAATAGCCATGTTGCTCCTTGTCAGCCGCCGGTGACCGGCGGGAAAAAGGCGATCTCGTCGCCGTCGCGGACTGCGGCGTCGAGGCCCGCCATGTCCTGGTTGACCGCGCAGCGCAGGTTCTTCGCGCTGGCCAGCGCGTCGCGGCCCTGGCCGACCAGCCAGTCGCGCAGGGCGCCGGCGGTGGCGACGCCGGCCGGCAGCTCGACGCGCTCGCCGGACAGGCCGAGCTTTTCACGCAGCCCGGCGAAATAGAGAATCTGGACGCTCAAGACAGCAACTCCGCAAAGAAAACGAAACGCACGCGATCGCCGGCGGCGATCTTCTGCCCCGGCGGATTGATCACCAGCCCGTCGCTGGCGCACAGCGACGTGGCGACGGCCGAGCCCTGGTTGCCGTGGAATTCGACGCCGCCGGCCGCATTGATCCGGGCGCGCAGGAATTCCAGGCGGGCCGGGTCCGGATGGTTCCATTCGCCGTCGGCGCGCAGTTCGACGACGCGCGGCGCCACGTCGGCGACGCCCTGCAGGCGCAGCACGAAGGGCCGCACGAACATCAGCGCGGTGACGAAGGCGGCGACCGGGTTGCCGGGCAGCCCGATGAACCAGGCCTCGCCGCCGGCCGGCTTGCGCACGGCGCCGAAGGCGAGCGGCTTGCCCGGCTTGATCGCGATCTTCCACATGGCGAGCCGGCCTTCGGCCTCGACCGCCGGCTTGACGTGGTCTTCCTCGCCAACCGAGACGCCGCCGCTGGTGACGATCAGGTCGTTGTCCTCGGCGGCGCGGCGCAGCGCGTCGCGCGTCGCGTCCAGCGTGTCGGCGACGGCGCCGAGGTCGCGGACCTCGCAGCCCAGGCCTTCGAACAGCGTGCGCAGCGCGTAGCGGTTGGAGTTGTAGATGGCGCCCGGCGGCAGCGGTTCGCCCGGCTGCACCAGCTCGTCGCCGGTGAAGAACAGCCCGACGCGGACGCGGCGATGGACCGGCAGCTCGGGCAGCCCGGCCGATGCGGCGAGCGCGACGTGCTGCGGGTGCAGACGGGTGCCGGCGGCCAGGATCACGCCGCCGCTGGCGATGTCCTCGCCGGCCCGGCGGACGTTCTCGCCCGGGCGCGGCACGTGGTTGATGACCACCCCGCCCTCGCCGTGCTCGCAGCGCTCCTGCATCACGACGGCGTCGGCGCCGGCCGGGATCGGCGCGCCGGTGAAGATGCGCGCCGCGGTGCCCGGCTGCAGCGGCGTGCCGACCGTGCCGGCCGGGATGCGCTGGCTGACCGGCAGGCAGGTGCCGGCTGCGGCGACATCGGCGGCGCGCAGCGCGTAGCCGTCCATCGCGGAATTGTCGAGCGGCGGCACGTCCACCGCGGAAACCTGCGCGGCGGCGAGCACGCGGCCGGCCGCGGCGGTCAGCGGCACATGGCGGATTTCCTCGACCGGGCGGGCGGCGGCGAGCAGTTCGGCCAGGGCTTGTTCGAAACTCAGCATGTCTTGTCCTGCAACTGGAGATGGTCGATGACGAAATCGGCGATCGCCGCCGCGTCGTCGAGCGGCAGGCGCGGCAGCGCGGTGTCGAGTTCGGCGGCATCGGTCGCCACGGCGACGATGTCGCCGCGCTCGGCGAACAGCGGCGGCTTGCCGTTGGCGGCGCGCCAGACTTCCAGCTTGGGCACCGGCTCCTGCTTGAAGCCCTCAATCAGCACGAGGTCGCACGGCGCCAGCCGGGCCAGCAGCTCGGCCAGCGTCGGCTCGGCCTCGGCCCGCCGCTCGTGCATCAGCGCCCAGCGCTCGCCGCAGGCGAGCAGCACCTCGCGGGCGCCGGCCTCGCGGTGGCGGTAGGAATCCTTGCCCGGGCGGTCGATGTCGAATCCGTGGTGGGCGTGCTTGATCACCGAGACCGTCAGGCCGCGCGCGGTCAGCTGCGGGATCAGCTTTTCCAGCAGCGTCGTCTTGCCGGAGCCGGACCAGCCGGCGATACCGAATGCTATCATGGGCGGATTCTACCTGTTCAGCCGGCAAAGACCGGCGCGAAGCCGCCGCCGGGGGTCCGGAAGTTGGTCGTCTGCCCCTGGTAGAGCCGGGCGGCGACCAGCTGGATGCGGCCGGCGTAGACGTAGCAGCGGATGTCCGCCTTCATCGTCGTCTCGCCGTCGGCCAGCCTGACGACGTGCTCGGACGGCGGCGCGATGCTCTGCGCGATGTAGCCGCCGTGCAGGATTTCGTCGAACACCCGCTTGGTCAGCTTGTCGCCGCGGTAGGCGGCGCGGCTGCCGAAACCGGCCGGCGGCTTGAAGAACCAGGCCTTGCGGCCGGCCCAGAATTCGTCGGCTTTCTGCGGGTCGACCGCGACGGTGCGCGGAATGCCGGCGAGCAGCGTCCGCCGCGTCGCGTCGTCGACGCCGAGCGCCGCCAGCGCGGCGTCGTCGGAGAGCAGCATCAGGTTGCGCTTGTCGGCGTACAGCGCGTGCGCCCGCGGATGCGGCGTCAGCACGACGGCACCGGCTTCCCACGCGGCACGCAGCGCGGCGCTGCCGGTCGCATCGAGCGCGAAATCGGTCAGCCGGTTGTAGACCAGGTCGACGACCTCGCCGGCGTGACGCAGCGCCCTGCCGTCCCAGGCGAGTTCATGCGGATCGGCGATCACCGCGGCGATACCGTGCGCCTCGAACAGTTCGCGGAACAGCTCGAACTCCGGCGCCAGGAACTGGCCGGCCGGCTGCTCGTCGACGATGGCGATGCGCCCGAGCGGCGCGTCGCCGCGTTCGAGCCGCCATTCCTCGCGGAACATCGCGACGAATTCGTCCTTGATCGCCTGCCCGGCGTCGCCCCGGCCGTGCGCCGCGAGCAGGTAGGCGTTGAGCAGCCCGCCGCCCGCGTTGGTGTTGATCTCGATCAGCTGCGGGCCGCCGGCAGTCAGGTGGAAGTCGTAGCCCATGAATACGCCGCGCGCCGCGCAGTCGCGCCGGGCGATCGCCGGCGCCTGGGCCAGCGCGTGCGCCCGGTAGGCGGGCAGCGCGATCACCGACTCGATGGCGGCGATCAGGTCGGCCGTCGCCTGCAGCGTCGCAGCCGGGACGACGAGGTCGGCGGCGGAGAAGAGCTGTGGCTGGCGTTCGAGCAGGCGGTCGAAGGTGTTTTTCATCGGCGGGCGAAGAAATCGAGGACGACGGAAAGTTCGCGGGTGCGCTTCATCGGCGGCAGACTTTGCCACACGCGCCGGCCGTACGGCTTTGATATGAGTCGGGGATCGCAGATCATCAGCACGCCCTTGTCCGTCTCGTCGCGGATCAGCCGGCCGGCGCCCTGCTTGACGTTGATCACCGCGCGCGGCAGCTGGTATTCGATGAAGGCGTTGCGGCCCTGCTTCTTCATTTCCTCGATGCGCGCCGACAGCACCGGATCGTCGGGCGGCGCGAACGGAATCTTGTCGATGACGACCAGCGACAGCGCCTCGCCGCGCACGTCGACGCCTTCCCAGAAGCTCTGGCTGCCGACCAGGATCGCGTTGCCGAGATGGCGGAAGCGCTGCAGCAGGTCGTTCTTGCTGCCCTCGCCCTGGACCAGCAGCGGCAGGTCCAGCCCCTCGTCTTCCAGCTTGGCCTTGAGCAGTTCGTGCGTCCGGCGCATCGCCTTCAGGCTGGTGCACAGGAAGAAGGCGCCGCCGTTGGCCGCCTTGACCGCCGGCCACGCCGCGTCGACGACGGCCTCGGTGTAGTTCCACGCATTCGGGTCGGGCATGCCGAGCGGCGCGTAGAGCACGGCCTGTTCGCCGTAGTCGAAGGGGCTCTGCCAGCAGCCGGTCTCCGGTTCGCCGAGCCCCAGTTCGGCGCAGTAGTGCTGGAAATGCCCCTGCACCGCGAGCGTCGCCGACGTGAAGATCCACGCCCGCGGATGGCCGCCCATCTGCTTGCGGAAGATGCCGGCGACGTCGAGCGGCGTCGAGTTCAACTGCAGCGAATGCGTGTAGGCCTCGGCCCAGCGCACGTAGCCGGGATTGACCGGGTTCTGCCACTGGGCGAGCTGCTGCTGCAGTTCGGTCGCCCGCTGCCAGCACTTTTCCAGCCCTTCGGCGCGCGCCGCCTGGGTTTCGAGCAGCGCCGCGAATTTCGCGGTTTCCTCTTCGAGCAGCGTCAGCGCCGGCGCGAATTCGGGCTTTTCGAGCAGTTGACCGTAGGCGAAGCGCCCGGCGTCGAGCCCGACCGCCAGCCGCAGGTCGCGCGCCGCCTTTTCCATCGCCTTGCTGAGCACCGGCAAATCGAGGCAGTCGCGGGCATTGGCCAGCCCCTCGGCGCGCGCGTCGCGGGCGAGATCGAGGAATTGCGCGGTGGACACCGAGTCGCCGAAGAAAAGCGTCGCCACTTCCGGCAGCTGGTGCGCCTCGTCGAAGATCACCGTGTTGCAGGCCGGCAGCAGCTCAGCCATGCCCTCGTCGCGCAGCATCACGTCGGCGAAGAACAGGTGGTGATTGACGACGACCAGGTCGGCCGCCATCGCCTCGCGCCGCGCCGCCATCACGAAGCAGTCGCGGTAGTCCGGGCAATCCTGGCCGAGGCAGTTGTCGCGCGTCGAGGTCACGCTGTTCCACACCGGCGAATTCTCGTTGACCTCGATGCACTCCGCCTTGTCGCCGGTCTGCGTGGTCTTGGCGAAGACCGCGATGCGGCGCGCGTCGGCGGCGTCCTCGCGGGACAGGAAGCGGCCGTCGGCCAGCGAGCGCTCGAGGTGGTAGGGACAGACGTAATTGGCCCGCCCCTTCAGCAGCGCGATGCGCACCGGCGCCTTCAGCGCCGCGCGGACCATCGGCAGGTCCTTGTTGAACAGCTGGTCCTGCAGCGTCTTGGTCCCGGTCGAGACGATCACCTTGCCGCCGGAACGCAGCGCCGGCACCAGGTAGGCGAAGGTCTTGCCCGTGCCGGTGCCGGCTTCGGCGATGAAGACCTCGTGCTTGTGGATCGCCGCGGCGATGCGCTCGGCCATCTCGACCTGCTGTGCACGGACGCGATAGCCGGCGATGCCCTGCGCCAGCGGGCCGTCCGGAGAGAAGATTTCGGGGAGGGAAGACAAGGAAGAAAGCCGGGAAAATCCGGGCGCATCTTAACAGATGCGCGGGCTGGCCGGGCCCGGCCGACGCTCGCCCCGCTCAGCCTCCGGCGGCCTTCCAGCCGGGATGCCGGAAATAGCGGCCGTAGGACTTCAGCGCATGGACGACGCGGTCGGCGCCGTCGTGCCGCGCCGCGGGCCTGGCATCCTCCATCATGTCGGCGCCGCCGGCCAGTTCGCCGACGACCCGGTGCAGCATCGCGTCGGCTTCCGGGGTGAGCGCGCAGTTCTCGACGATCTCGCCGACCTGCTGCTCGATGTCCGCCGCCAGCTTGCGGTACTCGGCGGCGGCGAAGCGCTCGCGGTGGATTTTCGGCAGGGCCTGCTTCATCGCGCGGTTGATCGACTCCATCGACTGGCGCAACACTTCGTCGGTCGCCCATTTGCGCCCGGCCGGATCGAGATGCAGCGACTCGGCGCCGGCGCCGGCGACGCCGTGCTCGTGGTGATGGTGATGCGCGTCGCCGGCGAAGGCCGCCGGGGCGGCGAGCATCAGCACGGACGCGGTCAACGCGGGAAAAAGCGTGAATTTCATCGGTATTCCTCGGCTCGGGATCATGGCCGGGCAGGATAGCCGGACGCGGCCGGCGAAACCTTAACCCGGATCAATCGCCAGTCCAGGTCCGGCTGGCCAGGCAGAACCGCCCCAGGCAGCGCAGCGGGCCGCCGATGTCCGACGGTTCGTAGGCGAGCAGGCTGACCGCGCCGACCGTGCAGGCGAGCGCCGCGCCGCCGTCCCACGCGGCGAGCCGGCGGCGCACGTCGGCGGCCGGCCAGGCGCCGGCGTACAGACCGACGGTGACGTGCGGCACGTAGCAGAAGCCCGGGTAATCGACGCCGGGCAGGCAGCGGCGCAGCGCGGAAATGCCGTCGTCCGGGTCGTGCACCGCGAGGAAGGGTGCCGACGGGAAGCTGTCCAGCCCGCCCAGCCGGCAGCCGAACGGCGCCGGCGCCGCGGCGCGCAGCGCGGCGAGATCGGCGGCCAGGCCGGCCGCCGTGTGCTCGTCGTCGGCCGGCGCGGCATCCGCCGGGAAACCGCGCAGACTCAGCGTCAGATGCGGTTGCCGGCGGTAGCCGTCGAGCAGCAGCCCGTCGAGGTGGCGGGCCGCCGCCGCGACCCGCGCGCGGACCGGCGGCAGGTCGAGGTCGAGCGCCCACAGCACGTAGGGCGCCCGGCCGCGATGCCATTCGACGAAATCGCGCCGCTCGTTGCGCAGCGTGAAATCGCTGCCGATCACTTGTCCCGGGCTTGTCGGCGGACGCCGGCCGACATCGCGATCCGCCCGTCGCTGGCGAAGGCTTCCAGGTTGCGCTCGATGTCGTCGAACTCGTACAGGTAATTGACCATCATCCCGAAGGACTGCCGGAATCCCTTCGGCGAGCTGTCGGCCAGGTAGTTCAGGCGCTCGACGCGGGCGCCGTTGCCGAGATGGAAGCGCGACACCGGGTCGAAGGGCGCGCCGCTTGCCTGCTTCGCGTTGGCCAGGTAGCGCGCCGCCAGCCGCTGCAGCGGGTCGCGCAGCGCGCGCTGCAGCGTCTTGTCGGCAGCCCAGGTGCCGGTCGACAACGCCTCCAGCGACAGTTCGATGCCGGCCTCGGCGAGCACCGCCGGATTCCGGCGCACCCACGCGGCCAGCGCCGGCAGCGGCGACAGCGTCGCGAACTGCGACAGCCGCGGGAAATCGCGTTTCAGGTCGTCGATGACCCGCTTCAGCAGGAAATTGCCGAAGGACACGCCGCGCAGCCCGACCTGGGTGTTCGAGATCGAGTAGAAAATCGCGGTGTCGGCCTTGCGGTGGTCGAAAACCGGCGCGTGCTCGTCGAGCAGTTCCTGCACGTTGCCTGCCAGGTGGTCGGTCAGCGCGACCTCGACGAAGATCAGCGGCTCGTCCGGCATCCGCGGGTGGAAGAAGGCGTACAGCCGGCGGTCTGAATCGAGCCGGTTCTTCAGGTCGGTCCACGAGCGGATCTCGTGCACGGCCTCGTACTCGATCAGCTTCTCGAGCAGTGCGGCCGGCGAATGCCAGGTCAGCCGGTGCAGTTCCAGGAAGCCGACGTCGAACCACGCCGACAGCCGCGACTCCAGCTCGCGGTCGAGCGCCGCCAGGTCCGGGTCCTGCTCGAGGAAGCGCAGCAGGTCGGCGCGCAGGTCGACGAGGAACTTGACGCCCTGCGGGATCGCGTTGAACTGCGTCAGGATGCGGATGCGCGACGAACGCATCGCACGGCGCAGCGCCGATTCGGCATTCCACTGGCCGGGCGTACCGACCGCCACCTGGTAGGCGGCATGGGCGCCGGCGACCTGCTCGGGATCGGGCCCGAATTCGAGCGCGATGATCTTCAGGAAACGCCGGCGGCCTGCATCGTCGAGCCCGGCGTAGGTTTCGGCCAGCCGCGCGGCGCGCGCCCGCGCCGACACTTCGCCGCCCTGCCCTTCGGCGCATTCGCGCAGCTGGGCGCGCAACTTTTCCTCCAGGCGCGGGGTCAGCGCGCCGCGCTCGCCGCTGCCGCGGATCAAAGAGCGCAATTTATCGACTAGTCCGTCCTTGGCCATCTTCGTCCTCCTTGCCGCCATTGTGCCCCAAAGCGCGCCGGGAGAAAGCACGCCGGCATTTGTTGCACCGCAGCATTTGTGTGCTACAGTCGTTGAAAAAAAGGATCCGCGGAGGAGACGACGCGGCCGGACGCCCCCTGCGCCGGACCGTGCAGCGACCTCGCCGGGAGAATGCCATGTCCAGCCTGACCGAAATCCGCGACGAAACGCCGCCCCCCCTGACCGACGCCGCCGTCCGCGCCGCCGCCCCGCGGCGCAACCGCTGGCCGGCCCGGCTCGACGTGCTGCAGAGCCTCTCCGGCCTGTTCCTTGCGCTGTTCCTGATCGCCCACATGGGCTTCGTGTCGACCATCCTGATCAGTCACGAGGCCTTCTACGCCGTCGCCCGCTTCTTCGAGGCCGCCTGGCTGCTCGGCAAGCCGTACCCGGCGCTGGTTTCCGGCGTCGTCGCCGTCGTGCTCGCCGTCTTCGTGCTGCACGCCTGGCTGGCGCTGCGCAAGTTCCCGGGCAACCTGCGCGCCTACCGCGCCTTCGCCGAGCATCGCGAACGCCTGCACCACGGCGACACCTCGCTGTGGTGGCTGCAGTTGTGGACCGGCTTCGCGCTGTTCTTCCTGACCACGGTGCATCTGTACGGCATGCTGACGCAGCCGGCGCTGATCGGCCCCTTCGAATCGGCCGACCGCGTCTGGACCGGCAACCTGTGGCCGCTCTACCTGGCGCTGCTGTTCGCCGCCGAGATCCACGGCGGCATCGGCCTGTACCGGCTGGCCGTCAAGTGGGGCGACCTCGCCGCCAGCCGGGCCAGGCTGCGCCGGGCGCGCCAGGCGTTCAGCGCCTTCTTCATCGCGCTCGGCCTGGTCACGCTGGCTGCCTACATCGACCTCGGCCGCGCCCACGCCGACCGCGCCGGCGAGCGCTACACGCCGCCGGCCACGACGGAGGCGCGCTGACATGGAAATCATCCACACCGACGTGCTGGTCATCGGCGGCGGCCTGGCCGGGCTGCGCGCCGCGCTGGCCGCCCGCCAGCGCGGCCACGAGGTCGTCGTGCTCAGCCTGGTGCCGGCCAAGCGCTCGCATTCGGCCGCCGCGCAGGGCGGCATGCAGGCCAGCCTGGGCAACTCGGCGAAGGGCGCCGGCGACGACGAGGACGTGCATTTCGCCGATACCGTGCGCGGCAGCGACTGGGGCGCCGACCAGGAGGTCGCCCGGATGTTCGTCCATGTCGCGCCGAAGGCGGTACGCGAGCTGGCGGCCTGGGGCGTGCCGTGGAACCGCGTGCGCAGCGGGCCGAACGACGCGATCATCGACGGCCGCAAGGTCAGCATCGACGAGCCGGCGGCGGCGCACGGCCTGATCACCGCGCGCGATTTCGGCGGCACCCGGAAATGGCGCACCTGCTACGTCTCCGACGGCACCGGCCACGCGATGCTGTACGTGGTCGGCGACCGCGCGGTGGCCGAAGGCATCGCGGTACACGAGCGCATGGAGGCCGTTTCGCTGATCCACGACGGCGCGCGCTGCCACGGCGCGATCGTCCGGCGGCTGACCGACGGCAGGCTGTTCGCCTACGTCGCGCGCGCCACCTGCATCGCGACCGGCGGCTTCGGGCGCATCTACAAGGTCTCGACCAACGCGGTGATCAACGAGGGCATCGGCGCCGCGATCGCGCTCGATACCGGCGTCGTGCCGCTGGCCAACATGGAGGCGGTGCAGTTCCATCCGACCGCGATCTTCCCGGCCGGCATCCTGGTCACCGAGGGCTGCCGCGGCGACGGCGGCCTGCTGCGCGATGCCGCCGCCCACCGCTTCATGCCCGACTACGAGCCGGAAAAGAAGGAACTGGCGTCGCGCGACGTCGTCGCCCGGCGCATGGAGGCGCACATCCGCGCCGGCCACGGCGCGACATCGCGCTGGGGCGAGCACCTGTGGCTGGACATCACGCTGCTCGGCGAGCGCCACATCGCCGGACGGCTGCGCGAGGTCAAGGAAATCTGCCAGCATTTCCTCGGCATCGACCCGGCCCGGCAATGGATTCCGGTCCGCCCGGCCCAGCACTACTCGATGGGCGGTATCCGGACCGACGCGCTCGGTCGCGCCTACGGCCTCGACGGCCTGTTCGCCTGCGGCGAGGCGGCGTGCTGGGATCTGCACGGCTTCAACCGGCTGGGCGGCAACTCGGTCGCCGAAACCGTGGTCGCCGGCATGATCGTCGGCGAGGCGATCGCCGATTTCTGCGCGTCGGAAAGGGGCGAACTGACGGTATCCACCGCGCTGATCCGCGCCGCGCACGACCGGGCCGCAGCCGAATTCGCCGGGCTCGCCGCCGGCCTCGGCGCCGAGAGCGCCGCCCCGCTGCTCGCCCGGATGCAGTCGATCATGACCGAACGGGTCGGCATCGTCCGCCACGGCGACGCGCTGCAATCCGCGGTCGACGAGCTGCAGCAGCTGATTTTGCGCAGCCGCCGGCTCGGCCTGCGCAGCTCGCGCCCGGGCGCCAATCCCGAACTGACCGCCGCCTGGCGCCTGCAGAAGATGCTGAAGCTCGCCCAGTGCGTCGCGGCCGGCGCGCTGCAGCGCACCGAGAGCCGCGGCGCGCACTACCGCGAGGACTACCCGCGGCGCGACGACGCCGGCTGGCTGAAGCGCACGCTGGCCCGCTGGCCGGCGGCCGATGCGACGCAGCCGGAGATCGGCTACGAGGCGCTCGACGTCCGCCGCATGGAACTGCCGCCGGGCTGGCGCGGCTACGGCGCGCGCGACGCGATCGAACATCCGGACACCGCGCCGCGCCAGGCCGAGATCGAGCGCCTGCGCGCCGAACTCGCCGGCGCCGGCCGCGACGCGCTGCAGGACGCGCTGCTCCCCTTCCGCCACCGGCTGCCGCCGCAGCTGCGCGGCGCCAACGCCCGACTCGGAGACCCCGCATGATCCGCCTGTTCCGCAAGGCGCCGGATTCCGGCCGGCCGCGCCGCCTGACCGCGAGCGTGCTGCGCCACAACCCGGCCGACCCGGCCAGCGCGCCGCACTGGCAGGATTTCGTCGTCGAGGAAGCCGAAGGCATGACGCTGTTCATCGCGCTCAACGAAATCCGCGCGACGCAGGATCCGTCGCTGCAGTTCGACTTCGTCTGCCGCGCCGGCATCTGCGGCAGCTGCGCGATGCTGATCGACGGCCGGCCCGGGCTGGCCTGCCGGACGCTGACGCGCGATCTCGGCGAACGCTTCACGCTGGCCCCGCTGCCCTTCTTCGAACTGATCGGCGACCTTTCGGTGAATACCGGCAAATGGCTGCGCGGCACCGCCGAGCGGCTGCGCACCTGGGTCCATGCGGCCGGCCGGCCCGATCTCGACGCGCTCGAGGAACGCATGGCGCCGGAACTGGCCGAGGCGATCTACGAGCTCGACCGCTGCATCGAATGCGGCTGCTGCGTCGCCGGCTGCGGCACGGCCCAGATGCGCCCGGATTTCATCGGCGCGATCGGCCTCAACAAGATCGCCCGCTTCCGCCTCGACCCGCGCGACACGCGCAGCGACGAGGATTTCTACGAACTGATCGGCGACGACGACGGCGTGTTCGGCTGCATGTCGCTGCTCGGCTGCCACGACGTCTGCCCGAAGCAGCTGCCGCTGCAGACGCAGATCGCCTTCCTGCGCCGCAGGATGGCCGCGCTCGGCTTCTAGCCGAGGAGCGGCGCCAGCGCCAGCCAGCCCGCGGTCGCCGCCAGCATCCACGCGAACGCCGCGCGCAGCCGGCGCTCGGGCAGCCGGTGGGCGAGCCCGACGCCGGCCGACACGGTGACCAGACCGCCGAGCGCCAGCGGCAGGCCGAGGCTCCAGTCCACCCGCTGGGCGCCGGCGTAGGTCGCCAGCGCGACGACTGAACTCGGTGCGACCAGCGCCAGCGCCAGGCTCTGCGCGACGGTCTGGCGCTGGCCGAGCCAGCCGGACAGCAGCGGCGTCGCGACCAGCCCGCCGCCGATGCCGAGCAGGCCCATGCTGCAGCCGCCGGCGACACCGACCAGCGGCAGCGCGCCGCGCCGCAAGGGGGCGCCCGGCGCCGCGGCCGCGGCGCGGCCCGGCCACAGCAGGCGCAATGCGAGCAGGCCGAGGAAGGCGGCGAACAGCCCGCGCAGCAGCAGCGGGTCGAGGCGGGTCGCGAAATGCGCCAGCCCCCAGGTGGTCAGCGTCGCCGGGGCGGCGATCGCCAACGCCGAGCGCCAGTCCGCCGGGTGGCGCTGGCTGTAGCGCCACCAGCCGACCAGCAGGTTGGGTACCATCAGCACCAGCGCCGTGCCCTGGGCGAGCGGCTGCTCCATGCCGAAGCCGATGACCAGCAGCGGGATCGCGATGATGCCGCCGCCGATGCCGAACAGGCCGCCGAAGAAGCCGAGCGCGGCGCCGAGGCCGAGGACCGGCAGGAAATTCAGGAGCGTGGAAAAGGTCATGTCGATGCGGTGTACCGTGGAAAGCCGATCATATTCGGCACACCGGTGGATACAATGGGCTGAAAATCACTTCATCATTAACTTATCCGCACGAATGAAAGACCGTTCCGACCTCGCCTTCTTCGCGCTGCTCGCGCGCCAGCCCAGCCTCGCCGCGGCGGCGCAGGCGCTCGACGTGACGCCGCCGGCGGTCAGCCGCCGGCTGGCCGCGCTGGAAAAGCGCCTGGGCGTCCGCCTGCTGAACCGGACGACGCGCCGCCTGAGCCTGACCCCGGAAGGCGAGCGCTACCTCGAGGACGGCGAGGCCATCCTGCGCGACATCGAACGCCTCGAACGCTCGCTGGCCGAAAGCCGCGACGTGCCGCGCGGCCTGTTGCGGATCAATGCCGGCTTCGGCTTCGGCCGCCGCCACCTTGGCCCGGCGATCGCCGATTTCGTCCGCCGCTACCCGGAAGTCGAGATCGTGCTGCACCTCTCCGACCGCACCCTCGACCTCACCGAACACGCGCTCGACGTCGGCATCCGCTTCGGCCCGCCGCCGGACGCCCGCGTGCTGGCCCGCAAGATCGCGTCGAACCGCCGTCTGCTGTGCGCCGCGCCGGCCTACCTGGCGGCACACGGCACGCCGGCCGAACCGCGCGACCTGCTCGGCCACCAGTGCATCGTGATCCGCGAGAACCACCGCGCGTTCAACCACTGGGAACTGACCGACGGCCGGCAGCAGACGACGGTCAAGGTGCCCGGCCGGCTCGGCGTCAATCACGGGGAAATCGCCGTGGACTGGGCGCTGGCCGGGCTGGGCATCGTGCTGCGCTCGGAGTGGGACGTCGCCGGCTACCTGCGCTCGGGCGAACTGGTCCGCGTGCTGGCGCCGTGGACGGGCGCCGCGGCCGACATTCATGCCGTCTACCCGCCGCGCCTGCAGCTGTCGGCCAAGCTGCGCAGTTTCCTCGACTTCCTGGCCGGCCGCTTCGCCGACTACCGGCCGCCCGGCGAGGCGCCGGCGCCGTGGTGATCAGCCGGCCAGGCGGCGCTCCAGCGCGGCGTACAGGTCGTCGGCACGGATCGGCTTGCTGACGTAGTCGTCCATGCCGGCCGCGAAGCATTGCTCGCGGTCGCCCTGCATCGCATTGGCCGTCATCGCGATGATCGGTACGCGCGGACGGCCGCCGGCCGCTTCCTGCTCGCGGATCGCCCGGGTCGCCTCGAGGCCGCCCATGACCGGCATCTGGACATCCATCAGCACGACGTCGAAATGCCCGGCGGCGAGCGCGGCGACCGCCTCCTCGCCGTTGCCGGCGATGCGCACGTGGTAGTGACGGCGTTCGAGCAGCGCGCAGGCGACCTTCTGGTTGACCAGGTTGTCCTCGACCAGCAGCACCCGCGGCGAGCGCGCGCTGCCGGAGACCGCAGGCCGAATCTCCGCCTCGGGCAGCGCCTCGGCTTCGACCGGCTCGGCGACCTGACAGGGCACCGTGAAATGGAAGGTGCTGCCCTCGCCGACGACGCTGTCCATCCAGATCCGGCCGCCCATCAGCTCGACCAGGCGGCGCGAGATCGACAGGCCGAGCCCGGTCCCGCCGTAGCGCCGGGTGGTCGACGCGTCGGCCTGGGCGAAGGCTTCGAAAATCAGCGCCTGCTGTTCGGGGCCGACGCCGATGCCGGTGTCGCGGATGGCGAAATGCAGCGGCCCGCCGGGCTCGCCGGACAGGCGCCCGACGGACAGCTCGATGCGGCCGCTTTCGGTGAACTTCACCGCATTGCTCAGCAGGTTCAGCAGCACCTGGCGGAGTCGAACCGGGTCGCCGACGACGGCGGCCGGCACCTCCGGCGCGATCGTGCAGTCGAGGGCCAGCCCCTTTTCCTCGGCGCGCAGGCGGAAGGTGTGCAGGGTGTCGCGGACGGTGCCCGGCAGTTCGTACGGAATCTGCTCGATGTGCAGCTTGCCGGCCTCGATCTTCGAGAAGTCCAGGATATCGTTGATCACGGTCAACAGCGATTCGGCCGAGCTTTTGACGATGTTCAGGTATTCCCGCTGCGCCGGCTCCAGGTCGCTGTGCAGCGCAAGCGTCGTCATGCCGAGGATGCCGTTCATCGGCGTCCGGATCTCATGGCTCATGTTGGCCAGGAACTGGCTCTTGATGCGGTTGGCCGACTCGGCCGCGTCACGCGCCTTTTCCAGTTCGTGCCGGCTGGCCTCGCGCTCGGCGACCAGGCGGGCGACCGCCGCGGTCAGTTCGGCCAGGTCGTCGCGGCTGCCGTCCGGACTGGCCTCGGGGATCGCCCCCAGCCCGGCCAGGATTTCGCGCAAGGCGACCAGCGCCTTTTCCCGCGCTTCGAGTTCGCCGCGCAGGCTGGTCGCCGTCTGGTCGAGCACTTCGAACATCGGCCGGAATTCGAGCGGCAGGTCGGCGAGCAGCTTGCGCGTGTCCGAGGCCTGCCCGGCCGCCGCCTGCTGCTCGTACAGCCGGGCCCGGTCGAGGGCACCCAGCCAGTGGCGCAACGGGAACCAGATCAGCAGCAGGCCGCCGCACAGGCCGGCCAGCGCCAGCGCCAGCGCGCTGCGCAGCAGCTTCCACTGGTCGCCGGCGATCGCATCGACGGCAAAGCCGAGACGCAGCACGCCGTAGTCGCGGCCGCCGGCGACGATCACCCGGTTGACGTCGTACAGCTGCCCGGCGAGCAGCGCGCGCAGCCACTCGGGCGCCGGCGTGTCGACCGGGTGCTCGCTGTCGCTGCGGATGATGCCGCCGTACAGATCGATGTACTGCGCCGACGAGAAATGGGAACGCAAGGTCGATTTGTCCAGCGTGCGCTGGATCGTGTCGTAGTCGCCGATCACCGCGCTGTCGGTGATCGTCTGGGCGACGACCTCGACCAGCATCGTCGCCGACTGCTGAACGTCCTCGAGCTGCTGCTGCAACTGGTAATGGAAGAACAGCCCGAGGCCGAGGCCGACGAACAGCAGCAGCGTCGCCGAATACAGCGCGTAGATGCGCCCGACCAGCGACTGCGGCAGCAGCCGGGCGATCCGGATCAGGCGTCCCGGCATCGGGGGTCAGCGCAGCGCGGCGGGAGCGGTCTGGTAGAAACGGCGGTAAGGCGCGTAATCGGCGCCGCTGGCCGGGACGAAATGGGCATCGGCATCGAGCCCGACCTCGCGCGACGCGCGGTGCAGGATGTCGCGGCCGCGCGGGTCCTTGCTCATGCCGATGAACGCGGCGGCAACGGCGCGGACGTCTTTTTCCGGCACCTTGCTGGAAGCCATCAGCGCCAGGTCGTGGTAGCCCTCCGAGGTCCAGAGGATGCGGAACTGCTTGTTCTCGCGATTGGCGTAGCCGTCGATCAGCATCGAGTTGCTGCCGACCGCCCGCGCCTTGCCGGCGAACATCTGGGCGATCGCCGCATTCTGGTTGCCGCCGAAGACGACCTTGACGTCGATGCCGCGCGACAGCAGGTGGGCGTACGGCACCTTGTAGCCGATGAAGGCCTCCGGACCGGCGAAGGCAACCTCCTGCCCCTTGAGTTCCTCGAGCCGGGTGATCGGCGAATCGGCGGGCACCGCGATCTGGCCGCGCAGCTCCGGCGCATTGCGGCGACCGAAGACCTTCCAGCCGAGCGCGTCGCGCTCCGGACTGAACAGGTGGTTCGAGAACACGAACTCGACTTCCTGGGCCAGCACGTAGCTGGTCGTGTCGGCCGAGGTACGTCCGATCTTCAGCTGCAGCCGGACGCCGCTCTTCTCGGAAACGTACTGGATGATCGGATTCCAGTAGGCAGCCGTCTTGTTGATGTCCCACTGGTTGACCGGCGAGAAACGATAGACGGTGTCCTGGGCGAAGGCCTGGGCGGCGCAGATCAGCGCGGCGATGGTCAGGAACAGGCGAGCGATCATCGGGAAACCTCGGTAAAAAATGATATCAATATCAATTGTACGCGATTATGGCACATATTTAACATACTTGCGATTTTCGAAACCCACTCGCCTCCGGCAGCGAAATGCCGCCCAGGAGAACATGCGACCGGCGCCCGCGACCGCCGCAGGCATCCGGAAACAGGCTGTCAGGGCCGGTCCACCGCGAATTTGCCGATCCGGTATTTATCCAGCAATCCGTCGGCGTAGGGCGAATGCGGGCGCCCCTTGGTCTTCGTGTTGTAGGCCTCCGTCGCCTCCCGGCCGCACCAGGGTTCGATGACGTCCGGCCGCGACGGATGCTCGGGCAGGTAGCTGCTGAAGTCGTAGACGCCGCCGCGTATCGCCATCCAGCAATTCGCCGGCGTCGCATGCCGGGCCAGATCGGCCGCGCCATAGGTCTTTTCGGCGGCGACCGCGCCCGCCTCCAGCGGCGGCGGCGCCCACAGGCTGCCGGCCCAGAAGGCTGTGACCAGCAGCCAGAACAGGAAGGTCGAGGAAAAATAGAGACGGCGCATTATCGGAACTCGAAGTTTTCAAAATGGAGATGCCTGGCGGTGACGCCCCGACGGCGCAGGGCCGCAGTCAGCCCGCCGACCATCGCGGGCGGACCGCACAGATAGCACTCGCGACCGGCCAGCGTCGCCGCATCCGGCAGCAGCGCATCGGGATCCGGGATCCCCTCTCCGGTCGCCAGGCAGCGGACCGACAGATTGCCGCCGCCGGCCGCGATTGCGCGGATTTCGTCGACGAAGGCCGCGTCCTGCTCGGTCCGGTACAGGTAGAGCAGCAGGGTCGGCTGCTCCGGCGCTCTTTCCCGCAAACGCGCCAGGAAGGGCGTGATGCCGATCCCGCCGGCCACCCAGAGCTGGGGATGCTGCGCCGGCTCGCCGAGAAAATCCCCGAAAGCGCCCTGGATGCGGACCGGCACACCGGGTCCGACCGACTGGATGCGGCGCGTGCAATCTCCGAGCGCCTTGATGCCCAGCCGGATGATGCCGCCGTCCAGGATGCCGCTGACCGTGTAGGGGTGGAATTCGCCGCAACCCCGGAAACCGGCGCCGGTCAGGAAGGCGACCAGCACGAACTGGCCGGGAACGATGTCCAGCGGCGCGGCCAGGGGTTTCAGCGACACTTCGACCATGTCCCGGGCGACCCGCGACGATGCATCGACGACATAGGGATGGGCCGCCAGCCCGAAATCGTCCCGGACGAAACGCCAGCCGAGGAAGACGACGGCCAGCCCGAGCGCCAGCCAGGCCGGCAGGGCTATCCCCAGCATCAGCAGATGCAGGAAGCCGAGCACGACGGCGATGCCCAGACCGACATGCAGGCCGCGCCACAGGCGGTAAGCGAGCCGCTTCTCGAAAGTCAGCGCGAGTCCTGCCATCAGCAGCAGCAAGGACAGCCAGCCGAGCCACACGGCGGCGTCCTGGCCGAACGGCGTCAGCGTCTGCCAGGCCAGCTGGCGGTTCCCTGGCAAAGATTCCGCCGCGAGCAGCAGCGGATGGACGAGCAGCAGCACGTAGGCCGCGATGCCGGTCCGGTGGTGCCAGCGGTACATCCTCTCCAGGCCGCCGAGCCCATGGGCAAGCCAGGGTTCCCGGAGCATCAGCGCCAGGCTGGCCAGCAACAGGCCGCAACCGGCCCAGCCCGAGACGATGCCGAGGCTGCGCGCTGCGCCCAGTCCTTGCGGCAGCGCCCAATAGACCGGCCCGGCGGTCGCGGCCAGGACAAACAGCGGAATGGACAGCAGGCGGATCGGGGACATGACGGCTTCCGCTCGGCAGCCCCTCAGGGCCGGTCCCCGCGCAAATGCGCGCAGATGTCCCGGTCACCCCCGGGCAGCAGCAGGCCCCGCTGCCTGGCCCGTTCGTCCATCAGCCGATGGTGCGACTGCTGGTAGGCCCGGCATTCATCGAGTGTCGAGAATCCCCGAATCCGGCGCTGGTGCTCGATGCGCTCTTCCGGCGTCATCAGCTGCCAGCCCCGGGTATTGTCCTCGCCCGCCCGCCAGGGACCTCTCGCGACGGCCGCGCCGACCGACAGGACGCCGACCAGCAGAATGACGACACGACGGACTTCCATGCATCCTCCCCGGGGGAAAACACTCGCTACCCGCGATTCTGCGCCTCTTTCGCCGCAAAGGGCAGCGCGACAGGCGTCATCAGACCTGTTTCCCGAGCCTGCGGCGGCCGCGTCGTTCCGGGAAAGGCCGGAGCGGCGACCGGCATGCGGTCCCGCCCGGAGAAAGCCGGCACGGGCCATGCTTCAACGAAGGAAATTCAACGCGCGAAAGGAGCCGGACATGTCCATTTCTTCCATCCTGAGCAACGGGATGCTCAGCCTGCAGGCAGGAATCAACCGAACGGCGATCGCCGGCAGCCGCCTGAATGCCGAAAGCAGCGACTTCGCCGCCAGCATGGTCGCGATGCGCCAGGGCGAAATCGACGCCAAGGCCGCGGCCAACGTGATCCGGACCGGAGACGAGATACTCGGCACGATCATCGACCTCCGCGGATGAATCTGCCGCCCGGCAGCCGGCGTTTGCCGGTTGCTCCCGGGCTCCGGGAATCCGCTTCGGCGAATTCGCGAGGCGGAAATGCAAAGCGGCCTACAAGGGGCCGTTTTTGTAGAACCGTGACATGAACGGGGGTAGGAATTCGCTTCACCACACAACCAAGACGCATACACCTTGAAATACAGGATTCCAAACTGCCAAGAGGCGGTGAAAAAGAGGGGCAATTGGTGGATTTGGCCCTCAGCAGATCCTTCACCCCCATCCATAGGCCCCCGTTACCTGCTTGAGAACGCTGGCGTGAGTGAGAGCCTCAGTCGAAAAGCGCAGGGCTCCTAATCTTAATGTTCCTTTCGCCTTCTGCTTGGCTCACCGGAGCCAAATCCTCTCCCGTGATCCAGGACCAATCAACTTTTTTGACAGCTCTGACATAGAGCGGCTTCCCGCCTTGGCACTCCGCCGAAATTGACAAGTCATAAGCTGAAATCTGAATTCTGCCTTGAGGATGAGTTAGAAAAAGGTAAGTTTCGCTATCAACGACGCCGATAGGCTTCGCATCGACGTAATACCTGACGGTGCCTGCGGGCAGAGGCCAGGGAAGCCTGTCTAGGTAGAGGTAGATAGCGCACTCATCTTGTTTGGGTTGGGAGGGGCGAATGGGGCCACTCACTGGATCCGCGTGGATAAAGCTGTCGAAGCAAATACCATTTGACGCACACTCCTTGCGGTTTCTGGCCTCAGCAAAGACAACCTTCCCATTCTGATCAAACTCGACCAGCAACCAATCATCGTCAGTAAGAACGGTGCTACTACTTCCTGCAAGAACACCGACCATGGCTCTCTCGTTGGCGTAGAACCAGTAACGCTGATTTTCTTTAGTTACTAACGGATTGCCGAATTTTTGACGTACCGATTTTCTGTCGGCATTTGGAGCCAGCAAAGGCTCCAGCTTCTCTTTGGCATATGGGTTTTCAGTAATCAGTCCAACAGGAACAACCAAGCAACTGCTCAAGAGAGAGGCCAAAACTGTTGAAAGAATTATTCGCCCTGATGTGCACATGGATATACCCCTCCGCATCATTCTAGGCGCCACGACCCCCTTTTCTAGTTCTGCGGTACAACCAATGGCCGCCCTTGGGTTTTCAGTTGAACAGCGCTCCCCTCATCTACAGGCGAGGCTCTTCAGCTTAGGCAGCCCTCCTATTCGAGGTACGCAACGAACGAGCAAGTTCTCGCCCCACAGCCTTCTGCAAGGATTGCGGAAGCGTAATCCGGAAAAAGAATGTGTCGTTGCGGCGAAACAGATACGGGATTGAACCGGGTATTGAACCCTTGGGGCAGGTTGAGCCGCTTGGTAGCAACTCTCTGTAGCAGCCAGAAAAAACCTGCGTAAAAAAGCCCTGATTGAAAAATCAGGGCTTTGGGAATCCTGGCGGAGAGGGGGGGATTCGAACCCCCGTCAGGATATTATCCTGAACACGCTTTCCAGGCGTGCGACTTAAACCGCTCATCCACCTCTCCGGAAGCCGCGCATTATAGCCGAAAGCGGTGAGGCGTCAAACAAACTTTTTGCACCAGGCGAGTGCTATCCATAACGCGAACAGCGCGACGAACGTGCTTGCGCCGACCAGTGCCGGCGAGCTTTCCCGTGGCAGGCAGGCGGCGACCAGCCGGCGCGGCGGCCGGGTCAGCAGTTCGAACAGCGCGTAGATCGTATTGCTCCGGCGGCCCGGACCGGCCAGTACGTGCAGCATGCCCTGCCCGATCAGGCACAGGCCGAGCATTTCGACCAGGGCGCGCAGCGCGCCGATCGCGAAACCGGCTGCGCTCATTCGTCCTCGAGGTGGTATTCGGCGTCGAGCTGGCGCATCCGGCGGTTGTAGTACCAGATGATCGCCAGGTAGATCACCAGCACGCCCTGCGCTCCCATGTAGAAACCGAGCGGAAAACCGGCGAAGACGAAGGCGTTCAGCTCGATGGCGAAGCAGCCGAGTCCGAAGGTGACGAACAGCCAGACGAGCAGCAGGCCGACGGTCAGGCGGCGCGTCTTGCGCCAGTGTGCGCCGGACTCAGGCATGCCCGCCCCCGTTACGGTAACGGATCCGCTTCAGGAAATCGACGGCCTGCGGATCGGGGCGGGTGATCAGGCTGACCACGACGATGGTCGCAAAGCCGGCGACGATGCCGAACAGTCCGGCCGACGTCGACTGGACGTGGAACCAGGGCTCCATCCGGAAACCGCTGATGCCCAGCCACGGAATGCTGTCGAACTCGACGCGCAGGATGTAATAGATGCTGAGCAACATGCCGGTCAGCATGCCGGCCAGCGCGCCGGCGCGGGTCGCCCGGGCCCAGAAGATGCCGAGCACCAGCGCCGGGAAGAAGGCCGAACCGGCGATCGAGAAAGCCCAGGCGACCATCGACAGGATGGTCCCCGGCTTCTGGGCGGCGACGGTCGCCGCCAGCACGGCGACGACGAGCAGCAGGGATTTCGAGATCACCAGCCGGAACTGCGTCGAGGCGTTGGGCCGGAAGATGCGGTAGTACACATCGTGCGACAGCGCACTGGTGATGGTCAGCAGCAGGCCGTCTGCGGTCGACAGCGCCGCGGCCAGGCCGCCGGCGGCGACCAGGCCGGAAACGACATAGGGCATGCCGGCGATTTCCGGCGTCGCCAGCACGATGACGTCCGGGTTCATCGACAGTTCGGCCAGCTGCAGGATGCCGTCGCCGTTGATGTCCTCGATGTTGACCAGCCCGACCTTGGTCCACGCGGCGACCCAGCCCGGCAGCTTGGCGATCGGAATCTCGGCCAGGTGCGACAGCACCTCGAGCTTGGCGAACACCGCGTAGGCCGGCGCGGTGATGTACAGGGCCAGGATGAAGATCAGCGACCAGAGCACCGACTCGCGCGCCTCGCGCACCGTCGGCGTCGTGTAGTAGCGGATCAGCACGTGCGGCAGCGCGGCGGTACCGATGGTCAGGCAGAAAATCAGCGCCAGGAAGTTGATCTGCTGGATGCGCTGCTTTTCCGGATCGTCGCCGGGGAAGGCCTCGGCATGGTGAATCGGGCGCTGGCTGCGGTCGACCGCGGTAAACATCGCATTTTCCCAGCGCACCCGCGCCTGCTCGGGATCGAGCGGCAGTTCGCGGCGCTGCCGCTCGAGGGCGACGATATCGCGCATCTGGGCGTCGCTCGCCTTCAGTTCGTTGATCCGCACCGACAGCTGGTCGCGCTCCTGGGTCAGCGAATGGGGCAGCTGCATGATCTTCTGGGCGTAGAGATCGGCCCGCTCGCGGTACAGCCGGCGCGCCTCGAGCTCGGCCGGCATGTCGAACAGCCTCGTCTCGAGCCGGGTCACCTGCTGCAGCACGTCGCCATAGACCAGCTGCGGCACCGGGTTGCCGGTCACGTTGTAGGACAGGATGGCGACCGGCGTCACGTAGGCGACGATCAGGATCAGGTACTGCGCGACCTGCGTCCAGGTCACCGCGCGCATGCCGCCGAGGAAGGAGCAGACAAGGATGCCGGCGAGGCCGACGAAGACGCCGATCTCGAACTGCAGGCTGACGAAGCGGCTGGTGATGACACCGACGCCGTAGATCTGCGCGACGACATAGACGAAAGAGGCGAGGATCGCGGCGCCGACCGCGACCAGCCGGATCGGCGTGCCGCCGTAGCGGGCGGCGAAGAAGTCGGGGATCGTGTATTGCCCGAAACGGCGCAGGTAGGGCGCGAGCAAGAGCGCGACCAGCACGAAGCCGCCGGTCCAGCCGATCACGTAGGCCAGCCCCTGGAAGCCCGACAGGTACAGCGTGCCGGCCAGGCCCATGAAGGACGCCGCGCTCATCCAGTCGGCGCCGGTCGCCATGCCGTTGAAGAAGGCCGGCACCCGCCGCCCGGCGACGTAATACTCGGAGACGTCCGAAGTCCGGCTGACGACGCCGATCACCGCGTACATCGAGATCGTGAAGAAGAGCAGCGCGTAGCCGACCCAGCGCGGCGGCATGCCCTGCTGTTCGAGCACGGCCAGCGTGGCGATGAACAGCAGGAAACACCCCGTGTAGTAGAGGTAGTATCGCTGCAGCCGGCTCAGTCCTGACATCATCGACGAATGGGCATCCTGTTCGGGCGGCCCCTGCAGGCAAACGCGGAACGCGTCGCCGTCGGGCCGAGGCACGGAGTATACCGCTTCCCGCCGGGCCGCCCCGGGCGACGGGGCGGGCGGCTCAGTGGGTGCGGCGCAGGAAGGTGCTGGCGCGGGACTCCTCGACCAGCCGGGCGGCGGTATCGATCTGCTTGCCGACCGCACGCACCAGCAGCATCTGGAAGATCCGGGCGAGCAGCAGCGTGTTCGCCATCGCGTCGCGCCGCCCTTCCCCGCCGTCGAGACCGAACAGCTCGAGCCACTGGTCGAGCGGCATCAGCTGGTGGCTCCGCTCCTCGAACATCGACGGCAGCAGCCACGCGAGATCGATCCAGGCCGGCTCGAAATCGATGCCGAGCCGTTCGCGGAACACCCGCTTCAGGAAGCCGCCGACGTAGGAGACGTGGTAGGTGACCAGCGGCGCCTTGGCGAGGAACAGCAGAAAGGCCGCCAGCTGGCGGTCGACCGCGGCGGGATCGGCATTTTCCGGGCGCAGGTCGATGAACAGCGCGCCGTCCGGATGCAGCACACCGCGCTCGACGCTGCAGGCGGCGATGCCGAGCAGCGCGTCGCTGCCGGGATCGAAGCCGGTGCTGACGATATCGACGACGACATAGCGGGTATGGAAATGCAGGTCGTCGAACCGGGGTTCCGGCACGGCGCGCCAGGCGTCGAGCGCTGCCCGCACGTCGTCGGCCAGCGCGGCCGGCCCGCTGTCCCTGAACAGGAATTTTTTCAGGCTGCGCATGCTAGTTCACCTGGTAGTCGAGCTTCAGGCGCATCTGGATCTTGCGGGCCTGGCGGAAGGATTCCTTCAGGATCCGGCGGTCCAGCTCGTTGAGCTTTTCCGGGTCGATCAGGTTGTCGCCCTGGACGCCCGGCTCGCCCTCCAGATACTGGTGCTGCAGCCGCAGCAGCTGGATGAAGTTCAGCGCATCGATCACCGCGTTGATCTCGTCGCCGCGGATCGACAGGCGCTGGGCGGCCAGCCGCAGGCGCTGGGTCGAGTTGGTGTTGTGCACGCCGCTGGCCAGCGCGTAGATGCGCGCGACATCGACGAAGATGCGCGAACCGTATTTCTTCAGGTCGATCTTGCCCGGATGATCCGGCTCGAGGTCGGTGACGAAATCGCGGATCTTGCCGAGCGGCGGTTCGACGTCGAGCGCGTTGTGCGCCATCGCGCGCAGGAAGACCGGCTGGGTCGCGGCGAGGTCGAGCAGGTGGCGGCGCATCGCGTCGGACAGTTCCGTCCTGCCGTACAGCGGGCGGAAATCGAAGAAGATCGTCGCGTTGAGCAGCGCCTCCGGCTGCGGCACGCGGACCCACTGCGCGAAACGCTCCTTCCACTCGTCCAGGGTCAGGCACCACTGCGGATTGCTCGCCATGATGTTGCCCTTGCACAGCGGGAAACCGCAGCGGTCGAGATCGTTGTTGACGTCGCGGGCGAAGGCCAGGAAACGTTCCCTGAGCGCTTCCGCGTCGCCGCCGGCCGGCGGCAGGAAGACGATGCCGTTGTCCTGGTCGGTACTGAAGGTCTGTTCGTCGCGCCCTTCCGAACCGAAGGCCAGCCAGGTCCAGTCGATGCCCTCGAACGGATGGCGCTCGAGGTTCAGCTGGATGATGCGCCGGGTCAGCGCATCGTTGAGCGCCGAGATGAACTGCGTCAGCTGCTCGGCGCCGATGCCCTGGGCCAGCATGTTGAAGGCCAGCTGGCGGACGTCGGCCGCGGCGTGCTGCAGCGCCTCGATGTGGTTGGCCCCCTCGATCGCCTGGCGGATCTGGCGCAGGCCGACGCGCTGCAGCGAGAACAAGTCGCGCTCCGAGACGACGCCGGTCAGCCGCCCTTCGGCATCGGTGACCAGCACGTGGCGGATGCCGTGCGTCGCCATCGCCAGCATCGCGTCGTAGGCGGTCGCATGTTCCTCGAGCATGAAGGGATCGGGCGACATCGCGTCGGCGATCGGCACGCTGTGCGGCAGATCGGCGAGCACGACGCGCTCGAGCAGGTCGGAGCGGGTGAACACGCCGACCGGCCGGCCGTTGTCGCCGGCGACGACCAGCGAGCCGACGCCGGCCCTGGCCATCGTTTCCAGCGCGGCGCGCAGCGGCATGTCCGGCGGAACGCTGACCGGCGTCCGCGAACCGATGCCGGACAGCGGCGAGTTCAGCGTCTGCTGCTCGCTCGCCTTCTGCGCGAACTGCTGCTGCAGCTGGCGCCGCGACTGGTCGAGCAGGCTGGCGATGTATTGCGTGCAGAACAGGTTGAATTCCGGGCTGCTCGCGACCAGCGCCAGGAAGTCCTCGGCCGGCAGCTGGTAGCAGAAGGTATCCTCGACCGCGGTGTAGAGGTTGGTGGACGGCCGGCCCGCCGTCACCGCGCCGATCGGGAAGCTCTCGCCCGGGCCGAGGCTGAGGATGGAATATTCGGTGACGGTGACTTCGCCGGCCTGGCGCGCCTGCACCTTGCCCGTTTCGATCAGGTAGAAATAGCGGACATTGCCCGAGTCGGGGCCGACGATGCCGCTGCCCGCCGGATAGAAGGCGACCTGCGCCCGCTCGGCGAAGAACTCCAGCGCCGCCGGCTGCATCTTGTCGAATGGCGCGTGCTTCCTCAGGAAGGCCAGCGTCTGGCCGGCCAGCCGGCGACGGCCGTCCTGGCGCAATGCCGCCTCGATCGTGCCGATCGCGAGTTTTTCCATCGCGACTTTTCCCTTTTCCTGCTGCTGTTCCACGGCTTCCCCCTTTTTGTTCATAACGAATAATCCATCCTGATCCGCTGCTGCAGGCGTCGGGCCTGGTGCAGCGCGGCGCGCAGCAGCGCGCGGTCCATCTCGTTGAGCGCCGCCGGGCGCAGCGTCTGGCCGTCGCCGCCGGCCAGCTGGTCGATCAGGCGCAGGCGCATCAGCAGCGAGAATGCGGTGTTGGCGGCGGCCACGTCGAGCCAGGCCGCCCCGTCCTGCCCCCCGGCCGCGCGCAGGCGGTCGGCCGTGTGCACGGCGCGGATGCCGCGGGCCAGCGCGAAGATGCGCGCGGCATCGACGAAAATCCGGCTGCCGAACTTCTTCAGGTCCAGCGTCCCCTCGCCCGCCACGGCGATGTCGCCGCGGAAGTTCAGCGGCGCCTCGGCCTGCAGCGCGTTGGCGCCCATCAGGTGCAGGAAGGACGGCGTGTCGGCGGTCAGCGCCAGCACCAGGCTGCGCAGTTCCTCGCCGAGCGACAGCTGGCCGTGCAGCGGGCGCAGGTCGAAGAAGATGCTGGCATTGAGCAGCGCCTGCGGGTCGGGCACGCGGACCCATTCGATGAAACGTTCGCGCCATTCGTCCAGCGACAGGCACCAGGCCGGATTGCCGGCCATGATGCCGCCGCTGCACAGCGCAAAGCCGCAGTCGGCGAGACGCCGGTTGACCTCCTGCGCGAACGGCAGGAACAGCGCGCGCAGCGCGTCGGCCTCGCGGGCATCGGCCGCGCTGAAGACCAGGCCGTTATCCTGGTCGGTGACGAAGGTCTGCTCGTGCCGCCCCTCGGAGCCGAGCGCCAGCCAGCACCAGGCGACCGGCGGCAGGCGGTGGCGGGCGGCGCAGAGATCGATGACGCGCGCGGTCAACCGGTCGCTGCAGGCGGAAACCAGTCGCGTCGCGACCTCGCCGCCGAGATCGGCAGCGACCACCTGGCACAGCAGCGTGCGCATCCGCGCGGCCAGTCCGGGCGCCGCATCGATCTCGTAGAGCCCGTCGACCTCGGCGGCCAGGCCGGACAACTGGGCGCAGCGCGACAGCAGGGCGTTGTGCATCTCAGTACTTGACCCGGGCGAAGTAGGTCTTCTCCGACGCCTCGAGCGCCTGGCGCACGGTGACGATGCCCTGCTCCTCGAGCAGCGGCACCAGCTTCAGGAACACCTCGCCGGTCGCCAGCGCATCCTCCAGCGCGTTGTGCCGCTTGCCGATGACGACGCCCAGCCGGGTCATGATGTCGTCGAGCTTGTGCGACTCCTGGTTGGGATGGGCGACGGCCGACAGCAGCAGCGTGTCGAGCACCGGCTGCCCGAAACGGATGCCGGTGCGCTCCTCCTTCAGCTGCAGGAAGCGCATGTCGAAGGCCGCGTTGTGCGCGATCAGCACGGTCTCCTCGCAGAATTCGTGGAAAGCCGGCAGCACGACGTCGATCGTCGGCTGGCCGCGCACCATGTCCTCGGTGATGCCGTGGATCGGGATGCCTTCCGGGCGCAGCGGGCGCTCGGGATCGACGATCTGGTTGAACACTTCCTGGCGCAACAGCCGGTTGTTGACGATGCGCGCCGCGCCGATCTGGATGATCTCGTCGCCGTTCGACGGCTCCAGCCCGGTCGTCTCGGTGTCGAACACCGTATAGGCCAGTTCCGACAGCTTGCGGTCGAGGTCGATCGACGCATCCTCGAACTTGAACAGGTCGAAATCGTAGTATTCGGGACGGCCGGTGACGCGGCGCTCCTCGGGCGCCGCCTCGGTCTCCGGCGTGGCGACCGGCAGCACGAAGCGGAAGAAGGCGCGGTGTGCCGCCTTCTCGCGCTGGTACCAGATTTCGCCGCCGTGCCGGTCGATGACCTCGCGCAGCGTCAGCGGCGAGGTTTCGCTGCCGAACTGCATGACTTCCATTTCCCAGGTGTAGAAGGTCTCGGACGACATCGCCGGGCCGGACCAGATCAGGTCGAGGTAGGCCAGCCTGCCTTCCGAACTCAGCCGGAAGCGCAGCTCGCGCGGCGCGTAGTGGTCCTGCAGCTTGGAGGCCAGGAAGCCGAGCGCGAAGATCAGCGAGTAGCTGTCGGCGCGCATCCACAGCGCGTCGTCGAGTTCCTCGGTCTTGGTCGGCAGCTTCAGCTTGTCCTCGATGCGGCGCTGCGCGGCGGCGATGACGTCGATGCCGAGGATGTCCTCGAGCGGCCAGCGCGTCTTCATCGAGTCGGAGAACTGGCTCATCGTCTGGTCGATGACCACGCTGCGCCGCGCGACCTCGTCGTCGATGACGCGCAGGAAGCGTTCGCGCAGTTCCGGCTCCATGTCCGGGTAGTCGAGCAGGTTGGCGACCGCGGCGCGGATGTTGCCAATCGCCGAGCGGCTGCCCTGGGTCAGCGTGTGCAGCGCCTGGTCGCGGCGCTCCTCCTCCTCGATGCTGCGCGTGATGTTCTCGACGGTCAGCACGTAGCCGGACAGCCCGCCCTCGCCGGCCATCACCGGCACCATCTGCACGCGCAGCAGCTGGCCGCCGCGCGTCGTCGTGATGAAATGGGCCATCGGCATCTTGCCGGCCGCCAGGCGCTGCACGATGACCTCGCGCGCATGCTCGACCTGGCCCTTGTCGAGGATCGAGAAGATCGAGCGGCCGAGCCCGATCAGCGCGCCGCCCGACACCGAGGTCGGGCCCTGGGCCAGCGCCTTGAACTGCAACCGGGCCCGGTTGTTGTAGAGCAGGATGCGGCCGTCCAGGTTGCAGACGACGACGGCCTGGGCCAGTTCGGACATCAGCGCGGCCAGCCGGTTCTTTTCCTCCTCGACCGACGCCTTGGCGCGGGCGATCTGCGCATCGACGTCGTCCATCAGCGCGTCGCGCTGCGCCGCCAGGTCGTTGGCCGCCTGCGCCAGCTGGCGGACTTCCGGCGGCCCGTCCGGGGTCACGCGGAAATCGCGGTTGGCGCCGAGCATCAGGCGCAGCGTCTCGGCCATGCGCAGCAGGCCCTCGACGTATTGCTTGAACAGCTTGTGCAGCACCGCGGCGCCGATCGCGAAGCCGAACAGCGTCATCAGCGTGCCGACCGGCAGGCGGGACAGCAGCAGTTCGGTCAGCATCGTCCGTTCGGCGTCCTTCATGTCGAGCCAGACGAGCAGCGAGGTGACGACGAAGGGCCCGGTCATCAACAGGGCGAGCACGACGATGGCGGCGATGAAACGGTATTTGGCCTTCATGGCGGACATCCGGAAGAAGTTTCGAAATTCGGCCGCAAGCGGCCGTCGACCGCGGAACGCTCAGGCGCCGCCGAGCAGCTCCCGGACGCGGACGACCAGGTCCTTGGTCGAGAACGGCTTGGTCACGTAGGCGTCGGCGCCGATCGCCAGGCCCTTGGCAACCTCGGTGTCGCGCCCCTTGGCGGTCAGCATCACGATCTTCAGGCCGGCCCGGGCCGGATCGGCGCGCAGCGCCTCGCAGACCTCGTAGCCGGACTTCTTCGGCATCATCACGTCGAGCAGCACGAGGTCGGGCGCGAAGGAATCGACCTTGGCCAGCGCCTCGTCGCCGTCGGCGGCGACGGCGATCTCGAAGCCTTCCTTCTTCATCAGGAATTCGAGGGAGATGACGATGTTGGGCTCGTCATCGACGATCAGGATCTTGTTTGCCATTTGGATTGAGTCTCCCGTTGTTATGCCTCCGGCGCCGGCAAGGGCACCGTGAAGATGAAAGTCGCGCCTTGTCCCGGCAGGCTCTCGACCCAGAGATTACCACCGAAATATTCGATGATCTGCCGGCTGATCGGCAGCCCGAGGCCGGTGCCCTGGGGTTTTCCGGTCAGCGTGTTGCCGCCCTGCCGGAATTTTTCGAACACCGTGCCGCACTCCTCGGCGGTCAGGCCCGGGCCGTTGTCGGCGACCTCGACGCGAACCCGCCCGGCCTCGGCGGCGACCCGGACCGCGACCCGGCCGCTGCCGCCCGGAACGAACTTGACGGCGTTCGACAGCAGGTTGATGACGACCTGCGTCAGCCGGTCGCGGTCGGCCAGCACGACCGGGCCGGCCGCCGGGATGTCGGCGGCCAGCGCGACGCCCTTGTCGCGGTACAGCTGGCCGAGCGATTCCATCGCCTCGCGGACGACCTGGCCGAGATCGACCTCGCCGGTCGTCCATTCGGCGCGGCCCGATTCGAGCTTGGCCAGGTCGAGGATCTGGTTGATCAGCCGGGTCAGGCGGTCGGCCTCGCTGACGATGATGCCGAGGAAGCGCACGCGGTCGTCGAGCGCGATGCGCGGGTCCTCGTGCAGCATCTCGGACAGCGCCCGGATCGAGGTCAGCGGCGTGCGCAGCTCGTGGCTGACCGTCGAGATGAAATCGTCCTTCAGGCGATCCAGTTCGCGCAGGCGCTCGTTGGCTTCGCGCAGCTCGGCGGTCGCCGCTTCGAGCGCGCGCTGCTTGGCCTCCAGTTCGCGGCTGTAGGCGCGGACCTGGGTCGCCTCGTCGAGGATGCCGAGCACCTCGTCCAGACCGAGGTCCTCTTCCTGGGCGACCGAGGCGACCATGACCCGGGCGCTGGCCGAACCGATCGCGCCGGCCAGCTCGGCCTCGGCGAACTGCACGAAGCCGGCATCGACCGGCAGGGCGCGCCAGTCGCCGGCGCCCCGCCCGCGGGCGTAGGCGGCGAGCTGCTGGCGCGCCCGGGCGACGCCGAGGAAGCGTTCGAGCAGGCCGACCAGCGCGTCGCCGGACGCCTTGCCGCGCCACAAGCGCAGTTCCGCGTCGCGCCCGGCATGCCGGAAGACATCGACGAAACGCTCGGCCTGGCTGGCCTCGACGGCGTCCGGCCGGGTGTGCAGCGACACCGCGACATAGGCGCCGAGGTTGGCGACCAGGCTCCACCACAGGCAATGCGAAATCTCGTCCAGTCCGGCCAGACCGAACAGCGCCTGCGCCTTCAGCCAGGCGATGCCGAACGGCCCGGCCTCGACGAAGCCGCCGCCTATCCAGCCCGAACGCGCGAAGGACGGCAGCAGCAGCGTGTAGGACCACACCGCGAAACCGGCGAGCAGCCCGGCGACCGCGCCGGCCCGGGTGCCCTGCTTCCAGTACATGCCGCCGAACATCGCCGGCGCGAACTGGGCGACCGCGGCGAACGAGATCAGCCCGATGCCGACCAGCGCGTAGGCCTCGCCGGCGGCGCGGTAATAGACGTAGCCGAGCAGCAGGATCAGCGCGATCGCGACGCGCCGGATACCGATCAGCAGGCCGGACAGGTCCTGGCGTTTTTCGGCCCGCAGCCACGTCGACCGCAACAGCCAGGGCATCGCGAGGTCGTTGCAGACCATCGTCGACAGCGCGATGGTCTCGACGATGACCATGCCGGTCGCCGCCGACAGGCCGCCGATGAAAGCGAACAGCGCCAGCCCCTCGGCGCCCTGCGACAGCGGCAGCGTCAGCACGAAGGTGTCGGGATCGGCCGGCTGGCCGGCAAAGTGCAGCAGGCCGCCGAGCGCCAGCGGCAGCACGAACAGGTTGATCAGCAGCAGGTACAGCGGGAACAGCCAGACGGCGCGCCGGATGTGCGACTCGTCGACGTTCTCGACGACGATGATCTGGAACTGGCGCGGCAGGAAGACGATGGCCAGGCCGGACAGCACGATCAGCGCGGTCCACGTGCCGGCGCGGCCGGAATCCAGGCGCAGCAGGCGCTCGAGCTCGGGGCTGGCGGCCGCCCGCTGGAACAGGTCGGACAGCCCGTCGTGCATGCCATAGACCACGAACAGCCCGACCGCGGCGAAGGCTGCCAGCTTGACCACCGACTCGAAGGCGACGGCGGCGACCATGCCCTCGTGGCGCTCGGTCGCATCGAGGTGGCGGGTGCCGAACAGGATCGTGAACAGCGCCAGCACCGCGGCGATCAGGAAAGTCGAATCGACGCCCCACCATGCGATGGCGCCGCCCGAATGGGCGAACAGCACGTCGAGGCTGGCCGCGATCGCCTTCAATTGCAGCGCAATGTAGGGAACGATGCCGACCACCGCGATCACGGTGACCAGGCCGGCCAGCAACTGGCTCTTGCCGTAACGCGACGCGATGAAGTCGGCGATCGACGTGATCCGGTAGGCCTTGCTGATCCGGACCATCTTGATGATGACGCCGACGAACAGCAGCATCAGCGTCGGCCCGAGGTAGATGGTCAGGAAGGACAGACCGCCGGAGGTGGCGCGGCCGACGCTGCCGTAGAAGGTCCACGACGTGCAATAGACGGCCAGCGACAGCGCGTACAGGTTGGCCGAGATGATCGAGCGCCCGGCGTCGGCGCGGGCGTCGCCGAAGCGGGCGACGGCGAAGAGCAGGCCGAGGTAGGCCATGGCGACCAGCGCGACGAACCAGCCGGACAGCATCACTTGCCCCGCCCTTCGGCGACCGCAGCGGCCAGCGCGATCAGCCCGAGCCAGACGCCGAACAGGTAGAGGATGCCGGCCGGCAGGCCGGCGACGCCACCGGCCGGCAGGCCGACCAGCGGATAGCTGAACAGCAGCAGGCCGAGCAGGCCGAGCGCGGCCAGGCGCTGCCGGGTCGGACTCGATCGTTTCATGCGCACTCCCCGCAGAAAATGAAAACGGCCGGCACGCCAAGCGTGCCAGCCGTTGTTGGCATGCAGTCTGATGCGACCACACGGGAGGCCACCTTATGGGCGACCATTGTCTCCTCCTTGCCCTTTTTGTTTTGTCGGCCGTCGCGTGGCAAGCTCGCCGCGGCCCTTGATCCTGCATCCGCCCCGAAGGGCGGACGCGCTTCCGTCTTAGCGTTGTTGTGTTGCGTCCTTGCTCGATCGCCGGGTTCTGCCTCTCGGCAAAACCCGGATCGACCGGCTTAGCCCTTCAGCTGCTCCAGGATCGCCGGGTTTTGCCCGCGGCGAAACCCGGAACAACTGCTTCAGCCCTTCAACTGTTCCAGGATCGCCGGGTTTTCCAGCGTCGAGGTGTCCTGCGTCAGTTCCTCGCCCTTGGCCAGACCGCGCAGCAGACGGCGCATGATCTTGCCGGAGCGGGTCTTCGGCAGGTTGTCGCCGAAGCGGATGTCCTTCGGCTTGGCGATCGGACCGATTTCCTTGCCGACCCAGTCGGACAGTTCCTTGATCAGCTTCTTGGCGACTTCCGGATCGGTCGGACGCTGGCCCTTCAGCACCACGAAGGCGACGATGGCTTCACCGGTCAGGTCGTCCGGACGGCCGACGACGGCCGCTTCGGCAACCAGCGGGTTGGCGACCAGCGCGGATTCGATTTCCATCGTGCCCATGCGGTGACCGGAAACGTTCAGCACGTCGTCGATACGGCCGGTGATCGTGAAGTAGCCGGTTTCCGCGTCGCGGATCGCGCCGTCGCCCGCCAGGTAGTACTTGCCCTGGAAGTCGGCCGGGTAGTAGGACTTCACGAAACGCTCCGGATCGCCCCAGATGGTGCGGATCATCGACGGCCACGGCTTCTTGCAGACCAGGATGCCGCCCTGGCCCCACGGCAGGTCGGCGCCGGTCTCATCGACCACGGCGAACTGGATGCCCGGGAACGGCAGCGTGCAGGAGCCCGGAACCAGCGGGGTGGCGCCCGGCAGCGGGGTGATCATGTGGCCGCCGGTTTCGGTCTGCCAGAAGGTATCGACGATCGGGCAGCGACCGCCGCCGACGTTCTCGTAGTACCAGGTCCAGGCCGCCGGGTTGATCGGCTCGCCGACCGAACCGAGGATGCGCAGCGACGACAGGTCGTAGCTCTTCGGATGCACGGCGGCATTGGCGTCGGCTGCCTTGATCAGCGAGCGGATCGCGGTCGGGGCGGTGTAGAAGATCGTGGCCTTGTGATCCTGGATCATCTTCCAGAAGCGGCCGGCGTCCGGGTAGGTCGGCACGCCTTCGAACACGATTTCGGTGGCGCCGCAGGCGAGCGGGCCGTAGGTGATGTAGGTGTGGCCCGTGACCCAGCCGATGTCGGCCGTACACCAGAAGGTGTCGCTATCCTTGATGTCGAAGGTGTACTTCATGGTCAGGATGGCGTGCAGCAGGTAGCCGCCGGTGGAGTGCTGGACGCCCTTCGGCTTGCCGGTGGAGCCGGAGGTGTAGAGCAGGAACAGCGGGTGTTCGGCTTCGACCCATTCCGGTTCGCAGGTTTCCGGCTGGCCTTCGAGCAGGTCGTGCAGCCACTCGTCGCGGCCGGCGACCATGTTCACTTCGGCGCCGGTGCGCTTGAAGACGATGACGTTCTTGCAGGAATCGCAGCCGCCCATCGCGAAGGCTTCGTCGGCGATCGGCTTCAGCGGGATGGCCTTGCCGCCGCGGAACTGGCCGTCGGAGGTGATCAGCATGACGGCGCCGGCATCGTTGATGCGGTCGCGCAGCGACTGGGCGGAGAAGCCGCCGAAGACGACGGAGTGGATGGCGCCGACACGGGCGCAGGCCTGCATCGCGACGATGCCTTCGATGGTCATCGGCAGGTAGATGACGACGCGGTCGCCCTTCTTGACGCCCTTGCTCTTCAGCAGGTTGGCCATCTTGCCGACCTTGGCCAGCAGTTCCTTGTAGGTGACCTTGGTGACCTGACCGTCGTCGGCTTCGAAGATGATGGCGACCTTGTCGCCCTTGCCGGCTTCGACGTTACGGTCGAGGCAGTTGTAGGAAACGTTCAGCTTGCCGTCGGCAAACCACTTGAAGAAGGGGGCGTTGGATTCGTCCAGCACCTGGGTGAAGGGTTGCTTCCAGCTGATCAGGTCACGGGCGCGCTTGGCCCAGAAACCTTCGTAATCGGCCTCGGCTTCCGCGCACAGCGCCTTGTAGGCGTCCATCCCCGAAACCGCCGCGTTCTTGACGATTTCGTCAGACGGATAAATAAGCTGCACGGACTCATTCGACATATTCTTCTCCTCTGCGGTACTTCGCATTTATGTTGAAACAACCGATCGGATCCCGGGCTTCCTTCCGGGACTTGTTGATGCCGCGCAAGCTGGAGAACCTCTCAATTCCCTCGCTGCGTTGAGGCGGCATTAGACGTCGATATTCTTACAATGGCCTTACGAACTCACGCTGCAGCGCAGCATTCCGGCATTTCCCGGCAGGTCGACCGCAGCGTGCTAGAATTTTGCTCCCCCCCAACCTGCCCCATGACGATGAGTTCACCTGTCAAATACCTCGAGTCCTTCATCTTCGCGAGCCGCTGGATCCAGGCCCCGCTCTACGTCGGCCTGATCGTCGCCCAGGTCGTCTACTGCTGGCTGTTCATGGTCGAACTGAGCCACCTGGTGCATAACGCCTTCGACACCGCGCACTTCAGCGAAACCGAAGTGATGCTGGTCGTCCTCGGCCTGATCGACGTCGTGATGATCGCCAACCTGCTGGTCATGGTCATTGTCGGCGGCTACGAGACCTTCGTCTCCCGCCTCGACCTCGAAGGCCACCCGGACCAGCCGGAATGGCTGTCGCACGTCAATGCCGGCGTCCTGAAAATCAAGCTATCGACGGCGATCATCGGCATTTCGTCGATCCACCTGCTGAAAAGCTTCATCAATGCCGCCAACCTGTCCGAGCACACGCTGCTGTGGCAGGTCGTCATTCACGTCGTATTCCTTTTCTCCGCCCTGGCCATGGCCCTGGTCGACAAGACCATGACCCAGACGCTTGCCCTGCAACATCAAAAACACCACTAACAACGGAGTTCCCGCATGACTGCCATCAAACAGGAAGACCTGATCCAGTCCGTCGCCGACGCCTTCCAGTACATCAGCTACTACCACCCGCTGGATTACATCAAGGCGCTGGGCGAGGCCTACGAGCGCGAGGAATCTCCCGCCGCCAAGGACGCGATCGCGCAGATCCTGACCAACTCCCGGATGGCCGCCGAAGGCCATCGTCCGATCTGCCAGGACACGGGTATCGGCATGGTCTTCATCAAGGTCGGCATGAAGGTCAGCTGGCCGGATGCGACGATGAGCATCCAGGAAATGATCAACGAAGGCGTCCGCCGCGCCTACAGCAATCCGGACAACCCGCTGCGCGCCTCCGTGCTGGCCGATCCGGCCGGCGCCCGCCGCAACACCAAGGACAATACGCCGGCCGTCGTGCATTTCGAGATCGTCGAAGGCGACCACGTCGAAGTCATCTGCGCGGCCAAGGGCGGCGGCTCGGAAGCCAAGTCCAAGTTCGCGATGCTGAACCCGTCCGACGACCTGGTCGACTGGGTGCTGAAGAAGATCCCGGAAATGGGCGCCGGCTGGTGTCCGCCGGGCATCATCGGCATCGGCATCGGCGGCACGCCGGAAAAGGCGATGCTGCTGGCCAAGGAATCGATCATGGCCCCGGTCGACATCCATGAACTGAAGGCCAAGGCCGCCACCGGCGCCAAGCTGACGCGCGCCGAGGAGCTGCGCCTCGAGCTGCACGAGAAGATCAACGCGCTGGGCGTCGGCGCCCAGGGCCTGGGCGGCCTGACCACCGTGCTCGACGTCAAGGTGCTCGACTACCCCTGCCACGCTGCCAACCTGCCGGTCGCGCTGGTCCCGAACTGCGCGGCGACCCGCCACTGCCACTTCCACCTCGACGGCTCCGGCCCCGCCAAGCTCGAGACCCCGAAGCTGGAAGACTGGCCGGCCGTGACCTGGACGCCTGACGTCAAGTCGGCGACCCGCGTCAATCTCGACACGCTGACCAAGGAAGAAGTCGCTTCCTGGAAGGTCGGCCAGAAGCTGCTGCTGAACGGCAAGATGCTGACCGGCCGCGATGCCGCGCACAAGCGCATTTCCGACATGCTGGCCAAGGGCGAGCAGCTGCCGGTCGACTTCACCAACCGCGTGATCTACTACGTCGGCCCGGTCGACCCGGTGCGCGACGAGATCGTCGGCCCGGCCGGCCCGACCACGGCGACCCGGATGGACAAGTTCACCCGCATGATGCTGGAAAAGACCGGCCTGATCTCGATGATCGGCAAGTCCGAGCGCGGCCCGGTCGCCATCGAGGCGATCAAGGACAACAAGTCGGCCTACCTGATGGCCGTCGGCGGCGCCGCCTACCTGGTCGCCAAGGCGATCAAGTCGGCCAAGGTCGTCGGCTTCGCGGACCTCGGCATGGAAGCCATCTACGAGTTCGACGTGCAGGACATGCCGGTGACGGTCGCCGTCGATTCGACCGGCAGCAACGTGCACGAAAGCGGCCCGAAGGAATGGCAGGTCAAGATCGGCAAGATCCCGGTCAAGGCCTGATCGCCGAAACGCTCGCGAAACCCGGCTGCGGCCGGGTTTTTCATATCCGCGGTCGACCGCGAGAATCGACCGTTTTTGCAGGAAAGGAAATGCCATGCCCCTGTTCCGTCTCGGCGACAAGACCCCGCAACTCGGCGCCGACGCCTGGATCGCCCCGAACGCCACGGTGATCGGCGACGTCCGCCTCGGCGCCAATGCGTCGGTGTGGTGGAACGCCACGCTGCGCGGCGACAACGACCCGATCCATATCGGCGACAACACCAACATCCAGGACGGCTCGGTGCTGCACACCGACGAAGGCGTGCCGATGCACATCGGCGCCAACGTCACCGTCGGCCACCTGGTGATGCTGCACGGCTGCACGATCGGCGACGGCTGCCTGGTCGGCATCGGCTCGGTGATCCTGAACCGCGCGGTGATCGGGAAGAACAGCATCGTCGGCGCCAACACGCTGATCCCGGAAGGCAAGGTCTTCCCGGAACGTTCGCTGATCGTCGGCTCGCCGGGCAAGGTCGTCCGCGAACTGAGCGACGAGGAGGTCGGGAAACTGCAGAAATCGGCCGCCCACTACGTCGCCAACGCCGCGCGCTACCGGAGCGAGCTGCAGGCGATCTGAAGCCTCAGGCCGGACGGTCGGCGGTCGGGCGCAGGGTTTCCCGGGCGGTGTCGAAATCGAAATTGCGCACCGCGCCGGCGAGCGCCGCATAGCCCTGCTCGCCCAGCCCGTCGCGCAGTACCGCCGCGTGCTCGGCCAGATATCTGCCGACCACGAAATCGTCGTCGGCCAGCAGTTCGAGCAGGCGCTGGCTGACTTCCGGAAAGCCCTCGGCGCCAACCAGGCCGGCACTCTCGGCCGGCACCCGGCCGGCCAGCCAGGGTTCGAGCACGTCGATCAGCACGCGCAACTGCGCGACGACCTCGCCGCGCAGGCTGTCCAGCGTTTCCGGCGCCCCGTCGGGACGGCCGATCGCGTTTTCCAGCTCGCCGGCCGAGCGGCTCAGCCGGTCGGCCCCGATCTGCGCCGCGATGCCCTTCAGCGTGTGGGCCAGGCGCCGGGCTGAGGCCGTATCGGCGCAGGCCAGCGCGCTGCCGAGTCGATCGGCGAAATCGCGCTGCCCGGCGACGAAGCGCGCCAGCAGGGACAGGTAGAGGCTTTCCTGGCCGCGGACCAGCGCCAGGCCACGCGCCACATCTACTTCGCCGCACTCGGCCAGCGCAGCGAGTTCCGGCACCGGCTGCACTGCCGCCGGCGAGGCCGGGGGCAGTGCAGGCCGGCCGGCATGCGGCCGGATCCAGCGCCGCAACGCCCGCCACAAGGCCTCCGGATCGATCGGCTTGGCCAGGTGATCGTTCATGCCGGCGCTCAGGCACTGCTCGCGGTCGCTGGCCATCGCATTGGCCGTCATCGCCACGACCGGCAGTTCGGCGAAGCCCTCCAGGCGGCGAATCTCGCGGGTGGCCTCGAGGCCGTCCATGACCGGCATCTGCACGTCCATCAGCACCAGGTCGTAGGGCTCGCCGGCGTTCTGCCTCAGCTTGTCGATGGCGACCGCGCCGTTGTCGGCCAGTTCGATGATGAAACCCGCCTGCTCGAGCAGTTCGGAGGCCACTTCCTGGTTCAGGTCGTTGTCCTCGACGAGCAGGATGCGCGCGCCGGCGATTTCCGCCAGCCCGTCCCGCGCCGCCTGCCCGGGCGCGGCGGCGGCATCGCTGCGCCGCAGGCTGGTCGAGCCGAGCAGCCGGATCGCGGTATTGAACAGCGTCGAGGCCGTGACCGGCTTGATCAGCACTTCGCCGATCCCGGCTTCGGCCGCCAGGTCGACCAGTTCGTCGCGCCCGTAGGCGGTGACGATGGCCAGCGCCGGCGGCGGCGTCAGCGGCAGTTCGCGCAGCCGGCGCGCCACCGTGATGCCGTCCATGCCGGGCATCTGCCAGTCGAGGAAAACGATCTCGTACGCCTCGCCGGCCGCCGCCGCCCGGGTCGCCTCGGCCAGCGCCGCCGGCCCCGAGTCCACGGTACGGACCTTGAAGGTCATGCTGCGCAGCAGTTCCCCGATGACCTCCCGCGCGTGCTCGTTGTCGTCGACGAACAGGATGCGGCAGCCGCGCAGGTCGGGCTCCGGCAGCAGCACGCGCGCCACCTCGCTGCTGCGGCCCAGGCGGACCGTGAACCAGAAGTTGGAACCGACGCCTGGCTGGCTGTCGAAGCCGGTCCGGCCGCCCATCATCTCGGCCAGGCGCTGGGAAATGACCAGCCCGAGACCGGTTCCGCCGTAACGCCGGGTCACCGAACTGTCGGCCTGCTCGAAACTCTGGAACAGCCGCGCCCCCTGCTCCGGGGTCAGCCCGATCCCGGTATCGCGGACCGAGAAGCGCAGCAGCAGGTCGTCGGCGGAGGCCTCGTCGACGACGACCCGGATGCCGACCTCGCCGGCCTCGGTGAACTTGACCGCATTGTTGGCGTAATTGAGCAGGATCTGTTCAAGGCGGACCGGGTCGCCGACCAGGTAGGGCGGCACGCCGGGCGCGATGTCGATGATCAGTTCGAGGTTCTTGGCCGCCGCCTTCTCGGCGACCAGCGCAGCCACGTCGTCGAGCACGCGTTCCAGGTCGAAATCGATATGCTCGACGACCAGCTTGCCGGCCTCGATCTTCGAGAAGTCCAGGATGTCGTTGATGATGCGCAGCAGGTGCTGGCCGGCGCCCTGGATCTTGCGCAGGTAATCGCGCTGGCGCGGCGTCACCGCGGCATTGAGCAGCAGGTGGGACATGCCGATGATCGCGTTCATCGGCGTCCGGATCTCGTGGCTCATGTTGGCCAGGAAGACGCTTTTCGCGACATTCGCCGACTCCGCCGCGTCGCGGGCGACGACCAGCTCGCGGGTGCGCTCCTGGACCTGCTTCTCGAGCAGGGCCTTGTGCCGGGTCAGCGCCTGCTCGGCCTGGATGCGCTCGTCGATCTCGTGCATCAGCTCCGCGTGGTGGCTCGCCAGATCGGAGCGCATCGCGCCGAAACTGCCGACCAGGTCGCCGATCTCGTCGTTGCCGGCCGCCGGCAGCGGGAAATCGAATTCGCGCCGGGCCAGCGCCTTCGAGGCGACGGCCAGCCGGCGGGCCGGGCGGATCACCGCCAGCTCGAGCAGCGCGGCGACAGTCAGCGTCAGCACCAGCAGCACGCCGAGCTGCACCCACAGCAAGGACTGGTGGCGGGCACGCACCTCGGCGAGCAGCGGCGCCATGTCGACGACGACGTCGAGCCGGCCGATCTCGCTGCGGCCGATGGCGACCGGCCGGGAAATCGACTTCAGCTCGCCGTCCGCCGGCAGCGCCGGCGCACCGCCGACCGCCAGCGGGAACAGCTGCTGGCCGCGCGGCGTGACCAGCC
This sequence comes from Dechloromonas sp., assembly GCA_028687035.1. Taxonomy (GTDB): domain Bacteria; phylum Pseudomonadota; class Gammaproteobacteria; order Burkholderiales; family Rhodocyclaceae; genus Azonexus. Next base: position 10,935 of record JAQUAX010000020.1, on the reverse strand, counting down.
GGATGCTGACCCATTCCACGTTCTTCTGCTGCAGCACGCCGAGGTTGTCGTGGATGATGTCCAGTTCGCTGCCCAGGATCAGCGGCACCAGCCCCTCGGTGACGCTGTCGATGTGGCGCTCGATCAGGCGCAGTTCGTTGGCCTCGGCGCGGGCCAGCGAATCGGGTATCCACCAGAAATGCAGGTAGCCGCCGATCAGGCTGCTGACGACGATCAGCGGCAACAGCAGCTTCTGGCGCAATCCGCGGTACACGATCAATCCATCCAGTATTTGCCCAGGCCCAGACCGGCCATCGGCCGGTAGTCGGCAATCGACGCGGGCACCGCATCGGCGATCGGGATGTCGCCGAGCAGCGCCCGCCCGGCCTTGCTGGCGGCCATGTCGAGGAAAGCCTTCTGGATCTGGAGACGCACCGCTTCCGGCACGCGGGGATGCGCCGCCACCGGATGCGACGGAACGCCGTGGGTGACATGCAGGATACGCAGCGCATTGCGGATCGTCGGCGCCTGTTCGCGCAGCGTCTTCTCGACGCCGCCGCCGGCCGGGACCAGGCCATTGACGACGTGCAGATAGACCGAGGTATGCGTCTTGACGTCATGCGGCTGGACGCGGGCCCGGAACAGCTGCTCGAGCTCCAGCCGCAACAGCAGGCTGGCACCCAGCGCATTCGGCGAGGGGACCGCCAGCGCCTTGCCGTCCAGTTCGGCCGGCGACGTCAGCGGGCTGTCCTTGCGCACGACGAGGATGCCGCGCAAGGGCTCGCGGTCGCGCACCAGCGGAACATAGCCCTGGCGGGACGACTCGCGCAGGATCTGGTAGGGGTTCGCGTAGACGAAATCGAAGCTGCCGGCAGCCAGTCCGCGCTCGAATTCGGGAACGCTCAGCGTCGCCGAAAAATGGAACTCGTGGCCGGTGCGCCGGCTCAACTCGTCGAGTACCGGCTGCCAGATCGCGAACAGCTTGCGCTGCTCGAACTGGGGTACGACGCCGAACGTGTAGCTGTCGGCGACGGCCGCCAGCGTGGCGACCGAAAGACAGAGGGCAAGGGCGATTCTAGCCAGCATCGGATTTCTCCAGGCCGCTCCGCCCGTCATCGCCGGAGCCGTCCCTCGGGGAGCGGCTCCGGCGACGGTTCAGACGGCGCAGGCCAGGTTGGACAACGTGATGTTCGGGCGCAGCGTCTCCATGACTTTCTGCAGACCGAGCCGGGCCCGGGTGTTGATGATCAGCGGCGCCCGCAGGTTGGCGCCGAGGCCGGCAGCGCCCTCGCCTTCCTTGCGGTACAGCACCTGCATCACGACGACATCCTCGGGAGCCGGGGAACCGAGCAGCGCGCTCTCGGCATCGCCGAGGGCCAGCTCGTAATTGAAGCCGAGCACCGCCGGATCGACGATCTGGAAAGCCAGCCCCGGATCATCCAGGGACTGCAGCGTGAAGCTGGCCGGCTCGCTGACGCCATCCTCATGGGCCAGCATGAAGCGCTTGCAGGCTTCGAAGCCGACCATCCCCTGCGGGAACTCGATGATTTTTTCCGGGCTGATTTCGACTTCGCCGAACAGGTAGGTTTCCACTTTCATTCGCGTAGCTCCTCGAGTTGTTTTTGACGCTCCCGGACCATGCTACACCAAGCTCCGCCGGTTGTGTTTTCCGGCCGGATTCCGCATCATTGCCCCCCCGTTTTTACGCCCTCCGTCATGCTCGCACCGATCGAACACCGCATCGCCATCGAACTCAACGTCCGCCCGGCCCAGGTCAATGCCGCCATCGCGCTGCTCGACGAAGGCGCGACCGTGCCCTTCATCGCCCGCTACCGCAAGGAAGTCACCGGCGGCCTCGACGACACGCAACTGCGCACGCTGGAAGAACGCCTGACCTACCTGCGCGACCTCGAGGAGCGGCGCACCGCGATCCTCGCCAGCATCGACGAACAGGGCAAGCTGACGCCGGAACTCAAGGCCGAGATCGAGGACGCCGAAACCAAGCAGCGCCTCGAAGACCTCTACCTGCCATACAAGCAGAAGCGGCGCACCAAGGCGCAGATCGCCCGCGAGGCCGGCCTGGAGCCGCTGGCGCTGGCGCTGCTCGACAACCCGGAACTGACGCCGGACGACGAGGCCGAGAAATACCTGAACGCCGACGCCGGTTTCGCCGACGCCCGCGCCGCGCTCGACGGCGCCCGCCAGATCCTGATGGAGAAGTTCGCCGAGGATGCCGACCTGCTGCGCCAGCTGCGCGAATACCTCGGCGAACACGGCCACGTGCGGTCGACCGTCGTCGAGGGCAAGGAAACGGAAGGCGCCAAGTTCCGCGACTGGTTCGACTTCGCCGAGCCGATCGGCGAGCTGCCGTCGCACCGCGCGCTGGCGCTGTTCCGCGGCCGCAACGAAGGCTTCCTGAACGTCGGTCTGGTGCTCGACAGCGAACTCGATCCCGAACAGGTCAAACCCGGCCCCAACCCGTGCGAGCAGCGCATCGCCGCCCGCTTCGGCATCCGGGCGCAGGGCCGCCCGGCCGACAAGTGGCTGGCCGACACCGTGCGCTGGACCTGGAAGGTCAAGGTCGCGACCCATCTCGAACTCGACCTGATGAACGAGCTGCGCGAGCGCGCCGAAGAGGAAGCGATCCGCGTCTTCGGCCGCAACCTCAAGGACCTGCTGCTCGCCGCGCCGGCCGGCCAGCACGTGACGATGGGCATCGACCCGGGCATCCGCACCGGCTGCAAGCTGGCCGTCGTCGATGCGACCGGCAAGCTGCTCGACACCGCGACCATCTACCCGCACGAGCCGCGCTGCGACTGGGACGGCTCGATGGTGACGATCGCCCGCCTGGCGTCGAAACACGGCGTCAGCCTGATCGCGATCGGCAACGGCACGGCCAGCCGCGAGACCGACAAGCTGGTGCAGGACGTCATGAAGCGCCACCCGGAAGCCCGGCTGCAGAAGATCGTCGTGTCGGAAGCCGGCGCCTCGGTCTATTCGGCATCCGAACTGGCCGCCCGCGAATTCCCCGATCTCGACGTCTCGATCCGCGGCGCGGTGTCGATCGCCCGCCGGCTGCAGGACCCGCTGGCCGAACTGGTCAAGATCGAGCCGAAGTCGATCGGCGTCGGCCAGTACCAGCACGACGTGTCGCAGACCAAGCTGGCGCGCTCGCTGGATGCCGTCGTCGAGGACTGCGTCAATGCCGTCGGCGTCGATGTGAATACCGCGTCGGTGCCGCTGCTGACCCGCATTTCCGGCCTCAACGCCGGGCTGGCCGCGAACATCGTCGGCTATCGCGACGCCCACGGCGCCTTCCGCTCGCGCGACGATCTGAAGCAGGTGCCGCGCCTCGGCGACAAGACGTTCGAACAGGCCGCCGGCTTCCTGCGCGTGCCGAACGGCGACAACCCGCTCGACAGCTCGTCGGTGCACCCGGAAGCCTACCCGGTGGTCGAGAAAATCCTCGTCGACCTGAAAAAGCCGATCAAGGAAATCCTCGGCGACGCCCGCGCGCTGAAGGGCCTGAACCCGGCGAAATACACCGACGAGCGCTTCGGCCTGCCGACCGTTCAGGACATCCTGAAGGAGCTCGAAAAGCCGGGCCGCGACCCGCGCCCCGAGTTCAAGACGGCGACCTTCGCCGAGGGCGTCACCGAGGTCAGGGACCTCAAGCCCGGCATGATCCTCGAAGGCGTCGTCACCAACGTCGCCGCCTTCGGCGCCTTCGTCGACATCGGCGTGCATCAGGACGGCCTGGTGCACGTGTCGGCGCTGTCCAACACTTTCGTCAAGGACCCGCACACGGTGGTCAAGGCCGGCCAGGTGGTCAAGGTCAAGGTGCTCGAAGTGGATCTCGCCCGCCAGCGCATCGCGCTGACCATGCGCCTCGCCGACGAGCCGGGCCAGGGCAAGCGTCACGATGCGGCGCCGGCCGGCCGCGGCGGTCCGCAGCGTCAGCCGGCCCGGCCCAGCGCGCCGCCGTCCGGCAACGCGATGGCCGCCGCCTTCGCCAAGCTCAAGCGCTGACGCCATGCCGACCGCCGTCGACCGCTGTCTTGCCGACCTCGATCGCAACGCACCGGATGCGCTCGCCGCGGCCGATGCGCTGGCAGCCGAACGCAAGGCGGCCGGCGATGCCGAGGGCGCCCGCCGGATCGAGGAACGCTGCCTCGCGATACGCCGCCGCACCCTCGGCGAAAATGCCCCGGAAACGCTGTCCACCGCGGGCAACCTGGCGCGCAGCCTGGCCGCGCTGGGCGACCTGCGCGGCGCGCGCCGGCTCGAGGAAGACGTACTGGACGCCACCCGCAAGGCACTCGGCGACGAGCATCCGGATACGCTGACCGCGATGAACAACCTGGCCGGCACGCTGAAGGCGCTGGGCGACCGGCGCACCGCCCGGCGCCTCGAGGAGTCGGCGCTGGCGGCCCGCCGGCGCAGCCTCGGCGACGAGCACCCGGACACGCTGACGGCGATGAACAACCTGGCGACCACGCTGTGGCAGCTGGGCGACGCGCCGGCCGCGCTGGCGCTGCAGCAGGCCGTGGTCGACACCCGGCGCCGGGTGCTGCCGGCCGACCATCCGGACACGCTGACCGCGCTCGCCAACCTGGCGACGATGCACTGGCAGCAGGGCGACCGGGAAACGACGCGGGCGCTGCAGCAGACGGTGCTCGACGGACGCCGCCGGCAGTTCGGCGACGAGCACCCGGCGACCCTGCGCGCGATGAACAACCTGGCCGCGACGCTTTGGCAGACCGGCGACGGCGACGGCGCCCGGGAACTGCAGCTGGCCGTCGTCGACATCCGCGCCCGGCAGTTCGGCGACAGCCACCCGGACACCATGCTGGCCGCGTGGAACCTGATCAACACGCTGCTGCACCGGAACGAAAACGAACTGGCCGGCGAACTCCTCAAACGCCATCTGGTGCCGCTGATGCTGGCCGAACCGGACGGCCTGGACGCGGAACTGCGCCGGGTCCGCGAGCGGCTGCTGGTCGAGGCGGTCCGCCTGCTGCCGCGCTGAGCGAGCCTGTCGCAGCCAGCAGCCGGCCAAAAACAGGTACCATAGCGCCGAACCCCAGCGCGCCCAACAGCCCAGCCATGCAGACGCCCAGCGAAAACCCCTCCCCCGCCGACCTCCCGCAGGTCGATCTCAGCGACCTGCAGGCAACCCTCGGCCAGGAAGCCAAGCGCATCATCCCCATCGTGCTCGACTCCTTCCTGAAGGAGAGCGCCGGCTACATCGCCGCGCTGGAAGCGGCGCAGGACCTGGAAACCTGCACCCGCTTCGTGCATAACCTGAAAAGCTCGAGCGCGACCCTCGGCGTCATGCATTTCTCGGCGCTCTGCAAGGAAGCCGAGAAGGTCGCCCGCAGCGGCGACGAAGCCGGTTTCCGCAAGCTGGCCGCCGGCCTGATCGAGGCCTACGGCGCGGTCCGCCAGGCGGTGACCGCCGAACTCGAGGCGATGCGTTCCGCGCAATGAACAGCGAGCATCTCGGCGCCCGCATCCTGATCGTCGACGACGAGGCGCTGACGCGCAACACGACGCGCGCCTTCCTCGACAAGCACGGCTATGCGGTGACCGCGGTGGACTCCGCCGAAGCCGCCTTTTCGCTGCTCAACGACGGCTATGTGCCCGACCTGGTGATGCTCGACGTCATCATGCCCGGCATCGACGGCTTCGAAACCTGCCGGATGCTGCGCCACCAGCCCAAGTTCTCCCACCTGCCGGTGATCATGCTGACGGCACTCGACGACCGCGAATCGATCGACCAGGCCTACCGCTGCGGCGCCACCGACTTCATCACGAAGCCGCTGAACTACCCGCTGCTCCGCCACCGGATGCAGTACATGCTGCGCTCGGCCGCGGTGCTGCGCCACCTGTACGAAAGCCAGGAGGCGCTGGTCAACACGCAGCACATCGCGCTGCTCGGCAACTGGACGATGGACGCGGCCGGCGACATCGTCGCCGCTTCCCGCCAGTACCTCGACATCATCGGCGCGGCGACCCCGCCGGTCCCCGAAAACCGGCTGTTCGAGCGCGTTCACCGCGAAGACCGCGAGCTGCTGGCCTCCTGCCGCCGCCAGCTGGCGACCGGCCGCGCCTACCGGCTCGACTACCGGCTGCAGGCGATCGGCCGGGACAACATCTGGCTGCACGTGCACGAACGCGGCTTTCCGTTCTTCGACGTGCGCGGCAACTACCAGGGCGCCAACGGATTCACCCAGGACATCACCGAACGCGTCGCCCAGGAGGAGCGCATCCGCGACCTCGCGTGGCACGACCGCGTGACCGGGCTAAACAACCGCGACCGCCTGCTCGAACTGATCGACCGCGAATTGAACGCAGACCGCCCGGGCCACCGGATGTCGCTGCTCTACGTCTATGTCGAGAGCCTGCGCGAAATCGCCACGGTGTTCGGCCAGGAGGCCGCCGATGCCGCGATGCGCGAATTTGCCGGCCGCCTGCAGGCCCTGCTCGGCAATCCGCTGGCCGACGGTGCATCGGCCCTCGCGCGGGCCGCCAAGTTCGGGCGCTACGACGAACATTCGCTGGTCGTCGTGCTGCCCGGCGACGAGTGCGACGAAGTCCGCCGCATCGCCGGACAGCTGCATGCCGCGCTGACCCGCCCGGTCGTGCTGCCCGGCGAAGATCTGCTGGCCAGGGCCCACATCGGCATCGCCCGCTACCCCGAGGACGCCACCGACGGCACGGAACTGATCCGGCGCGCCCGGCTGGTCGCGCTGCATGCGGCGTCCGGGGACGGCGACGTCATCCGCTTCTTCGATCCGGACCACGAACGCGAGGCGGCGCGCCGGGTCGCGCTCGAACGCGGCCTGCGGGCCGCGATGGAACAGGGCGGGCAGCTGCGTCCCTACTTCCAGCCCAAGGTGTCGGCGGCGACCGGGGAAATGGTCGGCGCCGAAGTGCTGCTGCGCTGGACCCACCCGGAACTGGGCGCGGTGCCGCCGGCCCAGTTCATTCCGGTCGCCGAGGACAGCGGACTGATCCACGCGATCAGCGAATGGCTGATCGACGAGGTCTGCTCGCTGATCGGCGTCTGGCAGCACGAACGCGAGGTCGGCAACATCAGCCTGAACCTGTCGGCGCAAAGCTTCTTCCAGCGCACGCTGCTGGAATTCATCGACGAGGTGCTGGCCCGTACCGGCGTCCCGCCGGCCCGGCTGACCATCGAACTGACCGAGAGCGTGCTGATGCAGGACGCCGACGCGGCGGCCGAAGTCATCGCCGGCCTGCGCCGGCGCGGCCTGCGCGTGTCGCTCGACGACTTCGGCACCGGCTTCTCGTCGCTCGGCTACCTGAACAGCTTCCGCATCGACGAAATCAAGATCGACCGCTCCTTCGTCAATCGCCTGGTCGACGATGCGACCGGGCGGGCGCTGGTCCAGGCGATCATCACGCTGGGCCACGCGCTCGGCCTCGAGGTCGTCGCCGAAGGCGTCGAGACGCAGGAACAGGCCCAGCTGCTCGGCCAGATGGGCTGCGACCTGCTGCAGGGCTTCCTGTACGCCCGGCCGATGCCGGCCAACGAATTCGCCGCCTTCCGCTGCCCCGCAGTCGCGGCCGGCAGCGCCGGGTAGGCAGGCATGTCGCTGCTGAGCAGACTCCTCGGACTGCTGTCCGGCAAGCGCCCGACGCCGCCCGCCGCCCAGCGGGCTGCCGCGACATCGGCGACGGCCCCGGCCGAAGCGCCGCTGTTCGTCGGCTGGCAGGAAATGATCGACCGCCAGGGCCGGATCGGCGGTTACCTGCTGAAGCCGCAAAGCCCGGCCGGCCAGCCGGCGCCGTCCGGCAGGCGGCTGCTGGCGGCGCTCGAACGCGAACGCCTCGACCGGCTCGGCGCATCGCGCCCGCTGATCGTCCCGGTCAGCGCGGCACAATGGCGGGACGCCGACTTCCGGCAGCTCGCCTCGCCCGCCGTCCATTTCCTGCTGACCACGCAATCGCCGCCCGACATCACGGTCGCCGCGCTCCAGTCGGCCGGCCACCGGGTCGCGCTGCCGGCAGCCGCCTTCCCGGACGATGCAGCCGCACCGGCGATGCTGGTCGTCGATTTCCAGCACGCCGTGCTGGCCGACCTGGAAACCCGGGTCCGCGCGCTGCGCGAACGCCATCCGGCGCTGCGCCTGGTCGCCGACGGCGTCGCCTCGTGGTCAGAGCACCGCCTTTGCCTGGCCATGGGCTTCTCGTTCAGCATCGGCCCGTTCACGACGACGCCGGACGATGCCGAAACCGGCGATCCGCTGACCGGCAGCCGTCTGGTCGCGCTCGAGATGCTGAAGCAGTTGCGCGCCGACGCGCCGGCCGCGGCGATCGCCGAAACGGCCAAGCGCGACCCGGCGATCGTCGTCAAGCTGCTGCGGATGAGCAGTTCGCCGCTGTACGGCGTCGGCCGTCCGGTGACCCGGCTCGACGAGGCGATCGCACTGCTCGGCCGCGACGCGATGTACCGCTGGCTGGCCGTTGCGATGGAACGCTGCCGCCTCGACCAGGCGGCGATCGCCGCATCGGTGATCGGCATCGACAGCGGCCGGCTGATCGCCTGCTACAGCCGGGCGATGGAACTGGCCAGCGCCGAACTGGCGGATGCCGGAACGCCCGGCTAACCCGGGAACAGCGCGCGCACCCGCGCTTCCAGCGCGGCCGGGCTGAACGGCTTGACCAGGTAGGCGGCGGCACCGCTCTGCACGGCGCTCATGACGTTCTGCTGCAGCCCCTCGGCAGTCAGCATCAGCACCGGAATGGACTGCGTCTTCGGATCGGCCTTGATCGCCTGCAGCAGCTGCAGACCGTCCATTTCCGGCATGTACCAGTCGGAGATCACGAAGCCGATCTTGGGATTGGCCGCCAGGCACTGCAGCGCGGTAACGCCGTTGCCGGCCTGGATGAATTCGGTGAAGCCGGCCCGTTTCAGGACGGCGATGACCACATTGCGCATCGAAGCGAAATCGTCGACGACCAGTACCGGGGGCTTTTTCATGTTGTGCTGCGCAGCCAGGCTGCCTCCTGCCGTTTCGATCATTTTTTCCGGCCGCCATCTTCCCACGTTTGCGCCGGGCTTGAAACCTGCGACCCGGAGCGCATCGCCCCGGCGCGCGCCGCCCCGTATAATTCGGCTCCCGGCCGGGCCGGGATCACCGGAAGAATGACATGCTGCGACTGACCGAACTGAAGCTCCCCCTCGCCCACGCCAAGGACGCGCTGCGCCCGGCCATCTGCGCCCGGCTCGGCATCGACGACGGTGAACTGCTCGGTTTCTCGATTTTCCGGCGCGGTCACGACGCCCGGAAGAAATCGGCGATCGCGCTGATCTACACGATCGACTTCGAGGTCCGCGACGAAGCCGCGCTGCTCCGCCGGCTGGCCGGCGACCGCCACATCGGGCCGGCGCCCGACACCGAGTACAAGTTCGTCGCGCAGGCGCCGGACGGCCTGGAGGAACGGCCGGTGGTCATCGGCATGGGGCCCTGCGGTTTCATGGCCGGACTGCTGCTCGCCCAGATGGGCTTCCGGCCGATCATCCTCGAACGCGGCAAGATCGTCCGCGAACGGACCCGCGACACCTGGGACCTGTGGCGCAAGCACACGCTGCATCCGGAATCGAACGTGCAGTTCGGCGAAGGCGGCGCCGGCACCTTCTCCGACGGCAAGCTGTACAGCCAGATCAAGGACCCGCAGTTCCACGGCCGCAAGGTGCTGCAGGAATTCGTCAAGGCCGGCGCGCCGGAGGAAATCCTTTACGTCAGCAAACCGCACGTCGGCACCTTCCGGCTGGTCAAGATGGTCGAGAACATCCGTGCGAAGATCATCGCGCTGGGCGGCGAAATCCGCTTCGGCAGCAAGGTCGACCGCCTCGACCTCGAACCGGCCGGCGACGGCCAGCAGGTGCGCGGCGTGATCCTCGCCGACGGCACGCGGATCGCCAGCCGGCACGTCGTGCTGGCGGTCGGCCACAGCGCGCGCGACACCTTCCGCACGCTGTACGAACAGGGCGTCTATGTCGAGGCCAAGCCCTTCGCGATCGGCTTCCGCATCGAGCACCCGCAGGCGCTGATCGACCGCGCCCGCTTCGGCCCGAACGCCGGCAACGAACTGCTCGGCGCCGCCGACTACAAGCTGGTGCACCACTGCGCCAACGGCCGCGCCGCGTACAGCTTCTGCATGTGCCCCGGCGGCCAGGTGGTCGCCGCGACCTCGGAGCCGGGCCGCGTCGTGACCAACGGCATGAGCCAGTATTCGCGCGCCGAGCGCAACGCCAACGCGGCGCTGGTCGTCAACGTCAATCCGGAGGACTTCCCGGGCGACGCCCGGGCCAATCCGCTGATCGGCATCGATTTCCAGCGCCACTGGGAAGAACGGGCCTTCGTCGCCGGCGGCGGCAATTACGATGCGCCGGCCCAGCGGGTCGGCGATTTCCTGGCCGGCCGGCCGTCCACCGCGCTCGGCTCGGTGATCCCGTCCTACCAGCCGGGCGTGCGCCCGACCGACCTGGCGAGCTGTGCGCCGGACTACGTGATCGCGGCGCTGCGCGAGGCGATTCCCGCCTTCGACAAGCAGATCCGCGGCTACGCGCTGGCCGACGCGGTGCTGACCGGCGTCGAGACGCGCACCTCGTCGCCGATCCGGATCAGACGCGGCGACGATTACCAGAGCCTGAACACGCGCGGCCTCTACCCGGCCGGCGAAGGCGCCGGCTACGCCGGCGGCATCCTGTCGGCCGGCGTCGACGGCATCAAGGTCGCCGAGGCGCTCGCCCTCGACCTGCTGGCCGCGCCCCGCTGACGCGACGGCGCAAGGCGAAAAAAAAGGTTCATCGCGCTTTACCGGGGAATGCGGCCTTGATTTTCAGGAAGAAGTAGGCTGAGTCGCGAAATCCGTAGGCCATGCGCTTGATGACCTTGATGCGGTTATTGACGCCTTCCAGGA
>JAQUAX010000019.1 GCA_028687035.1 Dechloromonas sp. | reverse complement strand
AAGGAACTTTCGGAAATCGTGAGCGGCGCCGCCGCTGTCTGACGCTAGCGCGAAGATTTTATTTTTGGGGATTTGAATATGAGTCAAGGTTCAATCGTTCAGTGCATCGGCGCCGTTGTGGACATCCAGTTCCCGCGCGACGCGATGCCGAAGGTTTACGACGCGCTCAAGCTGGATGCCTCCGAATCCAACGGCATGGCCGAAGACGGCCTGACGTTCGAGGTTCAGCAGCAGCTGGGTGACGGCGTCGTCCGTACCATCGCCATGGGTTCGTCCGATGGCCTGCGTCGCGGCATGAAGGTCAACAACACCGGTGCTGGCATCTCCGTGCCGGTCGGCATGGGCACGCTGGGTCGCATCATGGACGTCCTCGGCCGTCCGATCGACGAAGCCGGCCCGATCGACAGCAACGAGCTGCGTGAAATCCACGCTCCGGCGCCGAAGTTCGACGAACTGTCGTCGTCCGTCGATCTGCTGGAAACCGGCATTAAGGTTATCGACCTGATCTGCCCGTTCGCCAAGGGCGGCAAGGTCGGTCTGTTCGGTGGCGCCGGCGTCGGCAAGACCGTCAACATGATGGAACTCATCAACAACATCGCGAAGCAGCACTCCGGTCTGTCCGTGTTTGCTGGCGTGGGCGAGCGTACCCGTGAAGGTAACGACTTCTACCACGAAATGAAGGACTCCAACGTTCTCGACAAGGTCGCGATGGTGTTCGGTCAGATGAACGAGCCGCCGGGCAACCGTCTGCGCGTCGCGCTGACCGGTCTGACCATGGCCGAGCGTTTCCGTGACGACGGTCGTGACATCCTGTTCTTCGTCGACAACATCTACCGTTACACGCTGGCCGGTACCGAAGTGTCCGCGCTGCTCGGCCGTATGCCTTCCGCCGTGGGCTACCAGCCGACGCTGGCCGAAGAAATGGGCCGTCTGCAAGAGCGTATCACCTCGACCAAGGTTGGCTCGATCACTTCCATCCAGGCCGTTTACGTCCCTGCCGATGACTTGACCGACCCGTCCCCGGCTACCACCTTCCTGCACCTGGACTCGACCGTCGTTCTGTCGCGTGACATCGCCTCCCTGGGTATCTACCCGGCGGTCGATCCGCTCGACTCCACCTCGCGTCAGCTCGATCCGCAGATCGTGGGTGAAGAGCACTACGCCGTGGCCCGTGCCGTGCAGATGACCCTGCAACGCTACAAGGAACTGCGCGACATCATCGCGATTCTGGGTATGGACGAACTGTCTCCGGAAGACAAGCTCGCCGTTTCCCGTGCGCGTAAGATCCAGCGCTTCCTGTCGCAGCCCTTCCACGTTGCTGAAGTCTTCACCGGTTCCCCGGGCAAGTTCGTTCCGCTCAAGGACACCATCAAGGGCTTCAAGGGCATTTGCGCCGGCGAGTACGATCACCTGCCGGAACAGGCCTTCTACATGGTCGGCGGCATCGAGGAAGTCATCGAAAAGGCCAAGACGCTGCAGTAATGCGGCCTCAGCATAGGAGCCAGCAATGGTTATGACTGTTCATTGTGATGTCGTCAGCGCCGAGGAGTCGATCTTCTCCGGCCTGGTCGAGATCGCGGTGTTCCCCGGCGAAGCCGGGGAGCTCGGCATCCTGCCCAAGCATACCCCGCTGCTTACTCGCATCAAGCCCGGCACCATTCGTCTGAAGGTGCAGGGCCAGAGCGAGTTCGAGTTGGTGTATGTGTCCGGCGGCATGCTGGAGGTTCAGCCCGACATGATTACCGTGTTGGCTGATACCGCGATTCGTGCGCACGATCTGGACGAGGCCAAGGCGCTGGAAGCCAAGAAGCGTGCCGAGGAGGCCCTGGCCAACCGCCAGGCCGAGATGGATTACGCTGCTGCGGAAGCCGAACTGGCGCAAGCCATCGCGCAGCTGCAGACCATCCAGCGTCTGCGCAAGGCCGTGCATTAAGCGGGTCCGCAAGGTCCGTCAATTAAAAAGGGCAGCCCGTCGGGCTGCCCTTTTTGTTTCATATGCTGTTCCAGCCGATCAGCCCTGGAGACGGCGACAGATTTCCAGCGTCAGTGCGGACTGGTTCATGGAATAGAAATGCAGGCCGGGTGCGCCGCCGGCGAGCAGGCGCTGGCTCAGCTCGGTGACGACGTCGAGGCCGAAGGCGCGGATCGAATCGCTGTCGTCGCCGAAGCTCTCGAACTTCTTGCGCATCCAGCGCGGGATGTCGGCGCCGCAGGCATCCGAAAATCGGGCGAGCTTGGAGAAGCTGGCGATCGGCATGATGCCCGGCACGATCGGGATGTCGATGCCTTGAGCACGGACCTCGTCGACGAAGTGGAAATAGGCGTCGGCGTTGTAGAAATACTGCGTGATCGCCGAGTCGGCACCGGCGCGGACCTTGCGGACGAAGGCGGCGAGGTCGTCCCGGGGGCTCCTGGCTTGCGGGTGCCATTCGGGGTAGGCGGCGACCTCGATCGTGAACCAGTCGCCGGTCTCGGCGCGGATGAATTCGACCAGTTCATTGGCATAGCGGAATTCGCCGGTCTCGGCCATGCCCGACGGCAGGTCGCCGCGCAGCGCGACGGTGCGGCGGATGCCGGCGGCCTTGTACTCGGCGAGGATTTCGCGGATGTTTTCCCGGGTCGAGCCGATGCACGACAGGTGCGGCGCCGCATCGAAGCCTTCGGCAGCGATTTCCTTGACCACGGTGAAGGTGCGTTCGCGGGTCGAGCCGCCGGCGCCGTAGGTCACCGAGAAGAATTCGGGCTGCAGTTTTGCCAGCTCGGCGCGGGTCGACCGCAATTTTTCCAGCCCTTCGGGTGTCTGCGGCGGAAAGAATTCGATGGAGATTTCGGGTTTCATTTGTTCAGCCAGATGAAGAATTCGCGGTTGCCGTCGCCGCCGGTGATCGGGCTGTCGAACCAGCCCCGGACGGCCAGGCCCAGGTGATGCGCGCATTGGCGCAGCTTGGCCTCGACCTCGCCGTAAAGTGCAGGATCGCGGACGATGCCGCCCTTGCCGAGATTGCCCGGGCCGACTTCGAACTGCGGCTTGACCAGCAGCAGCAGGTCACCGCCGGCGGCGAGCAGGGGCGGCAGTTGCGGCAGCACCAGGGTCAGCGAGATGAAGGAAACGTCACCGACGATCAGGTCGAAACCGCCGGCCGGCAGCGCGTCGCCGAGGTCAGCAGCGGACAGCGCGCGGCAATTGACGCCTTCGATCGCGGTCACCGCCGGGTCGGCCTGCAGCTGCGGGTGCAGCTGGCCGTGCCCGACATCGACGCCGACTACGTGCTTCGCACCGGCCTGCAGCAGGCAGTCGGTGAAGCCGCCGGTCGACTGGCCGACGTCGAGACAATGCCGGCCGGAGACCGAAAGTCCGGTCTGCGCGAGCGCGCCGGCCAGCTTCAGCCCGCCGCGCGACACGTAATGCGCCTCCGGGTCGGCTTCCACGGTCAACGGCGTATCGTCGGGCAATTCCAGCGCCGGTTTGGCGACCGGACCGCCAGCCCAGCGGACTCGCCCTTCCTTGATCAGCCACTGCGCGGCGGTGCGCGATGCGGCGAGGCCCTGGCGGACGAGCAGTGCATCCACGCGCGACAGGCCGGCCGGCCGTTCATGGGCCGTCTGGGCTGCCGGGCGCGGCTTCTTCTGCCGCGCGTGGAAGGAGTTCATGCTCACCGTCGGGGCGCCGTCGCTCAGTAGCGGTAGTGGTCGGCCTTGTACGGGCCGTCGACCGGCACGCCGATGTACTTGGCCTGCGCGTCGGTCAGCGTGGTCAGTTCGGCGTTCAGCGTCTTCAGCTGCAGGCGGGCGACCTTCTCGTCGAGGTGCTTGGGCAGCGTGTAGACGCCGACCGGGTAGTCGGCGGTCTTCGTGAACAGCTCGATCTGCGCGATGGTCTGGTTGGCGAACGACGAGCTCATCACGTAGGACGGGTGGCCGGTGGCGCAGCCGAGGTTCACCAGGCGGCCCTTGGCGAGCAGGATGATGCGATTGCCCGAGGGCAACGTGATGTGGTCGACCTGCGGCTTGATCTCTTCCCACGGGTAGCCTTCGATCGACGCGACGTTGATTTCGGAGTCGAAGTGGCCGATGTTGCAGACGATGGCGTTGTGCTTCATCTTGACCAGATGGTGATGGTCGATGACGTGGAAGTTGCCGGTCGCGGTGACGAAGATGTCGGCCTTGTCGGCGGCATAGTCCATGGTGACCACGCGGTAGCCTTCCATCGCCGCCTGCAGCGCGCAGATCGGATCGACTTCGGTGATCCAGACCTGGGCCGACAGCGCGCGCAGCGCCTGCGCCGAGCCCTTGCCGACGTCGCCGTAGCCGCAGACGACGGCGATCTTGCCGGCGACCATGACGTCGGTCGCGCGCTTGATGCCGTCGACCAGGGATTCGCGGCAGCCGTACAGGTTGTCGAACTTGGACTTGGTGACCGAGTCATTGACGTTGATCGCCGGGAACTTCAGCTCGCCGCGCTCGTGCATCTGATACAGGCGATGCACGCCGGTCGTGGTTTCCTCGGTGACGCCCTTGATCTGTGCCAGGCGGGTCGAGTACCAGGTCGGGTCGGCCTGCAGCTTGGCCTTGATCGAGGCGAAGAGCACGGTGGCTTCCTCGCTGTCCGGGTTGTCCAGCACGGAAAGATCCTTCTCGGCGCGGGCGCCGAGGTGCAGAAGCAGCGTCGCGTCGCCGCCGTCGTCGAGGATCATGTTCGAATAGCCGCCGTCGGCCCACTCGAAGATGCGGTGCGTATAGTCCCAGTAGTCGGTCAGCGACTCGCCCTTGACCGCGAACACCGGGATGCCGGCAGCGGCGATCGCGGCGGCGGCATGGTCCTGCGTCGAGAAGATGTTGCACGACGCCCAGCGGACGTCGGCGCCGAGCGCGGTCAGTGTCTCGATCAGCACGGCGGTCTGGATCGTCATGTGCAGCGAACCGGTGATGCGGGCGCCCTTCAGCGGCTGGCTCTTCGCGAATTCCTCGCGGATGGCCATCAGGCCCGGCATTTCGGTTTCGGCGATGCGGATTTCCTTGCGACCCCAGTCGGCAAGGGACAGATCGGCGACGACGTAATCTTTGAATTCAGCCACAGCAAGCTCCTCATGAACTGTGTGGCCGGGCGGAATGCTCACCCGGCATCCCGTGCCCGGCACGGATGGATTGGGTGAGCGCCGTTTAGAACCGAGCCTGAGAGAGAAAATCCCCTGCAGCGCTCCTCGGTAGGTTGCGGATTATAAACCGGTTTCAGGCCTTGTCGTCGGCCCAGTAGCGGTCGACGTCGCGGATTCCCCATTTTCCGGCATCCTCGCGCCCGGCGATCTTCTCGGGGCTGCGCGCCAGATCGACGATCGTCGGCGGGATGTAGGCGCGCGCCTTGGTCGAGAAGAAGACCTTGACCTTCGGGGTCAGCAGCGACTGCTCGCCCTGTTCGACGACGACGCCGAGCCGTCCCGACTTCAGCCGGACCAGCGACCCGACCGGATAGATGCCCAGGCTCTTGACGAAAGCCTGGAAGACCGTGGGGTCGAAATGGCCCTGCCACTCGGCCATGCGCCGGATCGATTCGGCCGGATCCCAACCGGCCTTGTACGGCCGGTTCGAGGTCACCGCGTCGTAGACGTCGCAAACCGCGCCCATTCTGGCCAGCAGGCTGATTGCGTCGCCGGCCAGCCCTTCCGGGTAACCGCTGCCGTCGATCTTCTCGTGATGGTGCAGACAGACGTCCTTGACCGCTGCGCTGATGCCCTTCCCTTCGAGCAGCAGCTTGTGGCCTTCCGCCGGGTGCGTCTTGATCAGTGCGAATTCCTCGTCGGTCAGCTTGCCCGGCTTGTTCAGCACGGCCATCGGCATCATCGCCTTGCCCAGGTCGTGCAGCAGGCCGGCCATGCCGGCTTCGCGGGTCTGTGCCTCGTCGAGCCCGAGCTGGCGGGCCAGCGCGATCATCAGCGCGCAGACGGCGACCGAGTGCAGGTAGGTGTAGTCGTCGGCCGTCTTCAGCCGGGCCAGGCTGATCAGTGCGCCGGGGTTGCGCAGCACCGAGTTGGAAATTTCCTCGACCAGCGGGGCTGCCGCATCCGCGTCAACGGCCTTGCCCATGCGGGCTTCCTGAAACATCGAGACGACCGCTTCGCGGCCTTTGGCGCAGATGCGCGCCGCCCGCTTCAGTTCGTCGGAAAACCCGGCCTTCTCGATGACAGCAGGCGGTTCCGGCGGGATTTCCTCGGCACATTCGACGCTGTCTGCCGGAGCCGCCGCTTCGACATCGCGGCCTCTGGCGGCATCGATCCACACCTCGGTGATCGAACTCTCGAGGATCAGTCCGATGTCCCGCGGGTCGGTCAGCACGAATTGCGTTCGCCAGAAGGGATGGTCCAGCCATGCGCCGCAGAAGGCCTGCAAGTGCATGCCGAGCCGCAACTGTTGGACGGGAATCTTCTTCAGCATATTTGCTGATTTTAGCAATAAGCTGCGGTTTTGGCCATCGCCTCGCCAGGGCGATGGCCGGTCGGGGCTTACAGCCCGGCGTCGTTGCGCAACAAGGCGGCGCGGTCCGTCGCTTCCCAGGTGAATTCCGGCTCCTCGCGGCCGAAGTGGCCGTAGGCAGCGGTCTTCTGGTAGATCGGGCGGAGCAGGTTCAGCATGTTGACGATGCCCTTCGGGCGCAGGTCGAAGTGCTTCTTGACCAGTTCGGTCAGCGTTTCGTTGCTGACCTTGCCGGTGCCGAAGGTCTCGACCATGATCGACGTCGGGTGGGCGACGCCGATCGCGTACGACACCTGGACCAGGCACTTGCTGGCCAGGCCGGCAGCGACGATGTTCTTGGCGACGTAGCGGCCCGCGTAGGCGGCGGAACGGTCGACCTTGGACGGGTCCTTGCCGGAGAAGGCGCCGCCGCCGTGCGGGGCGGCTCCGCCGTAGGTGTCGACGATGATCTTGCGCCCGGTCAGGCCGCAGTCGCCCTGCGGACCGCCGACGACGAAGCGGCCGGTCGGGTTGACCAGATACTTGATGTCGCCCTTGATCAGTTCTTTCGGCAGCACCGGTTTGATGATCTGCTCGATGGTCGCTTCGCGCAGGTCCTCGAGGCTGATGTCAGGCGAATGCTGCGTGGACAGCACGATGGTGTCGATCGCATCCGGCTTGCCGTCGACGTAGCGGATCGTGACCTGCGACTTGGCGTCCGGGCGGGCCCACGGCAGGCGGCCGTCCTTGCGCAGCATCGCCTGGCGCTCGACGAGGCGGTGCGACAGGTAGATCGGCAGCGGCATCAGCGACGGCGTCTCGTCGCAGGCGTAGCCGAACATCAGGCCCTGGTCGCCGGCGCCCTGGTCGAGGTTGTCGTCGTAGGCCTTGTTGACGCCCTGGGCAATGTCCGGGCTCTGCTTGTCGTAGGCGACCAGCACCGCGCAGCCCTTGTAGTCGATGCCGTACTCCGTATTGTCGTAGCCGATGCGCTTGATCGTGTCGCGGGCGACCTGGATGTAATCGACGTTGGCGGCGGTGGTGATCTCGCCGGCCAGCACGACCAGGCCGGTGTTGCACAGCGTTTCCGCGGCGACACGCGAATGCGGGTCCTGGGCGAGGATGGCGTCGAGGATGGCGTCGGAAATCTGGTCGGCGACCTTGTCGGGGTGGCCTTCGGAAACCGATTCCGAGGTGAAGAGATATTCGCTCATGAGTGCTCCGGGCGGTCCTTGGGTCCAGCGTGACCGGCCTCGGACCAGGAGCAGGCGACGCTTTAGCGGTATTTGTCGGTCGCCCCGCAAGTTGTCTGTTTAACTCGGCGAACGGATAATGTTAACCTTTTTCAACCGGGTTTCAACCCCCGGATAACTATGGTCTTTTCGATACCGTGCAGTAGGCGGGCGCATGTCGCCGCAGGAAGGTCCGCATGAAGCTGCTGCCGAGCTATCTGGCGGTGGGGCTGCTGTGGCTGCTGCACTGGCTGCCGTTGCGCTGGCTGCGCGCTCTCGGCGCCGGGCTCGGGCGACTGCTCTACCGCTTCGGACGGGAGCGCCGGGGCGTCGTGCTGACCAACCTGCGCCTGTGTTTTCCCGAGCTCGGCGAGGCGGAACGCGAAGCGCTCGCCCGCCGTCATTTCGTCGCCTTCGCGCAGTCGGCGCTCGATCGTTCGCTCGGCTGGTGGGCGCCTCAGGATCGCCTGGAGCGCATCATCCGGATTCGCGGTATCGAGCACCTGACCGAACGTGGCGACCGGCCGACGATCATGCTCTGCCCGCATTTCGTCGGGCTGGATGCCGGCGCGACGCGGATCTCGATGTACCTGACGGCGTGCAGCGTGTTCTCGCAGCAGAAGAATCCGGTCTTCAACCGCCTGCTATACCACGGCCGGACCCGCTTCAACCCGGCGCTGCTGCTGTCGCGCAAGGAAGGCATGCGCAAGATCGTCAAGTCGATGAAGGACGGCTACCCCTTCTACTACCTGCCTGATATGGACTTCGGTCGCAAGGAATCGATCTTCGTGCCCTTCTTCGGCGTGCCGGCGGCGACCATTCCGGCGCTGTCGCGACTGGTCCGGCTGACCGGCGCGCAGGTCGTGCCGTGCATTGCCCGGATGGTGCCCGACGGCTACGAGGTCGAGGTGATGCCGCCCTGGGATAATTTCCCCGGCGACAGCGTCGAGGCCGATACCGAATTCATGAACCGCTTCATCGAAAACCAGGTGCTGCGCATGCCGGAGCAGTACTACTGGGTGCATCGCCGCTTCAAGACCCGGCCGCCCGGAGAACAAAAGGTATACCCATGAACAGCCTGAACATCGAAATCCGCCCCGTCACGCCACCCGACGTGCCGGCCATCTCGGCGCTGGCCCGCGAAATCTGGCAGGCCACCTATCCCGGCATCATCACGCAGGAGCAGATCGACTTCATGCTCGAGCAGCGCTACGGCCACGAGCGCCTGTACGACGATCTCGAGGACCTGCATAAGTGGCTGGACCAGGCCTTCCTCGATGGCCGCCGGATCGGTTTCGCGTTCAGCGAGATCCACCAGGGCGAGTTCAAGCTCGACAAGCTGTACATCCACCCGGACGTCCAGCGACGCGGCGTCGGCGGCCAGCTGATCGCCCACGTCGCCGAGCGGGCGAAGCGCGAGGGCTATCCCTGCGTGATCCTGCAGGTCAATAAGCGCAACGTGAAGGCGATCAATTCCTACATGAAGTACGGCTTCACGGTCCGCGAGGCGACCGTCGACGACATCGGCCAGGGCTACGTGATGGACGACTTCGTGATGGAGAAAAAGCTTTAGCAATTTGAGACAAGTTGCTGTCCCTGCTATTCTTTTTCCAATTTTCCTGCGGAGCAGCCCGTGAAGCTCAAATTCACCAAGATGCACGGCCTGGGTAACGACTTCGTCGTGCTCGACGGCGTGCGCCAGTCCGTTTCACTGACCCCGGAGCAGTTGCGCTACCTGGGCGACCGCCATTTCGGCGTCGGCTGCGACCAGATCCTGCTGGTCGAGAAGCCGACCCGGCCGGAGGCCGACTTCCGTTACCGGATCTTCAACGCCGACGGCTGCGAGGTCGAGCAGTGCGGCAACGGCGCCCGCTGTTTCGCCCGTTTCGTGCACGACCAGGGCCTGACCGACCGGCGCGAGATCCGCGTCGAGACGCAAAAGGGCATCATCGCGCCGCGCCTGGAGGGCGACGGCAACGTCACGGTCGACATGGGCGAGCCGCGCTTTCTGCCGGCCGAGATTCCCTTCCTGCACGACGACGACGTGGTCATCCACAGCCTCGACGTGGCCGACGAGACGCTGGAGATCAGCGTCGTGTCGATGGGCAATCCGCACGCCGTGCAGGTCGTCGCCGACGTCGAGACGGCGCCGGTCGGCGCGCACGGTCCGCTGATCGAGAAGCACGAACGTTTCCCGCAACGCGTCAATGCGGGTTTCATGCAGATCGTCGACCGCCACACGATCAGGCTGCGCGTCTACGAGCGCGGCGCCGGCGAGACGCTGGCCTGCGGGACCGGCGCCTGCGCCGCGGCCGTCGCCGGCATCCGGCGCGGCGAGCTCGAATCGCCGGTGCGCGTGCATACGCGCGGCGGCGAACTGACCATCGCCTGGGGCGGCGAGGGCCGCCCGGTCCTGATGACCGGCCCGGCCGTCACCGTTTTCACCGGAGAAATCGAACTATGAGCGCGCTGTTTCCCGACGACGTCGCCGAATACCTGAAGGACAATCCCGGCTTCTTCGAGCAGTACGCCGACCTGATGGCGCAGATTTTCGTGCCGCATCCGCACGGCGGCCGCGCCGTTTCGCTGGCCGAGCGCCAGATGCTGACGCTGCGCGAGAAGAATCGCCAGACCGAGACCAAGCTGGCCGAACTGATCGCCTTCGGCGAGGAGAACGACCAGATCAGCGAGAAGGTGCATCGCCTGGCGGTCGGCCTGATCGCCGCCGAGACCTTCCAGGCGGTGATCCACCTGCTGAACTTCCACCTGCGCGACGACTTCTCGGTCCCGCACGTCGCGCTGCGCCTGTGGCACAAGCCGGACGGTATCGAGGACCTGCCGGAATTCGCCGCGGTCAGCGAGGAACTGCAGGTTTTCGCAGAGACGCTGGCCCGCCCGTACTGCGGCTCGACCGCCGGTTTCGGCACTGCGTCGTGGTTCGGAGAAGCGGCGCCGCACATCCGCTCGCAGGCGCTGATCGCGCTGCGCAACGGCGGCGGCACGGTCGGCCTGATCGCGCTGGGCAGCGAGGAAGCGCAGCGCTTCTACGCCGACATGGGCACGCTTTACCTCGAACGCCTCGGCGAAATGGTCTCCGCCGCCCTCGCCCGGGTCACCAAGAGCGTGCTGTGACGCCCGCCGCCGCGGTCGACGCGTATCTGGCCGGACTTTCCGACCAGCGTCGGCTGTCGGCGCACACGATCTCCAACTACCGGCGCGACCTCGGCAAGCTGCTCGCCGCTGCCGGCGACCTGCCGCTCGACCGGATCGACGCGCTGCGGGTCCGCCGCAGCGTCGCCGAACTGCACGGCGGCGGCCTGTCCGGCCGTTCGCTGGCCCGGCTGCTGTCGGCCTGGCGCGGCTTTTTCGCGTGGCTCGGCGAGCGTGGCGAAATCCGCGCCAATCCCTGCACCGGGCTGCGCGCGCCGAAATCGCCGAAGCGCCTGCCCAAGGCGCTGTCGGTCGATGAAGCGGCGCGCCTGCTCGAACCGGTCGCCGACGGCGATCCCGCGGTCGACGCCCGCGATACCGCGATTTTTGAACTCTTCTATTCGTCCGGCCTGCGCCTCGCGGAACTGGTCGGGCTCGACGTCGATGCGCTGGACGGCATCTTCGCCGACGGCGAGGTCCGGGTGCTCGGCAAGCGCGCCAAGCCGCGGCTGGTTCCGGTCGGCCGCCAGGCGCGCGCGGCGCTTGCCGCGTGGGCCGCGGTGCGCGGCGAGCTGGCGGCGCCCGACGAGCCGGCGCTGTTCGTCGGCCGGCGCGGCCGGCGGATCAGCCCGCGCGTCGTCGAACTGCAGCTGGCGCAGCGCGCCGGACGGACCGGTCTGGCGCAGCACGTCCATCCGCACATGCTGCGCCATTCCTTCGCATCGCACGTGCTGCAGTCGTCCGGCGACCTGCGCGCGGTGCAGGAAATGCTCGGTCACGCCAGCATCGCCTCGACCCAGGTCTATACGCATCTCGATTTCCAGCATCTGGCGCGGGTTTACGACGCCGCACACCCGCGCGCCAAGCAGAAATGAGCGATCGGGGACGCCGTCCGCCGCGCTTGAACTGCGCTGCGCACCGGTGAAGCTCCGGTGCAACCTCGTGCCGGCGGCATCCCGCGAACATCGACGCCGCCGCCCGTCCGCGGGCAAAGCGTTGAAAATCAAGCGTCAATTGACGTTCGTCGCGGCAGGCGCCATAATCGGCGTCTTTCGAATTTCCGCCGGAATCCAAGGAGTCCTTCATGGCCATCAACCGCACCCGCCGCAATATCCTCGAACGCCGCTGCGTTTCCAAGACCGTCAAGCGCCTGTTCAAGGGCGACGGCAAGACCGCGTTCAAGACCCTGTACGCCGTCGAGTGCCACCAGCGCAACCGCAAGACGCTGGGCGCCTAAGCCGCGACATGTTTCTGCATGCCCCGGTTGCCGCGAGGTAACCGGGGCTTGTTGCATTTGAGATCGGGAAAAGCATGGCCCAATTGATCCTGATGCCGGGCAAGGAACGCTCGGCGATGAAGCGCCACCCCTGGCTGTTCGCCGGTTCGGTCGGCCGGCTCGAAGGCCGGGCCCGTCCGGGCGACACCGTCGAGGTGCTGGCCGACAACCTGCGCCCGCTCGGCCGCGCCGCGTACAGCCCGGCGTCGCAGATCCGCGCCCGCTTCTGGACCTTCGACGCCGACGAAGCGGTCGACGACGCCTTCTTCAAGCGCCGCATCGCCGCCGCCGTCGCCCGCCGCCAGGCTTTGCCCGAACTGCGCGGCCAGGACGGCCTGCGTCTGATCCACGCCGAATCCGACGGCCTGCCCGGCGTCATCGCCGACCAGTACGGCGACACCGTCGTCGTCCAGCTGACCTCGGCCGGTGCCGACAAGTGGCGCAAGGCGATCGTCGCCGGCCTGGTCAAGGCGACCGGCTGCGCCCGCATCTACGAGCGTTCCGATTCCGACGTGCGCGGCCTCGAGGGGCTGGAGCCGGCGACCGGCTGGCTGCACGGCGAGCCGCCGGCCGGCGGGCTGTCGATCGCCGAGAACGGCGTTCGCCTCGCGGTCGACGTCGTCGGCGGGCACAAAACCGGTTTCTACCTCGACCAGCGCGAGAACCGCGCCTGGCTGCGCAGCGTCGCCGCCGGCAAGGACGTGCTGAACTGCTTCTGTTACACCGGCGGCTTCTCGCTGCAGGCGCTGGCCGGCGATGCCGCCAGCGTGCTGTCGATCGATTCGTCGGGGCCGGCGCTGGCCCAGGCCCGCGCCAACCTGGCGCTGAATCCGCAGCTGCCGGCCGAACGCGCCGAATGGCTGGAGGCCGACGTCTTCCAGGCGCTGCGCGATTTCCGCAAGGCCGGCCGGACTTTCGACCTGATCGTCCTCGATCCGCCCAAGTTCGCGCCGTCGGCGGCGCATGCCGAGCGCGCGGCGCGCGCCTACAAGGACATCAACCTGCTCGGCTTCCGCTTGCTGCGGCCGGGCGGCCTGCTGATGACCTATTCGTGCTCGGGCGGGGTCGGGCTGGAACTGTTCCAGAAGATCGTCGCCAGTGCCGCGCAGGACGCCGGGCGCGACGCCCGCATCGTCCGCCGGCTGGCCGGCGACGCCGATCACCCGGTCGCGTTGAACTTCCCGGAAGGCGAATACCTCAAAGGCCTGCTCGTCCAGGTCGATTAAACCATCGTGCATCCGCTGCGCCAGCTCCTTCTCGTTGCCGTTCTCCTGTTCGCCCAGCTGGCGGCGGGGGCGCACGCGGTCGAGCACGCGGCGGGCAACGACGATACGCTGCCGGCGCACGCCTGCCAGCTGTGCCTGACGGCGCACGATCTCGGTTCGGCGCTGCCGTCGATCGCGGCGCTGCCGCCGGTGATCGCCGCCCGCCTGGTGCCCGATGCCGAGCGTCCTACCGGCCGCTCGGCGCTGCCGCCGCCGCCCGCCACACAGCGCGCCCCGCCGCTTTCCTGAAAACGCCCGCTTTTCCGTCGTCGACCGCGGCCTGCCGCCGCGGTCGGCCATCTCGCGTTTTCAGGAGCATCCCATGTCGAAGAAACTGACAGCCCTGGCCCTGCTGCTCGCCGCATCCGGCGTCGTGCAGGCCGAAGACGGCGATCTCGCGGCGATCCGCGCCCAGATCGACGAAATGAAGAAGACCTACGAGCAGCGCATCGCCGCGCTCGAACAGAAACTCGCCCAGGCCGAGGCGAAGACCGCCCCGCCCGCTGCCCAGCCCATGCCCGCGATCGAGCCGGCGCCGGCGGCCACGTCGGCGGCCAGCGGCTTCAACCCGGAGGTGTCGCTGATCCTGCAGGGCCAGTACCGGAACATGAAGCAGCTCGACGAGCGCGGCATCACCGGCTTCGTGCCGGCTGGCGGCCACGATCACGGTGCCGGCGAAATCGAGGACGGCAGCAAGCGCGGCTTCTCGGTCAACCATACCGAGCTGGTGCTGGCCGCCAACATCGATCCGTACTGGCGCGGCCAGGCCATCCTGGCGCTGATCGACGGTGCCGTCGAAGTCGAGGAAGCCTGGTTTCAGTCGCTAGGCCTCGGCCAGGGCATCGGCCTGAAGGGCGGGCGTTTCCGCTCCGGCATCGGCTACCTCAACGAGCAGCACCCGCACATGTGGGACTTTTCCGACGCGCCGCTGATGTACCAGGCGCTGTTCGGCACGCACGGCAGCTACGCGCAGGACGGCGTGCAGGCGAAGTGGCTGGCGCCGACCGAGCTGTTCGTCGAACTCGGCGCCGAGGCCGGGCGCGGTGCCGCCTTCCCGGGCACCGACCGCAACGGCAACGGCCGCGGCGCCGCCGCGCTGTTCGCGCATGTCGGCGGCGACGTCGGCGTCGCCCACAACTGGCGGGCCGGGCTGTCCTGGCTGACGACCGAGGCCAGGAATCGCGCGGCGCATTTCGAGGGCGTCGCGGGCGACGAGGTCGAAGGCGCGTTTTCCGGCAGCTCGCGCACCTGGATCGCCGATTTCGTCTGGAAATGGGCGCCGGACGGTAATCCGAAGTACCGCAACTTCAAGTTCCAGACCGAGTACTTCCAGCGCCAGGAAAGGGGCACGCTCGCCGTCGATGACAATCCGGACGCCTATCGGACCCGCCAGTCCGGCTGGTACGCCCAGGGCGTCTACCAGTTCACGCCGAACTGGCGCGCCGGCCTGCGCTACGAGCAGCTCGACAGCGGCACCCGCGATTTCGGCAGCCATGCCGCGACGGTGCTGGTCGAGGACTACCGGCCGAAGAAGGCGTCGGCGATGCTCGATTACAGCTGGAGCGAGTTCTCGCGCGTCCGGCTGCAGTACGCGCAGGACAAGTCGATGCTCGGCATCACCGACCACCAGATCACGCTGCAGTACGTGATGAGCCTGGGCGCCCACGGCGCCCACAAGTTCTGAGGGAGACGACGATGCGAATCCTGTTCTGCCTGCTGCTGGCGCTGGCCGCGCTGCCGGCCCGCGCCGACCTCAACGTGTTCGCGACCGTGCCGGAATGGGCGGCGCTGGCCCGCGAGATCGGCGGCGACAAGCTGCGTGTCTACAGCGCGACGACCGCCTTCCAGGACCCGCACCGAATCGAGGCGCGGCCGTCGCTGCTCGCCCAGGCCCGGCGCGCCGATCTGGTCGTCGCCGCCGGCGCCGACCTGGAAACGGCCTGGCTGCCGCTGGTGCTGCGTGATTCCGGCAATGCTGCGATCCAGCCCGGACGGCCCGGCTACTTCGAGGCCGCGGCGCAGGTCCGCCGGCTCGACGTGCCGGCTGTCGTCGACCGCGCACACGGCGACGTGCATGCGGCCGGCAATCCGCACATCCATCTCGATCCGCGCAACGTGCTGAAGGTCGGCGAGGCGCTGAGCGCCCGCCTGGCCGAACTCGACGCGGCCAATGCGGCGGCCTACCGGGCCGGCTACGCGGCGTTCGCCACCCGCTGGCAGGCGGCGGTCGCACGCTGGGAAAAGGAGGCGGCGCCGCTGAAGGGGATGCCGGTGCTGGTGCACCACGCGTCCTTCGCCTACCTGAACCACTGGCTCGGGCTGGTCGAGGTCGGCGCGCTCGAGCCGAAGCCGGGCATCGAGCCGACGGCCAGCCACCTCGGCGCGCTGCTCGCGCAGCAGCAGGCGAAGCCGGCCCGGATGGTGCTGCGCACCGCCTACCAGCCGGACGGGCCGAGCCGCTGGATCGCCGGCAAGACCGGCATGCCGGCCGTGCTGCTGCCCTATACCGTCGGCGGCACGCCGGAGGCGAAGGACCTGTCCGGGCTGTTCGACGACACCGTGCAGCGCCTGCTGAAGGCCGCGCGGTGAACGCGCTGATCCGCCTGGAAAAGCTGGTCGCCGGCTGGCAGTCGCCGGCGACCGCGCCGCTCGACCTGGTCGTTGCGCCGGGCGAGGTGGTCGGTCTGAGCGGCCCGAACGGGGTCGGCAAGAGCACGCTGCTCGGTGCCGTCGCCGGCCGGGCCCGGGTCTTCTCCGGGCGGATCGAGCGCCGGCCCGGCCTGCGCCTGGCGCTGCAGACCCAGGACATCCCGCCGCTGGTCGGCCTGCCGCTCGACGGCCGCGAACTGCTCGCGCTGGCCGGCGCCGATCCGGCCGGGCTGCCGCCCTGGCTGGCCGGACGGCTCGATGTCCGGCTCGACCGGCTGTCCGGCGGTCAGCGCCACTACCTGGCGCTGTGGGCGGTTCTCGGCGCGCCGGCCGACCTGGTGCTGCTCGACGAGCCGACCAACAACCTCGACGTCGCCGGCGTCCGCCACCTGACCCAGCACCTGCACGAGCGGGCGCGCGGCGGCACCGGCATCGTCGTCGTCAGCCACGACGCGCCCTTCCTGGCGGCGGCCTGCGACCGCGTCGTCGCACTGGAGGCGCCCGATGTGGAATGAACTCTTCCTGCTGCCCTTCCTGACCGGGCTGGGGCTCGCCGTTCTGCTGCCGGTGCTCGGTTGCTACCTGCGCCTGCGCGACGAATGGCTGGCCGCGCTGGCTTACGCCAACGTCGCCGCGGCCGGCGCGCTGCTCGCGCTGATCGGCGGCCTGCCCCCGGCCGCCGGCGGCGCCGCGGCGGCCGCGCTGGCCGGTGCCGGCAAGCGCCTGGTCGCGCGCCGGCTGGGCGGCGCCGCCAGCTACGCGCTGCTGCTGCTCGGCGGCTGGTCGGTCGCCGTGCTGCTCGCCGCCAACCAGCCGCTGGCTGAACGCCTCGGCCACGCGCTGTTCGACGGCCAGCTGTATTTCGCCGACGCGTCGCTGCTGTGGCTGGTCGGCCTCGGCGGCGGCGCCGCGCTGCTGGCCTTGCGCCGGCTGTCGCCGCGCCTGCTGCTCGCCCACCTCTACCCGGACCTCTTCCGGCTGCGCGGCCTGCCGGCCTGGCCGATCCAGGCCGGCTTCGACCTGCTGGCGGCCCTGGTGCTCGCCGTTGCGACGCTGAGCCTGGGCGTCATGGGCGCCTTCGCGCTGATCTACATCCCGCCGTGGCTGGCCTTCCGGCGCGCCGCGAACTGGCGGGCCGGCCTGCGCCGCGCGGTGCTGATCGGCGTGCTGGCCTACGTCGGCGCCTTCGCGCTGGCGCTCGGCTTCGACCAGCCCTTCGGGCCGGTGCTGGCGATCCTGCTGGTCGGACTCGGGCTGCTGATTGCGTGACGCGTGACGGCGTGCTAAAACCCCCGCTCTGGACGCGGAGTCGACATGGTTTTTTCGTTTTTCAGGAAGCAGGCGCAGAAGATGCCGGAACGCCCGGCGGCGCGCCCGCGTTCGCCCGACTGGCCTGAGAGCGCCGCCCCGGCATCGCAGCCGCCCGAATCCCTGCCGCCCGAGGAAACGCCGGCCGCGCCGCCCGATTTCGATTTCGGCGCCGCCGACGTCAGCGGCATCGCCGTCGAGCACGGCGAGGATCCGCGGCAGGCCGACATCGAACAGGTCGTCGTGCTGTTCGCCAACGGCCAGGACGCGATGGCCCGGTCGCTGCTCGAGGATTACGTCCGCAGCTATCCGCCGGCGCAGAGCCGGCCCTTCTGGGAACTGCTGTTCGACCTGCTGCAGGTGCAGGGCGACCGCGAGGGTTTCGAGCGTCTCGGCGTCGATTACGCGCATGCCTGCGAGACGTCGCCGCCGACCTGGCGCGACGCCGCGCCCGCCGCCGCCGGCAGCGCGCCGCGCCGGCGGGTTCTGGCCCTGCCCGGTGTGTTGACCGCGGACGCCGCCGGACTGCTTGACGAACTGGACGCCCTGCTCGGCGCCGGATCGCCGCTCGACCTCGATTGCGGCCGCCTCGCCGGCTGCGACGACGCGGTGGCCGGCCGGCTGGCCGATGCGCTGCTGAAGGCTCGGCGGGCCGGCGTTGCGGTCCGCCTGCTGCAGGCCGATGCCTTCCTCGGCCGGCTCAACGAGCGCCTGGTCGCCGGTCAGGCCGAACATGAGGCGGCCTGGCGCCTGCTGCTCGAACTGCTGCAGCGGCACGGCACGCAGGCGCTGTTCGAGGAGCGCGCCGTCGATTTCGCGGTGACTTTCGAGGTTTCGCCGCCGTCCTGGGAAGCGCCGCCGGCCGCAGCCCCGGCCGAACCCGGGCCGGCCGGGCGGGACGACGCGCATTACCTGGCCGGCGAGCTGAAGAACTGCCGCTTCGACGAACTCGCCGGCGTGCTGAACGCCAGCGCCGAGCCGGTGCTCGACTTTTCCGGGGTGCGCCGCCTGGATTTCTATTCGGCCGGTCAGCTGGTCAATCGCATCGCGCCCTGCCAGGCCGCCGGCAAGACCGTGGTGATCCGCCACCCGAACCGCCTGGTCGCCGAATTGATGGCCGTCGTCGGTCTCGACCGGCTGGCCCGCATCATCCTTCCCAAATCCTGAGGTTACGTATGGAGCAATATCACGGCACGACGATCCTGTCGGTGCGCCGGGGCAACGTCGTCGCGATGGGCGGCGACGGCCAGGTCACGCTGGGCAGCATCGTCATCAAGGGCACCGCGAAGAAGGTGCGCCGCCTGTACCAGGGCCGTATCCTGGCCGGTTTCGCCGGCGGCACCGCCGACGCCTTCACGCTGTTCGAGCGCTTCGAGGCCAAGCTCGACAAGCATCAGGGCAACCTGGTCCGTTCGGCCGTCGAACTGGCCAAGGACTGGCGTTCGGACCGCGCGCTGCGCCGGCTCGAAGCCATGCTGTCGGTCGCCGACCGCGAGTCCTCGCTGGTGATCACCGGCAACGGCGACGTGCTCGAACCGGAACACGGCATCGTCGCCATCGGTTCCGGCGGCGCCTACGCGCAGAGCGCGGCGCGCGCGCTGCTCGAGAACACCGAGCTGGCGCCGCTCGACATCGTCACCAAGTCGCTGGAAATCGCCGGCGACTTGTGCATCTACACCAACCGCAACTTCACGCTGGAGACGCTGGAATGACCACGATGACGCCGAAGGAGATCGTCTCCGAACTCGACAAGCACATCGTCGGCCAGAACGCCGCGAAGAAGGCGGTCGCCATCGCCTTGCGCAACCGCTGGCGGCGCGCCCAGGTGGCCGAGCCGCTGCGCCAGGAAATCACGCCGAAGAACATCCTGATGATCGGCCCGACCGGCGTCGGCAAGACCGAGATCGCCCGCCGCCTGGCGCGGCTGGCCAACGCGCCCTTCATCAAGATCGAGGCGACCAAGTTCACCGAGGTCGGCTACGTCGGCCGCGACGTCGAGACCATCATCCGCGATCTGGTCGAGATGGCGATCAAGAGCCACCGCGAGCGGGCGATGAAGGCCAACCGCGGACGCGCCGAGGATGCCGCCGAGGAACGCATCCTCGACGTGCTGCTGCCGCCGGCGCGCAGCCCCGGCTTTTTTGCCGAAAATTCGGAGTCGACCGCGGGCGAGAACGCGACCCGCCAGAAATTCCGCAAGAAGCTGCGCGAAGGCGAACTCGACGACAAGGAAATCGACATCGAGCTGGCCGCGCCGGCGATGCAGGCCGAAATCTTCGCGCCGCCGGGCATGGAGGAACTGACCCAGCAGATCCAGGGCATGTTCCAGAACATGGGCGGCGGCAAGAAGAAGTCGCGCAAGCTGAAGATTCCCGAAGCGCTGAAGCTGCTGACCGACGAGGAGGCCGCGAAGCTGGTCAACGACGAGGACGTCAAGCTCGAGGCGGTGAAGGCCGTCGAGCAGAACGGCATCGTCTTCCTCGACGAACTCGACAAGATCGCCAGCCGTTCCGATGTGCAGGGCGCCGACGTGTCGCGCCAGGGCGTGCAGCGCGACCTGCTGCCGCTGGTCGAGGGCACGACGGTGTCGACCAAGTACGGCATGATCAAGACCGACCACATCCTGTTCATCGCGTCCGGCGCCTTCCATTTGTCCAAGCCGTCCGACCTGATCCCGGAACTGCAGGGCCGCTTCCCGATCCGCGTCGAACTCGATTCGCTGTCGGTCGCCGATTTCGAATGCATCCTGACCCAGACCGACGCCTGCCTGACCAAGCAGTACCAGGCGCTGCTGGCGACCGAGGGCGTCGCGGTCGAGTTCGCCGCCGACGGCATCCGCCGGATGGCCGAGATCGCCTTCCAGGTCAACGAGAAGACCGAGAACATCGGCGCCCGCCGGCTGCACACGGTCATGGAAAAGCTGCTCGAGGAAGTCTCCTTCGCGGCCGGCGAATCCGGGCTGACGCAGGTTGCGGTCGACGCCGCCTACGTCAATCAAAAGCTCGGCGAGGTCGCGGCCGACGAGGACCTGTCGCGCTACGTGCTGTGAGGGCATTCCCCGATGGGCGGGCGCTGCCGGCGCCCGCACAATCGGCCTCCTTCCCTTTCCCTGAGCCCGCCCCGTGGACGAGCAAAGCCTGAGCTTCCGCCTGCTGGCGATCCTGTTTCCGATTTTCGGCATCGTCGCCGCCGGCTACTTCTATGGCCGCAGGCACAAGCCGGAGATGGCGGTCGCCAACCGGCTGAACATGGACGTCTTCGTGCCGGCGCTGGTCTTCGCGGCGATGGCCGGCAAGGCCTTCGACCTGACGGCCTACGCGCCGCTGGCGCTGGGCGGCCTGCTGGTGCTGGCGACCTGCGGCCTGCTCGCGTGGCCGGTCGCAAAGCTGTGCGGCATCCCGCCGAAGACGCTGGTGCCGCCCATGTTGTTCAACAATTCCGGCAACATCGGCCTGCCGCTCGCGGTACTGGCCTGGGGCGAACAGGCGCTGCCGGCGGCGGTGATCCTGTTCATGGTCGAGAACACGCTGCATTTCTCCTTCGGCGCCCGGCTGCTCGACCCCAACACGCGGCTGCTGACGCTGTGGCGCATCCCGGTGGTTTTCGCGGCGATCGCCGGGTTGACCGTGGCGATCCTGAAGATTCCCGTCTGGGCACCGGCGCTGATCGCGATCCGGATGCTCGGCGACGTGTCGGTGCCGCTGCTGCTGTTCTCGCTCGGCGTGCGGATGACCGACGTCAGCTTCGGCGAATGGAAGCTCGCGGTCGGCAGCGCGCTGCTCCGGCCGCTGGCCGGCATGGCCATCGCCGCCGGCGTCATCGCGCTGCTCGGCCTGCAGGGGCGCGACGCGGCGATGCTGTTCGTGTTCGGCGCGCTGCCGCCGGCCGTGCTCAATTTCCTGTTCGCCGAACGCTACCGGCAGGAGCCGCAGCGCGTCGCGTCGATCGTGCTGATCGGCAACCTGGCGGCGCTGCTCTTCCTGCCGCTGGCGCTGGCCCGGGTGCTGTGATTTTGCGGGTTTTCCGCGGTCGACCGCGGAAAAGCGTCAGAAAAGACGGCGGGACGGACGGCGAGGTGGGAAAGGGCCGGTCCGGGCGAGCCGCCTAGCGCAGGCGGTCCATCTGCCGCCGGTCGCGTTTGGTCGGGCGGCCGTGGATGTCGGCGGCCGGCTCGTGCTCGATCTTGCGCCGCTGCTGTTCGGCCTCGCGGGCGGCGATGCTGGCCGCCGTTTCCTCGTAGAGCAGGCGCGCCTCCGGCGCCGGGCCGCGCTTTTCGGACAGCGCGCGGACGACGACTTCCCAGCGCGTTTCGCCGTTGTGGATTTCCAGCCGGTCGCCGGCCTTCACGTCGCGCGCCGGCTTGGTCGGCGCGCCGTTCAGCCTGACCTTGCCGCCGCCGACCGCATCGCTGGCGAGGCTGCGCGTCTTGAAGAAACGCGCGGCCCAAAGCCACTTGTCGACGCGGACCCCGCTCAAGCCGGCAGCACCTGCTCGCCGGCGTACAGCTGCTCGACCGTTTCGCGGACGCGGACGACGTGCACCGCGTCGCCATCGACCATGACTTCCACCGCACGCGGCCGGGTGTTGTAGTTCGACGCCATCGCCATGCCGTAGGCGCCGGCCGACATCACCGCCAGCAGGTCGCCCGGCTGGACGTTCAGCGGGCGCGCCTGGCCGAGGAAGTCGCCGGTCTCGCAGACCGGGCCGACGACGTCGTAGTCGCGCGTGCCGCCCTGGCGCGGGACGACCGGCTCGATGTCGTGCCAGGCTTCGTACAGCGCCGGACGCATCAGGTCGTTCATCGCGGCGTCGATGATCGCGAAATCCTTCGCTTCGCCGTGCTTCAGGAACTCGACGCGGGTCAGCAGCAGGCCGGCGTTGCCGACCAGGCGGCGGCCCGGCTCCAGCACGACCTGCAGGCCGCGGCCGGCCAGCTTGTCGAGCAGCGGGTTCAGGTAGGACGCGACGGTCGGCTGGACCTGGTCGGCGCGGTACTTGATGCCGAGGCCGCCGCCGAGGTCGAGGTGATGCAGCCGGATGCCTTCGGTGGCCAGCTGGTCGACCAGCGCCAGGATGCGTTCGAGCGCCTCGACGAAGGGCGACGGGTCGAGCAGCTGCGAGCCGATGTGGCAGTCGATGCCGGTCACCGCGATGTTGGGCAGCGCGGCGGCGCGGCGGTAGAGCGCCAGTGCGTCGTCGTAGGCGATGCCGAACTTGGCGGCCTTCAGACCGGTCGAGATGTAGGGATGGGTCTTGGGGTCGACGTTGGGATTGACCCGGAAACTGACCGGCGCCTGCTTGCCGCACTGGCCGGCGACTTCGTTCAGGCGCTCGAGCTCGGGGGCGGATTCGACGTTGAAGCAGAAGATGCCGGCGTCGAGCGCCAGCTTCATCTCGGCGGCGGTCTTGCCGACGCCGGAGAAGACGACCTTCTTCGGATCGGCGCCGGCCGCCAGCACGCGCTGCAGCTCGCCGCCGGAGACGATGTCGAAGCCGGCGCCGAGGCGGGCGAAGACGTTCAGCACGGCGAGGTTGGAATTGGCCTTGACGGCGTAGCAGACCAGCGCGCCGGCGCCGGCCGGGTGGGCAGCGAGGACATCCTGGAATTCGCGCAGCGATTCGGTCAGCGCGGCGCGCGAATAGACGTAGGCGGGCGTGCCGAACTGGTCGGCGATGGTCGGCAGGGCGACGGATTCGGCGTGCAGCACGCCGTTCTTCAGGCTGAAGTGGGTCATGGATTCGGGCTTGCGGTGTCCGTGCTACCATCCGCCGGCCCCGGCTTCTTGGCCGGCAGACCGGGCTTGCCGCCGAGCAGCGGCTCGGGCGCCGGCCCGGCCGGGAGTTCGAGCGAGCCTTTCATGCCGCAGGCGGCGAGGCTCAGGATGATCATTACGGCAGCGATTCTGGACATGTTCGGGGGGCTGTCGGCGAAGAGCGGGATGGTAGCACGATGGATGACAAGGATTTCAACCGGCTGGCCGATGCGGCGCTGGCCCGGATCGACGCGGCGCTCGAGGCCTGCGGCGCCGACCTGGATTTCGAACTGGCGCCCGGCGGCGTGCTCGAAATCGAGTTCGCCGACGGCAGCAAGATCGTCGTCAATCGCCATGCGGTCGCCCGCGAAATCTGGGTCGCCGCCAAGAGCGGCGGCTTCCATTTCCGCTGGGACGGCGCCGGCTGGCGCGATACCCGCGACGGCGCGGAACTGATGGCCAGGCTGTCGGCGCTGGCCAGCCAGCAGGCCGGCGAGGCCGTCGAACTCGCCTGATCAGTCGCTCGGCGGGCTGCGCAGGTCGGGCACCGGCAGCCAGGAGGGCAGCAGGGAGCGTAGCAAAGACTCCTCTTCGGGCTCCTTGTAGTTTTCGGTGTAGACGTAAGTGCGTTCTCGACCCTCGCCGACCGCGACCAACCCTTCGGGGGCTTGCGGCACCTGGACCGGTACGTCCTTCAGCGCCCGGCTCATGTAGCCGATCCAGATCGGCAGCGCGGCGGCGCCGCCGGTTTCCTTGTCGCCGAGTTTCTTCGGCTGGTCGAAGCCGATCCATGCGCAACCGGCGACCGTCATCTGGTAGCCGCAGAACCAGGCATCGACGTATTCGTTGGTGGTCCCGGTCTTGCCGGCGAGGTCTTGCCGCTTCAGCGTCGCCGAGGCGCGGGCGGCGGTGCCGTAGATCGTCACGTCGCGCAGCATCGCGTCCATCAGGAAGGCGTTGCGCGGGTCGAGCGCCCGGATCGACTCGTCGCCGGCCGGCACCTCGCTGGAGCGGGCGAGCACGGCATTGCGCTCGTCGCGGATTTCGCGGACGACGAAGGGGTTGATCTTGTAGCCGCCGTTGGCGAACACCGAGTAGGCGCGAACCATCTGCCACGGCGTCACCGAGCCGGCGCCGAGCGCCATCGTCAGGTAGGGCGGATGCTTGTCGGCATCGAAGCCGAAGCGGGTCGCGTAATCCTGGGCGTACTGCGTGCCGATCGCCTGCAGGATGCGGATCGACACCATGTTCTTCGACTTGGCGAGCGCGGTGCGCAGTTTCATCGGGCCTTCGTACTTGCCGTCGTAGTTGTGCGGCTCCCAGGCCTGCGAGCCGGTTTCGCTGGCCGGGATCACGATCGGCTCGTCGGCGATCACGCTGTTCGGGCTGTAGCCCTTCTCCAGCGACGCGGAATAGATGAAGGGCTTGAAGCTGGACCCCGGCTGGCGCCAGGCCTGCGTCACGTGGTTGAACTTGTTGCGGTTGAAATCGAAGCCGCCGACCAGCGCGCGAATCGAGCCGTCGCGCGGGTCGACCGCGACGAAGGCGGATTCGACCTCGGGCAATTGCGAAATCTGCCAGTGTCCCTTGTCGTCCTTCAATAGCCGGATGATCGCGCCACGCCGGATCCGCTTGTTGGGCGGCGCCTTGTCGTCGAGCATGCGGGCGGCGAATTTCATCGCGTCGCCGGCCAGCGTGACGACCTCGCCGCCCTTGCGGTAGGCCCGAATCTGCCGGCTGTCGGCGGCCAGCACCAGCGCCGGGATCAGGTCGCCGGCATCCGGAATGTCCTGCAGCGCGACGTCGATCGCCTCGTCCTGGTCGGACTTGATTTCGGCCAGGTCCAAGTAGGATTCGGCGCCCCGGTAGCCGTGCCGCCGGTCGTAATCCATGACACCCTTGCGCAGGCTGGCGTAGGCGGCCTCCTGTTCGGCCTTGATCAGTGTGGTATAGACCTTCATGCCGCGCGAGTAGATGCCTTCCGGAAAGCTTTCGACGGCGATCTGGCGCGCCATTTCGGCGACGAATTCGGCGTGCACCGCGTAATCGGACAGTTCGCGCCGGACGACCAGCGGTTCCTTCTGTGCGGCTTCGTACTGCACATCGGTGATGTAGCCGAGTTCGTGCATGCGGCGCAAGACATATTGCTGGCGCAGCTTGGCACGCTTCGGGTTGACGATCGGGTTGTAGGCCGACGGCGCCTTCGGCAGGCCGGCGAGCATCGCCGCCTCGGCGATCGTGATGTCCTGCAGCGGCTTGCCGAAATAGATCTGGGCGGCGGCCGCGAAGCCGTAGGCGCGCTGGCCGAGGAAGATCTGGTTGATGTACAGCTCGAAAATCTGGTCCTTGCTCAGGCTGCTCTCGATCTTGAACGACAGCAGCGCCTCGTATAGCTTGCGGGTGTAGGTCTTTTCGCCGGTCAGGAAGAAGTTGCGGGCGACCTGCTGGGTGATCGTCGAGGCCCCCTGGCGCTTGCCGCCGCCGATCAGGTTGGCGACGGCCGCGCGGGCGATGCCGGCGTAGTCGATGCCACCGTGCTGGTAAAAGCGGTCGTCCTCGGCGGCCAGGATGGCATGTTTCATGACTCCGGGGACCTCGGCGATGCCGACCACGGCTCGCCTTTCCTCGCCGAATTCGCCGATCAGGTAACCGTCCGCGGTGTAGACCCGAAGCGGAATCTTCGGCCGGTAGTCGGTCAATACCTCGAGCGACGGCAGGTTCGGATAGGTCAGCACCAGGACGATCAGGGCCATCGCAATGCCGATGGCGAGCAGTCCTGCGACGAGGGCAAGGGGATAAAAAATGACGCGCAGCGCCAGCGGAAATTTGGCCAAGATGTTCTGCCGGTTAGGATTTGCGCGGATTATACGCTGCCCGGTTTTGCTGCCGTGAAAGTGCTTTACAGGCACATTCCTTGTTGTTAGCATCTGAAGTGAATTATTGATATTTTTTATAAATGCGCATTTTGTAAGGACTTTCGGGGGGCTGGTGGGCTTTGATATCTCGGCGTTGTTAAATCCCAAAGCGCGCACCTTGCTGGGCCTGGACATCAGTTCCTCGGCCGTCAAGATGGTGGAGTTGAGCGCCAGCGGGAAGGAGGGGTTCCGTGTCGAGCGCTACACCGTCGAGGTGTTGCCCAAGGATGCGGTTTCTGACGGCAATATCGCCAACCTCGAAGGGGTCGTCGAATGCGTCAAGCGGGCCTGGAAGCGCATGGGCACCTCGACGCGCAACGTCGCGATGGCGCTTCCCGGTTCCGCGGTGATCACCAAGAAGATCATCGTCCCGGCCGGACTGCGGGACGAGGAACTCGAGGCGCAGGTCGAATCCGAAGCCAATCAGTACATCCCGTTCGCGATCGACGAGGTCAACCTGGATTACCAGGTGATCGGACCGGCGCCGGCAGTTCCCGATGAACTCGAGGTGCTGATCGCTGCTTCCAAAAAGGAACGGGTCGAAGACCGGGTTGCTGTCGCCGACGCGGCCGGACTGAAGGCGGTTGTCATCGACGTCGAGTCCTTCGCGTCGCTGGCCGCCTTCGAGCTGATCGAGCGCCAGCTGCCGGACGGCGGCAAGAATCAGACGATCGCGCTGATCGATGTCGGTGCCAACGTGATGAATCTCGCCGTGCTGCGCAACGGGCAGCAGGTGTATTCCCGGGAGCAGGCCTTCGGCGGCAGTCAGCTGAGCCAGGATATTGCGCGGCATTACAGCATGAGCTACGAAGAGGCGGAGGCGGCCAAGCGTGCCGGCAACCTGCCGGAAGGCTACGAGGTCGAGTTGCTGAATCCCTTCATGGAAAATCTCGCCCTCGAGGTGTCCCGCGCCCTGCAGTTCTTCTTCACCTCCACCCAGTACAACAAGGTCGACCATATCGTGCTGGCCGGCGGATGTGCGGTCATCCCGGGGATTGACGAGGTCGTCGCCGCGCGGACTCAGGTCAACACCTTGATCGCCAATCCTTTCGCCAATATGGTGCTGTCCGACCGTGTGCGTCCCAAGAGTCTGCTTGCCGATTCCTCCTCGCTGATGGTGGCCTGCGGACTGGCTTTGCGGAGGTTCGACCCGTCATGATCCGCATCAACCTCCTTCCGCATCGGGCCGAAGCCAAGAAAGCCCGGCGCGAGCAGTTTTACATGCTGTGCGGCTTGGTCGCGGTGCTCGGTGCCCTGGTCGTGTTCGCCGTCTATACGCTGATCGGCAGTGCGATCAGCAACCAAGACAGTCGCAACGATTTCCTGAAACAGGAAATTGCCGTGCTGAACAAGCAACTCGAGCAGATCAAGCGCCTGAAGGAGCAGACCCAGGCACTGCTGGCGCGCAAACAGATCATCGAGAACCTGCAGCGGGATCGCGGTGAAACCGTCTATCTGCTCAGCGAACTGGTCAAGCAGGTTCCCGAGGGGGTTTATCTGAAATCGCTGAAGCAGGACGGGCTGCGGATCAATATCACGGGTTACGCCCAGTCGAATGCCCGTGTTTCGGCGTTGATGCGGAATCTCGAGGCCTCGCCGTGGCTGGAGAGCCCGCAGTTGATCGAGACCAAGGCTGCCGTGCTGAATGGTCGGCGAATCAACGAATTCGGCATGAATTTCGTGCTGACCCGCGCGAAGCCGGAGGAAGGGGCGAAAAAGCAATGAAAGCCAAATCCGTAACCCTTCCGACGTCCCTGCCCAAGATTGATTTTCAGGCGATCGCCGATGATTTTCGCTATCTGAATCCCAATGATCCGGCCGCGTGGCCCCTCGTTCCGAAAATCACTCTCCTGTTCGGCCTGTTCGTGGCTCTGCTCGCCGCCGGCTGGTGGTTCCTGTGGAGCGACCAGTGGCTTGAGCTCGAGAGCAAGCAGCAGGAAGAGGCAAGCCTGAAACAGCAGTACATCGACAAGAAGCGGCAGGCCGTCAATCTCGACCTGCATATCCAGCAACTGGCCGAAATCGACCGCTCCTTCGGTGCGCTGTTGAAGCAATTGCCGAACAAGTCGGAAATCGAGGCCTTGCTGATTGAGATCAACCAGGCTGGCCTTGGGCGCGGTCTGCAGTTCGATCTGTTCCGCCCGGGCCAGGAGCAGGTCAAGGACTTCTACGCGGAACTACCGGTCTCGGTGAAGATTAACGGCAGCTACCACGACATCGGCGCATTTGCTGCGGATATCGCCAAGCTGCCGCGCATCGTCACGCTGAACAACATATCGATCACCCCGGTTGGCAAGGATGCGACGGTGCTTTCGCTCGATGCGACGACCAAGACCTTCCGCTATCTGGATGAAGAAGAATTGGCCAAGCACAAGAAGCCGGGAGGGGCAAAGTGAGAAAGCATGCATTGCTCGTCGTATTGTGCTGTCTCCTCGGCGCCTGCGCGGACGGTGACCATGAGGAGCTGAGGCAGTGGATGGCCGAGAACACCAAGGACCTGCGCGGCAATGTGCCGAAGCTGCCTGAGGTGAAGCCCTACGAGCCGGTCCCGTACGAACAGGAGGGGCAGATGGACCCCTTCCGCCCCGGCAAAATAGAGCCGGAGTCCAAGTATCGCCAGGGAAGCGGTAAGGGCGGCGGACTTCAGCCCGACTTCGAGGCGCGCGACTTGCGCAACAGTCTGCTGGAGAAGTATCCGCTCGAATCCCTGCGCATGATCGGTTTCCTGAACGTCAACAAGCAGCCGATGGCCGTGGTTCAGGTCGAAGACAAGGTCAAGCAGGTCAAGGTCGGCGACTACATGGGGCTCGATTTCGGTGTCGTCACCAGGGTGAGCGAAAACGAAATCCAATTGCGGGAATTGATACAGGATTCTGCGGGGGACTGGAGCGAGCGCAAGAGTTCGCTGTATCTGCAGACCAAGGAGGGAAGCAACAAATGAAATGGATCAACAATGCACTGCTTGCCGCCTCGGCCTGCCTTGCCCTGACTTTGCCGGCGCAAGCCCAGACAATTCCCGCCAATGCGATCGAGTCGGTCAATGTCGCCCGCCAGGGAAGTGACGTCGCGGTCCGGGTTGATTTGAAGGAGGCGCTCGCTGCGCCGCCGGCGGCGTTCAGCGTCGCCAATCCGGCGAAGGTCGCGATCGATTTCAACTCGACGGCCAACGCGCTTGGCAAGACCACTCAGGTCTTCAACGAGGGGGATCTGCGCAGCATGAATGTCGTGCAGGTGGGCGACCGGACGCGTCTCGTGCTGAATCTCGATCGCACCATGAATTACGCGACCCGTCTCGAAGGCAAGTCGCTGTATGTCACGCTGTCGCCGATTGCTCGTCTGACCGATACGGTGGTTCAGCGCTCGACCCGTTTCGCGGAGGAAAGCCTGGTCGGCGCCAAGCACGCGCTGCGCGATGTAATGTTCCGGCGCGGCAAGGACGGCGAGGGTCGCGTGATCGTCGATCTGAGCGACAGCGGGACGGGAATCGACATCCGGCAGCAAGGCCAGTCACTGATCGTGGACTTCATGAAAACCTCGGTACCGGATCATCTGCGGCGCAAGCTGGATGTCACCGACTTCGCGACGCCGGTCACGGCGGTCGAGACCAAGGCGATCGGCGACAACGTCCGGATGACGATCACGCCGCAGGGCTTGTGGGAGCACAACGCCTACCAGAGCGACAACCAGTTCGTCGTCGAGGTCAAGCGTATCGTCGAGGACCCGAACAAGCTGGTTCAGGGGAGCAAGATCGGCTACCAAGGGCCGCGCGTCAGCATCAACTATCAGAATGGGGACGTTCGCGCGTTGCTGCGCCTGATGGCCGAAGAACTCGGTCTGAACGCTGTGATCAGCGAGACGGTCGGCGGTACGACGACGCTGGTGCTAAAGGATGTGCCGGCCGATCAGGTCATCGACATCATCTTCCAGCAGAAGGGGCTGGACATGCGCAAGAAGGGCAACATCATCATGATTGCCCCGCGTGACGAGATCGCCACCCGCGAAAAACTGGAATACGAAGCCAAGCAGCAGATCAACGAACTCGAGCCGCTGCGCATGGAACAGTTCCAGCTCAATTACCAGCGAGCTGTCGATGTTGCCCGACTGCTTGCCGGTGTCGCAGTGCCGGGGCAGCCGGCCGGCGCAACGCAACGCATCCTGACCAAGCGCGGTAGCGCGGTGGCCGATCCGCAGACCAATATCATCTTCATCAACGACATTCCTTCCAAGCTGGAGGAAATCCGCAACTTCATAAAGGCGGTCGATGTCGGGGCCCGGCAGGTGCTGATCGAGGCGCGCGTCGTTGAGGCGAATGACAATTTCAATCGTGATCTCGGTGCGAAATTGAATTTCCGCAGTGTTATGCAGAGAACTCCTGGCAGCGTCAGCGGACTTGGTAACTGGGGTGTGGCCGGGGGGGTTGTCGGAACGACGGGTCAAACCTCGAATAGCACGGTAGGGGTAAACCTGCCCTCTTATTCCAACGCTGGCGGCACCTTGGCCTTCTCGCTGTTCAATTCGTCGCTAACCCGTATTCTGAATTTGGAGTTGGCGGCGCTGGAAACCGACGGCGGCGGCAAGGTGGTCTCCAGTCCGCGCGTGATCACCGCCAACAACGTCAAGGCCAAGATCGAGGACGGTACCGAGGTTCCTTATGTGACCCCGGGGACCGTCAATTCGCCAGCGACCGTAGCGTTCAAGTCGGCCAAGCTGTCGCTCGAAGTCACGCCGCAGATCACGCCGGAAGGCACGGTCCGGATGGCGCTGGTGATCAAGAAGGAGGAGCCGGATTGGACGAATGAGCGGAACGGTAACCCCCCTCTGAAAAGTTCAATTGTCGAGACCAACGTGGTTGTCGAGAATGGCGGTACAGTCGTCATCGGCGGTGTTTATGTCACGAACAATTCGAATACGACGGAGAAGGTGCCGCTGCTCGGCGATATCCCGGGCCTGGGCTGGCTGTTCAAGGTGCGTAGCGATACCAAGACGCGCCGCGAATTGCTGGTCTTCATCACGCCGCGCATCGTTTCGGACAAGATGCGCGTCGATTGAACCCGAGTCTTTCGGGTGATCAGGGCCGGCCCAGCCGGCCCTTATTTTTTGTCTGCGGGCCTTAGTCGGCTAGAATCCGGGCGTGGAAAATCGTCGAAACATCTATCTGATCGGCCTGATGGGGGCCGGCAAGACGACCGTGGGGCGTCAGTTGGCGAGGCGCCTGGGGCGTCCCTTCTATGACTCCGACCATGAAATCGTCGAACGGACCGGGGTCCCGATCCCGACCATCTTCGAGATCGAGGGCGAGGACGGCTTTCGCCGGCGCGAGGCCCAGACCATCCGGGAGCTGACCGAGGACGACGGACTCGTGCTGGCGACCGGCGGGGGGGTCGTGCTTCGCGCGGAAAATCGCGAGCGCCTGCACGATACCGGCTGGGTCGTCTATCTGAATGTGCCGCCGGTGCTGCTGTACGAGCGCACGCGCAACGACCGCAACCGCCCGCTGTTGCAGGTCGCCGATCCGCTGACGCGTCTCGAGGAGCTCTATACGCTTCGCGACCCGCTCTATCGCGAGACGGCCCACCTGGTGGTCGACGGGTCGCATCTGGTCGCATCCGGGATCGTCCAGTACCTACTCAGGGAATTCAACGGCTTATGCAAAACCTGATCCAGACCTTGCAGGTCGCTCTCGGCGAGCGGTCCTATCCGATCCATATCGGTGCCGGCGTCCTTACGATGCCGGAACTGCTGCTGCCACACGTGCGCAGCAGCAAGGCGGTCGTCGTCACCAATACGACCGTGGCCCCGCTTTATCTCGACCGTTTGCGGTCGACGCTGGAAAGCGGCGGAATTTCGGTCTTGCCTGTGGTCCTGCCCGACGGCGAACAATTCAAGACCTGGGAAACGCTGAACCTGATTTTCGACGCGCTGCTCGGCGCCCGCTGCGAGCGCAGCACGACGCTGATCGCGCTCGGCGGAGGCGTGATCGGCGACATGGGCGGATTCGCTGCAGCCTGTTACCAGCGCGGCATGCCCTTCATCCAGGTGCCGACGACGCTGCTGTCGCTGGTCGATTCCTCGGTCGGCGGCAAGACGGCGATCAATCATCCGCTCGGCAAGAACATGATCGGCGCCTTCTATCAGCCGAAACTGGTGCTGGCCGACATCTCGACGCTTGATACCCTGCCTGATCGGGAACTGAAGGCCGGGCTGTCGGAGGTCATCAAGTACGGCCTGATCCGGGATCCGGAGTTCTTCGTCTGGCTCGAGGCCAATCTCGAAAAATTGCTGGAGCGCGACCGGAATGCGTTGGCATATGCGGTACACCGCTCCTGTGCCAACAAGGCCGACGTTGTTGCGGCCGATGAGCGCGAATCCGGTGAGCGGGCCTTGCTCAACCTGGGCCATACCTTCGGGCATGCGATCGAGACCGGGTTGGGCTACGGCGAATGGCTGCACGGCGAAGCGGTGGCTGGCGGCACGTTAATTGCTGCAGAACTGTCGTGCCGTCTTGGCTGGTTGAACGCCGGGCAGGTCGAGCGCATCGAACGTCTGTTCGCCCGGGCCGGTTTGCCGGTGCGCGGTGCGGCGCTCGGTGTGGCGCGTTATCTCGATCTGATGAGCCACGACAAGAAGGTACAGGACGGCCGGCTGCGGCTGGTGTTGCTGCAGGACATCGGTCGGGCGGTGGTTTCGGAGGTGGCCGATAGTGGATTGATCGGTGCGGCGATCGAGGCCAGATGCACCTGAGTGGTGAGGACAATGCAGTGACGTGCCGGATTGGTGCGTCGCAGCATCTTGAATTGACAGGGGTTTCCCAGTATATTTAATGGTTGCCTCTAATTTTCGTACAGGCCGACGCGTCGAAACGGGCGTTCGGCTTTTTTCATCATTGGCCGGGTTGCAGCGGCCAAGTACTTTGAAGGAATGCGTGTGATGGAACCGGCAGTACCTGAGCGGCAGGGTTTGTACGACCCCGCCAACGAGCACGATGCTTGCGGCGTGGGCTTCGTGGCCCATGTCAAGGGACAGAAGACCCACAACATCGTCGAGCAGGGTTTGTTGATCCTCAAAAACCTGGACCACCGGGGCGCGGTCGGTGCCGACCCGTTGCAGGGTGACGGTGCGGGTATCCTGATCCAGATTCCGGACCAGTTCTACCGCGAGGAGATGGCCAAGCAGGGCGTCGAACTGCCGCCAGTCGGCGAGTACGGGGTCGGCATGGTCTTCCTGCCGCAGGAGGCCGCTTCCCGCCACGCCTGCATCGAGGAAATCGAGCGTTCGGTCCAGGCCGAAGGTCAGGTCGTGCTCGGCTGGCGCGACGTGCCGGTCAATCGTGACATGCCGATGTCGCCGACCGTGCGCGCCAAGGAGCCGGTGATCCGCCAGGTCTTCGTCGGCCGCGGTCCGGACGTTTTCGTCACCGACGCGCTCGAGCGCAAGCTGTACATCATCCGCCGCCGGGCCGCCAACGCGATCAAGTCGCTGAAGCTGAAGCACGGCCAGGAATTCTACGTGCCCTCGTTCTCGGCCCGGACCGTGAACTACAAGGGTCTGCTGCTGGCCGACCAGGTCGGCGTGTATTACCTCGACCTGCAGGACAAGCGCACCGTTTCGGCGCTCGCCCTGGTGCACCAGCGCTTCTCGACCAACACCTTCCCGACCTGGGACCTCGCCCACCCGTTCCGTTACATCGCCCACAACGGCGAAATCAACACGGTGCGCGGCAACGTCAACTGGTTCAAGGCGCGCGAGCAGGCGATTTCCTCACCCATCCTCGGCGACGACCTGAAGAAGGTCTG
Source organism: Dechloromonas sp. (assembly GCA_028687035.1). Classification (GTDB taxonomy): domain Bacteria; phylum Pseudomonadota; class Gammaproteobacteria; order Burkholderiales; family Rhodocyclaceae; genus Azonexus. The sequence goes on along the minus strand of JAQUAX010000019.1, from coordinate 21,616 downwards.
GCCGCTGCATTATCCCGGCCAGTCGGACTCCGCATCCTTCGACAACGCGCTCGAACTGCTCGTCATGGGCGGCGGCTACTCGCTGGCCCAGGCCGTGATGCTGATGATCCCGGAAGCCTGGGAAAAGCACACGACGATGGACGAGAACCGTCGCGCCTTCTACGAATACCATGCCGCGATGATGGAGCCGTGGGACGGCCCCGCCGCCGTGGCCTTCACCGACGGCCGCCAGATCGGTGCGACGCTCGACCGCAACGGTCTGCGTCCGGCCCGCTATCTGGTCACCGACGACGACCTCGTGGTCATGGCTTCCGAATCCGGCGTGCTGCCGATTCCGGAAAAGAAGATCGTCAAGAAGTGGCGCCTGCAGCCGGGCAAGATGTTCCTGATCGACATGGAACAGGGCCGCATCATCGACGACCAGGAGCTGAAGAATTCCCTGGCCAATGCCAAGCCCTACCGCGAGTGGATCGAGAAGATCCGCATCAAGCTCGACGAAGTCCAGTGCAGTGCCGAACGGCCGGCCGCTGCCGCTGCGTCGCTGCTCGATCGCCAGCAGGCCTTCGGCTACACCCAGGAAGACATCAAGGTCATCCTCGAGCCGATGGTGCAGAACGGCGAGGAGCCGACCGGCTCGATGGGTACCGACTCTTCGCTGCCGGTGCTGTCGAAGAAGAACAAGACCCTTTACACCTACTTCAAGCAGCTGTTCGCGCAGGTGACCAATCCGCCGATCGACCCGATCCGCGAAGAACTGGTCATGTCGCTGGTTTCCTTCATCGGTCCGAAGCCGAACCTGCTGAACACGCACGACATCAACCCGCCGATCCGCCTGGAAGTGGCTCAGCCGGTACTGTCCTTCGCCGATATCGAGAAGCTGCGCAATATCGAGAAGCACACCTCCGGCAAGTTCCGCTCCTTCGAGCTGGACATCTGCTATCCGGTCGCCTGGGGCAAGGAAGGCATTGAAGCCCGCCTGGCTTCGCTGGCTGCCGATGCCGAAGACGCCGTGCGTTCCGGTGCCAACATCCTGATCGTCTCCGACCGCAAGGTCGATGCCGAGCACGTCGCCATCCCGGCCCTGCTCGCGACCTCGACGATCCACCAGCACCTGGTCAAGAAGGGCCTGCGCACCAGCACCGGCCTCGTCGTCGAAACCGGTTCCGCGCGCGAAACGCATCACTTCGCGCTGCTCGGCGGCTACGGCGCCGAAGCCGTGCATCCGTACCTGGTCTTCGAAAGCATCGACACCCTGGCCAAGGGCGATGCCGAGAAGGCCGAGAAGTTCGCCAAGAACTACATCAAGGCGGTCGGCAAGGGCCTGTGCAAGGTGATGTCCAAGATGGGCATCTCGACCTACATGTCCTACACCGGCGCCCAGATCTTCGAAGCCATCGGCCTGAAGAAGGACTTCATCGAGAAGTACTTCACCGGCACGCCGTCCAACGTCGAAGGCATCGGCGTGTTCGAGGTGGCCGAGGAAGCCATCCGCCTGCACAAGGAGGCCTTCTCGGCCGATCCGGTGCTCGCCAACATGCTGGATGCCGGCGGCGAATACGCCTTCCGCATCCGCGGCGAAGAGCACATGTGGACGCCGGATTCGATCGCCAAGCTGCAGCACGCGACGCGCTCGAACAAGTACGAGACCTACAAGGAATACGCCAAGCTGATCAACGATCAGTCCAAGCGCCACCTGACGCTGCGCGGCCTGTTCGAGTTCAAGCCGCAGGGCGCCCCGGTGCCGCTGGATGAAGTCGAGTCGGCCAAGGAAATCGTCAAGCGCTTCGCGACCGGCGCCATGTCGCTCGGCTCGATCTCGACCGAAGCCCACACCACGCTGGCCATCGCGATGAACCGCATCGGCGGCAAGTCGAACACCGGCGAAGGTGGCGAGGACGCCAAGCGGTTCGTGCCGCTGAAGGCCGGCCAGAAGCTGTCCGAAGTGATCGGTGCGTCCCGCATCGAGCGTGACTACGAGTTCAAGGATGGCGATTCGCTGCGTTCGGCGATCAAGCAGGTCGCGTCCGGCCGCTTCGGCGTCACCACCGAATACCTGGTCAATGCCGACCAGATCCAGATCAAGATGGCCCAGGGCGCGAAGCCCGGCGAAGGCGGTCAGCTGCCGGGCCACAAGGTGTCCGAGTACATCGGCTTCCTGCGTCACTCGGTGCCGGGCGTCGGCCTGATCTCGCCGCCGCCGCACCACGACATCTACTCGATCGAGGACCTGGCGCAGCTGATCCATGACCTGAAGAACGCCAACTCGCGCGCTTCGATCTCGGTCAAGCTGGTTTCCGAAGTCGGCGTCGGCACCGTCGCCGCCGGCGTCGCCAAGGCCAAGGCCGACCACGTCGTGATCGCCGGCTTTGACGGCGGTACCGGCGCCTCGCCGGTGTCGTCGATCAAGCATGCCGGTACGCCGTGGGAACTGGGCCTGTCCGAGACGCAGCAGACGCTGGTGCTGAACCGCCTGCGTTCGCGCATCCGCGTCCAGGTCGACGGCCAGATGAAGACCGGCCGCGACGTCGTCATCGGTGCGCTGCTCGGCGCCGACGAGTTCGGTTTCGCGACCGCGCCGCTGGTCGTCGAAGGCTGCATCATGATGCGCAAGTGCCATCTGAACACCTGCCCGGTCGGCGTTGCCACCCAGGACCCGGAACTGCGCAAGCGCTTCTCCGGCCAACCGGAACACGTCGTCAACTATTTCTTCTTTGTCGCCGAGGAAGTCCGCGAGCTGATGGCCCAGCTGGGCATCCGCAAGTTCGACGACCTGGTCGGCCGTGTCGACCTGCTCGACATGCGTGCCGGTATCGAACACTGGAAGGCCAAGGGTCTCGATTTCTCGAAGATCTTCTACCAGCCGAACGTTCCGGCCGAAGAACCGCGCCGTCACACCGACGTGCAGGATCACGGCCTGGCCAAGGCGCTCGACCACAAGCTGATCGAGCAGGCCAAGCCGGCGCTGGAAAAGGGCGCCAAGGTCCAGATCGAGACCTCGATCATCAACGTCAACCGCACCTGCGGCACCATGCTGTCGGGCGAAGTCGCCCGCCGCTACGGCCACGCCGGCCTGCCGGACGACACCATCCACGTCAAGCTGACCGGCACCGCCGGCCAGGCCTTCGGCGCCTTCCTGGCCAAGGGCGTGACGCTGGAACTGACCGGCGAAGGCAACGACTACGTCGGCAAGGGCCTATCGGGTGGTCGCATCATCATCAAGCCGAGCCCGGATTTCCGCGGTGACACGCAGCAGAACATCATCGTCGGCAATACCGTGATGTACGGTGCGACCGAGGGCGAAGCCTTCCTCGCCGGCGTCGGCGGCGAACGCTTCTGCGTCCGCAACTCCGGTGCCACCGCCGTCGTCGAAGGCGTCGGCGACCACGGTTGCGAATACATGACCGGCGGCACCGTCGTCGTGCTCGGCATGACCGGGCGCAACTTCGCGGCCGGCATGTCGGGCGGCATCGCCTACGTGCTGGACGAGGACGGCAGCTTCAAGAACCGCTGCAACCTCGCCCAGGTCGCGCTCGAGAAGGTGCTGCCGGCCTCGCGTCACGCGGCCGGCGAGCCGCTGCACCGCGGCCTGGCCGACGAGACCCAGCTCAAGGAGCTGGTGACCCGTCACGCCGAATACACCGGCAGCCGGACCGCCAAGCAAATTCTCGCCAACTGGGACGTCTACCGCGAGAAATTCGTCAAAGTCTATCCGCACGAGTACAAGCGGGCGCTCACCGAGCTGGCCGCTGCTGCACAGAAGGAGGCCGCATAATGGGCAAGCCGACTGGATTCATGGAGTTCGAACGCCTCGAAGAGGCTTACGAACCGGTCGAAAAGCGCCTGACGCACTACAAGGAGTTCGTCCAGACCCTGTCGGACGACGAGGCCAAGACCCAGGGCGCGCGCTGCATGGATTGCGGCATCCCGTTCTGCAACAACGGCTGCCCGGTGAACAACATCATTCCGGACTGGAATGACCTGGTTTACCGCGGCAACTGGAAGCAGGCGCTGGAGGTGCTGCACTCCACCAACAACTTCCCGGACTTCACCGGCCGCATCTGCCCGGCCCCCTGCGAAGCCGCCTGCACGCTGGGCATCAACGCGGCGCCGGTAGGCATCAAGTCGATCGAGCACTTCATCATCGACAAGGGCTGGGAAATGGGCTGGGTCGTGCCGCAGCCGCCGAAAGCCAAGACCGGCAAGAAGGTCGCGATCGTCGGTTCCGGCCCGGCCGGGATGGCTGCCGCGCAGCAGCTGGCGCGCGTCGGCCACGACGTCACCGTGTTCGAGAAGAGTTCGCGCATCGGCGGCCTGCTCGGCTTCGGCATCCCCGACTTCAAGCTGAACAAGTCGGTGATCGACCGCCGCGTTGCGCAGATGGAAGCCGAAGGCGTCGTTTTCCGGACCAAGGTCGTCGTCGGCGACAAGAACCTGCCGGCCGGCATCAACAACGATGCGACCGAAGTCGTTTCCGCCGACCAGCTGAAGAAGGACTTCGACGCGGTGATCCTGGCTGCCGGTTCGGAAGTGCCGCGCGACCTGCCGGTGCCGGGCCGCCAGTTCAAGGGCGTCTACGCCGCGCTGGAATTCCTGATTCCGCAGAACAAGGAAGTCCAGCAGGGCATCAGCAACCCGATCAATGTCAAGGGCAAGCACGTCATCGTCATCGGTGGCGGCGATACCGGCTCCGACTGCGTCGGCACCAGCTACCGCCAGGGCGCTGCGTCGGTGACCCAGTTCGAACTGATGCCGATGCCGCCCGAGCAGGAGGACAAGCCGCTGGTCTGGCCGTACTGGCCGCTGAAGCTGCGCACTTCTTCATCGCACAAGGAAGGCGACACCAAGCGCGAATTCGCCGTGGCGACCAAGGAATTCATCGCCGACGCGCAAGGCAACGTCAAGGCGCTGAAGGCCGTCCGCGTCGAATGGGCGGGGGGCAGGATGACCGAAGTCGCCGGTTCCGAGTTCGAACTGCCGTGCGATGCCGCCTTTCTGGCGATGGGCTTCGTCAACCCGGTCGGCGGCCTGCTCGATGCGTTCGGCGTCGAGAAGGACGCGCGCAGCAATGCCAAGGCGACGACCGACGGCGAAGGCTGCTACAAGACCAACGTCGAAGGCGTCTATGCCGCCGGCGACGTCCGCCGCGGCCAGTCGCTGGTCGTCTGGGCGATCCGCGAAGGCCGTCAGGCCGCCCGCGAGGTCGATGCCTTCCTGATGGGCTCGAGCACGCTGCCGCGCTGATCCCAAACGTCATGCGATAATGCGAAGGCGACCCGAGCGGTCGCCTTCGTTTTTTCCGGAGTCCGAAAAACATGGCTGAAACGCCGATCCAGATCGTCATCCTCGCTGCCGGCCAAGGCAAGCGCATGCATTCCAACCTGCCCAAGGTGCTGCACCCGGTCGCCGGCAAGCCGCTGGCGCAGCACGTGATCGACACCGCCCGCACGCTGTCGCCCGAAAAGCTGGTGGTCGTCTATGGCCACGGCGGCGACGTCGTGCGGTCGACCCTCGCCGCGCCCGATATTTCATGGGCCGAACAGGCACAGCAGCTCGGTACCGGCCATGCGGTCGCCCAGGCCGTGCCCGAACTGACCGATGCAGCCCAGACCCTGGTCCTTTACGGCGACGTGCCGCTGACCACCGCGGCGACCTTGCGCCGCCTGCTGCAGGCCGGTCGCGACGGCCTCGCGATCCTGACCGTCGACCTCGCCGATCCGACCGGCTACGGCCGCATTGTCCGCGATGCCGGCGGTCAGGTGCTGCGCATCGTCGAGGAGAAGGATGCCACGGCCGCCGAAAAGGCGATCCGCGAGGTCAATACCGGGATCATGGCGATGCCGACCGCCCGCCTGCGCGACTGGCTCGGCCGCCTGAAGAACGACAACGCGCAGGGCGAGTACTACCTGACCGACGTCGTGTCGCTCGCCGTCGGCGAAGGCCTGCCGGTACGCACCGCCCAGCCGGACGGCGAGTGGGAGGTGCTCGGCGTCAACAGCAAGGTGCAGCTGGCTGAGCTGGAGCGCCAGCACCAGCGCAACATCGCCGACGGCCTGCTGGTCGCCGGCGTCCGGCTGGCCGACCCGGCGCGTATCGACGTCCGTGGCCAGCTGAAGCACGGCCGCGATGTCGCGATCGACGTCGGCTGCGTGTTCGAAGGCGAAGTCGAGTTGGGCGATGCCGTCGAAGTCGGCCCCTACTGCGTGCTGAAGAACGTCCGGGTCGGCGCCGGCACGCGGATCGCCGCCTTCTGCCATTTCGAGGATGCGGTGATCGGGCCGGACGGCGTGCTCGGCCCCTACGCCCGCCTGCGGCCCGGCACCGAACTGGGTGCCGAAGTCCATATCGGCAACTTCGTCGAGGTCAAGAAGAGCCTGATCGGCGACCAGTCGAAAGCCAACCACCTGGCTTACATCGGCGACGCCGAGATCGGCCGCCGCGTCAATGTCGGCGCCGGCACGATCACCTGCAACTACGACGGCGCCAACAAGCACAAGACGATCATCGAGGACGACGTGTTCATCGGTTCGGATACGCAGCTGGTCGCACCGGTCGTCGTCGGCCGCGGCGCGACGCTGGGCGCCGGCACGACGCTGACCAAAGACGCGCCGCCGGACGCGTTGACCGTGTCGCGGCCGAAGCAGCTGACGGTCGCCGGCTGGGCGCGGCCGGAAAAGCTCAAGAAGTAGGCGGGGCGGACATCGCGGGGCGGCCGTCCGGCCGCCCCGGCCTCGTCGACCGGAAGGACTCGGGCGTAGAATGGCCCATGATCCATTTCCGATAAGTTCAGGGAGAGCAAGATGTCCAAGTACACCACGCAGGCCCTTCGTTCCATTGCCCTGGTCGGCCACGGAGCCGCCGGCAAGACCAGTCTGGCCGAGGCCCTGCTGTTCGCGACCGGCGCCATTTCCGCCCGCGGCAGCGTCGAGAAGGGCAACACGGTCTGCGACTTTGACGCGCAGGAAAAGGAGGCGGGCCACTCCCTGAATTCGGCCATCGTCAATTTCGGCTACGAGGACACCCGCGTCCACCTGATCGATACCCCGGGCTATCCCGATTTCGCCGGGCCGGCGATTGCCGCGCTGGCCGGCGTCGACACCGCGCTGATCGTCATCAACGCCCAGACCGGCATCGAGCTGATGACCGAGCGCATGATGCGCCATGCCGCCGAGCGCAAGCTGTGCCGGATGATCGTCATCAACAAGATCGACGCCGAGAACCTCGATCTGCCCGGCCTGGTCGCCGACATCCGCGAGCGTTTCGGCAAGCAGTGCATGCTGCTCGACCTGCCGGCGCACGGCGCGGCGGACGTCGTCGAGGTGCTCGAGCACGATGCCGGCGACGCCGATTTCGAGTCGGTCGCCGCCGTCCACCGCGCGCTGATCGACCAGATCGTCGAGGAGGACGAGGACCTGCTGGCGCGCTACCTCGAGGACGGCGCCGATCCCGCCGCCGCCGATCTGCACGCGCCCTTCGAGAAGGCGATGCGCGAGGGGCACCTGATCCCCATCCTGTTCACGTCGGCGAAGACCGGCGCCGGCATCCGCGAACTGCTGCACGTGCTGGCCAGCCTGGCGCCGAACCCGGCCGAAGGCAACCCGCCGCCGTTCTACAAGGGCGAGCCGGGCGGCGAAACCGAGGCCTTCCACGCCGAGCCGGATGCCGCCAAGCACGTGCTGGCGCACGTATTCAAGATCGTCGCCGACCCCTACATGGGCAAGATCGGCGTCTTCCGCGTGCACCAGGGCACGGTCAGGAAGGACATGCAGCTCTTCGTCGGCGACGGCAAGCGCCCGGTCAAGGTCGCCCACCTGTACCTGCTGCAGGGCAAGGACAGCGTCGAGGTCGATGAACTGCTGCCGGGCGACATCGGCGCCGTCGCCAAGATCGACGAGATCGATTTCGACTGCGTGCTGCACGATTCGCACGACGAGGATCACATCCACCTGGTGCCGCTGGAGTTCCCGAAGCCGATGGCCGGGCTGGCCGTCGAGACGAAGAAGAAGGGCGACGAGCAGCGCCTGTTCGACATCATCGGCAAGCTGGCGATGGAAGATCCGACCTTCGTCATCGAGCGCCATCCGAGCAGCAACGAAACGGTCATCCGCGGCCTCGGCGAAATCCACCTGAAGGCCAAGCTGGCCCGGATGGCCGCGCAGTACAAGCTGGAAGTCGATACCAAGCCGCCGCGCATTCCCTATCGCGAGACGATCACCGGCGCGGCCGAGGCGATGTACCGCCACAAGAAGCAGTCGGGCGGCGCCGGCCAGTTCGGCGAGGTGCATCTGCGCATCGAGCCGAAGGGGCGCGGTGAAGGCTTCGAGTTCGTCGATGCGGTCAAGGGCGGCGTCATTCCCGGCGTATTCATGGCGGCCGTCGAGAAGGGCGTGCGCCAGGGCCTGGAGGGCGGCGTCGTCGCCGGCTACGAAGTCGAGGACCTCAAGGTCACCGTTTTCGACGGCAAGACGCACGCGGTCGACGGCAAGGAAGTGGCGTTCACCATCGCCGGCCGCAAGGCCGTCGTCGAGGCGATCCGCAATGCGAAGCCGATCGTTCTCGAACCCATCGTCAATATCGAGATCGTCGTGCCGGAGGCGGCGATCGGCGACCTGTCCGGCGACCTGTCCGGCCGGCGCGGCCACATCACCGGCACCGACGGGCGCGGCCACGGCTTCGCAGCGATCACCGGCGAAGTGCCGCTGGCCGAGCTCAACGACTACCAGTCGCGGCTGAAGTCGCTGACCGGCGGCCAGGGCAGCTACACCATCGAGTTCGCGCGCTACTCCGCGGTGCCGCCCAACGTCCAGCAGCAGATGGCAGGCAAGTTCCAGCTGCGCGACGAGGACGAATGAGCCTTCCGCGGTAGACGGCCCGGCGCCGTCCATTTCCGGGGCGCCGCCACCCATCGGGGGCGGCGCCCTTTTCGTTCAGGCGGTTTCGCCGTCGCCCGACCAGTTCACCGTGGCCAGGAACAGGTAGCCCGCGCCATAGACGGTCTTGATGAAGGTCGGCCCCTGCGGATCGGGCTCCAGCTTGCGGCGCAGCCGCGAGATGCGGACGTCGATCGAACGGTCGGTCGGCGCGACGTCGCGGCCGCCCATCAGCTTGTCGCGCGCCAGGATGCGGTTCGGGTTGCTGACGAAGACCTGCAGCAGTTCGGCCTCCGACGTGCTGAGCAGGTGCTCGTCGCCCTTCGGCGAATGCAGCGTGTGGTTGCCGAGGTTGAAGCGCCAGCCGGCGAACTCGGCGACCTGGCGCGGCGCCTGCTCGACGTTCTCGCGCCGGCGAAGGATGCTGCGCACGCGGGCGACCAGTTCGCGCGGTTCGAAAGGCTTCAGCATGTAGTCGTCGGCGCCCAGTTCGAGCCCCATCACGCGGTCGCTGACGTGGGCGCGCCCGGTCAGGATCATGATGCCGCACGGCGACTGCGCGCGGATGCGCTGCATCGCCTCGATGCCGTCCATGTCGGGCAGACCGAGGTCGATGATGCACAGCTCGGGGGCCAGCGCGCGCAGGCGCCGCAACAGTTCGCCGGCGCTGCGGCACCACTGCGTGCGGAAGCCGAAGTCGCCCAGCGTCTGCGCGATGACGCGGGCGACGTCCGGATCGTCCTCGACGATCGCGATCAGCCGGCCGGCGGTGTCGTTGTCTTTCATGGGGTCGCTTCCTTGTGCGAGCGGGCCAGCGCGCGCGCCAGGTCCTGGCGCCCGAAGGGCTTGGCCAGTACCGGCAGCCCGCTGTCCGCCTCGGCGGTTTCGTCGTCGTAGCCGCTGATCAGCACGATGCCGACCGCGGGACGCAGGCGGCGGATCTCGGCGGCCAGCCGGTGGCCGTTCAGGCCGCCGGGCATGATCACGTCGCTGACGACGAACGCGATGTCGGCGATCTGGCCGATCATTTCGAGCGCCTGCGCGCCGTTTTCCGCCTCGATCACCGGGTGGCCGAGGTCGACCAGCTGCTGGCGGACGACCCGGCGCACACTGGCCTCGTCCTCGACCAGCAGCACCAGGCCGCCGCCGGCCGCCGGCAGCGCCTCGTCGCCGGCCGGGTCGGCCCCCGGCGCGTCCGGCGCCAGCGGCAGCGCGATCAGCACCGTGGTGCCCTGGCCGGGTTCGCTGTGGATCGTGATGTCGCCGCCCGACTGCTTGACGAAGCCGTAGGCCATCGACAGGCCGAGGCCGCTGCCCAGGCCGAAGCGCTTGGTCGTGAAGAAGGGCTCGAAAACCCGGGCCAGCGTCGCCGCGTCCATGCCCTGGCCGTTGTCGGCGACCTCGATCAGCGCGTAATGCCCGGCCGGCAGCGCGAAGGGGGCAGCATCGCCGTCCAGCTCGATCGGCCGCGCCGCGATGTGCAGGCGGCCGCCGTCGGGCATCGCGTCGCGCGCGTTCAGCGCGAAGTTGAGCAGCGCGCTCTCGAGCTGGGACGGGTCGGCCAGCACGTGGATCGCGACGCCGGCCAGGTCGGTCGAGACAGCGATCGACTCGGGCAGCGAGCGGCGCACCAGCTTGGCCAGGCTGCCGATCAGCTGGCTGATATCGACCGCCTGCGGCTCCAGCGGCTGCTGGCGCGAGAAGGTCAGCAGCCGGCGGATCAGCTGGACGCCGCGGCGGGCCGACTGCAGCGCCGGTTCGACGAATTCGGCGATGCCCGGGTCGTCGGCCCGCTGCTCCTGCAGCGCCGCCAGGTTGCCGATGACGACGGTCAGCAGGTTGTTGAAATCGTGGGCCAGGCCACCGGTCAGCTGACCGATCGCTTCCATCTTCTGGGCCTGGATCAGCGCAGCCTGCATCCGCTTCTGTTCGGTGATGTCGTGCGAGAACACGAAGAAGCCGAGCGTCTCGCCGTCCGCCGAAATTTCCGGGACCAGCGTGCTGTGCGCGAACACCGTCTGGCCCTGGCGCTCCATCTGGTATTCGTACGAGACCTGCCGCCCCGACAGCGCCGTCTGCAGCGAATCGCGGACCTGGGCATAGACCTGCGGACCGATCACGTCGATCACCGCGCGCCCGGTCACCGAGCCCTCGAGGTGCCCGTACCAGTCCGAGTAGCCCTTGTTCGCGTACTGGTAGACCTCGTCGCGGTCGACGTAGCCGATCAGGATCGGAATGGTGTCGTTGATCAGGCGCAGGCGCTCCTCGCTGCGGCCGAGCGCAGCGGCGATACGCTCGATCTCGACGTTGGCCCGACGCAGGTTGGCGTTGGCGTTCTCGAGTTGGGCGGTGCGCCGCCGGACCCGTTCCTCGAGCTGGATATTCTGGTGCTCGGTCAGGTGTTCGATGTAGCGCTGCTCGGTGATGTCGCTGTACAGCGTCACGAAGCCCCGGTGCGGTAACGGCTCGCCGCGCAGCAACAGCATGCGGCCGTTCGGGCGCTGGCGTTCGGTGACGTGCGGCGCGAAACGGGCGGCCGCGGCGACGCGTTCGGCGATCTGGATCTCGCGGTCGCCCGGTCCGTACTCGCCGCGCTCCGCGTTGTAGCGGATGAAGCTCTCGAACGGGGCGCCGACGTAGGCCAGCTCTTCGGGAAAATCGAGCAGCTGCAGGAAGGGGCGGTTCCACGCGACCAGGCGCAGTCCGGCGTCGAAGACCGTGATGCCCTGGTCGAGCAGGTCCAGGCCGGTCTGCAACATTTCGTAGCGCTGAGCCGGGTCTGCGGCGGATGTTTCCTGTGGCATCGGGCGATTCTAGTTCAGGCGTCGTGGGGCAATCGGGAGTGTAACGATTCGTTACATTCCATGAATACTTGCGCAAGGGTGTTTTGCCATCCTTGCCAAAAAAAATATGGAATCTTGCCCCAAAGAGAACAGCAGAACCCGGCAAGAATACAAGAGGAGATATCTAACGTGGCTAACCCGTTTACCGTCGGTCTGGATCAAAATCCGGCCAATTACGTCCCGCTGTCCCCGCTGACCTTCATCGAGCGTTCGGCCTTCATTTACCCGAAGCGCGTGTCGGTCATCCAGGGTGATCGTCAATACACTTGGAAGGAAAGCTACGAGCGCTGCCGCCGCCTGGCCTCTGCTCTGCAGGGGCGCGGCATCGGCAAGGGCGACACGGTCGCCGCGATGCTGCCGAACATCAATTCGATGTTCGAGTGCCATTTCGGCGTGCCGATGTCCGGCGCCGTGCTCAATACGCTGAATACCCGCCTCGACGCCGAGGCGATCGCCTTCCAACTGGCGCATGGTGAAGCCAAGGTACTGATCACCGATCCAGAATTCTCGGCCACCATCAAGGCCGCGCTGGAACTGCTCGAGGGGCCGAAGCCGCTGGTCATCGACTCGCTCGATCCGGATTTCGCCGGCGGCGAGTCGCTCGGCGAGAAGGACTACGAGTCCTTCCTGCAGGAAGGCGATCCGGAGTTCGCCTGGAGCCTGCCTGAAAACGAGTGGGATGCCATCGCGCTGAACTACACCTCGGGCACCACCGGCAATCCGAAGGGGGTCGTCTATCACCACCGCGGCGCCTACCTCAATTCCGCGTCCAACATCATTTCCTGGGGCATGCCGCAGCATTCGGTCTACCTGTGGACGCTGCCGATGTTCCACTGCAACGGCTGGTGCTTCCCGTGGACGATGGCGGCCAACGCCGGCACCAGCGTCTGCCTGCGCAAGATCGATCCGGCCCTGATCTTCGGGCTGATCAAGGAACACAAGGTCAGCCACATGTGCGGTGCGCCCATCGTCTACGGCATGCTGATCAACGCCCCGGACAGCCTGAAGGAAGGCATCGAGCAGACCGTCAATGGCCTGATCGCCGGTGCCGCGCCTCCGGCCGCGATCATCGAGGGCGCGCAGCGCATGGGCTTCAACATCACCCACGTCTACGGCCTGACCGAAACCTACGGCCCGGCCTCGGTCTGCGCCAAGCAGCCGGAATGGGAAAAGCTGCCGATCGACCTGCAGGCGGCACGCAACGGCCGTCAGGGCGTGCGCTACCACATGCAGGAAGCGATCGCCGTGCTCGACCCGGTGTCGATGCAGCCGGTTCCCTGGGACGGCGAAACGATGGGCGAGATCATGTTCCGCGGCAACCTGGTCATGAAGGGCTACCTGAAGAACGACAAGGCGACGCAGGAAGCCTTCGCCGGCGGCTGGTTCCACACCGGCGACCTGGCGGTCGTGCATAGCGACGGCTACGTGAAGATCAAGGACCGCTCCAAGGACATCATCATCTCCGGCGGCGAGAACATCTCGTCGCTGGAAGTTGAGGACGTGCTCTACCGCCACCCGGCGGTCGTCGCCGCCGCGGTCGTCGCCAAGCCGGACGAGAAGTGGGGCGAGGTCCCGGCGGCCTTCATCGAACTGAAGGCCGGCGCGACCACCACCGAAACGGATATCATCGAGCACTGCCGGACCCACCTGGCACGCTTCAAGGTGCCGAAGCAGGTGGTGTTCGGCGAACTGCCGAAGACCTCGACCGGGAAGATTCAGAAGTACGTGCTGCGTCAGCACGCCCAGTCCGCACTCGCCATCGAATAAGGGGGACGTCGGCCGGCCGCCGGGAGGTAAGCTTCCCGGCGGTGTCCGGTCGACCCGCAAGCCCCGCCAACCACTAGCCAAAGGAAACCCCATGAGCACCTATATCGCCCCGCTGCGCGACATGCAGTTCGTCCTCAACGAAATCGCCGGCCTCGAAGAAATCTGCGCCCTGCCCGGCAACGAGGAATGTTCCGTCGATCTCGTCGAATCCATCCTCGACGAAGCATCCAAGTTCGCCACCGGCGTCCTCGACCCGATCAACCGCGTCGGCGACCGCGTCGGCCACGTCTGCAAGGACGGCGTCGTCACCACCGCCGAAGGCTTCAAGGAGGCCTACCAGCTGTTCGCCGAGACCGGCTGGAACTCGATGCCCTTCTCGCCGGAATACGGCGGCCAGGGCCTGCCGGCCGTCGTCTCGATGGCGGTCAATGAAATGTGGAAGGGCGCCAACATGGCCTTCGGCCTGTGCCCGATGCTGACCGGCGGCGCCATCGAAGCCATCGCCCACCACGCGTCCGACGAACTGAAGCAGAAGTACCTGCCGAAGATGGTCGAAGGCACCTGGACCGGCACGATGAACCTGACCGAGCCGAACGCCGGTTCCGACCTCGCCGCCATTTCGTCCAAGGCCAAGCCGGTCGGCGACGGCACCTACCTGGTCAGCGGCACCAAGATCTTCATCACCTGGGGCGAGCACGACGTCGCCGAGAACATCATCCACCTGGTGCTGGCCCGCCTGCCGGACGCCCCGCCGGGACTGAAGGGCATCTCGCTGTTCCTGGTGCCGAAGTTCCTGGTCAATGACGACGGTTCGCTCGGCAAGCGCAACGACCTGATCTGCGCGTCGATCGAACACAAGCTCGGCATCCACGGCAGCCCGACCGCGGTGATGTCCTATGGCGAGAACGAAGGCGCCGTCGGCTACCTGATCGGCGAGGAGAACAAGGGCGTCGGCTACATGTTCACGATGATGAACCACGCCCGCGTCAACGTCGGCCTCGAAGGTGTCGGCATCGCCGAGCGCGCCTATCAGCACGCGCTGTGGTACGCCCGCGAGCGCGTCCAGGGCAAGATCATCGGCGACAAGTCCGACGAGAAGAAGACCATCCTGCATCACCCGGACGTGCGTCGTCTGCTGATGGACTGCAAGTCGCGCACCGAAGCCATGCGCACGCTGGCCTACTACGCCGCTGCCCAGATCGACCGCGCCCATGCCGGCGATGCCGCCGCGCAGGCCCGCATCGACCTGCTGACCCCGGTGGTCAAGGGCTGGAGCACCGAACAGGGCGTCGAGCTGTCGTCGAACGCGCTGCAGGTCTTCGGCGGCGTCGGCTTCGTCGAGGAAACCGGTGCGGCGCAGTACTACCGCGATTCGCGCATCACGACCATCTACGAAGGCACGACGGCGATTCAGGCGAACGACCTGGTCGGCCGCAAGCTGGCCCGCGAAAAGGTGCCGGGCGCGGCGATGAAGGCCCTGATCGCCGAGATGTCGGCCGATGCGGCGGCGATTGCCGGCGATGCGCAACTGGCGGCGATCGCAGCCAACCTGAAAAACGGCATCGATGCGCTGTCGACCGCGGCCGACTGGATTCTCGCCCATTACGAAAGCGCCCCGGCGGCCGTCCATGCCGGTTCCGTGCCTTTCCTGAAGCTGACCGGCATCGTTGTCGGCGGCTGGCTGATGGCCAAGTCGGCGGCGATCGCCGTCAAGCACCTGGCCGAAGGCAGCAGCGACGACTTCTACCAGGCCAAGCTGGCGACTGCCAGCTACTTCGCCGCCCACCAGCTGCCGTTCGCCGCCGCCTATGCCGCCGAGATCACCGGCGGCAGCGACTCGGTGTTCGCGCTGCCGGAAACCCTTTTCTAAGGCGCCATCATGCGTACCGATCGCGATGCGATGGAATACGACGTCGTGATCGTCGGCGGCGGCCCCTCGGGGCTGTCCGCGGCGATCCGGCTCAAGCAGCTGGCCGAGCAGGCCGGACGGGAAATTTCCGTCTGCCTGCTGGAGAAGGGCTCCGAGATCGGCGCCCACATCCTGTCCGGCGCGGTGATCGAACCGAAGGCGCTGGCCGAACTCTTCCCGGACTGGCAGGAACGCGGCGCGCCGCTGAACACGCCGGCCGGTGAAGACCGCCTGATGTTCCTCAGCCAGGGCGGCTCGTTCAAGCTGCCGACGCCGCCGCAGATGAGCAACCACGGCAACTACATCGTCAGCCTGGGCAACGTCTGCCGCTGGCTCGGCGAGCAGGCCGAGGCGCTCGGCGTCGAAATCTACCCGGGCTTCGCCGCCGCCGAGGTGCTGTACCACGAGGACGGCACGGTCAAGGGCGTCGCCACCGGCGACCTTGGCATCGGCAAGGACGGCCAGCCCGGCCACAACTTCCAGCCGGGCATGGAACTGCACGCGAAGCAGACGATCTTCGCCGAAGGCTGCCGCGGCTCGCTGACCCAGGAGCTGTTCGGCAAGTTCGACCTGCGCGACGGCGTCGATCCGCAGACCTACGGCATCGGCATCAAGGAACTGTGGGAAATCGATCCGGCCAAGCACCAGCCGGGGCTGATCATGCATACCGTGGGCTGGCCGCTGGCCAGCGACACCTACGGCGGCTCCTTTCTGTACCACCTGGAGAACAACCTGGTCGCCGTCGGCTTCGTCGTCGGTCTCGACTACCAGAACCCGTGGCTGTCGCCGTACGAGGAATTCCAGCGCTACAAGACGCATCCGGCTATCCGCGGCTTCTTCGAAGGCGGCCGGCGCATTTCCTACGGCGCCCGCGCGCTGTCGGAAGGCGGCTGGCAGTCGGTGCCCAAGCTGCATTTCCCGGGCGGCGTGCTGGTCGGCGACACGGCGGGCTTCCTGAACGTGCCCAAGATCAAGGGCACGCATATGGCGATGAAGTCGGGCCTGGTCGCCGCGGAAGCGGTTTTCGAACACCTCGGCCGGGAAGGGACCGGTCCCGAGGCGGTCGATTACGGCGCGAAGATCAAGGCGAGCTGGCTGTGGGACGAACTGCACCAGGTCCGCAACATCCGTCCCGCCTTCAAGTGGGGCCTGTGGGGCGGCCTCGCCTACGGGGCGATCGACACCTACGTGTTCAAGGGCAAGGCGCCGTGGACGATGCATCACCACGACGACCACAGCCAGCTCGGCGACAAGGCCAGCTACCCGAAGATCGACTACCCGAAGCCGGACGGCGTGCTGACCTTCGACCGGCTGTCGTCGGTCTTCCTGTCGGCGACCAACCACGAGGAAAACCAGCAGTGCCACCTGCGCCTGAAGGACGAGTCGGTGCCGATCGGCATCAACTACGCCCGCTTCGGCGCGCCGGAGACGCGTTACTGCCCGGCCGGCGTCTATGAAATCCTCGGCGAGGACGAAGGCAAGCCGCGCCTGCAGATCAACGGGCAGAACTGCCTGCACTGCAAGACCTGCGACATCAAGGATCCGACCCAGAACATCCACTGGACAGTGCCGGAGGGAGGCGGCGGGCCGAATTATCCGAACATGTAGGAAACGGGGGCGACGCCCGGTGCACCGCACCGGGCGCCGATTCCGAGGTGGGGCAACAATCCAATAAAGACCATAAAGGGAGAACGCAATGACAGCACAAACGCAGGCCGCACTGGCCGTTACCGAAACCAAGATCATCATGTCCGACCCGACCGCGCTCGGCGTCTTCGGACTGTCGATGGTCACCTTCGTCGCCGCATCGCAGAAGATGGGCTGGACCACCGGCTCGACCTTCCTCGTGCCGTGGGCGCTGCTCCTCGGCTCGGTCGCCCAGATCTGGGCGTCGACGATCGACTTCAAGAAGAACAACTACTTCGGCTCCATCGTGCTCGGCGCCTACGGCCTGTTCTGGGCCGCCGTCGCGATGCACTGGGCGATCAGCCAGGGCTGGCTGGGTGCCGTCGATCCGGCCAAGGCCGACGCCAGGCAGCTGGCCTACGCCTGCCTCGGCTACTTCTTCTTCTCGCTGTTCATCATGGTCGCCGCCTTCGAGGTCAACAAGATGTTCGCGATCATGCTGGTGCTGATCAACATCCTGCTGCCGTCGCTGGCGCTGTCCATCCTCGGCGTCAATCCGCCGCTGTTCTCGGCGCTCGCCGCGTGGTCCGAACTGCTGATCTCGCTGCTCGGCTTCTACACGGCCGGCGCGCTCTTCCTGAACAGCTACTTCGGCCGCACGCTGATTCCGCTCGGCAAGCCCTTCGGCTTCATCCGCAAGGGCCCGGCGCTGTAAACGATCACAAGACTCTGCGGGAGAGATATCGGGAGAACAGCACCCGGTCTCTAGCCTTTGGGGGGCCTGCGGGCCCCCTTTTTTTGCGGTCGGAGGGAACTTTTACTACTTTTTCCCAATCTGCCATTCCTGCGCCTAGAATAACCGAAGAGACAAGCAGGGCCCGCGATGAACGACCTTCCCGCCAAGAACGATCCCAATTCCAGCCGCCTGCCGGGCCTGCTCGGCAAGCTCGGCAAGATGACCTCGATCCGCGACACCGAGCTGCTCGAGCAGAGCCTGCTGCGCACGCTCGGCCCCCTGCTCGGCGTGCTCGACACCGCGCTTTACCGGACCGACGACCGCAATGCGCTGGTCCGCGTGCTGCACTACCACCGTTCCAAGGTCGTCGAATCCGACGGCGTCGCGCGCATGGTCGAGCGCGTCGAGGAAGTCCAGAATCTGGCCGACGTCTCGACCGACGTCATCGCGCTGACCGACAACGTCCGGCTGCTGGCCAAACCCTGCACGCGGATGCGCGGGCGCGAGGTGCTGATCGCCTACCCGCTGTTCGGCGGCGGCGAAGTGTGCGGCTACTTCGTTTTCCAGCGCGACCGCGAGGCGAGCGCCGCCGAGGACGCGATGATCCGCGGCGTGCTCGAGGTGTTCTCGAATTACTACACCCTGCTCGACATCAGCCAGCGCGACCGGCTGACCGGCCTGTTCAACCGGCAGGCGCTGGAAAATTCCTTCGACCGCATCTGGAGCCTGCTCGGCCGTCCCGATTACTACGAGGAAATCCCCGGCGGCCGGCGCGAAATTCCGGGCCACCAGTACTGGCTGGCGGTGCTCGACATCGACCACTTCAAGTCGATCAACGACAACTTCGGCCACATGGTCGGCGACGAGATCCTGCTGCTGGTGTCGCGGCTGATGAGCCACACCTTCCGTTCGACCGATCTGCTGTACCGCTATGGCGGCGAGGAATTCGTCGCCATCGTCAACGCCGAGAACGCGGCGATCGCGCACAACATCTTCGAGCGCGTCCGGCTGGCGATCGAAGCGCACAGCTTCCCGCGCGTCGAGCACCTGACGGTCAGCATCGGCTACTGCCAGGCCAATCCGGACATCCTGCCGGTCGAGGTGCTGAGCCGGGCCGACCGCAGCCTGTATCAGGCCAAGCAGGACGGGCGCAACCGGATCTACGACTACGACGATCTGGTGAAGGCCGGCATCTTCCGCGAAATCGACTACAGCGAGCCGGAATTCTTCTGATTTTCGCGGTCGACCGCGGTCGGCGGCCAGGAATCAGCCCGGCGCGGCACCGAAATAGCGCGGCGGCTCGAACAGCGAGCCGATGACGACGCGCCGGATGTCCGGCCGGTCGGGCACCGCGTACATCACGTCGGTCATCATTTCCTCGAAAATGCCGCGCAGGCTGCGCGCGCCGGCCTTGTACTCGATCGCCAGCTCGGCGATCTGGCGGAAGACCGCCGGCTCGACCTGCAGGTCGACGCCGTCGGCCGCGAGCAGCGCGCGGAACTGCCGGTAGATCGCGTTCTTCGGTTCGGTCTGGATGCGCACCAGCATGTCCTGCGTCAGCTCGTGCAGCCGGGTGACCACCGGCAGGCGGCCGGCGAATTCGGGAATCAGGCCGAATTCCAGCAGGTCGGTCGGCTTGATCCGGGCGTTCAGGCGGTCGAGGATGCGGCTGTCGCTGCCGTCGCCGGCCGAAATGAAACCGAAGGTGTGGGTCCGCGTCAGGATCTGGTCGAGCCCGACGAAGGCGCCGCCGCAGATGAAAAGGATGTGCGTGGTGTCGATGTGCCGGCCGTCCTTCAGGCGCACCGGCGCGCCCTCCATGATCTTCAGCAGCGCGTGCTGGACGCTCTCGCCGGACGTCGCGCGCGCGTCGCCGGCCGCCGCCTTCAGCTTGTCGACCTCGTCGATGAACACGATGCCGCGCTGGGCGCGGGCCAGGTCGTCGCCGGCCCGGTCGATCAGCCGGTGCAGCAGCGCCTCGATCTCGTCGCCGACGAACTGCGTCTGGGCCAGCGACGTGGCGTCGGCGGTCACGAAGGGCAGTTCGAGGATGCGGGCCAGCGTTTCGCACAGCAGCGTCTTGCCGGTGCCGGTCGGGCCGACCAGCAGGATGTTGCTTTTGGTCAGTTCGACGCTGTCGACCGCGATTTGCGCCATGCGCCGGAAATGCGCATAGACGGCGACGGCGAGCGTGCGCTTGGCCGCTTCCTGGCCGATCACGTGTTCGTTCAGCCGGGCGACGATCTCGCTGGGTTTGGGCAGGGCGGGCATCGGGGCGTTCCTCTTGGGCGTGGTGCCCCGATGCTAGTCGGCTCAGCCCTTTTCGGGAAGCACGATATTGACTTCGAGCACCTCGAAGCGGTCCTGCTTTTCCAGCGACACGCGGATGTCGTCCGGATTGATATTGACGTATTTCGAGATCACCGCGATCAGGTCGCGCTGCAGGTCGGGCAGGAAGTCGGGCGAACCGGCGCCATCGCGTTCGCGGGCGATGATCAGCTGCAGGCGCTCCTTGGCCACCTGGGCGGTTTTCGGCTTGTTGCCGAAGAGCATCGAGAGCAGCGACATGTCACTTGCCCCCGAACAGGCGCTTCAGCAGGCCGGGCTTCACGTAGTCGACGAAGCGCAGCGGCACGTCCTCGCCGAGGAAGCGGGCGATCACGTCGTGGTAGGCCTCGGCGGCGTCGGTTTCCTTCTGGTGGATGACCGGCGAACCCTGGTTGGAAGCCTGCAGCACTTCCTCGGATTCCGGGATCACGCCGATGATGGGCACCCGCAGGATTTCCTGGATGTCCTTGTACGACAGCATTTCGCCGGCTTCGACGCGGCCCGGGTTGTAGCGGGTGATCAGCAGGTGTTCCTTGACCGGCTCGCGGCCTTCCAGCGCGCGGCGCGACTTGGCCTGCAGGATGCCGAGGATGCGGTCGGAGTCGCGCACCGACGAGACTTCCGGGTTGGTCACGACGATCGCCTCGTCGGCGAAGGTCAGCGCCATCACCGCGCCGTGCTCGATGCCGGCCGGCGAATCGCAGACGATGTAGTCGAAGCCCTGGTGGGCGAGATCCTTCAGAACCTTCTCGACGCCTTCCTCGGTCAGCGCATCCTTGTCGCGCGTCTGCGACGCGGGCAGCACGTACAGGTTGTCGCAGTGCTTGTCCTTGATCAGCGCCTGGGTCAGCGTCGCCTCGCCGTTGACCACGTTGATCAGGTCATAGACCACGCGGCGTTCGCAGCCCATGATCAGGTCGAGGTTGCGCAGGCCGACGTCGAAGTCGATGACCGCGGTCTTGAAGCCGCGCAGCGCAAGGCCGGTGGAAAAGCTGGCGCTGGTCGTCGTCTTGCCGACGCCGCCCTTGCCGGAGGTTACGGTGATGATGCGGGTCACGTTGGGTTCTCGCTGGGTATGTTATTGAAATAGGGGAGATTCTACCTGAGCGCCAGCGGCGCGACGTGCAGCCGCGGCTCGCCGTCGCCGGTCAGGCTGACGGTCGCCGGCTGGCGCGCCAGCTCGGGCGGCACGCCGGCCTCGAAGGTGCGGTACAGGCCGGCCACCGAAACCAGTTCGGCCTCCAGGCAGGTCGTGAAGATGCGCGCATTGCGGTCGCCGCTGGCGCCGGCCAGCGCGCGGCCGCGCAGCGGCGCGTAGATGTGGATGTTGCCGTCGGCGATGACCTCGGCGCCGGCGCTGACCATCGCGGTGACGATCAGGTCGCAGCCCTTCGCGTAGTAGCGCTGGCCGGAGCGCAGCGGCTTGTCGAGGATCACCGTGCGCGGCGCCGGCTCGGGCGCCGCCGCCGCGGGGGCGGGCTGGGGGGCGACCGGCTGCGGCGCGGCGGCAGGCGGCGCGGCCGGGCTGTCGGCGGCCGGC
>JAQUAX010000005.1 GCA_028687035.1 Dechloromonas sp. | reverse complement strand
AAAGATCAATTTCGCCGCGCCATCGCTTTCGCTTCGTCAGCAGCAGAGAAGCGAGATTATGAACAACTCCCAACTCCCCGTCAAGTACTTCAGCAATTTAATTTCTCAAACCACCGAACCACCTGCCTGACAAAACCCGGAACCAAAATGGCGACTGGTTGCGGGGGCAGGACTTGAACCTGCGACCTTCGGGTTATGAGCCCGACGAGCTGCCAAACTGCTCCACCCCGCGTCAGAGGGGCCGAATTATGCCCAGCCCCCGGGCACAGGTCAAGCAAAAAAATGAATCAAGCGCTTTCGACCCATTTGACCAGCGCGTCCCACTGCCCGAGATCCCTGCGATGACGCGCCCTCGGCGGATCGAAAACGGTCGCCCCCGCTGCTGCAACGTTCACATAGTTCTGGGTGTTTCGCAGATAGGAAACGATGGGAATGTCGAAGTGGCGGAGGAACTCTTCCAGCATGCCGGCCGCCTTCGTTCGCGGATCGACGCGCATCGCGACGATCCCGACTTTCATTCGATTGCTGCGAATCTCTCCGCGTATCGAATTGAGGAAGTCCTCGGTAGCGGCCATATCGAATACCGACGGGACCAACGGCACCAACACCCTATCCACCGCGCGGAGGTAATCCGACAATTTATAGCCCTGCAAGCCGGCCGGCGCATCGACCACAACCCAATCCGACTCCTTGGGCAAGTTGAGGACGATCTGATTGCCTGCGTAATATCCGGTAACCGGCGGCAGCGCAGGATCACGGAATGCCATCCAGCGCAATGCGGATTGCTGGCGATCCAGATCGCACAGCGTGACGCTTTTGCCCTGATTGGCAAAATAGCCGGACAAATTGGTGGCCAGCGTCGTCTTGCCCGCTCCGCCTTTTGGATTCGCTACCAGAACCGCCCGCATGAGAACTCCCCTGAATAAGTGCCCGAATTATATTCGCGCCCTAAGATGCGCCATAGATGCATAAAATATGAGTCTTCCAACCAGGGTGCTTTCCCATGACCACCAAAGTAGCTAACGACCGGCAAGGCATACAGTCCATCGAGGTAGGCTTCCGCCTGCTCAGCGTCCTGGCCGCGACGAATCGCCCGATGATGCTGCGCGACATCGCAAAGGGGGCATCGATGCCGGCCGCCAAGGCCCACCGCTACATGGTCAGTTTCCTGCGTGTCGGGATCGTCGAGCAGGACTCCAGCAGCGGGCGCTACGATCTTGGCGCCTACGCACTCGAGCTTGGCCTCTCCGGACTGGGGAGACTCGACCCCGTTCGCCTGGCCGGACCGATCCTGGAAGCACTCTGCGAAGAAATCCAGGAAACCGTTGCGCTGGCAGTCTGGGGCACCCATGGAGCAACCATTGTGCGCATTGTCGATGCGGGAGGACCGATCACCGTAACCCTGCGCCACGGGACCGTACTCTCGCTCAGCAAATCGGCGACCGGACGGGCCTTTTCGGCTTTCTACCGCTCCCCCTTCCTTAAAAAGGCACTGGAGGAGGAATTGCAGAGGGATGCCGTCGCCAGCAAGACGGCGATCACGACCCTGCGCCGTCAACTGGAAAAGAACCTGACGGAAGCCCGGGCCCGGGGACTCGCTCGCGCAACCGGCAACCTGACGCCCGGGATCAATGGCTTCAGCGCCCCGGTATACGACCATACGGGCGCCATGGTCGCGGCGATCACCTCGCTGGGCACCGTCGGCGAGTTCGACGTGGAATGGGACAGCCCGACGGCCAAGGCCATGCTGTCGGCAGCGCAACGCCTGTCGCAGCGCCTGGGGCTCGGCAGCGTCGCCAGCGAATGACTGGTGCCCCCGGTCGGAATCGAACCAACGCCTGATGCTTACAAGGCAACTGCACGACCTTCATGCTACGGGGGCGCCGTTGCATGGGCGCGGATTATAGCCCGATCACCCGGCTTCCAACATGACGACGCTTAGCAACCCTTTCGAGATCGCCCGGGAAACCCTGCGCCGGCTAGTTACTGGCCGGACGCCCCCGACCCCCGACAACTACCGGACGCTGTACCACGAGATTTCGGGCACCCCGCAAAAAGCCGAAGACTCCCCCGACGCCCTGCCGCGCTCACTGGCCGACGCACTTCCCAAAGACTCGCCGGAGCAACTGCGGCTCGCCCGGCGACTCGACGACGCGATCAAGACGGGGAACTGGGAGGATTATCGCAATCACCTCGTCAACTACCTTGCCGGCCTCGCCGAAGTACAGAAACTCGGCTGGTCCGAACTGATTGCCGATCTGCTGCGTCAATGGGATGCCCGGCACAGCGGCCTCACCGCGGCCCGCAAACGCGAGGCCCTCGAACACGTGCTCACCGGCAGCGGGGCGAATCCGGAAACACTCCACTCCCGGCTGCAGAATCTGCTCCGTGCCTGGGGCCAGGGCCGCGAAGGCGCCAGCGGCGACGACCCAGCCGTTTCGGAAATAGCCGAAGAAACGCCGTCCACCGCGAACGGCAACCGTTTTCTCCCCGAGCTGCGGGAATTGTTCGCCTTCACGCTGGAAACCGCGATCGCGACACAGTTGCTTGAAAGCCCCGTGCTCGCCGAAGAAGCGCGCGGACTGGCGACCGACATCCGCAGGGCCCGCAAGGACGAGCAACTCGAAGCCTTCCTCGCCCGCCTGAAGCGCTTCACGTTCAAGCTCGAACTGCTGGCCGAGGACCAGACGGAGCTACGGCACAGCCTGCTCAGCCTGCTGCGCCTGCTGGTCGAGAACATGACCGAGCTGGTCATCGACGACCGCTGGCTGCACGGTCAGATCGAAGTCGTTCGCGACATCATCGACCAGCCGCTGTCGCAGCGCGCGCTCGATGACGCCGAACGGCGCCTGAAGGAAGTCGTTTTCAAGCAGAGCCAGCTCAAGGTCGGGCTCGCCGAAGCCCGCGAGGCGATCAAGCACCTGCTGGCCAGTTTCGTCGACCACCTGGCCAATTTTGCCGACGCCACCTCCGGTTATCACGACAAGATTGGCCACTGCGCCGAAAAAATCAGCGCCGCCAACAACATCACCGAACTCGAAAACGTCATCGGCGAAGTGATGCGCGAAACCCGCAGCATGCAGATCAATGCCCTGCGCTCGCGCGACGAACTGCGTCTGGCCCAGCAGAAGGTCAAGGAATCCGAAGCGCGCATCCGCGAACTGGAAAGCGAACTCGAGAACACCAGCCAGCTCGTCCGCTACGACCAACTGACCGGCACGCTGAACCGGCGCGGACTGGAGGAAATGTTCGCCAAGGAAGCCGCCCGCGCACGCCGGCATGAAACCCCGCTGTGCCTCGGCCTGCTCGACCTCGACAATTTCAAGAAACTGAACGACACGCTGGGACACGAAGCCGGCGACCAGGCGCTGATCCATCTGGCCGGCGTCTGCCGGCAAACGCTACGCCCGCAGGATTGCGTCGCGCGTTACGGCGGCGAGGAATTCATCATCCTGCTGCCCGAAACCGATCTCGATTCAGCAGTCGCTGCCCTGACCCGCCTGCAGCGCGAACTGACCAAGCGCTTCTTCCTGCATCAGAACGACAAGGTGTTGATCACCTTCAGCGCCGGCGTCACCGAACTGCGACCGGAAGACGACCAGTCCGAAGCGATCAGGCGCGCCGATGCCGCGATGTACCAGGCCAAGCAAAGCGGCAAGAACCGGGTGGTCAGCGCCGACTGACCCCCCGTTCCGGCATCAGCCGCGACGCCGGAAATCCTCCATGAAACCGCACAGGCGGGCGACCGCTTCCTCGCTCAGCGCGTTGTAGATCGAAGCGCGTACCCCGCCGAGCGACCGGTGGCCGGCCAGGCCCGAAAAACCGGCGGCAGCGGCTTCGGCCAGGAAACGCCGGTCCGCTTCCGGAGTCGCCAGTTCAAACGAGACGTTCATCAGCGAACGGTCCACCGACGCCGCCTTGCCGCGGAAAAATCCGTCGCTGCCGTCGATCACCCGGTAAAGCATCGACGCCTTGCGCTGATTGATTTCCGCCATCCGCGCCACGCCACCGATCTCGTCGCGCAGCCAGCGCATAACCAACAGCACGACATAAATCGCAAACACCGGCGGCGTGTTGAATATGGAATGCGCGGCCGCCTGGACCCGGTAATCGAGAAAACCGGGCAAGCCCACCGGCGCCCGCTCGAGCAGCGCATCGCGAACGAGCACCACGGTCACGCCGGCCGGCCCCAGGTTCTTCTGGGCATGCGCGTAGATCAGCGAAAAACGCCCGGCGTCGAAGGGGCGCGACATAAAGTCGGACGACATGTCGCAAACCCGCGGCACATCGTCGCGCCCCGGCACATCGTGGAACTGCACGCCCTCCACCGTTTCGTTGGAAACGTAGTGGAAATAGGCGGCTTCCGGAGAACAGGCCAGTTCATCCGGCCCGGGCAGACGGGAAAACCCCGCGTCGGCACCGCTCCAGACGACACGGAGATCACCGCTGCAACGCCCTTCGGCAATCGACTTACCGCTCCAGTAACCGGAATGCACATAGTCGGCAAAACCGCCGGGCGGCAACAGCGACATCGGCACCATCGTGAATTGCTGCGTCGCCCCGCCCTGCAGGAACAGTACGCGGAAGTCCGGAGGCAGGCCGAGCAATTGCCGGACGCTGTCTTCGAGTTCGGCCACCACGCCGGCGAACCAGTCGGAACGATGGCTGATGCCGAGAATCGACAAGCCGGTCTCCGGCACTTCATCGATCGCCTGGCGGACCTGTTCGAGCACGCTTTCCGGCAGCGCTCCCGGCCCGCCGGAAAAATTGAGGGCATTGCGCGGATTCATTGCGCCTCCGCGGATGAGCGGCCGAGACGGCGCAGCAGCGCAGCCCGGAAAGCCTCTTCGACCCGCTGCATCGATTGCTGCTTGTAGGGGAAGAGCGCCTCCGGATCCATCGCATGAACGACCATCACATGGTCGACTTCGAAGATCATCAGGCGTCCGTCGGGCAGCTCGGCGCAGTCGATACAGAAATAATCGAGAGGAATCCGCTGGCAGAGCGCTGCCAGCGCGGCCCGGTGGCGCTCGGCGAAAGCGTCGAAGCGGGCCATGAAGGCCGCTTCCTCGGCTCGCCGCCCGGCATCCTCGTACATCCCGGCATTGACGTAATGCACCATCCAGTGCCCGGAAACCGCCATGTGGCAGACAAAAGGCTCGCCGTCGATCAGCGCGATGCGCATCTTGCGGAATAGCCCGTCGACGCCGCGGTAGTCGACGTAGTCGGAAATGAAGAATTCCAGGGCGTCCACCGCGGAAAGGTAGCCCGCCAGTTCCGGCGCGGACTCGACGCGCGCCAGATCCCGCCCGGCCTGCGATCCTCGCGGGCGGACGATGAACGGAAAGCCGACGTCCGGGAATTCCATCGCCGGAGCGGACTGCCCGGCCGCGATGCGCGAAAGGGCGTCGCGGCCGACCAGGCGGGTCGGCGGCATCCTGATCCCCGGCACCTCCTGCAACCGGCGGCTCGCCTCGGTACGTTCGGTCGCCGGCACATGCTCGGGCCGGTTGATCACCGGGCGAGGCCAGTCGGCCAGCGCCCCGGCAAGCCCGGCAAGCAGCGGGCGGCTGGCCGGAGAATCGGCCATCGCCACCATCAGGATGTCGTGCTCAGGCAGGTCGGCAAAATTCAAATGGCCGTCCCGCGGATAGAAGTGGACCAGATCGACGTCGCTCTGCTCGAGCAGGCAATCGATCGGCGTATTTTCGGCGATATCCCCCTCCGCCATCAGTAACAGCAGGCGGCAACTCGCCGGCTGACGCAGCGCGGGCAGCGCATAGCAACGGGCCAGCGCCAAAGCCTGATCCCGCATCGCCGCCCCGGTTTCGGGCTGACCGAGGCATTGCGCGGCAAGGGAAAGGTTCATCCAGACGTTCGGATTGTCGGGCTCGTCCGCCGCCACCGACAACAGATGTTCGGCAACGGGTTGCAGCGGCTCGCCGGCGATACTCAGGCGAAGAAAAGGGGACAGGCCAACATAGGGAGAACAGGCAGCACTCAAAGCGGAGACATCCAGAAAATGGAAAAATTGCGCCGACAATCTTCCGGGCGGCCGGCGGCGCGGGTGCACTGTACCCGAACAGGCCCGAGGAATCGAAGCCAAGCCACAAAGATCGAGAACATGGGCATATGGCAAAAACAACAAGTAGGTACCAAAGCGGCGGATTAAATTTTTTTGGCACTTGGCCTAAAGTTCTCTCCAGCACGTCCGTAACAGTTTTCAACGGCGCTGCATAAGCACTCGCAGAGCCGAGATTGAAATAAATCCAACCGGAAATTCCGGCGCCACGATCAACCTGACCAAGGAGCCCAAAATGGCACAAACGATCAACACCAACATCGCGTCGCTGAATGCGCAGCGCAACCTGAACAGCTCGCAAAGCACGCTGAACACGTCCCTGCAGCGCCTGTCCTCCGGCCTGCGCATCAACAGCGCGAAGGACGACGCCGCCGGTATGGCCATTTCCAGCCGGATGACCTCGCAGATCAACGGCCTGAACCAGGCCAGCCGCAACGCCAACGACGGCATCTCCCTGGCCCAGACCGCGGAAGGCGCGCTGCAGAGCGTCACCGAATCGCTGCAACGCATGCGCGAACTGGCCGTCCAGTCCGCCAACGCGACCAACAGTTCCACTGACCGTGTCGCGCTGCAAAAGGAAGTCGACCAACTGGTCCAGCAGATCAACACCGTCGCTTCGCAAACCTCGTTCAACGGCGTCAAGCTGCTCGACGGCACTTTCAACTCGCAGGCCTTCCAGGTCGGCGCCAATGCTGGCGAAACGATCAGCATCAGCTCAATCAAGAGCGCCAAGGCTGACTCGCTGGGCGTTGGCACTACTTCGTCGTACAGCACCTCCCTATCGGCAACAGTAATTACCGGTTCCATTTCTGCCGGCGGCATCACCGTCAATGGCTACGGTATTGGCCCCAGCGTTTCGGATGGTGTTTCTAGCACCCAAGCCACTGCCAGCGCCATTTCGAAGGCTGCTGCATTCAATTCAGTTTCCGGACAAACCGGGGTCTCCGCTGTAGCCACCGCAACCACCTCCAGCGGCGTGACCGCCATTTCTACGCCAGATGCCATCGCCGGTGATGCGACTGATTACATCACGATCAATGGCGTCAAGCTCGGTGCTATTGCAGCAGGTGCGACCAACGCTGAACAGGCAAACAACGTCGCAGCAGCTGTCAATGCTGTCTCCAACCAGACCGGCGTTACCGCTTCCTTTGACACCACCACTCTCAAGGTCACCCTGACTGCAGTCGACGGCCGTAATATCGACGTAGCTCAAGGAGGTACCGCTGTTGCTGCCGCGACCGGCCTGACCACAGGCATCTCCTTCGGAGGAATCAAGCTGACCTCGACTGCCTCTCAAGGCATCACTCTCGGTGGTGCAGACCTTGCCAAGACCGCACTGACTGCCGGCTATACCGCCGCCACTGCGACCTTCGGCTCAGGGGTTTCGTCGATTGACGTGACTACTGCCTCCGGCTCCCAGAACGCCCTCGCGACGATCGATTCAGCACTGGCTCAGGTCAACAGCAGCCGTGCGGAACTCGGTGCGCTGCAGAACCGCTTCAGCAGCGTGGTGTCGAACCTGGCGACGACGACCGAGAACGTGTCGGCCGCCCGCAGC
Source organism: Dechloromonas sp. (assembly GCA_028687035.1). Classification (GTDB taxonomy): domain Bacteria; phylum Pseudomonadota; class Gammaproteobacteria; order Burkholderiales; family Rhodocyclaceae; genus Azonexus. Next base: position 221,031 of record JAQUAX010000005.1, on the reverse strand, counting down.
CGGATCGTGGATGCCGACTTCGCGGCCGAAACCGCCAACCTGTCGCGCGCCCAGATCCTGCAACAGGCCGGTACCGCGATGCTGGCCCAGGCCAACGCGCTGCCGCAGAACGTGCTGAGCCTGCTGCGTTAAGCAACCTCACCCGCCGGGCCGCAAGGTCCGGCCCGGACCCTCTGGGCGCGGTGGCGGCAACGCCCCGCGCCCAGCTTATTGCGAGCAGGAGTGAGCCATGAACATCAACGCAATCAGCATGCCGACGATGCCCTCGCCCGCCGTCGGCAACCTCGCCGTGCCGGATGGAAAACAGAGCCTCGCGGCCCAGGCAGGCGGCTCGGCCACCCCGCAGGCCATCCAGCCGACAGGCCAGCCCCAGGCCAGCCGCGAGGAACTGGAAAAGGCGACGAAGGAAATGAACGACTTCGTTCAGACAATCAGCAGTTCGATCGAGTTTTCGCTCGACAAGGACACGGGCAGCACCGTCGTCAAGGTCATCGACACCGCGACCAAGGACGTCTTGCGCCAGATTCCCTCCGAGGAAATGCTGGCCATCGCCAAGGCCATCGACAAGGTCAAGGGCCTGCTCGTGCACCAAAAGGCGTAAACTAGGCATCCCTACAGGAGGCCAAAATGGCTATTTCTTCTCTTGGCATCGGATCCGGCCTGGATCTCAACAGCATTCTGAGCAGTCTGATGGAGGTCGAGCAGCAGCCGCTGATCGCCCTGCAGAAGAAGGAACTCTCCTACCAGTCCCGGATTTCCTCCCTGGGCACACTGCGCAGCGCTCTCGCCTCGCTGCAATCGGCCGCAGCAACGCTGACGCCGGATAGCGGCAAGACTGCCGTCGAGAAATACCAGACGCTGCGGGCGACCGCCTCCGACAGCTCGATCGCGACGGCCACGGTTTCCACGGGCGCCATTGCAACGAGCTATTCGCTGACCAACATTACGCTCGCCAAGGCCGAACAAATCCGTAAATCGGGAAGCGACCTGACGATTCCCGCCGCTGGCAGCAACGGGACCTTGAGCATTCAGGTCGGTGGCCCCAGTGCCGACACCGTGGACGTATCGGTTACCGGCGGTTCGACGTTGTCCGATATCGCGACGGCGATCAACGGCGCCAAGGCTGGCGTTACGGCCTCGGTCATCAACGACGGCACGACCGATCACCTGATCCTGACTGCCGATGCCACGGGCGCCGCCAACACCATCAAGGTGACCGGCAGCACCGGCTGGGAATCCTTCGATTACAGCACGGGCACCGCCAACAGCTGGACGGTGCGCGAGGCTGCGACCTCGGCCTCGGTCGACATCAACGGCCTGACAGTCACGAGCGATACGAACACCATCGAGAATTCGATCAGCGGGGTCAGCATTTCCCTGCTGAAGGAAAGTGCCAGCGGGACGTCGCTCAGCATCAGCAAGGACAGCACGACCAACCTGACCTCGGCACTGACCAGCTTCGTCAAGGCCTACAACGCTTCAGCCACGACGATCAGGGACCTCGGTGCCTACAATGCCGAAACCAAGGTCGCCGGCGCGCTGCAGGGCGACAGCACCTGGCGCTCGGCACAAAGCCAGGTCCGCAACATGTTGCTGACCACGGCGGGTGGAACCTCTGCCTACCAGACGCTGTCCGACCTCGGCGTCGCAATTCAGGCCGACGGTTCGCTGAAACTGGACACCGCCAAGCTGAACAAGGCGATCAGCGCCGATTTCGACAATGTTGCCGCCTTCGTCGGAAAGATCGGCCAGACCTTCAATGACGGCATCAGTGGCCTGATCGGCACGACCGGCACCCTGACCTCCGCAACCGACAACAGCAATCGAGTCATCAAGGACCTGCAAAGCCGTCAGGAAGCACTGGAATTGCGCCTGACGCAAACGCAGGCCCGCTACCAGAAGCAGTTCGCGGCACTCGACACCCTGCTTTCCGGACTGAACTCGACCAGTTCCTGGCTGACCCAGCAACTCGCTTCCCTGCCTGGCGCCTATTCCGGCAGCGACAATTAGAGAGACTCCCATGTTTGGAATGATGCGTACCCCCGCAGACAGCTACGCCAAGGTCGGCGTGGAGGTGGCCGTCGAGACGGCCGACCCGCACCAACTGATCCTGATTCTTTTCGACGGTGCTCTGGCCGCAATCGCGCTGGCCCGCATCCAGATGGAAAACGGCCAGATTCCGGAAAAAGGCGCCTCCATCTCCAAGGCGATCAACCTGATCACCAACGGCCTGAAGGCTAGTCTGAACATGGAATCAGGCGGCGAACTGTCGGCCCGACTGGCTGTGCTGTACGACTACATGGCACAGCGCCTGATCGCGGCCAACCTGAAAAACAGCGTCGCCGCCCTCGACGAGGTTCGCGATTTGTTGCAGGGCTTGCGCGAAGCCTGGGCGGAAGTCCCGAAGAACCTGCAGCAGGCGGCGTGACATGTCCGCCCTGCTCGATCGCTACCGCGCCCTGGCGCAACTGTCCGATCGCCTGGCGGAAAGTGCCCGGGCGCAGGACTGGCCGGCGATCCTCGAGACGCACGAGCAACGCCAACGGCTGATCGCGGCCATCGGCACACCCGACCTGGCAACCCTGCCGGCAGCGGAACGCAGTGCGGTACGGGAGATGCTTCTCGCGATGCGCGACAGCGACGCGACGGTCCGCAACGAATTGCAGGAATGGCAGGAACAGATCGGCCAACTGCTGCACGGAATCGCCCCGGAAAAAGCTGACGGGACGGCATGATCCCGCCCGACGTCGCCAGCAGCCTGCGCCTGCTGATCCCCGACCAGCACGCGCAACCCCAGGCGCAGACCCAGCCGGTCGCGGCGGCGCAGCGGATTGCCGACGTCCTCGGCAACCTGGTCCCGGGCCAGCGGATCATGGCCGAAATCCAGGCCATGCTGCCGAATGGCACCTATCGCGCGACGGTCGCCCAGCGCGACATCACGCTGGCCCTTCCCTTTTCCGCCAAGCCCGGCGATTCGCTGGAACTGGAAGTCACCGAAAGCGAAGGCAAGCTGACGCTGGCGGTGGTTGCCAACCGTTCCGGCAACGCCCCGGGCAATGCACCCCAGGACTCGGTCGCCACGACGCTGAGCCGAACCGGCCAGTTGATCGGCGACCTGCTCGGCGAAATCGACAACCAGGGAAAACGCCCCGCTCCGGCCCCGCTGAACGGCAGCCAGCCACTGGTCGAAACCATGCCCAAGAGTGCGGCCGATCTCGCGCCGGTGCTGAAGCAGGCCCTGACGCAGAGCGGCATGTTCTACGAAGCCCACCAGGCACGCTGGGTGGCGGGAGAACTGCCGACCGCCCGTCTGCTGCAGGAGCCGCAGGGACAGTATTCCCAGCTCCGCGAAGCACCGGCAACGCCGCTTCAGCCGGGATCCGGCAGCGCCGCATCGGGTCAGCCGTTTTTGCCGCTGCCGGCCGGTGCACCGCAAGCGGGGCCGATCCCTGCCCCGCTCGCTCCCGGAGCCACCCCGCCTGCGACCGACCAGGCGCCCGGTACCGCCCAGGGAGCCGCCGCAGACGGCGCAGCGGGCAAAGCGGCGACCGCCGCAACCGACACCCCATCCCGCGCACCGCTGCCGTCGCTGGCCGACGAACGCCCGCTCGAGGCCGCTGCGCCACGCACCGCGCCCTCAAGCCCGGCGGCGATCCCCGCCGATCTGACTCCGCTCGTCCAGCAACAGCTCGACGCGCTGGCAACGCAGACCTATGCCTGGCAGGGGCAGATCTGGCCCGGACAGCAGATGCAATGGGAAATCGAGGAACAATCCGGCGAGAGAGGCCGCGACGATGAATCCGGCGCGCGCTGGCAAACCCGGCTCCGCCTGCAGTTGCCGCAACTGGGCGGCATCGAGGCCCACCTGACGCTGCGGCCCGGCGGCGAGATCGGCATCGCGCTGTCGGCCGAGCAGCCCCCCAGCGAACAGCGCCTCGAATCCGCCGCCCCTCGCCTGCGCGAACAGCTTGCCGACGCCGGGCTGCGCCTGACCCAATTCACCGTGAAGCATGACGAAACGTCCGAGTGATCCGACCCGCGAGGCCATTGCCCTGGCCTACCGGCAGACGGACGCCGCGCCGCGCGTCGTCGCCAAGGGCAAGGGGCTGATCGCCGAGGAAATCATCGCCCGCGCCCGGGAGCACGGCGTCTACGTTCACGAATCGCCGGAACTGGTCGCCCTGCTGACCCAGGTCGATATCGACGAACACATCCCGCCGCAGCTCTACCTGGCCGTCGCCGAATTGCTGGCCTGGCTCTACCAGCTCGAACACGGCCGCAGCGGCTGACGATGGTTTAACATGGGCGTCTGGTCAAACTGATGCCAAACCATGAACGAGCTTCTCGACAATCCACCGCCGCCCGATTTCGAAATCGACCACCGCGAGGATTTCGCCCGCTACTTCCTGCATGAGCGGCGCGAAATCGTCTTCTACCTCGAGGCGCTGGCCAAGCGGACCTGCCTGATCACCGCGCACCTGGACGAAGGCGAACGTTTCTTCCTGACCACCATTCTCGCGGTCGACGCTGCCGGGGGGCGGATTTTCCTCGACCCCGCCCAGGTCGACGAACTCAACCGGCAGGCTGTCGCCGCACGACGGATCACGCTGGCGGCCACGCTCGACCGGGTCAAGGTGCAGTTCCGCGTCGCCGCCGCGCAGCCGGCAACGCTGGATGAACGGCCGGCACTGGTCGTGCCGCTGCCGGCCACTGTGCTGCGGCTGCAGCGGCGGGAATTTTTCCGTCTGGAACCGCCGGCCGACAATCCGATCCACTGCCGGCTCGAAGCGCACGACGGACAGGGACACCCGCGAAACTTCGAACTGATGCTCGGCGACATCAGCGGCGGCGGCGTCAGCCTGGTCGCCGACATCGACGATGCCGAATGCTTTCCGCGCGCCGCGCTGCTCGGCGACTGCCGGCTGGACATCCCGGGCGAAGGCGTGATCGCCGTCGAACTGCGGGTCCGCAAGGCGATCGAGGTGTCGACGCAGAGCGGCCTGCACAACCTGCGCATCGGCTGCGAATTCGTCAATCTGCCGGGAAGCCGGCTGGCGATGATCGAGCGCTACATCGCGCGGATCGAGCGGGAACGCAAGGCGCGCACTTCCGGATTGCTCTGAACGCCGCTGGCGTCAGACCTGGATGTTCATCACGTCCTGATAAGCCGTGACGAGCTTGTTGCGGACCTGGACCATTTCCTGGAAGGAAACGCTGGCCGTCTGCAGCGCGATCATGACTTCGTGCAGGTTCTGGCTGGTATCGCCGGCGGCAAGTTTTTCCGCCATCTGGTCAGCCTGCTGCTGGGTCTGGTTGACCTTGTCGATCGAGGATTTCAGGACCTGGGCGAAATCGACGCCGCCGGCCGCGGCCGGCGCCTCGGCCGGCTTGCCGCCACTGGCCTGCGCTGCCGTGCTGCGCAGAACGCTCAACATTTGTTCGATGCCTTGGGTGTCCATGATTCGCTCCTGAAACTCGACGATTTAAAAGCAATTCCCGGGCCAGAAATCAGGACTCGAGATAGCCTTCATCGCGGTACTGCTGCAGCTTGTAGCGCAAGGTCCGCTCCGAGATGCCCAGCCGCTCGACCGCCGCCTTGCGGGAGCCGCCGACTTCGGCCAGCGTGCGCAGGATGTGCTCGCGTTCCAAGTCCTTCATATTATCGACTTTTTTCTCCGCCTCCTGTAGCGCCACGGTCGCGGCCGATGGTGCCACGGCAGCGGTCGGCCGCGGCGCCAGCATCAGGTGTTCGGGACCGATCACCGCCCCGGTCGACAGAATCAGCGCCCGCTGGATCACGTTTTCCAGCTCGCGCACGTTGCCCGGCCAGTCGTGCGCCGTCAGCGCGGCCTCGGCGGCCGGCGACAGGACAACGCCGGCGCGGCCCAGACGCCCGCCGTGCTCGACGACGAAATGCCGGGCGATCGCGACGATGTCCTCGCGCCGCTGGCGCAACGCCGGGATCGCGACCGGGAAGACATTGAGCCGGTAATACAGGTCCTCGCGAAACACGCCCTTGGCCACCGCCTCGGCCATGTCGCGGTTGGACGTGGCGACGATGCGGATGTTCAGCGGCACCGGCTTCTTGCCGCCGACCCGCTCGACCTCGCGTTCCTGCAGAACGCGCAGCAGCTTGGCCTGCAGGCCCATCGGCATCTCGGTGACCTCGTCGAGCAGCAGCGTGCCATCCTGCGCCTGCTCGAATTTCCCGGCCTGCGCCTGCTGGGCGCCGGTGAAGGCGCCCTTCTCATAGCCGAACAGGGTCGCTTCGAGCAGACTGTCGGGAATCGCCGCACAGTTGATCGCGACGAAGGGACCGCTCTTGCGCGCCGAATGACGGTGAATGAAGCGGGCGACGACTTCCTTGCCGACGCCGGATTCGCCGGTCAGCAGCACCGTCGCATCCGTCTGCGCGACGCGCTGCGCGATCGCGAACAGTTCCCGGCTGGCCGGATCGATGGCGATCACGCCGGCGCCATCGTCGCTGTCCGGCAATTCGTACTTGCCGATATGGGCGAGCAGCGCCTGCGGCTCGAAGGGTTTCAGCAGGAAATCGCAGGCTCCCGAGCGCATCGCATCGACCGCCTTGTCGACCTCGGCGTAGGCCGTCATCAGCACCACCGGCAAATGCGGCAGCCGGGCGCGGATTTCCTTCAGCAGCGCAATGCCGTCCATCGGCATCATGCGCACGTCGCTGACGACGATGGAGAAGGCCTGTTCGGCCAGCGCCTTGAGCGCCGCCTCCCCGCCGTCGACCGCGACGTAGGCGCGTCCGGCCAGCTCCAGCGTGTCGCCGATCGCTTCGCGCAGGCTCGGATCGTCCTCGACGACCAGCACCGGCAAGCTGTGTTCAGCCATGGTTTTGCGTTCCTTCCTCGGCCGCCGCAACGGGCAGCGTCATGACGAACTCGGCGCCGTCGCCGGGTTCGGAAAACAGTTCGATCGCCCCGCCGTGCGCCCGGGCGACGCCGAGCGCGATGGCCAAACCGAGGCCGGTCCCCTGCCCCTTGGTCGTGAAGAAGGGCTCGAAGATGCGCGCCTGCATTTCGTGCGACACGCCGGGCCCGCTGTCGCGCACGCCGACGGCGACAAGATCGCCGCGGCAATTGCCGGACAGGCAAATTTTGCCGCCTGCCGGCGTCGCCTGCATCGCGTTCTCGAGCAGATTGACCAGCGCACCGAACAGCGCCTTGCGACTGCCGACGATTTTGGCCCCGCCGACCGCGTCGACCGCGGAAAAGTCGAGACCGTGTTCGCGCATCAGCGGCTCGACCGTCTGTGCCGCCTCGGCCAGCAGGTCGCCGACCGGAATCACGTCGCGGCCGATGCTCTCGCCGCGTGCGAACAGCAGCACGTCCTGAATCAGGCGTTCGAGACGCTTCAGCTGGCCGGAGGCCTTTTCGGAAAACTTGGCGCGCGCCGCATCCGGGACGCCGGGCTGGCCGAGGTTCGCGGTGTAGAGCAGCGCCGCGGCCAGCGGCGTGCGCAGCTGGTGAGCCAGCGAGGCCGCCATTTCGCCCATCGCCGCCAGGCGCTGGTTGCGCTCCAGCTCGGTCTTCATCCGGTGCGCCGCGGTCACGTCGTGGATCAGCAGGATCTTCCCTTCGCCGGAAGGCAGCGCGCTCTCCGCAATCGACACCCGGCCGTCGCCGCCGAGCAGCCATTCGCCGACGGTCAGCGTCGGCTCCAGGTGGGCGCGGGCGACATCGCCCCAGTGACGGCCGACGACGTCGGCACCGAACATCGCCACCGCCGCCGGATTGACCGCCACCACCGCGGCGCCGGCATCGAGCAGCACGACACCGGCCGGCAGCGCATCGAGCAGGGACGACAGCCGCTCGGACAAGGCCTCCTTTTCCCGGTACTGGCGGCGCAACTCGCCATTGGCGACCGCCAGTTCGTCGGTCAGCGATGCGACGCGCGCCTGCAGCGCCCCGTAGGCCTGGGTCAGCTCCGCCGAAACGCGGTTGAACATCGCGAAGGCACGCTGCAGCTCGGCGCTTCGGGCATCGGGGTCGTTCGGCTGGGAAAGCTCTTCAGGAGCGGACATCGAAAAAGAAGGGGTGAATTCGGCGCCGGTAATAGTAGAATATTTCTAGGAAAATTTGGCTTCCCGATTGATTCTTCTTCTGTTTCACCGCTTTTTTACCGGAACCCGATGGCAGCAACGACCGAAACGACCGCAGGAACCGCCCCGGGCACCAACCCGGTCCAGCGCCTGCGCGACGCCTTCGACCGACTCGGGGAACAGCAGAAAATCGTCTTCATGGTCGCCATCGCCGCGCTGTTCGCGCTGGTCGTCGGCGCCGTGCTGTGGAGCCGGCAACCCGACTGGAAGGTGCTGTTTTCCAACCTCAACGAGAAGGATGGCGGCGCGATCGTCGCCGTGCTCGAGCAGCAGAACGTGCCGCACAAGTTCAACGACAGCGGCTCGCTGCTGGTGCCGGCGGAGCGGGTGCATGAAGTCCGCCTGAAGCTAGCCTCGCAGGGCCTGCCGCGCGGCGGCATGGTCGGCTTCGAGCTGATGGAAAACCAGAAGTTCGGGATCAGCCAGTTCGCCGAACAGGTCAATTACCAGCGCGGACTCGAGGGCGAACTGGCGCGGACCATCCATTCGATCGGTTCGGTGCAGTCGGCGCGCGTGCACCTGGCGATTCCCAAGCCTTCGGTCTTCGTCCGCGACGAGCAGAAACCGACGGCCTCGGTGCTGCTGACCCTCTATCCCGGACGCTCGCTGGACGCCAGCCAGATCGCCGGGATCACCCACCTGGTGTCGTCCAGCGTCCCGCAGCTGCCGGCCTCCAACGTCACCGTCATCGACCAGAGCGGCGCGCTGCTGTCGCAGCTGAAGAGCAAGCTGACCGAAGCCGGGCTCGACCCGGCGCAGATCAAGTACGTGCGCGAGGTCGAGGACAGCATCATCAAGCGCATCGAGGAAATCCTGCAGCCGGTGCTCGGCGACAACAACTTCAAGGTGCAGGTCGCGGCCGACGTCGACTTCTCGCAGACTGAGCAGACCGCCGAAAGCTACCGTCCGAACAACACGCCGGAAAGCACGACGATCCGCAGCCAGCAGAGCAACGAAACGGCCAACGTCAACCAGGCGGCCGGCGGCGTTCCCGGCGCGCTGTCCAACCAGCCGCCGGTACCGGCGACCGCCCCGCTGACCCAGCCGCCGGTCGGCACGACCGCCGGCGGTCAACCGGCCAAACCGGGCGAAATCCAGGGCAAGCTCGACGCGGCCGGCATCACGGCGCCGCTCAATGCGGCCGGCCAGCCGGTCAGCACGGCGAAGACCTCGACAATCAATTACGAAATCGACAAGACCATCCGCCACACGCGCCAGGCGATGGGCAGCATCCGCCGGCTGTCGGCAGCCGTCGTCGTCAATCACCGCAAGGAAACGGGCAAGGACGGCAAGCAGGTCACCAAGGCGCTGCCCGAAGCCGAAATGAAGCAGATCAACGAACTGGTCCGCGAGGCGATGGGCTTCTCCAAGGAACGCGGCGACACGCTGTCGGTCGCCAATTCGCCGTTCGCCGTCAGCGAGCGCACCGAGGCCGGCCTGCCCGTCTGGAAGGACCCGGAAATCCAGGCCCATGCCGGCGACCTGCTGAAATACCTGCTGCTGCTCGGCATTGCCGCCTTCATCTACCTGAAGGTGATCCAGCCGTCGCTGAAGGTCATGTTCCCCCGCCCGGGCGAGGCCGGCGGAGCAACCAGCCCCGAAGGGGTCGCCGGTGCGGCCGGCCATGTCGTGATCGCCGGCGAGGAGGGCGAAGAGACCGTTCAAATCGACCAGTTCGCGGCCAAGATGCAGAAGGCCCGCGACATGTCGCAGAACGATCCCAAGGTAGTCGCCAACATCATCAAGGACTGGATGGGCGCCAATGGCTAATCCCGATGAAGGCCTGGAAAAGAGTGCGACGCTGCTGATCGCGCTGGGCGAGGATCGCGCCGCCGAGGTACTCAAGCACCTCGGGCCGCGCGAGGTGCAGAAACTCGGCCATGCGATGGCCCAGCTGAAGGCGGTACCGCGCGCCAAGGTCGAGGCGGTACTCGACGAGTTCCACAAGTACGCCGAGGAAAACGCGGCGGTCCACGTGGACACCGACAACTACATCCGTTCGGTGCTGACCAAGGCGCTCGGCGACGACAAGGCCTCCAACCTGATCTCGCGTATCCTGCAGGGCGGCGAGACCTCGGGCATCGAAGGCCTGAAATGGATGGACTCCGGCACCGTCGCCGACCTGATCAAGAACGAGCACCCGCAGATCATCGCGACCATCCTCGTGCACCTCGAGCACGACCACGCCAGCGAAATCCTGAACCACTTCACCGAACGCCTGCGCAACGACGTCGTGCTGCGCATCGCGACCCTCGAAGGCATCCAGCCGGCGGCGCTGCGCGAGCTGAACGAGGCGATGATGCGCATCCTGTCCGGCTCGGCCAGCATGAAGAAGACCGCGATGGGCGGCGTACGCACGGTCGCCGAAATCCTGAACTTCATCGGCACCGCCAACGAGACTTCGGTGGTCGATGCGATCCGCGAATACGACCCCGACCTCGCGCAGAAGATCCTCGACGAGATGTTCGTGTTCGAGAACCTGCTCGACATCGACGACCGCTCGATCCAGCTGATCCTGCGCGAAGTCCAGTCCGACTCGCTGATCCTGGCGCTGAAGGGCGCCTCGCCCGACCTGCGCGAGAAGATCTTCCGCAACATGTCGCAGCGCGCCGCCGAGATGCTGCGCGAGGACCTCGAGTCCAAGGGCCCGGTCCGACTGTCCGAGGTCGAGGCCGAGCAGAAGGAAATCCTCAAGATCGTCCGCCGGCTGGCCGACGAGGGACAGATCGTCCTCGGCGGCGCCGGCGGCGAACAGATGATCTGACCCCATGTCCGGCATCATTCCCAAGGACGAAGTCCCGACTTTCGAACGCTGGCAGATCGGCTCGTTCGACGGCCGCCCGCCCCCCCGGACGAAGCCGGAAACGCCGCCCGCCCCCGTGCCGTCCGCCGAAGCCCGACCGGTCATCGAAACGGTCGAGCCGATGCCCCAGTTCACGCTGCCGACCGCGGAAGACATCGAGCGCATGCACGAGGAGGCCCGCGCCGCCGGCTACCAGGCCGGCTATGCGGAAGGCCAGGCCGCGGCCGAGCAGGTATGCCGCGAGGCCGCCGCCACCGAGGCCCGTCGTTTTTTCGCACTCGCCACCAATCTGCAGCAGGCGCTCGACGAACTCGACCAGCAGGTCGCCGACCAGTTGCTGGCGCTGGCCGTCGAAATCGCCGCGCGCGTCGTCGGCAGCACGATCGCCGTCAAGGAAGACCTGCTGCTGCCGGTGATCCGCGAAGCGATTGCCGCACTGCCGATCAACCATAGCCACGTGACCCTGCGCCTGCATCCCGAGGATGCCGCCCGGGTTCGCGCCCAGCTCGGCGAACAGCTGACCCAGACCGGTACCCAGATCGTCGAGGACGGCGAGGTCAGCCCCGGCGGCTGCCTGATCCGCGCCGGCAGCAGCGAAGTCGACGCGAGCCTCGAAACCCGCTGGCGGCGCGTGCTCGAAGCGCTGGGGGCGGAGCCGCGGCCATGGACGAATCCCTGAACCCCGAACTGCCGGACCACCTCGGTCGCTGGCGGCGCTTTCTCGACAATTGCCGCAATGCCGCCGGCAACGCCCAGCCGCTGTGGCCGAGCGGCCGCCTGACCCGGATCAACGGCCTGGTCATGGAAGCCGCCGGACTGAAGCTGCCGCTCGGCAGTTCCTGCCGGATCCAGCCCCCGGGCGGCACCTCGGTCGAAGCCGAGGTCGTCGGTTTCGCCGGCGAAAAGCTCTACCTGATGCCGTCCGACGACGTCTATGGCCTGTCGCCGGGCTCCCGGGTCGTCGCCTTCGAGACGCCGCCCCCACCGCCCCGCGTCGCCACCCAGACCGTTTTCCGGCGCCGCGTGATCGACCGTTCGAAGCAGGTCCCGGTCGGCGACGAACTGCTCGGCCGGGTGCTCGACGGCGTCGGCCGCCCGCTCGACAACAAGGGGCCGCTCGGCGACACCCAGTCCCGCTCGCTGCAGAGCCGGCCGATCAATCCGATGTCGCGGGCGGCGATCGAGCACCCGCTGGACGTCGGCATCCGCGCGATCAACGCGCTGCTGACCGTCGGCCGCGGCCAGCGCATGGGCCTGTTCGCCGGCTCCGGCGTCGGCAAGTCGGTGCTGCTCGGCATGATGGCGCGCTACACCGAAGCGGAAGTCATCGTCGTCGGACTGATCGGCGAGCGCGGCCGCGAGGTCAAGGAATTCATCGAGCAGATCCTCGGCGAGGAAGGCATGCGGCGCGCCGTCGTCGTTGCCGCCCCGGCCGATACCGGCCCGCTGATGCGCCTGCAGGGCGCCGCCTATGCGACGACCATCGCCGAATATTTCCGCGACCAGGGCAAGCAAGTCCTGCTGATCATGGATTCGCTGACCCGCTATGCGATGGCCCAGCGCGAGATCGCGCTGGCCATCGGCGAGCCGCCGGCGACCCGCGGCTACCCGCCGTCGGTTTTCGCCCGCCTGCCGCAACTGGTCGAACGCGCCGGCAACGGGCCGGAGGGCGGCGGATCGATCACCGCCTTCTACACCGTGCTGGCCGAAGGCGACGACCAGCAGGACCCGATCGCCGACTCGGCACGCGCCATCCTCGACGGCCACATCGTGCTGTCGCGGACGCTGGCCGATGCCGGGCATTACCCGGCGATCGACATCGAGCAGTCGATCAGCCGCGCGATGGTCAACCTGATCGAGGCCGACCAGCTCGACCGCATCCGCCGCTTCAAATCGCTGTTTTCCCGCTATCAGCGCTCGCGCGACCTGATCTCGGTCGGCGCCTACGTCGCCGGCTCTGACCCGGCGCTCGACCAGGCGATCAACCTCTACCCCCGGATGGAAAGCTTCCTCCAGCAGCAGTTGACCGAACGCTCGACCTTCGCCGAAAGTATCGCTGCACTCGCCGCCCTGAACTGACCTAGGCCATGCCCCGCTCCTTCTCGCTGCAACCGCTGCTCGACCTGATGCAGGAACGTACCGACGAGGCGACTCGCCGGCTCGGCCAGCTGATTGCCGCGGAACAGAATGCGAAGACGCGCCTGCAGATGCTCGAACAATACCGCGCCGAGTACACCGACCGCCTGCGCGAAGCCAGCCGCGAGGGCCTGACACCGCTCGCACTGCGCAATTACCAGGATTTCCTGGCCCGCATCGACCAGGCGATCGAGCAGCAGACGGCCGCCGTCCGCCATACGGCCCAGGAAACCGCCCACGGCCAGGCTGCCTGGAACGCCCAGAACAAGCAGCTCAAGGCCATCGACGCCCTCTCGCACCGCCACGACGAACGCGAACGGCAACGCGAGGGCAAGCTCGAGCAAAAGCTGCAGGACGAATTCTCCGCACGCAAGTACAGCCTCTCCGAACCGCCGGACAACGACTGACCGGCATACGAATTGCTTTCCCGAGATCATCTCAACACGACTCAGGAAACGACCATGGGAATCCCGGCACTGGCCCAGCTGCTGACCGCAGCAGGCAGCGACACCCCCATGAACCTGGCGGCGCTGGTCGGCTGCAAGGCAGGCGCCGCGGATTTCGCGGCCCTGCTGGCCGAACAGCTCCCTCCGGACCTCGCCACCGAACTGGTCCAGTCGCTGCCGCCCGGACTGGCCCGCCTGCTGCCCGACGGCGACGCCGCAAGCCCGCCGGGACTGGCCCTCGGCCAGCATTTACGGACGGCCGGGGAGTCCGGACTTTCCCCTGCAGGCGATGATCCGGCAGCGGCAGACACGGCGGCTGCCGACCTGGCTTCCGGCACCGCCGAGACGCCCAGCGGAAACGCTCCGGCCACTGAAACCGCCCTGTCGGTGCTGGCTGCGCTCCGCGGCAAGGAGGTAGCAACGCCTCAGCGCGTCGATCGCGGTACCCCAGCCGAAAAACGCCAGAATGCCGATCCGCTGAACGGCCTTGCCGACGCCCGCGCCGCGGAACCCGGCGAGCGCCGCACGACCAGGCCGGCTGACGAGGAGCCTCTCCCGGCCGCCCCCGACCCCGGCCTGGCGCCCGAGCGCTGGATTCCCGACCTGCCGCCGGCAGTGACCGTCCGCTCGGCAGCGGCGAATACGCCGGCGGCGACGGCGGCGGCCCCGCTCGCCCAGGCGCTGGCCGCCCCGCCCCCGGAACTTGCCGGCACCGCCGGAAGCAGCAGCGGCGAATCGGCAAATCTTGCCGGCGAATCGCCCGCCGCCTTCGCCAACGCGCTGGCCGCCCGCCAGTCGGCAAGCGGCAGCGAGGCACCCGCCCCCGCCCAGGCCCGGATCGACACGCCGCTGCACGACCCGGCCTGGAGCCGCGGACTCGGCGACCGCGTGGTCTGGCTGGCCCGCAACGACCAGCAATCGGCGCAGATCAGCATCACACCGCCGCAACTGGGCCCGATCCAGATCACGCTGAATCTGAACGGCGACCAGGCCAGCGCCGTGTTCGCGTCGCCGCACGCCGAGGTCCGCCAGGCGATCCAGGACGCGCTGCCGCAATTGCGCGACATGCTGTCGGCGTCCGGCATCAATCTCGGCCAGGCCAATGTCGGTTCTCAACTGGCACAACAGGGCCACGAATTCGCCGAGCAGTTCGCCGCCGGGAACCGCTCCGGCGGGGAAAACGCTATACTTCCCGCGGATGACCAGGCCGCCGCACATTCGGCCGGATTGCCGCTACAGCGAGGGCGCGGCATGGTCGATTTGTTCGCGTGACCGGGTCGCGCTAGCCGCACAAGAGGGGAAAGACAATGGCCAAGGATGCCAAGCCAGCCGAAGAAGGGGTCGAAGCCCCTCCCAAGAAGAGCAAGAAACTGTTGATCATCATTCTGGCCGTCGTCCTGCTTCTCGTGCTCGGCGGCGGAGCGGCTGCCGTGCTGCTGCTCAAGGGCGGCAGCCATGGCGACGAGGACGAGGAAGTCGCCGAAGAGACGGTCAAGCCGAAGAAGAAGGACAAGAAGGCGGAAGCGCCGCCGGTTTTCGTCAATATGGACCCGTTTACCGTGAATCTGGTGCCGGAGACCGGCGACCAGTACCTGCAGGTCGTGCTGTCGCTCGAACTCGAGGATGCGACGGCCGAGACGGGAATCAAGATGCAGATGCCGAAGATTCGCAACAACATCACGCTGCTGCTGTCGTCGAAAAAGGCTTCGGAATTGCTGCCCAAAGAAGGCAAGCAGCAGCTGGCCGCCGCGCTGATGGACGAAATCAATGGCGTCATCGAACCCCCGGTCCGCAACAAGAAGGGCGAGACGGTGAAATCCGAAGGCCCGGTCAAGGCCGTCCTGTTCACGTCCTTCATCATCCAGTAAGGAGTCATGGCCGGCGACTTTCTCTCCCAGGAAGAGGTTGATGCCCTGCTCAAGGGCGTCACCGGGGAAGCCGACGAGCCCGAGGAAGCCGCTGGCGCCAGCGACGGCGTGCGCAGCTACAACCTCGGCACGCAGGAACGCATCGTCCGCGGCCGGATGCCGACGCTCGAGCTGGTCAATGAGCGTTTCGCCCGCTATCTGCGCATCGGGCTGTTCAACTACATGCACCGCAATGCGGAAATCTCGGTCGGTCCGATCCGCGTGCAGAAATACAGCGAATTCATCCGCAACCTGGTCGTCCCGACCAACCTGAACCTGGTCGTCGCCAAGCCGCTGCGCGGCACCGCGCTGTTCGTCTTCGACCCGAACCTGGTCTTCCTCGTCGTCGACAACATGTTCGGCGGCGACGGCCGCTTCCACACCCGGGTCGAGGGGCGTGACTTCACGCCGACCGAGCAGCGCATCATCCAGGGCCTGCTCAGCGTCGTCTTCGCCGAATACGAGAAGGCCTGGAAGCCGGTCTGCGCGATGTCCTTCGAGTACATCCGCTCCGAGATGAACTCGCAGTTCGCAAACATCGCGACGCCGTCCGAAATCGTCGTCTCGACCAGCTTCACGCTGGAATTCGGCGGCGCCACGGCCGACATGCACATCTGCTTTCCCTACTCGATGCTCGAGCCGATCCGCGACCTGCTGTACAGCACGATGCAGAGCGACCAGCTATCGACCGACAAGCGCTGGATTGGCACGCTGCGCAAGCAGCTGCAGGGCGCCGAGGTCGAGATCGTCGCGCATCTGGGAACCGGAAGGATCACGCTCGGGCAGATACTGAAACTGAAAGTGGGCGATGTGATCCCGCTGCAGATTCCGGAACGCATCCACGCCCTCGTGGACAACGTGCCGCTGATGGAATGCTCTTACGGCCAGCAAAGTGGCCAGTACGCCCTGAAGGTGGAAAAATTCATCGCGACGGCACCGTCGGATGGGCCGGCCAGCGAGCCGGCATTGGGAGAGAAGAATGGTTGACGACCTGGACAATTTTGCCAGCACCCCGGCCGAGGACGACGGCCAGATCAGCGAGGACGATTGGGCCGCCGCGATGGCCGAACAGGCGACCAGCGACGCGCCGGCCGTCCAGGCCCAGCCGGCCGACATCTTTCCGGCTTTCGGCGGCGGCGGCGGAAATCCCGGCATGCTGAACGAACTCGACATGATCCTGGACATCCCGGTCCAGATCACCGTCGAACTCGGGCGTACCAAGATCACCATCAAGAACCTGCTGCAACTGGCCCACGGTTCGGTCGTCGAGCTCGACGCGATGGCCGGCGAGCCGATGGACGTGCTGGTCAATGGCACGCTGATCGCCCAAGGGGAGGTCGTCGTCGTCAATGACAAGTTCGGCATCCGCCTGACCGACATCATCACGCCGTCCGAGCGCATGCGCAAACTCAACCGCTGACCGCGGTCGACCGCGGCAATCCGGCGAAAATGCCGGATTCGGTTAAGATAGCGCCTCATTTCCCGTCCCGGCCGTTCCGTGTTCCGCTCGCTCCCGTTCCTCCTCCTGCCGCTCGCTGCCACCGCCACCGCGGCCGACGCCGAAGCCCCCGGCATTTCCGGCGGCAGCTACGTCCAGGCCCTGCTCGCGCTGTTGCTGATCGTCGGCCTGCTGCTCGGCACCGCCTGGATGGCGCGCAAGCTGTCGGGCGGCAAGGCTTTCGGCCAGCGCGGCATGAACGTCGTCGGCGGCGTCGCGCTGGGTCCGCGCGAACGCATCGTGCTGGTCGAGGTCGGCGACACCTGGCTGGTCGTCGGCATCGTTCCCGGCCAGATCCGCACCCTGCACCGGATGCCCAAGGGCAGCGGCCCGGACGGCGAAACCTCGACCGCGCCGTCGGAAACCGCCTTCTCGCACTGGCTGAAGGCCATCTCGGAACGACGCGGCAATGCCTAGACTGATCCTCTGCCTGGCGCTGCTCGCGCTGTCCGCCGTCGCTCACGCCCAGGGACTGCCCGCCATCAACAGCGCTCCCGGCCCCGGCGGCAGCACGACTTACACGCTGACCATCCAGACGCTGCTGCTGCTGACGGCGCTGACCTTCATCCCGGCCGTCGTGCTGATGATGACCTCCTTCACGCGCATCGTCATCGTCCTGTCGCTGCTCCGGCACGCGATGGGCACGCAGACGGCGCCGCCCAACCAGGTCCTGATCGGGCTCGCGCTGTTCCTCAGCTTCTTCGTGATGGGACCGACGCTCGAAAAGGTCTATGACGAGGCCTACGTGCCGCTGTCGGAGAACCGGATCAACATCGTGCAGGCCGGCGAACGCGCCGCCGGACCGATGCGCAGCTTCATGCTGAGTCAGACCCGGGAAGCCGACATCGCGATGTTCGCCGGCGTCGCCCGCATCGACAAGATCGAGAAGCCGGAGGACACGCCGCTGCGCATCCTGATCCCGGCCTTCGTGATCAGCGAACTGAAGACCGCCTTCCAGATCGGCTTCATCCTGTTCATTCCCTTCCTGATCATCGACATGGTGGTCGCCAGCCTGCTGATGTCGATGGGCATGATGATGATGTCGCCGGTCATGGTCGCCCTGCCCTTCAAGCTGATGCTGTTCGTGCTGGTCGACGGCTGGCACCTGGTGATCGGCTCGCTGATCCAGAGTTTCAACCGATGACGCCGGGCGTCGTCATGGAAATCGGCCGCCAGGCCATCGAGGTGACGCTGCTGCTCGCCGCGCCGCCGCTCGTCGCCGCACTGCTGGTCGGCCTGCTGGTCAGCATCTTCCAGGCGGCGACCCAGCTGAACGAAGCGACTTTGCAGTTCGTCCCCAAGCTGGTCGTGATGTTCATCGTACTGCTGCTGTTCGGCCCCTGGATGCTGCAATACCTGATGGACTACATCCAGCGTCTGTTCGAGAGCATCCCGCAACTGATCGGCTGACATGCTGAGCATCAGCACTGCGCAGCTCGACGCCTGGATCGTCGCCTACGCCTACCCGGCCGCCCGGATTCTCGGCTTCATCGCCAGTGCACCGCTGTGGAACACGCCGGGCATTCCGCGGCGCACCCGCCTGATCCTCGGCCTCGCCATCACGCTGGCGCTGGCGCCGGCGCTGCCGCCGATGCCGTCCGTCGCACCGGGTTCGCTGGCCGGCCTCGGCATCCTGGCAACGCAGATGCTGGTCGGCATCGCGATGGGCTTTGCCGCCCGCATCGTCTTCGCCGCCGTCGAACTGGCCGGGGAATTCATCGGCTTCCAGATGGGCCTGAGCTTCGCGACCTTCTACGACCCGATGAATTCGTCGCAGACCCCGGTCGTCACCGAATTCATGACGCTGATTTCCTTCCTGCTGTTCCTGTCGCTGAACGGCCACCTGATGTACGTCGCGACGCTGGCCCAGAGTTTCCAGGCGATCCCGGTCGGACCGCTGCCGCCCGGCGCCGGCAGCTGGCTGAACCTGGCCGAACTGGGCGGCAAGATATTCGCCAGCGGCCTGCTGCTGGCGCTGCCGGTGATCGTCGCGCTGATGATCACCAACCTGGGACTGGCCGTACTGACGCGCGCCGCGCCGCAGCTCAACATCTTCGCGCTCGGATTTCCGCTGACCCTGCTCGGCGGTTTCGCAGCGCTGGCGATTGCGATGAACTACCTGGCAACGCCGCTGCAGACGCTCTACGAGTTCGCGCTGAGCAGCATGCTGGGCTTCGCCGTGCCGCGTCAGTAGCCGTCGTTGAGGCGGAAGGAATCGGCTTCCTGGCGGCGGACCAGGCGGATCACGCCTTCGGCGACGCGCTGCGTGCCGAGCGTCCGCGAATCGATACCCTCGCTGTATTCGAGGATCAGATACTCGGCGTAGCCGTGCTCGTAGCGCAACTGGCTGGCCCGCCGCTTCAGCGCCTGCAGTGATTCCCCGCTGCCGCCGGTGTGAAAGCGCTTCATCCGCAGCGAGAAGCGGTAGGTATCCTCGGCGATCCGCGACTCCTCGATCTCCCAGTTCGGCGCCAGGGGATCGTAGATCACGTGGATCGCCGCCGCCAACAAGGCCGTCTCGACCGGCGGCGGGAAGGAGAAGGCGGCGGCCGGCAACGGCAGCGCGCCGGCGACGGCCAGCAGGCCGGGCAGGAGGCGGCGCCAGGCGATCATAGGTAGCTGAACAGGGACATCTGGCTGACCTGCTTGAAGGTCAGCTGGGCTGCCTGCAGCACCATCTGGCGGTTCGCCATCTCGGAAATCGCCGCCGCGTAGTCGATATCCTGGAGCTTCGACAAATCGGACTGGTATTGCAGGTCGAGATCGGTCGCCACACTGGTCAGCGAATCGAGCTCGAGCCGGCGGGCGCCGATCGACGTCTGGCGGGAAAGCACCTTGTCGAGCGCCTGGTCCAGATGCTGGCTGACCCGGCTCATCGTGTTCTGGAAATCGACCCGTGCCGTCGCGCTGCCTGAAATACCGGTTTCAAGCGCGCTGATCATTTCATCGAGGGTCGAGAAAATGTCGCGGTTCGTCGCCGCTTCCACGGTAAAACTGTCACCCGGGGCCGGTGTACCGCTCAGCGAGAGTTTGACATCGGCCGAGCCCGGCGCCCCCGGATCGGGCAGGAAGACATCCGCACCGCTGGTATAGCTGTAGTCGATCGGTGCAGAAGTCATGGGATCCACTTGCAGTACGCCGTCGACCTTGACCTGGAAAGTGTCGGCATCCACAAAAACCAGCTCGTACTTCGCGCCGGCATAGGCGCCGACCGTCGACGAAGCACCGACGACCGCGGTACCGTTATTGGGCGTCGTCGAGGTACCGGCGCTCACCGTGAAGCGGCCATTGCCTTGTGGAATCCGCATGAAGATGTCGCTGCCCGATTCGGACACGTCCATGATCCGGCTGGCATCGACCTGCAGTTGCCGCCGCCCGTCGTCCCCCTGGTAGGAAACGGTCCGTTCGCCCGGCGAACCACTGACGCTGAACGGCAAGGTCTTGGCGCTGAAGCCGGCAAATACGTAATTACCCATCGAATCGGCAGCATTCGCCAGCCCGAGCAACTCCTGGTAGCGCTCCCGGATGTCCGCGGCGATCGCCTTGCGATCGCTGTCGCTGTAGGCACCATTGCCTGCCTCGACGACGCGGGTCTTGACCGCCTGCAGGACATTGGTGACCCCGTTCAGACGGTCCTCGAGCTCGGTCAGTTGGCTGGCCGCATTGCCCTGATTGTCGATGAACTGCTGGTTGATCGATTGTTGCTGGCTGACGACCAGCGCCTGCGCGGCTGCAACCGGATCGTCGGACGGCGTCAGGATGCGCCGGCCGGTGGCCATCTGGTTCTGCAGTCGATAGAGGTCGCCCTGCATCCGGGTCAGGTTGCGGGCGTTGGTGTCGAACATCATCGAGGTGCTGATGCGCATGATGCCGCTCTCCTTAATTCATGATGCCGAGCAGGGTATCGAACAGTGACGTCGAAATCTGCAATGCCTTGGCCGATGCCTGGTAGGCCTGCTGATACTTGATCAGGTTGGCCGCTTCCTCGTCGAGATTGACGCCGGACACCGCGGAGCGGGCCGCCTCGCTCTGTTCGAGCAGCGCCGTCTGGGCCTCGCCGGTGACCTTGGCCTGACGGGTTTCCGATCCCACCTTGCTGACCAGGCTGGCATAACTCGTCTGATACGTCGACTTACCGCCGTCGGTCGTATTCTGGGTCTGCAGCGCGGCAAGGCGAACCCCGTTCCGGTTGTCGGCTACGCCATTGACGTTCGGCAGCAGCTTGAAGCTGTCGCCGTTGACCGGATTGCCCGACAAGTCGAGCGTGATTCCGTTGTAGGTGATCCGCTCGATTTTCGATCCGCCGGCATTCTGCCAGTTCACCGTGCCACTCGCCCCGTCGGCCGTCGTGCCATCGGCGTAATGGGCGGTCACGTCGGCACCGGCCGGAAAGGTCAGCGCCGTTCCGTTGTAGGCAAAGGTGACCCCCCCCGCGCCGGGCAACGAATAGCGGCTGCCATCGCTCTTGAACCCGGCGATGCCCTGGCTGACCGTCAGCGAACCGCTGTTGTTGCTGCCCAGCGTCGTGATCGACGGTGCAGCGATCGCAATGCGTGCGGTGTCGGCCGCGATGTCCGAATTGACCTTGAGATTGAGGGCGATGTCCTGGGGCGGCCGGATCTGATAATTCACATCGACGGTCGGCTCGTCGTCGATCCTGAGTCCGTCACCGGCGATCGCGGTGTTGAGTTCGGCCAGCGTGGTGCCGCTGAACACGGTGCCGTCCGACGTCCGGGTCAGCGTGTAGTCGCCGCCCGCAGCGTGCCGCAGGACATAGTCGCTGCCGGTCCAATTCACGGCGAAATTGCCGGAGGCCGGGCCCCCTGAGGCCTGCAGGCTGACCGAGACCGGGTCGGCCGTGGCCGAGTCGGCTACGACCGTGGGCGCCGCGATCGTGAAGAAATCGGCGGCGAAACCGCTGCCGGCCGGCGAATTGGCATTCAGGCCGTCGATGTCCTGGCCGAGCGCATGCTGGGCATTGAAGGTCAGCACGAGCGACGCCGCGATCGCATCCAGCGAACCCATCGCCGAATCGAGCGACTCGCTGCGGAAGCGCAACAGACCGCCGAGAGCACCGCCCTGGATCAGACTTTCCGGCAATTCCTGAAGCGTCCCCGACTGTCCCTTCAACGCAACGACGACGCGCTCCGGATCGCTGGAAGAGTTGACGGGAACCAGTGTATTGACCTGGTTGCCGACCACCAGTTGCTGGCCGTTGCCGATGAAGACGTTGAAATTGCCGACCGAATCCTCGACGGTGCTGACCTTGATGTGCTTGTTCAGTTCGGCCACCAGCTGGTCGCGCATGTCGAGCAGGTCGTTGGGCGGCTGGCCGCTGGCCGCCTGGGCCTTGGTGATCTGCTCATTGACCTGTCCGATCTGGGCCGCGTACAGGTTGACCTGCTGCATTTCATTGGCAATCTCGCCATTGACGCTACCGGACAGGTCGCTCATCCGGCCGGCCAGGAAATTGAAGCGGCTGGTCAGCACCTCGGCCGACGACAACATCGACTGGCGTGCGGAAGTCAGCGAGGGATTGGCGGTCAACTGCTGCAGGCCGGTGAAAAAATCCTGGATCGCCGGGGCCAGCCCGGCACTGGGATCGGCCAGCAAATTATCGATCTGCGTGAGCTTGGCAGTCAGGGTGTCCGACTCCGAGACCTGACTCTGGACGGCAAAGGTCTGCTGGGTCAGGTACTGGTCGTAGGCCCGACGCACGGAATCGACGTTCGCACCGCTGCCGACGTAGCCCGCTCCGGTCTGCATCGGGATGCCGGCCGACTGCTGGATGTACTGGCGGTTGTATCCCGTCGTATTGGCGTTCGCGATGTTGTGCTGGGTCACCTGCAGACCCAATTGGGCCGCATGGATGCCGGTGATCCCGATCGAAAGCATGCCGGTTGACATAACCGCTCCTTATCCTGTTCTGGCTTGATTACGGCAACGCGCCGGAAAAATTGAGCCGGGCTCAGCCGATCAATGCCTGGCGCAGCGTCGGGCCGTTGATGATCCGGGACAGCTTGTCGGCGTAAGCCGGATCGGTCGCGTAGCCTGCCTGCTGCAGATGTCGAGCAAACTCCGTACCATCCTGCGAACCGATAACCCCGCTGTAACGCGGGTTGCTGCGCAGCAGGGCCGCGTAGTCCCGGAAGGACTCCTCGTAGGACGCGTAGGCACGGAAACGCTCGACGACCTGCCTGGCCTGGCCGTCGACATATTCGGTGGTGGTCGCCTCGACGGTCGGCCCCGTCCAGTTCCGGCCGGCCTTGATCCCGAACAGGTTGTGGCTGTTCGCCCCGTCGCTGCCGCGCACTTCGCTGCGCCCCCAGCCGCTCTCCAGCGCCGAATGGGCAACCAGAAATTGCGGTGGAATGCCGGTCGACCGCGAGGCCTCGACGGCATGCGGCCAGACGCGATTGACGAATTCGCGCGAATTCGCCGGCACCTCGGTCGGGGCGGTAGCAGCCGGACGCGGCGCCAGGCGATCGGCGTAGGCGGCCGAAGTCGGCAGCTGCCCGGGAACCGGTACATGGCGCAGGTGGGCGGTGTCGGAAACGGCGAGCGGCAAATCGTTGCCGGCAGCCTTTGCCGGTGCATCGAGCTGCGCGGCGGCATCGCCGGCGACCAGGTTGCGGCCGAGCTGCTGCTCGATCAACCGGGCGAAGCCGATGCCGCTGCCGCGCGTCGACATGTCCTGCGCCATCTGCTGGTCGAGCATGCCGGTATAGAAGCGCGACTGGTCGCTGTTCATCAGGCCGTCCTGCGGCGTCGCATCGCGCATGCTCTTCAGCACCATCTGCAGGAACATCGCCTCGAACTGCTGCGCGGCGGCCTTCAGGCCCTGTTCCGGATTCTTCTGGAACTGGCTGCGCAGGTCCTGCGTCGATTTGACATCGAAGGCGGCGCGCGTTGGAGTGCTCTGGATGTTCGCCATGACCGGCCGATCAGATGACTTCGAGTTCGGCGCGCAGCGAACCGGCCGCCTTCATCGCCTGCAGGATCGCCAGCAGGTCGAGCGGATTGGCGCCCAGCGCATTCAGTGCCTTGACCACATCCGCCAGGTTGGCCCCGGCCTTGACGTTGATCAGGCTGCCCGCCGCCTGGTTAACCTGGATGTCCGGCCCCTGGCCGAACGCCGGCTGCCCGCCATCGACGACGACCGACAGGTTGCCGTGAGCGACCGCGCAGGGATCGAGCGTGACCTTCTGGTTCATGACCACCGACCCGGTCCGGGGATTGACGATGACCCGGGCAATTCCGGCCACCGCCCTGACGTCGATATTGTCGATCCGCCCCAGGAAAGCGACGCGGGAATCCGAATCTTCCGGCGCGCGAACCGCGATGCGGCGGCCATCGACCGCCTGCGCGGTTCCCTGGCCCATGGCGGCGTTGATCGCATCGACAACGTTCTGTGCGGTACCGAAGTCGGTCTGGGCCAGTTCGTAGTAGATGAAGCCGCCCTGCCCCAGCGCCGTCGGCACGGCCCTTTCGACGGTCGCCCCGCTGGGGATTCTGCCCGCCGAAAGGTGGTTGACCGTGACCTTCGACGCGCCGGCGGAGGCGCCGGCACCGCCGACCAGCACGTTGCCCTGGGCCATCGCATACACCTGGCCGTCGGCGCCCTTGAGCGGCGTCATCACCAGCGTGCCGCCGCGCAGGCTTTTCGCATTGCCCATCGACGACACGGTGACGTCGATCGCCTGGCCGGGCCGGGCGAAGGGCGGCAGGTTGGCGGTGATCATCACCGCGGCGACGTTCTTCAGTTGCAGCTTGGTCGGATCGGTCGACAGCGTGACCCCCATCTGCGACAGCATGTTGCCGATGGCCTGGCTCGTGAACGGGGTCTGCGTCGTCTGGTCGCCGGTGTTGTCGAGGCCGACGACGATGCCGTAGCCGATCAGCTGGTTGTTCCGGACGCCCTGGATCGACGCCAGGTCCTTGATGCGCTCGGCCCAGGCCGGGGGGGCGGCGAGCGGCAGGATGCAGGCGGCGACGATTGCCGCCCGCCGGAACCAATTGCCGCTTTGCTGTTTCATGATGGCACTCCGCGTGAATATCCCTAGAACGGCATCACGTTAAGGAAGAAGCGTGCCAGCCAGCCCATGACCTGGCCTTCGCTGACCTGTCCGGCCGACTTGTATTCGATCCGGGCATCGGCCACCTTGGAGGATTCGATGCTGTTGGTGTAATCGAGGAAGCTGGGATTGACGACACCGGAGACCCGGACGAATTCCTGCTCGTGGCCGATGGCCAGCTGCTTCTCGCCGGAAACCAGCAGGTTGCCGTTGGGCAGCACGTCGATCACCGTCGCGGTCAGGGAGCCCTCGAAGGCATTCTTGTTGCCCGCATCGCCGCTGCCCTTGAAGTCGGTCGTGCTGCCGGCGCTGAGGTTCGCCGCCCCCGGCAGCACCTGGCCGAAGACGCCGGTCGCTGCGCTCAGCGTCGCCGTCTGGGTGTTCGCCTTCTTCACGTTATTTTTGGATTCGGTCGAGGCGCTGGTCGTCTCGGCGATCTTGATGGTCAGCGTGTCGCCGACGAAACGGGCGCGCCGGTCCTCGAACAGCGGCCGGCTGGCAGCCGCCTGATAGATCGCGCCGTTGCCCGGGTGCGTTTCCAGGCGCGGCGACGGGCGCACGCTCATCGGCTGATGGACATTGGTCGGCGGCACCGTCGTGCACGCGGTCAAGCCGACGATGGCGAGCAGGGCAAGGCGTTTCATGATGTCATCTCAAAGCTGGGTCAGGCGGCCGAGCATCGCGTCGGACGTCGACACCACCTTGGAATTGAGCTCGTAGGCGCGCTGGGTCTGGATCATCGTGACCAGTTCCTCGGCGACATTGACGTTGGAAGTCTCGACGTAACCCTGGTTGACCGCGCCGGCACCGTTGTTGCCCGGGGTATTCGGGGTCGGCGTACCGCTGGCCGCCGTCTCGAGGAACAGGTTCTGTCCGATGCTCTGCAGGCCGGCCGGGTTGATGAAGGTGGCCACCTGCAGGTTGCCGATCTGGGTCGTCGTGTTGCCCTGGGTCACGCTGACCGTGCCGTCGGTACCGATCGAGATGGCCCGGGCATCGGCCGGGATGGTGATCGCCGGTTGCAGCGGATAGCCGTCGGCGGTCACGACCTGCCCCTGGTTGTCCTTCTGGAACGAGCCGTCGCGCGTGTAGGCCGTCGTGCCGTCCGGCAACAACACCTGGAAGAAGCCGTCGCCGTTGATCGCGACGTCGAGCGAATTGTCGGTCTTCTGCAGGTTGCCCTGGGTGAAGAGGTGCGCCGTCGACACCGGACGGGCACCGGTCCCCAATTGCAGACCGGCCGGAACCTGGGTCTGCTGCGACGACTGGGCACCGGGCTGGCGCATCGTCTGGTACAGCAGATCCTGGAATACCGCACGCTGGCGCTTGAAGCCGTTGGTGCTGACGTTGGCGAGGTTGTTGGCGATGACGTCCAGCTGGGTCTGCTGGGTGTCGAGGCCGGTGCGGGCGATCCACAGGGAACGGATCATGGCTTACTCCTAGGCGTTCAGCGACAGCAGCTGGTCGGCTCGCTGCGCGTTGGTGTCGGCGGTCTGCAGCAGCTTGATCTGCATCTCGAACTGGCGGGACAGGCTGATCAGGTTGACCATCGCATCCGTGACATTGACGTTGCTGCCCTCCAGCGTGCCGGGCGCTACCTTGACCCGCTCGTCGGCTGCTGCCGGCTGGTTGTCGCGGGTCCGGAACAGACCGTCGGCGCCGCGCACCAGATCGCGCTCGGGCGGATTGACCAGCTTGATCCGGCCGATCGCGTTGGCGGTGTTGGGCGTCCCGAACTTGGGTACGACCGAGACGGTGCCGTCGGTAGCAATCTCGATCCGGTTGTCGGGCGGGATGTTGATCGGCCCGCCGTCACCGACCACGGTATGGCCGCTCTTGGTCTGCAGCAACCCGGTGACGTCGACGTCCAGGCTGCCGGCCCGCGTGTAGGCCTCGCTGCCGTCCGGCAACTGGACGGCCAGCCAGCCCGGCCCCTGGACCGCGACGTCGAGGTTGCGCCCGGTGAACATCAGCGGCCCCTCGTCGAACACGTCGCCGACCGACGCATCGACGACGAAGGCCCGGGTCGGCATCCCGCCGCCCTGGACCGGCACGGCGCGGAAGCGGTGCTCCTGCGCCTTGAAGCCGACCGTGCTGGCGTTGGCCAGATTGTTCGCGGTACCGGCCTGCTGCATGAAGACATGCTTGGCGCCGGTCATTGCGGTGTAGATCAGACGGTCCATGGCGTGCGGCTAAAAGCGTCGGGAATCAGCGGATATTGACCAGGGTCTGCAGGATCTGGTCCTGCGTCTTGATCGACTGGGCGCTGGCCTGGTAATTACGCTGATGGACGATCAGGTTGACCAGTTCGGCGGTCAGGTCGACGTTCGACTCTTCGATCGCCGAGGCCTGCAGCACGCCGAAAATGCCGGTATTCGGATTGCCCGGCGTCGGCTGCCCGGATTCGCCGGTTTCCGTCCATTGGTTGTTGCCGATCGACGCCAGGCCGTTCGGGTTGCGGAAGTTGAACAGCGCCACCAGGCCGATGTCGCGGGTCTGGCCGTTGTCGTAACGGGCCTGAATGATGCCGTCCTTGGAAACGCTGATGCCGGCCAGGTTGCCCGGCGTGAAACCGTCCTGGGTCAGGTCGTTGACCGCGAACGGGCTGCCGAATTGCGTGATGTTCGACACATTGAGGTCGAAGGACATCGGATCGGCACCGGTAGCGACATCGTAGTTCAGCGTCGGCATCGTCGCCGGACTGGTCAGAACGCCGGCCGACGAGAAATTCATTGTCGTGAATTCCGGGTCTCCCGCCCCATCGACATTCACCGCTCCGTCGAGCGTCGTGAACATGTACCACTGGTTGGGGATTTCCGATTTCACGAAGTAGTAACCCAGCGTATGCGGATTGCCCAGGGAGTCGTAGACCGTCATCGCGGTCGAGGTGTTGTAGGTATCCGAGTCCAACGGATCGAAGCTGGTCGGATCCATCGCGGTCACCGTGTCGGGAACGCCGTCGGCGTTGGTATCGGAAGTCGTTTCGCTGTACTGGGTTGCCGGCGTCAGACGCGAATCGAGGTTCGCTGTGATGCTGGCCTCGGTGGTCGGGCTCGGCCGGCCGGTGACGAAGTCGACCTTCAGCATGTCTTCCGGCTGCGAATTGGGAATGGAGCCCGAGGCATTGGCCAGCACGCCGAGCAGCTTGCGCCCCTGGTCATTGACGATGTAGCCGTCCTTGTCGAGATGGAACTGGCCGTTGCGCGAGTAGGTGGTAGAACCGTTCTGCGACAGACCAAAGAAACCGGTGCCGTTGATCGCGATGTCCAGCGGATTGTTGGTCGACGTGATGTTGCCCTGCGTAAATTGCTGCATCACCGCGCTCAGCGTACTGCCAATGCCGATCTGTGAGCCCGTGCTGCCCTGCAGCGAGGCGCCATAGACGTCGGCAAAATGCGACGAGGACGACTTGAAACCGAC
Organism: Dechloromonas sp.; assembly: GCA_028687035.1. Taxonomy (GTDB): domain Bacteria; phylum Pseudomonadota; class Gammaproteobacteria; order Burkholderiales; family Rhodocyclaceae; genus Azonexus. The sequence goes on along the minus strand of JAQUAX010000005.1, from coordinate 192,618 downwards.
AGTCGACGCGTTCGCGATGTTGTTGCCGGCGACGTCCAGCGCCTTGGACGACGAATTCAGACCGCTCAGACCTTGTTGGAATGCCATGACTAGCTCCTTGATTCAATCTCAGTAAATCTGCTGTACCGAACCGAAATCGACCTGGCCGATGCCGGGGATTTCGAGCTGGAAGCCGCTTGCTGTCCGGACAAGAGCAGATACCGTGCCAAACTGCAGCGCTGTCGCATCGACCTTTTTCCCTTCCTGGGTCGCGTTGACCGTGAACTTGTAATCGCCCGCGGCCACCGCATTGCCGTCCAGGTCCTTGCCGTCCCAATAGAAGTCGATGACGCCGGCCTCCTGTGCGCCGAGCTTCTGTTCGGCCACCTTGGCGCCGGCCGCACTGGTGATGGTCACCGTGACCTGGTCCGCAGCCCCGGCCAGATTGACGCCGCCGATCGCGCCGGCCTCGGTCAGCGACAGCTTATTGCCGGCCGACAGGACATTTTTGCCGACCAGTGCCGCCGACTGCATCGACAGCGCATCGGAATAGGAAGTCAGCAGCTTCTCCATTGTCGCGTTGAGCCCGGCGATACCCTTGACGGTATTGATCTGCGCCAGCTGGCTGGTCAGTTCGGCGTTTTGCATCGGATTGAGCGGATCCTGGTTCTGGATCTGGGTCACCAGCAGGGTCAGGAAGCGGTCCTCAAGGCCGTCGACAGAGCTGTCGTTATTGCTGCTCGAAGCGCTCGAACCGCTGCCCTGCATCAGCTGCTGGACCACGGGATTATTGGTGACATTATTGACGGTGCTCATGGCTCACTCCTTACTGACCGATCTGCAGCGTGCGCAGCATCATGGTCTTGGCGGTATTCATGACCTCGACGTTGGTCTGGTATGAACGGGATGCAGAAATCATGTTGGTCATTTCCTCGACGACATTGACGTTGGGGAAAGCGACGTAACCCTTCTCGTCGGCCGCCGGGTTCTTCGGGTCGTAGACCATGCGCAGCGGAGCGGCGTCGTCGACGACCTGGCGGACGCGGACGCCCTTCGAGAGTTCGCCCCCCATCGGGGTGGTCTCGAAAACGACCTGCTTGGCCCGGTAGGGCTTGCCGTCAGCCGAAACCACACTGTCGGCATTGGCCAGGTTGGAAGCGACGGCATTCAGGCGCATCGACTGGGCGGTCATCGCACTCGACGAGACCTGGAAGACGTTAAACAGGCTCATTTCAATCCTCCTTAGCCCTGCGTACCGACCATCGCGCTCTTCAGACCGCGGAATTTGTCGCCGATCAGCTGGGTCAGTATCTGGTACTGCATCGCGTTTTCGGCCATGTGGGCGCGCTCGACATCCATATCGACGGTATTGCCATCGACTGCCGCCTGCGTCGTCGTCCGGTATTGCAGGGCGGCCGGGGTTCCGTCGCCGCCGCCACCGAGGTGACCGCCGGCGGTCCTGGCCAGCCCCAGGCTGCCGCCGATACGGCCGGCCAGGGCATTCTGCATCGCGCCCTGGAAATCGAAATCGCGCGCCTTGTAATTCGGCGTGTCGGCGTTGGCAATATTGGACGCCAGCACCTGGTGGCGCTGGGTGCGAACATCCAGCGCCCGGGAATAGACCTCGAAATTTTTGGAGAAATCGGACATGGCGGCTTCGGCAGAAATGTTTGCCGAATAAAAGCATGCTCCGTGCCACGCACCGAGCGGCCTGCGCTATTCTCCGCTGCCCCCGCTTCAGGCAGAATGCCGGGATGCTTTCCCGCCTCCTGATTCTGTTCTGCATTGCGCTGTCGACCGCGACCGGCCATGCCGCCGATGCACGCATCGTGCTCGATACCGCGGAACAGCACGCACGCCTTCAGGCGCGCGGCCTGCCCGGCAAGATCGATATCTCGCTGGGACAGATCGATCTGTCCCGGCTGCCCGACTGCACTGCCCACGAAGCATTCACCCCGCAGGGCGCCCGCCCGATCGGCCGGACTCATATCGGCGTCCGCTGCCTCGCCCCCAACAGCTGGTCGGTCCTGGTGCCGGCGCAAATTGCCGTAACCGGCAATTATGTGACGACGCGCCGCCCCATCCTTGCCGGCCAGACCGTCCAGGCCGACGATCTCGCCGTGCTCGCCGGCGACGTCTCCCAGCTGCCGACCGGCGTCATCGAAAATCCGGCGCAGGCAATCGGCAAAACCCTGCGCAACTCGCTCGGCGCCGGCCAGCCGTTGCGTGCCGACCAGTTGCTCGCCCCGCTGGTCATCCGCCAGGGGCAAACGGTACGCGTCGTCTCCCGGGGCAGCGGCTTCTCCGCCAGCGCCGAAGGAAAGGCGATCAACAATGCCGCCGTCGGCCAGGTCGCCCAGGTGCGCATGGGCTCCGGACAGACCGTCAGCGGCATCGCCCAGGCCGACGGCAGCGTGGAAATCGCGTTTTGAGCTAAAGTTCTCCCCGGCACTGACGTTATAGCGATCAAGAACAGAAGCATTTGACGGGAATATCATGAAAATCGACAACGCCTACAAGCCGAACCTGGCGCCGGTCGCCAACCGGAGCGCACCGGCAGCCAACGTGTCGGCGCAACCGGGCAGCGAGGCCGTCAGCCTCAGCTCCCTGGCCAGCACCCTGCAAGGCGGAGAGAAGCCGCCGGTCAACGCGGCACGCATCCAGGAAATCAAGGAGGCGATCTCTCAAGGGCGCTTCAAGATCAATCCGGAAGCAATCGCCGACGGGCTGATCGACTCGGCGCGCGACCTGATCAGCACGCGGCGCCAGGCCTGATGTCGCAACTCGCTGCGCTGATCGCCGACGAAACCCGTCTGCTCGTCGAACTGGAGGATTTGTTGCGCGGCGAGCAGGCCCTGCTCAAGTCGGGCCGCCCCGAAGGGCTGGCCGATCTCGCAACGACCAAGTCAACCCTGATCGAACAGATCAACCGTCTCGAAGGCGAGCGCAGCCAACTGACCGGGCAAGCTGAGCTGGCTCTCACCCCCGAGGGCATGTCGGCATGGCTGGCGGCCCATCCCGCCGAAACGAAGGCTGCGGCAGCCTGGCAGCAACTGCTGGCTCGGGCGCGCTCGGCCAAGGAAATCCACCTGCAGAACGGACAGTTGCTGTCGCTGCTGCAAAAACAGACCGATGCGGCGCTCGATGTCCTGTTGCAGCACCAGGGACGCAATGCGCTGTACGGCAGCGACGGCCAGGCCGCCGGACGCACCGGCAGCCGCATCGTCGACTCCGCCTGAACGGCGCTCCGCTCAGCGCGCCGCAGCAGCCTCGCGCGCGGCGATCTCGGTCGGTTCCTCCGGCCGGTTGGAGTCGATCAGGATACTGACCCGCCGGTTGCGCGCCCGGCCTTCTGCCGTCGTATTGGTCTCCACCGGCCGGGTGTCGCCATAACCGATCGCGGTCAGGCGTTCGGCGCCGACCCCGCCATCGTTGAACAGGCGCAGCACGGTCGTCGCCCGCATCGCCGACAACTCCCAGTTGGAGGGAAATTGCGGCGTGGAAATCGGCACGTTGTCGGTGTGCCCTTCGATCGTGATCGGAAAATCGGATTGCGCCAGCACCGTCGCGATCGCCAGCATCGCGCTGATCGAGGCCGGCTGCAGCTTGGCCTGCCCGAGCGGGAACAGGATGCTGTCGTTGATCTCGATGGTCACGCCGCGGCTGGTCTCGAGCAACCGTACCTTCCCCTGGGCGACCAGTGGCTGCAGCGCGTTCATGATATCGTCGGCGACGTTCTTCATCTTCTCGCGCTGGACGGCCTTGCGGGCATCGGGCAACTTGTCGGCGCGGGCGATCGGTCGCGGCGGAATCGGCGGCGAGCCCTGGATCACCGCAATCGGCTGGCCGCCCGATTGGCCCGTCGTGTTCTTGAAGGCATTGGTCAACGCATCGGACAAAACGCGGTATTTTCCTTCGTTGACCGAGGAAATCGCGTACATCACGACGAAGAAGGCGAACAGCAGCGTGATGAAGTCGGCGTAGGAAACGAGCCAGCGTTCGTGGTTCTCGTGCTCCTCCTCGCGACGTTTGCGGCGTGCCATTACTGCAGGTAGCCCTTGAGCCGCCCCTCGATGATCCGGGGATTGTCGCCGACCGCGATGCCGACCAGGCCATCGACCAGCATCTCGCGCGACGCAACCATCCGCGAGATGTAGTACTTCAGCTTGCCGGCAATCGGCAGATACACCAGGTTGGCCAGACCGACGCCGTAGATCGTCGCAACGAAGGCCACCGCGATGCCGCCGCCGAGCTTGGTCGGATCCGACAGGTTCTCCATCACGTGGATCAACCCCATCACGGCACCGAGGATGCCGATGGTCGGCGAATAGCCGCCGGCCGATTCCCAGACCTTGGCCGACTGACGCATCTCGTCCTCGAAGGTGTTGATGTCGACCTCGAGCAGTTCGCGTATGCGCTCCGGATCGGCGCCATCGACCAGCAGTTGCAGGCCCTTGCGGGTAAAGGGATCCTTGATGCCCGGAATGAAGTTCTCCAGCGCCAGCAGCCCTTCGCGGCGCGAAATCTGCGCCCAGCGCAGGATGTCGTCGACCGTCCGCTTCTGTTCGATGACGGGCGGTACCCATACCCAGCGCGCCATGACCACCCCCCGCTTGAATGCGTGGACCGGACTCTGCAGCAGCACCGCACCCAGAGTTCCGCCCAGCACGATCAGCAGCGCAGTCGGCTGGACCAGCGAACCGATGCTCCCCCCCTCCAGATACTGACCGCCCAGAATGGCGACCAGTCCCATCACGACGCCGGCCAGACTGATCTTATCCACTCGTCTTCTCCTTGCGCCGCTTTCTGGCAGGCGGCAACTCACCGGTAATCTGGCTGCGCAGGCGTGCGATCGCCTGGGTATGCAGCTGACAGACGCGGGACTCGGTGACCCCCATGACTTCTCCGATCTCTCGAAGGTTGAGATCCTGTTCGTAGTACAGCGCCATCATCAGCCGTTCCCGCTCGGGCAGACCGCCGATCGCAGCGACCAGCATGGAGCGCAGGTCACGATCCTCGAGGATGCTGGCCGGGTCGGCATCGTCGTCGGAAAGATGGCGTTCCAAAAAATCGGCCCCGTCCTCTCCGGCAAAATCCTCAAGATAGACCAACTGGTGTCCGCGCGCATCCTGCAGGGTCTTCTGGTAATCGGCCAGCGACATCCCGAGCGCAGAGGCAAGCTCGCCTTCGGAGGGAGCCCGCCCGTGGGCATGTTCGAGCTGGGCGATGGCCGCCTCGATCCGCCGCAACTCGCGCCGCAGGCTGCGCGGCAGCCAGTCGTTCTCGCGCAGTCCGTCGAGCATCGCGCCGCGGATGCGCTGCGTCGCGTAGGTCTCGAATTGCGCGCCGAAACCTTCCTGGTAGCGGTCAATCGCGTCGAGCAGGCCGAGCATGCCGTTCTGAACGAGATCGTCGAGTTGGACATTGGCCGGCAGGCGGGCCATCAGGTGATAGGCGACCCGCTTCACCAGCGGCACGAAGCGCTGAACCAGTTGTTCCCTGTCAGGCTGCCCGGCGGCGGTATACATCAGGCGCGAATGAGATTCGGGGTTATGCGTTGGCTCAAGTGTAACAGCTGCTGCATGAACTGCTCGACCCCGCCGCTTTCACCGGATTGCCAGTAAAGCAGATCCGCCGCGATTTCGCGGAAAGCCGCCGCTGCAGCCGATTCCGGCGCCTGAACAAGAACCGGCCGGCACAGTTGCGCCGACTGCCGCAACGCGTCGTCGAGCGGAATGGCGCCGGCGAAATCGAGGCGGGCGATGCCGCGCTGAGCCGCGACCTGGGCAATGTTGTCGTAGATGGAACGGGCGTCCGGCTGACTGCGCACCTTGTTGACGAGGATCCGGAAATGCTTGCGCGAAAAGGCATGGCTGACCTTCTTGATCAGCGAGTAGGCCTCGGTGATCGAGGCGCTGCTGCCGGATAGCACGACCACCGTTTCCTGGGCGGCCAGCCCGAAAGGCGAAAAACCGGCCGGATGGGCGAGGCTGGCATCGACCAGGATCACATCGACCGGCCGCTCGAGGCCGCACATCGCATCGAGCAAGGTCTGGCGCTGCGGCAGCGACAGGCGCCCGAGCTTGTTTGCGGCGCGCGCCGCCGGCAACACGCGCAAGCCACGCATCGGCTGGAGCAGCACCTGGCCGAGCGGCAACTCGCGCTGGACCACGTTCAGCAGGTCATGGCGGGCGACCAGGCCGAAGGCCGAGGCGATGTCGTCGTTCGAAGCGTGTTCATCGACGATCAGCACTTCCTTCCCGAGCCGGGCCAGGGCGACGCCCAGGTTGGCGACGGCGACGCTGCGCCCGACGCCTTCGCAACCGGAAACGAAGGTGACGACCTGCAACTGACCGCCGCCCCCCATCAGGCGCCGCAGACCGGCGGCCTGATCGACCCGGAAATCAGCCACGGCGGCCTCCGACGGCGAGCATGCCGGCATTGGCCATCATCAGGCCGGGCTCGACGCCGTCGTACTTGAACGGCGAATTCTCCGGCACGTCCTTGAAGGCGCGGTGCATCAGGTAGGCGCGGTTCGGCAGATGGATATCCTCGGGAACGCGCTGCCCGTTGGATACGTAGTGCAGCCGCAGGCCGTGGCGCATGATCACGTCGAGCACCGTGGCCAGGCTGGCGGCCTCGTCGATCTTGGTCAGCACGCAGCCGGCGAGATTGTCGCCGGCATAGGCGCGGACGACGTCGTCGAGCGTGTCGCCGCGCGACGTCGAGGACAGCAGCAGCAGGCGCTGCACGTCACAGCCGGCCAGCATGTCGGTCAGCTCCGGGACCAGGCGGTCGCGCTGACTCATGCCCATCGTATCGATCAGCACCATGTGCTTGTGCTGGAGTTCGACCAGGGTCTGCTGCAGCTCAAGCGCGTCCTTGACCAGATGAACCGAGACGCCGAGGATGCGGCCGTAGATGCGCAACTGCTCGTGCGCGCCGATCCGGTAGCCGTCCGTGGTGACCAGCGCCACCTTGCTCGGGCCGTGGCGCAGGACACAGCGGGCGGCCAGCTTGGCCGTCGTCGTCGTCTTGCCGACGCCGGTCGGTCCAACCAGCGCATAGACCCCGCCGCGATCGACGATGTCTTCCTCGGCCGCGATCGTGAACAACGCGCGGTCAGCCGCTCCCTTGACCCAGGCCATCGCCTGCAACGGGTCCATCTCGCGCGGCAAGTCGGCCAGCAGGTCACGGGCGAATTGCGGCGAGAACCCGGCATCGAGCATCTGGCGCAGGATTTCCGTCTTCACCGGGGCCGAACGGGCAGCCTCGCCCCAGGCGAATCCGGCCAGATGCTGCTCGACAATCTTGCGCAGTGAGCGGATTTCATCCATGACCTCGAGCGGCACCACGTCGGCTTCGGCACGGCTGGGCGGCGGCGTTTGCGGCCGCGCCGGCGGCACATCGGCGGTCTGAGGACGGGACATGCCTTGCGGAGCGGACGCGGTCGACACCGGCTGACGGGGCATTTCCAGATTGCGCAGCGAACCGGTCCGGGGGATGCCGGCATTGACCGTGGCATTACGCTGGGCCGGCGCCGGAGCGGCCGGCTGGGCGGCCGCCGGCGAGCGGACCTGCGGCTGGCCGGTGCCGGCGACGCGGGCCCGCGCCGAGGTCAGCGCAACCCGGTAGTCCTCGTCGGCATCGAGCGGCGGCGACGGGCGCGCCGGACGGCTGGGCGGCGGCTCGACGGCTGGCGTCGGCACGATCATCGCCATGTCGCGGGCGGCGACTGCCATGATCTCGACTCCCCCGGGAATCCCCCGGTTGGACAGGATGATCGCGTCGTTGCCGAGCGTCTCCTTCACTTTCTTCAAGGCATCCCTGGCGTTGGCGGCGATGAATTTTCTGACGTTCATGTTCTACCTCCGATGATCGAGGTCACCTTGATGATTCGATGTTCCGGAACTTCGTTATGTGACAGCACCTTCAGCTGCGGGACGCTGCGGCGCAAAAAACGGGAAAGCAGCAGGCGCAGGCTGGCCGGCACGAGCAGTACGGCGGGCAGGCCCAGCGCCTCCTGGCGCTCGGCTGCGGATGCGGTTTCGCGCAGCAGCGTATCGGCCAGGCCTGGCTCGAAGCTGGCGTTCGGCGAGCCGCCCGATACGGCCTGGGCAAGCAGGCGCTCCAGCGTCGGGTCGAGCGACATGACCTGCATTTCCCCATTGCCCGGGAAAAGCTGCTGGACGATGGCCCGCCCGAGCGCGCTGCGGACCTGGCTGACCAGGTCGTCGGCATTCTGGGTACGCGCCGCGTGATCGGCCACCGTCTCGATGATGGTGCGCATGTCGCGGATATGGACTCCTTCTTCGAGGAGCCCCTGCAGGATCTTCTGCAGCGTCCCCAGCGGCAGCACCTTGGGGACCAGATCCTCGACCAGTTTCGGCATTTCCTTGGCGAGGTGGTCGAGCAGTTGCTGCGCCTCCTGCCGGCCGAGCAGTTCGGCGGCATGGGTCAGGATCAGGTGGTTCAGGTGGGTGGCGACGACCGTCGAGGCATCGACCACCGTGTAGCCGTAGGCCTGTGCCTGGTCGCGCTGACCGGCATCGATCCACACGGCCGGCAGGCCGAAGGCCGGATCCTTGGTCGTCGTTCCGTTCAGGGTCCCGGCGACGCGTCCCGGATTGATCGCCAGGTACTGCCCGGTGTAGGCCTCGCCCAGACCGACCTCGACGCCCTTGAGCAGGATGCGGTAGGCGTTCGGCTTCAGCTCCAGGTTGTCGCGGATATGCACCGGCGACACTAGGAAGCCGACCTCCTGTGCGAATTTCTTGCGGATGCCGCGAATCCGGCGGAGCAATTCGCCGTCCTGCGCCTTGTCGACCAGCGGAATCAAGCGGTAACCGACTTCCAGGCCGAGCACGTCGAGCGGCGCGACATCGCTCCAGCTCGCCTCCATCGCTTCCTGGACGGGCGGCGGAGCGACCTTGACCGGCGTCTCGACGACACGCCGGTCCCGCTCGATCATCCGCCAGGCAAACCAGCCCATGGTGGCTGCCAGCAACAGGAAAACCAGATTGGGCATCCCGGGGATCATGCCGAGCATGCCGAGGATCGCTGCCGTGATGGCGATCGCCTTGCCGCTCTTGAACATCTGTCCCATGACCTGCTGACCGATGTCGCGGTCGTCGGAAACCCGGGTCACCACCATGCCGGCGGCGATCGAAATGATCAGGCCGGGAATCTGGGCGACCAGGCCGTCGCCGATGGTCAGCAGCGTGTAGTTCTTGGCTGCCAGGCCGAGTTCCATGTTGTGCTGGAGGACGCCGACGATCAGGCCGCCGACGACGTTGAGCAGCATGATGATGATGCCGGCCACCGCATCGCCGCGAACGAACTTCGACGCACCGTCCATCGAGCCGTAGAACTCGGCCTCGCGGGCGATTTCGGTACGGCGCCGGCGCGCCTCCTCTTCGCCGATCAGACCGGCGTTGAGGTCGGCGTCGATCGCCATCTGCTTGCCCGGCATCGCGTCCAGTGTGAAGCGTGCCGACACTTCGGCGACCCGGCCCGCACCCTTGGTGATCACGACGAAATTGATGACGACCAGGATCAGGAACACGATGATGCCGACCGCAAAATTGCCGCCGACCAGAAAATGCCCAAAGGCCTCGATGACCTTGCCGGCCGCGTCCGGCCCGGTATGCCCCTGCAGCATCACGATCCGCGTCGAAGCGACGTTCAGCGACAGGCGGAGCAGCGTGGTGACCAGCAGAACGGTCGGAAATACCGAGAAATCCAGGGTTTTCTGGGTGTTGACCGCGACCAGCAGAACGAGAATCGAAATCGCGATGTTGAACGTGAAGAACACGTCCAGCACAAAGGCCGGCAATGGCAGCACCATCATCGCCAGGACCATCAGGATCAGGACCGGCGCAGCGAGTTGCGTCAGGTTCATCCGACCGAGAAGGCCCTGCATGCCGAGCGACGAGACCGCCATTTACGCGGCCTCCGGAACGAGTTCTGGCGGCACCGGCAGATCGCGCGGCGGCACCGGATAGACACCGCCCACCTGGCGCCAGTTGGCCAGCTGGTAGATATAAGCAAGAACCTCCGCGACTGCGTTGTACAGGGCGGAGGGAATTTCGCTATCGAGTTCGGCGTGCTTGTAGAGCGCCCGGGCCAGTGGTGGCGCCTCCATGATCGGGACTGCATGCTCGGCAGCCAGCTCCCGGATTTTCAGCGCGATGGCGCCGGCTCCCTTCGCAACCACTTTGGGTGCGCTCATTCCCATCTTGTATGACAGCGCCACCGCGTAATGAGTCGGGTTGGTGACGATCACATTGGCCTGGGGAACTGCCGCCATCATGCGCCGCCGGGCGGCCTGCATCTGCAGGCTGCGGATGCGCCCCTTGATGTGCGGGTCGCCCATCATTTCCTTCATTTCCTGCTTGACCTCTTCCTTGGTCATTTTCAGCTTGTCGAAGTATTGCCACAGCTGGAAGGGAACGTCGGCGGCAACCACGAGAATCAATGCGGCGACCAGCAGCAGGAAGGAAAAGACGATCAGCTTGCCGGCATGGGCGACAGCCGCCTCGAGCGGCTCGCCGAACAAGCCAAAAATCTCCTCGCGCTCGCCCCAGATCAGCATGGCGGCGACGCCGCCGACCAGACAGGCCTTGAGGATCGCCTTGCCGAGCTCCATCAGGCTGTTCCAGGAAAACATGCGTCCGAAACCGGCGATCGGATCCATGCGCTTGAAATCGGGAACCAGTGCCTTCGGCGCAAAAACCCAGGCATTCAGGAAGAAGGGAGGCAGCACGGCTGCCAGCAGCAGCAGGCCGAACAGCGGAGAGAACACAAACAAGGCATCACCGGAAATGTCAGCGAGACGAGGCAGCATCTGGGCTGGCTCGTGCATGAATTTCGGCTCGACCATGAAACCTTTCTTGATCACAGCCATGGAACGACTGACAAACCAGTTGCCCATCATCCAGAAAGCCGCCGCGGCGACAATCAGTACAAGAAACGTGCCCAATTCACGGGAATGGGGGACCTGACCCTGCTCGCGGGCCTGCTCGACTCGCCTACCTGTAGGCTCTTCTGTCTTCTCGAGGTCGCTGTCTTCCGCCATAGCCGTGTTTTGTCATCCTTGCGGCTATTATAGGAAAAATCCAAAAAAATTAAACAGGTACACGCTTTTTTTAAATTTTTTATCACATGCCGCACGCAAGCACATGACAACAGAGTAAACCTCGACAAATCACCCCGAACACAAAAACAAAAAGGCGGCCAAAGCCGCCTCTGATCCGCCTGCGAAAAAGGATCAGGCGGAAAACGACGAGCCGCAACCACAGGTCGAGGTCGCGTTCGGATTCCGGATGACGAACTGGGAACCTTCGAGGCCTTCGGTGTAGTCGATCTCCGCACCAACCAGGTATTGGTAGCTCATCGGATCGATCAGCAGCACAACCCCGTTCTTTTCCATCGTGGTATCGTCTTCGGCAACCTCTTCGTCAAAGGTGAAACCGTACTGGAAACCCGAGCAACCACCACCGGTGACGAAGACGCGCAGCTTGAGACCAGGGTTACCCTCCTCCTCGATCAGTTCCTTGACCTTGTTGGCTGCGCTATCGGTGAACACGAGGGGGACGGCGGCGACTTCGTTGACTGCGTTCATGGAAAACTCCTGAAAAAACTGGTGCTGGATTATCTGAGCCCGCGTGCTTGCGGTCAATCGGGTTAGGTCCGGGTGGCATCGTTTAGTTCCGGCGACTTGCCGCCACGATGCACCAAGCGACCTTCGATCACCGCCCCCTGATGCAACTCGATGGCCGCATATTCAACATCACCGACGATTCTGGCTTTTGCCTGCATCTCCAGGCTCTCCACCGCCACCACCGGCCCGACGATCGTTCCGTTGCTCACCAGATGAGCGACATTGACCGACCCCTCGACCCGCGCACTCTCGCTCAAAACCAGGGTGGAAGAAGAAGCCCCGTCAGCCGCCTCGACGCTCCCCTTGACCTCACCGTCTATCCTCAATCCCCCGGTAAAGCGAACAACGCCTTCTATGCGAGCCCCAGCACCGATCAGACAATCGATCCTCGCCTGCGGCTGACTATCCCCGTTTTTCTTGAACATGCCCTTCTCCTAAAGTTGAGTCGACAGCCTGGCCCTGACGGTGTCACCTTGCAACACGCGCGCCTCCAGCGATTTGAGAACCGCCCCGGCGGGCAATTCAAAGACGCCTTCACGCCTGACGAGGCGCTTGATTTCAAGCTGATAGTCAGACTGCAAGGAATTCGACGGCGGCAACAGGAGAGACGCCTCCCGTCCGGCATGTTGATAGGCAACCAATAGCTGCAGACGCCCCCGGAACTCCGGAGTCTGCCGTGTCGGGAGAAAGGTCAGCGCCAGGCGATAGCGGAAGCGCGAAGGAACTTCCTGCTGGACCGTCAGCTTATCAATTGCCGGCCCGCCATCCTCCCCCGGGGCCGACACCAAACGTTCGTAGAGCAGCAAATCCTCTCGCAGAGAGGTGTTCTCGCGCTCCAGTGCCTGAACTTTCAGCAACAGGTGCTGCTGGGCTGCACGCTCCATGCTGACTGCATTCAACTCCGTCCCCGCGGTCGAGCGAAGAAAATCGAGCTCACTCTGCTGCACTTGCAAACGCTCCCGCATTTCCTCCAACTCCCGGCCAACCACCCCCGCTTCGCTGCGCTGAAAAATCAGGGAAGCCGCCACCCAAAGCAAAAGGACCATCAGGACAAGCGGCAAAGCGTACCATTGCCACGGCACATGGCTGCGAACAACCAAACGCGGCGCCGTAATCCCGAATCGACGGCGGAACTGCTTCAATTTAAGGGCAACGGCAGGAGTCGGCATGCTTCGATAGACAGCCCGGACACCCCCGAAAGCACAGACTGTTGCGCCTGCGGGCATCCGTGTCACACTCGGAAAACAATCGTGCAAGATTAGCATCTTCCCGGAGCCGACGCACCGGGGAAAGACCGAAAAGCAGAAAAGGATCCCCGAAATGAAAAATGCCGCCCGAAGGCGGCATTTTTTCGATCCGAGAATCGATTAACGCTTGGAGAACTGCTTCCGGCGACGAGCCTTGTGGAAACCGACTTTCTTACGCTCGACTTCACGGGCATCGCGGGTCACGAACCCGGCCTTGGACAGCGCCGGCTTCAGCGCGGCATCGTATTCGATCAGGGCACGGGTGATGCCGTGACGGACGGCACCGGCCTGACCGGACTCACCGCCGCCGGTGACGTTAACCTTGATATCGAAACCGTTCAGCTGCTCGACCAGTTCGAGCGGCTGACGGACGATCATGCGACCGGTTTCGCGGGAGAAGAACTGGTCAACCGGCTTGCCATTGACAGTAATGGCACCGGAACCACGCTTCATGAAAACACGGGCAACGGCGCTCTTGCGACGACCAGTACCGTAGAAATAACTTTCAGCCATGATGACCCCTTAGATTTCCAGAGCCTTCGGCTGCTGGGCAGTGTGAGGATGCTGGTCGCCTGCGTAGCACTTCAGCTTTTTCAGCATGGCGTAGCCCAGCGGGCCCTTCGGCAGCATGCCCTTGACGGCAGTTTCCAGGGCACGACCCGGGAAACGCTGCTGCATCTTCTTGAAGTTGGTTTCGTAGATACCACCGGGATAGCCAGAGTGACGGTAGTACTTCTTGTCCTCAGCCTTGTTACCGGTCACGGTAAGCTTGTCGACGTTCGTCACGACGATGAAGTCGCCGGTATCAACGTGCGGGGTGTAAATGGCCTTGTGCTTGCCACGGAGGCGACGAGCAATTTCGGTAGCGAGGCGGCCGAGCACCTTGTCTGTGGCGTCTACCACAAACCACTCGCGCTTCACCTCATGTGGCTTGGCGGAAAACGTTTTCATGTGTGTGCCGTCCTGAAAAAATGGGCGCAGATCGGAGAAAGCTGAGCATTCTAAAGGAGGAAGTCAGCCGCTGTCAATGGCCTGACACTCTCTGGCGACCACCCGAAAAAAAACGCGGCTCGCTGAGCCGCGTTAAATCCACACCAAAGGAGGAGGGTGGAGGAGACAAATCTGAACTGGAGAAGCCATCGCTTAGCTACTTCAGTCCCAACAGTTCTCATTGTGCACCAACACCAAACACTGATCAAGATTTTTTTGTGCGACGCACAATCGTCGAAAATATCGTTAGATACGTATTTTTTATAACATTCAATTAACTGTATTTAAACATTTTTTTACAAAACAAATTAATCTATATTTGATTAATGAACCACGATTGCCCACGCCAAACCCACCTTCACCAGAATGCCTTTTGATGCAGCGCAGCAATCGAGCCCAACCCCCACGCCGAGGCAACATCCGATATCCGTTAGAATTCGCGCTCTTTGAAGGAGAAAAAAATGGAATGCACAGTCAGATGGATCGGTAGCGACGCCGGGATGTCTTTCGTTGCCGAGACCGGTAGCGGACACGCCGTAGTCATGGACGGAGCCCCGGAAGCCGGTGGCCGCAATCTGGGCCCACGTCCGATGGAAATGCTGCTGGCCGGAACAGGGGGGTGCACCGCATTCGACGTCGTCCTGATCCTAAAGAAGGGACGTCATGCCGTCACCGGGTGCGAGGTCAGCCTGAAGGCAGAGCGGGCAGACACCGACCCCAAGGTCTTCACCCACGTCCATTTCCACTATCGGGTCAAAGGACGACAGTTGAAGCCCGAAGCGGTCGCGCGCGCGATCGAGTTATCGAAGGACAAGTACTGCTCGGCATCGATCATGATCGGCGAAACAGCCAAGATCACCCACGACTTCGAGATCGTCGAGGAAGCCTGAACGCCCGGCCACCGGGCGGTCCGACTTAGATGCGATAGACCGTCCGGGTCATCACCGCAGCGGCAAGGCGCATGCCAGCCTTCACCGGGGCCGGCAATTCAGCGGCGCCGAAACCAACAGCGGTTTCCGCATGAGCGATCTCATCCCGCCGCATCTGATCGACGATCGCCAGCGAGCGCGCATCCGAGGCGGGCAGGCTGCTCAAATGCCCTTCCAGATGGGCCTCCACCTGCCGTTCGGTTTCAGCGAGAAAGCCAAGGTTCCATTTGTCGCCGAGGATGCCGGCACCGACCCCCAGCGCCAGTGAGCCCAGATACCACAACGGATTGAGCAGGCTGGTGCGCCCCCCCAGCTCGGCGATTCGCCGCTCCGTCCAGGCCAGGTGCTCCGTCTCCTCGTCAGCCGCCGAGCGCAGCGCATCCCTGACCGCAGGATTTCGCGAGGTCAGCGACTGCCCTTGATACAGAGCCTGGGCGCAAACTTCTCCGCAGTGGTTGATGCGCATCAGCGCAGCGGCATGGCGTCGCTGATCGGGATCGAGCGGCACCTCCGGGACATCCGAATCCGGATGCGGCCGGACACTTCTGGCCGGCGCAGCAAGAGTCCGCAAGGCCCGATCGAATTCGGTGATCAATGAGTCGAGTTGCATGAAGTCAGCGCCTGACATCGGGATGACCACCCCGCAACAGCGCATCGCGCGCCTCTTCCGGACTGCGCACCGCAATGCCGATGGGGCAGAAATATTCGAGGTAGAGGGCCGCGTGATGTCGATTGACCAATTGATCGGCAATTCTGACCCAGTCGTTGTTGCGCGACTTGGACCAGGAACCGTCAGCACGCCCCGAAGCGTAAATCCGCCGCTCCCGGGTTTCGCACCGCATCCCCTCGTAGCTGACGTTGCGCCCGCCCTGCGGGGTCAGAATCACCAGGACGTAACGCACCACACCATCGCTGCCGACGGACAGCGACGAAGCATCCACATAAAAGCGGTTTTCGGCGACCGCACTGACGTAGAACGGCAGCAACCGGTCCTGCCGGGGCGGAGCCGGCAGCTGGACCTCGACTTCCTGCCAGCGCTTGCTGTCGTAATCCTCGTCGAAGTCGGCCAACAGCGGCGACGAGAGGATTGCCATGCAACACGCGGCCACACTGCGCGCAGTCATTCGCAAGATTCACCCTCCCCGACCGATGCCACAGCGACCGAGGAAGCGCCTGCGCGCCGCCCGCGACCGCCATGGCGATCGGTTTCCAGAAAACGGACGAGCTCTTTCAGGGCCTGATCGTACACCCCGCGCTTGAACTCGATCACCGCGTCGAGCGGCACCCAGTAGTCGTTCCAGCGCCAGGCGTCGAACTCGGGCTTGCTGGTCGCACGCAGACTGACATCGTTGTCCCGCCCGACCAGGCGCAACAGGAACCAGATCTGCTTCTGCCCCTTGTATGAACCGCGCCATTCGCGCTTGATCCACTGTGTCGGCACTTCATAACGCAACCAGCCCTTCGTCCTTCCAAGGATGCGCACGTGCTCGGGCCTGAGCCCGACCTCTTCGTACAGCTCGCGGTACATGGCTTCTTCCGGCGACTCGCCGCGCTTGATGCCACCTTGCGGAAACTGCCAGGAATGCTCCCGTATGCGCTTACCCCAGAAAACCTCGTTCTTGGCGTTACAAAGAATGATGCCGACGTTCGGGCGATAGCCTTCACGGTCGAGCATAAAAATCCTGCAAAAAATAATTGGTTACCCCGATTCTTTCACAAAGGGGGCGCGCATGCAAAGCACGGCCAGCGTGTAAAATCGCGCTTTTGCAACGAATTCAAGAGCATCCCATGCGTACCTCGCAGTTCTTTTTCACCACTCTGAAGGAAGCCCCGTCCGACGCCGAAGTCGTCAGCCAGAAACTGATGCTGCGCGCCGGCTACATCAAGCGCGCCGCTGCCGGCATCTACACCTGGATGCCGCTCGGGCTGCGCGTGCTGCGCAAAGTCGAAAATATCGTCCGCGAGGAAATGAATGCGGCCGGGGCGCTTGAATTGCTGATGCCGGCCGTCCAGCCCTTCGAGTTGTGGGAAGAATCCGGCCGCGGCCCCGGCTACGGCCCCGAACTGCTGCGTTTCAAGGACCGCCATCAGCGCAATTTCGTGATCGGCCCGACGCACGAGGAAGTCATCACCGACGTCGTCCGCCGCGACGTCAAGAGCTACCGCCAGCTGCCGATCCACCTTTATCAGATCCAGAGCAAGTTCCGCGACGAAATCCGCCCGCGCTTCGGCGTCATGCGCGGCCGCGAATTCCTGATGAAGGACGGCTACTCCTTCCATACCTCGTTCGAAGACCTGCAGCGCGAATACGGCAACATGTACGCGACCTACGGCCGCATCTTCAGCCGACTCGGCCTGAAGTTCCGTGCCGTCGCCGCCGACACCGGCTCGATCGGCGGCACCGGATCGCATGAATTCCACGTGCTGGCCGACTCCGGCGAGGACGACATCGCCTTCTGCCCCGATTCCGGCTACGCCGCCAACGTCGAACTGGCCGAGGCGCTCGCCCCGGCGGCGCCGCGCCCGGCCGCCGCGCAGGCGCTGACCAAGGTCGCCACGCCGGGCAAGACGGCCTGCGCCGACGTCGCGGACTTCCTCGCGGTCGACCTCGGAAAAATCGTCAAATCGATCGCCGTGGTCAGCGACCGCGAGGCGGGCGACAAGACCTTCGCGCTGCTGCTGCTGCGCGGCGACCACGAACTGAACGAGATCAAGGCGGCGAAAATCCCCGCGCTCGGCGCCTTCCGCTTCGCCAGCGACAGCGAGATCCAGGAGCATCTCGGCTGCCTGCCCGGTTATATCGGCCCGGTCGCGGTCGACCGCGAAAAGGTGGCCGTTTTCGCCGACCGCAGCGTCGCCGCGCTGGCCGATTTCGTCTGCGGCGCCAACGAGGCGGGCTTCCACCTGACCGGCGTCAATTTCGGCCGCGACCTGCCGGAAGCCGAAGTTTTCGACCTCCGCAACGTCGTCGCCGGCGACCCGTCGCCGGACGGCAAGGGCCAGCTGGACATCTGCCGCGGCATCGAAGTCGGCCACATCTTCCAGCTGCGCACCAAGTACGCCGAGGCATTGAACTGCGCCTACCTCGACGAACAGGGCAAGAGCCAGGTCATGGAAATGGGTTGCTACGGCATCGGCGTGTCGCGCATCGTCGGCGCTGCGATCGAACAGGGCAACGACGAGCGCGGCATCATCCTGCCGCCGACGATCGCCCCCTTCACCGCCTGCATCGTACCGATGGGCTACCACAAGAGCGATGCGGTCAAGGCCGCCGCCGACCAGCTCTACGCGGATCTCAAGCAGGCCGGTGTCGACGTCGTCCTCGACGACCGCAACGAACGGCCGGGCGTAATGTTCGCCGACATGGAGCTGATCGGCATCCCGCATCGCATCGTGATCGGCGAGCGCGGACTGAAGGAAGGCCAGCTCGAGTACAAGGGGCGGACCGACGCCGAGGCGACGATGATCGCCCAGGGCGAGGCGCTCGCCTTCCTGCAAGGGAAGCTGTGCGCCGCCTGATCGCGGCGCTGCTGATCTGCGGCGCGTCGGCTGCCCACGCCGGCGCGCAGAAATACGAACCGCTGTCGGCCAGCGTCCAGGCCGCACTGCACAAGGCCGTGTCGGATTCCCGGCCGGCCGTCAGTTCGTTCCGGACGCCGATCGACGCCGTCGACTGGCTGAGCGCGATGTCGCCGCGCCTTGAAAAGCGCATCCCGAGCCGCGACTACCGCATCGACCTGCTGCGCAGCGTGCATTACGAAGCGACGCGGGCCGGACTCGACCCGCAGCTGGTGCTCGGCCTGATCCAGGTCGAGTCGGGCTTCCGCAAATACGCGGTGTCGTCGGCCGGCGCGCGCGGCTACATGCAGGTGATGCCGTTCTGGGTCAAATTGATCGGTCGACCGGAGGATTCGCTGTTCGACCTGCGCACCAACCTGCGCTACGGCTGCACGATCCTGCGCCACTACCTGGACATCGAGAAGGGCGACCTGTTCCGGGCGCTCGGCCGCTACAACGGCAGCCTCGGCCGCCCCGAATATCCGAACATGGTGCGCGCCGCCTGGCAGAACCAGTGGAGTTACGACAGGCCGGCCCGCATCGCGCAGACCGGCCGCTGAAGCACCGTCAGCGCCCCATGCCGGGCAGCATGCCCTTCATGCCGCGCATCAGCTTGCCGATGCCACCCTTTGAAAACTGCTTCATCATCTTCTGCGTCTGCTCGAACTGGTTGAGTAGGCGATTGACTTCCTGAACCTGGACACCGGCGCCCGTCGCGATGCGGCGCTTGCGGCTGGCCTTGATCAGTTCCGGCTTCGCGCGTTCGGCCGGCGTCATCGAGTTGATGATGCCCTCGACCCGGCCGATCATCTTGTTCTCGGCGCCGGCCGGCAGTTGGCCGGCAGCCTGCGCAAACTGCGCCGGCAGCTTGTCCATCAGCGAGGTTAGGCCGCCCATGTTGCGCATCTGGGCGATCTGTTCCTTGAAGTCATTGAGGTCGAAGCCCTTGCCGGCCTTCAGCTTCTTCGCGAAGGCGACGGCCTTTTCCTCGTCGATGCCCTTCTTCGCCTCCTCGATCAGCGACAGCACGTCGCCCATGCCGAGGATGCGCGACGCCATCCGCTCGGGGTGGAAGGCTTCCAGCCCGGCCAGCTTTTCGCCGACACCGGCGAACTTGATCGGCTTGCCGGTGATGTGGCGCACCGACAGCGCCGCACCGCCGCGTGCGTCGCCGTCGAGCTTGGTCAGCACGACGCCGGTCAGCGGCAGCGCCTCGTTGAAGGCCTTGGCGGTATTGACCGCATCCTGGCCGAGCATCGCATCGACGACGAACAGCGTTTCGACCGGATTAATCGCCGCGTGCAGGCGCTTGATTTCGGCCATCATTTCCTCGTCCACCGCGAGACGACCGGCGGTGTCGACGAGCAGCACGTCGTGGTAATGACGCTTTGCCCAGTCGATCGCGGCCAGCGCGATGGCTTCCGGCTTCTCGCCGGTCGAGGACGGGAAGAAATCGACGCCGGCCTGGCCGGCCACCGACTTCAGCTGCTCGATCGCCGCCGGACGATAGACGTCGCAGGAAACGACCAGCACCTTCTTCTTGTGGTTTTCCTTCAGGAACTTGGCCAGCTTGCCGACCGTGGTCGTCTTGCCGGCGCCCTGCAGGCCCGCCATCAGCACGATGGCCGGCGGCTGGGTATTGAAATTGATGCCCTCGTGGGCGTCGCCCATGATCTTGGTCAGTTCGCCGTGGACGACGCCGATCAGCGCCTGCCCGGGATTCAGCGAGCCGATGACCTCCTGGCCGACCGCCTTTTCCCTGACCGCGGCAATGAAGTCCTTGATGACCGGCAGCGCGACGTCGGCCTCGAGCAGCGCCATGCGCACTTCGCGCAGCGCATCGGCGATATTGGATTCGGTCAGGCGGGCTTCGCCCTTCAGCGTCTTCATGACGCGGGCAAGGCGCGTGGTCAGGTTGTCGAGCATGTCAGATAGGCTTCTAGTAGAATTCGCGAATGGCCGACATTGTAATTCAGCTTCTGCCCGACGTTCTCGCCGCCCTCCTCTATGCGGCGCTCGGCTTCCATTTCTGGAACACCCGCTGGCGCGAAGGCGACACCCAGTGCGTCGCCTGTCCGATGCAGCACTGGGAGCGCGCCGCGATTGCCGCGGCGCTGCTCGTCCACGCCGCCGGCCTGTACGGCGCGCTGTTTTCCGACGACGGCATGCGCTTCTCGTTCGGCCTGGCCCTGTCGCTGATGCTGTGGCTCGCCGTGCTGATCTACTGGCTGGAAAGCTTCATGGCCCGGATGGAAGGCATGCAGCCCATGGTGCTGCCGCTCGCCGCCGCCTGCACCGTACTCCCGGCGGTCTTCCCGAATGCCCACCAGGTCGCCCACGCCGGCGCCACCGGCTTCAAGCTGCATTTCCTGGCCGCGATGCTCGCCTACAGCCTGCTGACACTGTCCGCGCTGCACGCCGTGTTCATGGGCTTCACCGAAAATGCGCTGCACAAGCGCACGCTGAAGCGCAGCCTGGCCAGCCTGCCGCCGCTGCTGGCGATGGAAACCCTGCTCTTCCGGATGCTGACGCTCGGCTTCGTGCTGCTGACGCTGACCGTCGGCAGCGGCGTACTGTTCTCCGAGGCGCTGTTCGGCAAACCGCTCAGCCTCGACCACAAGACCATTTTCGCGATCGCCTCCTGGGCCATCTTCGCGACGCTGCTGATCGGACGCCATGCCTGGGGCTGGCGCGGCCGCCGCGCGCTGCGCTGGACGCTGGCCGGCTTCCTGCTGCTGGTTCTCGCCTACGTCGGCAGCCGCTTCGTCGCCGAAGTCGTCCTCGGCCGTCTCTGACCGTGGACGGAATCCCCCTTTCCGCGCTGTCGACCGCGCTCGTCGTCCTGCTCGCCCTGTCCGCCTTCTTCTCGCTGAGCGAGACGGCGATGATGGCGTCGAACCGTTTCCGCTTGCGCCACCTGGCCCAGTCCGGCCACCTCGGCGCCCAGAAGGCGCTCGCCCTGCTCGGCCAGACCGACAAGATGCTCGGCGTCATCCTGCTCGGCAACAACCTGATCAACTCGGCTGCCGCGACCCTGGTCTCCGTCATCGCCATCGAGCTGTTCGGGGAGGAAAAGTGGGCGCTGGGCGTCGGCACGCTGGCGGTAACCTTCGCCATCCTGGTCTTTTCGGAAATCACACCGAAAATCATCGGCGCGACCTACGCCGACCGCCTGGCCAGCCTGCTCGGCTTCGCGCTGACGCCGCTGCTCCGCCTGTTCTATCCGGTCGTCTGGTTCATCAACCTGTTCGCCAGCGCCCTGCTTCGCCTGCTGCGCCTTGCCCCGCGCCCGGGCAACGAGACGGCGCAACTGTCGCCGGAGGAACTGCGCAGCCTCGTGCTCGAATCCTCCCACGTGATCCCGCAGAAACACCGGGCCATTCTGAGCAGCCTGTTCGACCTGAACAACATCACGGTCGAAGACGTGATGACGCCGCGCGGCGCCATCGAAATCCTCGACCTGGCCCGCCCGATCGAGGAAGTCCGGACCCAGCTGGCGACCAGCCACCACAGCCGGCTGCCGGTCTGCCGCGAATCCCTCGACCAGCTGGTCGGCGTACTGCATGTCCGCCGCCTGCTCGGCGGCCTCGGCGAGCCGGATTTCGACGAGGCGGCGGTCCTGCAGCAACTGCAGCCCCCGTACTACATTCCAGCCGGCACCGGCGTGTTCTCGCAACTGGCCTTCTTCCAGGAAAACCGCCAGCGCATCGGCTTCGTCGTCGACGAATACGGCGAGATTCTCGGCCTGCTGACGCTGGAGGACATCATCGAGGAATTCGTCGGCGACTTCACGACCTCGCTGCCCGGCCTGGCCAGCACCCTGACCTGGTCCGCCGAAGGCGATGCCATCGTCGAAGGATCGCGCCCGCTGCGCGAGATCAACCGGATGCTCGGCCTGGATTTCCCGCTCGACGGCCCGAAAACCCTGAACGGCCTGATCCTGGAACACTTCCAGGACATTCCGGAAGCCGACGTCAGCATCAAGCTGGCCGGCATCCCGGTCGAAATCCTGCAGACCCAGGACAAGAGCGTCGTCACCGTCCGGATCTACCGCCCACCGGCCAACTGAGAAATCTCTCAATCTTTACAAACTGCCACCCGCGTAGCATCATCGGCCGATCTAGACGGCATCCGATAATAATCAATGGCAGCAACTCCGCAAACCCCTCCGCTCAGCGGCCTCGCGCGCGCCCTCGTGCAGGCCGGGCAACTCAAGGAGGCGGAAGCCGAACAGTTGCTGACCGATGCCCACAACAGCAAGACCTCGCTGATCGAACAGATCATCGCCGGCAACAAGGCGAGCGCCCTCGATATCGCCCGCTTCGTCGCCGACACGTTCGGCTACCCGCTGCTCGACCTTGAAGCCTTCGACGACGCGCTGATCCCCGGCGACGCCGTCGACCGCAAGCTGATCGCGACGCACAAGGTCATCCCGCTGCACAAGCGCGGCAACCGGCTGTCGGTCGCCATCGCCGATCCGACCAACCTGCGCGCGCTGGACGAAATCCGTTTCCAGACCGGACTGGCCGTCGACCCCATCGTCGTCGAGCATCCCAAGCTGCTGCCGCTGGTCGCCAAGTTTTCCGAGTCGGCCAACGATGCGCTGAAGAACCTGGCCAACGAGGACATCAACCTCGACTTCCTCGACGATGAATCGGCCGCCAAGAGCGACGACGCGGCCGGCCAGGAAATCGACGACGCACCGGTCGTCAAGTTCATCCAGAAGATGCTGCTGGACGCGATCAACGACGGCGCCTCCGACATCCATTTCGAGCCCTACGAGAAGTTCTACCGCATCCGCTTCCGCGTCGACGGCGTGCTGCGCGAGGTCGCGACCCCGCCGCTGGCAATCAAGGACAAGATCGCTTCGCGGATCAAGGTCATCTCCCGGCTCAACATCGCCGAGAAGCGCGTGCCGCAGGACGGCCGGATGCGGCTCGTGCTGTCCAAGAACCGCGCCATCGACTTCCGGGTCAGCACGCTGCCGACCCTGCAGGGCGAAAAGATCGTGTTGCGGATTCTCGATCCGACCTCGGCGACGCTGGGCATCGACGCGCTGGGCTACGAGCCCGACCAGCGCCAGGCCATGCTCGACGCGATCAGCCGGCCCTACGGCATGGTGCTGGTCACCGGCCCGACCGGCTCCGGCAAGACGGTGTCGCTGTACACCTGCCTGAACCTGCTGAACAAGGACGGCGTCAACATCTCGACTGCCGAGGACCCGGCCGAAATCAACCTGGCCGGCATCAACCAGGTCAACGTCGACGACCGCGCCGGCCTGACCTTCGCCGCGGCGCTGCGCTCCTTCCTGCGCCAGGATCCGGACATCATCATGGTCGGCGAAATCCGCGACCTGGAAACGGCCGAAATCGCCATCAAGGCGGCACAGACCGGCCACCTGGTGCTATCCACGCTGCACACCAACGACGCGCCGCAAACGCTGACCCGCCTGATGAACATGGGCGTGCCGACCTTCAACATCGCCTCCAGCGTACTGCTGATCACCGCGCAGCGCCTGGCCCGCCGCCTGTGCACCTGCAAGCAGCCGATGACCGTCCCCGAGCAGACCCTGCTCGACGCCGGCTTCAAGCCGGAGGATCTCGACGGCTCGTGGACGCTGTACGGTCCCTCCGGCTGCCAGCGCTGCAAGGGAAGCGGCTACAAGGGACGGGTCGGCATCTACCAGGTCATGCCGATTTCCGATGCGATGCAGCGCCTGATCATGAGCGGCGCAACCTCGATCGACCTCGCGGCCCAGGCCAAGTTGGAAGGTGTCCGTGATCTCCGGGAGTCGGGGCTGATCAAGGTAAAACAAGGCGTCACCTCGCTCGACGAGGTACTGAGCACCACCAACGCATAAAGAGGAAGGGGAATCCACATGGCCACCGCAGCAAAACCGAGGGCACCGGCTGTCAAGGAAAGCACCTTCCAGTGGGAAGGTCGAAATCGCGAGGGAAGACCGGTTCGCGGCGAGATGCGTGCGGCCAGCTTGGCGGTCGTGCAAACCATCCTCCGCCGCCAGGGAATCACCAACCTGAAGGTCAAGAAAATCCGTATCCGGAGCGGCGGCAAGATCACCGACAAGGACATCACGCTGTTCACCCGGCAACTGGCGACCATGATGAAGTCCGGCGTTCCGCTGCTGCAGTCCTTCGATATCGTCGGTCGCGGCCACGCCAACCCGACCGTCGGCAAACTGCTGCTCGACATCAAGGCTGACGTCGAGACCGGCAGTTCGCTGTCCCAGGCCTTCCGCAAGTACCCGCTGTACTTCGATGCGCTGTACTGCAACCTGGTCGCCGCCGGCGAGGCGGCGGGTATCCTGGATTCGCTGCTCGACCGCCTGGCGACCTACAAGGAAAAAATCCTCGCAATCAAGAGCAAGATCAAGTCGGCGCTGTTCTATCCGGTCGCCGTGATCGTCGTCGCCTTCATCATCACGGCGGTCATCATGATCTTCGTGATTCCGGCCTTCAAGGACGTGTTCAAGAGCTTCGGCGCCGACCTGCCGGCGCCGACGCTGCTCGTGATCGCCATCTCGGACTTCTTCGTCGCCTACTGGTGGGCGATCTTCGGCATCATCGGCGGCGCCATCTACGGCTTCCTGGAAGCCTGGCGGCGATCCGAAAAGGTTCAGATGGCGATGGACCGCTTGCTGCTGCGCATGCCGATCTTCGGTGAAATCGTCCGCAAGTCGGTGATCGCCCGCTGGACGCGCACGCTGTCGACGATGTTCGCGGCCGGCGTACCGCTCGTCGAATCGCTGGACTCGGTCGGCGGCGCTTCCGGCAACTACGTCTACAAGGTTGCCACCAAGCAGATCCAGAGCGAGGTGGCGACCGGCAGCAGCCTGACGATCAGCATGCAGAACGTCAACCTGTTCCCCAACATGGTGACCCAGATGGTCGCCATCGGCGAGGAATCCGGCGCCCTTGACTCGATGCTGTCCAAGGTCGCCGACTTCTTCGAGCAGGAGGTCGACGACGCCGTCGAAGCGATGTCCAGCCTGATGGAACCGCTGATCATGGTCATCCTCGGTACGCTGATCGGCGGCATGGTCGTCGCGATGTACCTGCCGATCTTCAAGCTGGGCTCGGTCGTCTGATGCTGCCGGAAACCCTGGGCGGCCTGGCGCTGGCGGCCGGGCTGCTGGGCTTGTGCGTGGGCAGCTTCCTGAACGTCGTGATCCATCGCCTGCCGCGCATGATGGAGCGCGAATGGCAGGCCCAATGTGCGGAATTGCGCGGGGAAACGCCGTCGACCGCGGAAGCGCCGCTGTCGCTGTCCCGCCCCCGCTCGCGCTGCCCGCACTGCGGCCACCCGATCTCCGCGCTTGAGAACATTCCGCTGCTCAGCTACCTGCTGATCCTGCGCGGCAAATGCAGCGGTTGCGGGCAAGCGATCTCGCCGCGCTATCCGCTGGTCGAGTTGCTGAGCGGCCTGCTGTCGGCCTACGCGGCATGGCATTTCGGGCCGACACTGCAGGCGGCGGGCGCCCTGCTGCTGATCTGGGCACTGATCGCGCTGAGCTTCATCGACCTCGATACCCAACTGCTGCCGGATTCGATCACGCTGCCCCTGCTCTGGCTCGGACTGTTGTTCAACCTGATGCGGACCTATGCCGACATCGATGGCGCAGTGATCGGCGCAATGGCCGGCTATCTGAGCCTGTGGAGCATTTTCTGGCTGTTCAAGCTGGCGACCGGCAAGGAAGGCATGGGCTACGGCGACTTCAAGCTGCTCGCCGCGCTCGGCGCCTGGCTGGGCTGGAGCATGCTGCCGGTCATCGTGCTGCTGTCCTCGCTGGTCGGCGCCGCCGCCGGCATCGCGCTGATCGCCCTGGCCCGCCACGGCCGCAACGTGCCGATTCCCTTCGGCCCCTACTTGGCGGCGGCCGGCATCATCGCACTGTTCTGGGGTCAGGAACTGACGCGGAATTATCTCGGCCTGCTCCATTGAAAAAGTAAAAAGCCCCCCGATATGGGCTTCCCGGACTCTCGGTTATAATTCAAGGTTTTGGAGGATTCCCATGCCGATTTACGAGTATCGCTGCGACTCCTGCGGTCACCAGAAGGAACATCTGCAGAAGATGAGCGACCCCGCTCTGACCACCTGCCCGGCCTGCGGCCAGGAAAGCTACGGCAAGCTGCTGTCGGCGGCCGGCTTCCAGCTGAAGGGCAGCGGCTGGTACGCGACCGACTTCAAGGGCGGCCAGCCGAAGGCCCCGCCTTGCCAGACCGGCGAAGGAAGCTGTTCGTCGTGCGCAGCCAGCTGATCAAGCGCTATTTCATCACCGGACTGCTGATCTGGGTCCCGCTGGTCATCACCGGCTGGGTCCTGTCGCTGATCATCAGCACGCTGGACCAGTCGCTGCGGCTGCTGCCCGAAGCGGTCCACCCGCAGAACCTGTTCGGTTTCGCGATCCCCGGGGCCGGCGCCGTGCTGACGCTGGCGATGATCCTGTTGACCGGCCTGCTTGCCGCCAATTTCATCGGCCAGAAACTCGTCGGCTGGTGGGACAAGCTGCTCGCCCGGATTCCCGTCGTCAATTCCGTCTACAAGGCGGTCAAGCAGGTGTCCGACACGCTGTTCGCGCCGAACGGCAACGCCTTCCGCAAGGCGCTGCTGGTCCAGTATCCGCGCCAGGGCAGCTGGACCATCGCCTTCCTGACCGGCGCCCCGGGCGGCGACCTGGTCAACCACCTGGCCGGCGAGTACGTCAGCGTCTACGTGCCGACGACGCCCAACCCGACCTCCGGCTTCTTCCTGATGATGCCGGCGGCCGATGTCGTCGAGCTCGACATGACCGTCGACGAAGCCCTCAAGTACATCATTTCGATGGGCGTCGTGGCCCCGCCGCCGCACGCCCGCGCCATCACCCACACCTGAATCAACCGGAAAGCTTCATGCGTACCCATTACTGCGGACAACTCAACGCCGGCCTCGACGGCCAGATCGTCACCCTGTGCGGCTGGGCCCACCGCCGCCGCGACCACGGCGGCGTCATCTTCATCGACCTGCGCGACCGCGAGGGCCTGGCCCAGGTCGTCTGCGACCCCGATCGTGCCGATGCGTTCAAGATCGCCGAATCCGTCCGCAACGAGTTCTGCCTGAAGATCACCGGCAAGGTCCGCCCGCGCCCGGCCGGCACGACCAACGCCAATCTCGCGTCCGGCGAGATCGAAGTGCTCTGCCACGAGATCGAGGTGCTGAACCCGTCGGTGACGCCGCCGTTCCAGCTCGACGAGGAAAACCTGTCCGAGAACGTCCGCCTGACGCACCGCGTCATCGACCTGCGCCGCCCGCAGATGCAGAACAACCTGATGCTGCGCTACAAGACGGCGCGTGCCTTCCGCCGCTTCCTCGACGACAACGGCTTCGTCGACGTCGAAACGCCGATGCTGACCAAGTCGACCCCGGAAGGTGCCCGCGACTACCTGGTGCCGTCGCGCGTCCACCCGGGCCAGTTCTTCGCGCTGCCGCAATCGCCGCAGCTGTTCAAGCAGCTGCTGATGGTCGCCGGTTTCGACCGCTACTACCAGATCGTCAAGTGCTTCCGCGACGAAGACCTGCGCGCCGACCGCCAGCCGGAATTCACCCAGGTCGATATCGAGACCTCGTTCATGAGCGAGGATGAAATCACCGCGCTGATGGAAAAGCTGATCCGCACCGTGTTCAAGGAAGCGATCGACGTCGACCTGCCGGAATTCCCCCGCATGACCTACGCCGAAGCCATGCACCGCTTCGGTTCCGACAAGCCGGACCTGCGCGTCACGCTCGAACTGACCGAAGTCACCGACGCCTTCAAGGACGTCGCCTTCAAGGTCTTCGCCGGTGTCGCCAACAGCGAAGGCGGCCGCATCGCCGCGATGCGCATCCCGGGCGGCGCCACGCTGACGCGCGGCGAAATCGATGCCTACACCCAGTTCGTCGGCATCTACGGCGCCAAGGGCCTGGCCTACATCAAGGTCAATGACGTCACGCAGATCAACGAAACCGGCCTGCAGTCGCCGATCGTCAAGAACCTCTCCGAAGCTTCCCTGCGCACCGTCATCGAGCGCACCGGCGCCCAGTCCGGCGACCTGATCTTCTTCGGCGCCGACAAGGCCAAGGTGGTCAACGACGCCCTCGGCGCGCTGCGCATCAAGATCGGCCATGAAAAGGGCTTCGTCACCGGCGCCAAGTGGGCGCCGCTGTGGGTCATCGACTTCCCGATGTTCGAGTACGACGACGAGAACAAGCGCTGGACCGCCTGCCACCACCCGTTCACCAGCCCGAAGGACGAGCATCTCGACCTGCTGGTGACCGATCCGGGCAAGTGCCTGGCCAAGGCCTACGACCTGGCGCTGAACGGCTGGGAACTGGGCGGCGGCTCGGTGCGTATCCACCGTTCCGACGTGCAGGAAAAGGTCTTTGCCGCGCTCAACATCGGCCCCGAAGAACAGCAGGCCAAGTTCGGCTTCCTGCTCGACGCGCTGAAGTACGGTGCCCCGCCGCACGGCGGCCTGGCTTTCGGCCTCGACCGCATCGTCACGATGATGACCGGCGCCGAGTCGATCCGCGACGTGATTGCCTTCCCGAAGACCCAGCGTGCCCAGTGCCTGCTGACCGACGCACCGTCCGCGGTCGACGAGAAGCAACTGCGCGAATTGCACGTCCGCCTGCGTCAGAAGGTCGAGACGGCGGTCGAAGTCGCGCCGAACTAAGACCATGGCCTTCTGGCTGCGCCTGCTGATCGTTGCCTGGCTGGCGATCGGCAGCGCCTTCGGCTTCAGCTTCGGCGGCGGCGACCAGGTCGCCGTCGCCGAACTGCCGCCCGAAGCCCGCACCACGCTCGCCCTGATCCACCGGGGCGGCCCCTTCCCGCACGAACGCGACGGCGTCGAATTCCGCAATTTCGAAAAACGCCTGCCGCGCGCGGCCCGGGGCTATTACCGCGAATACACGGTGCGCACGCCGGGCGTCCGCCACCGCGGCGCACGGCGCATCGTCGCCGGCGGCGAACCGCCGGTGGTGTTCTACTACACCGACGACCACTACAACAGCTTCCGCCGCATTCAGGAGTGACGCCTTGGCCGCTTCCGTCCTCGCCCGCCGCGAACTCGCCGGCCCCTACCTGCTGACGCCCCAGCGGCGCGATGCCGTGCTCGGCGAAATCCGCGAACTTGAGCTGCCCAGCATCGAGATCCGCCCGTCCGCCACCGGACGCACCGACTGGCTGGCCGGGGCCGGCCGCGCGCTCGGCTTTCCCGACAGCTTCGGCGCCAATTTCGATGCACTGTTCGACAGCCTGTGCGACCGCGAACTGCTGCCCCAGCCGACGCTGGTGCTGCGCCTCGGCAATACCGCCGGCCTGGACGAGGCTGGCTGCGACACGCTGATCGCCGTGCTGCAGGCTGCCGCCGACGAGTGGCGCGACCAGGACCGCTCGCTCTGGGCGCTGTTCGACGGCCCCGGACTGGACCTCGACGCGCTGCCCCGATGAAGGCTTACAAGCAGCCGCAATCCGTCCTCGTCGTCATCCACACCGCGGATCTGCAGGTCCTGCTGCTCGAACGCGCCGCCCATCCGGGCTACTGGCAGTCGGTCACCGGAAGCCGCGAGGATGAAGAAACGCCGCTCGCGACCGCCTGCCGGGAAGTCGCCGAAGAAACCGGCATCGCAATGCCGACCGAATGCTTCGCCGACTGGCGCATCACGAATACCTACGAAATCTTTCCGGAGTGGCGTCATCGCTACGCCCCGGGCATCACGCGCAACACCGAGCACGTGTTCGGGCTGTGCCTGCCCGAAGCCATCGACATCACCCCCGCCCCCGACGAACACCGCGACTGGTGCTGGCTGCCCTGGCGAACGGCGGCCGAACGCTGCTTCTCGTGGAGCAACCGGGACGCCATCCTGATGCTGCCGCAACTCACTTGAAACCGTGGGCGGGCGCCCTATATTGGTCTCAGAACACTCAACAACACGGAGACCCATCATGGCCAACATCACCCGCATCGATCCCTTCGACGACCTGTTCCACGGCTTCTTCGTCCGCCCGGTCGATTTCAGCAACAACCCGGCCCAGCCGCCTGCCATCAAGATGGACGTCAAGGAGGACGGCGACCATTACCTGATCCATGCCGAACTGCCCGGTGTCAGGAAGGAAGACATCCACGTCGTCGTCGAAGGCAACCATGTATCGATCACCGCCGAGGTGAAGCAGGAGAAGGAAGTCAGGGAAGGTGAACGCGTGCTGCGTTCCGAGCGCTATTTCGGCAAGGTCTCGCGCTCCTTCCAGCTCGAACAGGACATCGACGACGCCAAGGCGGCCGCGAAATTCAACGACGGCGTCCTCGAACTGACGCTGCCCAAGCGCACCTCCAGCCCGAGCAAGCGCCTGGCCATCGACTGAACGCGGCCAGCGTCAACCGGGCAAAGGCCGGAACCCCGTTCCGGCCTTTTTCTTTGTACAATCCGCGGCGATTCCAACCCGGAGCCCGCCATGCCCCTCTCGACCCTCGCCCCCGGCGTCCAGGCCGCCGTTCTGGCCGAAGCCCTGCCCTACATCAAGCGTTTCCACGGCAAGACCATCGTCGTCAAATACGGCGGCAATGCGATGACCGACGAACACCTGAAGCAATGCTTCGCGCGCGACGTCGTGCTGCTCAAGCTGGTCGGCTTCAACATCGTCGTCGTGCACGGCGGCGGCCCGCAGATCGAGAACCTGCTGACCCGCGTCGGCAAGAAGGGCGAGTTCATCCAGGGCATGCGCGTCACCGACGCGGAAACCATGGAAGTCGTCGAAATGGTGCTCGGCGGCCAGGTCAACAAGGACGTCGTCAACCTGATCAACCAGGCCGGCGGCAAGGCGGTCGGCCTGACCGGCAAGGACGGCAACTTCATCCGTGCCAAGAAGCTGCTGCTCGAAAGCAAGGATCATCCGGGCGACCTGATCGACGTCGGCCAGGTCGGCGACATCACCTCGATCGACCCGTCGCTAATCGCGCTGCTCGACACCGGCGCCTTCATCCCGGTGATCGCCCCGATCGGCGTCGGCAAGGACGGCGAGACCTACAACATCAACGCGGACGTCGTCGCCGGCAAGATCGCCGAAGTGCTGAAGGCCGAAAAGCTGGTGCTGCTGACCAACACGCCGGGCGTGCTGGACCAGAAGGGCGAGCTGATCACCGGCATCACGCCCAAGCAGATCGACGAGATGGTCGAGGACGGCACGCTGTCCGGGGGCATGCTCCCGAAGATCGGCTCGGCGCTCGATGCCGCGCGCGCCGGCGTCAAGGGCGTGCACATCATCGACGGCCGCGTCGAGCACGCGCTGCTGCTCGAGATCCTGACCGACCACGGCGTCGGCACGATGATCAAGTCGCACTAAATGTCCGGCGGTCGCGTCTGGCTGTTCGACCTCGACAACACGCTGCACGACGCGACCCCGCACATCTTTCCCCACATCAACCGCTCGATGCGCGAATACATCGAGCGCCACCTGGGGGTCGACGCCGGCGAGGCCGACCGCATCCGCCGGGACTACTGGACGCGCTATGGCGCCACCCTGCTCGGGCTGATGCGGCACCACGGCACCGATCCGGCGCACTTCCTGCGCGAAACCCACGTCTTCCCCGACCTGGCCCGCCAGCTCGTCTTCGAGAAGCCGCTGCGCCACGCGCTGCGCCGCCTGACCGGCCGCAAGATCATCTTCTCGAACGCACCGCGCCACTACGCCGAGGCTGTCCTCGAACTGACCGGCCTTGCCCCCTGTTTCGACGCCGTCTACTCGGTCGACCGCATCCGTTTCCAGCCCAAGCCGATGATGGCCGGATTCCAAGCACTGCTCCGCGCCGAACGCCTCGATCCCCGGCGCTGCATCATGGTCGAGGACAGCCTGGACAACCTGGTCACCGCCAAGAAACTGGGCATGAAGACCGTGTGGGTGAGCGCTGGCTCCCGCCGCTCGCCCTTCGTTGACGTCAAGGTCGGCTCGGTACTGGAACTGCCATCGCGTTGCGGTCGACTATAATTTTCCGACCAAAATCGGGAGGGGATATGGCGACGAAACCGGGCGAACGCCGCCTGCAGATCCTGCAGACGCTGGCCACGATGCTGGAAGCCCCGCAGGGGGAAAGGATCACCACGGCCGCGCTGGCAGCGCGCCTGCATTGCTCCGAGGCGGCGCTCTACCGCCACTTCGCGAGCAAGGCGCAGATGTTCGAAGGGCTGATCGAGTTTATCGAGCAGAGCCTGTTCGGCGTCATCAACCGGATCGCCGGCGAGGAGGAGGATGGCCTGCGCCAGGCCGAGGCCGTCGTCGGGCTGCTGCTTTCGTTCGCCCAGAAGAACCGCGGCATGACCCGCGTGTTGACTGGCGACGCCCTGGTCCATGAGAACGAGCGTCTGCAGGCCCGGATCAACGCGCTGCTCGACAAGCTGGAGGCGGCCCTGAAGCAGGCGCTGCGCATCGCCGCCACCCAGTGTCAGCTCAAAGCCGACGCCGACTTCGCCGCGCTGGCCAACCTGCTGCGCTGCTACGTGGTCGGGCGTTGGGAACAGTACGCGCGCAGCGGATTTGCCCGCGAACCGCTGGCCCTGTGGCCGGCCCAATGGCCGATGCTGTACTGCGCCTGCCTGTCGCAGGCCCCGGCCGGTATCTGACATGCCGAGGGCGGCCGCAGCCGCCCCCTTTCGCCTGCAGACCGCGCTGGATCAGCGCTGCTGCAGGTACTCCGCGGCATCGAGCGCGAAATAGGTCAGGATGCCGTCGGCCCCGGCCCGCTTGAAGGCGAGCAGGCTTTCCAGCACGCAGGCGCGCTCGTCAAGCCAGCCGTTCTGTGCCGCCGCCTTCAGCATCGCGTATTCGCCGCTGACCTGGTAAGCGTAAGTCGGCACCTTGAACTCGTCCTTGACCCGCCGGACGATGTCCAGGTAAGGCATGCCCGGCTTGACCATAACCATGTCGGCCCCCTCGTCGAGGTCGAGCGCGACTTCACGCAGCGCTTCGTCGGTATTGGCCGGATCCATCTGGTAGGTGTACTTGTTGCCTTTGCCGAGGTTGCCGGCCGAGCCGACCGCATCGCGGAAGGGGCCGTAGAAGCTCGACGCGTACTTCGCCGAATAGGCCAGGATGCGCGTGTAGATGCGCCCCTCGCGCTCGAGCGCCTCGCGGATGCGGCCGATGCGGCCGTCCATCATGTCCGACGGAGCGACCACGTCGGCACCGGCCTCGGCGTGGCACAAGGCCTGGCGGACCAGCACGTCGAGCGTCTCGTCGTTCAGCACGTAGCCGGTGTCGTCGATCAGGCCGTCCTGGCCGTGGCTGGTGTAGGGGTCGAGCGCGACGTCCGTGATCACGCCCAGTTCAGGGAATTCGCGCTTCAGCGCGCGCACGGTACGTGGCACCAGCCCGGCCGGGTTGTAGGCTTCCTCGGCGCCCAGCGACTTCTGCGGCGCATCGATCACCGGGAACAGCGCCAGCGCCGGAATGCCCAGGCGGACGGCACGCTCGGCCGTCTTCAACAAAACGTCCAGCGACTGGCGCTCGACGCCCGGCATCGACGCCACCGACTCGGTGCGCCCCTGGCCCTCGAGCACAAAAACGGGATAAATGAAATCGTCGGCGGTCAGTACCGACTCACGCATCAGGCGGCGGGAAAAATCGTCGCGCCGCATCCGGCGCATCCGGATACCGGAAAAGCCAGCTTTCGCAGTCATGCCAAAACCTCGGAAAAAATCTTCAAAAAAAACGAACTTGCCGTGGAACTTTCCGCGCGCCGGACCATCTCAGAACACTAGATGGCACGCGCTGTCTCCCGCTTCACCTCCCTGAGCGGGTGCCTTGACGATGTTAAGGCATTTTGGCCCCCGGACCCCCCTTATCCGGGGGCCCTTTGTTTTCCAGGGCCTCCAGGGCCTTTTCCCGGGCCTTGTTTTCGATCCCCAGCCAGCCGGCGAGCACGGTCTCGGCTTCCTCGACGCCGGTTTTCTTCAGACTGGAAAACAGCTGCAGGGAATACTGTCCCTCGCCCCAGCGGGCGATTTCCGCCTTGACCTCGCGCAGGACCTTGGTCTGCTCCTGGCGGCTGAGCTTGTCGGCCTTCGACAACAGGATGTGGATCGGGCGGCCGGTCGGCCGGAACCAGTCGATCAGCCGCCGGTCGAGTTCGGTCAGCGGCCGCCGGATGTCCATGATGACGACCAGGCCGGCGAGTTGATCCCGCTTGCTGAGATAGGGGCCGATCAGCCCTTCCCATTGCGAACGGATTTCCTCCGGCGCCTTGGCGTAACCGTATCCGGGCAGGTCGACGAAGTACTTCCCTTCGGCCAGCGTGAAATAGTTCAGGTGCTGGGTGCGGCCCGGCGTCTTGCTGACGAAAGCCAGCCGGGTCCGGCCGGCCAGCGTGTTAATCGCCGACGACTTGCCGGCATTGGAGCGTCCGGCAAAAGCCACTTCGCATAACGAATCGCGAGGCAGGTCGCGGAGATGGGCGACGGTCGTATGAAAGACCGCCTTCTGGAACAAGGGCATAAAAAACTCGGAAGACCCGACTAGTCGAAGGGGAAGTGATATAGAATAGCAGGTTTGAAACTTCCGTTCCGACCAAAGCGCCCATGGACGCGCACTAGGAGTCCGAAAATGATCCGTTCCGCGGTATTGGCAACTCTTCTCGCCACCAGTCTCGCCACCCACGCTTCCGAAGAAGCGCACGCCAAGGCCGACCCCGCCAAGGGCAAGGTCATCGCCGAAACCGTTTGTGCGGCCTGCCATGGCGCCGACGGCAACAGCCCGGCCTCCGCCAATCCGAATCTGGCAGGCCAGGTTCCGGAATACATCGCCAAGCAACTGCGCAACTTCAAGTCGATCGACGGCAAGCCGGCGCTGCGCAACAACGCCATCATGGCCGGCATGGCTGCCACGGTGCCTGACGAGGAAATTCCGAACGTCGCCGCCTGGTTCGCCAGCCAGAAGGCCAAGCCGGCCGCTGCCAAGGACGAGAGCAAGATCGCGCTGGGCCAGAAACTGTGGCGCCAGGGCGACTTCAAGAAGGGCGTTCCGGCCTGCGCCGGCTGCCACGGCCCGGCCGGTGCCGGCCTGCCCGCCCAGTACCCGAAGCTGGCCGGCCAGTTCCCGGAATACACCGAGGCCCAGCTGAAGGCCTTCCGTGCCGAGGAGCGTGCCAACGATCCGGAAAAGATGATGCGCATGATCGCCGCCAAGCTGTCCGACGTCGAAATCAAGGCCGTTGCCGAGTACGCCGCCGGCCTGCGCTGAGACTGACACCCGCTTCATCCGGAAAGGCAGCTTCGGCTGCCTTTTTTGTCGCCCGGAATTTTTCATGACAAATGGAAATTAAAATGACTTTGTGCTAAAACAAAGGAATCTTTCCGTGACCCCGAGTTGATGCTCCATGCGCACCGGATCTGCATGTTCCTGCCTGGCCGCACTGAGTCTCGCGGCCTGCGCCGTACCGACGCCGCAACAGGGCGTGCGCGCTCACCTACATGCAGACGATTCGCCGGTCGGGGGCAGCATCCCGCCCCCGGTCGCCGTTCCCCTGGCCCTTCCTCCAGCCCGCCCGGCACCCCAGGCCGAGACCTACAGCGTCGCGGTCAACAACGTTCCATTGCCCGAATTGCTGCTCGGACTGGCCCGCGACAGCGGGATGAATCTGGACCTCCACCCCGGCGTTTCCGGAAACGTGACGCTGAACGCGGTTGACCAGACGCTACCGCAACTTCTCGAGCGCATCGCGCGCCAGACCGGCACCCGCTTCGAACTCGACGGCCGGAACCTGTCCTTCCTGCCCGACCGGCCGTTCCTGAGGCATTACAAGGTCGATTACATGAATGTCGCACGCAAGGTCAGCGGCACGATCTCGACCAACATGCAGATCGCCACCGCCGGCCCGAGCGCCCCCGGCAACGCACCGGCCCCTTCCGCCACCAGCAACGTCTCGAACACGCGCATCGAGAATTCGGCCCACAATCAATTCTGGGAAGCGCTCGAGCGCAACATCCAGGACATCCTGCGCGAGAACGACAAGCTGCTTCCCGAAGGCTCCAGCGAAACCCTGGTCGAACAGAGCAACTCGCAAACCGCCTCCGGCGCCGCTGCACTGCCTCAGGGCAGCGGCCAGCGGGCCGCACAGGCACTGGCCAGCGCATTGCAGATCAATCCGAATCCGGGATCGTCGCTGCAGGCCACCGGCAATTCGTTGATCCGCCGCAATACCTATCGCGAGGCGGCATCGGTGATCGTCAATCCGGAAGGCGGCATCGTCACCGTCCGCGCCACACTCCGCCAGCACGACCGGGTCCAGGAATTCCTCGACCGGATCATCGATTCGGCAAACCGCCAGGTGCTGATCGAGGCGACGATCGTCGAGGTCGCGCTGAAGGACGGCTACGAGCAGGGCATCAACTGGAGCCAGCTGGTCGGCGGCGGCCAGCTCGATTTTCTCGGCAACGCGCTGACCAAGAACGCGTTCAATTTCCAGTATGCCCGGGACGGCAATCCCGACGCGCTGATCACATTGCTGGCCAGCTACGGGGATGCGCGCGTGCTCTCGAGTCCGCGACTGTCCGTCCTCAACCACCAGACGGCCTTGCTCAAGGTCGTCGAAAACTACGTCTATTTCAACGTCAAGGCCGACACGACGACGACCGCCAATGTCGGCACGACCACGACCTACACGACGACACCGCAGTCGGTATCGGTCGGCCTGGTCGTCAGCGTGACGCCGCAGATCAGCGACAGCGACAACGTGATCCTGAACATCCGGCCAACCGTGACCAGCGTCGCCCGGGAAATCGCCGATCCCAATCCGGAGCTGCTGCGCAACAACATCGCCAACTACGTCCCGGTGATCCGTACCCGCGAAATCGAATCGGTGATGCGCGTTGCCAGCGGCAACACCGCGGTGCTCGGCGGGCTGATGGAAGACCGCATCGACTACCGCAACCAGCGCGTCCCGCTGCTCGGACAGTTGCCGGTCGCCGGGGAATTGCTGAACAACCGGAACAACCAGGCGGCGAAGACCGAACTGGTGATCTTCCTGCGCCCGCAGGTCGTCAGGGAAACGGGAATGCACGGCGACTATGCCCGCCTGAACAGCTTCCTGCCCGGCCCGGATTTCTTCGATCCGCCCGAGCACGCCCGTCCGCTGGCGGCCGGGCCTGGCCGCTGAGGATGCCCGATGGATCGCCCGCCACGTCGCTACTTCGCGGTCCGGGCGAGGTTCGCGTGCTGGATGGCGCTGGTCGTCGCGACAACCCTTTTCAGCCCGCCGTGTCGCGCCGAAACGCCCCTGCCTCACGACGCAACTGAAGCGGGCGTCCTGGATCCGGATCACCGCCTCGGTCGCGCAGCCCTCCGCGACGGAAACTGGGCTGCCGCCCGCGCCGCCTTTACCCGAGCGGTCGGACGCAACCCGCAGGATGCCGACAGTCTGATCGCCCTGGCGACCATCGAGCATCATGCCGGACGACGGGAGGCGGCCGCGCACTGGCTGGTCCGGGCCGAACAGGCCGCGCCGGCCGATCCCATCGTACTGGCAGCG
This sequence comes from Dechloromonas sp., assembly GCA_028687035.1. Classification (GTDB taxonomy): domain Bacteria; phylum Pseudomonadota; class Gammaproteobacteria; order Burkholderiales; family Rhodocyclaceae; genus Azonexus. The sequence continues at coordinate 154,703 of JAQUAX010000005.1, read as the reverse complement.
CGGACCAATGTCGCCGGAAGCTCCTCGCCGCAGGCAGAAAGCCGGATCAAACGGGCGCTTCACCTGCACCCGGACAGCCCGCCGCTGCATTTCGCACTGGGCAACCTGTACGCCCGGCAGCAGCGCTGGCCCGAGGCTGCCTTGGCCTTCCGCGAAGCCAGCAGCGGCGATCCGGCGACTCCGGACTACCTGTACAACCTGGCCGTCGCGCTCGACCATGCCGGCCGTCTTCCGGAAGCGGTCCGCCACTACCGCGCCGCACTCGCCGCTGCCGGCGAACGCTCCGCCGCCTTCGGCAGCGCCGCCGTGCAGCGCCGCCTGAGCGAACTCGAGCCGACCGGAGTTCGGCCATGACGACGAACCGGCCGCTGCCGCTCGGCCAGTCGCTGATCGCACGCGGCCTGATTTCGGACGACCAGCTGCGCATCGCGCTGCACGAACAACCCAGACGCCAGTTGCCGATCGGCAAGCTGCTGGTCGCCCTCGGCTTTCTCAGCGAGACGATACTGCGCGACGCGCTGTCGGAAGCGCTCGGCCAGCGCAGCGTCGACCTCGCGCACGTCGCGGTCGATCCCCAGGCTATCGCACAGGTCCCGCGGGAACTGGCCAAGCGCTACCGCCTGCTGCCGCTGGCCTATGATGCCGAACGGCGCCACCTGCTGCTCGCAGTCGCCGACAGCAACGACCTGATCGGCATCGACCGCGTGCGCTACCAGCTGCCTGCCGGCACCGGGATCGAGACCGTACTGGCCGGCGAATCCGATCTCGACCAGGCAATCGACCGGCACTACGGTTTCGAACTGTCGATCGACGGCATCCTGCGCGAGATCGAAACCGGGGAAATCGACGCCGATGCCCCGTCGACCGCGGACGATGAATTCCGCCAGCCCGTGGTCCGCCTGATCGACGCCCTGCTCGCCGATGCGGTGCGCCGGGAAGCCTCGGACATCCATTTCGAGCCGGAGGCCGGTTTCCTGCGCATCCGTTACCGGATCGACGGGATGCTGCGCCAGATACGCGCGCTGCACCGGGCCGCCTGGCCGGCAATGACGGTTCGCCTGAAGGTGCTGGCCGGGATGAACATCGCCGAGATGCGCGCACCGCAGGACGGGCGCTTCAGCCTGACGGTGTCCGGTCGGGCGATCGACTTTCGCGTCGCCAGCCAGCCGACGCTGCACGGCGAAAACATCGTGCTGCGCATCCTGGACCGCCAGAAGGGCATCGTCCCGATCGACCGCCTGGGCCTGGCCGACGACCACCTGGTACAGCTGAAGCGGATGATCGCGCGGCCGGAAGGCATGATTCTGGTCACCGGACCGACCGGCAGCGGCAAGACGACGACGCTGTATTCGCTGCTCGGCCACATCAATCACGAGGGAATCCACATCATGACCCTCGAGGACCCGGTCGAATACCCGCTCCCGCTGCTGCGCCAGACCTCGGTCGGCGAAGCCGTCAAACTCGACTTCGCCGGCGGCGTGCGTTCGATGATGCGACAGGACCCGGACGTCATCCTGATCGGCGAGATCCGCGATGCGGAGACCGCGGAAATGGCCTTTCGCGCGGCACTGACCGGGCACCAGGTGTATTCGACGCTGCACGCCAACTCGGCGCTGGGCGCCCTGCCGCGCCTGCTCGACATCGGCATCCGGCCGGATATCCTGGCCGGCAACCTGATCGGCATCGTTGCCCAGCGCCTGGTCCGCCGCCTATGCCCGCATTGCCGCACGCCCTACGTCGCCCCCGGCGACGAGGCCGCGCTGTTCGGGCCGGGAGCGGCGGCCGGCCTGACGCTGTTCCGCCCCGCCGGCTGCGAACACTGCGACTTCCAGGGCTATCGCGGCCGGCTGGCGATCCTCGAAATCCTGCCGATCGACCCGGCGCTCGACGAACTCATCGCCGGACATGCACCGCTGTCGTCGATCCGGCGCTCAGCCATCGAGCGCGGCTTCCGGCCGCTGGCCGGCGACGGCCTGCGCCGCGTGCGCGCCGGCGACACCTCGCTGGCCGAACTGGCCCGCGTCGTCGACCTCGGGTTGCCCCGCTGAGCATGCTGTACGACTACCGCGCCATCGATCCCTGGGGACGACGCCTGGATGGCCGGGCCGAAGCCGGTGGCCTGACTGAACTCGAAGGCCGGCTTTCCCGCCAGCACCTCGAACTGCTGCGCGCCCGGCCGATCCGCCTGCATTTCGCTGCCAGCGGACGCATTCCGCGCCGCCGGCTGATCACGCTGTGCTTCAACCTCGAGCACATGCTGCGCGCAGGCGTCCCCGTGCTCGACATCCTCGCCGACCTGCTCGACACCGAGACGGATCCCCGCTTGCAATGCGTCCTCTCCGGAATCATCGACGGCATCGGCGGCGGCATGAGCCTGTCCGAAGCCATGGCGGCGCAATCCGGGGCATTCGGCAACGTCATGCTCAGCCTGATCGGAGCCGGTGAGACCAGCGGCCGCCTGCCCGAGGTGCTGGCGGGGCTCGGCGAGGCGCTCAAATGGGAAGACGAACTGCTGGCGACGACGCGCCGCCTGCTGATCTACCCGGCGCTGCTGGCCGTGGTCGTCGTTGCGGCCGCGGGTTTCCTGATCGGTTTCATGGTGCCCCAGTTGAAGCTGTTCATTTCGAACATGGGCGAAGAACTGCCGCTGCAGACCCGGCTGCTGTTCGCACTGTCCGACCTGCTCGGCGCCGGATGGCCGGCGCTCGCCGCGCTGGCCGTCGCCGCGCCGCTGACCGGAGGCCTGCTCTTCCGGCACAGCGCGGGCTTCCGGGAACGCGTCGACCGGTGGATGCTGCGCCTGCCGCTGTTCGGCCCCATCCTGAGCAAAATCGTGCTGTGCCGCTTCAGCAATACCCTGGCGCTGCTCTACGCCGCCGGGATTCCGGTGCTGGAGGCGATCGAGACGACTCGCCGGGTCGTCGGCAACCGCGCGCTGGACCAGGCGCTCGGCGAGGTTGCCCGGGCCATCCGCGACGGCGGCGGCATCGCCGCTTCTTTCGGCACGGCCCGCCTCTTCCCTTCGCTGGTGATCCGGATGCTGCATGTCGGCGAAAGCACCGGCGGACTCGACCAGGCGCTGCGTACCGTCGCCTATTTCTACGACCGCGATGTCCGCGAGTCGGTCGGCCGGATGCAGGCCATGCTCGAACCGCTACTGACCCTGATCCTCGGGGTGCTGCTCGGCTGGATCATGCTGGCGCTGTTCTCGCCGCTGTATGACGTGATCTCGAGGGTCAGGTCGTGAGCCTCCGGCTGCTCCACCTGAACGCCTGCGGCCTGACTGCCCATGCCTGGAAAGGCGGCCGCCTGCACCGGGAAGACGGCTTCGCGACCGACGACATCGCAGGTTTCGTTCGCTACCTGAGCATCCACTCGAACAAGCGCTTCCGGCTGCTGCTCGATATCGCCGAAGAGAGCCTGGTCACGGAACGAATTCCTCGCCTGCGCGGCGTCGACCGCCAAAACCTGATCGCCCGCCGCCTGGGCAAGCGCTTTCCCGGCAGCGAGCTGAGCCTGACGGTGCCGCTCGGCCGCTCAGGCGACAGCGAGGACATCCTGTGCGCAGCCATCTCCCCGCCGGAAAGCGTCCGCCCCTGGCTCGCCGCGCTGACCGGCAGCGAAGCGCGCATCGCCGGCATCCACGGCTGTGCGCTGCTGGCAGGCGCACTGCGCGAACGGCTCGGCGAGACCGGATCCGCCGGCCTGCTATGCACCGTCGAGGCAGGCTGGGTGCGCCAGAACTGGCTGGTCGACGGACTGCCGCGCTTTACCCGGTCCATGCCGCTACCGTCCGCCGAACCGGCCGGGATCGCGCGCAGTCTCGTCGAGGAAAGCGGACGCCTGCAGCTTTTCCTGCTCGGCCAGCGCCTGATCCGGAGCGACGATCCGCTGGAGATCGACTGGCTGGCCCCGCCGGCGCTGGCTGGTGCGATCGAGTCCGCTTTCCGGGAACAGAAGCGCCCGGCGATCAGAGTCCGGGTCACCGACACGCTCACCGCGGCGACCCGGTTGCGCCTGCCGGACCCGCCTCAGTCGACGGAATGCAGCGACCTGCTGCTGGCACTGCTCGCCCGCCGTCCGCCCCGCCTTCAATATGCTCCCGCCACGCTGCGCGCCTTCGACCGCCTGCACCGCCTGAAGCGCATCGCCTACGGCATCGGCCTGACCGCAGTGGCGGGCGGCATGCTGGCCGCCGGCTGGGCGAACCAGCAAGCGGCAGCGATGCGTCGCGACGCCGATTCGCTGACCGGCGCGGCAGCGACCTTCGCGGCCGAGCGCCAGACCGTGCTTGCCGGGTTGACGGTTCTCGAGATGCCGGCCGACACATTGCGCGCCCGGCTCGCCGAACGGGACGGCCTGCTGCGCCGGCAACGCACGCCGGATGAAACCTGGCCGGCGATCGCCCGGGTACTCGACCGCCATCCGGAAATCACGATCGATGCACTCGAATGGAAAAATGCCGACGACGCGGGGTCGACCGCGGACAGCACGCAATTGCTCGGCCGCCACCGCAGTTCGGGAACGACGCCTGCCCCGTTCAGGCATTTCGTCGATGAACTTGCGCTCGAGCGGACGCTGAACGTCCGGACCATCCGGTCGCCCGATCCCGCCGACGGGGGACGTTTCGTGCTCGACATCAAGCGCCCCGCCTCCCGATGAAGCGGCCTTCGTTCCCCGGCCGACGTCTCGTCCGCCTGTTCGCCATGCCGCTCGCCCTGCTCGCACTCGGCATCGGGAGTACCGGCTACGCTGTCGTCGAATGGCGGAATGCGGCCGGCGAACTGGCCGATGCAACGGCAAGGCGGCAGCAGGCCGCCGCCGAACTCGAGCGGGCCCTCCGCGAAGCTTCGGACCTCGAAAAGCTGGGCGCCGCGCTCGATCAGCTTCGTCGGAACGGCCTGCTCGACGTCGCCGATCCCGTCGCCTGGGGCGAACGGCTCGATCGGATCGGCATCGACCTGGGCCTGCCTCCACTCGAACACCCGTTCCGCCCGGCCTCTTCGCCATCCGGTTCCGGCTGGTCGGCCACAACGCTGAACCTGCGCTCGCAGCTGGCTCATGAAGGCCAGTTGCCCCGGCTGATCGACGCGATCCGGACCCGGGCGCCCGCGCTGACCCTCGTCCGCACCTGCCGGATCGAGCGCCCGGCCGGCCGCGCCGGCCTCGACGCGGAATGCGAAATCGACTGGCTGACGCTCTCCCCATCCAGCCAACCATGACGCCGACGCCACGCTTGCTGCTCTTGATTGCCCTGGTCCTGCCCGGCAGCGGCATGGCCGAAACCGCATTCGGTCGCCTGTTCCATACCCCGGAAGAAAGAAGCGAACTCGATCGGCGGCGCCCCCGGGAAGCGCCCCCGACCGCGGTACTGAATGGCGAAATCCGCCGCAGCGACGGCCGCATCCTGCGCCGCTACGACAGCAGCGGCTGGAGCGAGGCCATCGGAGAGGGGGCTGACTGGCCACCGCTACCCGCCTGGGCGAGCCGGAACCAAGCCCGGAAAGAGGCCGCGAGATGACGCGCGGGAGCACAGGTAAGCGTCAGCGTGGCGCCGCCTGGTGGCTGCTGCTGATGGCGGTCGCGCTGGCCAGCGCCCATCTGCTGCTCGCCGGCAGCCATCCCGGCCGGGACGACCTCGCCGTACGGATGGCCCGGGCCAAGGAGGCCCTGATCGCCCGTGCAGTCAACGACGCCAACCGTCCGGGCAGTTTGCCCTGCCCGGATCGCCTGACCGACAGCGCCGGCATGAACAACGTCCCAGGCGACGGCCGGGCCGACCTGTTCACACTGACCCGGTGCCCGACCTACGTCGGCTGGCTGCCGTGGGCGACGCTGGAACTGCCCGAGATGACCGACGCCTCCGGCAATCGCCTGTGGTACGTGCTGGCGCCCGGCCTGCGCGACGACGACAGCGCCCAGCCGATCAACAGCGATACCGCGACCGGCCTGCAACTCGACGACGATACCGGGGTCGCCGCACTGCTGATCGCCGGCGGGCCGCCGCTCACCGGGCAGCGACGCCCGTCGGCGCTGCCCGGCGACCACCTGGATGCAGCCAACGGCGACGGCGACGACCACCGCTACGTCAGCCGGGCGAACGGCCAGCCATTCAACGACCGGGTGCTGGCGATCACGGGTCGGGAACTGATGGCCGCGGTCGGCAAGCGCGTCGCCGCCGAAGTCAGCGCCTGCCTCGCCGCGCATGCGGCCAGCCCGGCCAACCTGGCGCATCGCTATCCCTGGCCGGCGCCGGCGGGCGGGCCTCCGGGCCGCGGGCTCAAGGGCAGCCTGTTCGGCCGCCTGCCTGCGACGGAGCCGGGCAACGGCCTGCAAGCTGCGCTCGGCGACACCCGGACGACATTGTCCGACCTCCGCCAGCGCATCGCCGCCGGCGACATGACGTCCGACCTGCTCGACCTGTTGCGCGAACTCGATGCCGGACTGGTCCATGCCCGCAACCTCGCCGATGCGCTGGCCGCTTCGGCCAGCCGGATTCGCCAGGCCGCGCTGGCCGTCGGCAACAGCCTGGCGCAACTCGACGCGACGCTCGTCGCCGCAACCGGCAACGACCGGATCAGCGTCACCGAAGGACGGACGATCCGTTCCCGGAGCGCTGCCAGTGACGACACGCTGGCCGCCCTTGCCGAAGCACTCGCCGATACCGGATTCGATCCCCATCCCTGGCACAGCCGCCGTCTGGCCGGAGAACTCGCCGGCGATCCGATGCCGGCGCAGCGGGAGGCCGCCATCGATGCCGCCCGGACACTGCTCTCGGCCAGCCGGAGCGAGCGCGCGGACATCGTTGCATCGCTGGCAGCGGCCACGCAAGCGGCTGAACTGGCGCAGGCGGCCGCCCTGGCCGCGGCTGCAGCCCCCGGCAGCCCGGAACTCGGGGAAGCGGCGAAATCCGCCGCCGGCGCTTTGGGCAACGCCCTCCGCCAGCTCGCCGAAACGGTCGACGCCGGCCGTTGCCGCGTCGGCGCCGGCGAAATCGGCGAACTGGCCGATCTGCTGGCCGGCACAGGAGGCGGCGAGTTGATTGCCGTGCCGGCCGACCGCTACCAGCTCGTCGGGCAGCGCGTCACTGCGGTCGCCTGCCGCATCCCCTCGGTCGCCGCCGCGCGCAACGAAGCGCTCGCCGCCCTGCAGATCGGCAACGGCGCATCGATCGAAGGAGCCATCGAGGCATTGCGCCGGCTCGCCGCCGCCATGGCCACGCATGAAGCGATCGAGGGCAATCTGACCCGGAGCAGCCTGCGTGCTGCAAGCGAACGCTACACGCTGGCCAGCGGCAGCTTCGCAGAAATCGACACCCGAACACCGCGCCCGGTTCAGCGCGATATCGTTCCCTACGCCGAATCCGTCCGGGCCGCCGCGGTCGACCTCGCATTCTGGGCAAAAATCATCGCCGAACAAGGCGAATCCATCGTTCCCGCCGCCCGATCCCAATCCACCGATGGCCAGCCCGACGATTCGGCTTACCGAGCCGCTGAAAACGCGCTGTCCGCGCTGAATGACCGCAACGGCAGCCGGTCGCTGCTCGAAAGCTATCTGAAAGCACCGGGCAACGCGCGCCTGTCCGGTGCCAGCGAAGCCCGAACGGCGACCCTGGCGGCGCTCGACACCGTGCTCCAGCGCCTCGGCGGACTCGAAGCACTGAGCACGGCGGGTCCGGCCGCCGCCGCGCCCATGGTCTGGGGCGCCGCCCGCTGCGATTTCCTGCGCCCCGTCGTGCGCAGCTGGTGGTCGGAAAACGCCTGGCACGACACGGTTTTCTACCAGATCGGCCAGCCGCTGTCGGCAGGCGAAGCCCGCCTTGCCGTCAACGGCCAGCGTCGCTACCGGCTGGTGGCGGTCGCTGCCGGACGCGCCCTGCCCGGCCAGGCGCGCGGCCCGTCGTCGGGCATTGCCGCCTACCTCGAAGGCGGCAATGCCGACCCCTCGCGCGACGGCGGCGCGACCTCGCCCGCAACCGATTGGTACGTCATGCCGCCATCGGGCAATTTCAACGACCGCCTCGCCTACCGGCCATGAAGCGCTGCCGGGGCTACTCGTTGATCGAACTGGCGATTGCGTTGGGCATCGTCGGCCTGCTCGCCAGCACACTGCTGATCGGTCTGGCCGCCCAGCGCGAGGCGGCGGATTACCGCGCAGCGCAGCGGCAGCTCGACGACGCCGGCGAAGCCCTGCTCGGCTTCGCGATCACCTACGGCCGCCTGCCCTGCCCGGCCCGCCCGGGACTGGTCAGCGGACAGGATGGGGCTGGCATTGCCGACTGCGCGGCCGGCGAACACGGCGTGCTGCCCTGGGTCACGCTCGGGCTGCCGGAAACCGACCCGTGGGGCCGACGACTGACTTACTACGCGCAGGCCGAGTTCACCGCGACTCCGACGGCCGGTGCACAGGCGGGCTTCGAACTGGAAACTGCCGGCAAGGGGAAAGTGCTGGATGCCGCCGGACAAACGACGGCGGAAGAGTTGCCGGCCATCGTCGTTTGTCACGGACGACGCGGCAACGGCGCCTATCTGGACGACGGCCGTCAGCTCGCCGCTTCCGGCGAGGAAGCCGAAAACGCTGATGCCGACACCCGTTTCGTCGCCCACCCGCCGAGCACGGAGTTCGACGATCTGGTCGCCTGGGTCGTGCCCGGCGTGCTGAAGGCACGCCTGGTGGCGGTCGGGCGCCTCCCCTGAAAACGACATTGACATTGGGAAGGCCGCACCTAGTATCTATTTGTCATTATTGGGAGAAAATCATGAACCGTCACCAATCCGGTTTCACCCTGATCGAGATTGCCATCGTGCTGGTGATCGTCGGCCTGCTGCTCGGCGGCGTCCTGAAGGGGCAGGAGCTGATCGTGCAGGCACGGATCAAGAACGTCGCCGCCGACTTCAACGGCGTCGCCAGCGCGATCCTCAGCTACCAGGACCGCTACCGCGCGCTTCCCGGCGACGATAACAAGGCAAGCGGGCGCTGGACCGACGCCACCAACGGGGATTTCGACGGCACGCTGGAGGGTCGCTTTAACTCGACCACGGATACCGACGAAAGCCGGCTGCTGTGGCGCCACCTGCGGCTGGCCGGCTTCATCGCCGGCGACAGCGCGTCGGCGACGCAGCCCACCAACGCGGCGGGCGGTATCGTCGGCGTCCAGGGCAGCGCCGGATCGGTGACCTCGGGAACGACAACGACCGTCGAACAGAACAGCCTGGTCGTCTGCGCATCGCGCCTGCCGGGCAAGATCGCCAGCGCGATCGACGCCCAGTTCGACGACGGCTTGCCCAACAAGGGCAGCGTTCGCGGCTATACCGAGAGCGGAGGCGACGATCCGACTGCCGCAGCGTCAAGCACCGCCTACGCCGAAGACGGCGACAAGACCTTCACCGTCTGCAAGCCGGTCTGAATCCGGCGCTCAGCCCTGCAGCAGGCGCTGCTCGGCAACGGTCACCGACTCCGGCTCGCCAAGCACGACCACCACGTCGCCCTCCTCGAGCCGGGTTTCCGGCAAAGGCTCGACCGCCCGGATTCCCCGACGCCGGATCGCGCTGACTTCGCAGCCCAGTTCCTCGAGGTCCAGCGCATCCAGCGTCTTGCCGATGGCGATCGCCCCCGGCGTCAGCAGCACCGAATGCAGGCGGGGCATCCGCTCATCGTCGTCGTCGCGATCCCGGTCGCTGAGGCCGCGGTAGAAGCCGCGCAGCAGACTGTAGCGCTGCGAGCGGGTCTGGCGGACCCGCTTCAGCACCCGGTTCAACGGGATACCGAGCAGCACCAGAGCGTGGGAGGCGAGCATCAGGCTGGCCTCGAGGGCTTCCGGGACGACCTCCGCGGCGCCGGCGCGGGTCAGGCGACCCATGTCGCGCTCGTCGAAGGTACGGACGACGACCGGCAACTCGGGCCGCAATTCGTGGACGTGGTGCAGGATTTTCTCGGCCAGCTGCGTGTCGGCCATCGTGATGATCACCACGCTGGCCCGCATTAGCCCGGCCGCAATCAGCGTTTCGCGCCGCCCGGCATCGCCGAAGACGACGCTCTCGCCGCCGGCCGCCGCCTCGCGGACGCGGTCCGGATCGAGGTCGAGCGCGATGTAATTGACCCCCTCCTGCCCGAGGAAGCGCGCCAGGTACTGGCCGCTGCGGCCGAAACCGCAAAGCAGCGCGTGTTTTTCGGTGCCCATCGTGCGCGCGGCGATCTGGGTCAGCTGCATCGAACGCATCAGCCATTCGCTGGCGACGAAGCGGACGACGATGCGTTCGCTGTAATGCACGATGAAGGGCGCCAGCAGCATCGACAGCACCAGCACCGTCAGCGCCACCTGCTGGATCTCGCGCGGCAGGCGGACGATTTCGCCGAGCAGCACGAAGCCGAATTCGCCGCCGGCACACAGCCACAGCGCCGAGCGGATCGCGTTGCCCGGCGTCGCCCCGAGGCGCCACGAGAGCAGGCCGACGACCAGCGCCTTGACCAGCAGCAGCCCAGCCAGCGCCAGCAACACCTGCCACCACAAGCCGACCAGGATGTGCAGGTCGAGCTTGACGCCGATGGTCACGAAAAAGAGGCCCATCAACACGTCGCGAAAGGGCTTGATGTCCTCCTCGACCTGCAGCCGGTACTCCGTTTCAGAAATCAGCATGCCGGCGACGAACGCCCCCAGCGCCAGCGACAGGCCGGCCAGTTCGGTCACCGTCGCCAGGCTCAGCGTGATCAGCAGCACGTTGAGGACGAACACCTCGGAAGACTTCGCCCGGGCGACGAAATGAAACCACTTGCGCATCAGGCGCTGGCCGAAGACCAGGATCACCGCCAGCACGACGACGGCCTTGAGCAGCGCGATGCCGAGCAGCATCGCGAGCTTTTCCGGCGGCTGGGTCAGCGACGGGATGATGACCAGCAGCGGCACCACGGCCAGGTCCTGGAACAGCAGCACGCCGAGGATTTCCCGGCCGTGCGCCGAATCGAGCTGCATGCGCTCGGCGAGCAGCTTGGTCAGCACCGCCGTCGAGGACATCGCGAACACGCCGCCGAGCGCGATCGCGAACTGCCAGCTGACGTCGAACAGCATGATCAGGCCGGCGATCAGCGCCATGCTGACGACGACCTGCAGCAGCCCCAGGCCGAACACGATGCGCTTCATCGCATAGAGCTTGGGCAGCGAGAACTCGAGGCCGATCGAGAACATCAGGAAAACGACGCCAAACTCGGCCAGATATTCGGCCTGATGGACGTCGTGCATCAGATTCAGCGCATGCGGGCCGATCACGCTGCCGACCGCCAGGTAGCCGAGTACCGGCGGCAGGTTGAAACGGCGGAACAGGACCACGGCAAGGACCGAGGCGCCAAGCAGCAGGAGGACGAGGGAGAGTGCGCTCAAGGGGCGTTTTGTGAAGTCGGGTATACTCCGGCCATCATAACCTTTGCCCTGCCATGAACCCAAACTCGCCCCCCTGTCGTTTTTCCCCCGAACGCGCACTGGAACTGGGACGCCAGACGCTGGAGATCGAAGCGGCCGCGGTCGACGCGCTGAAAAACCGGATAAACGGCGACTTCGCGCGCGCCGTCGAGGCTATCCTGTCCAGCCAGGGCCGCGTCATCGTCAGCGGCATGGGCAAATCGGGCCATGTCGCCCGCAAGATCGCGGCGACCATGGCCAGCACCGGCACGCCCGCCTACTTCGTGCACCCGGCCGAAGCCAGCCACGGCGACCTCGGCATGATCACGCGCCAGGACGTCCTGCTCGCACTGTCCAATTCCGGCGAATCCGAGGAACTGCTCAACATCCTGCCTGCGGTCAAGCGCCAGGGAGCCCGGCTGATCGCGATGACCGGCAACCCGCAATCGACGCTGGCCCGCGGAGCCGACATCCACCTCGATGCCGGCGTCGCCCAGGAAGCCTGCCCGCACAATCTGGCGCCGACGGCCAGCACGACCGCCGCGCTGGCGCTCGGCGACGCGCTCGCGGTCGCCCTGCTCGACGCCCGCGGCTTCGGCCCCGAGGATTTCGCCCTCTCGCACCCGGGCGGCTCGCTCGGGCGGCGGCTGCTGACCCATGTCCGCGACGTGATGCGTGACCTGGAACGCATTCCCGCGATAGCACCGGCAACGCCGACCACCGACGCCATCGTCGCGATGTCGCGCGGCGGCCTCGGACTGGTCGCCATCGTCGATCCCGCGGGCCGGGTACTCGGCATCTTCACCGACGGTGACCTGCGCCGCGCCTTCGAGCAGCGCATCGATCTGCGCCAGGGCGAAATCGGCGCAGTCATGCACACCGCGCCGCACACCATCGCGCCGGAACGGCTCGCCGTCGAGGCGGTCGAGATGATGGAGCGCCTGCGCATCAACGCGCTGCTCGTCACCGACGCAGAAAGCCGCCTGATCGGCGCTCTCAACATGCACGACCTGTTCACCGCGAAAGTCATCTGATGGAACTCCGAGCCCGCGCCGCGCAAACCCGGCTGATCGCCTTCGACATCGACGGCGTGATGACCGATGGCGGACTGACCTACACCGATGACGGCCACGAACTGAAAACCTTCAACGTTCAGGACGGACTGGGCATCAAGCTGCTGCAGAAGGCCGGCATCGAGGTCGCGATCATCACCGGCCGCAAATCCGGCGTGGTCGCCGCACGGGCCCGCGACCTCGGCATCGAACACGTACACCAGGGCGTCGCCGACAAGCGCGCAACGCTGGCTGCGCTGCTCGAGCGCCTCGGCGTACAATGGCCTGAATGCGCCTTCATGGGCGACGACCTGATCGACCTGCCGGCGATGACCCGCTGCGGCCTGGCCATCGCGCCGGCCAACGCCCGCCCCGTCGTCAAGGAAATCGCCCACACCGTCACCGAGGCCGGCGGCGGCCGCGGCGCCGTCCGCGAGGCGGCCGAACTCATCCTCGAGGCCCAGGGTCGCCTGGCGGCAGCCTTCGCCCCCTACCTCAATCCGCAATGAAGCACTGGCCCAGCCAACTGTTCCCGCTGATCCTGCTGGCCATGCTGGCCGGGCTGACTTTCTGGCTGAAAAGCGCCGTCGACCGCGAATCACCGGCCAGCAACGGCAAGCAGCGCCACGACCCGGATGCGATCGCCGAGAATTTCGTCGTTCGCCGTTTCGACGCCAGCGGCCAGGTGAAATACCGGCTCAGCGCACCGCGACTGGTTCATTACCCGGACGACGACAGTTCGGAAATCGACGGGCCGCACCTGTTCGCCTTTCAACCGGGCGCCCCCGATCTCGAAGCCAGCGCCCGCACCGCCCGCGTCCTGGCTAAGGGCGACAGTGTGCTGCTGCGTCAGGACGTCACCCTGCAGCGGGCCGCGACCGGCGGACGCCCGCCCTTGATCGCGCGCATGCCCGAACTGCTGATTCACCCCGAGGCCGGCACCGCCCAGACGGGCAGCCCGGTCGACATCGAATACGGTGCATCGACGTTGCAAGGCGTCGGCATGCAGTTCGACAACAACGCATCGACCCTCGTCCTGCAATCGCAGGTCCGGGGCCGCTACATTCCCCCGAGAGCCCAGCCATGACCCTCCGCCCCGCCGCGCTCGCCGTTTGCCTGGCCACCGCGCTGACGACCGCTCACGCCGAGCGGGCCGACCGCAACAAGCCCATGGTTCTGGAAGCCAACCGCCTGTCGATCGACGACGCGAAGAAGATCCAGGTCCTCGAAGGCAATGTCGTGCTGACCAAGGGAACCCTGGTGCTGCGCGCCGACCGGATCGTCATTTCCGAAGACAAGTACGGTTTCCAGAAGGGTGTCGCCTACGCCGGCAAGAGCGGCCTCGCCCGTTTCCGCCAGAAGCGCGAGGGCCGGGACGACTACATCGAGGGTGAAGCCGAACGCATCGACTACAGCACGCAGAACGAAGTCGCCGAGCTGTTCCGCCAGGCCTGGGTCAAGAGCGGCGAGGACGTACTGCGCGGTGACTACATCTGGTACGACGCGATCAGCGAAAAATACCTGGTGACCGCCGGTGAAAATCGCGATGCCAAAGCCCCGCCGGCCCGCGTCCGCGCCGTGATCCAGCCGCGCAACAAGGAGCCGGAAACCGCTCCGCGCGCCGGACCGGCGGATGCGAAGGACAGCGGCAAGCCGACGGCGGCCGCACAGCAATAGTGCGCCAACACCGCGGACACCCCCGAACCGCTCTCGGAGGCACGCCGAAAAACGTAGCCACTACATTGATTTTAAAAGATAAAAACAATTTTGTGCACTGCACCAAATATTTGTTGACAATAGAACAATCGCTTCTATAATTAGGACCCATGGTGCAGTGCAACATCGCTTCAGAACCTAGCGCGCTGCAACGGTTTTTACTGTTTAGCATGACCTTTTTATTCAGGAGATGACCCATGTTCACGACCCCCGAGCAATTCGCCGCCGCCAACAAGGCCACCGTTGATTCCCTGCTGTCCCTGGCCAACACCGCCCTGGCTTCCGCCGAGCGCATCGCTGCGCTGAACCTGAACACCGCCCGTTCCGTGATGGAAGACTCCGTGTCCGGCGCCAAGGCCCTGATGGGTGCCAAGGACGTCCAGGAAGCCCTGTCGATCCAGGCCTCGCTGGCCCAGCCGAATGTCGAAAAGGCCGTCGCCTACTCCCGCTCGGTCTATGAAATCTCCGCCCAGACCCAGGAAGAGCTGTCCAAGATGGTCGAAGCCCAGTTCGGCGAATTCCAGAAGAGCGTTGCCGGCCTGCTCGACAAGGCTGCCAAGTCCGCCCCGGCTGGTTCGGACGTTGCCGTCGCTGCCGTCAAGAGCGCGATCGCTGCCGCCAACTCCGCCTTCGACAACATGAACAAGGCTGCCAAGCAAGTCGCCGAGATCGCCGAAGCCAACGTCGCCGCCGCGACCAACGCCACGGTCAAGGCCGTTGGCGCGACCGCCGCCGCCACCAAGAAGAAGTAATCTGCAGCAGCTGAAGCCCCCGCCTGGCGGGGGCTTGTTTCATCCATACCCACACAACGACTGGAGAAGATGATGAGCAACCCGAATATGGATCAACTGGCCGCCGCCCAGAAGGCGAACGCCGAAGTCATGATGGCCCTGCTGCGTACCGCCTTCAACGGCGTCGAGCGCCTGACCGCCCTGAACATGGCTGCCTCCCGCGAGTTTTTCAACAACACGGTTGCCAGCACCCAGCAACTGCTTGCGGCCAAGGACGCGAACGAAGTCGCGAAGCTGAACACCGAACTGGCCAAGCCGGGCGTCGACAAGCTGATGGATTATTCGCGCAGCGTCTATGACCTGGTCAGCGAAATGCAGAAGGAAGTGACCTCGGTCCTCGAAAGCCAGTACAGCACCTTCGCCAAGAATGCGACGAGTGCCGTCGAGAAGGCCAAGAGCGCCGCACCGGTCGGCGGCGACGTTTTCGCCGCGACGATGCAATCGATGCTCGACGCCTCGACCACCGCTTTCGGCAACATGACCTCGATGGCCAAGCAACTGACCGACATCGCCGAAGCCAATCTGCAGGCCGCCTCCAAGGTTGCCGCACCGGCCACCAAGAGCGCGACCAGCGCCGCCGCCAAAAAGGCCGCCGCAAAATAACGACATCCGGACCCCAAGAGCAAAAAAAACCCGCGGAATTCCGCGGGTTTTTTTACGTCGACCGCCCGCGCCTGATCGGCTAAGGCCGCCAGGTCCAGCTGATGCCGCGCCGCTCGATCTCGATGCGGATTTCCTCCATCGCCCGCTCGACCAGTTCCGGCGCCCCCTCGACGCCCAGTTCGAGGTGCTTCCTTTCCTTGCCGAGCAGCGACGGCAGCGAGAACAGGCGCAGCGTCGGGTAGGCGGCGACGATGCGTTCCATCAGGTCGAGCAGCGCGCTCTCGTAGGCGGTCGGCCCGGTCAGCAGGAAGGCCTTCTCGACGCTGCCGGCAACCGGCTTGAATTCATCGCGGTAGAAGGTATCGAGCGCCCATTCGATCATCGGGTGCGCCATTTGCGGAAAACCCGGAACGAAGTAATGCTCGTTGGCCATGAAGCCGGCGATCCGGTTGAACGGGTTGGGTATCATCCGGACGCCGGCCGGGAAGGTGACCAGCAGTTTGCGCTGCTCGGTGATTTCCTCGCCGGCGAAGCGGATCTTCAGTTCCTCGAAAGCCTCCGGATGCAGCTCCAGCCCGACGCCGAGCGCCGCCGCGACGGCCTGCCGGGTATGGTCGTCCGGCGTGTTGCCGATGCCGCCGCAGGAAAAGACCACGTCGCCGGCCGCCATCGTGCGTTTGAAGGTCGCCGCCAGCCGCTCGCGGTCGTCGCCCAGATAGTCGACCCACGACAGGCGTAGACCGCGCGCGCCGAGCAGTTCGGCGATTTTCGCGAAGTGCTTGTCCAGGCGTTTGCCGGAAAGGATCTCGTCGCCGATGATCACGGCGCCAAAGGTACGGCTCATCGTCTTTCTCCCTCGATGGTCACGACGGCGCCGCCGCGTTCGCGGCGCAGCGCCTCCAGTCCGTAATGCACGAAAGCCAGCGCGGCGAGCGCCGGCACCAGCAGGCCGACCAGCGGCACGTGCGCGAGCAGCGCCATGAACAGGCCGAGCATGAACAACTGTCCGCCGTCGCGCCGGCGGATCGCCTGCCATTCAGGGGCCGTCGCATGCAGCGACAGCGCATCGTAGGCGAAGGTCCGGCGGTTCAGCCAGCCCATCAGCAGCAGCGGGATCAGCAGCGAGAAACCGGGAATCAGCCACAGCGGAATGGTCACCAGCCAGGCGATCACGAACAGAATCGACGCCAAAAGGCTGTTGACCGCGGCAGCGACGAAGCTGTCCTTGCCCATGGTTGCGACGTCGCGGTAATCGGTTTCCGACAGGTGCTTCAGCATCAGCGGCATGATCACCACCGCGGCAAGCAGCGACGCGGTCAGGTAGGCCAGCGCGAAGATCGCCATCCAGCCGCCGAGATAGGCCAGGATGTGCGCCAGCCAGACCATCCCCCAGGCGACCAGCAGCGTCATCGGCGGGTAGTCGAGCATCTGCTGGACGAGCCAGCCCAATCCCCAGACCGCCAGCCCGACCGACAGCAGCAGCGAGAACAGCGCCGGCGTCAGCACATACAGCCAGACCCGGCTGCTCTTCAGGCTGCCGAAAGTGCGGACCAGCGCCAACATGACTTCACCCATGCTTGATTCCCTCCCACTGTTTCTGCAGCCGCTTCACCGACACCGGCACCGGCGTGCGCAATTCCTGCGCGTACAGTCCGACGCGCAGTTCCTCGAGCAGCCAGCGGAACTGCTCGACCTGCGGGTCGACCGCGCCGAGCTTGGCCAACTGGATCGCCCGCCGTTCGTAATTGGTCCATAGCGGGCCATATTCCGCCATCAGCTGCGCATCGCGCTGCGGCGCCGCCTTCAGCTTGTCGAGCCGGACGACGATCGCCTTCAGGTAGCGCGGGTAATGCTGCAGGCGCTCGAAAGGCGTCGCGACGACGAAGTTCTTGCCGAGCAGCCGCTTCAGCTGCGCGTCGATGTCGGCGACCGCCGCCGCGTGCGCCTTGAAGGCCGGCAGCTTCTTGGTCACCGCCTGCCATTCCGTCAGCACCGTGCCGACCAGGCGGCAGACTTCCTGCATGACCAGCCCGAGCCGCGCCTTGGCATCAAAGCAGCGCGCCTTGAAGGCCTCCGGCGTGGTCGGCAGCGGATCGTTGAGGCAGGCGCGCTCGAAGGCGAGATCGACGATCTGCCGCTTCAGTTCGTCGGTCGTGCCCAGCGCCATGTACTGCATGCCCATCTGCGTCAGGCCGGGAACGTTCTTGTCGAAATACTTCACCTGCTCGCGGAACTGCAGCATGAACAGCCGGGCCAGCCCCCTGCGGTGCGTCTCGGCGGCTTCCTCAGCCGAATCGAAAACCTTCAGGCTGACCGTCTCGCCGTCGTCGGAGAGCGCCGGGTAGCCGATCACCGTCTGCTTGCCGACCGGGACTTCCATCAGTTCGGGCAGTTCGCCGAAGGTCCAGTCGGTCAGCTTCGTGTATTCGGACGGCGTCTCGTGCAGGTCGGCGAATTCCTCCTTGGCCTCCCTGCCCCACTCGCCGCGCAGCGCGACCAGGCTGCGGTTCATGTCGAGCTGGCGGCCATGCTCGTCGATCAGCTTGTAGTTCATCGAGAAATGCGGCGGCAGCGCGTCGGGGCGGAAAGCATCCGGCGTCACCGCCCAGCCGCGCGCGTTCAGGCCGCGCGCTTCGAGGATGTAGTCGATCAGCGGCGGAATCAGCCCGAGGTTCATCTTGCGGTCGTTGCCGGCGGTGGCGGCGATGAATTCCTCGACGAACTCCGGCACCGGCACCAGCTTGGCGCGGATCTTCTGCGGCAGCGTCTTGATCAGCTGCACCAGCTTTTCCTTCAACAGCCCGGGCACCAGCCATTCCATGCGCAGCGCCGGAATCTGGTTGAGTTGCGCCAGCGGCAGCGTCAGCGTCACGCCGTCGCGCGGCGAGCCGGGCTCGAAATGGTAGGTGAGCGCATACTCCACGCCGCCGACCTTGAGCTGATGCGGGAAGGCCTCGGTCGTGACGCCGGCCGCCGAATGGCGCATCAGGTCGTCGCGGGCGAGGAAGAGCAGCTTCGGGTTGTCCTGCTCGGCGGTCTTGCGCCAGTGGTCGAAGGTCGCCCCGTTGTGGATGTCGGCCGGAATCAGGTGGTCGTAGAAGGCGTAGATCAGCTCGTCATCGACCAGCACGTCCTGCCGGCGCTGCTTGTGCTCGATCTTCTCGATGTCGCGGATCTGCTTCTGGTTGTGCTGGAAGAAGGGCCAGCGCCTGGCGTAGGCCTCGTCGATCTCCTCGCCGACCAGGCCCTGGCGGATGAAGATTTCGCGCGCCTCGGCCGGCGCCAGCGGGCCGTAATGGATGCGCCGCTTGGGGTTGATCACCACGCCGTACAGCGTCGTGCGCTCCCAGCCGGCGACCTGCATCGCCTTCTTTTCCCAGTGCGGATCGAAGTACTGGCGCTTGATCAGGTGAGCGCCCACCTTCTCGATCCAGTCCGCCTCGATGCGGGCGACGCAGCGCCCGAACAGGCGCGTCGTCTCGGTGATCTCGGCGGCCATGATCCACTTGCCTGCCTTCTTCTGCAGCGGCGACGACGGGTGGATCAGGTAGCGGATGCCGCGCGCGCCGAGGTAGTAGCCGGACTCGTCCGACTTGCAGCCGATGTTGCCCAACAGGCCGGAGAGCAGCGCCATGTGGATCGCGTCGTAGGTACCGGGAATGTCGTTTTCCTTCCAGCCCAGCTCGGTGACCATCGCGTGCAGCTGGCCATGCACCTCGCGCCATTCGCGCAGGCGCAGGTAGGACAGGAAATGCGCGTGGCAGGTATCGACCAGCGATTTGTTCGATTTCTTGTGGTCGACCGCGTTCCTGAACCAGGCCCACAGCTTGACCCAGCCGAGGAACTCCGATTTCTCGTCGGCGAACAGCTTGTGCTTCTCGTCGGCCGCCTGCTGGCGGTCCTGCGGCCGCTCGCGCGGGTCCTGCGTCGACAGCCCGGCGGCGATGACCAGCACTTCGGTCAGGCAACCGAGGTCGCGCGCGGCGACCAGCATCCGGCCGATGCGCGGGTCGAGCGGCAGCTTGGCCAGCGCGTCGCCGACGCGGGTCAGCTTGTTGTCGTCGTCGAGCGCGCCGAGCTCCTGCAACAGCGCGTAGCCGTCGCTGATCGCCTTGGCCGGCGGCGGCTCGATGAAGGGGAAACTCTCGACGTCGGTCAGCTTCAGCGACTTCATGCGCAGGATGACGCCGGCCAGCGACGAGCGCAGGATTTCCGGATCGGTGAACGGCGGCCGGGCGTTGAAATCCGCCTCGTCGTACAGCCGCACGCAGACGCCGGCGGCGACCCGGCCGCAGCGCCCGGCGCGCTGGCGCGCCGCGGCCTGCGAAATCGGCTCGACCTGCAGCTGCTCGACCTTGTTGCGGTAGGAATAGCGCTTGACGCGCGCCAGCCCGGTGTCGATCACGTAGCGGATGCCGGGCACCGTCAGCGAAGTCTCGGCGACGTTGGTCGCCAGCACGATGCGGCGCTGGCCGCCCGATGGCTTGAAGATGCGGTCCTGCTCGCCGGCCGACAGCCGCGAGAACAGCGGCAGGATTTCCGGCGCATGCGCGGTGGACAGTCCCGGCCTCGCCAAGGCGTGCTTCCTCAGGGCTTCGGCCGCCTCGCGGATTTCGCGCTCGCCGGGCAGGAAGACCAGGATGTCGCCGGGCCCCAGCCGGGCCAGCTCGTCGGCGGCATCGACGATCGCGTCGTAGAGGTCGCGCTCGTCGTCCTTCTTTTCCAGATCGACGACCGGCCGGTAGCGCACCTCGACCGGGTACAGCCGGCCGGACACCTCGATCACCGGGGCGCCGCTGAAATGCTGCGAAAAACGCTCGGCGTCGATGGTCGCCGACGTGATGATGACCTTCAGGTCCGGGCGCTTGGGCAGCAACTGCTTCAGGTAGCCGAGCAGGAAGTCGATGTTCAGGCTGCGCTCGTGCGCCTCGTCGATGATGATCGCCTCGTAGGCGTTCAGGTAGGGGTCGGACTGCGATTCGGCGAGCAGGATGCCGTCGGTCATCAGCTTGACCCAGCTGTCCGCGGTCGACTTGTCGTGGAAACGGATTTTGACGCCGACGCCGGTACCGACCTGTGTCTTCAGTTCCTGCGCCAACCGCGTCGCCACCGAACGGGCGGCCAGCCGGCGCGGCTGCGTATGGCCGATCAGCCCGCGCGCGCCCAGCCCAAGATCGAGGCAGATCTTCGGCAGCTGCGTCGTCTTGCCCGAGCCGGTCTCGCCGCAGACGATCACCACCTGATGCTTCGCGATCAGTTCGGCGATGTCGGCCCGCCGCTCATTGACCGGCAGGTCGGACTGGAATTCCGGTTTCGGCAGCCGGCCGCGCCGCTCGGCGACGCCCGCCTGCGAGCGGGCCAGCAACTCGCCGAAATCGGCCTGCAGTTTCTGCTTCTTGTCGCCGGTCGACCGCAGCAACTCGCGCTGCATGCCCTTGAGGCGCTTCAGGTCGGCCGTCAGGCAGCCATTTTCCGGCGCCTCGGCGCGGCGGGAGGGTTTGTTCGTTTTGCTCGGGTTCATCAAATCGGACATCGACCGCCCGGAGACTCGGGCCGCATCGGTTGATAACAGCGGATCAGTTCAGCACGCCCCCCGACGCCAGCGGCGCTCGGCAAGCGAGTGCGCAGTGTATGCGCCGGCGGCGGGTTGACCAAGCACGCGACGTGGCGAGGCCGCCGCCGCGACGTACACCGCGCTGCGATCGACTCCTGCTCAAAGGATTCTGGCGCATCCCAAAAAGCCAAAAGGCGCGGATTCAATCCGCGCCTTTTCCATCCCCTCGACCCGGTCGACCGCGGAAAGCGGCCTGCCGGGCCGGCGGCAACTCAGTGCTTGGCCTTGGCCCCCATCCACTGGGCGTTCTTGCCGTCGCTAGTCTTCTGGCAGACGACCTCGACGCCGGAAATCGTCGCGTGGGCGCCGAGGTCCATGAAGGCGCCGGTGTCGCCGTTCCAGCATTGCGGCGCCTTGGCGGCCGGGGCGGCGGCCTGAGCCGGGGCGGCGGCGGCCGGCTTGGCGGGCGCGGCTTCCTGGGTGGCACAGGCGCTCAGGGCGAGCGCGGCGGAGAGGGCGAGCAGGGTCGGGATACGCATGGTTTTTCCTCGATGGGCAGTTAACTGAACTGCGCCGATTGTGCTGCCGTTACGTTACCGTTTTGTTGCACTGCGCTCCGGCCTGCTTGCGGCCTTGCCGGCAGGCCCGCCGGCACGGAGAATGACGATGTCCTTAAAATGAAAGCCCCCATGTTCCAGCCCCGCCTGTTCGCCGCCAGCCTGCTCGCACTGTGCGCCTCCCTCCACGCCGCCCCCGGTCGCATCGAGGCCGACATCGCTTACGGCCCGGCCGTCGACCAGCGCTACGATGTTTATCTGCCGCCGCCGGCTGCGCAGCCCGCGCCGGCGATCGTGATGGCGCATGGCGGCGCCTGGCGCCTCGGCGACAAGGAGAACCGCCGCGTCGTCGAGCACAAGGCGGCGCGCTGGCAGCCGCGCGGCATCGCCTTCATCTCGGTCAATTACCGGATGCTGCCGGACAACGCGCCGCTCGACCAGGCACGCGACGTCGCCCGGGCGCTCGCCCATGTCCAGCAAAACGCCGCCCGCTGGGGCGTGGACCGCGAACGCATCGTGCTGATCGGCCATTCGGCCGGCGCCCACCTGATCGCGCTGCTCGCCGCCCGCCCGGACCTCGCCGCCGACGCCGGCGCCCGGCCGTGGCTGGGCACGGTGCTGCTCGACAGCGGCGCGCTCGACGTGCCGGCGATCATGAACGCCCGCCATCCGCGCCTGTACGACCGCGCCTTCGGCGAGAATCCGGCCTACTGGCGGGCGGTCTCGCCCTACCACCAGCTGGCGCAGCCGGGCTCGCCCATCCTTGCCGTGTGCTCGACGCAGCGCAGCGACGCCTGCCCGCAGGCCGACGCCTTCGCCGCCAAGGCCCGGCCGCTGGGCGGCACGGTGGACGTGCTGGCGCTCGACAAATCGCACGGGGAAATCAACGCCGACCTCGGCCGGGACCCGGACTACACCGCGGCCGTCGAAGCCTTCCTCGGCCGACTGTCGCCGGCGTTCGCCGTGCGCCTCAGCCGCTGAAACCGGATTTCCCGCCGCGCCGGCCGCCTAGGACCAGATCTTCGTCGCGCCGACGGTCAGCAGCCCGAGCCAGGTCGCCGTCAGCGAACCCGCCAGGTGGATCGACGCCAGCCCGATCGCCAGCGCCGGCTGGCCGGCGAGCAGACGCTCGACGACTTCGGCGGAAAAGGTCGAGAAGGTGGTCAGGCCGCCGAGGAAGCCGGTGATCGCGAACAGCTTCCAGGCCAGCGGGAAATGCGTGTTCAGGTGAAAGACGCCGACCGCGACGCCGACCAGGTAGCCGCCGAGCAGATTCGCAGCCAGCGTGCCGAGCGGCAGCGCGATGAACAGCGGGTTCAGCGCCAGTCCGAGCAGCCAGCGCGTCCAGGCGCCGAAAGCGGCGCCGAGGCCGACGGCGAGGAAATTCAGCGCGGACAGGTGATGGAAGGCGAACATGGGCCGAATTCTACCGCCGCGGCGGGCTTGCCCGTTAAAATAGCGCGCTTGATCAAAGAGGTTTATCCGTGAGCAGCCCCAACCAACCCGAAACGCCCGCCGCCGCCAATTTCATCAGGAACATCGTCGAGGCCGACCTCGCCGCCGGCAAGCACGCCCAGCGCCGCTGGGCCGGCCGTCCCGGCACCGCCGCCGACCACGCCGCCGGCCAACCCGACCCGGCGAAGATCCGCACGCGCTTCCCGCCCGAGCCGAACGGCTACCTGCACTTCGGCCACGCCAAGTCGATCCTCTTGAACTTCGGCCTGGCCGAAGCCTTCGGCGGCCGCTGCCACCTGCGTTTCGACGACACCAACCCGGAAAAGGAAGAGCAGGAATACGTCGATGCCATCATCGATTCGGTGAAGTGGCTCGGCTGCTCGTGGGAAAAGGAGGGCGAAACCAACCTCTACCAGGCCTCCAACTACTTCGACTGGATGGCCCAGTTCGCCGAATACCTGATCTCGGCCGGCCACGCCTACGTCGATAGCCAGTCGGCCGACGAAATGCGCGCCAACCGCGGCACGCTGACGCAGCCGGGCAAGGATTCGCCCTTCCGCACACGCAGCGTCGAAGAGAACCTGGACCTCTTCAAGCGCATGCAGGCCGGCGAATTCGCCGACGGTGCACACATCCTGCGCGCGAAGATCGACATGGCGTCGCCCAACATCAACCTGCGCGACCCGGCGATCTACCGCATCCGCCACGCGACCCACCACAACACCGGCGACAAGTGGTGCGTCTACCCGATGTACACCTTCGCGCACCCGATCGAGGACGCGCTGGAAAACATCACGCACTCGATCTGCACGCTCGAATTCGAGGACCAGCGCCCGTTCTACGACTGGCTGCTCGAACGTCTGGCCGAAGGCGGCCTGCTGCAGCGCCCGCTGCCGCAACAGATCGAATTCTCGCGCCTGAACCTGACCTACGTCGTGCTCTCCAAGCGCAAGCTGATCCAGCTGGTCGAGGAAAAGCACGTCGAAGGCTGGGACGACCCGCGCATGCCGACGCTGGTCGGTGCCCGCCGCCGCGGCTATTCGGCCGACGGCTTCCGGCTGTTCATGGAGCGCATCGGGGTCACCAAGAACGACTCGCTGATCGATTACGTGCTGTTCGAGGACGCGATGCGCGAGGTCATGAACGAATCCGACCCACGCCGCGTCGCCGTGCTCGACCCGCTGAAGCTGATCATCGACAACTACCCTGAGGGCCAGTTCGAGGACTGCCACGCACCGAACCACCCGCTGCACCCGGAACTCGGCGAGCGCACGATGCCCTTCGGCCGCGAGCTGTGGATCGAGGCCGAGGACTTCCAGGAAGTGCCGCAGAAGGGCTTCCGCCGGCTGTTCCCGGGCAACAAGGCACGCCTGCGCTACGGCTACGTCGTCGAATGCACCGGCTGCGACAAGGACGAGAACGGCAAGGTCACCGCGGTGCACTGCACCTACCTGCCGGAAACCAAGTCCGGCACGCCGGGCGCCGACAGCGTCAAGGTCAAGGGCAACCTGCACTGGGTCTCGGCGGCGCACGCCTACCCGGCCGAAATCCGCCTCTACGACCGCCTGTTCACGGTGCCCGCGCCGGGCGCCCGCCGCGAAGGCGACGCGCCGGAACTCGAGCGCGACTTCCTCGACGACCTGAATGCAGACTCGAAGCGCCTCATCACCGCCCAGCTCGAACCGGCGCTGAAGGACGCGCAGCCGGAACAGCGCTTCCAGTTCGAGCGCCACGGCTACTTCGTCGCCGACCGCAAGGATTCGAAGCCGGGCGCGCCCGTCTTCAACCGCGCGGTGACGCTGAAGGACTCCTGGGGCAAGGCGGGCTGACATGGCCGGCAGCTGGGGATGTCCGCACGAGGTCGATGACCGCTGCACGAAGGTGAACAACCTGCCGTGCAATCCGGGCATGAAGGGCTGCGAACTCGCCGGCCGCTACCGCTTCGCCGACGAAAGCAAGAACGAGCGCTACTGGGAAAAGAAGGCGCGCGAGCAGGCGGCCGCCCGGACACCGCCGAAAGCCGATGACGCATAACGTCGAGCAGCTCGGCCAGGTCTTCACGCCGCCGCCGGTCGTCGATTTCATGCTCGGCCTGTGCGTCAACCGCGGCCGGGCGCTCGAGCCGTCGGCCGGTGACGGCGCCTTCTTCGCGCACCTGCAGGCGACCGGCCGCGACTGCGTCGGCATCGAACTCGACCCGCGCGTCGCGCCGGAAGGCGCGCTGGTCGGCGACTTTTTCGATTACCCGCTCGCCGAGCAGTTCGACACCATCGTCGGTAATCCGCCCTACGTGCGCTTCCAGGACGTCGCGGTCGACACCCGGAAAAAGCTCGGATCCGCGCTGTTCGACAAGCGCAGCAACCTGTTCCTGTTCTTCATCGAGAAGTGCGTCCGCCACCTGAAGCCGGGCGGCGAGCTGGTCTTCATCGTGCCGCGCGAGTTCATCAAGCTGACCTCGGCCAAGAAGCTGAACGCCTGGCTGTACGAACAGGGAACGATCACGCATTTCTTCGAGACCGGCGACCGCCGCGTGTTCGGCGAACACACGCCGAACTGCGCGATTTTCCGCTTCGAGAAGGGCCGCCTGGACCGCCGGATGGCCGACGGCCGGGTCTTCACCGAGGTCGACGGCCAGCTGATGTTCCTGCGCGACGACTACGGCGTGCGCCTGGCCGACCTGTTCGCGGTCAAGGTCGGCGCGGTGTCCGGGGCCGACCCGATCTACACCCACCCCAAGGGCAACATGGAGTTCGTCTGCTCGAAGACGGTCGAGACCGGCGAGACGCGGCGCATGCTGTACGGCGTCCGCCACCCGGACCTCGAGGCGCACAAGGCCGCGCTGCTCGCCCGCCGCGTCCGCCGGTTCGACGAGAGCAACTGGTGGCAGTGGGGCCGCGCCTTCCCGATCAGCAACAAGCCGCGCATCTACGTCAATGGCCGGACGCGCAAGCCCGAGCCCTTCTTCCTGCACGACTGCAACGCCTTCGACGGTTCGATCCTGGCGCTGTTTCCGAAGCACGAGCGCATCGCCCGCCGCGAACTGATCGAATGCACGCTGATGCTGAACAAGGAAGTCGACTGGCAGGAGCTCGGCTTCGTCTGCGACGGCCGCTTCCTGTTCACGCAGCGCAGCCTGCAGACCTGCCTGCTGCCCGACAAGTTTTCCCGTTTCCTCCCGCCCTTGCCGAAAAAGGACGCCGCATGACCTTCACCCAAATGCTCGCTGCCGCCTGGCAGAAAAACAACTCCCTGCTCTGCGTCGGCCTCGATCCCGATCCGGCCAAATTCCCGGCCCACCTGAAAGGCCGCGACGACGCGATCCTCGAGTTCTGCACCGCGATCGTCGATGCGACGGCCGACCTGGTCTGCGCCTTCAAGCCGCAGATCGCCTACTTCGCCGCCCGCCGTGCCGAGGACCAGCTGGAAGCGCTGATCGCCCACATCCACGCAAAGCATCCGGGCATCCCGGTGATCCTCGACGCCAAGCGCGGCGACATCGGCTCGACCGCCGAACAATACGCCGTCGAGGCCTTCGCACGCTTCCAGGCCGACGCGGTGACGGTCAACCCCTACATGGGCCGCGATTCCGTCGAACCCTGGCTGGCCTACCCGGACAAGGGCGTGATCCTGCTGTGCCGGACGTCGAACCCCGGCGGTTCCGACCTGCAGTTCCTCGACGTTGGCGGCGAAAAACTCTACGAGCGCGTCGCCCGGCTGGCCGGCGGCGAATGGAACACCACCGGCCAGATCGGCCTGGTCGTCGGCGCCACCTTCCCGGCCGAGATCGCCCGCGTCCGCGCACTGGTCGGCGACGTGCCGCTGCTGGTGCCGGGCATCGGCGCCCAGGGCGGCGACATCGAGGCGACCGTGCAGGCCGGCCGCACGGCCGACGGCACCGGGCTGATGATCAACTCGTCGCGCGCCATCCTGTACGCCGGCAAGGACGAAAACTACGCGGCCGCGGCGCGCCAGGCGGCGCTGGAAACGCGCGACGCGATCAACCGCTACCGCTGACCCCGGAGGCTTCACGATGCGCCTCGACGATTTCCGCGAAAGCGACAACATCGAAGACCGCCGCGGCGGCGGTGCCGGGATCGGCGGCATCGGCATCGGCGGCGTGATCCTGGCGCTGGTCGTCAGCTACTTCACCGGCATCAACCCGCTGACGCTGCTCGGCGTCATCGAGCAGACACCGCTCGCCCGCCACGAGGTCGCCGCGCACAAGCCGCCGGCCGGCGACGACTCGGCGCGCTTCGTGTCGCGCATCCTGGCGTCGACCGAGGATGTCTGGACCGGCACCTTCCGCGAAAACGGCCGCCAGTACGAGGCGCCGAAGCTGGTGCTGTTCACCGGCGCGACGCCGACCGCCTGCGGCACCGGCCAGACCGCGATGGGCCCGTTCTACTGTCCGGGCGACCGCAAGGTCTATATCGACCTCGCCTTCTACCGCGAACTGAAGGAACGCTTCCACGCCCCCGGCGAATTCGCGCAGGCCTATGTGATCGCGCACGAGGTCGGCCACCACGTGCAGAACCTGCTCGGCATCGCCGGCAAGGTGCATGCGGCGCAGCAGCGCGCCGGCAAGGCCGAGGCCAACGCACTGTCGGTCCGCATGGAACTGCAGGCCGACTGCCTGGCCGGCGTCTGGGGCAAGCGCGCCGACGACCTGCGCGGCATGCTCGATCCGGGCGACCTCGAAGCCGCGCTCAACGCCGCCACGGCGATCGGCGACGACCGGCTGCAGCAGCAGGCGCAGGGCCGCATCGTGCCGGAGAGCTTCACGCACGGCAGCTCGGCGCAGCGCGTGCGCTGGTTCCGCCGCGGCTTCGACAGCGGCGACATGAACCGCTGCAACACCTTCAAGACCGACAGCCTGTGAGCGATACGCCGCCTGCCACGCAGCACCGGGCGGCCCGCTGGCGGCGCCGGGCGCTCGAAGCGGCGATCTTCGTCGCCGCGCTGTTCGCCTTCCAGCTGTGGCAGCTGCGCGATGCCGAGCGCGGCCCGGCGCCGGCCTTCGCCGGCCAGCGCCTGGACGGCAGCGCCTTCGACCTCGCCGCCTGGCGCGCCGCCCACCCGGGCCGGGCGACGCTGATCTACTTCTGGGCCGACTGGTGCGGCGTCTGCAAGACCACGGCCGGCAACGTCAGCGCCGTCGCCGCCGACTGGCCGGTGGCGACCGTCGCGATCCAGTCCGGTCCGCCCGCAGCGGTCGCCGCGACGATGCGCGAGCGCGGCTACGCCTGGCCGGTGACGCTGGCCGACCCGTCAGCCGAGATCCTGCGCCGCTACGGCTTGCGCGGCGTGCCGGCCTTCGTCGTGATCGGCCCGGACGGCGGCATCCGCTCGCTGAGCCTGGGCTGGACCAGCGAACTCGGGCTGCGCCTGCGCCTGTGGTGGGCGAGCCGCGGCGCATGAGAAGGCTCGCCGGCCTGCTGCTTGGCTGGGCCGCGGCCGCTGCCGCGCTGCCGATCCACGCGCCGGTGCCCGGCGGCGTCGCCGTCGTCGATCTCGGCCCGGCCGACGCCCCGGCGCCGGAAGCGCGCTTAGGCGAGCAGCGCCTGGCCGTCGTCCGCGAGCGCGGCCGCTGGCACGCGCTGCTCGGCATTCCGCTCGACACCCTGCCCGGCGAACTGGAAATCCGCGTTTTGCGCGGGTCGACCGCGCAGGACCTGGCAGTACCGGTGCGGCCGAAGAACTATCCCGAGCAGCGGCTGAGCGTGAAGAATCGGCGCCACGTCGAGCCGGACCCGGAGGATCTGGCGCGCATCGAGCGCGAACGGGAAATCACCGACGCGGTGAAGCGCCGCTACTCTGACCTCGTCCCGGATACCGCGCTGGCGCTGCCGGCGAGCGGCCCGCTGTCGTCGCGCTTCGGGCTGAAGCGCCTGTTCAACGGCCAGCCGCGCAACCCGCACGCCGGGCTCGACGTCGCCGCCGGCAGCGGGACGCCGGTCCGCGCGCCGGCCGCCGGCATCGTCGCCGACACCGGCGACTACTTCTTCAACGGCAATACCGTTTTCATCGACCACGGCCAGGGGCTGATCACCGCCTGCATGCACCTGTCGCGCATCGACGTGCGCCGCGGTCAACGCGTCGCCAAGGGGGAAATCGTCGGCGCGGTCGGCGCCAGTGGCCGTGTCACCGGGCCGCACCTGCACTGGGCGGTGATCCTCAACAACACGCCGGTCGATCCCGAACTGTTTCTCGCCCCGCGCTGACGTGCACCGCGAGGTCATCCACCTGCACCGCGCGGCGCCGGCCAAGCCGGCCGAAGGCGGTACCTGCAACGGCTGCGGCGTCTGCTGCGCGCTGGAAACCTGCCCGGTGGCGCGGCTGCGCTTCCTGCGCATCGCCGGCCCCTGCCCGGCGCTCGAATGGTCGGCCGCGGAAAGCCGCTACCGCTGCGGGCTGCTGCTGCGCCCGGCGCATTACGTCGGCGCGCTGCCGCGCGTCGCCGAAAGCGCCGCCCGCCGGCTGCTGGCCCGCTGGATCTCGGCCGGCAGCGGCTGCGACTGCGCCGCCGAAATCAGCCCCGAACGGCCGCGGTGACGGCCATCTCGACGCGCCAGCCCGGGTTGGCCAGACGCGCCTCGACACAGCAGCGTACCGGCGCAGCCCCTTCCGGCAG
The DNA here is from genome assembly GCA_028687035.1 of Dechloromonas sp. Classification (GTDB taxonomy): domain Bacteria; phylum Pseudomonadota; class Gammaproteobacteria; order Burkholderiales; family Rhodocyclaceae; genus Azonexus. Next base: position 124,952 of record JAQUAX010000005.1, on the reverse strand, counting down.
CCAGGCGTCCCAGACCGCGTTCATGCCGTCGTAGTCGGCCATGTCGGCCAGGTAGACGGTAACCATCAGCAGCCGCCCCTTGTCGCTGCCGGCCTGCGCCAGCAGGCGCTCGACCGCGGCGAGCAGGTCCGCCGTCTGCTCGGCGATCGCGGCGCCCGGGTTGGACGGCACTTCGACCAGATGGACGGTGCCGTTGTAGACGACGCTGTCGGAATAGCGGCGGGACGTGCCGTGACGCTGGATCTGCATTTTTCTTCTCCCCAAAAGCGTGAAGCCCATGCGTTTCAGGCATGGGCTTCGTTTACTGCGACCCCGGCTCTCGGCCGAGGCATACGGCATTTCGCCGTCATGGAGTACTACACGGTAATCTCAAGAACACCTTCCTGAATGACCTGCCATAGAGTCTCCTGCTACGCAGCGGTACTGCCACTTCGCGGCGGGCTTGCTGCTCGCTCCGCCACGACTCCAGATTACCACTCCGTAAAAAAAATGCCACCCCCCCGTCACCTGAAAGCGGAGTGGCCGGCGACGGCCCGATCGGCGAGAATGATGGCATTCGCCCTTCCCGTCGGCCCATGGACAACCTGATCAAGGACACCGCTACGCTGGAACTCTTCTGCTGGCTGGAGCCGGACTGCGAGCTGCCGGGCTGGGACATCCTGAAGGGCAGCCCCTTCGGCGCGACGCTGGCGGCGCCGCAGGGCGGCGAGCCGGGGGCCGGCGACCAGCTGCTCTCGGTGCAGAACTACTTCGCCGAATACCACCTCGAGTATTTCCGCCAGCGCCGCTACAACCATTTCCCGAGCCGCCTGCACGCGCTGCTGCTGTTCGCCACGCGCACCGACGCGATGACCTTCCGCCACAAGCACCCGCAACGCGTGTTCGGCAAGGACCTGACCTGCGCCCGGACGCAGGACGCCTATCTGTGCTCCTTCCACGACGCCAGCTGGCTGGACTACCTGCGCCTGCCGCACAGCCTGTCGCTGGCCGCGCTCGACGAGGTCGCCGACCATTACTGGTCGGGCCGCACCGTCGAGGAGGCCGGCCTGCGCTTCATGGACGAACCGTGGCAGGAGCCACCGGTCATCGAGGCGCTGTTCCAGGGGCGCATCGAACCCGTCCGCAGTCCCGCCCGTACCGGCTGGCTGCCGGGCTTCCGCTAGAAAGAGACTTATGCGCCGCATCGCCCTCGTCATCGCCCTGCTCGTCGCCGCCGGCCTCGGGCTGTACTGGGCGACCCGCCCCAAGCCGATCGCCGTCGCGGTCGCCGAAATCGCCTCCGGCAAGGTCGAGACCACGCTGGCCAACACCCGCGCCGGCACCGTCGAGGCCTGCCAGCGCACCAAGCTGTCGACGATCATCGGCGGCCGCATCGAGTACCTCGGCGTCAAGGAAGGCGACAAGGTCGCCAAGGGGCAGCTGCTGCTGAAGCTGTGGAACGACGACCAGCAGGCGCAGGCCGAGCTGGCCCGGGCGCAGATCGCGCTGTCCGCCCGGCGTGGCGACGAAGCCTGCATCGCCGCGGTGAACGCCGAAAACGAGGCGAAAAGGCAGGCCGAGTTGCGCGAACGCGGCTTCGTGTCGCCGAGCAAGGAGGAAGCGGCCCGCACCGAGGCCGCGGTCCGCCGCGCCGCCTGCAACACGGCGCGGGCCGACGTCGCGCAGGCCGAGGCCAAGCTGAAGGCGACCCGCGTCGAGCAGGGCCGCGTCGCGCTGTACGCTCCCTTCGCCGGCACTGTCGCGAAGATCGTCGGCGAGCTGGGCGAATACTCGACGCCGTCCCCGCCGGGCGTGCCGACGCCGCCGGCGATCGACCTGATCGACGATTCCTGCCTGTACGTCAAGGCGCCGATGGACGAGGTGGACGCACCGAAGATCCGGCCCGGACAGACGGTGCGCATCACGCTCGACGCGCTGCCCGGCCGCACGCTGCCCGGCAAGGTCCGGCGCGTCGCGCCCTACGTGTCGGCCGTCGAGAAGCAGGCGCGCACCGTCGACATCGAGGTCGATTTCGACCGGCCGGGCGAAGCCGGGCCGCTGCTCGTCGGCTACAGTGCCGACGTCGAGATCGTGCTCGAGACGCGCGACGCGGTGCCGCGCATCCCGACCGCGGCGATCCAGGAAGGCGGCCGCGTGCTGGTGCTGGCCGGCGACCGGCTGGAAGAGCGGCGGATCCGGACCGGCCTGGCCAACTGGGAATACACCGAGGTCACCGAGGGCCTGCAGGCCGGCGAGCGCATCGTCACCTCGCTCGAGCGGACCGGCGTCAAGGCCGGTGCCCGGGCGAGCGCCGAGGCGAAGGCGATGCCCTGATGGCGCTGATCGAACTGTCCGGCATCGAGCGCAGCTTCCGGCTCGGCGACACCACGGTGCACGCGCTGGCCGGGCTGGATTTGCGCATGGACGCCGGCGAGTACGTCGCGGTGATGGGTCCGTCCGGCTCCGGCAAATCGACGCTGCTCAACCTGCTCGGTCTGCTCGACCGTCCGAACGCCGGCAGCTACCGGCTGGAGGGGCGCGACGTCACGACGCTGTCGCCGGACGAACAGGCGGCCGTGCGCAGCACGCGGATCGGCTTCGTGTTCCAGAGCTTCCACCTGGTGCCGCGGCTGACCGCGGCCGAGAACATCGCGCTGCCGATGACGCTGGCCGGCATCGCGCCGGCCGAACGGCGGCGGCGCGTCGAGCGCGCGCTGGCCGATTTCGGGTTGGCCCAGCGCGCCGGGCACAAGCCGGACGAGCTGTCCGGCGGCCAGCGCCAGCGCGTCGCGATCGCCCGCGCGACGATCATGCAGCCGCCGCTGATCCTGGCCGACGAGCCGACCGGCAACCTCGACCGCCACACCGGCGACGAAGTCGTCCACCTGCTCGAGGAACTCAACGCCCGGGGCGTCACGCTGGTCGTCGTCACCCACGACCCGACGCTGGGCGCCCGCGCACGCCGCCAGCTGGTCATGGAAGACGGCCGGCTGCAGCACGACAGCGGCGATGCGGCTCGCTGACACGCTGCGTTTCGCGCGCGACGCGGCGGCCGGCACGCCGCTGCGCACCGCGCTGTCGGTGCTGGCGATGGCGATCGGCGTCGCCGCCGTCGTCGTGCTGACCGCGCTCGGCGACGGTGCCCGGCGCTACGTGGTCGGCCAGTTCTCGTCGCTCGGCACCAACCTGGTCATCGTGCTGCCCGGCCGCACCGGCACCGGCGGCTTCAACCCGGCGACGGCGATCACCGCGACGCCGCGCGACCTGACCATCGACGACGCCGCCGCGCTGCGCCGGGCGCCAGCGGTCCGCCGCGTCGCCCCGCTCAACGCCGGCACGTCCGAAATCAGCTACGGCGGCCGGCTGCGCGAGGTCATGGTGGTCGGCTCGACCGCCGAATTCGTGCCGATCCGAAATTTCGAGCTGGCCCAGGGCGAGGCGCTGCCCGACGACGACTGGAACCGGGCGGCGCCGGTCGCGCTGATCGGCGCCAAGATCCGCGACGAACTGTTCGGCAGCCGGCCGGCCCTCGGCCAGCTGGCCCGGGTCGGCGACCGCCGCGTGCGCATCGTCGGCGTGCTCAAATCGACCGGCCAGGGCCTGGGCATGAACACCGACGAACTGGTCGTCGTGCCGATCGCGCTGGCCCAGGCGCTGTTCAACAGCAACACGCTGTTCCGGGTGCTGGTCGAGGCGAAGAGCCGCGACGCGATCCCGCAGGCCCGCGACCAGGCGCTGGCGATCCTGAAGCAGCGCCACCGCGGCGAGGAAGACGTCACGGTGATCACCCAGGACGCCGTGCTCGCCACCTTCGACAAGCTGCTCGGCGCGCTGACGCTGGCCGTCGCCGGCATCGCGGCGATCAGCCTGGCGGTGGCCGGCATCCTGGTGATGAACGTGATGCTGGTCGCCGTGACCCAGCGTACCGCCGAGATCGGGCTGCTGAAGGCGCTCGGCGCCAGCGGCCGGACCATCCGCCTGGCCTTCCTGGCCGAGGCGGCGATGCTGTCGGCACTCGGCGCGCTGCTCGGCTACCTGCTCGGCCAGGCCGGCGCCTTCGCACTGCGCCAGGCCTTCCCGGTCTTTCCGGCGGTTGCGCCGGACTGGGCGGTGTTCGCCGGCCTCGGCACGGCGCTCGCCACCGGCCTGCTGTTCGGCGTGATGCCGGCCCGCCGCGCCGCCCGGCTCGATCCGGTGCAGGCGCTGATGAAGCACTAGGGGAAAACAGACCGATGCTGGCCGCCGACACCCTGCACCTCGCCGCCCGCTCGATATCCGCGCAGCGCCTGCGCAGCTTCCTGACGCTGCTCGGGATCGCCGTCGGCATCGCGGCGGTGATCCTGCTCACGTCGATCGGCGAGGGTATCCACCGCTTCGTGCTCGGCGAGTTCTCGCAATTCGGCACCAACGTGATCACCGCCGTGCCCGGCAAGACGAAGACCGGCGGCGCGCCGTCCGGCCTGCCGTCGAGCGCCCGGCCGCTGTCGCTGGAGGATGCGCAGGCGCTGGCGCGGCTGCCACAGGTCGTGGCCGTGACGCCCAACGTGCGCGGCAACGCGGAAGTCGAGGGCAACGGGCGGACGCGGCGGACGCTGGTCTACGGGGTGAACGCCGATTCGCGGGTGGTTTTCCGGTCGACCGTGCGCAGCGGGCAATTCCTGCCCGACGAGGACCCGGGCAGCGCGCGCGCCTTCGTCGTGCTCGGCGCCAAGCTGAAGGAGGAGCTGTTCGGCCCGGACAACCCGCTCGGCCAGCGGCTGCGCATCGGCGGCCTGCATTTCCGCATCATCGGCGTCATGGAGCCGAAGGGGCAGTTTCTCGGCATCGACCTCGACGACACCGCCTTCATCCCGGCCGGCCGCGCCCAGGAACTGTTCAACCGCGAGGGCTGCGACGAGATCAACGTCGCCGCTGCGGCCGGCGTGCCGGCCGGCCCGGTCGCCGAGCGCATCCGGCAGCGGCTGATCGAACGCCACGGCCGCGAGGACTTCACCATCGTCACCCAGGAAGAGATGCTGAAAACGCTGTCCAACATCCTCGACGTGCTGACGCTGGCGGTCGGCGCGCTCGGCGGCATCTCGCTGCTGGTCGGCGGCGTCGGCATCGCGACCATCATGACCATCGCCGTCAGCGAGCGGACCGGCGAGATCGGGCTGCTGGTCGCCCTCGGCGCGCGGCGGCGGACCATCCTGCTCCTCTTCCTCGGCGAGGCGGTCGCGCTGTCGGCGCTCGGCGGCGCCTTCGGACTGGCACTCGGCTTCGGGCTGGCGCAGGCGCTGCACTTCGCGCTGCCGGCGCTGCCGGTGCATACGCCGCTCAGCTTCGTGCTGCTCGCCGAGGGCATCGCGATCGCCATCGGGCTCGCCGCTGGCGTGCTGCCGGCCCGCCGCGCCGCCCGGCTCGACCCGGTCGAGGCGCTGCGTGCCGAGTAGCACTCCATACGCCAACGTATGCTAGAGTGCGTTTTCCCATTTCGATCAATGCACGAGGAATCCAGCATGGCGTATCACATCGACCAACTCGAACCCGGCATGTCCGCCAGCATCGCCAAGACCGTCACCGAAGCCGACATCATCCTGTTCGCCGGCGTCTCGACCGACGTCAACCCGGCCCACCTCGACGAGGAATATTCCAAGGGCACGATGTTCGGCGGCCGCATCGCGCACGGCATGCTGTCGGCAGGCTTCATTTCCGCGGTGCTGGCCAACAAGCTGCCCGGCGCCGGCACCATCTACCTGTCGCAGACGCTGAAGTTCAAGGCGCCGGTCCGCCCGGGCGACACCGTGACCGCGACCGTCACCGTCAAGGAAGTCAATGCCGCCAAGAACCGCGTGACGCTGGAAACGGTCTGCACCGTCGGCGGCAAGGTGGTCATCGAGGGCGAAGCCCTGACCATGCCCCCGGTGCGCACCGCCGCGCCGACCGGCACGGCCTGATTTCCGGCCGCCGCAACGAGAAACGCCGGCTTGCGCCGGCGTTTTGCTTTTCCGCGGTCGACCGCCCGGAAACGGTCAGAATGCCTCGTCGGCGCGCAGGAAGCGCCACTGGCCGAGCGGCAGGTCGCCCAGCCGGATGCGCCCGATGCGCACCCGCTTCAGGCCGATGACCTTGAGGCCGACCAGTTCGCACATGCGGCGGATCTGGCGCTTCTTGCCTTCCTTCAGGATGAAGTGCAGCTGGTCCTCGTTCAATTGCTTGATCCAGGCCGGCTTCAACGCCTTGCCGTCGAGTTCCAGGCCGTGGCGCAGCAGTTCGAGCCCGCCCGCAATCATCTGCCCGGACACGCGGACCAGGTATTCCTTCTCGGTCTGGCTGTCGTCGCCGATCAGCTTCTTGGCGACGCGGCCGTCGCTGGTCAGCACCAGCAGGCCGGTCGAATCGACGTCGAGCCGGCCGGCCGGCGCCAGGCCGCGCAGCATCCACGGCTTGAACTCCGGGTCGCCGGGCTGGACCACCTGGTTGTCGGTGCCGATCAGCGTGACCGCCGGGGTGCAGCCCGGCTCCGGTTGCCCGGACACATAGCCGACCGGCTTGTGCAGCAGGATGGTGACCGCCTTGGCCTGGTCCTTCTTCGCTTCGGTCGACACCGTGATCTCGGCCGACGGATCGATCCGCGAACCGAGTTCGGCGACCTGCACGCCATCGACGAACACCCAGCCGCGCTCGATCCACAGGTCGGCCTCGCGACGCGAACACAGGCCGCGCTCCGACATCACCTTGGACAGACGGACGCCGCTCGGCGCTTCGCCGGCCGGCTGCGCCGGAACGGCGGCGGCCGGGGCGGGACGCGCTTCCGCCGGACGCGGCGCGGCGGCCTTGGCCCACGGATTCTCGCGGCGCGGCTCGCCGCCGCGGGGAGAGGACGGGCCTGCCGGACGGTCGCCGGACGGCTTGTTCCAGGGCTTGGCCGACGGCTTGCCGCCAGCGGACTTGCCGGCCGGGCGCTCGTCGCGCCGGCCGGCCTTGTCGCCGCCCCGCGCATCGCGCAGGCCGACCGGTTTGCCGCCGGGACGGGCCGGCCGTTCGGGACGCGCCGGCTTCTTCTCGACCTTGCGCACGCCGAGCGTGCGGCCGGCCAGCGATTCCGGAACAGCCGGCTCGGCGGCGGCCGGCGCCGGCACTTCAGCGGCCGGCTTCGGCGTCACGGTTTCCGGCGCCGGCGACGCGTCGACCGCGGCCGGGCGGCGCCACTTGGCCCAGGGATCCTCGGGCGGCTTGTTGGTGTCGCTCATTGGACGTCGAGCAGCTCGACCTCGAAAACCAGCGTCGCGTTCGGCGGAATGACGCCGCCGGCGCCGCGCGCACCGTAGCCCAGGTGGGCAGGGATGGTCAGCTTGCGGGTACCGCCGACCTTCATGCCCTGGACGCCCTCGTCCCAGCCGGAAATCACGTGGCGCATGCCGAGCGGGAACTGGAAGGGATCGTTGCGATCCTTGCTCGAGTCGAACTTGCTGCCGTTGGTCAGCCAGCCGGTGTAATGCACCGTGACGTAGGCGCCGGCCTTGGCCTCGGCGCCCTGGCCCTCGACGGTGTCTTCGTAGATCAGGCCGGAGGCCGTGGTGATTTCAGCCATGGGGGAAGCTCCTTTGCGAAAGGCGGGGAGTTTACCATAAGCCATTGAAAAGCCTTTGACTTATCGACCCCTTCCCGTATAATGCGCGGTTCTTTGTAGTACCTTTCGTTTCATTTCCGGAGTCCAACCCATGTATGCGGTCGTAAAAACCGGTGGCAAGCAGTATCGCGTGTCCGCCGGCCAAAAACTCAAAGTAGAACAGATACCGGCAGAAGTTGGCGCAGAAATCACCCTTGACCAGGTCCTCATGGTAGGCGAAGGCGAGTCGGTGAAGGTCGGCGCCCCTCTCGTTGCTGGCGCTGCCGTCAAGTGCACCGTGGTTTCCCACGGCCGCCACGACAAGGTCAAGATCTTCAAGATGCGCCGTCGCAAGCACTACCAGAAGCGCCAGGGCCATCGTCAGAACTACACCGAACTGCGCATCGACGCGATCGCTGCCTAAGTTCAGAGAAGGAGCTAGCTAAATGGCACACAAAAAGGCAGGCGGTAGTTCCCGTAACGGCCGCGACTCACAGGCTAAGCGTCTCGGCGTGAAGCGCTACGGCGGTCAGTTCGTTCTCGCCGGCAACATCATCGTTCGCCAGCGCGGTACCGAATTCCACGCGGGCGAAAACGTCGGCATGGGCAAGGATCACACCCTGTTCGCGCTGAAGGACGGCACCCTCCAGTTCTCCGTGAAGGGCGCCTTCAAGCGTCGCACGGTGACCATCGTTCCGGCCGCCGAATAATCGGCCAGGCGGAACCGAGAAGCCCTATCCGCCGGATAGGGCTTTTTTACTTTGTACGGGCGGAAAAATGAAATTCATCGACGAAGCCAAGATCTACGTCAAAGCCGGCGACGGCGGCAACGGTATCGCCACTTTCCGCCGCGAGAAATACATCCCGATGGGCGGCCCCAACGGGGGTGACGGCGGCCGCGGCGGCAGCGTCTACGTGATCGCCGACCGCAACATCAACACGCTGGTCGATTACCGTTACACCCGCAAGTTCCTCGGCCAGCGCGGCGAGAACGGCGGCAGCGCCGACTGCTACGGCGCGGGCGGCGACGACATCGTGCTGCGCATGCCGGTCGGCACCGTGGTCACCAACCTGAACACCGGCGAAGTGCTGGCCGACCTCGCCGAGCACGACCAGAAGGTACTGATCGCCAAGGGCGGCAAAGGCGGCCTCGGCAACATCCACTTCAAGTCCTCGACCAACCGCGCGCCGCGCCAATGCACCAAGGGCGAACCGGGCGAGGAATTCGAACTGGCGCTCGAACTGCGCGTACTCGCCGACGTCGGCCTGCTCGGCCTGCCGAATGCCGGCAAGAGCACGCTGATCCGCGCCATCTCGGCGGCCCGCCCGAAGGTCGCCGACTACCCGTTCACGACGCTGCACCCGAACCTCGGCGTCGTCCGCGTCGGCGCCGAGAAGAGCTTCGTCGTCGCCGACGTGCCGGGCCTGATCGAAGGCGCCGCCGATGGTGCCGGCCTCGGCATCCGCTTCCTGAAGCACCTGCAGCGCACCCGCCTGCTGCTGCATCTCGTCGACATCGCGCCGATTGACCCGGACGCCGATCCGGTCCGCGACGCCAAGGCCATCGTCGGCGAACTCGCCAAGCACGACCCGATGCTGGTCGAAAAACCGCGCTGGCTGGTGCTGAACAAGCTCGACCTGATTCCCGAGGAAGATCGCCAGCAATGCGTCGACGATTTCCTGGCGGCCTACAAGCAGGCCACCGGCTACGACGGCCCGGTATTCACGATCGCCGCGATCAACGGCGAAGGCACCAAGCCGCTGATCTACGCGATCCAGGACGCGCTGGAAAAGATGGCACCCGCCCCCACGGCCGAACTGGACGACGACGGCGAGGATTCCGCAGAACAGCCCACGGAAGAAGCATGACCCTGACCCGCCTCGCCGCCGCCCGCCGCCTCGTCGTCAAGGTCGGCTCCGCGCTCGTCACCAACAACGGCGCCGGACTCGACCTCGGCGCCATCGAGGGCTGGGCCCGCCAGATCGCCACGCTACGTCAGCAGGGCAAGGAAGTCGTACTCGTGTCGTCGGGCGCGATCGCCTGCGGCATGCAGCGGCTGGGCTGGGCGAAACGGCCGAAATCCGTGCATGAACTCCAGGCCGCCGCCGCGGTGGGCCAGATGGGTCTCGCCCAGGTCTACGACAGCGCCTTCCTGCACCACGGCCTGCACACCGCGCAGATCCTGCTGACCCACGACGACCTCGCCGACCGCAAGCGCTACCTGAACGCCCGCTCGACGCTGACCACGCTGCTCGAACTGGGCGTCGTGCCGATCATCAACGAGAACGACACCGTCGTCACCGACGAGATCAAGTTCGGCGACAACGACACGCTGGGCGCCCTGGTCGCCAACCTGATCGAAGCCGACGCGCTGATCATCCTGACCGACCAGCCCGGCCTCTACACCGCCGACCCGCGCAAGGACCCGGCAGCGACGCTGATCCGCGAGGCCACCGCCGGCGACCCGGCGCTCGAAGGCATGGCCGGCGGCGCCGGCACCCGGGTCGGCACCGGCGGCATGATCACCAAGGTGATCGCCGCCAAGCGCGCCGCGCGCAGCGGCGCCCACACGGCGATCGCCAGCGGCCGCGAGACCGATCCCATCGTCCGCCTCGCCGCCGGCGAAGCGCTCGGCACGCTGCTGGTCTCGGACACGGCGCCGCTGACCGCCCGCAAGCAGTGGCTGGCCGACCACCTGCAACTCGCCGGCCGCCTGCTGCTCGACCAGGGCGCGGTCGACGCGCTGAAATCGGGCAAAAGCCTGCTGCCGATCGGCGTCGTCAGCGCCGAGGGCGACTTCGAGCGCGGCACCGCGGTCGCATGCATCGGACCGGACGGCAGCGAGATCGCTCGCGGCCTGACCAACTACGGCGCCGGCGAAACCCGCCTGATAGCGCGCAAAAGCACCGCCGAAATCGAGCAACTGCTGGGCTACGTCGACGAGCCCGAGCTGATCCATCGCGACAACCTGATCCTGCGCTAACCCCCGGGGCTGCCATGTCCTTTGCCGAACTGCTGGATTTCGACCTGTTGTCCATCATCGGGACCAGCGCCTTCGCCGTGTCCGGCTACCTGCTCGGCGTGCGCAAGCACTTCGACCTGCTCGGCATCAGCATCGTCGCCGCGCTGCCGGCGATCGGCGGCGGCATCATCCGCGACGTCGTCGTCGACCGCATCCCGGTTTCCTTCACCGACAACACCAACCTGTTCGTGATCCTGGCGACGTTGGGCGTCGCGCTGCTGATCCGGCTGCACAAGCACGACAACCAGGTGCTGAACACGCTGTTCATCGTCGCCGACTCGATCGGACTGGTCGCCTTCAGCCTGGGCGGCGCCCAGGTCGGCCTGGAAGCCGGCCTCAACGCCTTCGGGGTCGTCTCTCTGGGTTTCATCACCGCCGTCGGCGGCGGCATCGTCCGCGACATGATGGTCAACGACGTGCCCTTCATCCTGCACCAGGATTTCTACGGCACCGTCTCGATCCTGGTCGCCGGCGCGCTGTACGGGCTGAACCACTTCGGACTGGCCAACGCCTGGGCCATCCACGCCCTCTTCCTCGCCGGCCTGGCGCTGCGCCTGCTGGCGCACTGGAGCGAACTTTCACTGCCCAAGGTGGGAAAGCACCACTAACCCCGACCCCCCCCGGCTAGCACCCGGGGTCTCGGCAAGCCCCCCCTGGTTGAGCACCGCTCGCAGCGAGATCGATCGCGCCGACCAGCAAGCTCCGGTTTGTGGCGACCGCAACCCCGAGCGCATGCCGAGTCGAAGGAAAATCCCAAAGCACCACCACCGCCGCCCGGCAAGCGCGACAAGAAAAAACGAACACAAATAAAAACGGGCGCCGAAGCGCCCGTTTCTTTTCCAACTGGATTAAACCAGATTAGAACTTGTGGTTGACACCGGCCACGAAACCGACAGTCTTCGCACCCCAGTTGCTCAGAACCAGAGCCGAGGCGTCGACCGGAACGTTGTCGTCACGGTTAACTTGGTTGTAGCCAGCGTAAGCGGTAGTGCGCTTGGACAGGGCATGCGTGTAAGCCAGAGTCCAGGACTTGATACCGACGTCGTTGTTGATACCAGCGCTGTTCTTCAGCGTGCTCTTGGCGAAAGAGCCATGGATGGTACCAGCAGCGGAAACCGGAACAGCAGCGCCCAGGCTCCACGCGGTATTGGATTCGTCATTCCAAACCTTGTCCTTGGACTTCTGGAAGGTAGCGGTAACCTTCGCGACCTTGAAGTCGTAGCCGGCACCCAGAGCCCAGTCGGTGCGGTCAGCAGCGGTCAGACCACCAGCTTGGCCATCCAGATTGGCATAAACGCCACCAACGTACAGCGGGCCGTTGTCATAGGAAACGCTGATCAGGTTGGCGATGGCATTGGTTTCTGCATCCTTAGCGCCGGATTCTTCAGCAACGTAGGCACGGTTCAGGGCGACAGTCACACCACCGAAGGACGGCGAGATGTAAGCGACGGCGTTGTTGGCGCGAGCGGCGATGGCACCGCTACCCGAGCCAATCAGGAAGCTAGGAGCATTAATGGAACCACCCTGAACTGCGTTCAGCGGGTCGATCGCCGTGCCGTGCAGCACGTCGGTCTTGCCTTGCCAGTCGTAGCCAGCGGTCTGCAGGCGACCGGCGACGGCGGTACCGAAGCCGCCGGTCAGGCCGACGAAACCTTGACGGGCTTGGCCAATGCCAGTGCCGTTGCCGTTGACAGCATCAGATTGTGCATTATCCAGGTTCAGCGCGTATTCCATCGTGAACAGGGCCTTCAGGCCGTTGCCCAGGTCTTCGACGCCCTTGAAACCGATGCGGGAGCCAGCCAGGCCGCCGGAGTTGACTTGGGTGGAACGCTCCATGTTGTCGGTCTTGAAGGAACCGACGTACATGTCAGCAACACCGTAGACGGTGACGTTGGATTGAGCAAAGGCGCCGGCGGAAGCCAGGCCAGCAACTGCCAGAGCGATCAGTTTCTTTTGCATCAGAAAATCTCCTTAGTGGTTAGTGTTTAATCCGGCCTTGCGACCGGATTAAGCTTTACCTCTCGGATCGAGAAGTTGCGCCGATTGTCGCAAGGTCGCCACAGCCACGCAACGCGAGATTGACCCGGAGAGGGAAATACGACGGGTGTTGTTGCATCGATGCAACAACACCCGGATCGATCAGGCGAACAGCCGCGCCAGTTCAGCGCCGGGATCGGCGGCGCGCATGAAGGCTTCGCCGACCAGGAAGGCATCGACCCGGTGGCTGCGCATCAACTCGACGTCGGCCGGCGCCAGGATGCCGCTTTCGGTGACCACGATGCGCCCAGCCGGAATGCGTTCGAGCAGGCCGAGCGTGGTTTGCAGCGTGACGTCAAAGGTGCGCAGGTTGCGGTTGTTGATGCCGAGCAGCGGCGTCTGCAGTTGCAGCGCGGCGTCGAGTTCCTCGCCGTTGTGCACCTCGACCAGCACGGCCATGCCGTAGCCGTGCGCCTGCGCTTCGAGGGCCTGCATTTCGGGCAGACTCAGCGCCGCGGCGATCAGCAGGATGCAGTCGGCGCCCATCGCGCGCGCCTCGGCCACCTGGTAGGCATCGACGATGAAGTCCTTGCGCAGCACCGGCAGATCGCAGGCGGCGCGGGCCTCCTTCAGGTAGTCGGGGCAGCCCTGGAAATACTGGCGGTCGGTCAGCACCGACAGGCAGGCGGCGCCGTGCCCGGCGTAGCTGCGGGCGATCTCGGCCGGCTTGAAGTCCGGGCGGATCACGCCTTTCGACGGGCTGGCCTTCTTGATTTCGGCAATCACGGCCGGTCGACCGCAAGCGATCTTCGCCCGGATTGCGCCGACGAAATCGCGCGGCGCCGGCTGCGCCGCCGCCTCTGCCTCGACGGCCGACAGGGTTTTCAGGGCCGACGCGGCGGCGATTTCCTCGCGCTTGGTCGCGATGATCTTGTTCAGGATGTCGCTCATGACTTAGCCCGCCAGACGCTGAGTGCATTGCACGAACTGATCGAGCTTCGCGCGCGCTGCGCCGCTTTCGATCGCCTCGCGCGCCAGCGCGATGCCGTCGGCGATGCTGTCGGCGACATTGGCGACGTAGAGCGCCGCACCGGCGTTCAGGCAGACGATCTCGCGGGCCGGACCGGCCTGGTTGCCGAGCACGCCGAGCAGCATCTCGCGGGACTCCCCGGCGCTGCCGACGCGCAACTGGCGCAGCGACTGCATCTGCAGCCCGAAGTCTTCGGGATGGATTTCGTATTCGCGGATTTCGCCGTCCTTCAGCTCCCCGACCATCGTCGCGGCGCCGAGCGAAATCTCGTCGAGGCAGTCCTTGCCATGCACGACCAGCACACGCTCGGCGCCCAGGCGCTGCATCACGCGGACCAGGATGCCGACGAGGTCGGGGTGGAAGACGCCCATCAGCGTGTTCGGCGCGCCGGCCGGGTTGGTCAGCGGGCCGAGGATATTGAAGATGGTCCGCACGCCCATTTCGCGGCGCACCGGCGCGACGTGCTTCATCGCGCTGTGGTGGTTGGGCGCGAACATGAAGCCGAAGCCGGTCTCGGCAAGGCAGGCGGCGACCTGCTCGGGCGACAGCATGATGTTGGCGCCCAGGGCTTCCAGCACGTCGGCCGCGCCGGAACTGGACGACACGCTGCGTCCGCCGTGCTTGGCGACCTTGCCGCCGGCCGCGGCGACGACGAAGGCCGAGGTCGAGGAAATGTTGAAGCTGTGTGCGGCATCGCCGCCGGTCCCGACGATATCGACGAAATGCTTGTCGTAGGGCACCCTGACCGGCATCGCCAGTTCGCGCATCACGCTGGCCGCGGCGGCGATCTCGCCGATGGTTTCCTTCTTGACGCGCAGCCCGGTGATGATCGCCGCAATCATCACCGGCGACACTTCGCCGCTCATGATCTGGCGCATCAGCGAGACCATCTCGTCATGGAAGATCTCGCGATGCTCGATGATGCGTTGCAGGGCGGATTGCGGGGTCATTGCTTGTGTTCCTCGAGGAAATTCTTCAACAGCTCGTGACCGCATTCGGTCAGGATGGATTCGGGGTGGAACTGCACGCCCTCGACGGCCAGCGTCTTGTGGCGCAGCCCCATGATCTCGCCGTCGTCGGTCCAGGCGGTGACTTCCAGGCAATCGGGCAGCGATTCACGCTCGACGGCCAGCGAATGGTAGCGGGTGCAAGTCAGCGGGTTGGGCAGGCCGCGGAAGACACCGACGTCCTTGTGATGCACTGGCGACACCTTGCCGTGCATCAACTGCTTGGCATGCACGACCTTGCCGCCGAACGCCTCGCCGATCGACTGGTGGCCGAGGCAGACGCCGAGCAGCGGAATCCGGCCGGAGAAATGCTTGATCGCCGCCAGCGACACGCCGGCCTGGGCCGGCGCGCAGGGGCCGGGCGAAATGACCAGGTAGTCGGGGTGCAGCGCCTCGATTTCTTCCAGCGTGATGGCGTCGTTGCGGTAAACCTTCACCTCCTCGCCCAATTCGCCGAAATACTGGACCAGGTTGTAGGTGAAGCTGTCGTAGTTGTCGATCATCAGCAGCATGCCGGCGATTCCTCGTCAATTCGCAAGCCGGCAATTTTACATTAAACGTCCGCCCCCTCCTTTTCGATTAAAATGCGCGCTTATTTCGCCTTTTGCCGCTGGATTCCGCCATGAGCGCCGCCTTGCCCCCCCACAGCCTGTCCGTCGTCGTTCCCCTGTACAACGAGGAGGACAACGTCGCCCCGCTGGTCAAGCGCGTGCATGAAGCGCTCGCCGGCTACGGCAACCCTTGGGAACTGGTGCTGGTCGACGACGGCAGCAGCGACGGCACCGTCGACCGCGCGCTGCAGGCTGCCCGCGAATACGGCCCGCACGTGCGTACCGTCGAACTGACCCGCAACTACAAGCAGACCGCCGCGATGCAGGCCGGCGTCGACGCGGCGCGAGGCGACGTCATCGTGACCATGGACGGCGACCTGCAGAACGACCCGATCGACATCCCGCGTATGGTCGGCCGGCTGCTGAACGAGGACCTCGACCTCGTCGCCGGCTGGCGCAAGAACCGCCAGGACGGCCTGTTCCTGCGCAAGATTCCGTCGAAGATCGCCAACAAGCTGATCGCCCGGATGACCGGCGTGCATCTGCGCGACTACGGCTGCAGCCTGAAGGCCTTTCGCGGCGACGTGATCCGGCGCGTCCGGCTGTACGGCGAAATGCACCGCTTCATCCCGGCCTGGCTGGCCACCGTGACGACGCCGCGCCGCATCGCCCAGGAACCGACGACGCACCACCCGCGCACCGCCGGCGTTTCCAAGTACGGCATCTCGCGAACCTTCCGCGTGATCCTGGACCTGATCGCTGTCTATTTCTTCATGCGCTTCCGCGCCCGCCCCGGCCACTTCTTCGGCGGCATCGGGCTGGGCCTGACCGCGATTTCCGGCCTGGTGCTGACCTGGCTGGCCTGGGTCAAGTTCGGCCTCGGCGAATCGATCGGCGGCCGCCCGCTGCTGATCGTCGGCATCGGCGGCCTGATCGCCGGCGTGCATTTCATCACCACCGGCGTGCTCGCCGAACTGCTCGCCCGCGTCTATTTCGAATCGGGCACCGTCCGCTCGTATTCGGCGCGCCCCGAGAAGCCGCTCGCCGCCGACGAAGGCTGGCACGCGTGAGCGCTGCGGTCGACGGCGGCATCGTCGATCGTTACGGCGTGCGCCTGCTGGCCGAACTGGCCGTCCTGCTGCTGGCCTGGCGCGTCTGGCTGCTGCCGCAGCTGGGCATCACGCTGTACGTCGACGAGGCGCAGTACTGGACCTGGGCCGAAAACCTCGACTGGGGCTACTACTCCAAGCCGCCGGGCATCGCGGCACTGATCTGGGTATCGACGCGGCTGTTCGGCGACGGACTGCTCGGCGTCAAGGCGCTGGCGATGGGGTGCTACCCGCTCGCCGCCGCCGCCTGCTGGGCGATCGCCGCCCGCCTGTACGACCGGCGCACCGCGTTCTGGTCGGCGCTCGCCGTGCTGACGCTGCCGATCTTCTCGTGGCTCGGCCTGTTCGTCTCGACCGACGCGCTGCTGACGCTGTGCTGGACGCTCGCCTTGTGGGCCTGGCTGCGCGCGCTCGATACCGACCGCTGGTCAGACTGGCTGCTGGTCGGCGCCGTCTGCGGCCTCGGCCTGCTGTCCAAGTACACGATGGCCGCCTTCCTCGGCGCCGCCTTCCTGCATCTGCTCGCCTTCCACCGGCCGCGCCTCGGCTCGGCCAAGCCCTGGGCCGCTGCCGCGCTGGCACTGGCACTGCTCGGCCCCAACCTCGCGTGGAACGTCGCGCACGATTTCCCGACGCTGAAGCACACCGCCGACATCACGCTGCAGAAGCATGCCGCCGGCGGGCCGGCCGCGCTCGGCGAATTCTGGGCCGCCCAGTGGCTGTCCTTCGGGCCGGTGCTCGGCAGCGTCTTCGTCTGGCTGCTGCTCCGCGCCCGCGCCAGCTGGCGGGAACCCAACACCCGGCTGCTGCTGTGGTTCGCGCTGCCCCTGTGGGCGGTCGTCTCGCTGCAGGCGGCGCGCAGCGGCGCCAACGCCAACTGGGCGGCACCGGCCTTCGCGCCGGCCGCGATCGCCGCCGTCGCCTGGCTGCTGGCCCGCGGCCGGCAGGGCCTGCTCGTCGCCGGCATCGCGCTGAACCTGCTGCTGGTCGGCATCGCCTACCACTGGCCGGCGATCATCGCCGCGGTGGACCTGAAGAATCCGGCCAAAATGAATCCCTACGCCCGCGCGATGGGCTGGGACGAACTGGGCCGCCAGCTGGCCCCCCTCGTCCGCGCCCACCCGGACGCCGTGCTGGTCGCCGACAACCGGACGCTGCTCGCCCACATGCTGTACGAGCTACGCGACCTGAACCCGCGCTACGCGAGCTGGAATCCGAAGGGCGAAGCGAGCGACCACTACAAGCTGACCAGCGACCTGCGCGACTGGATCGGCAAGGACGCGCTGCTGATCACGCAGGCCGCGCCCGGCGCCGAACTGCTCGGCCGCTTCGCCGGCGCCGACAAGCTCGGCGAACTGCGCGCGCCGCTCGACCCGACGACGGCGCGCCGGATGGACGTCTACCTGCTCCGTGGCTTCAAGGGCTATTGAACTGCGCATCGCGCTGGCGGCGTTCGCGGCGCTGGCCGCGCTTTTCGTCGCGCTGCCGCAGATCGACCTGGCCGTCAGCGCCCGCCTCTTCACCGACGGTAGCTGGCTGTACGCCCGCCACACGGCGCTGCTCGAACCGCTGTACCGCGGCGTGCCGCGCCTCGGCCAGGGCCTGCTGCTGGCATTGACGCTGGCGCTGCTGTTCGGCCACCTGCGCCGCTTTCCGTGGCTGCGCGCCAGGCGGGCGACTTTCGGCTTCCTGCTCGCCGCGGCGCTGCTCGGCCCGGTGCTGGTCGTCGATGCCGGACTGAAGGACCACATGGGACGCGCCCGTCCGCTGACGGTCGCGGAATTCGGCGGCGCGCGGCAGTTCACCGCGGCCTTCGTGCCGAGCGGACAGTGCGACAAGAACTGCTCCTTCGTCAGCGGCCACGTCGCGACGGCGTCCTTCCTGATGGCTTTCGGCTGGCTGGGCGCCCCCGCCGTTCGCCGGCGCTGGCTGGCCGCCGGCCTGGCCGGCGGCGCATTGCTCGCCTTCGTCCGGCTGTCGGCCGGCGGGCACTTCCTGTCCGACTGCGTGTTCGCGTGGTTCGCGACCTACTTCAGCCTGTGGGCGACCGAATGGGTATTCCGCCGGCTGAAGTGGCTGCCCTAGCGACTCAGTCGAAGCGGGTGTCGAGCCCCTGCTCAGCCAGTTCGGCGGCGCGCAGCACGGCGCGCGCCTTGTTGCGGGTTTCTTCCCATTCCGACTGCGGGTCGGAGTCGGCGACGATGCCGGCACCGGCCTGGACGTACAGCTGGCCGTCCTTGACCACCGCGGTGCGGATCGCGATCGCCAGGTCCATGTCGCCGTTGAAGCCGAGGTAGCCGACCGAGCCGGCGTAGATGCCGCGCTTGACCGGTTCCAGCTCGTCGATGATCTCCATCGCCCGCACCTTCGGCGCGCCGGACACGGTGCCGGCCGGGAAGGTCGCGCGCAGCACGTCGAGCGCGTCGAGCCCGTCCTGCAGCCGGCCTTCGACGTTGGAGACGATGTGCATCACGTGCGAGTAGCGCTCGATGACCATGCGGTCGGTCAGCTTGACCGAGCCGACCCTGGCGACGCGGCCGCAGTCGTTGCGCCCGAGGTCGAGCAGCTGGGTGTGCTCGGCGAGTTCCTTCTGGTCGGCGAGCAGTTCCGCGGCCAGCGCCTGGTCCTCTTCCGGCGTCGCGCCGCGCTTGCGGGTGCCGGCGATCGGGCGGACGGTGACGCGGTCGCCCTCGAGGCGGACCAGGATCTCCGGCGACGCGCCGACGACGTGGTAATCCTCGAAGTCGAAATAGAACATGTAGGGCGACGGATTCAGGCTGCGCAAGGTGCGGTACAGCGCCAGCGGGCTGGCGTGCAGGGGCTTGCTCATGCGCTGCGACAGCACGACCTGCATGATGTCGCCTTCGGTGATGTAGTCCTTGGCCTTCAGCACTGCCTGCTTGAACGCTTCCTCGCCGAAGCCGGAAACCGCCGGCTCGGATGCCGCCGGCTTTTCGGCCGGGATCGCGACCGGCTGGCGCAGCTGGCCGAGCAGTTCCTTCAGCCGGGCGCGCGCCTTCTGGAAGGCGCCGGGGAAACCGGGTTCGGCATAGACGACCAGCGTCAGCTTGCCGGACAGGTTATCGACGACGGCGATTTCCTCGGACAGCAAGAGGCCGATGTCCGGCGTACCGACCGGATCGGGCAGCTGCTTCGCCAGGCGCGACTCGACGTAGCGCACGGTGTCGTAGCCGAAGCAGCCGACCAGGCCGCCGAGGAAGCGCGGCAGGCCGACCGCGGGCGGCGCCTTGAAGCGTGCCATGTAGGCATCGATGAAGTCGAGCGGATTGATGTCGTCGGCGCGCTCGGCGATCCGGTTGCCGGTCAGCACCAGCACCTGGCGGCCATTGACGACCAGCCGGGTCGGCGACTGCAGGCCGATGATCGAGTAGCGGCCGAAGCGTTCGCCGCCCTGCACCGATTCGAGCAGGTAGCTGAAAGGACAGTTGGCCAGCTTCAGGTAGATCGACAGCGGCGTGTCGAGATCGGCGAAGGTTTCGAGCGTGACCGGGATGCGGTTGTAGCCCTGCGCGGCGAGCGCGTTGAATTCTTGTTCAGTCATGGGGAGCCTCGAAAATGACGTGGAGTTGCGAACGGGATGCGGGTGCGCCCGGAGGGCGCCGAACGGGCAGGAATTTACGGACGCCAGGGGCGCCAGCCGTGCCAGTCTTTCCAGTTCGGGTGATTCGTCATTTCGTCAGGAGGTCTTGTCGTTGAGGGCTTGCCGGTAAGCGGCAGGCAGGTCCGATACTAGCGCATCGCAATCGGCGCTGTCCACCGGCTCGCCCTCGTTGTAGCCGTAGGGCACGCAGTAGCACGGGCAACCCGCGGCATGGGCGGCATGGATGTCGTTCCGCGAGTCGCCGACATGCAGGTTGCGGCCGGGCGACACGCCGAAGATCCGGCAGGCGTGCAGGATGGGCTCCGGATGCGGCTTCTTGTGCGCGGTCGTGTCGCCGGAGACGACCACGTCGAAATAGTCGGCCAGGCCCATGCGCTCGAGCAGCGCCTCGGTGAACATGCCCGGCTTGTTGGTGACGACGCCCAGTTTCAGGCCGCTCGCCTTCCACGCCTGCAGGCCCTCGACGACGCCCGGGTAGATCTGGGTGTAATGCCCGTTGACCTCGGCGTAGTGGCGCTTGAACACCTCGATCGCGTGGTGCAGGCGCTCCGCGCTCGGCGCGCTGCCGCGCGTCAGGCAGCGCTCGACGAGCACCGCCATGCCCTTGCCGACGAAGCGGTGGATCTCGGCCAGGCTGCGCGGCGGCTCGCCGAGTTCCTCGAGCATCCGCCGGCAGGCCTCGGCCAGGTCGACGATGGTGTCGAGCAGCGTGCCGTCGAGGTCGAAGGTGACCGACTGGAAGCGCATCAGACTTTCGCCAGTTCGCCGCGCAAGGCGCCGATGATCGAGTCGTAGCGGTGCGGATCGGCCGCCTTGGCGGCGCCGAACACGGCCGAACCGGCGACGAAGGAATCGACCCCGGCCCGCGCGATTTCGGCGATGTTGCCGACGTTGACCCCGCCGTCGATCTCGAGCCGGATGCGCCGGCCGGTCACCTGTTCGTAGGCGTCGAGCCTGGCCCGGGCCTGGTGCGCCTTGGCGAGCACCGAGCCGATGAACTTCTGGCCGCCGAAGCCCGGGTTGACGCTCATCAGCAGGATCACGTCGAGCTTGTCCATCACGTAGTCCATGAAGTCGAGCGGCGTCGCCGGGTTGAAGACCAGGCCGGCCTGGCAGCCGGAATCGCGGATCAGGCCCAGGCTGCGGTCGATGTGCTCGGAGGCTTCCGGATGGAAGGTGATGATGTTCGCCCCGGCCTTCGCGAAATCGGGGATGATGCGGTCCACCGGCTTGACCATCAGGTGCACGTCGATCGGCGCCTCGGTGCACGGGCGGATCGCCTCGCAGACCAGCGGACCGATGGTCAGGTTGGGAACATAATGGTTGTCCATCACGTCAAAGTGAATCCAGTCGGCCCCCGAGGCGATGACGTTGGCCACTTCCTCGCCCAGCTTGGCGAAATTGGCCGACAGGATGCTCGGTGCGATGACGTAGTCTCTGGCTGACATGGGTGCTCCCCGAATAACGAATAAGCGAAATTATCACATGCCCGACGCCGACAAGTACCGTATCGAAGTCCATCCGATGCCGCAATTCCTGCCCGAGCAGTCCGACCCGGACAACCATCGCTACGTCTTCGCCTACACGATCACCGTCACCAATACCGGCAGCGTGCCGGCCCAGCTGGTGTCGCGCCACTGGATCATCACCGACGGCAACAACGAGGTCCAGGAAGTGCGCGGTCTCGGCGTCGTCGGCCAGCAGCCGCTGCTGCGCCCGGGCGAGAGCTACCGCTACACCAGCGGCTCGGCGCTGACCACGGCAATCGGCACGATGAAGGGCAGCTACCAGATGGTTGCCGAGGACGGCACGCAGTTCGAAGCAGAAATTCCGGAATTCGTGCTCGCCGCGCCGGGCGTGCTGCATTGAGCCTGAAGCACAGCTATACGCTGATCGCGCCCTTCTACGACGCGCTGATCGACCGCGCGACGCGGGCGGCGCGCCGGCACAGCCTGGCCGCGCTGCCGGCAACGCCCGGCCGCGTGCTGCTGGCCGGCGTCGGCACCGGGCTCGACCTGCCGCACCTGCCGCCGCAGCACCGCTACGTCGGCGTCGACCTGGCGCACGCGATGCTGCGCCGGGCCGGGCCGCGCGCCGGCGCGGCCGACTTCGCGGCGGTGCAGGGCGACGCGCAGCGCCTGCCCTTCGCCGATGCGAGCTTCGACCATGCGGTGCTGCACCTGATCCTCGCCGTCGTTCCCGAGCCGGCCCGCTGCCTGGGCGAGGTTGCGCGCGTGCTGAAGCCGGGCGGCTGCGCGCTGGTCTTCGACAAGTTCCTGCGCCGCGGCCAGCGCGCGCCGCTGCGCCGGCTGGCCAATCCGCTGCTGCGCCGGGTGGCGACGCGGCTCGATGTGGTTTTCGAGGACGTGCTGGCGCAGACCCCGGGGCTGCGCGTCGCGCATGACCGGCCGGCGCTAGCCGGCGGGTGGTTCCGGATGATCCGGCTCGACCGCGAGTAGTTCAGTCGCCGGCTCGTCCGGGCCGAGGGCGTCCTCGATCCACGCGAGCAGCAGCGTCCAGGTCACGGCCAGCACGACCGGACCGACGAACAGGCCGATCAGCCCGAAGCCGAGCATGCCGCCGATCACGCCGGCGAAGATCAGCAGCAGCGGCAGGTCTGCGCCGCGCCGGATCAGCACCGGACGCAGGAAATTGTCGATGGAACCGACGATCAGGCTCCACACGAACAGGAAGACCGCACTGCCGGTCTCGCCGCCCCAGTACAGCCAGCCGGCCGCCGGCAGCAGCACCGCGAGCGGACCGACCTGGGCGATGCACAGCATCAGCAGCAAGGCCGACAGCAGCGACGCGAAAGGCACGCCGGCGACGGCCAGGCCGAGGCCGCCAAGCAGCGTCTGGACCAGCGCGGTGACGCCGACGCCGAGCGCGACGCCGCGGATCGCCTGGCCGGCCAGCACGACCGAGTTCTCGCCACGCGGCCCGGCCAGCCGGCGGCCGAAACGGCGGACCAGGCGGCCGGCATCCTCGCCGCCGGCGTAGAGGATCGCCGCGATACCGACGACCAGCACGAACTGCACGAGCATGCCGCCCAGCCCGCCGGCCTGGGCGAGCAACCAGCCGCCGGCATCGGCGGCGTAGGGCGTCAGCTTGCCGGCCAGCCCGGACGGCCCCCCGGCGGCGAGTTGCGTCCAGGCTGCGGCCAGGCGGTCGCCGGCCAGCGGCAGCCCGGCGACCCACGCCGGCGGCGGCGGCAGGCCGTTTTCGGCCAGCGCCCGGCCGGCCGCGGTCAACTGCCTGGAATGCTCGAAAATGGTATCGACGGCCAGCCACAGCGGCAGCACCAGCAACAGCAGCATGGCGAGCGACATCACGGCGATGGCCGGCCCGCGGCGGCCGCCCAGGCGGCGCTGCAGCGCGACGAAAGGCGGCCAGGTGGCGACGACGATCATCGCCGCCCACACGGTCGCCGCCAGGAAAGGCCGCAACACCCACAGCGACAACCCGACCAGCCCGGCGATACAGGCGATGGCCAGCGTGTTGCGGGCGAGGTCGCGGCGGATGTCGGTCATCAGGAACGGTAGTCGGCGTTGATCTTCACGTAGTCGTACGAGAAGTCGCAGGTGTAGACGTTCGCCGCCGCGGCGCCGCGACCGAGGTCGACGCGCACGGTGATCTCGGCCTGCGCCATCACGCGGGCGCCGTCTTCCTCCTGGTAGGCGGCTGCCCGGCCGCCCTTCTCGGCGACCAGCACATCGTCCAGCCAGACCTTGACGCCATCGACGTCGAGATCGCCGATGCCGGCGTAGCCGACCGCGGCCAGGATGCGGCCGAGGTTGGGGTCGGAGGCGAAAAAGGCGGTCTTGACCAGCGGCGAATGGCCGATCGCGTAGCCGACCTGGCGGCATTCCTCGACGGTCCTGCCGCCCTGCACGGCGACGGTGATGAACTTGGTCGCACCTTCGCCGTCACGAACGATGGCCTGCGCCAGCTCGGCGGCAACGGCGACGATCGCCGCCTTGACTTCGGCCCAGCCGGCATCGGTTTCGGCGGCGAAGTTCGCACCGGACTGGCCGGAGGCGATCATCACGAAGGAGTCGTTGGTCGAGGTGTCGCCGTCGACGGTGATGCAGTTGAACGACGCGTCGGCCGCCTCCCTGACCAGCCGGTCGAGCAGCGGCTGGGCAATGCCGGCGTCGGTGGCGACGAAGCCGAGCATGGTCGCCATGTTCGGCTTGATCATGCCGGCGCCCTTCGAAATGCCGGAAATCGTGACTTTCCTGCCGTCGACCGCGACGACCCGCGACGCGGCCTTGGCGACCGTGTCGGTGGTCATGATCGCGTGCGCCGCGGCGTGCCAGTTGTCGGCCTTGAGGTCGGCCAGCGCGGCGGGCAGGCCGGCGACCAGGCGGTCGACCGGCAGCGGCTCGAGGATCACGCCGGTCGAGAACGGCAGCACCTGGTCGGCGCCGATGCCGAGCAGTTCGCCGAGCGCGGCGCAGGTCGCCTGCGCGGTCTGGCGGCCGGGTTCGCCGGTGCCGGCGTTGGCGATGCCGGTGTTGATGACCAGCGCGCGGATGCCCTTGCCGGCGGCCAGGTGCTGGCGGCACAGCTGGACCGGCGCGGCGCAGAAGCGGTTCTGCGTGAACACGCCGGCGACGGTACAGCCGGCGTCGAGCGCGACGACGGTCAGGTCGCGGCGGTTCTTCTTGCGGATCTCGGCCTCGGCGACCCCGAGGCGGACGCCGGCGACGGGCAGCAGCTGGTCGGCGGCGGGCGTGGCGTAATTGACGGGCATTCTCTGGACTCCAAAAGCATCAAGGCGCCGGTTGGGGCGCCTTGGGTATCAGGACAACTTACCGTGGCAGTGCTTGTATTTCTTGCCGGACCCGCAGGGGCAGGGATCGTTGCGGCCGACCTTCGGCCCGCCCGGCGCCGCTTCCGGCGCGGCCTCGCCGGTGGACTCGTCGCCCAGCGCCGCGTCGTAGTCGGCATGCTGGTAGCGGACGTTCTGCACGTCGGCGTGCGGCGCGGTTTCCTCGACTTCTTCCGGCGAGCGGATCTGCACGGTGAAGACGATGCGGGTGACTTCCTTGCGCACCAGGTCGAGCAGACCTTCGAACAGTTCGAAGGCTTCGCGCTTGTATTCCTGCTTCGGGTTCTTCTGCGCGTAGCCGCGCAGGTGGATGCCCTGGCGCAGGTGGTCGAGCGCCGCCAGGTGCTCGCGCCAGTGCGAGTCCAGGCTCTGCAGCATCACGTTGCGTTCGAACTGGTGGAAAGTCTCGGCACCGACCAGATCGACCTTGGCCTGGTAGGCCTGGGCGGCCTCGGCGGCGATGCGGGCGAGCATGTCCTCGTCGGACAGCGTCGGCTCGGCCTTGACCCAGTCGTCGACCGGCGCATCGATCAGCAGCTCGGCGGCCAGCGCCTTGCGCAGGCCGTCGAGGTCCCACTGTTCCTCGACCGAATCGGCCGGCACGTAGGTCCGGAAGATCTCGGCGATGACGCCTTCGCGCATCGCGGCGATGGTCTCGGAAATGTCCTGGGTCTCGAGCAGTTCGTTGCGCTGCTGGTAGATCACCTTGCGCTGGTCGTTGGCGACGTCGTCGTATTCGAGCAGCTGCTTGCGGATGTCGAAGTTGCGGGCCTCGACCTTGCGCTGCGCCGATTCCAGCGAGCGGGTGACCAGCGGATGCTCGATCGCCTCGCCTTCCGGCATCTTCAGCTTGTCCATGATGGCGCGCAGGCGCTCGCCGGCGAAGATGCGCAGCAGCTGGTCGTCGAGCGACAGGTAGAAGCGCGACGACCCGGCGTCGCCCTGGCGGCCGGCGCGGCCGCGCAGCTGGTTGTCGATGCGCCGCGACTCGTGGCGCTCGGAGCCGATGATGTGCAGGCCGCCGGCGGCCAGCACCTGCTCGTGCACCTTCTGCCATTCGGCGCGCAGTTCGGCGATCTTCGCCTCCCGGTCGGCGGCGGACAGCGTTTCGTCGCCGCGCACGGCGTCGACCGGCTTCTCGATGTTGCCGCCGAGCACGATGTCGGTACCGCGACCGGCCATGTTGGTCGCGATCGTGATCATTCCGGGCCGGCCGGCCTGAGCGACGATTTCCGCTTCGCGGGCATGCTGCTTGGCGTTGAGCACCTGGTGCGGCAGCTTTTCCTTGTCGAGCAGCGACGACAGCAGTTCGGAATTCTCGATCGACGTCGTGCCGACCAGCACCGGCTGGCCGCGCTTCGCGCAATCCCGGATGTCGGCGATGATCGCCGCATGCTTCTCGTCCGCCGTCTTGTAGACGAGGTCGTTCATGTCCTTGCGTGCCATCGGCCGGTTGGTCGGGATGACGACGGTTTCCAGCCCGTAGATCTGCTGGAATTCGTAAGCTTCGGTGTCGGCCGTGCCGGTCATGCCGGACAGGCGGGCGTACATCCGGAAGTAGTTCTGGAAGGTGATCGACGCCAGCGTCTGGTTCTCGGCCTGGATGGCGACGCCTTCCTTGGCCTCGACCGCCTGGTGCAGGCCGTCCGACCAGCGGCGGCCGGCCATCAGGCGGCCGGTGAATTCGTCGACGATGACCACTTCGCCGTTCTGCACGACGTAGTGCTGGTCCTTGTGGAACAGCGTCAGCGCACGCAGCGCCGCGTTCAGGTGGTGCATCAGCGTGATGTTCGACGCGTCGTACAGGCTGCCGCCCTCGCGCAGCAGGCCGTGCTCGGCGAGCAGCTGCTCGGCGCGCTCGTAGCCGGCTTCCGACAGGTGCACCTGGTGCCCCTTCTCGTCGACCCAGTAGTCGCCCTCGCCGTTCTCTTCCATGGCCCGCGACAGCTGCGGCACGACGTCCTTCATGCGCAGGTAGAGGTCGGTCTGGTCGTCGGCCTGACCGGAGATGATCAGCGGCGTGCGCGCTTCGTCGATCAGGATCGAGTCGACCTCGTCGACGATCGCGAAATTCAGCGCACGCTGCACGCGCTGGTCGGCCTGGTAGACCATGTTGTCGCGCAGGTAGTCGAAGCCGAATTCGTTGTTGGTGCCGTAGGTGATGTCGGCGGCGTAGGCGGCCTGCTTGGCATCGTGCTCCATCTGCGACAGGTTGACGCCGACGGTCAGGCCGAGGAAGCGGTGCAGGCGCCCCATCCACTCGGCATCGCGGCTGGCCAGGTAGTCGTTGACGGTGATGACATGCACGCCCTTGCCCGAAATCGCGTTCAGGTAGGAGGGCAGCGTCGCGACCAGCGTCTTGCCTTCGCCGGTGCGCATTTCGGCGATCTTGCCGTAATGCAGCACCATGCCGCCGATCATCTGGACGTCGAAGTGGCGCATGCCGAGCGCGCGCTTGCCGGCCTCGCGGACCACCGCAAAGGCTTCGGGCAGCAGGTCGTCGAGCGACTCGCCGGCGGCGTGGCGCTGCCGGAATTCGTCGGTCTTGGCGCGCAGCTGCTCGTCGGACAGGGCCTGGGTCTGCGGCTCGAGCGCGTTGATGCGCTTGACGGTGGCGGAATATTGCTTGATCAGCCGATCGTTGCGGCTGCCGAAAATCTTCTTGAGTAGGCCGGAAATCATCGCGTAGGAATGGAGTGGCGCAGGGCGCGGCAAAGCGGCGATTCTAGCACGCGCCCCCGGGCCGAAGATGACAACTCAAATCAAGGATTTATGCCAAAAGTCAGCGACCGAGCATCTGCGCGAACGCCTGGTCGCGCTTCAGGAAGCGGACCGGATTCTGCGCGACGCCGAGCATCCGGACCTCGAAATGCAGGTGCGCCCCGGTCGAACGGCCGGTCGAACCGACCGCGCCGAGCCTTTCGCCCCGCTTCAGCAGCCTTCCCGGCGGGACATCGATCCGCTGCAGATGGGCGTAGCGGGTCAGCAGCCCGTCGCCGTGGTCGATCTCGACCAGGTTCCCGAACTGGGGATGCGCCATCGCACTGAGCACGACGCCGTCGGCCGCGGCAACGACCGGCGTACCGGCTTCGGCGACGAAGTCGATGCCTTCGTGCCGCGAGCGGTAGCCGGCGAAGGGATCGTTGCGGTAGCCGAAACCGGAACTGAGCGTCGCCTCGCGGACCGGCAGCGCGGTCGGCAACAGGCGATCGGCGACCCGCTTCTCGAGCAGGTGCGCTTCCAGCCGGGCAAGGTCGTCGGCCCGGCGTTCGATGTGCTGCTCGAGACGCTCGATTTCCCCTTGCAGCAGCTCGGCGTTCAGGCCGGCCGGCAGGAAGGGACCGCCCTGCCCGGCCGGCGGCGCATCCGGCGCCTTTTCGCGCGGCAGGCCGAGCAGCCCGGACATCCGCTCGCCGAGCGAATCGAGCTGCAGCACGCGGGCCTGCAATTCGCCGAGCCGGTTCGCCATCAGCTGCAGGTTGTTGCTGACGTAGTCCTGGTTCTTCCGGACCTCCTCGCGATGCAGCGTGCGCATCAGGTCCTCGACCAGCGGCAGGCGCCAATGGACGGAAAGCCAGGACAGCAGCAGCGCCGCCGAGAATACGACGGCGACCAGCGCGGCCAGCCCGACCGCCAGATGCCGAGGCATAATGGTCACCGTCCTCGCCGTCCTCAGACGGCTCGAAACCAAGATTATCTGCACAGAACCTCCGATGTACCACGGACCCGAGCACTACCTGAAGCGCGATACCAATGCCAGCCGGCTGCTTGCCCATGCCCGGCTGCTGACCAAACTGTCGCGCCGGTTCACGGCGATCGCGCCGGGAGGACTGGGCCGCGCGGCCCGGGTCGCCAATTTCAAGTCGGGGGTGATCGTTATCCACGCCGAGAACGGCGCGGTCGCCGCGAAGATCCGGCAGATGGGCCGGCGCCTGTGCGACGAATTGTCAAGAGAGGGCGTCGAGTGTAACCAGCTGGAGGTCAAAGTTCAACCCCAGCGCAGCCTGCGGGAGATTCACCCGGCGTCGGTGAAGCCCTTGTCCACCAAGGCATTCGACTCGATGCAGGCAACCGCGAACGAACTGCCGCCCGGGCCGTTGCGACACGCCCTGGAAATACTGTTGAAAAGCGCGGCTAGACGGGAATGATCGCCAGGCGCTCGACGAACAGCAGCGCGAAGACGATGAGTGCAAGGACCAGCGCGTACCGGAACAGACGCCAGGCAAAGGCGAGATAGCGGCGATCGCCGGTGAAGGCGTAAACGCCGATGCCGACACCGACCGCAATGACGACCAGGACTGCCAGCAAGCGCAGCAGCCACATGGCGCGCTCAGGCGGCCTGGGCCAGCCAGCGCGTGACGCCCTGCGGCGCGCGCGCCTCTTCTTCGAAGGTCACGAGTTCCCAGCAGTCGCGCTGCGCGAGCAGCTCGCGGGCGAGCTGGTTGTTCAGCGCATGGCCGCCCTTGTGGGACGAATACGCGGCGAGCAGCGGGTGGCCGAGCAGGTAGAGATCGCCGACCGCGTCGAGGATCTTGTGTTTGACGAACTCGTCGCCGTAGCGCAGTCCGTCCTGGTTCAGCACGCGGAACTCGTCGAGGACGATCGCGTTCTCCAGGCCGCCGCCGAGCGCCAGCCCGTTTTCGCGCAGGTATTCGACTTCCTGCATGAAGCCGAAGGTGCGCGCCCGCGACACTTCGCGGACATAGGACTGTTCGGCAAAGTCGATTTCGGCGCGCTGCGCCGACTTGTCGATGGCCGGATGGTTGAAGACGATGGAAAAGGCCAGCTTGTAGCCCTCGTAGGGCTCGAAGCGGGCCCATTTGTCGCCGTCGCGCACTTCGACCGGGCGGGTGACGCGGATGAACTTCTTCGCCGCGTTCTGTTCCTCGATCCCGGCCGACTGGATCAGGAAGACGAAGGGCGCCGCCGAACCGTCGAGGATGGGCACTTCCGGCGCATCCAGGTCGACCCAGGCGTTGTCGATGCCGAGCCCGGCGAGGGCCGACATCAGGTGTTCGATGGTACCGACCTTGACCCCGTCCTTCTCCAGACAGGAGCACATCCGGGTGTCGCCGACCATGAAGGCGCCAGCGGGGATGTCGATCGGCTCGGGCAGGTCCACGCGCCGGAAGACGATGCCGGTGTCCGGCGCGGCGGGACGCAGGGTCATGTTGACCTTGACGCCACCGTGCAGACCGACGCCCGAGGCGCGGATGACCGTCTTCAAAGTGCGTTGCTTGAGCATGCCAAGTACTTGAATGTTCTGGGGAAGGTGGCGCATTGTAACACAACGTGCCACCACCCTTTTCAGTGGAGGACGATGCGGGGCATCAGTCGGCCTGCTTCCTCAGGAAGGCCGGGATGTCGTAGCGATCGACGCCGCTGTTGGCCAGCGCCTCGACGGTGACGTTGCGCTTGGAGCGCAGCACGGTCGGCACGTCGGCGATCTGGTTGTAGTCGATCGCCGGGCCGGCGCCGAAGGCGACGGCGTCGTGCGTGCCGGTCGCCTGGACCAGCATCGGCTGCGTGAAGACTTCCGGCTTGGCGCGGGCGGCAGCAGCGGCATGGCCGAGACCGGTGGCGACGACGGTGACGCGCAGCGCGTCGCCCATCAGTTCGTCGTAGACCGCACCGAAGATGATGTGGGCATCCTCGGCGGCGAAGGCCTTGACGGTGTTCATCACCTCGTTGACTTCCTTCATCTTCAGGTTGCCGCGGGCAGCGGTGATATTGACCAGCACGCCCTTGGCGCCGGACAGGTTGACGCCCTCGAGCAGCGGCGAGGCGACGGCCTGTTCGGCCGCGATGCGCGCGCGGTCGACGCCGGCGGCGGCGGCGGAACCCATCATCGCGCGACCCATCTCGCCCATCACGGTGCGGACGTCTTCGAAGTCGACGTTGACCAGGCCCGGGTAGGTAATGATTTCGGCGATGCCGCCGACCGCGTTCTTCAGCACGTCGTCGGCCGCCTTGAAGCAATCGTCGACGTCGGCGTCTTCGCCCATGACTTCCATCAGCTTGTCGTTGAGGATGACGATCAGCGAATCGACGTGCTTGGAAAATTCGGCGATGCCGGCCTCGGCGGCCTTCATGCGCTTGCCGCCTTCGAAGCTGAACGGCTTGGTGACGACGCCGACGGTCAGGATGCCCATTTCGCGGGCGATCTCGGCGACCACCGGCGCGGCGCCGGTCCCCGTGCCGCCGCCCATGCCGGCCGTGATGAAGGCCATGTGGGCACCGTCGAGCGCGGTGCGGATCTCGTCGCGATGCGCATTGGCCGCTTCCTGGCCCTTTTCCGGCTTGGCGCCGGCGCCGAGGCCGGTTTCGCCGAGCGACAGCTTGCTCGGCGCTGCGTTGCGGCCGAGCGCCTGGGCATCGGTGTTGGCGGCGATGAACTCGACGCCGTTAACCCCTTCGCGAATCATGTGCTCGATGGCATTGCCGCCCGCGCCGCCGACCCCGAACACCTTGATGATGGTGCCCGATTCCTCTTTTTCGATGATCTCAAACATGACTACCTCCTCTGAAAAAACCTGAAAAACCCGTTAGAAATTCTTCGCAAACCACTGCTTCATGCTGGAGAAGACATCCTTGATGCCCTGCTTCTCCTGGATTTTCTGGCCGCGCTTGCGTTGCGCCTGGGCTTCGAGCAGCAGGCCGTAGGACGTCGAGAAATGCGGGCTTTGCACGACGTCGGCCAGGCTGCCGGCGTATTTCGGCAGGCCGAGGCGGACCGGCATGTGGAAGATTTCCTCGCCCAGTTCGACCATGCCCGGCATCACGCTGGCGCCGCCGGTCAATACGATGCCCGACGACAGCACTTCCTCGAAGCCGGCGCGGCGCAGCTCGTTCTGGATCAGTTCGTACAGTTCCTCGACGCGCGGCTGGATCACGTCGGAAAGCGCGCGGCGGCTCAATTTGCGGCTCGGACGGTCGTCGACCCCGGCGACATCGAGATTCTCGGCCGGGTCGGCCAGCTGCGACAGCGCGCAGCCGTACCGGCACTTGATGTCCTCGGCCTCGCGCGTCGGCGTGCGCAGCGCCATCGCGATGTCGTTGGTGATCTGGTCGCCGGCGATCGGGATCACCGAGGTGTGGCGGATCGCGCCCTGCGTCCACACGGCGATGTCGGTGGTGCCGCCGCCGATGTCGATCAGGCAGACGCCGAGGTCCTTCTCGTCCTCGGACAGCGTCGCGTAGCTCGACGCCAGCGGCTGCAGCACCAGGTCGTTCACTTCGAGGCCGCAGCGGCGCACGCACTTGACGATGTTCTGCGCCGCCGACACCGCGCCGGTGACGATGTGCGTCTTCACTTCGAGGCGCATGCCGCTCATGCCGATCGGCTCGCGGATGCCGTCCTGGCCGTCGATGACGAATTCCTGGGTCAGGATGTGCAGGATTTCCTGATCGGCCGGGATCGGCATCGCCCGCGCCGTCTCGATGACGCGCTCGATGTCGGCCTGCGTGACCTCCTTGTCCTTGATCGCGACCATGCCGTTCGAGTTGAAGCTCTTGATGTGGCTGCCGGCGATCCCGGTATAGACGTCCTTGACCTTGCAGTCGGCCATCAGCTCGACTTCCTGGATGACCCGGCTGATCGTGTGCACGGTCTCCTCGATATTGACCACGACGCCCTTCTTCAGGCCGCGTGAATCCTGCGAGCCCATGCCGATCACGTTGAGCTGCCCCTCGTTGTCCAGTTCGGCGACCAGCGCGACGATTTTCGACGTGCCGATGTCGAGCCCGACGACCAGATCCTTGTTGTCCCTGCTCATAGTTACTTTCCCTTAGCCTCGGCCGCGACGCGCATCGCGAAGCCGTTCGGATACCGCAAATCCACCACCGCCGGCCGCTCGGCACGCTGGCCGACCGTTTCCGGATAAATATCGATGAAACGCTGCAGACGGGCGGCGACCGAAGACTTCGGCTGTTCGCGCCCCATTTCCACCAGCATTCCGTTGCCCAGCTTCAGCTGCCAGGCCAGGCGCGGCGACAGCACCAGCTGCACCGGCCGTTCCCCGATCGCCTGCAGGCTGCCGACCAGCTCGCCATAGCGCTGCAGCACTTCCGGCGCCGTGCCGCCCGGACCGAACAGCAGCGGCATGCGCTCGCCCTCCTCGGCCGCCGGCGTCGCCGCGAAGACCTCGCCGTAACTGTTGACCAGCTCGCCGCGTCCCTCGCCCCAGCGCGCGACCGGCTTGTGCTCCTCGGCCCGGATTTCCAGCCGGTCCGGCCAGACGCGGCGCACTTCCACCCGGCGCATCCACGGCAGGCGCTCCAGCGTCGCGCGTACCGACTCGAGATTCAGGCTGAAGAAATTGCCCTTCAGCGCGGCCGGCAGCACCTGCTCGACCTCCAGCCGCCGGGTGTGCGCCAATTCGCCCGCGAACACCACCTGGCGCAGCGGCAACGACGGGACGCGCACCACCCAGACTGCGGCGGCGGCCAGCAGCATCGCCCCGCCGACCAGCATCAGCAGGTCGGCGATCGCGTTGAGGAGCTGCGGCTTGTTCCACATCAATCGTCTCAGTCGTTGGCGGCCAGTTCGAGCACGCGGCGGACCAGCGCCGGGTAGTCGAGGCCGGCGACGCGCGCCGCCATCGGAACCAGCGAATGGTCGGTCATGCCCGGGGCCGTATTCACTTCGAGGAAGTAGTGATTGCCCTCCTCGTCCATCAGGAAATCGACCCGGCCCCAGCCGCGGCCGCCGAGCACGCGGAAGGCGTCCAGCGCCTCCTTGCGGATCTGCATTTCCTTCTTTTCCGGCAGGCCGCAGGGACACAGGTAGCGCGTGTCGTCGCGGTTGTACTTGGCCTCGTAGTCGTAGAACTCGGTCGCCGGCTCGATCTTGACGATGGGCAGCACCTGGTCGCCGATGATGCCGACCGTGTATTCGCCGCCCATGACGCCCTTTTCGGCGATGACCAGCGGATCGTGGCGGGCGGCCTCCTCGTAGGCCGCCAGCAGGCCGCCCGGCGTCTTGACCTTGGTCACGCCGATCGACGAACCCTCGCGCGCCGGCTTGACGAACAGCGGCAGGCCGAGCGCCTCCTCGACGTCGGCGAAATCGGAATCGGCGGTCAGCAGCGCGTATTCGGGCACCGCCAAGCCGGCCGCCTGCCACATCAGCTTGGTCCGGAACTTGTCCATCGCCAGCGCCGACGCCAGCACGCCGGAGCCGGTGTAGGGAATGTGCATGACCTCGAGCGCGCCCTGGATCGTGCCGTCCTCGCCGTGCCGGCCGTGCAGCGCGATAAAGGCGCGGTCGTAGCCCTTCAGCGCGTCGAGCGGCTGGTCGGCCGGATCGAAGGGATGGGCATCGACGCCCTGGCCCTGCAGCGCTGCCAACACGCGCGAGCCGCTGTTCAGGGAAACCGCGCGCTCGGCGGACGTTCCGCCGAAAAGAACCGCGACCTTGCCGAAATCGTTCATTGCATTTCCACCAGCTTGCCGGGCACCGCACCGATCGAGCCGGCACCCATGGTCAGTACCACGTCGCCGTCGCGGGCGACATCCAGAATGGTTTGCGGCATCGCCGCGATGTCCTCGACGAACACCGGCTCCACCTTGCCGGCGACGCGCAGCGCGCGGGCCAGCGAGCGGCCGTCGGCGGCAACGACCGGCGCCTCGCCGGCGGCGTAGATTTCGGCCAGGCACAGCGCGTCGACCGTGGACAGCACCTTGACGAAGTCCTCGAAGCAGTCGCGCGTCCGCGTGTAGCGGTGCGGCTGGAAGGCCAGCAGCAGGCGGCGGCCGGGGAAGGCGCCGCGGGCGGCGGCCAGCGTTGCCGCCATTTCGACCGGGTGGTGGCCGTAATCGTCGACCAGCGTCGCGCTGCCGCCGGACGGCAGCTTCAGTTCGCCGTAACGCTGGAAGCGGCGGCCGACGCCCTTGAACTCGGCGAGCGCCTTGACGATCGCTTCGTCGGACACGCCGACCTCGGTTGCGACGGCGATCGCCGCCAGCGCGTTGAGGACGTTGTGGCGGCCCGGCAGGTTCAGCGTGATGGCCAGCCGCGATACCGAGCCGTTGACGCGGACGCAGTCGAAGCGCATCTGGCCGTCGGCGGCGACGACGTTCTCGGCGTAGAAGTTGCAGTCCGGCGTCAGGCCGTAGCTGATGATCTGCTTCGGCACGCGCGGCATGATCTCGCGCACGTTCGGATCGTCGGCGCACAGCACGGCGACGCCGTAGAACGGCAGGCGGTTCAGGAAATCGACGAAGGCGCCCTTCAGGCGCTCGAAGTCGTGGCCGTAGGTCTCCATGTGGTCGGCGTCGATGTTGGTGACCACCGACACGACCGGCGACAGGAACAGGAAGGAGGCGTCCGACTCGTCGGCCTCGGCGACCAGGAAATCGCCGCGGCCGAGCCGGGCATTGGCGCCGGCGGCGTTCAGCCGGCCGCCGATGACGAAGGTCGGATCGACGCCGCCTTCGGCCAGGATGCTGGTGACCAGGCTGGTCGTCGTCGTCTTGCCGTGCGTGCCGGCGATCGCGATGCCGTGCTTCAGGCGCATCAGCTCGGCCAGCATCTGGGCGCGCGGGACGACCGGGATCTTGCGCTCGCGCGCGGCGACGACCTCGGGATTGTCGGCCTTGACGGCGGTGGAGACGACGACTGCGTCGGCCCCGGCGACGTTCTCGGCGGCATGGCCGATGCGGACGCGGACGCCCTCGCCCTCGAGGCGGCGGGTCGTCGCGCTGGCGGCGAGATCGGAGCCGGTCACCGCGTAGCCGAGGTGGGCCAGCACTTCGGCGATGCCGCTCATGCCGGCGCCGCCGACGCCGACGAAATGGATGTTCTTGACCTTGTGTTTCACTTGGCGATCTCCGCGCAAAGGGTCGCCACCTCGGCGGTGGCGTCGGGCTTGGCCAGGCTGCGGGCCTTTTCGGCCATTTCCAGCAGTTGACCGCGGGAATAGTTGCGGATCAGCGCGATGGCGTCCGCGGTCATCTCGGCCTGCGGCATCAGGAAGGCGCCGCCGACATTGACCAGAAAGCGGGCATTGCCCGTCTGGTGGTCGTCGACCGCGTGCGGATAGGGAACCAGGATGCTGGCGACGCCGGCCGCGGCGAGTTCGGCGACGGTCAGCGCGCCGGCCCGGCAGATCACCAGGTCGGCCCATTCGTAGGCGCCGGCCATGTCCTCGATGAAAGGCACGCAGTGGGCCGGCACGCCGGCCGCCGCATAATTCGCCTGCAGCGCGTCGAGATGCTTGTCGCCGGCCTGGTGCACGATCTGCGGCAGCTGCTCGGCGGTGAATTGCGCCATCGCCTGCGGCACCATTTCGTTCAGCGCCTGGGCGCCCAGGCTGCCGCCGATGACCAGCAGGCGCAGCGGACCGGTGCGCTCGGCGAAACGCTCGGCCGGCGGCGCCAGCGCGGCGATCTCTGGCCGGACCGGATTGCCGACCCATTCGCCCTTCGGCAGCACGCCGGGAAATCCGGTCGCGACGCGGTCGGCAACGCCGGACAGCACGCGGTTGGCCAGCCCGGCCACCGAATTCTGCTCGTGCAGCACCAGCGGCACGCCGGTCAGCGCGGCCATCATCCCACCCGGGAAAGTGATGTAGCCGCCCATGCCCAGCACGACATGCGGACGCACCTGACGCAGCGCGCGCCAGCCCTGCCAGAAGCCGCGCAGCAGGTTGAACGGCAGCAGCAGCTTCCGGAGCAGTCCCTTGCCGCGCAATGCGGAAAACTTGACCCACACCATCTCGAAGCCGTGCTGCGGCACCAGCTTCGCTTCCATGCCTTCCGGATTGCCCAGCCAGACGACGCGCCAGCCGGCATCGCGCATCTTGTGGGCGACGGCGAGGGCCGGGAAGATGTGGCCGCCGGTACCGCCGGCCATGACCAGGATGGTCTTGCTCATAGTTTGCCTCCGCGCACGAAGAGACGGTTTTGTCTCCGGCCGCGCTGCGCGCTTAACTTGCTGCGCAAGTTAGCCTGCGACGAAATCGCCAATTGATGCGAATGAACGCAGCGCTTCGTCATAGTTTCCCTCCGCGCATCAATTGCCGATTTTCCCAGTCAACCCGCAAGAGAATCGCCAGCGCCACGCAGTTGGCGAGGATGCCGGAACCGCCGAAGCTCATCAGCGGCAGCGTCAGCCCCTTGGTCGGCAGCAGGCCCATGTTGACGCCCATGTTGATGAAGGACTGCACGCCGAACCAGATGCCCATGCCCATCGCGACCAGCGCCGGGTACAGGCGGTCGAGCTGCACGCACTGGCGGCCGATCGCGAAGGCGCGCTGGACGAGCAGCGCGAACAGCGCGATCACCGCGAGCACGCCGAAGAAGCCGAGCTCCTCGGCGATCACCGCGAGCAGGAAGTCGGTATGCGCTTCCGGCAGGTAGAACAGTTTCTCGATCGAAGCGCCCAGTCCGACGCCGAACAGCTCGCCGCGGCCGAAGGCGATCAGCGAATGCGACAGCTGGTAGCCGCGGCCGAAGGCATCGGCCCACGGATCCATGAAACCGAACACGCGGTCGCGCCGGTAGGGCGACACGATGATCATCACCGCGAAAGCGACCAGCAGCAGCGTGATCAGCAGTGCGAACAGCCGGGCCTTCAGCCCGCCGAGGAACAGGATGCCCATCGCGATCGAGATGATCACGACGAAGGCGCCGAAGTCCGGCTCCTTGAGCAGCAGCATGCCGACCAGCGCCATCGCGCCGAACATCGGCAGGAAGGCCTGCTTCAGGTCGTGCATGACGTTGATCTTGCGCACCGTGTAGTCGGCGGCGTACAGCACGGCGGCCAGCTTCATCAGCTCGGACGGCTGCAGGTTGGCAAAGCCGAGCGGCAGCCAGCGGCGGGCGCCGTTGACGTCGCGGCCGATGCCCGGGATCAGCACGATGGCGAGCAGCACGACGCCGGCCATGAACAGGAAGGGCGCGTAGCGCTGCCACAGCGACAGCGGGATCTGGAAAGCGACGGCTGCAGCGACCAGGCCGATGCACAGGAAAACGCCGTGGCGGATCAGGTAGTAGGCCGGCTGGTGGTTGGTGAAACGGCCGCCTTCGGCGGTCGCGATCGACGCCGAATAAACCATCACCAGCCCCGCGAACAGCAGCGCCAGCGTGCTCCACAGCAGCGCGTAGTCGATTTCGGCGACCTGGCGGCGGGGAGCGTCGAGCGCGGACAGCATCATGGCTGCAACTCCCGGACGGCGTCGATGAAGGCCTGCGCGCGGTGCGCGTAATTGCGGTACATGTCGAGGCTGGCGCAGGCCGGCGACAGCAGCACGCAGTCGCCCGCTTCGGCGCGGGCGGCCAGCCAGCGCACGGCGTCGGCCATGTCGCCGACGATGCGCGTCGGCACGCCGGAGCCTTCGAGCGCCATGCCGATCGCCGCGGCGTCGCGGCCGATCAGCGCGACCGCGCGGCCGTGCCTTTCCAGCGCCGGCTTCAGCGGCGAGAAATCCTGGCCCTTGCCGTCGCCGCCGAGCACGATGGCGACCTTGCGGCCCAGGCCCTCGATCGCCGCCAGCGTGGCGCCGACGTTGGTTCCCTTGGAATCATCGACATACAGCACGCCGGCGATCTCGGCGACCGTCTCGACGCGGTGCGGCAGGCCCTTGAAAGCCTTCAGCGCCGGCAGCACGCGGGCCGGCGCGACGCCGACGCATTCGCACAGCGCCAGCGCGGCCATCGCGTTGGCGGCGTTGTGCAATCCGGTCAGCCGCAGCTCGTCGACCGCGACCAGCTTTTCCTGGCCGCGGAAAATCGCGCCGTCGGCATAGCCGTAATCGACGCCGCGCGGCGCCGGATTCAGGCCGAAGGTCAGCATCTTGCGGCCACAGCGGCCGTTGGCCATCGACCAGTCGTCGTCGCGGTTGAGGATCAGCGCGCCCTTGCCCTGGAAGACGCGCGACTTGGCGGCCGCGTAGTTGGCGAGGCTGCCGTCGTAGCGGTCGAGGTGGTCTTCCGAGACGTTGAGCACGGTCGCCGCGGCGGCGTTCAGGTGGTGCGTGGTTTCCAGCTGGAAGCTGGACAGCTCGACGACCCAGACCTGCGGCAGCGCATTCGCATCCTGCGCGTCCATCAGCGCGTCGAGCGCCGACGGCGAGATGTTGCCGCAGGCGATCGCCGGCACGCCGGCGCCGTTCAGCAGGTGGGCGGTCAGCGCGGTGGTCGTCGTCTTGCCGTTGCTGCCGGTGATCGCGACGATCTGCGAGCCGGGTACCTGCTCGCGCACACCGGCGGCGAACAGTTCGATTTCCGAGATCACCGGCACGTCCACCGCGGGCAGGCTCGCGAGCGCGACACCCGGCGACAGCGCGACGACGTCGACGCCGGCGAAGGTCGATGCGGCAAACGCCCCGGCGACCAGTTCGGCGCCCGGCGCGGCGGCGGCCAGCGCCTCGACGTTCGGCGGGTTGTCGCGCGTGTCGGCGACGCGCACGACGGCGCCCTGGCGGCTCAGCCACTTGGCCATCGCCAGCCCGGACTCGCCGAGTCCGATCACCAGAACGCGTTTGCCCTTGAGTTCCATGGCTTACCGCAGCTTCAGCGTGGACAGGCCGACCAGCACCAGCATGATGGTGATGATCCAGAAACGGACGACAACCTGCGTCTCCTTCCAGCCCGTCTGTTCGAAATGGTGGTGCAGCGGCGCCATGCGCAGGATGCGCCGGCCCTCGCCGTACTTCTTCTTCGTGTATTTGAACCACGAGACCTGCAGCATCACCGACAGCGTCTCGACGACGAACACGCCGCCCATGATCAGCAGCACGATTTCCTGGCGGACGATCACGGCGACGGTGCCGAGCGCGGCGCCCAGCGCCAGCGCGCCGACGTCGCCCATGAAGACCTCGGCCGGGTAGGCGTTGAACCACAGGAAACCGAGCCCGGCGCCGGCGATCGCGCCGAGCAGGATGCACAGTTCGCCGGCACCCGGCACGTAGGGAATCAGCAGGTATTTGGCGTACACCGCGTGACCGGTCACGTAGGCGAAGACCGCGAAGGCGGCGGCGATCATGACGGTCGGCATGATCGCCAGGCCGTCGAGACCGTCGGTCAGGTTGACCGCGTTCGACGTGCCGACGATGACGAAGTACGTCAGCGTGATGAAGCCGATGACGCCCAGCGGATAGGCGACGCTCTTGAAGAAAGGCACGATCAGCTGCGTCTGCGCGGTAGACGTCGCCGAGAAGGCCAGAAACAGCGCAGCGCCCAGGCCGAGCACCGACTGCCAGAAATATTTCCACTTCGCCGACAGGCCGGCCGGATCGCGATAGACGACCTTCTTCCAGTCGTCGTACCAGCCGACGATGCCGTAGCCCAGCGTGACGACCAGCACGGTCCACACGTATTTATTGGTCAGATCCGCCCACAGCAGCGTCGTGACGCCGATCGCGATCAGGATCAGCACGCCGCCCATGGTCGGCGTGCCCGACTTCACGAGGTGGGTCTGCGGTCCGTCGGTGCGCACCGCCTGGCCGATCTTCTTGGCGGCCAGCCAGCGGATCACCGCGGGGCCGGCGGCGAAGGAAATCAGCAGCGCGGTCATCGCGGCGAGCACGGTGCGCAGCGTGATGTAGTTGAAGACGTTGAAAAAGCGGACGTCCTGGGCGAGCCATTGGGCGAGGGCCAAAAGCATCAGTGTTTCTCCTCCGGGGCGTCGGTCGCGGCCAGCGCGTCCGTCACCCGTTCCATTTTCATGAAGCGCGAGCCCTTGACCAGCACGGTGGTTTCCGGGCCCAGTTCCTTGTCGACCGCGGCGATCAGCTTGTCGACGTTGCAGTAGTGGCGGGCACCCTCGCCGAAATTGCGCACCGCGAGTTTCGACGCCTCGCCGAGCGCGAACAGGCCGTCGATGCCCTGGCTCTTCGCGTAGCCGCCGATCTCGTCGTGGTACTGGCCGCAGGCCTCGCCGATTTCGCCCATGTCGCCCAGCACCAGCAGCTTGCGGCCGACGGTCGAGGCCAGCACGTCGATGCCGGCGCGCACCGAATCCGGGTTGGCGTTGTAGGTGTCGTCGAGGATTTCGGCGCCCTTGCGGCCGCTGCGCCGCTGCAGGCGGCCCTTGACGCCGGAGAAGGCGGCCAGGCCGGCAACCACGGCGGCCAGCGGGACGCCGGCGGCGAGGCAGGCGGCGGCGGCGGCCAGCGCGTTGCGGGCGTTGTGGCGGCCGGGAACGCCCAGCGCGACGTCGGCGTCGCCTTCCGGCGTGCTCAGCGCGATCGCCTGTTCGAGGCCGTGCTGGCGCACCTTGCCATGCACGTCGGCCGGCCGGTCGATGCCGAAGCTGCGCACCGCGTGCGGCGCCGCCATGTCGCGCCAGAAACCGGCATAGGCGTCGTCGGCATTGATCACGGCGACGCCGTTGCCGCGCAGGCCGCCGAAGATGCTGCCCTTCTCGCGCGCGACTTCGTCGAGGTCGCCCATGCCTTCGAGGTGGGCACGCTGGGCGTTGGTCACCAGCGCCACGGTCGGCGCGCCGATCGGCGCCAGGTAGGCGATTTCGCCCGGGTGGTTCATGCCCATCTCGATCACCCCGGCGCGGTGCGTGGCGTTCAGGCCGAGCAGCGTCAGCGGCAGGCCGATGTCGTTGTTCAGGTTGCCGCGGGTGGCCAGCACGGCGTCGCCGTAGGCGGCCTTCAGGATCGCGGCGATCATTTCCTTGGTCGTCGTCTTGCCGTTCGAACCGGTCACCGCGATCACCGGCAGGTCGAAGCGGGCGCGCCAGGCGGCGGCCAGGCGACCGAGGGCGAGGCGCGTGTCGTCGACGACGACGGCCGGCACGCCGGCCGGCAGCTTCGCCCCGTCGGCGACGAGCAGCGCGGAAGCGCCGGCGGCGAGCGCCTGGTCGAGGAAATCGTGGGCGTCGAAACGCTCACCGCGCAATGCGACGAACAGCTGCCCGGCGCCCTGCGCCCGGGTATCCGTGAAGACGCCGCTCAACGCGACATCGGGACCGGCCAGGCGGCCGGCGACGGCTTCCGCGACCTGCGACAGCAGCCAGTTCATGCCTTTTCCTCCAGGGCTTCGCGGCGCCGGTTCAGCGCGGCCTGCGCCGCCTCGACGTCGGAAAAATGCGTGCGGATGCCGGCGACTTCCTGATACGACTCGTGGCCCTTGCCGGCGACCAGGATCACGTCGGCCGCAGCCGCTTCGGCGACGGCGCGCTCGATCGCGGCGGCGCGGTCGGCCTCGGCGCAACCGTCGCGCATGCCGGCCAGGATGTCGGCGATGATCGCCTGCGGCGCTTCGCTGCGCGGGTTGTCGCTGGTCACCAGCACGCGGTCGGCGCGACGCTCGGCGATCGCGCCCATCTGCGGGCGCTTGCCCTTGTCGCGGTCGCCGCCGCAGCCGAAGACGACGGCCAGGCGGCCGCCGCGTGCGTCGGCGACCGGGCGCAGCGCGGCCAGCGCGTTGTCGAGCGCATCCGGCGAATGGGCGTAGTCGACGACGACCAGCGGCTCGCCGTGGCCGCCGACGCGTTCCAGGCGTCCCGGCGGCGGCGTCAGGCCGGCCAGCCGGCGGGCGACCTCGTCGGCGGCAAGGCCGGCGTCGTACAGCACGCCGGCGACGGCAAGCAGGTTGGATACGTTGTAGCGGCCAACCAGGCCGGTCTCGACTTCGACGCGGCCGTTCGGCAGGACCAGCGTGAAGCGCTGGCCGGCAGCGGTCTCGACCAGCCCTTCGGCGCGGACCAGCGCCGGGAAGTCGCGGTCGGGCTCGCCGATCGCGTAGCCGAGCACGCGCGACGCGGTCGTCTCGCGGACCAGCTTGCGGCCCAGCGCATCGTCCAGGTTGATGATCGCGGTACGCAGGCGGGGCCAGGCGAACAGCTTCTCCTTGGCGGCGGCGTAGGCTTCCATCGTGCCGTGGTAGTCGAGGTGGTCGCGCGTGAAGTTGGAAAACACCGCGACATCGACGCGGACGCCGTTCATCCGCCCCTCCTCGATGCCGATCGAGCTGGCCTCCAGCGCGCAGGCGCCGGCACCGTCGGCGCGGAAACGGGCGAGGTAGCGCATCAGCGTCGTCGCCTCGGGCGTCGTGAAGCCGGTTTCGGTCTGCGCCTCGGGAAAGCCGGCGCCCAGCGTGCCGATCACCGCGCAGCGCTGCGGATGCACGCGGGCGATGCACTGGCTGATCGTCGTCTTGCCGTTGGTGCCGGTCACCGCGATCAGCGACAGCGCCTCGCTCGGGTGGCTGTACACGGCATGGGCGAGCGGCCCGGCGAGCGGGCGCAGGGCCGGCAGCGCCAGCTGCGGCGCGGTCCACGCCGGATTCCACGCGAAATCGCCGCCCGGCTGCCAGAGCACCGCGACGGCGCCGCGCGCCAGCGCGTCGGCAATGTAGCGGCGGCCGTCGGCGAGATCGCCCGGGTAGGCCAGGAACAGGTCGCCCGGGACCAGCTGGCGGCTGTCGTCGGCGACGCCGGTCGGGACGACGCCGAGGGCGGCCAGGCGGTCGAGGATGTCGCGCGGGGTCGTCACAGCTTTTCCTTTGCGTCGCGGGCGTCGGCGACCTGGATCGGCGCGTCCGGCGGGATACCCAGCGTGCGCAGCGCGCCGCCGGCGATCTGCGAGAAGGCGGGGCCGGCGACGTCGCCGCCGTAGTGGCCGCCGGCGCTCGGCTCGTCGATCATCACGGCGACGACCAGCCGCGGATCGCTGACCGGCGCGATGCCGACGAAGGACGCGATGTATTTGCGCGCGTACTGGCCGTTCTCGATCTTGTATGCGGTCCCCGTCTTGCCGCCGACGCGGTAGCCCGGAACGCGCGCCTTCGGCGCGGTGCCGCCCGGCTGGACGGCCATTTCGAGCATGGAGCGCACCTCGCGCACGGTCTGCGGCGAGAAGATGCGCGCGCCATGCACCGGCGCCTCGTCCACACGGGTCAGCGACAGCGGCAGCAGCTCGCCGTCCTTGGCGAATACCGTGTAGGCACGGGCCAGCTGGACCAGGCTGACCGCGATGCCGTGGCCGTAGGACATCGTCGCCTGTTCGATCGGGCGCCAGTTCTTCCACGGCCGCAGGCGGCCGGCGACCTCGCCCGGGAAGCCGAGATTGGGCGCCTGGCCGAAGCCCAGGCCATCGTAGAGTTCCCACATTTCCTTCGGCGGGAAGGTCAGCGCGATCTTCGCGGTACCGACGTTCGACGACTTCTGGATCACTTCGGCGACGGTCAGCGCACCGTGCGGGTGGGCGTCGGAAATGGTCGCGCTGCCGATGGTCAGGCGGCCGGGCGCGCAGTTGATCACGGTGTCGTAGCGGACCTTGCCGCGCTCCAGCGCCAGCGCGGCGGTGAACGGCTTCATCACCGACCCCGGCTCGAAGGTGTCGGTCAGCGCGCGGTTGCGCAGCTGGGCGCCGGTCAGGCGTTCGCGGTTGTTCGGGTTGTAGGTCGGCAGATTGACCAGCGCGAGAATCTCGCCGGTCCGCGCGTCGATGACGATGGCGCCGCCGGCCTTGGCCTTGTGGTTCTCGACGGCGTTCTTCAGTTGGGCGTAGGCGAGGTACTGGATTTTCGAATCCAGCGCCAGCCGGATGTCCTTGCCGTCCTGCGGCGGCCGCGCCG
Organism: Dechloromonas sp.; assembly: GCA_028687035.1. GTDB lineage: Bacteria > Pseudomonadota > Gammaproteobacteria > Burkholderiales > Rhodocyclaceae > Azonexus. The sequence continues at coordinate 80,693 of JAQUAX010000005.1, read as the reverse complement.
CACCGACGTCCTCGACGATGTTGCCGCGCCGGTCGCGGATCACGGTCCGGGCGCCGGGCCGGCCGAGCAGGCTGCCCTGGAAGGCCAGTTCGACGCCCTCCAGCCCCTTGTCGTCCACGCCGGTGAAACCGACGATGTGAGCGGTCATGTCGCCGGTCGGATAGTAGCGGCGGTATTCCTTTTCCTGATGGATGCCCGGCAGCTTCAGCGCGGCGATGCGCGCCGCGGTCTCCGGCGGCACCTGGCGACGGATGAACACGAAGGTCTTGTCGGAAGCCAGCTTGCCGTCCAGTTCGCGCTCGCCCATCTCGAGCAGCGCGGCCAGCTGGCGCTTCTGCGGCGCCGACATCGTCCGCGCGTCGCCCGGGATCGCCCAGACCGATTTCATCGGCGTCGAGACGGCGAGCATGTCGCCGTGACGATCGACGATCCTGCCGCGCGACGCGGAAACCTCGATGTCGCGGCGATAGCGCGATTCGCCCTTTTCCTGCAGGAAGTCGTTGTTGATGACCTGCAGGTAGAAGCCGCGCGCAACCAGCGCGAGGAAGGCGGCCATCAGCAGCAGGCCGACCGTGCGCGACCGCCAGCCCTGCAGCGCGAGCTGCAGCACCGGGCTTTCGGCATAGCGGTGGCCGCGTTGCGGACGGCGACGGACGCCCATCAGCGACCGCCCTTTTTCGCCGCCGCCGGCACGACGCGGCCCATCGCGTCCGGGGTCACCATGTGCAGGCGCTCGCGGGCGATCTTCTCGATCCGCGGATGGGTCGCCCAGGTCGACATTTCCAGCTGCAGCTGGCCGAACTCGACGTCGAGCTGGCGAGCCCTCTCCTGCTCCCCCTCAAGCTCCTGGAACAGCTTGCGCGCCCGGTGCTGGGAGGTCACGACACCCAGCGCGCAGATCACGACGACGACCAGCAGGAAGATGTTGAAGCGCAGCATCAGAGCTTCTCCGCGACCCGCATCACGGCGCTGCGCGCCCGCGGATTGGCCCCGACCTCGGCGGCCGACGGCTTGACCGCCTTGCCGACCAGGCGCAGCTTCGGCTTGGGCAACTGGTCGGCGCGCAGGGGCAAGCCCTTGGGCAGCGCGTCCGCGGTCGACTGCTGGCGCATGAAGTTTTTGACGATGCGGTCTTCGAGCGAGTGGAAGGCGATGACGACAAGACGCCCGCCCGGCTTCAGCAGCTCGAGCGCCTGCGGCAGGGCTACCTCCAGCTGGCGGAGCTCTTGATTGATATGAATCCGTAGAGCTTGAAAGCTGCGCGTCGCCGGGTCCTGCCCTGGTTCACGGGTGCGCACGGCCTCGCGTACGAGGGCCGCGAACTGACCTGTTGTGACAACAGGTTGTTCGAGCCGAGCAGCCACAACCTTCTTTGCAATCTGGAAAGCAAACCGTTCTTCGCCATAATTCCTGATGACCTCCGTAATTTCCCTTATTTCGGCCCGCGCCAGCCACTCGGCCGCCGTCTCGCCCTGCGTCGTATCCATCCGCATGTCGAGCGGCGCGTCGTAGCGGAAGCTGAAGCCGCGCTCCCCATCGTCGATTTGCGGCGACGACACCCCGATATCGAAAAGAATTCCATCGACCTGCCCGATGCCCGCCTCCTGCGCCGCCAGGCCGACCTCGCCGAAGGCGCGGTGGATCAGGCAAAAACGCGGGTCGGCGATGGCCGCGCCGGCGGCAATCGCCTGCGGATCGCGGTCGACCGCGACCAGGCGGCCGTTTTCGCCGAGGCACGACAGAATCCGGCGGCTATGGCCGCCGCGCCCGAAAGTGGCATCGATGTATACGCCGTCGGCCTTGACCACCAGCGCTTCCACCGCCTCTTCGAGCAGCACCGTGACGTGGGCGCTGCCCGCGGTCACAGCACCAGGTCCCCGAAGCCGGGCGGCAGATCGCCGGAAAGCGCCTCCGCCGCGAGGTCGTTCTGCTGCTTCCAGCCGGCCTCGCTCCAGATTTCGAAATGGGTGCCCATGCCGACCAGATAGACGGTCTTCTGCAGGTTCGCGTATTCGCGCAGCTCCTGGGCGACGAGCAGGCGGCCGGCCGAATCGAGTTCTTCGGTACGCGCATTGCCGACCAGCACGCGCTTGATCGACGCCGCCCGCGGATCGAGGCTGGACGCCTTCAGGATCTGGTCGCGGATCGGCTGCCAGGCCGGCGACGGGTAGAGCAGCAGGCAGCGGTGCGGATGCGCGGTCAGGACGAGCTCGCCCTCAGCGGCGGCGAGCAGGGACTCGCGGTGTCTTGCCGGTATGGCAAGCCGCCCCTTCGCATCCAGACTGAGTGCCGCAGCGCCCTCGAACATCACCCACGAACCCCCGTTTACCCACTTTTCAACACGTTTTCCCACTTTAGAACATCACCATTCTCCAGTCAATAGCAGAAATGCGATTTTTTTCTTATGCAACAATGACTTACAAGCGCTTCCGCAGAGAATTTTCTCAAAAAAATACCCTTAAAAATCAATGCAAGGAAAACGACACTTAAAGTGACTTATCAGGAGTTTTCCAGCTGCGCGACAGCGCCTCGGCGCCATGCCGAAGTGGTAAAAAGTGGAGAAAGACTAGAAGCCCGACCCGGCCGTCGGGGTATGGGCGACGACGCGGTCGCGCCCTTCGCGCTTGGCGCGGTACAGCGCCAGATCGGCGCAGCGTGTCAGTTCGTCGGGCGTCGCGCCATGCACCGGGAAGGTCGCGACGCCGAGCGACACGGTAAAGCGGACGAGATGGCCATCGCGAGCCAGCGCCAGCGAGGCCACCGCGCGGCGCCAGCCTTCCGCGCGCGCCACCGCGGCCTCGAGCGGCATCGCCGGCAGCAGGATCAGGAACTCCTCGCCGCCGTAGCGGCAGGCGACGTCCTCGAGGCGGATGTCGCCGAGCAGGGTCCGCCCCAGCAGCCTGAGGACTTCGTCGCCGAGCTGGTGGCCATGGGTGTCGTTGATGCGCTTGAAATGATCGATATCCAGCATCACGACGGACAGCGGAAGCCCGTCGCGGCGCGCCCGGGAAATTTCGCGCTCCAGGGTTTCATCCAGGTAGCGGCGGTTGTAGAGCCCGGTCAGCGGGTCGCGCACCGCCTGCTCGCGCAGCGCCGCCTGCAGCCGCTGGATTTCCTCCAGCTGCGTCTGCATCTGCCGGTTGCTGTCGCGCAGCAGCTGCTCGGCCGCCTTGCGCTCGCTGACGTTGCGCGTGATGCCGAGTATGGTCCGCGGCACGCCGTCGGCGTCGAGCAGATAACTCGACACCACCTCCGTCGACACGACGCTGCCGTCCTTGCAGCGCTGATCGAGTTCGCTGGTCACCACCTGGGTCCGGCGCTCGCCGGCCGACATCCGCTGCAGACGCTGCACGATGTCGCGCTCGACACGGGCCGCCGACTCCTCGGTCAGCGTTTCGGCCAGCGTCTGGCCCAGCGCCTCCTGCCACGTATAGCCGCGCAGATCGACGACCGACGGGCTGACGTAGGTGAATCGGCGGGAAGGGATGTCCAGCGTCCAGATCACGTCGTGGCTGTTTTCGGCCAGCATCCGGTAGCGCGCCTCGCTCTCGGCCAGGCGGCGCCCGATCGCCGCCTCCTCGCGCTGGGTGCGCAGCAGGCGGACGAGCAGCCAGCCGAGCGCCAATGCAAGCAGCAGCGCAGTCGCCCCGCCGAGCCAGGCGGTATGCCGCCAGCCGGCCAGGTAATCGTCCCCGGCAATGCCGACCGCGACGTAAAAGGGGTAATCGCCGACCCGCCGGTAGGCATAGATGCGTTCGACGCCGTCGAGCGCCGCACGGTAGCGGATACTGCCTTCGGCATCGCCGGATTCGATACGCTGGTGCAGCGGATTTGCCGTCAGCACGCGGTTGACCGCATCCGGACGGGCCGGGCGGCGCAAGACCAGGCGCCCGTCGTCGCTGCGCCGGAATGTGATGACCGCCTGCGGCCCGAGATTGACCGCCTCGAACATCGAACGCAGGTAGTCGAGATCGAGCGGCGCGGCGATCACGCCGGCCAGGCGCCCTTCGCCATCGCGCACCGCCAGCGCGGCGACCAGCAGCCCGCTCAGGCGACCGGAAACCACCTCGGAAAAGACCAGCCCCCGCCCGGGATCGGCGACCAGGCTGCGATAGTAGTCGCGGTCGCGGACATCTCCCGACACCGTCTCGCCCTCCTCTCCGTAGAGGATGGTGCCGTCGGCGGAAATGACCCGGTAGCCGACGAGCTCCGGGAAGCGCGCGCCATGCAGCCGCAGCACGGCAGCGATCGCCGCCCGATGCTCGGCCGCATGTTCCGGTTGCAGCGCCTCCGGCGGCAACTGCGCGGCGAGCTGCTCGAGGTCGGCATGGAGGCGGCGCAGGCCGGCGCTCAGCCGAGCCTCAAGGACGCCGGCGACGTTGCGCGCGTCGTTTTCGGCCTGGCGCCCGGCCTCGCCGTAGCCGCGCCCGAGCAGGAAAAGCGCCAGCAGGAAGGTTCCCAGCAGGGCGCAGACGAAAAAGAGGGGAAGACCGGCCCGGGAACTCAGGAATCCCCGCAGCCTGGCCCGGCCGGACGAATCGCGCATGGACGGGAATCATGCAGCCGGGATGCCGCGCTGGCAAGCGCCGGCGCGGCGGGCGGCGGGACTACTTGCCGAGACGCTGCTCGATCTTGGCCAGCGGCATCGCACCGGGCACGCGTTCGCCGTCGGCGAAGAAGATGGTCGGCGTCCCCGAGATATTCAAGCGGCGGCCGTATTCCTGGTTGCGGGTGATCGCTGCGGTGTCGCAGTCCTCGCGACCTGACGGCGCCTTGCCGTCCACCATCCAGTCGTTCCATGCCCTGGCACGGTCGGCGGAGCACCAGATCTGCTTCGACTTGCGCACCGAGTCTTCCGACAGGATGGGATAGAGGAAGGTATAGACGGTGACGTTGTCGAGCTTCTGCAGGTCCTTGGCCAAACGCTTGCAGTAGCCGCAGTTCGGATCCTCGAAAGTCGCGATCACGCGCCGTCCGTCGCCGCGCACCTGCTTGATCGCGCGATCGAAGGGCAGCTCGCCGAACTTGATCGCGGTCAGCTTGCGCATGCGCTCCTCGGTGACATTCTTCATCGACTTGCCATCGACCAGCGGTCCGAAGACGAAGGCGGTCGCCTTGTCGTCGGTATAGACGATGTTGCCGTCGGCAAAGACCTCGTACAGGCCCAGGTAGCCCGACTTGGTGACGCTCTCGACCTTCGCCCCCAGGCGGGACTCGACGGCCTTGCGAATCTCGGCCTCGTCGGCGACCGCCTCCAGACCACCGGCCAGCAGAAGGGCGAGTGGCAACAGTTTCCTCAACATGGGATTCTCCTAAAGCGCCCCCAGCGCGTAGCGCACCAGGGCGTTCTTGATGAAAGGCAGGCCGTCGGTCAGATTCAGCCCGAAATTGCGCAGCGGGGCGAGTCCGGGCGTGTCGCCGCGGAACAGGCGACGCAGTCCGTCGGTCGCGCTCTGCATCAGCACCGTCTCCTCGCGCCGCGCCCGCTGATAGCGGCGCAGCAGCCCGATATCGCCGATGTCCCGCCAGGCCGGGACCGAAGCGAGCAAGCCGGCCAGCACCTGGGCATCCTGGAAGCCGAGGTTGATGCCGTGCCCGGACAGCGGGTGGATGCCGTGCGCCGCATCGCCGACCAGCGCCAGCCGTGGCGCCACCGTCTGCGGCACGCGCATCAGGCGCAGCGGGAAGGCGGCAGGCGCCGTCAGCAACTCGAGCCCGCCCAGCGTGTGGCCGCCGGCCTCGGCGACGCGATCGCAGAGTTGTGCGGCAGGCAGGGCGCACAATTCGTCGGCATGATCATCCGGAGTGGACCAGACGATCGATATCCGGTTCCCCGGCAGCGGCAGGTAGGCCAGCACGCCGTCGGGCCTGAACCACTGGAAGGCCTGGTTGCGATGCGTTTTCTCGGTCGCGAAGTTGGCGACCAGCCCCTTCTCGCCGTAGGGCGTATTGAACGCCTCCAGACCGGCCGCGTCGCGCACCCAGGAATCGCGTCCGTCCGCACCGACCAGCAGGCGGGCGGAGAGCAGCGTGCCGTCGTCGAGATGCAGCACTGCCGCATCGTGGCGGAATTCCAGAGAGGCCGGCAACGCGGGACAGAACAGCGTCAGATTGCCCTGCCGCTTGGCGCTTTCCCAGAGTTCGCAGGCCATCAGCGAGGACTCGACGATCCAGCCGAGTTCGGGAACGCCGGTCTCGAAAGCGGAAAACGCGAGCTTGCCGCCGTTGTCGCCGAACACCTGCATGCCGGCGATCGGTGCGATGCGCTGCGCATCGAGATGGCGCCAGGCGCCGATCCCCTGCAGGAATTCGGCATTCGCCGGGCTGACCGCATAGATGCGGGCATCCCATCCGTCCGGGCGCACCGGCGGGTGACTTTCGACCAGCGCGATGCGCAGGCGGGCGTCGCGCAGGGCGACGGCGAGGCTGGCGCCGGCAAGGCCGCCGCCGACGATGATCAGGTCAAACTGCTGCATGACGGCGATTATGCCGTTTCGCAAAGGCGAGGCAAAGGATCAGGCAGGATTGCCGCCGCCGCCCTGCGGCTTGTTCTGGCGCGGGCGCCGGTTGCCGCCGGTGCGCGGGCGGTGCTGCGGCTTCTTCTGCTGGCCGCCGCCCGGCTTGCCGTGCTGACCGCCACCGGTATTGCGCACACCGCCGCCCTGCGGCTGCTCGTTGCCTGAAATGCGATTGCCCGGGGCGAGCTGGATTTCGAGTTCGATGATCTCGTCCCACTGCTCGTCGGTACGGTCGCGCTCGGGGATCGACAGCAGCTCGCGCAGGCGGCGCTTGGTGTCGATCGGCTGCGCTACGGCAGGCGGGTTTTCAGGCAGGTCTTCGGGATTCGGATTAGTCATTGCAAATTAAAAAGCGGAGCCCGCGGTTGCCGGACCCCGCATTGGGTGGATACCTGGTTATTTTTTCTTGGCCGTCTTCTTGGGAGCGACTGCCGCCTTGAAGGCCGTGCCGGCGGTGAATTTTGGGACCGTCGTGGCCGGAATCTTCAGGGTTGCGCCGGTCTTCGGATTCTTGCCGGTGCGCGCTGCACGCTTCGCGGACTTGAAGGTGCCGAAACCGACCAGGGTCACGGACTCGCCCTTCGCTACAGTTTCGACCACAGCGCCGATGATGGCCGTCAGGGCCTTGTCGGCAGCAGCCTTGGTGATACCAGCTTCTTTTGCAGCAACTTCGACCAGCTCGGATTTATTCATCTAAGTGCCTCCTGTTACCTGTTCATGTTAAGAAAACTGGCCGTTGAAACGGCAGCGCAACAAAATTAGCACACCTTGCTGCCCAAGTGTTGAATGAATAAGGGCTTATCGGCCGCCCCCAGGCCCTTTTCGGCAATTTGCCGACGCCACCGGAATAAAAAAACCCCGGCGCGAAGCCGGGGTAATCGTCGATTCGGAAATCCTTCCGTTGAACTGCTATTTGCTCTCCGTCGCCGCCGGCCTCTCGCCGTGCGAGATTTCCAGCGCGCCCTCGTTCTGCTTGCCGATATGCTGGTCGATGCGCGGCAACTGGTGGGCGATGCCCTTGTGGCAGTCGATGCAGGTCTTGCCTTCCTCGAACGCCTGCGGATGGGTCCGGGCCGCGCGGTTGCCCTGCTCGGTATAGTCCATGTAGTCGTAGCGGTGGCAGTTGCGGCACTCGCGGGAATCGCTCTTCTTCATGCGATCCCATTCGTGCTGAGCCAGTTCGTGGCGCTTGGCGTTGAACTTCTCCGGCGTGTCGATGGTACCCAGAATCTTGTGCAGGACTTCGTTGGACGCCTGGATCTTGCGGATCATCTTCGGCCCCCACTCCTTCGGCACGTGGCAGTCGGGGCAGGTGGCGCGAACGCCGGTCCGGTTCGTGTAGTGAATCGTGTTCTGGTATTCGCGGAACACGTTCTCCTCCATTTCATGGCAGGAGATGCAGAAGGATTCCTTGTTGGTCGCCTCGAGCGCCCAGTTGAAGCCCCCCCAGAAGACGACGCCGGCAATGAACAGCAGCAGCGCCGAGACGAGTCCGATACGCTTGATCCAGGCGGGCAGGTATTTTTCCAGGCTCATTGTTGTCCCCTCTTGGCAGCCGGCTTGTAGGTATTCTCGACGAGCGGCTTGGCGTCGAACTGCGGCACGTGGCACTGCATGCAGAAGTAGCGGCGCGGCGAAATATTGGCGTGCTTCTTGCCGTCACGGTCGAGGTAGTGCGTGTCGCCGACCTTGGTCGCGCCGGTTTCCTTGAAGCGCTCCGCCGAATGGCAGTCCATGCACTTGTTGAAGTTCTGGTTGATGTTGTAGCCCTTGATGCTGTGCGGAATCAGCGGCGGCTGCTTGTCGTAGTTCCGGGGAATGGTTTCCTTGTCCTTTTCCGGGCGGAACATGTCCACCTTGGACTGCTGCTCGATCGAGACGTCGCCCCGTTCGGACAGCACCTTCTCCTGCGCGCCGGCGACACCGCCCCCGAGCATGAGCGCCGATGCCAGGGCCAGTGCTGAGATCAATCGCATGTTTCTTACCTCCGATGGACGGCCGGATCGAGCCGGCCGTTTTTCATTGATTTTTTTGGTTCACCGCATCAGGCGCGAGTTACCTTGACGGCGCACTTCTTGTAGTCCGTTTCCTTCGAGATCGGACAGGTCGCATCCAGCGTCAGCTTGTTGATCAGACGACCGGCGTCGAAGAAGGGAACGAAGACCAGACCGCGCGGCGGCTTGTTCCGGCCGCGCGTTTCGACGCGCAGCTGGATGTCGCCCCGCCGCGATGCGACCTTGACCTCCATGCCGCGCTGCAGGCCGCGTGCCTTGGCGTCGTCCGGGTGCATGAACAGCACGGCGTCCGGGAAGGACTTGTACAGTTCGGGCACGCGGCGGGTCATCGTGCCGGTGTGCCAGTGCTCAAGCACGCGACCGGTGCACAGCCAGAGGTCGAACTCCTTGTCCGGCATTTCCGGCGGGTTCTGGTAGGGCAGGGCGAAGATCACCGCCTTGCCGTCCTTGTGGCCGTAGAAGCGGATGCCCTCACCCTTCTTGACATAGGGGTCGTAGCCTTCGCGGAAGCGCCACAGCGTCTCCTTGCCCTCGACGACCGGCCAGCGCAGGCCGCGCGCTTTATGGTAAGCATCAAAGGGCGCCAGATCGTGACCGTGGCCGCGGCCGAAGATCGCATACTCCTCAAACAAGCCCTTCTGCACGTAGAAACCGAAGTGCTTGGATTCGTCGTTGTCGAAGCCTGACTGCAATTCGTTGAGCTTGTACTTGTTGACCGTGCCGTTGGCGTAAAGCACGTCGAACAGCGTCTTGCCCTTGAGCTTGGGCGCCTTGGCGATCAGTTCGGCCGGCCAGACGTCCTCGACCTTGAAGCGCTTCGAGAATTCCATCAGCTGCCAGACGTCGGAGCGGGCCTCGCCCGGTGCCTTGACCTGCTGGCGCCAGAACTGGGTGCGCCGCTCGGCGTTGCCGTAGGCACCTTCCTTCTCGACCCACATTGCGGTCGGCAGGATCAGGTCGGCAGCCATGCAGGACACGGTCGGGTACGGATCCGAGACGACGATGAAGTTGTCCGGATTGCGCCAGCCCGGGTACATCTCGCCGTTGATGTTCGGCCCGGCCTGCATGTTGTTGTTGCACTGCTGCCAGTAGAAATTGACCTTGCCGTCCTTCAGCGCGCGCTGCATCGCGACGGCATGCAGGCCGACCTTGTCCGGAATCGTGCCGTCGGGCAGGCCCCAGATTTCCTCGGCGTGGTGGCGGTGTTCCGGGTTGGTGACGACCATGTCGGCCGGCAGGCGGTGGGCGAAGGTGCCGACCTCGCGCGCGGTGCCGCAGGCTGACGGCTGGCCGGTCAGCGAGAACGGGCTGTTGCCGGGTTCGGAAATCTTGCCGACCAGCAGGTGCACGTTGTAGATCATGTTATTGACCCAGGTGCCGCGCGTATGCTGGTTGAAGCCCATGGTCCAGAAGGACACCACCTTGGTCTTCGGGTCGGCGTACAGCTCGGCCATCGCGATCAGGTCCTTGGCCGCGACGCCGGAGAGCTTGGAAACCTTGTCGACGGTGTATTCGGAAACGAACTTCTTGAACTCGTCGAAGGTGATCGGCTCGGACTTGCCGGCATCGCCCTTGGGCTTGCCGTCATCGCCGGGATAGCCGTTGCTGGTCGCCGCCTTCTCGAGCGCGTGCGTCGGGCGCAGGCCGAAACCGATGTCGGTCGCCCCCTTCTTGAAGTTGACGTGCTTGGCGACGAAGTCCTGGTTAACCTTGCCCTTCTCGATGATGTAGTTGCAGATGAAGTTCAGGATCGCCAGGTCGGTCTGCGGCGTGAAGATCATCGGAATGTCGGCCAGTTCGTACGAGCGATGCTCGTAGGTCGACAGCACGGCAACCTTGACGTGCTTGCTGGACAGCTTGCGGTCGGTGATGCGGGTCCACAGGATCGGGTGCATCTCGGCCATGTTCGAGCCCCACAGCACGAAGGCGTCGGCATGCTCGATGTCGTCGTAGCAGCCCATCGGCTCGTCGATGCCGAAAGTGCGCATGAAACCGGTCACGGCCGAGGCCATGCAGTGGCGCGCGTTGGGATCGAGGTTGTTGGTCCGGAAACCGGCCTTCATCAGCTTGGAGGCGGCGTAACCTTCCCACACCGTCCACTGGCCTGAGCCGAACATCGCGATGCCGTTCGGGCCCTTGGCCTTCAGCGTCGCGCGGACCTTCTCCTCCATGATGTCGAAGGCCTGCTTCCAGGTGATCGGCTTGAAGTCGCCGTTCTTGTCGAACTTGCCGTCCTTCATGCGCAGCATCGGCGTCGTCAGCCGGTCCTTGCCGTACATGATCTTGGACAGGAAATAGCCCTTGATGCAGTTCAGACCGCGGTTGACCGGCGCTTCCGGATCACCCTGCGTGGCGACCACGCGCCCGCCCTGCGTGCCGACCAGCACGCTGCAGCCGGTGCCGCAGAAGCGGCACGGCGCCTTGTCCCAGCGTATGCCGTCCTGGCCGGCTTCGGTGGCCGCCGTGGCCGTCCCCAGGCCCGCCGCCGACATCGCTGCCGCCGCCGCATTGGCCTTGATGAAATCCCGTCTGTTGAGTTTCACGCCTCTACCTCCTCGTTATCCGCTGATTCGTCGTCGCTGTATTGGTAAACCATGGCCACCGAGGCGACGCCGGGAATGCCATGCAATGCCACATAGCGGTCGGCCGCAGCCTCGCTGTCGTCGTCCTCGAGAATGACGACCGCCTTGCCTTCCGGGGTCAGCGCATGGATGTCGAGCCCGGGCATCCCGAGCAGGGCCTGGCGTGCCTCTTCGAGGCGGGCCGGCGCGATGTGCAAGATGGCGCTGGAAATGTTCATCTTCGTGCTTCTCCCGAAAACTCGGCGCTGACCGCCGCTTCACCGCGCAGTCTTGCTTTTCGGGACATCGATTTACTTGATCGAGATCAATTTCAGCCGGCCGAACGAAGGTGATCACCCCGAAGGAGAGGAGCGGGTCTAGTCCTTTGGAACTATGTCGCAAGACCCCGAGCGGCCCGAACCCAATAATCACGACCTATGATCGGGATTTAAGCAATCAATTGGATCAATCACCGAGGGGCTTCTAATATTCGTCCTGTCTTCAACGCCCAACCACTCAGGAGCAATCGCAATGGCAATCATCAACACCAAGATCAAGCCCTTCACCGCCCAGGCCTACCACAACGGCAAGTTCGTCACCGTCTCCGACGCCGACCTGAAGGGCAAGTGGTCCGTGTTCTTCTTCTACCCGGCCGACTTCACCTTCGTCTGCCCGACCGAACTGGGCGACATGGCCGATGTGTACCCGGAATTCCAGAAGCTGGGCGTCGAGGTGTACTCGGTTTCGACCGACACCCACTTCACCCACAAGGCCTGGCACGACGCCTCCGAAACGATCAAGAAGATCGCCTACCCGATGATCGGCGACCCGACCGGCGCGATCACCCGCGGCTTCGACGTGATGATCGAGGAAGAAGGCCTGGCGCTGCGCGGCACCTTCGTCGTCAATCCGGAAGGCGAAATCAAGGTCGCCGAAATCCACGACCTGGGCATCGGCCGTGACGCTTCCGAGCTGCTGCGCAAGGTCAAGGCCGCCCAATACATCGCCTCCCACCCGGGCGAAGTCTGCCCGGCCAAGTGGCAGGAAGGCGCCGAAACGCTGAAGCCGTCGCTGGACCTGGTCGGCAAGATCTAAGCCGCAGGCCATCGATCCCGCCGCCCCGCCCGGGGCGGCGCGGATTTCACCGCAAAGCCGCGGTCCACCGCGGCTTTTCAGTGAAATTCAAACGGCAGACCCAGGGAGAACAGCCATGCTCGACACCGCCATCAAGACCCAGTTGAAAGCCTACCTCGAACGACTGCAGCGCCCGATCGAACTGGTGGCCTCGCTCGACGACAGCGCCAAGGCGCAGGAAATCCGCGGCCTGCTCGCCGACATCGCCGAACTGTCGGACAAGGTCAGCCTGCGCGACAACGGCGACGCCGCCCTGCGTCCGTCCTTCGCCGTCGGCCTGCCCGGCGAGGCGCCGCGCATCCATTTCGCCGGCATCCCGATGGGCCACGAATTCACGTCGCTCGTGCTCGCGCTGCTGCAGACCGGCGGCCATCCACCCAAGGTCGAACAGGGCGTCATCGACCAGATCAAGGCGCTGCCCGGCAGCTTCCGCTTCGAGACCTTCATCTCGCTGTCCTGCCACAACTGCCCGGACGTCGTGCAGGCGCTGAACCTGATGGCGGTGCTGAACCCGAACGTCACCAGCACGATGATCGACGGGGCGATGTTCCAGGACGAGGTCAATCGCCGGCAGATCATGGCCGTGCCGACCGTCTATCTGAACGACGCCGAATTCGGCCAGGGCCGGATGCTGATCGAGGAAATCCTGGCCAAGGTCGACACCGGCGCCGCCGCCCGTGCCGCCGAGGAAATCGGCAACAAGGAAGCCTTCGACGTGCTCGTCGTCGGCGGCGGCCCGGCCGGCGCCTCGGCCGCGATCTACGCGGCGCGCAAGGGCATCCGCACCGGCGTGCTGGCCGAACGTTTCGGCGGCCAGGTCATGGATACGCTGGGCATCGAGAACTTCATCTCGGTCAAGGAAACCGAAGGACCCAAGCTGGTCGCCGCGCTCGAGCAGCACGTCAAGGCCTACGAGGTCGACGTGATGACGCTGCAGCGGGCGGCGAAGCTGGTGCCGCCGGCGACCGACAACGGCCTGATCGAAGTCCAGCTCGACAACGGCGCGTCGCTGAAGTCGAAGTCGGTGATCCTGGCCACCGGCGCCCGCTGGCGCGAGATGAACGTGCCGGGCGAGAAGGAATACAAGGCCAAGGGCGTCTGCTTCTGCCCGCACTGCGACGGCCCGCTGTTCAAGGGCAAGCGCGTCGCGGTGATCGGCGGCGGCAACTCCGGCGTCGAAGCGGCGATCGACCTCGCCGGCATCGTCGCCCACGTCACGCTGCTCGAATTCGCCGACACGCTGCGCGCCGACGCCGTGCTGCAGAAGAAGTTGTACAGCCTGCCGAACGTCACCGTGATCAAGTCGGCGCAGACGACCGAAGTCACCGGCGACGGCCAGAAGGTCAATGGCATCACCTTCAAGGATCGCATTTCCGGCGAGGAGAAGCACGTCGAACTCGAAGGCATCTTCGTGCAGATCGGGCTGCTGCCGAACACCGACTGGCTGAAGGGCACGGTCGACCTCAGCCGCTTCGGCGAAATCGAGATCGACGCCAGGGGCCACACCTCGGTGCCCGGCGTCTTCGCCGCCGGCGACTGCACGACGACGCCGTACAAGCAGATCATCATCGCGATGGGATCGGGCGCCACCGCCTCGCTGTCGGCCTTCGACCACCTGATCCGCACGTCGGCACCGGCCTGAGGCGAACCCTCGCCGAGGCCCGCCAGCGGCGGGCCTCTTCCCTGATGGCGCAGCGTTTCCGGCCCCGGCGGCAGCCGGATGCCGACAGCCTGAATCGACGATCACAGGCTGTGCTAAAGTCTCCCGGAGCAGCGGTATGCACCGGGAAACCGCAGCCCACGGGGCCAGCCAGCCGCCGCCAGCCAGCCGCGTTGCACCATTTCCCAGGAACCCGGCGCGGGATTTCCAATCCCGCGCCCGCTTGATAGGAGAACCACTGTGGCAACCAAGAAAGCGAAAAGCCCGTCCATCGACATCGGCATCAGCGACGCCGACCGCAAGAAGATCGCCGATGGCCTGTCCGCATTGCTGGCCGACAGCTACACGCTGTACCTGATGACGCACAATTTCCACTGGAACGTCACCGGCCCGCAGTTCAACAGCCTGCACACCATGTTCATGACGCAGTACACCGAGCAGTGGAACGCGCTGGACATCATCGCCGAGCGCATCCGCGCACTGGGTTTCCCGGCCCCCGGCACCTACAAGGAATTCGTCAAGCGGGCGTCGATCAAGGAAGTCGAAGGCGTGCCCAAGGCCAACGACATGGTCCGCCACCTGGTCGCCGCCCAGGAAGCCACCGCACGCACCGCGCGCCGCCTCTTCCCGGTGGTCGACGCCGCCAACGACCAGCCGACGGCCGACGTGCTGACCCAGCGCATCGACGTCCATGAAAAGACCGCCTGGATGCTGCGCAGCCTGCTCGAAGACTGAACGCCCCCCGTCGGCAGGTATCCCTCACGGCCAGGCCCAGCGCCTGGCCGCTTTCATTTGGCGGGCAGCTCCATCGAAAACTGGCTTATTGATTTGAGTACACAGCGAGTACCCGGAGAACGCAAAAGAAAACGCCCCGGAGGATATCCGGGGCGTCTTCTTTGATTCTTTGGTGGTGATGGGCAGAATCCAGCCATCACCACCAAAAAATGTCAGTCCATTGATCTGTTGGGACTTTCTGTCACCGCCTCGGTGTCGAGGTTGATCAATGTGTCACACCCATGTGCAACACCTAACCGGCAGTGTGAAGGCGTAATCCATAACGGTCAATTACCTTCCATTGGCAGCCTTGCCAGGCCAGGTGAATTTTCAAATTCACGTCGCGCAAATGACAAGGTAGGGTATCTGGGTGTCGCATTTCTTCTAGGACTTCGCTCCTTGCCATGATCGCGCCATCACTACGCCATCAGTATCAGGCGAGTGCGTCCTCTTCCCGACCGGCCTTCCTCATCGCTTCAATCTCGTCGCTGGTCAGTTCCTTGACCAACAACTCCGGCAAGTCCTTCTCGGTGTCGTCGATGCTCTTCTCGATCCGTAGCGTGTGACGCATCATGTCTGACGTGTTCTTGATCGCGGTGGAGTAGGCAGCAGCCGCACGCATGACCAGAACGGCCTCCTTGAGCGATGTGGCTTGAAGATGCTCGGTGGCGTTGATCATCAGCTCCCGGAGGTGCTGTGCGTGCGCCAGGTCGTCATTGATGAGCCTGGCAGCCTCTTCCTTGATTGCCTCATCTGACGTGACACGCTTCAACAGATCAGCCCTGGCGTTGTCCAGAACTTCCTTCTTGATGCTTCCCTTCTTCGTGCCGTGGTCAGCAAAGTGACGCTGCAATGACCGCACGCTGATCCCAAGGCGCTGGCTGATCGAGAGGGCGGTGTAACCGGCCTCTCTCAATGCCAATGCCTGACTGATCTCTGCGGGGCTTGCTGTCTTCTTCGTCATGACTTTCTTTGAATGATTGCTTCAGGCGTAGGAAGGGCCAATTCAGGTTGAAGACCGAAGGTCTGAAAACCTGAAAGGTTTGATACCCATGGGCAGGCTGAGGCGTAAAACCCCCTAACCCAATCGGAGTTGATTAGGTCAGGTGGCTGCCGTGTCTGCCCTACCGGGTATCCCCATGGTGTAGGCTCCATTTTTGCCTCAGTCTTGGCCACAGCTATGTGTTGCGTTGATTGGCAGGAGTGAGGTCCGGCGCTACCAATCAAGCTCACTGGCACGGCCTGCGGCGACTTTTCAGCCAACCCCACCGTTGGGACTTTGCCAGTTTTCTTCTAATCCCTTGTAGCACTCAGTGCTACCCAATCACGCCCGAACGTCGGGTCACCCGGTAAGACGTGATGGCGAGAGTCACTTAATCTTCAGCATCTCCTTATATTGTTGGACCAAGTGCGGTTCGGGAGCAGTTGCCAGTGCCTTCATGAGACTCGTCTCGACTTCCTGGTCTGTGGCTCCGTTTGCAAACATGTGGTCGGCTTCGATAGCCACATTCACCATCTTGGCAATCGCCATATCAAGTAACGCATTGATAACCTGAGAGCGGGTATCGCCTTGCACCTTAGCTAGTTGGTCGATGAATGCCAGCTTGCCACCGGACAAGGTCAGCATGAACTCCGCTCGTCCCTCAGAAGCATGCTTGGCACGACTACGCCGCTTGGCTTCTGCGGCAGTCATCGCCTTTTCGCCAAGAGGCTTGCGGCCTCGCTTCTTCAAATTGGTGTTTGCAGTTTCATCCATAGGCGTAACCATACACCAAATTTACTGACATGTCAAGAATTATGGTATATTGACCACGGATTAAACGAACGTCTTGTAACGTGGTCACCCAGGGAGGCAACAATGGCAAACGGCAAATTCATCGCTTATCACCGCGTCAGCACACAGAAGCAAGGCGCGTCTGGTCTTGGCCTGGAAGCACAGAAGGAAGCCGTTAGCCGGTTCCTCAATGGCGGTGAATGGGAATTGGTCGGAGATTATGTCGAGGTCGAAACCGGCAAGGGTGCCGATGCCCTGGCGAAGCGCCCACAGCTGAAAGCTGCGCTTGCTGCCTGTCGCAAGGAAGGTGCAACCCTGATCATTGCAAAGCTGGATCGTCTGGCCCGTAACGTCCATTTCATATCGGGCTTGATGGAGTCGAAAGTTAAGTTCGTCGCGTGCGATATGCCCGAAGCGAACGAGCTAACCATTCACATCATGGCCGCATTTGCCGAGCATGAGGCAAAGCGTATTAGTCAGCGCACGAAAGACGCTTTGGCCGTCGCGAAGTCTCGCGGTGTTGTCCTGGGTCGTGCCGGTGCTGACAATCTGC
The DNA here is from genome assembly GCA_028687035.1 of Dechloromonas sp. Lineage (GTDB taxonomy): Bacteria > Pseudomonadota > Gammaproteobacteria > Burkholderiales > Rhodocyclaceae > Azonexus. The sequence continues at coordinate 63,704 of JAQUAX010000005.1, read as the reverse complement.
GCCCGAACGTCGAAGCGCGTCAGAAGCTGGCCGATGATTTCGCCGACAAGCTCCGCCCCCTGCTCGATGGAATGAAAGCGCGCGGCCTGCCTCAGCGTGGAATGGTTGCCGAGCTTAACGCTATCGGCGTGCCAGCTCCGAAGGGTGGGAGCTGGCAACTTGCTCAAGTGCAGCGGGTGCTGGCTCGTTTAGGCCAGCCACAATGACGACCATCAATAAATACAAAAAACAAAGCCGCCCGAAGGCGGCTTGATATACGTGAGCCGACAACTTAGGCGGCCATCTGCTCCGGAAACACTTCTTCCATGAGGGCAGAGTTAGCATCCCAAAGGCGGCTCAACTCATCGCACTGAGCCTGAATTTCGTCTAGCTTGCTGATCAACGCTTGCCTCTTAGCAAGCGCCTCGTTCGAAGTGATGTCCATGATATGCGTCCCTTGCGTTTAGTCAATTAGTCGGTATTAAAAAGCGGCTTGGCGCTCAAGTCTTTCGATCGCTTCGTCGAACAGATCCCTATTGTTACGCTTCAGGGCGAGAGCCACCACCTCCATTCTGGAGATTTGCTCTCGAGCATTCAGAATAAGCCTTGTTTCGTCGTATTGCAAGTCATCAAACTCTGCCAATACAGACATCAATCCTTCTTCAATAGTTCTCAGCACTGCAAGCATCTGGTGAATATTTGGGTCCGGAATGATCTCCATTCCCAAAAATCCGAAACGCTTTTCATCAACCAGGATTTTGCCGCTTACCTCAAAGACGGATTCCCAAATTTTCTGAACCCTGGCGCGAACCGCCACGTCGTCAATCAACACTGCCGCCACGATCTATCACCGAAGACAAAACGGTGGATTATAAATGAAATTTGTGCGTATGAATACCGATCGCATGACAAAGCCAAACTCGCCCCTAACGAATGGAGAGCAAGGCAAGCCTCGGCCGCCCGTTCGCAAATAACGCCGAGCAGGTCAGGAGCTGGCTCAAGGAGAACGCAGCCAGCATCGCCAAGACCGCAGAGTTCTTCGGCTTTATCGGCCAGCACCGCAAAGCGTTACAGCGCCAGCGCCTGTGAATAACCCGGGTCATGTTCAGACATACCCAGGCCCATTAAACTCGCGCATAGTGCGATTGTGAGGGCCTGGACGCCCCCTCAGGAACTCGGGGAGCGGGGCTTGCGGTTCCTGGCCTTCTTGTAGGTAGCCGTATCGCTGAACTCCGGGTGTTGAAGCCCGAACGACACACCGGACATTACCTCTGTTGCACGCTCCATCGGGATGCCTATCGCACCAAGGTAGGTGCCTGCATGAACGTCCTTTGCTGCATGTCCAAGCAAGCGGCGACGTAGGTCGGCATCCCCCGTCAAGGGAAACAACTTGCCAGCCAGGGTTGAACGGAACGAATGGAAAACTTTTCGAGAACGCTCGCCTTCATCCTTGCCTACGCCGACTGATCGCCGGTAGTCTGTGAAATCAGTCGTGGCACGCTTGGCAAAGCCATCACGGGCAGCAGCACCTATTTCTGGAAACAGGCGCTCGTGTCCTTCAGCACGAAGCAATTCAACGTAATCAAGCAGACCCGCCTTGATTAGCTCGGGGTGAATTGGCACCTCACGTGGAGCGTGTTCGTTCTTGCCCTCGTCAGTGGTATCGTAATCTGACAGCCGCATGGAGGGGTGGCTATCGACCGTCGAGAACGATGCTAGGTGCAATCCGGCCAGCTCCTCCAGGCGTGCGCCCGTATAGAGGCCGAGCATGGGCAACCAGAACTGCGAAGCCTTCTTGAATGAATTTTCCCGGTAGAACTCCGAGTGGAATAGCTGCTTCAGTTCGTCGCCCGTGAAGGGGAGGTAACTTTTCACCTTGCCACCACCACTCCGCCTCCCTTTAGCAGTCTTCAAGTGGGATAGCATCTTTGCGTCTAGATCGTGGTGATCAACTCCGTGTGCGATCACGGCACGAACCCGGTATAGATTGCGGTTCTTCGTTTCCGGGCTGTCCTGCTCACGCGCCATGACTTCTGACCGATAGGCTTTCGCGGCTACAGCCGTCAAGCCGTGCTTGTCTGTATGGGCAGCGAACCTTCTCCAGATTGGCCCATAGTCCCGAGTCCTGGCGGTTTCGGCGTCTTTCCAACGCCCTGATCCAACTCCTTCTCGCAAGAAGTCCTCGAATAATTCATCGGCTGCAATGCTCGGAATGGTAGCTGAAGGGACTGGCGCGGTTGATCTGGCCACTCCCGCCATGATCGCTACTTCCAAGTCACGCGCATGGCGCTTTTGCTGCTCCTGCTGCTGATACAGCCCCTCTATGACCTCGCGTTCGAGCCTCTCTTTTTCGCGCTCTGACTCTTCTAGTCGAAGCTGCATTCCGGCCCTTCTGATTCGCTCTCGGCAGTCGGGTAGCTTGGCGAAGCTGTCGAGAAGTTCCTGGGCCGTGAGTTTCTTATCAGACATGGTGCGAAGTTGGGTAAAGGCAATATCGGTCTGTGCCGCGTAAGCACGAGCCAAGATGATAGCCTGACTGCGCTCACTGGTTCCTAGAGAGCGGATCAAGAATGGCTGTTTAACCGTAGCGAGTAAGTCATCAGGCACCCGGCGGCGAAAGTAGTAGATAGTGCCGTGCCTGGATCGGGTCAGGAAGTTTCGGGCCATGTGTAGCACCTTTGTGCAGCACCGGGCGGCTTCCTGGAAGCGAAAAGGCCGCTGAACCTTGCGGATCAACGGCCTCTTGTATTTTTGGTGGTGATGGGCAGAATCGAACTGCCGACCTATGGGTTATGAATCCATCGCTCTAACCGTCTGAGCTACATCACCACGCTTCGAGGGCGCGAATTATAGGGGGCAGGCGCGCCCCGGGTCAACAGGATTTCGGCTCGGTTATAATGCCGAACTTTCCAGCCGCGCTCTTGCCGAAGCGGCACTCACCGTTTCACGAAGTTACCCCATGCCCAAAAAACTGTTCATCCGCACTTTCGGGTGCCAGATGAATGAGTACGACTCGGACAAGATGGCCGACGTGCTCAATGCCGCTGAAGGCGTCGTCAAGACCGACAAGCCCGAGGAAGCCGACATCATCCTGTTCAACACCTGCTCGGTGCGCGAGAAGGCGCAGGAGAAGGTGTTCCACGACCTTGGCCGGATCAAGCACCTGAAGCAGCAGAATCCGAACCTGGTGATCGGTGTCGGCGGCTGCGTCGCCAGCCAGGAGGGCGACGCCATCGTTGCCCGCGCGCCCTACGTCGATGTGGTGTTCGGCCCGCAGACGCTGCATCGTCTGCCGCAGCTGATCGCCGAGCGCAAGGCGAAGGGCAAGGCGGCGGTCGACGTCTCCTTCCCGGAAATCGAGAAGTTCGATTCGATGCCGCCGGCCGAGATCAAGGGCGCCTCGGCCTTCGTGTCGATCATGGAGGGCTGCTCCAAGTTCTGCACCTTCTGCATCGTTCCCTATACCCGCGGCGGCGAAGTGTCACGGCCGTTCAACGACGTGCTGACCGAGGTCGCCGACCTCGCCGCGCACGGCGTCAGGGAAGTCACGCTGCTCGGCCAGAACGTCAATGCCTACCGCGGCGACATGGAAGGCTGCGACGAGAAAGCCGACCTCGCGCTGCTCATCGAGTACATCGCCGAGGTGCCGGGCATCGAGCGCATCCGCTATACGACCTCGCACCCGCGCGAGATGTCGCAGCGCCTGATCGACACCTACCTGAAGGTGCCGAAGCTGGTCTCGCACCTGCACCTGCCGGTGCAGGCCGGTTCCGATCGCGTGCTGGCCGCAATGAAGCGCGGCTACACGGCGCTCGAGTACAAGTCGATCATCCGCAAGCTGCGCGCAGCGCGCCCGGACATCTCGCTGTCGTCCGACTTCATCGTCGGCTTCCCCGGCGAGACCGACGAGGATTTCGAGAAGACCATGAAGCTGATCGACGACGTCGGTTTCGACAATTCCTTCTCCTTCATCTACAGCCCGCGGCCCGGCACGCCGGCACTGGAACTCGACGATTCGACGCCGCCCGAGGTCAAGTCGGCCCGCCTGACCCGGCTGCAGAAGCGCATCGAGGAGCAGGCGCAGGTGATCAGCCAGGCCATGGTCGGCAGCGTGCAGCGCGTGCTGGTCGAAAGCACGTCGAAGAAGGACGCCGCCGAACTGGCCGGGCGCACCGACAACAACCGCATCGTCAATTTCGTCGGCAACCCGCGCCTGATCGACACCTTCGTCGATGTCCGCATCACGTCGGCGCTGCCGCACAGCCTGAGGGGCGAAATTGTCATCCGCGAAGACTAGGCCCGCGCCGAAGAGCCGGCCGATCGAATTCGCGCTGGCGCCGGTCGACAACACGCTGCTCGCCAACCTGTGCGGGCCGCTCGACGAGAACATCCGGCAAATCGAAACGGGCTTCGACGTGGTGATCCACCGGCGCAACGAGCGCTTCTCCATTTCCGGCGAAAAGGCACAGTTGACCGCGGATGCGGTCCGCCATTTCTATGCGCTGGCGCGCCAGCCGCTGTCGGTCGACGCGATCCAGCTCGGCCTGATCGAATTGCTTAACGCGCCGGTGCGCCGCGTGGCGAGCGCCGCCGGCGTCAGCGACGGCCCGCAGCTGGTCACCCGCAAGAGCGAACTGCACGGCCGCACGCCGCGCCAGGTCGCCTACCTGAAGGCGATCCAGGAACACGACATCACCTTCGGCATCGGCCCGGCCGGCACCGGCAAGACCTATCTCGCCGTCGCTTCCGCCGTCGACGCCTTCGAGCGCGACATGGTCGAGCGCATCATCCTGACCCGGCCGGCGGTCGAGGCCGGCGAACGCCTCGGCTTTTTGCCCGGCGACCTGACGCAGAAGATCGACCCTTACCTGCGCCCGCTGTACGACGCGCTGTACGACCTGATGGGCGCCGACCGCGTCGCCAAGCTGTACGAAAAGCGCGCCATCGAGATCGCCCCGCTCGCCTTCATGCGCGGCCGCACGCTGAACCACGCCTTCATCATCCTCGACGAGGCGCAGAACACGACGCCGGAACAGATGAAGATGTTCCTGACCCGCATCGGCATCGGCGCCAAGGCCGTGGTCACCGGCGACGTGACGCAGATAGACCTGCCGAAGGGCCAGAAGAGCGGCCTCAAGGAAGCCATCGACGTGCTGCGCGACGTGCGCGGCATCGCCTTCACCGAATTCAGAAAGGAAGACGTCGTGCGCCACCCGCTGGTCGCGCGCATCGTCGAAGCCTATGAAAACCGTCAGCAAGCGTCTTAACCTGTCCGTGCAATACGCCTGTAACCGCGAGGGCCTACCCTTGCGGGCGGATTTCGTGCGCTGGGCGCGCGCCGCGCTGGTCGGCGGCGGCGAGGTGACGATCCGCCTGGTCGATGCCGACGAGGGCCGGGCGCTGAACGCGGACTACCGCGGCAAGGATTACGCGACCAACGTGCTGTCCTTCCCGTACGACACCGAGCCGGTCGTCACCGGCGACCTGGTCATCTGCCCGGAAGTCGTCGCCCGCGAGGCGGCCGAGCAGAACAAGCCGCTGGCCGCGCATTACGCGCACCTGACGGTGCATGGTATGCTGCATTTACAAGGCTGGGACCACGAGAACGACGAAGAGGCCCAGCAGATGGAAGACGAAGAAAGGGAGATACTCGCGGCACTCGGTTACCCCGACCCCTACGCCGCCTGAACGCCATGGAAAGTTCCCCTAGTAAACCCGGTTTTCTCGAACGCTTGTCCCACCTGCTGCTGCGCGAACCCGAGGATCGCGAGCAACTGATCGAAATCCTGCACTCGGCCTACGAGCGCAACCTGATGGACGCCGATGCGCTGACCATCATCGAAGGCGCGCTTGCCGCGTCCGAAACCCGCGTCACCGACGTGATGATCCCGCGGGCCCAGATGGACGTCATCGACATCGACGATCCGCTGGACGAAATCGTCCCCACCGTCATCGAAGCCGCCCACTCGCGCTTTCCCGTCGTCGACGGCGACCGCGACAACGTGCTCGGCATCCTGCTCGCCAAGGACCTGCTGCGCATCCACACCGAAACCAGCTTCGATCTGCGCGACTGGCTGCGCCCGGCGGTGTTCATTCCCGAATCCAAGCGCCTGAACGTGCTGCTGCGCGAATTCCGCGTGTCGCGCAACCACATGGCCATCGTCGTCAACGAATACGGCGGCGTCGCCGGGCTGGTCACCATCGAGGACGTGCTCGAGCAGATCGTCGGCGACATCGAGGACGAATACGACTTCGACGAGGCGCACGACAACATCCGCCTCGACTCGACCGGCCGCTACCGCGTCAAGGCGCGCACCGAGATCGACGACTTCAACGCGGCCTTCTCGACGAAGTTCTCCGACGAGGAATTCGACACCGTCGGCGGCCTGGTGCTGCGCCATCTCGGCCGCGTGCCGAAGCGCAACGAAGTCGTCGACATCGACGGCGTCCGCTTCCAGGTGCTGCGCGCCGACAGCCGCCGTCTCTACACCCTGCTCGTCGACCTGCCCAAGCCGCCCGCCGCCGATGCGGCTGCCTGAACGGCCGGCCGCCCGCCTCGGCCTGACCGCGCTGCTCGGCGCGGCAGGCGTCCTCTGCTTCGCCCCCTTCGGCCTGTTCTGGCTGGCGCCCGCCGTCTGGGGCGGCCTGTTCGCGCTGCTGCGCGCCGGCCGCTCGGCCCGCGCCGGCGCCGCCAGCGGCTTCGCGTTCGGCCTCGGCTTCTTCCTGTGCGGCGTCTCCTGGGTGCATGTCAGCCTGTCGGTGTTCGGCGGCATGCCGTGGTGGCTGGCCGGACCGGCCGCCGTACTCTTCTGCGCCGTGCTGGCGCTGTTCCCGGCGCTGGCCGGCGGGCTGTTCGGACGCTGGCGGCCGGCCGGCTTCGTCGGCCAGGCGCTGCTGTTCGGCGCGCTGTTCGCCGCGGTGGACTGGCTGCGCGGCTGGATTTTCACGGGTTTCCCGTGGCTGGCGATCGGCTACACGCAGAGCCCGCCCAGCCCGCTCGCCGGCTTCGCGCCGCTGCTCGGCGTGCACGGCCTGTCGCTGCTGGTCGCGTTGAGCGGGGCGCTGCTGCTGCGCTGGCGCCTCGGCCTGCCGGCGCTGCTTGTGCTGGCCGCCGCCGGCTTCGGACTGGGCCGGATCGGCTGGACGCAGCCGGACGGCGAACCGCTCAGCGTCGCGCTGATCCAGGGCAACGTCGCGCAGGAAATGAAATTCCGGCCCGAATCCTTCATCCGGACGCTGACGCTGTACCGCGACCTGGTCGCGCAGCACCCGGCCCGGCTGACCCTGCTGCCGGAAACCGCGCTGCCCAGCTTCGCCGACCACCTGCCGCCGGGCTACCTCGACGAGCTGCGCGAACTCGCCGCGGCCGCCGGCGGCGACCTGATCGTCGGCACGCTGACCGGCGACCCGGGCGGCGCCTACTACAACAGCGCGCTGAGCCTCGGCGCCTCGTCGCCGCAGGTCTACAGCAAGCAGCACCTGGTCCCGTTCGGCGAATTCATCCCGCCGGGCTTCGCGTGGTTCATGGCCTACGCGAACATCCCGATGTCGTCGTTCAGCCGCGGCCCGGCCGGACAGCCGCCGCTCGCCGTCTCCGGCCGCCGGGTCGCGGTCGACATCTGCTACGAGGACGTTTTCGGCGAGGAGATCATCCAGGCGCTGCCCGCCGCCGGCCTCCTCGCCAACCTGTCGAACACCGCGTGGTTCGGCCGCTCGCTGGCGCAGCCGCAGCACCTGCAGATCGCCCGGATGCGCGCTGTCGAAACCGGCCGCCCGATGCTGCGCGCGACCAACACCGGAATGACCGCGATCATCGAGGCCGACGGCCGCCTGCAGGGCGTGCTCGAGCCCTTCACGACCGGCGTGCTGCAGGGCAGCGTACGCGCCTACGCCGGCAGCACGCCGTACGTCCGCTACGGCAATCTGCCGGCGCTGATGCTGATGTTGTGCTGCGGACTGGCCGGCGCGCTGCCGGTCCGTCGCAAAAGCAAGTAAAATCCGAGGCTTTCCGTCTTACCGAGTGCGTCCGATGACGACCAGCAAGAAACCCACGTTTAGTTCCGACGTCACGCCCGCAGGCGGGCATGAGTCTTCTCTGAAACTCGGCAAGCCGAGTTTTCAAGAAATCATCCTGCGGTTGCAGCAATACTGGAGCGCCCAGGGCTGCGCCCTGCTCCAGCCTTACGACATGGAGGTCGGCGCCGGCACCAGCCACACCGCGACCTTCCTGCGCGCGATCGGCCCCGAGCCGTGGAAAGCCGCCTACGTGCAGCCGTCGCGCCGGCCCAAGGACGGCCGCTACGGCGAGAACCCGAACCGCATGCAGCACTACTACCAGTACCAGGTGGTGCTGAAGCCGGCGCCGGACAACATCCTCGAGCTCTACCTCGGCTCGCTGGAGGCGCTCGGCTTCGACCTGAAGAAGAACGACGTGCGCTTCGTCGAGGACGACTGGGAAAACCCGACGCTGGGCGCCTGGGGCCTCGGCTGGGAAGTCTGGATGAACGGCATGGAAGTCACGCAATTCACCTACTTCCAGCAGGTCGGCGGCATCGACTGCAAGCCGATCACCGGTGAAATCACCTACGGCCTGGAGCGTCTGGCGATGTACCTGCAGGGCGTCGAGAACGTCTTCGACCTGACCTGGACCGACGGCCTGACCTACGGTGACGTCTATCACCAGAACGAGGTCGAGCAGTCGGCCTACAACTTCGAGCATTCGGACGCCGAATTCCTGTTCACCGCGTTCGGCGCGCACGAGAAGCAGGCGCAGCACCTGATGGGCGCGCAACTGGCGCTGCCGGCCTACGAACAGGTGCTGAAGGCCGCGCACACCTTCAACCTGCTCGACGCGCGCGGCGCCATCTCGGTCACCGAGCGCGCCGCCTACATCGGCCGCATCCGCAACCTCGCCCGCTCCGTCGCGCAGGCCTACCTGGATTCGCGCGCCCGCCTCGGCTTCCCGATGGCGCCGAAGGACTGGGCCGGCGAAGTGCTGGCCAAGCTCGAAGAACAGAACGCAAAGAAAGCCGCCTGATATGTCGTCCAAGAACCTGCTCGTTGAACTCTTCGTCGAGGAACTGCCGCCCAAGGCGCTGAAGAAGCTCGGCGAAGCCTTCGCCGCCGCGCTGGCGAATTCGCTGAAAAACGCCGGCCTGGCGCCGTCCACCGCGACCGTCACCGCCTACGCGTCGCCGCGCCGCCTGGCCGCCCACGTCACCGACGTGCTGGCCGTCGCCGCCGACAAGCCGGTCGTCCAGAAGCTGATGCCGGTCGCCGTCGGTCTCGACGCCGCCGGCAACGCAACGCCGGCGCTGCTGAAGAAGCTCGCCGCACTGGGCGCCGACGCGTCCGCCGTGGCCGGTCTGCGCCGCGAGAACGACGGCAAGGCCGACATCCTGTTCTACGACAGCCTGGCCAAGGGCGCGACGCTGGCCGAGGGCCTGCAGAAGGCCGTCGAGGCCGCGCTGGCCGCGCTGCCGATCCCCAAGGTCATGACCTACCAGCTGGCCGACGGCTGGGATACCGTCAATTTCGTCCGCCCGGCGCACGGCCTGGTCGCGCTGCACGGCGCCGACGTCGTGCCGGTCTCCGTGCTCAGCCTCAACGCCGGCCGCGCAACGCACGGCCACCGCTTCGAAGCGGCGGTCGATCCGGTCGTCATCGCCGACGCCGATGCCTACGCCGGCACGATGCGCCAGGATGGCGCCGTGATCGCCTCCTTCGCCGAACGCCGCGCCGAAATCGCCCGCCAGCTCGAAGCCGCTGCGGCCCAGGCCGGCGGCAGGCCGATCGACGACGACGCGCTGCTCGATGAAGTCACCGCGCTGGTCGAGCGTCCGAATGTGCTGATCGGCCAGTTCGAGCAGGAATTCCTCGCCGTGCCGCAGGAATGCCTGATCCTGACGATGAAGGCCAACCAGAAATACTTCCCGCTGCTCGACGCGGCCGGAAAACTCACCAACAAGTTCCTCGTCGTCAGCAACATCAGTCCGGAAGACGCTTCCGCGGTGATCGGCGGCAACGAGCGCGTCGTGCGTCCGCGTTTGGCCGATGCCAAGTTCTTCTTCGACCAGGACCGCAAGAAGTCGCTGGAATCCCGCGTCGCCGGTCTCGGCAAGGTCGTCTATCACAACAAGCTGGGCACCCAGGGCGAGCGCGTCCAGCGCGTCGCCGCGATCGCCCGCGCCATCGCCGAACAGCTGGGCGGCGGCGAGCTGGTGCAGCACGCCGAACAGGCCGCGGTGCTGGCCAAGGCCGACCTGCTGACCGACATGGTCGGCGAGTTCCCGGAACTGCAGGGCATCATGGGCCGCTACTACGCGCAGCACGACGGCCTGAACGCCGACGTCGCCGACGCCATCGAAGACCACTACAAGCCGCGCTTCGCCGGCGACAGCCTGCCGCGCGGCCGCGTCGGCATCGTCGTCGCGCTGGCCGACAAGCTGGAAACGCTGGTCGGCATGTTCGGCATCGGCCAGATCCCGACCGGCGACCGCGACCCGTTCGCGCTGCGCCGCCACGCGCTGGGCGTGATCCGGATGCTGGCCGAGAACGACCTAGCCTTGCCGCTCGACACTCTTCTGCAGATTGCTGCTTTGGAATTCACCGAGGGACTAGAGCGTTTTGTAGATGGAGCCGATGCTCCCGCCTACCTGGAAGGTGTCACGAACTTCATCTACGACCGCCTCGCCGGCAGCCTGCGCGAGCAGGGCTACACCGCGCAGGAAGTCGATGCCGTGGTCAGCCAGCGGCCGCAGCGACTGGGCGACATCGTCAAGCGCCTGGCCGCGGTGCGCGCCTTCTCGGCGCTGCCGGAAGCCGCCGCGCTGGCCGCCGCCAACAAGCGGGTCGGCAACATCCTGAAGAAGGTCGACAACGCGGTCGAGCCGACCGTCGATGCCGGGCTGCTCAAGGAAGCCGCCGAAGTCGCGCTGCACGCGGCACTGGTCGAGGTCGTGCCGCAGGCCGACGCCGCCTTCGTCACCGGCGACTACACCGAGTCGCTGCAGACGCTGGCCGCGCTGCGCGCCCCGGTCGATGCCTTCTTCGACGGCGTCATGGTCAATGCCGACGATCCGGACCTGCGCGCCAACCGCCTGGGCCTGCTCGCCAAGCTGCACGCCGCGATGAACCAGGTCGCCGACCTCTCCAAGCTGTCGGCCTGAGCCCGCGATGCCCGGCAAACTCGTCATCCTCGACCGCGACGGCGTGATCAACGTCGATTCCGTCCAGTTCATCAAGAACCCGGCCGAATGGAAGCCGATTCCGGGCAGCCTCGAGGCGATCGCCCGGTTGACCCAGAACGGCTACAAGGTCGTCGTCGCGACCAACCAGTCGGGCATCGGGCGCGGCCTGTTCGACATGGAAATGCTGAACCAGATCCACGCCCGGATGCACAAGGAGGTCGTCGCCACCGGCGGGCGGATCACCGCAATCTTCTACTGCCCGCACGCCGCCGACTCGCAGTGCGAGTGCCGCAAGCCGAAGCCGGGCATGTTCCGGCGCATTTCCGAAACCTTCAACACCGACCTCAGGGGCGTGCCGGCGATCGGTGATTCGCTGCGCGACCTGCAGGCCGCGGCGGCCGCCGGCTGCCTGCCGGTGCTGGTGATGACCGGCAAGGGCGAGAAGGCCAAGGCCGAGGAAACGCTGCCGGAAGGCACGCTGGAATTCGCCGACCTCGCCGCCGCGGTCGACCACCTGCTCGGCAAGGGAAAAGCATGATCCACCTCCGCTCCACGCTGTTCATGGCCTGGGCGATCGTCTGGTCGATCGCCACCGCGCCCTTCGTGTTCGTCGCCGGCCCGCTGCTGCGCGGCCTCTGGCCCTACCGTTTCGGCAAGCTGTGGCGCCTCGGCGTCGAATGGGGCGTGCGCAACCTGCTCGGCATCCGGCCGCGCGTGCTCGGCCTCGAGAACATGCCGAAGGAACCCTGCGTGATCCTGGCCAAGCACCAGTCGGCCTGGGAAACGATGGCGCTGCAGAACTACGTGCCGGACGGCGCCTACTGCGTGTTCGTGCTGAAGAAGGAACTGCTCAAGGTGCCGCTGATCGGCTGGGGCCTGGCCGCGATGAAGATGATCTCGATCGACCGCGCGGCCGGCAAGGACGCGCTCGACCAGGTCGTCACCCAGGGCCGCGAGCGGCTGAAGCAGGGCTTCTACGTGATCATTTTCCCGGAAGGCACGCGCGTGCCGCCGGGCGAGAAGAAACGCTACAAGCCGGGCGGCGCCTACCTGGCGACGCACGTCGGCTGCAAGGTCGTCCCGGTCGCCCACGACGCCGGCGAACGCTGGCCGCGCCAGGCCTTCCTGAAGACGCCTGGGACCGTGACGGTCAGCATCGGCCCGGCCTTCGACGCCACCGGCCTGACCGAAGCCGAGGTCAATCGCCGCGCCGAGGAATGGATCGAAGCCGAGATGCGGCGCATCTCCCCGCACCGCTACAAGGATGCCGGCCAGCCCGCCTGAGTCCGGCCGCCAGATCGTCATCGCCGGTCAGGCCGTCGCCTACCGGCTGCGCCGCAGCGCGCGGCGCACCATCGGCCTGACCATCGACCACGCCGGCCTGCGCGTCGGCGCTCCGCAGCGCGCCCGGATCGCCGACATCGAGGCGCTGCTGCGCGAGCACGGCGACTGGGTGCTGGCCAAGCTCGACGCGTGGAAGAAGCGCCCTGCCCCCGAAATGATCGCGGTCGCCGACGGCCTGGCGATTTCCGCCTTCGGACGGCCGTTGACCGTGCGCATCGCCGCCGCGTCCCGCGCCGGCGGACGGATCGCCGGCGACACGCTGCACCTCGCGGTGCCGCCCGCGGTCGACGCCGCTTCGGTGCTCGAAAAGACCCTGCGCGAACACGCCCGGCGCGTTTTCGCCGAACGCCTGGCACTGCATGCGCCCCGGCTCGGCGTGCCGGTGCCGCCGCTGCGCCTGTCGTCGGCGCGCACGCGCTGGGGCAGCTGCAGTTCGCGCGGCGGCATCGCGCTGAACTGGCGGCTGGTCTTCCTGCCGCTGCCGGTGGTCGATTACGTGGTCTGCCACGAACTCGCCCACCTGAAGGAAATGAACCACTCGCCGCGTTTCTGGTCCGTGGTCGAGCAACTCTGTCCCGACTGGCAGGCGCTGCGCGTCGAACTGCGCCGCCGCGGCCGGGACCTTCCCAGATTCTGACAAAGGAAACACAGCATGCGCATCCTGCACACCATGATCCGCGTCGGCGACCTCGACCGCTCGATCGCCTTCTACACCGAAATCCTCGGCATGCGCCTGCTGCGCCGCCAGGACTACCCGGAAGGCCGCTTCACGCTGGCCTTCGTCGGCTACGGTCCGGAAGACACGGACGCGGTGCTCGAGCTGACGCACAACTGGGACACGCCGTCCTACGACCTGGGCAACGGCTTCGGCCACGTCGCGCTCGCCGTGCCGGACGCCGCGGCCGCCTGCGCCGAGATCCGCGCGCGCGGCGGCAAGGTCGTCCGCGAAGCCGGGCCGATGAAGCACGGCACGACGATCATCGCCTTCGTCGAGGACCCGGACGGCTACAAGATCGAGCTGATCCAGCACAGCTGACCCCAGGATCAGCCGGCCAGCGCCTCGCGCGCGACGCGCTCGAAGCGCTCGACGACGTGTTCCCAGCTGCGCGGCAGCATCGCGGCGCGGGCCGCGGCGCCGAGCGTCGGCAGCTGCTCCGCGGCACCGGCCAGCGCGACGGCCGCTTCGACGAAGGCGCTGCCGTTGCCCGGCGCCACCGTGACGCCGTTCAGCCCGCTGGCGATCAGCTCGGCCGCCGCGGCGCTGCGGTAGGCCAGCACGGCCAGCCCGCTGGCCATCGCCTCGGCGACGACGTTGCCGTAGGTTTCGGTCAGGCTGGGAAACAGGAAGAGGTCGGCGCTCGCGTAATGCGCGGCCAGCTCCTCGCCGGTCCGCATGCCGGCGAAATGCTGCTCCGGATGCCTGGCGGCCAGCGCGGCGCGCTTCGGCCCGTCGCCGACCCAGACCAGGCGTGCGTCCGGACGCACCGCGCGGATGCCGGCATAGGCCTGCTCGACCAGGCCGAGATTCTTCTCGGCGGCCAGCCGGCCGACGTACAGGCAGACCGGCGCCCCGTCGGCTGCGCCCCAGCCGGCGCGCATTGCGGCACTGCGCCGGGCCGGATCGAACAGCCGGGTATCGACGCCGCGGCCGACCACGCGCACGCCGGCAATGCCCTCGCCGGCCAGGTCGGCGGCCAGCGCCTCGGTCGGCACCATGGTCGCCTGCGTGCGCCGGTGCAGCGTGCGCAGGTAGGCGGCGACCGCCGGGCGCATCCAGCCCAGGCCGTAATGCACGCTGTAGCGGTCGAAGTTGGTATGGAAGCCCGAGGTAACCGGGATGCCGAGGCGGCGCGCGGTGGCCACCGCCGACCAGCCGAGCGGCCCCTCGGTGACGACATGGACGAGGTCGGGCCGGCGCTGGCGCCACAGCCGGGCCAGCCGGCGTCCGGCGGGCAGGCCGAAGCGCAGGCCGGGATAGCCGGGCAGCGGGAAACCGGGCAGCGCCGTCTCGTGCTCGCTGCCGGCGTCGGCCTCGCCCTGGCGCGGCCGGATCACATCGACGCGGTGGCCGCGCTCGCGCATGCCGTGCACCAGGCGGCCGACGGTCATCGCGACGCCATTGACCTCGGGCGGGAAGGTTTCGGTGACGAAAGCGATCTCCAGCCGCATCATGCGCCCCCGATCAGCACGCAGGCCCAGACGGCGGCGACGAGCAGCAGCGACACGAGCACCGCGGCGCTGCCGAGGTCCTTGGCCCGCTTGGCCAGCCGGTGGTTCTCCAGGCTGACGCGGTCGACCACCGCCTCGACGGCGGAATTGAGCAGTTCGACGACCAGCACCAGCAGCACGCTGGCGATCATCAGCCCGCGCCCCAGCCAGGGCACCGGCAGCAGCAGCGCGGTCGGGATCAGCAGCACGGCGAGCCAGACTTCCTGGCGGAAGGCGTCCTCGCACAGGTAGGCCGCCTTCAGTCCGGCGATCGAGTAGTTGAAGGCGTTCCACACCCGGCGCAGCCCGGTCTTGCCCTTGTACGGCGATTCGCGGGCCGGATCGAGGCCCAGGTCGTTCGGTGTCGGTTCCCGCATGGCATCTCCGTGAAAGCGCCCACGGTAATCAGCCCGCGCTAAGCTTTGATGACAGCCGGCGTCGCCGCGTTGTCACAATCCGGCCCTATAATCCGCCGTCCTCCGCCCGCCCTACGCCCGCCCCGTGATGCGCCGCCTGATTCCTGCCGCCCTGATCTGCTGCCTCGCGCCCGCCGCCCACGCCGCGCGGCCGATGGTGACCGACGACGCGCGGATGACCGAGGCGCGCAGCTGCCAGCTCGAAACCTGGCTGCACGCCCACCACGGCGAGCGCGAACTGTGGGCGCTGCCGGCGTGCAACCCGACCGGCGACTTCGAGATCACCGCCGGCGGCGCCTTCGCCCGCGCCGACGGCGAGATGCTGGGCGGCGCCGCGGTCCTCCAGGCCAAGACGCTGTTCCGGCCGCTCAGCGCCAACGACTACGGCATCGGCCTCGCGGTCGGCTACGCGACGCAGCCGGGCCGGCGCGATTCGGGCTCGCCGTATTTCTACGTGCCGGCCAGCCTGTCGCTGGCCGACGACCGCGTCGTGCTGCACCTGAACCTCGGTACGCTGCACGAACGCGAAACCCGCAAGAACCGGCTGACCTGGGGCCTGGGCAGCGAACTCCAGGCAACCGGACGGCTCTACGCGATCGCCGAAACCTACGGCCAGGACCGCGGCAGCCCCTTCGTCCAGCTCGGGCTGCGCTACTGGATCGTCCCGGAACGCGTTCAGGTCGACACGACCTGGGGCAGCCGCGTCGGCCAGCTGCACGACGAGCAGTGGCTGTCGATCGGCCTGCGCCTGCTCGGTCCGACCTGGTTCTGACCCGCCACTGTCACAAAACCGTCATGAAGCCGCGGCGCCCGGCGTGCTAAAACGCGCCCTATCGTTCTCTTTCCGGAATCCGCCGCCATGGTCTTCATCGAGCTTTTCGCCCACAACCCGAACATCGTCAAGGTGCCGGCCGGCCAGCCCCTGTTCCGCGAGGGCGAGACGGGCCACCTGATGTTCGTGCTGTCCTCCGGCAGCGCCGACGTGTCGGTCAAGGGTGTGGTCGTCGAGCAGCTGCAGCACGGCAGCATCGTCGGCGAAGTCGGCATGGTGTCGCCCGGCCCGCGCTCGGCCACGGTGACGGCGACCACCGACTGCGAGTTCGTCGCCGTCGATGAAAAGCGCTTCCAGTTCCTGGTGCAGCAGACGCCCTTCTTCGCGACCCAGGTGATGCGCGTGATGGCCGAGCGCCTGCGCGCGCTGGACGGCCGCCTCGGCGCCTAACGCCCGATATCCTCGTCCCACAGTCCGGGCCGCGCGGCGATGAAGTCGCGCATCAGCCCGACGCATTCGGCGTCGTCGAGCACCTCGAGCTCGACGCCCCGGCTCTTCAGCAAGGCTTCCTCACCGAGGAAGCTGCGGTTCTCGCCGATCACGACGCGCCGGATGCCGTACAGCAGGATCGCGCCCGAACACATCGCGCACGGCGACAGCGTCGTATACAGCACGCTGTCGCGGTAGACCGCGGCCGGCAGCCGGCCGGCGTTCTCCAGCGCGTCCATCTCGCCGTGCAGGATCGCGCTGGCGCGCTGCACGCGGCGGTTGTGGCCGCGCCCGACGATCTTCCCGGCATGCACCAGCACCGAGCCGATCGGAATGCCGCCTTCGGCCAGCCCGGCCCGCGCCTCGTCGATCGCCGCCCGCATGAATTCGTCCATGATCCTCTCCCCGTCGCCGCCCCGACCCGGGGCGCTGCGGCCATTATCGGGCGTCCGGCGGGCGCCGGCTAGGCCCGGGCGTCCGCGGTCAACGCCCCGATCGGGGCGAATTCCGCGCCGAGCAGCGAACGGTACAGCGCGGCCAGGCGCTCGGCCATCGCCGCGTCGCTCCACTCGCGGGCGTAGCCCGGAGCCTCGTCGGCCAGGTGGCGCCAGGCGGTCGGCCGGGACAGGAAATGGCCGAGCGCGTTGCCGAAGGCGTGCGGTTCGGCCGGCGGCGAAAAGGCGCCGCGGCCCGGCTCGAGGATGTCGATCGTTCCCATCTCGGACAGCGCGATGACCGGCAGCCCGGCCGCCATCGCCTCGAGCAGCACCAGCCCCTGCGTCTCGGTGCGCGACGCGAAGACGAAGACGTCGGCCGCTGCGTAGCAGGCCGGCAGAGCGTCGCGGCGGTCGAGGTAGCCGATGAAGCGGACCGCGTCGCCCAGCCCCAGCCGGCGCACCTCGCGCTGCAGGTCGGCCATCGCCGGCCCCTCGCCGGCGACGACCAGCAGCACGTCCGGGCACAGCCGGCGGGCATGCACCAGCGCTTCGAGCAGAAAGCCGATGTTCTTCTCGTGCGCGACGCGGCCGACGAACAGCGCGACCGGCCGCTCCGGCGGGATGCCGTGGCGAAGCCGGAAGCCCAAGCCGTCGCCGCCGCGGAACTGGCCGAGCGGGATGCCGGTCGGCAGCACGTGCAGCGGCGCGCGCACGCCGTAGCCGGCGAGCCGTTCGCGCATCGCCGTCGAGGGCACGACGACGGCGTCCAGCGCGTTGCACTGGCGGCGCGAGAAGGCGCGCGCCTGGGCGCGCAGCCAGCCGGCCGGCAGCCACGGCGCGTAGTGCTGCAGGTATTCCTCGAACAGCGTGTGGTAGGTCGCCAGCACCGGCAGGCCGCGGGCACGCGCCGCCTTCAGGCCCGCGTAGTGGGCGACGAAGGGCGTCTGCACATGGACCAGGTCGCAATCGGCCGCCGCTTCCAGCGCGGCGCGGTGCATCGCGCGCCAGCCGACCAGACGGTCTTCGCGGTCGCCCGGCACCGGCCGGCCGGCGACGCGGACGACGCCCGCTTCGTCGGGCTCGTCGCCGTAGCGCGGGACGACCAGGCGGACCTCGACGCCGCAGGCGGCCAGCGTCCGGCGGAAGGTCTCGATCGACGTCGAGACGCCATTGACCCGCGGGAAATAGACATCCGACACCATCAGTACGCGCATCTCAGGCCTCCACCGTTTCGCCGGCCATCTCGGCCGGCGGTGCGACAAGCGCCGGCCGCGGCGCGACGACATGCCAGTTGACCAGCTCCAGCCGGCCGTCGAAATGCTCGACGATGGCCGTGCAGGAATCGACCCAGTCGCCGCAATTGATATAGGCGACGCCATCGATGTCGCGGATCGCCGCCCAGTGGATGTGGCCGCAGATCACGCCGTCGAGTCCGCGCTCGCGGGCGTGGTGCACCGCGGAATCCTCGAAGTCGAAGATGAAGTTCAGCGCGGTCTTGACCTTGCGCTTGGCGTAGCCGGCCAACGACCAGTAGCCGGCGATGCCGAGCTTGCGGCGCGCCCAGGACAGCCACAGGTTGATCCGGACCAGCGCCTCGTAGGCCTTGTCGCCGAGCACCGCGACCCAGCGGTGGTGGCGCGTGACCTGGTCGAACTGGTCGCCGTGGATCAGCAGGAAGCGCCGGCCGTCGGCCGTTTCATGCACCCATTCGGCGGCGACCTCGATGTCGCCGAAAACGATGCCGCAGTAGTCGCGCAGCGCCTCGTCGTGGTTGCCCGGGATGAACATCACGCGCTCGCCGTGGCGGGCCCGGCGCAGCAGCTTCTGGACCACGGTGTTCTGCGCCTGCGTCCAGCAGATGCCGCGGCTCATCGCCCAGAAATCGACGATGTCGCCGATCAGGTAGGTGTGCTCGGCCGGGTGCTCGCGCAGGAAATCGAGAAGGCGGTCCGCCTGGCACGCCCGGGTGCCGAGATGGATGTCGGACAGGAAGACGGAGCGGACCTTGGGCATGGCCGCAAGATACGGCGGCCGCGTGAATGCCCGGTGACGCCCCGGTTAAGCTTTTGTGTCGGCGACGCCGGCCAGCGGCGCGCCGGCCGCTTTCCACCCGCCGCGCAGCAGTGGCACCAGGTAGGCGGCGGCGAAGCCGCCCAGGCCCCACAGCGCGACGGCGATGCGCCACGGCAGCGAGCCGGGGTAGCCCTGGCCGTCGAAGGGCAGCGTCGCGACGGCGATCGCCGCGACGACGGCCAGCCCCCAGTGCGGCCCGGGCCGCAGGCCCCAGCGCCAGCGGGCGGCCAGGCGCAGGCCGAGCCACGCGCCGCAGGTGCCGAACACGGCGCCGCCGAGCACGTCGATCGGCCAGTGGGCGCCGACCGCAATGCGCGAGAAGCCGGCGATCGCGGCGACCGCGATCAGCGGCCAGCCTCGCCGCCAGCCGAGGCAGGCGAACCAGACGGTCGCGTAGGCGAAGGCCGAACCGGTGTGGCCGGACGGGAAGCTCAGCCCCTTCAGCCGCCAGCCGATCACGGTGATCTGGTCGGGCGGCAGCACCGCCGCCGGCCGCGGCATCGGCAGCCCCCACTTGAAGCCGCGGGCGATCAGCGCGGTCAGCAGCGCGGCCAGCACGACGCTCCAGAACACGCGCGGATGGCGCAGCGTGAAGGGCAGCATCAGCGCCAGCAGCACGCGTTCGTCGCCGAGCGTGGTCAGGCATTCCCAGAGCAGCGGCGGCAGCTGGCCGGACAGCGCCTGCGCGCCGCGGAAGCCGCCGTGCCAGCCGGCGCCGGCGAGCAGCGCGCCGGTCATGACGAGCAGCAGCGCGAGCTGGGCGGCAACCCAGCGGTCGAAGACCGGCTTCGGCCCGAACAGCGCGCCGTCGTTCATGGCCGGCGTTCGCGGTCGACCCGCGCCAGGGTCACGAAACCGCGCTGGTAGACCGGCTCGGCGACCAGCGGCGCGATGGCGCGGCCGAGATCGGCGTAGCGGTCGGTCCGGGTCAGCACCAGTTCGCCGGCCTGCGGCAGCCGGGACGGCGTCACCGCCTGGCGGTAGACGCTGAAGCTGGGCTGGTAGATGCGCCACGCGACGACGGTGCCGTCCAGTTCGCGGGCGACCCGGGCGGCCTCGCGGACCGGCCCCTGGGTGACCTCGATGACGCGCGGCCCGACGACGCCGAACACGACCGCGGCCTGGACCAGGCCGCTCAGCACCAGGCCCTGCCAGACCGGCAGCCGGCGCCACAGCGCCATGCCGAGCACGACCAGCGGCAGCGCGAGCAGCAGCCAGCGCCCGTTGCCGGAGAAGGACTCGACCAGGCCGGCCAGCAGCATCGACTCCAGCGGCCGGTGCGTCTTCGCGGCCGCCATCGGCAGCAGCCAGGGCAGGCCGGCGATGACCAGCGCGAAGATCAGCAGCGGCAGGTAGGCCAGCCAGCGCCCGAAGACGTTCAGCGGATGGCGGGCGAGCAGGATGAACAGCGGCGTGCAGCCATAGACGACGTAATGCGGCAGCTGCGTGCTGGAAAAGGAGAAGAACGCGAAGACGACGACGAACCAGGTCAGCAGGAAGCGTTCGAGCTGGCCGGGGCCGTCGCTGGTGCCGAGCCGCGTCCACCGGAACTGGCGGGCCAGCCGGGCCGAGATCACCGCGAGCCAGCCGGTGAAGGGCATCAGGATCAGCGGCAGCGCGACCAGGTAGTAGAACGGGCTGCCGCCGTGGCCCTCGAAGGTGTCCGAGTAGCGGCCGACGTTGTGCTTCAGGTAGAAGCCGCGGAAGAAGGCGTCGCCCTGGTCGAGCCAGACCATCACGTGCCAGGGCACGACGATGGCCAGGAAGAGCAGCCAGCCCGGCCAGTAGAACAGCGCGCGCCACCAGCAGCGCCAGTTGCGCGACAGGCCGAAGAAGATGCCGCTGACGACCAGCGGGAAGAACACGGCGACCGGCCCCTTGGTCAGGAAGCCGAGGCCGAGCGCGGCGTAGACGGCGAACAGCCGGCGGCGCAGCACGGCGTCGCCCCTGCCGTCGCGGCAGTCGCAGAAATAGTCGTAGATGCCGAACATCGCCAGCGCGATGAACAGGTTGAGCAGCGCGTCGGCGATCGCCGCCTTGGCGACGAAGCCGACCATCAGCGACAGCGCCATCACCAGCCCGGCGATCTGCGCCGTCTGCCGCCCGCCGTGGCGCAGGCAGAAGCGGTACAGCGCGAACAGCCAGCACAGCGCGGCGATCAGCGACGGCAGCCGGTAGCCCAGTTCGCTCTGGCCGAGCAGCGTCACCGACGCGGCCTGCGCCCAGTAGATCAGGATCGGCTTGTCGTGGCGCGGCACGTCGTTGAGCATCGGCGACACCAGATTGCCGCGCGCCATCATCTCGCGCGTCGCCTCGGTGAAGGCTCCCTCGTCGACGTCGGTCAACGGCAGGCTGTAGGCATTCAGGAGGAAGGCCAGCACGACGGCGAGCAACAGGCTGAACGGGGAGGACAGGAAGCGGTCGATGGCCCGGCTGGCCGGCGACGAGGTGAGGTTCGGATGCATCGCGCGATTATAATTCAGGCCCCGTCCCCCGCCCCGACCGCCAGGAGAATTCAATGAAAATCGGCACCCCGCTGTCGTCCACCGCAACCCGCGTGATGCTGCTCGGCGCCGGCGAACTCGGCAAGGAAGTGGTCATCGCGCTGCAGCGCCTCGGCGTCGAGGTGATCGCCGTCGACCGCTACGCCGACGCCCCCGGCCAGCAGGTCGCACACCGCACCCACGTGATCCCGATGACCGACGGCGCCGCGCTGCGCCGGCTGGTCGAACAGGAAAAGCCGCAGCTGATCGTGCCGGAAATCGAGGCGATCGCCACCGACATGCTGGTCGAGATCGAGGCCGAAGGCCTGGCCGAGGTCATCCCGACCGCCCGCGCCGCCCGGCTGACGATGAACCGCGAGGGCATCCGCCGGCTGGCCGCCGAGGAGCTCGGGCTGCCGACCTCGCCCTACCGTTTCGCCGATTCGCTGGCCGGATTGCAGGCGGCGATCGACGGTGCCGATGGCCAGCCGGGCATCGGCTACCCGTGCATTGTCAAACCGGTGATGTCGTCGTCCGGCAAGGGCCAGTCGCTGCTGCGCGGCCCCGACGACGTGCAGAAGGCCTGGGACTACGCGGCGAGCGGCGGCCGGGTCAATCAGGGGCGGGTCATCGTCGAGGGCTTCATCGACTTCGATTACGAGATCACGCTGCTGACGGTCCGCGCCCGCGGCGCCGACGGCACGGTGCACACGCATTTCTGCGAACCGATCGGCCACGTGCAGGTCGCCGGCGACTATGTCGAATCCTGGCAGCCGCAACCGATGTCGCCGGCCGCGCTGGAACGCGCCCGCGAAATCGCCGCGGCGGTCACCGGCAACCTCGGCGGGCGCGGCCTGTTCGGCGTCGAACTGTTCGTCAAGGGCGACATGGTGTGGTTCTCCGAGGTCAGCCCGCGGCCGCACGACACCGGGCTGGTCACGCTGTGCTCGCAGCGCTTTTCGGAATTCGAGCTGCACGCCCGCGCCATCCTCGGCCTGCCGGTCGACACCGCGCTGCGCGAGCCGGGCGCTTCGGCGGTGATCTACGGCGGCATGGAAGCCGGCGGCATCGCGTTCGAAGGCGTCGCCGACGCGCTCGCCGTGCCGCGCAGCGACCTGCGGCTGTTCGGCAAGCCGGAAGCCTTCGCCAAGCGGCGCATGGGCGTCGCCGTCGCCAACGGCGCCGACACCGACGAGGCTCGCCAGCGCGCCCAGCTGGCGGCGAGCCGCGTGCGGCCGGTCAGGGCCTGAGCCGGAAGGGGCGGCGCGGAACCGCGCCGCCCGCGGATCAGCGGATCACGCCGCAGGCCTGGCGCGCCCCGCCGCCGCCGAGCGGCGCCGGGTGGTCGGCGTGGTTGTCGCCGCCGGCATGGATCATCAGCGAGCGGCCGCGGACGTCGGCCAGGCTCTTCAGGCGCGGCGCCAGCACCGGGTTCGACGCCTCCCCGGAAGCGGCGACGAACAGCGCCGGCAGGTCGCCGAGGTGGCCGTCGCCCCACGGCTGGCCGTGCTTCTTGCTGCCGGCCGGATCGTAGTGGCCGCCGGCGGCGAGCGCCGGAACCGGCGTGCCGTCCTTGTCCTTCGCATCGCAGCTCGGGTTTTCATGGACGTGGAAGCCGTGCAGCCCCGGCGGCAGGCCGGTCAGCTGCGGCGCGAAAACCAGGCCGTAAGGCGTTTCGGCAATGACGACCTGGCCGATCGCGCGCCCTGCCCCCTGGGCTTCGGCAAGGAACATCGGAACGCTGATCTCGGCCGCCGCGGCGGTGCCGAGCGCGGCGGCAAGGATGCCGCCGGCTATCGCTTTGATTCGCATGATGCCTCCTCCATTTTGTCGTTCGGAGCAGGGTCGACCGCGGAAAGCCGGCCGGGTTCAGGCAATCAGATGCCGGCGACGCGGCTGGCCGGGAAGCGGGCGGCGAAGCGGCTGCCGACGCCGGGCTCGCTCTTGATCTCGAGCAGCGCCTGGTGGCGGTTCAGCGAATGCTTGACGATGGCCAGACCGAGGCCGGTGCCGCCGGAGTCCCGCGAACGGCCGCGGTCGACGCGGTAGAAACGCTCGACCAGCCGCGGAATGTGCTTCGGGTCGATGCCGATCCCGTTGTCCTGGACGGCGAATTCGGCCCCCTGCGGCGTCGCCTTCCACTGGATGCGGACCGTGCCGCCGGCCGGCGTGTAGCGCACCGCGTTGGCCACCAGGTTGCTGAAGGCGCTGACCAGTTCCGGCTCGGCGCCGAGCAGGTCGCCCCGGCCGTCGGACTCGACGACGATGTTGTGGCGGCCGGACGACAGCGCCTCGGCGTCGCGGCGCAGCTT
This sequence comes from Dechloromonas sp., assembly GCA_028687035.1. Taxonomy (GTDB): domain Bacteria; phylum Pseudomonadota; class Gammaproteobacteria; order Burkholderiales; family Rhodocyclaceae; genus Azonexus. Next base: position 40,002 of record JAQUAX010000005.1, on the reverse strand, counting down.
GTCGATCAGGTTGGCCATGTCGACGACATCGTTCTCCGGCGGCGGCGCCGATTCGATCGACGACAGCGTCAGCAGGTCCTGCACGATGGAGCGCATGCGCGCCGACTGGTCGGCCATCATTTCGAGGTAGCGGTGGCGCTCGTCCGGTCCGACGTCGATTTCCTGCAAGGTCTCGAGGAAGCCGGCGAGCACGGTCAGCGGCGTGCGCAATTCGTGCGACACGTTGGCGACGAAATCGCGCCGCGTCTGGTCCAGGCGGTCGGCCTGCGTGATGTCCTTGACCTGCAGCAGGCGGCGCCGGCCGGCGTAGGGAATCACGTGGATCGCCAGCACCCGCTCCTCGCCGCGTTCCGGGCGCAGTGTCAGCGGCCGGTCGAACATCCCGGCCTGCAGGTAGGCGACGAATTCCGGCCGGCGGACCAGGTTGACCACGGGCTGGCCGCGGTCGGTGGCCAGCTTCAGGCCGAGCTGGACCTCGGCCATCGTGTTGCAGAAAATGATCTGGTTGGACAGGTCGAGGATCACGATGCCGTCGGTCAGCGCCTGCGCGGCGGCGACCAGCATCCTGATTTCCTCGTCGCGCTGCGCGATCTGCGCCCGCAAGTCCTTCTCGTGCCGGTACAGGCGGCCGAACACACCGTCCCAGGCGCCCTCGCCTTCCAGGCTGGCATCGACGACCGGCGAACGCGACCAGCGCTCGAGGCGGGCGAAATTGCGGAAATGGAACAGCAGCTGCAGGCCGAGCCCGACGCAGAACACCATCCAGCCGGCCCACTGCGCCCAGAAATAGCCGACCGGGAAAGCGACGACCGCCGTGGACAGCGCGATCAGGAAGGCCTGGAGCAGTTGGGCGGACACGGGCGTCAGGCTCCCCGGAAGCGGTAGCCGGTGCCGCGCACGGTCTCGACGCGCTCGTGGTGGCCGGACGATTCCAGCGCGGCGCGCAGCCGGCGGATATGCACGTCGACGGTACGCTCCTCGATGAACACGTGGTCGCCCCAGACCTCGTCGAGCAGCTGGGCGCGCGTATAGACGCGTTCGGCGTGGGTCATGAAGAAGAACAGCAGGCGGAACTCGGTCGGCCCGAGGTCGATCGGCTGGCCGGCGGCGAGCACCCGGTGGGTCGCCGGATTCAGCGACAGCGAGCCGATCTCGACCGCCTCGCCGGCCAGGTGCGGGGCGCGGCGGCGCAGCACGGCACGGACGCGGGCGACCAGTTCCTTCGGCGAGAAGGGCTTGGTCACGTAGTCGTCGGCACCGGCTTCCAGCCCCTGGACCTTGTCTTCCTCATGCACGCGGGCGGTCAGCATGATGATCGGCAGTTCGCGGGTTCGCTCGTCGGCGCGGATTTTCTTGGCCAGCGCGACGCCGGACTGGCCGGGCAGCATCCAGTCGAGGATCACCAGGTCAGGCAAGGCGGCGCAGATCGCCGACTCGGCTTCTTCGGCGCTGCTCGCGCGGACGACCAGGAAGCCGGCATGCTTCAGGTTGATCGCGACGAGTTCCTGGATCGCCGGCTCGTCCTCGACGACCAGAATGGTCGGTGTCACTTGATCGCCTCCTTGTCGTGGCGGATGTCGCGCCCCTCGACGACGAACACGACCTGCTCGGCGACGTTCTTCGCGTGGTCGCCGATGCGCTCGATGGCGCGGGCGATCGAGATGATCTCGATCGAGGTCGTGATGGTCCGCGGATCTTCCATCATGTGCGTGATCAGCTGGCGGATGATGGACTTGAACTCGGTATCGACGTCGGAGTCGGCGCGGATCACCGCCTTGGCCTGCACCGCGTCGATCCGGGCGAAGGCGTCGAGCGACTGGCGGACCATGGCCAGCGCGGCCTCGGCCAGGTGGCGGATGCCGATGCCGTACTGCGCCGGCATGTGGCCGGCTTCGTAGATACGGCGCACGCCCTTGGCGATCTTCTTGGCTTCGTCGCCAGCCCGCTCAAGGTCGGTAACGATCTTGCTGATGCCGAGCACCAGGCGCAGGTCGGACGCTGCCGGCTGGCGCTTGGCGATGACGTGCGCGCAGTCGTCGTCGATCGCCTTCTCGAGTTCGTTGATCCGGCGATCGGTCTCGACGATGGTCTTGACGCTGGAAATCTCGCCGCTCGAATAGGCGTCGATCGCGGCCGAAACCTGGGTCTCGACCAGACCGCCCATCTGCAGCACGTGGGTACGCAGGCGGCCGAGTTCCTCGTCGAACTGGCTGGACAGGTGTTGGGATTCGTTCATGTTCGCCCCTCGCTCAGCCCATGCGGCCGGTGATGTAGTCTTCTGTGCGCTTGTCGTTCGGCTTGATGAAAATCTCGTCGGTCTTGCCGAACTCGATCATCTCGCCGAGGTACATGTACGCGGTGTAGTCGGAGACGCGGGCCGCCTGCTGCATGTTGTGGGTCACGATCAGGATGGTGACGCGTTTCTTCAGTTCGTGCACCAGTTCCTCGATGGCGCCGGTGGCGATCGGGTCGAGCGCCGACGTCGGCTCGTCGAACAGCAGCAGTTCCGGGTCGGTCGCCAGCGCGCGGGCGATGCACAGGCGCTGTTGCTGGCCGCCGGACAGGTTGGACGCCAGGTCGTGCAGGCGGTCCTTGACCTCGTCCCACAGCGCGCCGCCGCGCAGCGCCTGTTCGACCTTGTCGTCGAGCACACGCTTGTTGTTCTCGCCGCGCACGCGCAGGCCGTAGGCGACGTTCTCGTAGATCGACTTGGGGAAGGGGTTCGGCTTCTGGAACACCATGCCGACGCGCATCCGGACCTCGATCGGGTCGACGTCGGGCGACAGCAAGTTGGTGTTGTCCGGGAAGAAGCGGATCTCGCCCTCGTAGCGGTTGCCCGGGTAGAGGTCGTGCATGCGGTTGAAGCTGCGCAGGTAGGTCGATTTGCCGCAGCCGGACGGACCGATCAGCGCGGTGACCTTCTTGTCGTAGATCGGCATGTTGATGTGCTTCAGCGCCTTGGCTTCGCCGTAGAAGAAGCTCAGGTCGCGGGCCTCGGCCTTCAGCGCGGGATGGTCATGGACTTGCATGGACTGCTCCAATTCAAAATTCTGTTCGGTTACCACTTGATGTTCTTGCGCATCTTGTAGCGCAGCCAGATCGCGACGGCGTTCATCGACAGCACCATGGCCATCAGCACGAAGCCGGCAGCGGCGGCGTTGATCTCGAAGGCCGGGTCCGGGCGCGAGGTCCAGTTGAAGATCTGGATCGGCATCACGGTGAAGGGCGACATCAGCCAATCGAACGGACCGGCGGTGACGCCCGGCGCCATTTCGGTGAAGGGCAGCGGCGGCAGGAAGGCAATGAAGGTCAGCGCGCCAATCGTGATGATCGGCGCGGTTTCGCCGATCGCGCGGGCCAGGCCGATGATGACGCCGGTCAGGATGCCGGGCATCGCGTACGGGATGATGTGGTAGCGGCAGGTCTGCCAGCGGGTCGCACCGACCGCCATCGAGCCTTCGCGGATCATCGCCGGAATGGCGCGGATGGCTTCGCGGGTGGACACGATGACGATGGGCAGGATCAGCAGCGCCAGCGTCAGGCCGGCCGACAGGATGCTCTGGCCGAAGCCGAACTGGTAGACGAAGATGCCGAGCGCCAGCAGGCCATAGACGATGGACGGCACCGCGGCCAGGTTGGTGATGTTGATCTCGATGATCTCGGTGATCCAGTTGCGCTTGGCGTATTCCTCGAGATAGACGCCGGCGGCGACACCGAGCGGCACCGCGGCGAAGGCGGTGACCGTCATCACCAGCAGCGAGCCGACCCAGGCCGACAGGATGCCGGCGCTGCCGGCACGGCGCGACGCGAAGTTGGTGAAGAAATCGAGGTTCAGGCGTTCGGCGCCGCGCATCACCATGTCGCCGACCAGCAGGAAGATCACGACCAGGCCGATGGCCAGGCACAGGATGCCCATGGCCTGGAAGATGGTGTCCTTCAGCTTGCCCTTGGCGATCAGGGCGCGGACCTGTTCGGTCGTCAGTGCGTTCTGTTGCATTTCAGTAGTTCTCCCGGAACTTGCGGCGCAGCCACTGGCCGAGGATGTTGAAGGCGAGCGTGATCAGGATCAGCGTCAGGCCGGCGGCGAAGATGGTCTGGTAGCCGAGCGAGCCGTGCGGCAGGTCGCCGAGCGCGACCTGGACGATGTAGGAGGTGATGGTCGCCGCCGGTTCCATCGGATTCCAGGTCAGGTTGGGCTGCATGCCGGCCGCGACCGCGAGGATCATCGTTTCGCCGACGGCGCGCGAGATGGCCAGGATGTAGGAGGCGGCCAGGCCCGAGAAGGCGGCCGGGACGACGACGTGGATTGCGGTATGCAGGCGGGTCGAGCCCATCGCGTAGGAACCTTCGCGCAGGCTCATCGGCACCGCGCGCATCGCATCCTCGGACAGCGACGCGATGTAGGGCACGATCATGATGCCCATCACCAGGCCGGCGGACAGCAGCGAGAAGCCCGGCAGTTCCGGGAAGATCTTCTGCAGCAGCGGGGTCACCATCAACAGCGCGAAGTAGCCGAAGACGATGGTCGGGATGCCGCCGAGCAGTTCGAGCACCGGCTTGGCGATCTCGCGGACGCGCGGATTGGAGAATTCGGACAGGTAGATGGCGATCGTCGTGCCCATCGGGATCGCGACGAGCAGCGCGACGGCCGACGAGACCAGGGTGCCGGACACGAGGACCATGATGCCGAAGTGGGCATCGTCGAACAGCGGGGTCCACTGCGTGTCGGTCAGGAAATCGACCAGCGGGACGTTCTGGAAAAAATGGATGGATTCGCTGACCAGCACATAGACGATGCCGACCGTGGTCAGCACCGACACGGCGGCGGCCGCGAACAGCAGCATCTCGATCAGGCGCTCGCTGAAATGGCGCAGCGCGTTGTGCGCCAGGCGATCACTGACCGTGTGCGGCCCGGAATTTTTACTCAAGGACATGGCGTGTGAATTCACTTGCAGAATTCCCTATGTTAAAAGCCTGGCCTCGCGGGAGGCCAGGCTTTTTTGTCATGCAGCCGGAATCGGCTTACAGCTTGGCTTCGCGCTTCATCAGGTCTTCGATGGTGATGCCGACTTCGTTCTTGCCGCCGAACACGGTGCCCAGCTTCTTCTTGGCGACGTGTTCGATGTTGCCGGTGTAGGCCTTGGCCGGCAGCGGAACGTACTTCACTTCCTTGGTCAGCTTGGCGGCGTTCTTCATGTAGAACTCGACGAACTCGCGGACTTCCGGCTTGTCCAGGGACTTGGCCTTGACATAGACGAAGATCGGGCGCGACAGCGGCTGATAGGTGCCCTTGATCACGGCCTCTTCCGACGGCGCGACGGCGGCGCCGCCCTTCGGCGGGACGATCGGCAGCGCCTTCAGGCGAGCCTGGTTCTCGGCGTAGTAGGCGTAGCCGAAGTAGCCGATCGCATTGACGTCGCGCGAGACGCCCTGGACCAGCACGTTGTCGTCTTCGGAAGCGGTGTAGTCGCCGCGCGAGGACTTGGCCTTGCCGACGATGGCTTCGGTGAAGTACTCGAAGGTGCCGGAATCGGCGCCGGCGCCGAACAGCTTGATCGGCGCATCGGGCCAGGCCGGGTTGACCTGGTTCCACTTGGTGATCTTGCCCTGGGCGGCCGGTTCCCACATTGCCTTCAGTTCGGCGACGGTGGCCTGCTTCAGGAAGCTGTTCTTCGGGTTGATGACGACGGTCAGCGCGTCGAAGGCGACCGGCATTTCGATGTATTCGACACCGGCGGCCTTGCAGTCGGCCATTTCCTTCTCGGTGATCGGGCGCGACGCGTTGGAGAAATCGGTCTCGTCGCGGCAGAACTTCTTGAAGCCGCCGCCGGTACCGGAGATGCCGACAGTGACCTTGACCGCGTTCTTCTTGGCCTTCTGGAATTCTTCGGCGACCGCTTCGGTGATCGGATAGACGGTCGACGAACCGTCGATCTTGATGACCTGCGCCTGGGCGGCCTGGGCGCCGAACAGCGCGACACCGGCGACGGCCAGCGCGGAAACGAGTTTGGACTGCTTGAACATGGACTAACTCCTGCACGGGTTGGTTGAGCGACCCGTGCAGGTTAGCCCCGCTTTGTTACAGCCGGATGACAGGCTGTAACAAAGGGCATAGGCGGATTATTTGGCCGGACGCCCCGTCTTGATGCGCTCGACGCCGGCCAGCACGGTCTGCAGCTCGGCGTCGTCGAGCCCGGCCAGCACCGCGATGCCGGCCCGCAGCAGCTCGCTCTTCTTGACCTCGCCGCCGAGCGCCGCGACGCGCTTCTTCAGCTCGCCGATCCGCGCGTACTCGGCTTCCGGCATCGCGTAGCTGTCGCGGACCAGGCGCGGCTTCTTCGCCTTGGCCGGCTTTTCCGCCTTGCCCCCCCTGTCGGTCTTGCGCGGCTTCGCCGCCTTGACCGGCGCCAGCACCTGCGGCTGGTCGTACTTGATCGCCTGCGCCTGCTCGAGCGCCTCGGCCAGCACCTTCTGGTGGCGGGCCACCGTCTCGTCGACGCTTGGCGACTTGCGCGGCTTGCGGGCGCGCGTCGCCGGGGCCGGAGCTGCCTCCGCTGCCGCCGTGGCAGGCGCCTCCGCCGCCACGGGTGCCGGGACCTCGGCGGCGGGGGCCGCCGACTTCTTCTGTTGTTCGCTCATCGCCTGCTCTCCCTGGTCAAAAACTGTATATGCAGTTTAGTCGAAGCGGTCGACGCCTTGGGTTAAGGTTTTTTGACAGCGGCGAGCCTGTAAAATGCCGGCCAGCCCCTTACAGGAGAACACCGCATGACCCAGGACGAACTCAAGCAGGCCGTCGGCCAGGCCGCCGCCGACTACGTCGCGCAGCACGCGCCGGCCGGTAGCATCATCGGCGTCGGCACCGGCTCGACCGCCAATTGCTTCATCGACGCGCTGGCCCCGCTCAAGGACCGCTTCCGCGGCGCCGTCGCCAGTTCGGAGGCGACCCGTAAGCGCCTCGAGGGACACGGCATTCCGGTACTCGACCTCAACGACGTCGAGGACATCCCGATCTACGTCGATGGCGCCGACGAGATCGACGGCGGCCTGAACATGATCAAGGGCGGCGGCGGCGCACTGACCCGCGAGAAGATCGTCGCAGCGGTCGCCAGGACCTTCGTCTGCATCTGCGACGCGTCGAAGCGGGTCGAGGTCATGGGCCGCTTCCCGCTGCCGGTCGAGGTGATCCCGATGGCGCGCGCCCACGTCGCCCGCGAACTCGCCAAGCTCGGCGGCACGTCGGTGCTGCGCGAGGGCTTCGTGACCGACAACGGCAACGTGATCCTCGACGTCCGCGGCCTGGCGATCACCGACCCGAAGGGACTCGAGGCGCGCATCAACCAGATCACCGGCGTCGTCACCAACGGCCTGTTCGCGGTCCGCCCGGCCGACGTGCTGCTGCTCGGCGGCGCCGACGGCGTCAGTACCATCGCCGGCTGATTCATCCCCCTGTCACATCAGGCCGCTAAGCTGCGGCCATCGACCTCCACCGGAGCGTTCCATCATGTACCTGTCCGCCCAAGACATCGCCCACAGCCGCGACCGCACGCTGAACAACCTGCTCGGCCTGTCCGCCGCCTGCTTCGACGCCGGCCAGCGCCTGGCCGAACTGTTCTCGACCGGCAGCCGCGAGGCGATCCAGCAGGGCAGCCGGCAATGGTCGCAGTTCGGCCACGGCCAGCTCGAGTCGGTCAGCCAGTTGCCGGCGACGCTGTGGCTGGAACACAGCAGCCGGGCCAGCCGCCTGCTCGACGCCGCCTTCGGGATTCTCGGCGAGACGCACAAGGCCCTGATCCGCAGCGCCGAAGCCCAGGTCCGGGTGTTCGACGAGATCGTCTTCGCGACGCTGGACCGGGCGCACAAGGCCAGCCCGTGGGAAGCCGAAATCGCCATCGGCGCGCTGCGCACGACGCTGCAGGCCGCCGAAAGCACGCTGCACGACGTCAGCGCGGCGGCGATCGAGACCGTCGAGGTCGCCGAGCAGGAAAGCCGCCAGCTCAGCCAGGGCCTGGCCGAAAGCAAGCCGGCACGCCGGCGCAGCACGCGCAGTGCCGCATAAACAATAAACGCAAGTCTCTCTCCATTTTTGCCCGGCCCGTCCGGGCATTTTTTTGCCTTTTCGACCGGTCGACCGCAACATGAGCGCTATCGCACCGCTGGAGCGCGCACGATGACCGAGACTTCCCGCCGACCGACGATCAGCCTGGCCCTGCAGGGCGGAGGCGCCCACGGCGCCTTCACCTGGGGCGTGCTCGACGCGCTGCTCGAGGACGACGCCTGCGCCATCGAGGGGATCAGCGGCACCAGCGCCGGCGCGATGAACGCGCTGTGCGTCGCCAGCGGGCTGATGGAAAACGGCCGCGACGGCGCCCGCGCGGCGCTCGCCCGCTTCTGGACCGCGGTCGCCGACAGCGCCCCGTTCGCGCCGCCCCCGGGCGACGCCGCGCCCGGCCTGGCGCCGGGCATGAAGCTGATGCTGCAATGGACCGACTGGCTGGCCCCGGAACAGCTCAATCCCTTCGACCTGAACCCGCTGCGCGACGTGCTGGCCGACCAGTTCGACTTCGCCCGGCTGCGCCGCGACTGTCCGCTCCGCCTGTTCATCGCGGCGACGCACGCCAATTCGGGCAAGCTGCGCCTCTTCCGCGAGCACGAACTGTCGGTCGACGCGCTGCTCGCGTCGGCCTGCCTGCCGACCCTGCACCGGACCGTCAGCATCGCCGGCGAGCCGTACTGGGACGGCGGCTACAGCGCCAACCCGGCGGTCTTTCCGCTGGTCTTCGACTGCACGTCGCCGGACCTGCTGCTGGTGCTGCTGTCGCCGCTGCATTACGCGGAAACGCCGGCCTCGGCCGCCGACATCCGGGGACGCCTGCGCGAACTGGCGTTCAACTCGACCTTCCTGCGCGAGATGCGGGCTTTCGCCCACCTGCGCGAACAGGCGGCGCCCGGCCCGGCCTGGCTGCCCGCCTGGTGGCCGGGCGGCCGCCTCGAACGGCGGCTGGCCGCGCTGCGTTTCCACGCGATCAGCGCCGACGCGCTGCTGTCGGATTTGCCGTCCGAAAGCCGGTTGACCGTCAGCCGCCCGTTCTTCGAGCGCCTGCGCGACGACGGCCGGGCCCATGCCCGGAACTGGCTGGCCCGCCATCGCGGCGACCTCGGCCGGCGCGCGTCGCTCGACCTCGGCCGGCTGTTTTACTGATCCCGCTCAGTTGAGCAGCTTGGCTGCCGCCACCGGCGCGCAGCCCATCCGCCGCCGTTCGACGAACAGAGAACCCGGCGAGCGATGCGCGGCCGCATCCTTCGCCCGCTTCTTGGCCTGCTTTTTCGCGACCGACGCGGCCGCCGCGACCTCGCGGTGCGAATCGCATTCGCCGGCGGTGATGCGCACCGCGCCGACCGACAGGCGCGGCAGCGTCTGGAAGGCCAGTTCGCCGCGCCGGTTCTCGACCATGTAGCCGCCGCGCGCCGCCTCGTCGTCGCCGAGCAGACGCTGCATCGCCTCGGCGAAGTCGCAGACGAGCTGCCAGCAGCGCATTTCCCAGTCGGCGCTCTGGAAGATCACGAAGAAATCGTCGCCGCCGATGTGGCCGACGAAATCCAGGCGCTCGTCGCAGGCCTCGCAGATCAGCCGGGCCAATGTCTGGATCACGTCGTCGCCGCGCCGGTAGCCGAAGGTGTCGTTGAAGGGCTTGAAGTCGTCGATGTCGATGTAGGCGGCAACGAAGGGCTGGCGGCTGACCAGCATGCGGTCGATGTGTTCGTTGATCGGCACGTTGCCCGGCAGCTGGGTCAGCGGATTGGCATAGCGGGCGGCGCTGATCTGCATCTCGGTGATGGTCGCCATCAGCGCGTGGCTGCTGCCGATGCCGAGATAGCGCCCGTTGCCGGTGACGATGAAGCCATCGAACAGGTAGTGGCGCGGCGCGAACGACAGCATCATCGCCAGCTCCTGGATCGTCGCGTGCTGGTCGACGATCAGCGGCGCCTGGTCCATGAACAGCTCGCAGCTCTTGCGCCCGTAGAGTTCCTTGCGGAACGGGCGGGCGAAGCGGTCGATCAGGCTGTGCCGGTTGATCAGGCCGACCGGGTGGCTGCCATTGACGACGGGCAGCACGTCGAGCGTCGGGTCGGCCTCGAAGCGGGCGATCGCCAGTTCATTGGACGAACCCAGTTCGATCGGCACGACCGGACGCAGCAGCGTGCGCGCCGTCGGCAGCTTGCCGGCGGCCCCGCCACCCGGCCCGACGGCGACGCGCGACTGGCCGAGCGCGTCGACCACCGCGGCCGGCAGGTGGCGAGCCGGGCTGGCCAGCGGCCGCGCAATGAAGAAGCCCTGGCCGCAGGCGATGCCCATGTCGCGCACGCAGGCGAAATCCTCGGCGGTCTCGATGCCTTCGGCGACCAGCGACGCATTGCAGATCTCGGCGAGATCCTGCATCGCGCGCACGAAGTGGTACTTGATCCGGTCGTCGGCGATCCCCTGCACGAAATGCTTGTCGATCTTGACGAACTCGGGCCGCAGTTCCGACCACATGCGCAAGTTGGCGAAGCCCTCGCCGAGGTCGTCGATCGCGATCTGGAAACCGCGCCCGCGGTAATGACGCAGCACGTCCAGGATGCCGGGCAGGTCGGTGATCTGCTGGTTCTCGGTCAGCTCGATGACCAGCCGGTTCGGGGCCAGTCCCAGTTCGCCGAGCAGTTCGCGGGTATGGCCGTTGAGCATCCGGATGTCGCACAGGCAGCCGGGCGTCACGTTGATGAACAGGCGCCCCGGCAGATGCGACTCGGCGAAGGCGCGCAGGCTTGCCTCACGGCAGGCGTGTTCCAGTTCCAGCGCCAGGCCGCAACGCTTGGCCGCGGCGAACAGGTCGTCCGGCCGGTACAGCGCGCTGCCCTCCGGGCCGCGGATCAGCGCCTCGTAGCCGAGCAGCGCCCGCGCCCGGTAATCGACGATCGGCTGGAAAACCGGCTGCAGCTCCCCCCGGGCCATGATCCCACGCAGGCATTCGGCTTCGTCCAGGGGCATTTCGGTCATCGCGGCAATCTCGGGGAAACGGGGTGGCCAGTTTAGGCAGCGGCCGTTTCAGCGGCGTTACAGCGCCCGGCCGGTCACGCGCCGGTAACATCGGCCCGCCATGCTGGCGCCATCGCCCACGACGATAGAGCGGAGACCGCGATGCCCGAAATGCTGTTCTGCTATTGCTGCCGGGTGCACCACCCGCGCGAACGGATGCGCCTTTTCCAGACCCGCCACGGCCCACGCTGGCGCTGCGAGCGCAGCATCGCCGATGCGCGCCGACCGCGCGACGAACGCGACGCTTTCGGCCGCCAGCAGAGCACGATCAACCGCGAGCAGGCCCGCCTCGACGCCGAACGCATCCTTCCCTGGCGCAACCTCGCCCCCGGCTGACGCGGTTAACGCGGATGCAACATTGGCCGGCGATAGTGCAGCCGGCCGCGCCGCGACGCGCCCTTTCCCGCGAACTTCCGGAGACTCCCTTGGCCAAGCAAAGCCCCAAAGACATCGCCGCCTTCCCCGAGCTTTTCGAAGGCATGGAACAGTTCGCCGAGGAACAGGCGGCCTGGCTGCGCCGCAGCGTCCTCGCCGCGCTGGCACTGGCGGCCGGCATGGCGGCCTCTCCCCTGTTGCAACGTCTTTTCTGAATCATCGATGAAACTCCCCCACACGCTGTCCATTCGTTCCCGCCTGCTGCTGATGGTCGCCGCCGGCTCGGTTTTCGGCCTGATCCTGCTGTTGACCGCGCTGTTCGCACTGCACGACTTCCGCAGCGACGTCCGCCAGGTCGCGCAGGGCGTCGAGCGCAGCGCCTCGGCGCTGGCCGGCGTCAGCAAGGCGCAGAATGCCTTCCAGGGCCAGTTGCGCGGCCTGCAGAACATGATCATCCGCAACTACATGCCGGACGAATTCGCCAAGGCCCGCCAGGAATTCACCGAGCAGCGCGCCGCCTTCCGGCGCGCCATCGACGACGTCGAGCAGGCCGGCGCGGCCCGGCCGGCGGCGCTCGCCGACATCCGGCGCCTGGCCGGCGAACTGAACCAGCTCTACGACGACCTGCTGGCCGAAAACGAGCCCGGGATGCCCCGCTACGCGGTGATGGTCGACGCCGGGCTGCGCGGCGCCGAAGCCCCGCTGAACGCCGCGCTGCACGCACTGTTCGACGAGATTGCGCAGACTTCCCGGCAGGCCGCGGAAGAGGCACGGGTCGTCGCCGACCGGCGCTTCGAGCGCAACGCGCTGCTGATCCTCGGCGTCGGCCTGGCCGGCGCGACGCTGGCACTGCTGCTGGCCACCGTGCTCGGCCGGCGCATCCTGCAGCGCCTGGGCGGCGAACTCGAGCCGGTGGTTGCCGCCACCCGCCGGGTCGCCGACGGCGACCTGACCCATGCGGCGGGCGAAGGCCGTGCCGCGGCGGATTCCCTGGTCGGCGCCGTCGAGGCGATGCGCGACCGTCTGCGGGCGTTGATCGCCGAGGTCAAGGACGGTGCCGAGCGGACCTCCGGCGATGCGGCGATCCTGTGCGACTCGGCCGAACGGGTGGCCAGCGCCGCGTCGACGCAGAGCGATTCGGCGGCGCAGATCACCGCCGGCATCCAGGAACTGACGGTGGCGATCACGATGATGGCCGAAAAAGCCGGTTCGGCCGCCGACGCCAGCCGGCTGACCCGCGACCGTGCCGAGCAGAGCGGCCGCATCATCCGCGAAGCGATCGGCGAAATGGACGGCATCGCGCAACAGGCCGGGGAATCGAGCGCGGCGATGCAGACGCTGGCCCGTCACACCGAGGAGATCGGCCGCTTCGCGCAGGAGATCAAGGAAATTTCGGACCAGACCAACCTGCTGTCGCTGAACGCGGCGATCGAGGCAGCACGGGCCGGCGAGGCCGGACGCGGCTTCGCCGTGGTCGCCGACGAGGTCCGCAAGCTGGCCAGTCACACAGCCGACACGACGCGCAAGATCGAGGACCTGGTCGGCCAGCTGGAGCAGGCGGCCCAGGTCAGCCTGACGGCGGTCACGGCGACGGCGACCCGGGCGCAGCGCGGTACCCAGCTTGCCTCGACGGCCGACCGGGCGATCGCCACGATCCAGGAAAGCTGCGACCGCTCGCTGGGCGCCGCCCACGAAATCGTCGAGGTGCTCGGCGAGCAGCGCATCGCCGCGGAACAGATCGCCCAGAACACCGAGTGCGTCGCCCAGCAGATCGAACGCGGCGCCGCCGCGGCGTCGGCGTCGTCGCAGGCAGCGCGCGAAATGGCGGCACTGGCCGGCCGGCTGCGCGAGGCGACGCTGCAGTTCAGCGTCTAGAAACCCGCCCGGAAAAAACGAAGGGGGCCTTACGGCCCCCTTTTTCTTGGGAAGATCCCATCGCCTCAGGCGAAGTCGAGTGCGCGCAGCGAACCCAGGTCGGAATGCTGGCCGAGATCGGCGAGCAGCTCCTTCATGTCGAGGATCAGCACGATCTGGCCGTTGGACAGTGTCGTGACGCCGGCCACGCCCTTCGGACGAAAGTCCTCGAGCGACTTGATGACCGCGTCGTCGCGCCCGGCGAAGCTGTCGACGCCGAGGATGAAGCTGCGCTCGGCAGTCTGCATCAACACACCGTATTCCGGGTAGCGCTCGAGCGGCCAGCCGAGCAGGCGGGCCAGCGAGATCACCGGCAGCACCTCGCCGCGGACGACCAGGGTTTCCTTGCCGCCGACTTCCTGGATGCGGTCCTGCTCGATCGGCAGGATTTCGCGGACCAGCGACAGCGGCAGCGCGAACGGCTGGTCGCCGAGCAGGACCAGCAGTACCGGCAGGATGGCCAGGGTCAGCGGCAGCGAGATCAGGAACACCGAGCCCTTGCCCGGCTCGGAGCGGATTTCGATCGAACCGTTTAGCTTCTGGATGTTGGTCTTGACGACATCCATGCCGACACCGCGCCCGGACACGTCGGAAATCTGCGTCTTGGTCGAAAAGCCGGGCAGGAAGATCAGGTTCAGGCTCTGGCGCTCGTCCAGCGTGTTGGCCTCTTCCTCCGAAATCAGGCCCTTGTCCACAGCCTTGGCGCGGATGCGCTCGGCGCTCATGCCGCGGCCGTCGTCGGCGATGATCAGCATGATGTGATCGCCTTCCTGGCGGGCCTCGAGGCGGACCAGACTCTTCACCGGCTTGCCCGCCGCCTGGCGCTCGGTCGGCATTTCGACGCCGTGGTCGACGGCGTTGCGGATCAGGTGGATCAGCGGGTCGGCCAGATCCTCGATCATCGTCTTGTCGACTTCGGTTTCCTCGCCGGCCAGCACCAGTTCGACGTCCTTGCCCAACTGGCGGGCGAGGTCGCGGGCGATCCGCGGATACTTCTGGAACAGGCGCCCGATCGGCTGCATCCGGGTCTTCATCACCGAGTTCTGCAGGTCGGAAACCAGCAGGTCGAGCTGGCTGACCGCCTGGTCGAGCGCGTGCAGCGTCTCGGAATCGTTCTTGCCGGCCAGGATGTCGGCGCGCAGGCTGGTCAGCCGGTTCTTGGTCAGGCCGATTTCGCCGGACAGGTTCAGCACCTGGTCGAGACGCGCGGTATCGACGCGTATCGTGTTCTCGCGGCTGCGCTCCTCGGCGCGCCGGGCCGCCGTGGGCTGGCCGCCCGGGCGGTCGGTCGCGCGCCGGCCGAAGGGGGTCGGCGCTGCCGTTGCCGCGGTGGCGACCGGGGCGGCCTCGGCTTCGGCCTTGGTGATCACCTCGACCGCCGGGCCGGCCGCTGCCGGCGTCGCCGACTGGCCGCTGACCGCAGCGTGCAGGGTGGACCAGTCCGGTTCGCCTTCCACGATCGGAGCGGCGGTGGCGAGCGGCTCGGCGGCCACCTGCGGCGCCGCGGCAACCGGAGCGGCAGCTTCAACGTGTTCGCCGCTGAGCGCGCCCTGGAGCGCGGCGAGAACGTGCGGGTCGGCCGGTTGCGGCTGGACCATCTGGGCCAGTTCGCCGAACATGTCGCGGACACCCTTGGTCGCCGCCATGATGACGTCCATCAGCTCGGGAGTCAGCTCGAGCTCGCCGTTGCGCAGGCGGTCGAACAGATTCTCGGTCAGGTGGCACAGGGTCACCAGTTCGGTGGCGTTCAGGAAGCCCGCCCCGCCCTTGACCGTGTGGAATCCCCGGAAAATGTCGTTGAGCAGGCCGCGATCCTCCGGGCTCTTCTCGAGATCGACCAGCTTGTTGTCGACGTCGGACAACAGGTCGTGGGCCTCCTGTAGGAAATCCTGCAGCAGATCTTCCATGCCGGCAAAGTCGCTCATTCGTGGTCCTCCTTAGAAACCGAGGCTGTCGAGCAGGTCGTCGACCTGCTCCTGGTTAACGACAACATCGGTCCGTCCTTCGGCATTGATCACCGGTCCGTTCATCAGGCTGGCCACCTCGCCGGTCTTCTTGGCTTCGGGCGCCAGTTCGAGCAGCGCGGCCATCAGCCCCGTTTCGAGTTCCTGGGCGAGCGCGACGATCTTCTTGATCACCTGGCCGGTCAGGTCCTGGAAATCCTGGGCCATCATGATTTCGGTCAGCTGGGCGTGCGTCGCCGCGGTTTTCTGCGGCAGCTGCTCCTTCAGGAAGCCACGGGTGTCGATCGCCAGCTGGCGGAAATCGGCGGTCGTCAGCTGGCTGGCGAAGGCACGGTCCCAGCGCTGGGCCAGGCCCTGCGCCCCGTTTTCCAGCTCGTCGACCAGGGGGCCGGCGATGTCGGTGGCGTTCAGCACCCGGCAGGCAGCCTGTTCGGTCAGGTTGGCGACATAGGCCAGGCGGTCCTTGGCGTCGGGAATCGCCGACACCGTGTTGGCGATCAGCTTGTCGTAGCCGAGTTGGCCCAGCGTGTCGTGCAGGGTCCGGGCCATGTGGCCGATGCGGTTGAAGACGGCTTCCTGCTGCGGCCAGGTCTCGCCGGTCGCGACAGCTTCCACGGTCACCGCGGCCTTCGCCTCGGTTTCGGCGGCGACGCTGTCGAACAGCGCCTGCAGGTCGTCGGAGTCGCTGGTCGCGGCGATGGCGGCAGCCGGCGCGGCGACCGGGGCCGGCGCGGCAGCGGGAGCCGGCTCGAAAGTGGCTGCGATCGAATCGAACAGGGCCTCGAGGTCGGCCGAATCGTTGTTTGAGCTCATGCGGTCCACCTCAAGCCTAGAGGCCCATTTTTTCGAAGATCTTGGTCAGCTTCTCCGACAGGGTCCCGGCGGTGAAGGGCTTGACGATATAACCGCTGGCACCGGCCTGGGCCGCGGCGATGATGTTTTCCTTCTTGGCTTCGGCCGTGATCATCAGCACCGGCAGGTGCTTCAGGCTGGGCGTCGCGCGGATAGTCTGCAACAGCGTCAGGCCGTCCATGTTGGGCATGTTCCAGTCGGTGACGACGAACTCGAAGCCGCCTCCCTGCAGTTTCTGCAGCGCGATCGCGCCGTCCTCCGCCTCGTCCACATTGGTGAAGCCGAGTTCCTTCAGCAGGTTGCGCACGATGCGGCGCATGGTGGAAAAGTCATCCACCACCAGGAACTTCATTTTGGGATCAGCAGGCATCAAAAACTCCGGAAACTCTGGTTATCGTTCAATCAGTGGGCGCAGCGTGTCGGCCAGCGCCTCGGCATCGAATTTTGCTACATAGGCATCCACGCCGACCGCCTTGCCCATCGCGCGATTGGCTTCGGATGACAGCGAGGAATGCATGACGACCGGCACGCCTTCGAAGCGCGGGTCGGACTTGATGTTCTTGGTCAGCACGTAACCGTCCATTTCCGGCATCTCGGCATCGACCAGGATCAGGCGGATGTCGTCGCGGATGTTGCTGCCCATCTGCGTCGCGTGCGCGGCGATGCCCTGCAAGCGGGTCCACGCCTCGAGGCCGTTGGTCGCGTGCTTGTGGCGCACGCCGAGCTTGTCCAGCACTTCGGCGATCTTGCGCCGGGCGACGATCGAATCGTCGACGAAGAACACGCTGGTGTCGGGATCGACCCGGGCCGGCGTGATATCGACGATCATCGCCTCGCCGAAGGCGTTGGCCAGGATCTGTTCGACGTCGAGGATGGAAACCAGGCCGCCGTTCTCGAGCTCGATGACCGCGGTGATCAGGCCCTGGTTGGCCGACAGCACGCTTTCCGGCGCCTTCACCCGTTCCCAGTCGACGCGGATGATGCGGTCGACTTCATGGACGAGGAAACCGAGCGTGCGCTTCGAGTATTCGGCGACCATCATCGTCTTGCCGAGGCCGGCGGGCACCCCCTCGAGCTGCATGAACGGGGCCAGCGACAGCACCGGGATCACGTTGCCGCGCAGGGAAATCAGACCCTCGACGCCGCGCGGCATGTTGGGCGTCTTGGTGATGCGCGGCGTACGGCCGACCTCGCGCACCTTGAACACGTTGATGCCGAAAATTTCCCGCGTGCCCAGCGAGAACAGCAGGATCTCCATCTTGTTGGAGCCGGCCAGCCGGGTCCGGGCGTCGACGCTGTCGAGCAGGTTCTTGCTTTCAACCAGGTTCATGAGCTTCCCTCCCCCTCGTTCAGGCGTTGCCGACCGGCAGGCCGACCTCGACCCCGAGACGGCGGGCCAGGGTTTCCGACAGGCGCTGCGGTTCGAACTTCGGCACGTATTCGTCGACGCCGACCGACTGGCCGAGCTTCTGGTTCGACATGCCGGACAGCGAGGAGTGCATGATCACCGACACGCCGTTGAAGCGCGGGTCGGACTTGATCCGCTTGGTCAGGATGTAGCCGTCCATTTCCGGCATTTCGATGTCGGTCAGCACCAGGCTGACCAGCGACGACACCGGCTTGCCGACCGACTGCGCATACGTGGCGACCTTTTCGAGTTCTTCCCACATCTGGCGGCCGTTGACCGCGGAAACGCCCTTGACGCCCATGGCGACCAGCGTGCGCTCGATCTGCTTGCGCGCGACGCTGGAATCGTCGCAGTAGAAAACGGTGCAATCGGGGCGGTCGACCGCGATGACGCCGCGGTACATGATCTCGTTGTCGATGTTGGTCGTTTCGGACAGCACCTTCTCGACGTCCATCATCATCACCAGCCGGCCGTCCTCGAGTTCGGTGACCGCGGTGACCAGGCCGCCGGTCTGGGCCGTCAGCATCTCGGGCGGCACGCGCATCTTGCTCCAGTCGAGGCGCAGGATGGTATCGACGCCCTCGACCAGGAAGCCCTGGGTGTGGCCGTTGTACTCGGTGACGATCATGATCTCGCGCGGCGTGTCGGCGTGAATGCCGGAATACTTCGCGAGATCGATGACCGGAACCAGCACGCCGCGCAGGCTGACCATGCCCTCGACCGAAGCCGGCATGTCGGGCGCCGCGGTGATGGCCGGCGTGCGCATCACCTCGCGCACCTTGAACACGTTGATGCCGTAGGTTTCGCGCCGCCCGGTGCGCTGGTCGACGCCGAGGAAGAACAGCAGGATTTCCAGCTTGTTCGTCCCGGCGAGCTTGGTGCGCGCGTCGATATTTTTCAGTAGTTCAGACATGTTCTCCACCCCGCATGCGGCCCCGCGGACCGTCCGCCCGGGCCAGGCTCCGGCACGACGGAAGGTCGCCCGCAGCCCGGTTCATCTCGCCGGCGCCGGCGGTAGCTTACCCCGGCCCGGCGGCTCATCGCGATCCCGCCTCAGGCAATCTGGAACAGCTTGCCGAAATTGGCGATGTCCAGCACCTGCTTGACGTTGCCCCGGACGCCGGTCAGCGCGACTTCCTTGCTGGCGCCGCCCATCTTGTCGCGCAGCATCAGCAGCATGCCCAGCGCCGAACTGTCGAGGTAATCGACTCCGGCGAAGTCGACGACGACCGAACGCAACGTGGAATCGGCGATCAGCGGCTCGTAGGCGGCCCGGAATTCGCGGTGGGTATTGAAGTCGAAACGGCCGGCGAGCTTGATCGTCGCCTTGCCCGCATCCTTTTGCACGCTTGCCTGCATCTTTTCTATCCCGATATGAGAAATTTTGTCTAGTTTAATACTTTGTCCATTACCGACAAGTGTAGCAGCCGCCGGTCAGCGGCCGAGCGCATTCAGCACCCGCCGGCTGATTTCGTCGAGACTGCACTGTTCTTCGACGGCGCCGACCAGGAAGGCCTCGCGCGGCATGCCGTAGACCACGCAGCTCGCCTCGTCCTGGCCGAAGGTGCGGGCCCCCGCCTGGCGCATGCGCAGCAAGCCCTGGGCGCCGTCCTTGCCCATGCCGGTCAGGATCACCCCCAGCGCCTGGCGGCCGACCAGGCTGGCCGCCGAATCGAACAGCACGTCGACAGAGGGCCGGTGGCGGTTGACCGGGTCGCCACCCGACAGTTCGGTCAGGTAGCCGGCCGGCCCGCGCTTGATCAGCAGGTGGGAATGGCCGGGCGCGATATACACCGTTCCCGGCTCGACCTTCTCGTTGCCCTGCGCCTCGATGACGCGCGGCGCGCACAGGCCGTCCAGCCGGCGTGCGAAGGACGCGGTGAAGGTCTCCGGCATGTGCTGGACGATCAGGATGGGCGGGCAGTTTTCCGGGATGCCGAGCAGGAACTCCTTGATCGCCTCGGTGCCGCCGGTCGAGGCGCCGACGAAGATGATCCTGCCGTTCGCCGAGCCGGCCGGGCGCGGCGCGGCCGCCGCTTCGGCCGGCGGAGTCGGCCGCGCGCTCATCTTGCTGTAGCGGCGCAGCCGGGCTGAACGCGCCGCACGTATCTTTTCAACCAGTTCTTCTGCATAAGCTTCCATGCTCCGGCCGCCGTCGGAACGCGGCTTGCCTATGAAATCGACCGCCCCCAGTTCGAGCGCGCGCAGCGTCGTTTCCGAACCGGCCTCGGTGAAGGACGAGACCATGACGACCGGCATCGGGCGCAGGCGCATCAGGCGGTCGAGAAATTCGATCCCGTCCATCTGCGGCATCTGGACGTCGAGGGTCAGCACGTCCGGATTCAGCGCCTTGATCATTTCCCGCGCCGTCGGGGCGTCGGGAGCCGAGCCGACGACTTCCATGTCGGGCGCCAGGTTGATCATCTGGGTCAGGATGCCGCGCATCAGCGCAGAGTCATCGACCACCAGGACACGTATTTTCATGGGTATCTAATCAGGGCAAGGGCGAAAATCGGCGATCCACGATGGTCCACCGCGTCAGATGAACAGTTCGACGTCGCCGGCCATCGGCTCTTGGGCCAGCCGGGCCTTGTAGTCGCGTTCGCGGCTGAACAGGGTTTCGTTATGGACGCGGTGCAGCTTCTTGACCAGCACCCGACCGCTCGCCGGAAAATAGTAAACCTTGCGCGGGTACGAATCCAGGAGGTCCTTGGCGACGACCGGGATTTTCTCGGTTTTCAGGTAATCGAGCACGAACTCCGCGTTGCGCGCCCCGACATTGCTGCTCGACAGGCTGGCCAGCACCGCGCCGCCGCCGAACACCTTGGCTTCCAGCCGGTTGCGCCGGGCCCCCATTTTCAGCAGGTGGTTGATCAGCACTTCCATCGCGTAGGTGCCGTAGCGGGCCGACGTGCCGACGGTGTCCCGCCCGCCGTCGTCGGGCAGCATGAAGTGGTTCATGCCGCCGATGCCGCTGTCGCTATCGCGGATGCAGGCGGCAACGCAGGAACCGAGCACGGTGACGAGCAGCATCCCCTGACTGCTGACGAAATATTCGCCGGGCAGGATCTTGGCGGCCTCGGCACCGAAATGCCGGTCGTAGTAGCGGTTGGTCGCCAGGTTTTCGTCGTAGGTGTGCACGTGTTCCCTTGTCAGCGTTTCCCGGACAGCGCGTAGACCGTTTTGCCCAGCGATTTGAACAGGTCCGCCGCGTGCAGGAAGCTTTCCGAATGGCCGGCGAACATCAGGCCATCCGGCTGCATCATCGGCGCAAACCGGGACAGGATCTTGTACTGGGTCGGCTTGTCGAAATAGATCATCACGTTGCGGCAGAAGATCACGTCGAGCGGGCCGCGTACCGGGTAGGAGGCGTCGAGCAGGTTGATCTGCCGGAACTCGATCATCCGGCGCAGTTCCGGGCGGACCGACACGTAGCCTTCCTGGCTGCCGGTGCCGCGCAGGAAGAAGCGGCGCAGGCGCTCCGGCGACAGCTTCTCGACGCGCTCGATCGGGTAGACGCCCTTTTCCGCGGTCGACAGCACATTGGTGTCCAGATCGGACGCGACGATCGTCACGTGCGCCGGATTGGCGAAGGTCTCGAGCACGGTCATCGCGATCGAATACGGCTCCTCGCCGGTCGACGCGGCCGAGCACCAGACGCGGACCGGGCGCTGCGTGCCGAGCTTCTTCAGGTGCTCGGCGAAGAGCGGAAAGTGGTGCGGTTCGCGGAAGAAGGAGGTCAGGTTCGTGGTCAGCGAATTGACGAAGCGCTCCCATTCGTCGCCGCCGTTGCGCTCGAGCGCGTCCAGGTATTCGGCGAAGGAATTCTTGCCGGTCGCCCGCAGCCGGCGGGCCAGCCGGGAATAGACCATGTCCTGCTTGACCGGCGACAGCGAGATGCCGGCATGCTGGTAGATCAGCTTGCGGACCCGTTCGAAATCCTGGCTCGAGAACGAGAACTCGCGGTCGCCGGACGGCCGCGCCAGCAGGCCGCCGGCCAGCGGCGAAGCCGGCCGGGGCGGCAGAAGGGGCTTGCGCGCCTCGGTCATGTCAGAACTCTTCCCACTCGTCGTCCAGGCTGGCCGGCAATGCCGGCACCTTGCCGGCGCCAGCGCGGGAATTGCGCTGCGGGACCGGCGCCCGCTCCCTGACCGGGGCGCTCGCCGGACGCGGAGCGGCCTGGAAGCCGCCCGCCGATTCGTCGACGCGGAACACCGCGACCGCGTGGGCCAGGCTGTCGGCCTGTTCCTCGAGGCTTTCGGCAGCGGCCGCCGCCTGCTCGACCAGCGCCGCGTTCTGCTGCGTCACTTCGTCCATCTGGCTCACCGCCAGGCTCACCTGCTCGATCCCCGAACTCTGCTCCCGGCTCGCATCCGATATGTCGCCCATGATCTTCGCCACCCGCTTGATCGCCGCGACCACTTCCTCCATCGTCCGCCCCGCCTGGTCCACCAGCCGGTTCCCGACTTCCACCTTCTCCACCGAGTCCGAGATCAGTCCCTTGATCTCCTTCGCCGCCGCCGCGCTCCGCTGCGCCAGGTTCCGCACTTCCGTCGCCACCACCGCAAAGCCCCGACCCTGCTCCCCGGCCCGCGCCGCTTCCACCGCCGCATTCAGCGCCAGGATGTTCGTCTGGAACGCAATCCCGTCGATCACCCCGATGATGTCCGCAATCTTCGCGCTCGAATGGTGGATCGCGCTCATCGTGTCCACCACCTGACCGACCACCTCCCCGCCGCGGATCGCCACCTGCTGTGCACTCCCCGCCAGTTCGTTCGCCTGCCGCGCGTTGTCCGCGTTCTGCTTCACCGTGCTCGTCAGCTGCTCCATGCTCGACGCCGTCTCTTCCAGACTGCTCGCCTGCTCTTCCGTCCGGCTCGACAGGTCCTGGTTCCCCGACGCAATCTCCTTCGCCGCCGTGTTGATCGCGTCCGTCGCCGACTTGATCTGCTCGACGATCTCGGTCAGGCGGTTGACCGTCAGGTTGGCGTCGTCCTTCAGCTGGCCGAAGGTGCCCTCGTAGTCGTCCTCGATGCTCTGGGTCAGGTCGCCCTCGGCCATCGCCGAAAGCACGTGGGCAACATCCTCGAGGCCCTTCTGGCTGGTCTCGAGCAGGCGGTTCAGGTCGCCGGCCAGGCGCAGGAAGAAGCCGGTCTTGCCGTCCGGCGACACGCGCCGCGTGAAATCGCCGCGCGCCGCGCCGGCGACGATGTCGGCAACTTCCTCCTCGACCGCGACCTCGGCGGTCCGGTCCAGCCACTCGACGGCATAGCCCAGGCGCAGCCCGCGCTCGTTGACCACCGGCGTCACCGCCAGCGCGAAGGTCCGGCCGCCGACCCGGATCGTCGCGCGGTAGGTGCTGGACAGCTTGTCCAGCATGCCGCGCTGGTGCGCCGGGTTCTTGTGGAAGATGTCGATGTTGGCGCCCATCAGGCCGGCCACGGAAAACTGCGGCAGGTCCTTGCGGATGTCGGCCTCGGCATGGGCGAACATCTCGTGGATGGCCCGGTTCATGTAGATGATGTTCAGGCCGTCGTCGGCGATCATCACGTTGGTCGCGACATTGTCGAGGCCGATCTTGATGCGCAGGTTTTCCTCGCCGACCCGGTTGGCCTCGGCGACATCGCAGCCGAGCTTGATCTGCATCGACTGCATGGCCTGCAGCACCTTGCCGACCTCGTCGTCGCGGTTGAAATCGAACTTGTTGTAGTACTCGCCGGCCGCGATGCGCCGGAAGGTGTCGGTCACCGTCTCGAGCGGCCGCAGCAGGCTGCCGGCGACCGCGCGCAGGATCAGGAAGCCGATCGCCGCAGCGCCGACGCCGATCACCGGCGCAGCGATGCCGAGATATTCCCCGGCGAAGCCGAGGACGAGCAGCGCGACGACCATCAGCAGCCCGGCCAGGTTCAGCTTGGCCGACGCCGACAGGTCGCGCAGGCTGGCGCCCATGCCTTCACCGCCGGCGACGACGGCGCCGCGGACGATCTTCAGGTTGCCCTGGCGCTTTTCGCGGAACTGGCGGTAAATGCCGTCGACCTGCTGGAGGGTCGCCGGATCGGCCTTGCGGCGAACCGACATGTAGCCGGTCACCTGGCCGTTTTCCCAGATCGGCGTCGCGTTGGCCTCGACCCAGTAGTAGTCGCCGTTCTTGCAGCGGTTCTTGACGTAGCCGGTCCACGGCCGGTTCTGCTGCAGCGTCTTCCACATGTCGGCGAAGGCTTCGACCGGCATGTCCGGATGGCGGACGATGTTGTGCGGCTCGCCGATCAGTTCGGCCTCGGTGAACCCGCTGATTTCGAGGAAATCGCGGTTCACGTACGTGATGCGCCCCTTCAGGTCGGTCTTCGAAACGATCAGCGTGTGGGGCGCCAATACGATTTCCTTGTCGCTTACCGGCAGATTGGTTCTCATTGCTTCTCCTCGTCAATTTCTGGCGCCGCCTGCGGCTGCACCTTGCATTCTCTGGTCAGAACTCGGCCCATTCGTCATCGTCGCTGGCTGCCGGCGCAGCCGACCTGACCGCCGACGGCTTCAGGCGGACCGACTCGCGGTGCGGCAACGCCCGCGGGGCCGGACGGGCGGCGGGCGCCGGGCGTGCGACCGGCTCGGCGCGGCGCACCGGCTGCACTTCCCGCGCCAGCGCGAACACCGACACGGCCTGCGCCAGGTTCTGCGCCTGTTCCTCGAGGCTTTCGGCAGCGGCCGCCGCCTGCTCGACCAGCGCCGCGTTCTGCTGCGTCACTTCGTCCATCTGGCTCACCGCCAGGCTCACCTGCTCGATCCCCGAACTCTGCTCCCGGCTCGCATCCGATATGTCGCCCATGATCTTCGCCACCCGCTTGATCGCCGCGACCACTTCCTCCATCGTCCGCCCCGCCTGGTCCACCAGCCGGTTCCCGACTTCCACCTTCTCCACCGAGTCCGAGATCAGTCCCTTGATCTCCTTCGCCGCCGCCGCGCTCCGCTGCGCCAGGTTCCGCACTTCCGTCGCCACCACCGCAAAGCCCCGACCCTGCTCCCCGGCCCGCGCCGCTTCCACCGCCGCATTCAGCGCCAGGATGTTCGTCTGGAACGCAATCCCGTCGATCACCCCGATGATGTCCGCAATCTTCGCGCTCGAATGGTGGATCGCGCTCATCGTGTCCACCACCTGACCGACCACCTCCCCGCCGCGGATCGCCACCTGCTGTGCACTCCCCGCCAGTTCGTTCGCCTGCCGCGCGTTGTCCGCGTTCTGCTTCACCGTGCTCGTCAGCTGCTCCATGCTCGACGCCGTCTCTTCCAGACTGCTCGCCTGCTCTTCCGTCCGGCTCGACAGGTCCTGGTTCCCCGACGCAATCTCCTTCGCCGCCGTGTTGATCGCGTCCGTCGCCGACTTGATCGACGTGACGATCTGCTGCAGGTTGTCGACGGTGATGTTGGCGTCGTCCTTGAGCTTGCCGAGCATGCCCTGGTAGTCGGCGTCGATCCGCTCGCGCAGGTCGCCGCGCGACATCCGGGCCAGCATCGCGCCGACGTCGTCGAGCGCCCGGGTATTGGCCTCGAGCAACTGGTTGATGCCTTCGGAAATCAGCCGGAAGAAGCCGCTCATCTTCGCGGCGTCCAGGCGCTTGCTGAAGTCGCCGGCGACCGCGGCGCCGATGATGGTCGCAACTTCCTGCTCGATATGGACCTCGGCGGTCCGGTCGCGCCATTCGACGACCGTGCCCAGGCGCTCGCCTTCGGCATTGACGATGGGACAGGCGACCAGCGAGAAATGCCGGCTGCCGACCTGCATTTCGGTCCGGTAGGTGCCTTTCAGGCCGGCCAGCAGGTTGCGCTGGTGCGCCGGCTGGCGGTGGTAGATGTCGAAATTGGAACCGAGGATCGCGTCGGCCCGGAATTCGGGCAGCTGCTGGCGCAGGTCGCTCTCGGCATTGCGCATCATCTCGAGCACCGCGGCGTTGCAGTAGATGATCTTGCCGTCCGGATCGGCCACCATCACGTTGTTCGACGTCACGTCGAGGGCGACCTTGATGCGCAGCGTCTCGTTGGCGGCGCGGCGGTCGGCCTCGATGCGGGACCTCAGTTCGCCCTGCATCTTCTCCAGGGCGCGCAGCAGTTCGGCGACCTGGTCGCTGCCGTCGATTTCGATCCGGTTGTCGAGTTCACCGCGGGCGACCGCCTCGGCCAGCCCGACCGCGCCGGCCAGCGGCCGAGTGATGCTGCGCGCGAACATCCAGGCGAAAGCGGCGATCAGCACGGTGACCAGCGCGGCGAGGCCGATCATCAGCTGCACGGTCCGTTCGTAGGTCGCCTGCGACTGCAGGTACAGGTCCCGGCCCGACGCGGCATAGTAATCGCGCAGCGCGTCGGCGGCCTCGCGCGCCTTGGCGTAGGACGGGCGAATCACATCCCGGTAGATCGCGGCGGCCTTCTGGTAATCGCCGGCATTCAGCGCCTCGGCGGCGGGCAGCAGGCCGTCCTTGACGAAGACGCCGCGCGCCTGCTCGTAGGCATCGGCCAGGGCCCGCTCGTCGTCGCCCAGCGGATGGGCGCGGAAACGCTGCCACAGTTCGTTGATCCGGTCGCGGTTCTTCAGCACCTGGTCGGTATGCTGGGCCAGCGGGTGATCGTGGTTCGCCGCCTGCTTGCCGCTCGGGTCGTGCAACAGCCCGGCGGTGATCTGCTGGTTGTTTTCGGCCATCAGCGTCTCGATGCGCTGGACGAGGGCACCCGGTTCGAGCTTGTCCGAATACACCTGCTCGGTGGCCTGGTTGATGTCGCGCATGTAGTACATCGCGACGGCGACGAGGACGACGAACCAGAAGGCCATCCCCAGGGCCTGCCAGAAGAGCCGGGTTCCGATACGCATGTTGTTCAGCATGGTGCTCGCCTTGTTCAAATGGGCCGCGTCAGGCGGCGGCGCTATCGACCAGTTCCATGTCGGCGCTGGTCATCAGTCGTTCGATGTCGGTGACGATCAACATCCGGGAATCCAGCGCGGCCAGACCGACGATGTACTTGGTGTCGAAGCTGCCGGAGAAGTCGGGGGCCGGACGGATCTGCGCGCGGCTCAGCGAAATGACGTCGGACACGCTGTCGACCACGGCACCGACGATACGGCCGGCGACGTTGAGGATCACGACGACGGTAAACGGCGTGTATTCGATGCGCCCGAGGTTGAACTTGATGCGCAGGTCGATGATCGGGACGATGATGCCGCGCAGGTTGATGACGCCCTTGATGAAGGGCGGCGCGTTGGCGATCAGCGTCGGCGGCTCGTAGCCGCGGATTTCCTGGACCTTCAGGATATCGATCGCATATTCCTCGCTGCCCAGCGTGAAGGTCAGGTATTCGCTGGCCACCGAATCCTCGTCGCTACCGGGGTTGACCGCGTGCGGGGTCGTTTCCATGTCGTACTCCTCCTCGGGCCGTCAGCCGGCCTTGTGCATGTTCGCCCGGATCGCGCCGGCGATCGCCGAGACGTCCAGGATCAGCGCGACGTGACCGTCGCCCATGATGGTTGCGCCGGAAATGCCGTGCACCCGGCGGTAGTTCGCCTCCAGGCTCTTGATCACCACCTGGTGCTGGCCGACCAGCGCGTCGACGAACAGCGCCGCCTTGATGCCGTCGGCGTCGATGACGACCATGATGCCCTGCGTGTAGTCGCTCCAGCGCGACGGCAGGTTGAAGAACTCGTTGAGCACGACGACCGGCAGGTATTCGCCGCGCACCTGGATGACCCGCGCCTGGTTGGACAGCGTCTTGATGTCGCCCGGCTGCGGCTGCAGCGACTCGATGACGTAGGACAGCGGCAGGATATAGACCTGATCGCCGACGGCGACCGACATGCCGTCGAGGATGGCCAGCGTCAGCGGCAGGCGCACCGTCATCCGGGTGCCGATGCCGGGCATCGAATCGATCTCGACGCGTCCGCCCATCGCCTGGATGTTGCGGCGCACGACGTCCATGCCGACGCCGCGCCCGGAGACGTCGGTGACCTGCTCGGCGGTCGAGAAGCCGGCCTCGAAGATCAGGTTGAACACTTCCGAATCCGTCATCTGGTCGGAAACCGGCAGCCCGCGCTCGCGCGCCTTGGCCAGGATGCGGCTGCGCTGCAGCCCGGCCCCGTCGTCGCCGACCTCGATGACGATGTTGCCGCCCTGATGGTAGGCCTTCAACGTGATCGTGCCGACCGGGTTCTTGCCGGCGGCGACGCGCTTTTCCGGCGACTCGATGCCGTGATCCAGGCTGTTGCGGATCAGGTGGGTCAGCGGATCGGCGATGCGTTCGATCAGGCTCTTGTCGAGTTCGGTGGTTTCGCCCGAGGTCTTCAGTTCGACCTGCTTGCCGAGCTTGCCGGACAAATCGCGGACGACGCGCGGGAAACGCGAGAAGACGAAGGAAATCGGCAACATGCGGATCGACATCACCGATTCCTGCAGGTCGCGCGTATTGCGCTCGAGCTGGGCCAGGCCGTTGACCAGGCGTTCCGGCACGGCCTCCTGCATCTGGATCGCGGCCTGCTGCAGCATCGCCTGGGTGATGACCAGTTCGCCGACCAGGTTGATCAGCTGGTCGACCTTCTCGACGCTGACCCGGATCGACGAATCGGCCGCCGCCGGCTGCTTGGCCGGACGCTTCGGCGCCTCTTCCGGTTTTTCGGCCACGGCCGGCGTCGACCGCGGATGCTCGGGCGCCGGGGCGACGACGGGTGCGGGCACGGCGGCAGGCGGCTGGACCGGCACGAAGAAGCCGTAGCCGTCGCCCTCCTCGGCCGGCGCGGGCGCGGCGGCCGCCGCCGGCAGCGGTTCGAAGAAACCGTAGGCCTCGCCATCCCCCGCGGCGCTCGCGGCCGGCGCCGACGCGAGAAAGCCGCAGGATTCGTCGGCCGGCCCGGTGGAGGCCGCGGCAGGCACCTCGGGCAGGGGCTCGAAGAAGCCGTAGCTTTCGTCCTGGGCCGGAACGGCGGGCAATGGCTCGAAGAAACCGTAGGCCCGCTCCTCGTCCGGCAGGCCCGGAACGTCGTCGAAGAAGCCGTAGGATGCGGAGCCGTCGGCCGCGATCGCGCGATTTTCGACGATGCGCCAGGCACCGCTCTCGGCGATGAAATCGATCTGCTCGCTGAACTGCGTCTGCGGATGCGCGGTGGACAGCCGCAATTGCCAGAAACCGACCGCATGCGGGCCGTCGTCCGGCTGCTGCAGGATGTCCAGTTGCCCCAACCCGCGCAATTCGTCGAGCAGATTGACGATACCGTCGCCGCTGGCCGACGCCTCGGTCGGCACGAACTCGATGTCGAAGCAGCGGGTTGCGGCCGTGACCGCGGCCTGCCCGGCAGGCGCCGCCGCGGGACGTCCGACTGGCGCCGCGGGTTCGGCCTCGCTCGTCGACAGCCGGCGCAGGCGCTCGCAGATCGCGGCGACCGCTTCCGCAGCGACTGGCTGGCCGCTTCCCTGGTGAGCCGCCAGCATGCCGCGCAACAGGTCGCCCGCCTCGAGGAAGGCGTCGACCATGTCCGGCCGCAATGCAAGCTCCTGCCGCCGGATGCGGTCGAGCAGGTTCTCCAGGATATGCGTCGTTTCGGCGAGATCGGTAAAACCGAAGGTGCCGGCACTGCCCTTGATCGAATGCGCAGCCCGGAAAATTGCATTGAGCTGCTCGGGATCCGGATCCCCGACATCCAGATCCAGCAGCAACGCCTCCATTGCCGCCAGGTGTTCCGCCGATTCCTCGAAGAACACCTGGTAAAACTGACTCATGTCGATAGCCATGCCACTCCCCTGCGCGGCCGCCCCCGGGCCGCCGTACGTCGAATGCGGGCGCGCTGCGGGCGCCCCGCCGCTCCGCGTCAGCCGATCACTTTGCGAACGACTTCGATCAGTTTCTGCGGATCGAAGGGCTTGACCAGCCAGCCGGTGGCGCCGGCCGCGCGGCCCTGCATCTTCATCGTGTCGGACGACTCGGTGGTCAGCATCAGGATCGGCGTCGTCGCGTACTGGGGCATGCCCCGCAGGCTCTTGATCAGGGTCAGGCCATCCATGCGCGGCATGTTCTGGTCGGTCAGGACCAGATTGATGCTCCGGGCCTTCGCCTTTTCCAGGCCATCCATGCCGTCGACCGCCTCGACCACGTCGTAGCCGGCGCTTTTCAGCGTGAATGAGACCATCTGGCGGATGGAGGCGGAGTCATCTACTGCAAGAATGGTTTTGGCCATTTTTTCCTCGTTTTTGAATCAGAACAACTCGACTTCGCCGCTGACGAAGCCGCTCTGGCTTACCGGATTATTTTGCACGCCTTGCTTCAACGTGCCCAGCCTGGCGACCAGGCCATCGACATGGGAACGGATCGCCGCCACCGCGGCCAGCGCCTGCCGGGGATCTTCGGCGTCGCGCAGCGTCGCCGCCATCTGGCGCTCCTCGCCGACCACCTCCTCGAGCATGTCGAGGCGCAGCGCGACGTGGGCAAGCAGTTGCGTGATCATGTCCTGGAATTGCAGCGACATGATGGCCTGATTGACGGCGACCGCGACCTGCTCGGAAATGGTGTTCAGTTCGGCCACCGTCTGGTTGGTCCGGCCGTTCATCGCCTCGATTCCCTGCATCGCCTGCTCGACGTCGCTCTTCGACGTCAGCGCGAAGGTCATGTCCTGGGCTGCCATCTGGTTGATGGCCTGCTCGGTGCGCTCGATCGTTCCCTGCATGTTGGTCAGCGAAGCCCGGATCTGCTGGCTGAAATGGTTGGTCCGCCCGGATAGGTCGCGCACTTCGTCGGCGACGACCGCAAAGCCGCGCCCCGCTTCGCCGGCGCGGGCCGCCTCGATCGCCGCGTTCAGCGCGAGCAGGTTGGTCTGCTTGGCGATGCCTTCGATTTCGCCGAGCATGCCGCGCACCTCGGCCATCTGGGAGGTGATCCGGTCGGTCATCTCGACCAGCGACATCGCCAGCCGGGAGTTCTCGACGACGCTATCGACGAACTGGCGCAGCGTGTGCGAGGTCTTGCTGGTGAATTGGTGGAAGCTTTCGACCGCACCGCCGCTGGCATCGCCCGAAACCGCCTGGATGCCCAGTTCCTGCTGGCGCTGGATCTGTTCGTTCATGCTGTGGAAGCTGGCGACCAGTTTGTCGATCGCCTCGCTGAAGATGCTGCGCGCACGGTCCAGTTCGCCGCGCATTTCGCCGATCTGGTTGCCGACTTCACCGGCGACCTGGATGATTGCGTCGCTGCTGTGGGCGATCAGTTCGCGCTCGGCGGCAGGCGCCTTCGCCTGAGCACCGCCCGCCGAACGGGCGCGGCCGGCAAAGCTCGCTGCAACCAGCCAGCCAACCGGCATCAGGACCAGGGCAAAAATGACGGGGCCACTGCGTGCGGCCGGCTCGATGGCGAGCAGTACCGCTGCAACCAACAGCGACCAGCCGATCCCGATGGGCAGCCACATACCGTTTCTCCCTTGCCTGTTCTATATATTGATCGACCGGCCGACTTCAGCCGGCTCTGGCCCGCGCATCCGCCGGCAGATTCAGCCCGGCGGGAAGACCGTCCTCGTCGCTGATTTCGCTCTCCGGCCCCTCCTCCTGCAGGATGGCCATTTCTGTCTTGCGATTGAGCACGACAATACTGATCCGCCGATTCGCCGAATTAAGAGGGTCATTTTTATCGAATAAGACCGTTTGTGCAAGTCCTACCACTCTTAACACTTTACTATCGTCCATGCCGCCGAGCACCAGTTCGCGACGCGACGCGTTCGCCCGGTTGGCGGACAGCTCCCAGTTCGAGAAGCCCTTTTCGCCGCCGGAAAACTGGGCAGCGTCGGTATGCCCGGCCAGACTGATGCGATTATCGACGGCATTCAGCGCCTTGCCGATCTGGCGCAGGATATCCCGCGTGTAGGGCTTCAGCTCGGCGCTGCTGAGATCGAACATCGGCCGGTTCTGTTCGTCGACGATCTGGATCCTGAGCCCTTCGCTGGTGATGTCGAGCAACAGCTGCTTCTTGAACTGCGACAACTGGGGACTGCTGGCGATCATCTTCTCGATGCTGGCCTTCAGGACCTCCAGGCGCTCCCGCTCCTGGCGGCGGAATTCAAGCTGGGCTTCCTTGGAAAAGGTGGTCTTCTTGGCCGCCTCGACGTCGCCCTTCTTGACCTGACCGGACTGGCGCGTCAGGTCCTTGCCGCCGCCCTGCAGGATGCTGGTCGCGTCGCCGGAACCCGAGCCCCCCTGCATCGAAACTTTCAGCGGGTTCTGGAAATAGTCGGCGATGCCCTGCAGATCGCCCTTGGCGGTCGAGCCGAGCAACCACATCAGCAGGAAGAAGGCCATCATCGCGGTCACGAAGTCCGCGTAGGCGATTTTCCAGGCGCCGCCGTGGGCGCCGCCGGCGACGACCTTCTTGCGCTTGATGACGATGGGGCGTGTGGAGTCGTCGCTCATGTCTGTGGTCCGGGAGGCTCAGCGTGCGGGCTCACTTGCCCTTGCGCGCCTTGAGTTCCTCTTCCAGTTCGATGAAGCTCGGCCGGGTGTGGGAATCCAGGGTCTTGCGGCCGAATTCGATGGCGACCTGCGGCGCGTAACCGGACATCGAGGCAAGCAGCACCATCTTGATGCACTTGTATACCGTCGAACCCTCGTGCGCCTTCTGCTCGAGCAGGCAAGCGACCGGCGCAATGAAGCCGTAGGAAATCAGGATACCGAGAAAGGTGCCGACCAGCGCACCGCCGATCATCTTGCCGAGCACCGCCGGCGGCTGGCCGACGGAGCCCATCACGTTGACGACCCCCATCACCGCGACGACGATACCGAAGGCCGGCGTTGCGTCAGCCACCTTCTGCACCACGTGCCCCGGCTCGGCCGCTTCGTGGTGGTGGGCTTCGAGTTCGACATCCATCAGGCTCTCGATTTCGACGGTATTCAGGTTGCCGCCGACCATCATCCGCAGATAGTCGGTCATGAATTCCATGACGTGATGATCGCCGGCAATTTCCGGATATTTGCTGAAGATGGGGCTGGCTTCCGGGTTCTCGATGTCGCCTTCGATGGACATCAGACCTTCCTTGCGGACCTTGGCGAGGATCTCGAAGAGCAGGGCCAGCACGTCGATGTAATACGCCCTGGAGAACTTGGAGCCCTTCAGGATGCCGGGCACCGCACCGACCGTCGCCTTGATCACCCGGATATCGTTGCTGGCCATGAAGCCGCCGATAGTCAGACCGACGATCGCCGCGTACTCGGTCGGCACCCACAGGGCGAGGAGACTGCCGTGGATCGCATACGTCCCCAGCGATGACGCCAGGATAATGACATATCCAATAATCAGAAACATCCAGAACTCCCCGAATCCCGGCAGCCGACGCTGCAGATGCTAAAAACGCCCGTTTGTGCGCGCTATTGTAGCCCGATGTTTCAAAAACACAGAAATGACATTGCCTCCATTTCAGCCCCCCGGGCGGCGAATGCTAGACTTTCCCAATTCCTTCGACGGCGCATCACCGTGATCCGATTCTGCAACCACTGCGGCTCCAGCGTGTCCTTTTACGTACCGCCCGGCGATTCACTGCCCCGCCACGTCTGCGACGCCTGCGGCCATATCCATTACGAAAACCCGCGCCTGGTCGTCGGCTGCGTCGCCGAATGGGAAGGCCGCATCCTGCTTTGCCGGCGGGCGATCGAGCCGCGGCACGGTTTCTGGACCCTGCCCGCCGGCTTCATGGAAAACGGCGAGAGCACCGCGCAGGGGGCCGGGCGTGAGACTTACGAGGAAGCCGGCGCGAAAGTGATCATCGACGCGCCGTTCGCGATGGTCAGCGTTCCCCATATCAATCAGGTCCACCTGTTCTACCGGGGCCGACTGGCTACACCGGATTATTCGGCCGGCGAGGAGAGCCTCGAAGTCGATCTCTTCGCGCCCGAAGCCATTCCCTGGCCGGAACTGGCTTTCCGGACAGTCGAACTCTGCCTTCGACGCTACCTGGCCGACCGCCAGCGCGAGCGTTTCGGTTTTCACGAGAGCGAACTGCCGCCGCTCTGAACGGAGCTTCACTCACCGGGTGACAACTCCACCGGAATATCGAGCGCCAGGACTCGCACAGCAAGCACTTCCGGAACGGGAACCCTGAGCAGCGCAAATTGCAGCAGGCGCAGCACCGCCAGATCGAGCCCCTCCTGCCCGCTGCTCGCCGCCAGCCGGACCTCCGGCCGGCCGGCACGAAGACTCAGCGCCAGCCCGACCACTCCCCCTCTCTCCGAAAAAGCCAATGCCGCAGGGCGATCCGGCGATTGCCGTGCCGCGGCAGCCAAAGCAATCAGATAGTCGCTCAAGGCCTCCCGGGCAGGCGGCTCGAGAGACTCGGCACTATCGGATTCCGGCAGTCTCCCCGCAGAGTTCGCCGACTCGCCCGCCGGACGCCTGGTGGCTCCACCGCCACCCGGATGCGGTGTTTCTGCCTTCCTGCGATCGACGTCGCGCGATCCGGCAGCCCCTTGAGCGTCGGGGCGAGACTCGCCAGTCAGCGCCCCCGCGAGCTTCGCTGCCAGAGGCGCGCCGGCGACCGGACGCAAGTCGCGCCCTTCGCCCGGCCGGTATCCCCAGCCAAGCAGCAGCGCATGCAGCATCATCGAGACGATCAGCGCCCTGCGCACGGCAACGGAAAATGAAAAAGCCCCCGGTGTGAAAACACCCGGGGGCCTGTCGCCCCGGCTTGCGGAGCGTCCATGTCCGGGAATCAGCGCTGCCCGGATTCCTCGTCCATCTTGTTCGAATACATCTTGCCCATCACCGCGCCGATTACGACCACGCCGACGATCACAACCAGACTCATCAGACCGATATCGCTAGTAAACAACAGTTCCCAAGCCATGAAGTCACCTCCCAGTAACGAAAAACAAACTTAATTGGCCGCCTTTGCGTCCAGACGCAGCGGCTCACCCGTATCAGCCAGCCATTCACCGTGGAGCCGCCATTCCCCTGCCGGATCTTCCAGTGAAACGAGCCAACGCCCAGCAAGTTCGCCAGTCAGTTTCCCGCTGTAGAACCCCTGTCCTTCCGCGACCATCTGTACGGCCTGGTCCAGCCCGGAGCGCGTCGGATGCGCCAGCTTCAGGGTGATGGCCGGCGGCAGATTGACCTGCCCGTCAGCGCCCAGAAGCAGGCGAACCTTGTCGCCGGACCGCATGATGTCCGCGTGCAATCCCAGGCCACCGGCCTTGTGATCGCGCTGCAGGCGCTGATTGACCGCCAGCCCCTGCTTGTAATAGTCATCGGTCACCAGACCGTCGTTGCTGACCACGGCCAGCCAGAGGGTCACGATCCCGGCCACGATGACGATGGCCGGCCCCGCCATCAGGAGCCAGGGCCAACGTTCCCTGTACCAGGGCTGGCTGTCGTTTCGCAAAGTCATTGTTCTATTCATGTCAGGGCATCAGGAAAGAGGCCTTTTCGCGGACCGAGATCGCCTCGTTCCCCTCGGCCTTGATATCGAAATAAATGGTGTTCGCCCCCGGCTTGGCGGCTTCGGGCGGCACCCGGACGACAACGGTGATTTCCTGGTTGGCCGCGCCATCGACGTCGACCGTCGGTTCGCCAGCGATCTCGACACCCTCGATCCCGGATACCGTCAACTGATATCGCTTGGCATCTTCCGTGGTGTTCATGACCTTCAGGTTGTAGATGTTCTCGATGCGCCCGTCGTCGGCCTCCCGGGCCAGGATCGAACGATCGCGTATCACATCGACCTTCAGCGGCACCCGGGTCGCCAGCGACCAGGCGCTCGCCACGATGATTCCGAGCAGGATCACGGTGTACAGGATGATCCGCGGACGCAGGATATGCGCAACGACATCCCTGGCGCTCATGTGATGGGCCAGCGCATTCTCCGTCGTGTAGCGGATCAGACCCCGCGGCAACCCGACCTTGTCCATCACCGGATCGCAGACGTCGATGCAGGCACCGCAGCCGATGCACTCGTACTGCTGCCCCTTGCGAATGTCGATCCCGGTCGGGCAGACGGCAACGCACAAACCGCAATCGACGCAATCCCCCAGTCCGGCAGCCTTCGCATCCACTCCCTTGCGGCGGGCGCCACGCGGCTCGCCCCGTTCGGGATCGTAGGTGATGACCAGAGTATCCGGATCGAACATGACGCCCTGGAAGCGGGCGTAGGGACACATGTACTTGCAGACCTGCTCGCGCAGGAAACCCGCCTGCATGTAGCAGAAACCGGCGTAAAAGAGGGTCCAGAAGGTTTCCCAGCCCGAGAGTTCGAACGGCAACGCCGACAGCAGCTCATCGACCGGCGTGAAATAAGCGACCAGCGTGAAACCGGTCCACAACGAGATGGCGATCCAGGCGGCGTGCTTGAGCGCCTTCAGGCGAAGCTTGCGGGCAGTCATCGGCCCCTGGTCGAGCTTCATGCGCGCCGAACGGTCGCCCTCGATCCGGTTCTCGATCCACATGAATATCTCGGTGTAGACCGTCTGCGGACAGGCATAGCCGCAGAAAAGCCGCCCCGCGATCGCGGTGAACAGGAACAGCGCGTAGGCCGAAATGATCAACAGCAGCGCCAGATAGAAGACGTCCTGCGGCCAGAGCACCAGACCGAACAGATAGAATTTCCGCTCGACGAGGTGGAAGAGCACGGCCTGCCGGTCATTCCATTCCAGCCAGGGCATGCCGTAGAAAATGATCTGGGTGATCCAGACGAACGCCCAGCGCCAGGCATCCCACCAGCCCTTGACTTCCCGGATGTAAATCTTCTTGTGCTTCTCGTAGAACGAAACCTCTACCGGGGCCGGAGAAGCAGGGGCTTTTTCTTTGGTTTCCATACTGGGTTATCCGTGTCGAAATTGCGCTGGGCGCGAATTGTGAGTGGAGGAGCTCAACGCAATTTTGATACAGATCGGGGGTTTACCGCGGAGAAAGGCGGGGCGACGGAATCGCCCCGCCTTGCCTGCTTATTTCGCTGCCTGGCCGACGCTCAGCACGTAGGCGGACAGCAGATGCACCTTGGCATCGCCCAGGAATTCCTTCCAGGCGGGCATCTGGTTCTGACGACCATTGGTGATGGTCTCGATGATGGTCGCTTCGGAAGAGCCGTACAGCCAGACCTTGTCGGTCAGGTTCGGCGCGCCGAGGGCATGCATGCCGGTGGCTTCCGGACCGTGGCAACCGACGCAGCCAGCGGACGTGAAGGCTTCCTTGCCCTTCGCGGCACGGACGGCATCATTCGGCAGACCGGACAGGGAACGGACGTAGTTGGCCAGATCCTTGATCGTGTCGGCACCCAGCTGGGCGTGCGGGGGCATGACGCCCATGCGGCCGTTGGCGATCGTTTCCTTGATCTGATCCGGCTCGCCGCCGTACAGCCAGTCACCGTCGGTCAGGTTCGGGAAGCCCTTGGCACCACGTGCATCGGCACCGTGACACTGCATGCAGTAGGTCAGGTACAGGCGCTTGCCCATTTCCATGGCCTGCTTGTCGCCGGCCACGGCCTTCAGGTCCATCGCCATGTACTTGTCGAACAGCGGCTTCACAGCGGCATCCACCTTATCGACTTCAGCCTTGTGTTGACCGGTGGAGGACCAGCCCAGGACGCCCTTGAAGTTGCCCAGTCCCGGATACAGGGCCAGGTAAACCAGCGCGAACACGACCGTGATCACGAAGAGCCAGCTCCACCACTTCGGCAGCGGATTGTTGTACTCCTCGAGGGTCTCATCCCAAACGTGACCGGTTGCCTTACCCGGGGTGAAGGTGGCTTTGCTCTGGGACAGCAGGAATAAATAGCATCCCACAACGCTAACCAGCACGATCACAATCACGTACAGGTTCCAAAATTGGCTAACGAAATCGCTCATTTGCTTTCCTTTTATCAGCGCGGGTGCGAAGTGCTCGACTTCGCACCCTGATCATCGTGCTCCGCGAATGGCAGGTTGGCCGCCTCGTCAAACCCCTTCTTGGCGCCCTTGCCATAAGCCCACCCCACGATCCCCAGGAAGCACAGCAACCCGGCAACGGTGATGATGGAACGCAGATCGTTGATGTCCATGGCTATTTACTTGGTGTTCTTCAGTGCCAGCCCCATACCCTGCAGGTAGGCAATCAGAACGTCCATTTCGGTCTTGTCGCCGATCGCGGCCTTGGCACCCTTGATCTCTTCATCGGAGTAGGTGGGAATGCCACGCATCTGGGCAAAGCCGCGCATGACTTCCATCTTCTTCTCGATGTCGGCACCCACGGTGTCCTTGGCCTTCGCACTCGCCAGGAAGGCAAAGGCGGGCATGTTGGATTCCGGAACGACGTCGCGCGGATTCATCAGGTGAGCACGTTGCCACTCGTCGGAATAACGACCACCGACGCGATGCAGGTCCGGACCGGTGCGCTTGGAGCCCCACTGGAACGGATGGTCATAAACGTACTCGCCGGCGACCGAGTAATGGCCGTAGCGCTCGGTTTCCGCACGGAACGGACGAATCATCTGCGAGTGGCACAGATAGCAGCCTTCGCGGATGTAGACATCACGACCCGCGAGGCGAACCGCGTCGTAGGGCTTGGTCCCTTCAACCGGCGTCGTCGTCGACTTCTGGAAGAACAGAGGGACGATTTCCAGCAGGCCGCCCACGCTGACCACCAGCAGGGTCAGGACGATGAGCAGGGTTACACTTCTCTCAATTTGGTCATGCTTGAGCATTCTTCTATCCCCTTTTAATCAGGCGTGATGACCAGCGGCCGCAACCACCGGTACGTCTTGGGCTTTACCGCCAGCGATGGTCTTGAACATGTTGTAAGCCATGACCAGCATGCCAACCAGGAACAGCACACCGCCGAGGACACGGATGGCCCAGAACGGATAGGACCCCTTGACCGATTCGACGAAGCTGTAAGCCAGGGTGCCGTCGGCGTTAACCGCACGCCACATCAGGCCCTGCATCACGCCGGCAATCCACATCGAAGCGATGTACAGAACGGTGCCGATGGTGGCGATCCAGAAATGGGTCGTAACCAGCTTGGTGCTGTACATCTCGGCCTTGCCGAACAGACGGGGAATCAGGTAATACATGGAGCCGATCGACACCATCGCAACCCAACCCAGAGCGCCGGAGTGCACGTGGCCGACGGTCCAGTCGGTGTAGTGCGACAGCGCATTGACGGTCTTGATCGACATCATCGGGCCTTCGAACGTGGACATGCCGTAGAAGGACAGCGAAGTGATCAGGAACTTCAGGATGGGATCGTCGCGCAGCTTATGCCAGGCGCCCGACAGCGTCATGATGCCGTTGATCATGCCACCCCACGACGGAGCCAGCAGAATCAGGGAGAACAGCATACCGACCGACTGCGTCCAGTCGGGCAGCGCGGTGTAGTGCAGGTGGTGCGGGCCGGCCCACATGTAGGTGAAGATCAGCGCCCAGAAGTGCACGACGGACAGGCGATAGGAATAAACCGGACGACCGGCCTGCTTCGGCACGAAGTAGTACATCATGCCGAGGAAGGCAGCGGTCAGGAAGAAGCCGACCGCATTGTGGCCGTACCACCACTGAACCATCGCGTCCTGGACGCCGGAGTACATGGAGTAGGACTTGGTCAGCGTCACCGGCATTTCCATGCTGTTGAAGATGTGCAGCAGGGCAACAGCAATGATGAAGGCACCGTAGAACCAGTTGGCCACGTAGATATGGGAAACCTTGCGGACCGCGATGGTACCGAAGAAAACCACGGCATACGCGACCCAGACCAGGGTGATCAGGATGTCGATCGGCCACTCCAGTTCAGCGTACTCCTTGCCGGTCGTGATCCCGAGCGGGAAGCTGATGGCCGCCAGCAGGATGATCAGTTGCCAGCCCCAGAACGTGAAGGGGATCAGCGGACCGCCCCACAAGCGCGTATGGCAGGTGCGCTGCACGATGTAATAGGAAGTAGCAAACAGGGCGCTACCACCGAACGCAAAAATGACCGCGTTGGTGTGCAGCGGACGCAGGCGCCCGAAATGCAGCCAGGGCCCGATGTTAAGCTCAGGCCAGACCAGCTGAGCTGCGATGATGACACCGACAAGCATGCCGACGATGCCCCAGATGACGGTCATGACGGTGAATTGCCGTACGACCTTATCGTTGTATGTGGTTTGTGTTCCAGACATGAACCCACCTCTCGTTAATAAAAAACGGAATGCCCACCTCCCTGAACCCAAGGGGACATGTGAAAGCGGATGGTATTCTAGTTCAGGGCCGGCGTTTTGACCTAGATCAACCCTCCAACTATCTCGGAGGAATTAGTCCTAAATGCCTAAGAAGACAGGAAAGACGGCAATTTCAGGGCAAAAAAAAAGGTTCATCGCGCTTTACCGGGGAATGCGGCCTTGATTTTCAGGAAGAAGTAGGCTGAGTCGCGAAATCCGTAGGCCATGCGCTTGATGACCTTGATGCGGTTATTGACGCCTTCCAGGA
>JAQUAX010000004.1 GCA_028687035.1 Dechloromonas sp. | reverse complement strand
GGATGTCCACAACGGCGCCGATGCACTGAACGATTGAACCTTGACTCATATTCAAATCCCCAAAAATAAAATCTTCGCGCTAGCGTCAGACAGCGGCGGCGCCGCTCACGATTTCCGAAAGTTCCTTGGTAATCGCGGCCTGACGGGCCTTGTTATAGACCAGCTTCAATTCACCGATGACGTTCTTCGCGTTGTCGGAAGCGGACTTCATGGCAACCATCCGGGCGGACTGCTCGGAGGCCATGTTTTCGGCCACTGCCTGGTAGATCAACGCTTCGACGTAACGGATCAGCAGATCGTCGATAACGGCCTTGGCTTCCGGCTCGTACACGTAGTCCCAGCCAGCCTGGTGGGCCGACTTGACGGTTTCGTCCGCCAGCGGGAGCAGTTGTTCGAACACCGGTTCCTGCTTCATCGTGTTGATGAAGCGGGTGTAGCCAATGTACAGCGCGTCGATTTCGCCGTTCATATAGGCGTCGAGTTGGACCTTGACCGGACCGATCAGCTTCTCGAGGTGCGGCGTATCGCCCAGCGCAACTGCGTGCGAGACGATCTTCGCGCCGAAACGCTGCATGAAGCCGAAACCCTTGTTGCCGATGCAGGTCGCCTGGAGTTTGGTGGCGCTCGCCTCGAATTCCTTCATCTTGCTCAGCGCAAGACGCAGGATGTTCGAGTTCAAGCCGCCGCACAGACCCTTATCGGACGTGACCAGCACCAGACCCACCGACTTCTGCTCGCGCTTGTCGAGGAAGGGATGCTTGTACTCGGTCAGAGCGTTCGAGAGATTTGCTGCAACGCGCCGGATCTTCTCGCCATAGGGACGGGAAGCCCGCATCCGGTCCTGCGCCTTGCGCATTTTGGATGCAGCCACCATCTCCATGGCCTTGGTGATCTTGCGCGTATTCTCTACGCTCTTGATCTTGTTGCGAATTTCCTTGCCGCTAGGCATGGCGTTCTCCTAAGATCAGGCCCAGGTGCTCTTGAAAGCCTGGATGCCGGCAGCCAGCGCCTTTTCGGTATCACCGCTCAGGTCGGCCGACGACTCCATGGTGTTCATGACTTCGGCGTGGTTGGCCTTGAGGAAGCTGATCATGGACTTTTCGCATTCGAGCGCACGCTTGACTTCGACGTCGTCGAAGTAGCCCTTGTCAGCCGCGTACAGCGTAACGGCCATCTCGGAGATGCTCATCGGGGCGTATTGCGGCTGCTTCATCAGCTCGGTGACCAGACGACCACGCTCCAGCTGCTTGCGGGTCGCTTCGTCGAGGTCGGAGGCGAACTGGGCGAACGCAGCGAGTTCGCGGTACTGGGCCAGGGCCAGACGGACACCGCCACCGAGCTTCTTGATCAGCTTGGTCTGGGCAGCGCCACCGACGCGGGACACCGAGATACCGGCGTTGATCGCGGGACGGATACCGGCGTTGAACAGGTCGGTTTCCAGGAAGATCTGGCCGTCAGTAATCGAGATCACGTTGGTCGGAACGAAGGCGGAAACGTCGCCGGCCTGCGTTTCGATAACCGGCAGGGCGGTCAGCGAGCCGCTCTTGCCCTTGACTTCGCCATTCGTGAACTTCTCGACCCAGGCTTCGGAAACGCGGGCAGCGCGCTCGAGCAGGCGGGAGTGGAGATAGAACACGTCGCCCGGGTAGGCTTCACGGCCCGGCGGACGGCGCAGCAGCAGGGAAACCTGACGGTAGCCCCAGGCCTGCTTGGTCAAGTCGTCGTAAATGATCAGCGCGTCTTGGCCGCGGTCGCGGAAGTACTCGCCCATCGTGCAGCCGGCGTACGGCGCCAGGTATTGCAGCGCGGCGGACTCGGAAGCGGAAGCGGCGACGATGATCGTGTATTCCATCGCGCCGTGCTCTTCGAGCTTGCGGACGACGTTGGCGATCGTGGAAGCCTTCTGGCCGATAGCGACATAGACGCAGAAGAGGTTCTTGCCCTTCTGGTTGATGATCGCGTCGACGGCGACGGCGGTCTTGCCGGTCTGGCGGTCGCCGATGATCAGCTCGCGCTGGCCGCGGCCGACCGGAACCATGGAGTCCACACACTTCAGGCCGGTTTGCACCGGCTGGGAAACGGACTTACGCCAGATGACGCCCGGCGCGACCTTTTCCAGCTTGTCGGTCAGCTTGGCGTTGATCGGGCCCTTGCCGTCGATCGGCTGGCCCAGCGTGTTGACGACGCGGCCGAGCAGCTCCGGGCCGACCGGCACTTCCAGAATGCGGCCGGTGGCCTTGACCACGTCGCCTTCGGAAATGTGCTCGTATTCGCCCAGGATAACGGCGCCGACGGAGTCGCGTTCGAGGTTCAGCGCCATGCCGATGGTGTTGCCGGGGAATTCCAGCATTTCACCTTGCATGACGTCCTGCAAGCCATGCACGCGGCAGATACCGTCGGTGACGGAAACCACGGTGCCCTGAGTGCGCACTTCCGATGCGCCCTGCAGGTTCTGGATCTTGCTCTTGATCAGTTCAGAAATTTCGGAAGGATTCAACTGCATGAAATTCTCCTAGTTGTTCAGCGCCACGGCCATCGCGTCGAGTTTGCCGCGGACTGAAGCATCCAGCACCTGGTCACCCACGGCGACCCGCACACCGCCGATCAGGCTCGGGTCGACTTCGACGCGGGCGGTCAGGCGGGTACCGAAGCGGGGTTCCAGCTGTTGCAGCAGGGCAGCCACTTGGGTGTCGTCAATGGGGAATGCGGAATGCACCACCGCCTCCTTGACCCCTTCTTCCTGGCTCTTGGCCAGATCGAAAAGCCGGGAAATCTCCGGCAGGAGTGCGAGACGCCGGTTTTCTGCGAGGGTACGAACGAAGTTGGCCAGGACCGGATCGTTGTCTTCGCACAGCGAGACGATCAGGTTGGCAACCTGCTCAGCGGAGAGCTGGGGATTGCTCATGACCGAAGCCATGTCCCCATCCTGGGCGATCAGCGCGAGCTTCTGCAGGCGCAGCGACCAGGCGCCCTGGGCCCCGGTTTCCTTGGCGACGCGGTAGGCGGCCTCGGCGTAGGGGCGAGCGATGGTGACGGATTCAGCCATAAGCGTTACAGATCCTGTTTGATCGTAGCCAGAATGTCGGCATGAGCCTGGGCATTGATCTCGCGACGCAGAATCTTTTCCGCACCGGAAACAACCAGGGTCGCCACCTGTTCGCGCAGTTGTTCCTTGGCGCGGACAGCTTCCTGCTCGATTTCAGCCTTCGCACCGGCAACGATGCGATCCGCTTCGACCTTGGCGGTCGACTTGGCTTCTTCGATCAGCTGGGCGGCACGCTTTTCAGCATTGCCGATCAGTTCGGCGGCCTTTTCCTTGCCTTCACGGAGGGCATCCGTGGAGCGCTTGGTGGCCAGTTCGAGATCCTGCTTGCCGCGCTCGGCGGCAGCCAGTCCATCCGCGATCTTCTTCGCACGCTCGTCGAGCGCCTTCACAATGGGCGGCCACACGAATTGCATCGTGAACCACGCCAGAATGAAGAACACAACGAGCTGTGCAAACAGCGTTGCGTTCAGATTCACGGTCTATTCCTCTTCTAAAGGGTTGATGGGAAGAGGATCAATTAGACCAGCTTGAACGGGTTGGCGAAGGCGAACATCATGGCGATACCGACACCGATCAGGAAGGCGGCGTCGATCAGACCGGCCAGCAGGAACATCTTGGTCTGCAGGGCGTTCATCAGTTCAGGTTGGCGAGCGGAAGCTTCGATGTACTTGCCACCCATCAGACCGATACCGATACAGGCACCGATAGCGCCCAGACCAATGATCAGGCCGGCAGCCAGAGCAACAAAACCGAGAACGTGTTCCATGACAACTCCTTGCTAAGGTTAAAGTAAGTAAAACAAAAACAAACTACAGAGAAACCGGGGACTACTTAGTGCGCTTCGTGGGCCTGGCCGACGTAAACCAGGGTCAGCATCATGAAGATGAAGGCCTGCAGCGCGACGATCAGGATGTGGAAAATGGCCC
The DNA here is from genome assembly GCA_028687035.1 of Dechloromonas sp. Classification (GTDB taxonomy): domain Bacteria; phylum Pseudomonadota; class Gammaproteobacteria; order Burkholderiales; family Rhodocyclaceae; genus Azonexus. The sequence goes on along the minus strand of JAQUAX010000004.1, from coordinate 231,954 downwards.
AGATCGAACCGGCCAGCACGTGGCCGATCCACAGGAAGACACCGGTCGCGGTGCCCGCCCAGGCGGCGCCCATCAGCGCGATCAGCATGAAGACCAGTTCGCCGGCGTACATGTTGCCGAACAACCGCATACCGTGGGAAACGGTCTTGGCGAGGAATTCGATCATCTGCATCGCGAAGTTGATCGGGTAGAGCAGCGGGTGGCTGCCGAACGGCGCGGTGAAGAGTTCGTGCATCCAGCCGCCGAAGCCCTTGATCTTGATGTTGTAGTACAGGCAGACGAGCAGCACGCCGACCGACATGCCGAGGGTACCGTTCAGGTCGGCCGACGGGACGACGCGCAGGTAGGCGTGATGGTCGCCGGTAATGGCTTGCCAGAGATTCGGCAGGACGTCGAGCGGCAGGAAGTCCATCGAGTTCATCAGGAAGATCCAGACGAACACGGTCAGCGCCAGCGGGCCGACGAACTTACGGGACTCGGCGCTATGCACGATGCCCTTGGCCTGGTCGTTGACCATCTCGAGCAGGATCTCGACGGCGGCCTGGGTGCGACCCGGCACGCCGGAAGTGACGCTCTTGGCGACGCGCCACATCACGAACAGGCCGATGACGCCCATCAGGATAGAGAAGAACAGGGTATCGACGTTGATGATGCTGAAGTCGATGATGTCCTTCTGGGGATGACCGGTGGTATTCCAGTGGGTCAGGTGGTGAACGATGTATTCGCCGGCGGTCGGCGCGTTCGCAACTGCTTCGTGGCCTGCTGTAGACATAATCAGGGTTTCTTCCAAAACGCTATAAAACCTGCATGCAGGACAATCGCAAACCCGATCAGCAAGCTGGGCCAGTGCATCTCGGGATACCCCTTGATGGCGATTGCCAGTAATCCAATGGTGACGCCGATCTTCAGGAACTCACCGATGAAGAAATTGGCCGCATAGGATGCCCCCGGGCGGTTATTCACCATCGTCAGCCGGACGGCAAAGAGAAGGTTGGGAAGTATGCAGGCGACAGCCGCCAGCCCCACCGAAACAAGCCCCCGCGTTCCTACGATCGCACCGGCCCCGAGCGCTGTTATTACGGCTGCACCAAATTGCAGGAATATTGCCTTGAACATGGTGCTCGCGCCCGTAGACCGTCTGTGTCACACAGACTTAAATGATACAAGACCTCAACTTCCGGCGTCAATGGAAAGTACGGGTTTTCCCGTAATCTCCGAATGCCGGAGCCGGCCTAGCGCAACCGGCCGAGGATGCCGTCGAGCTGATCCAGGCTGTTGAATTCGATGGTGATTTTCCCGGAACCCTTCTTGCTGCTGCGGATCGCGACGGCGGCGCCGATGTTGTCGGAAAGCTCCTCCTGCAGGCGCAGCAGGTCGCGGTCGACCGGCTGGACGGAGGCCTTTTTCGGCGGATTGAGCAACTGCTGGACCAGGCGCTCGGCTTCGCGGACGGACATGCCGCGATGCACGATGCGCTGGGCGACGGCGACCTGTTGCACGACGGACAACGGAAGCAGGGCGCGGGCGTGGCCCATGTCGAGCTTGCCGACCATCAGCATTTCCTGGACGACCGGGCTCAGCTGCAGCAGGCGCAGCAGGTTGGACGCAGCCGGGCGCGAACGGCCGACCGCGTCGGCTGCCTGCTGGTGGGTCAGGCCGAATTCGTCGATCAGGCGCTGCAGGCCGAGGGCCTCCTCGAGCGGATTGAGGTTTTCGCGCTGGATGTTCTCGATCAGCGCCATCGCCAGCGCCTGCTCGTCGGGAATCGCGCGGACCAGCACCGGCACCTCGGTCAAGCCGGCCAGCTGGGCGGCGCGCCAGCGCCGTTCGCCGGCGACGATCTCGTAGCGCTCGGCGCCCGGCGTCTTGTCGACGGCGCGCACCAGGATCGGCTGCATGACGCCCTGCGCCTTGATCGAGGCGGCCAGTTCGGCCAGCGAGGCCTCGTCCATGTGGGTCCGCGGCTGGTATTTGCCCGGACGCAGCCGTTCGACCGGCAGGTTGCGCTGCTCGTCGCCCTGCGGCCGGTCGCTGCCGGCGAGCAGCGCGTCGAGGCCGCGCCCCAGTCCCTTCATCTTGATCATTGAGCGGCCCTTTCGAGGATTTCTTTGGCCAGCGCGCTGTAGGCCTGCGCGCCCTTGGAGTTCTTGTCGAAGGCGATGACCGGCTTGCCGTAGGACGGCGCCTCGGCCAGACGCACGTTGCGCGGCACGATGGTGCGGTAAACCTTGTCGCCGAAATGGCTTTCGAGTTCGCTCGAGACCTGCTGGGTCAGCGTGCTCTGGCCGTTGTACATGGTGCGCAGCAGCCCCTCGATCTCGAGACGGGAATTCAGGTGGTTGCGCACCTTGCGCAGCGTCTCGACGAGGTCGGACAAACCTTCCAGCGCGTAGTACTCGCACTGCATCGGGATCAGTACGGAATCGGCGGCGACCAGCGCGTTGACGGTCAGCATGTTCAGCGCCGGCGGACAGTCGATCAGCACGAAGTCGTACTGCTCGCGATTGGCGTGCAACGCATTCTTCAGCCGGAATTCGCGCTGTTCGAGTTCGACCAGTTCGACCTCGGCACCGGCCAGCTCGCGGTTGGCCGGCAGCACGTCGAAGGCGAAGTCGGTGTTCAGGCAGACTTCCTGCAGCGTCGCCGCGCCGATCAGCAGCTGGTAGACGGTGGGCAACGCTTCCTTCTTGAAGATGCCCGAACCGGTCGTCGCGTTGCCCTGCGGATCCATGTCGATCAGCAGCACGCGCTTGCCTTCGGCGCCCAGCGAGGCGGCCAGGTTGACCGCCGTCGTCGTCTTGCCGACGCCGCCCTTCTGGTTGGTGATGGCGAGAACTTTCATTGACCCGCTTTCAGGATGATGAGGTGACGCTCGGCACCGAGGCCGGGGACATGCAAGGGAATGATCCGTTCGACGACGACATCGGCCGGCAATGCGGCCATCTCGTCGTCCGGCCGGACACCCTTCATCGCCAGCCAGCGCCCGCCCGGCGCCAGCAGGTGACGGGTCAGGCGGACGAAGAGGCCGATTTCAGCGAAGGCGCGCGAACTGATCTGCGCATACTGGCCGGACATTTCCTCGACCCGGGCGTGGTGCACCGCGACGTTCTTCAGGCCGAGCTGGATCGCCGCCTGCTGCAGGAAGGTCGCCTTCTTCTGCACGGTATCGACCATGGACACCGGCAACTGCGGCCGGGCGATCGCCAGCGGGATGCCGGGCAGGCCGCCGCCGGAGCCGACGTCGAGCAGCGCGCCGTCGCCGACGTGCGGCAGGATGGCCAGCGAATCGAGCAGGTGATGCGAGATCGCCTGTTCCGGATCGCGCAGCGCGGTCAGGTTGTAGGTCTTGTTCCACTTCAGCAGCAGGTCGCGGAAGGCGAGCAGCCTCTGCTGCGCTTCCTGCGGCAGGTCGATGCCGAGTTCGGCGAGGCCGTCCTGGAGCGCGATCCCGGTCATGCGGCGGACCCCGGCTTGAGGCGCTTCAGATGGATCAGCAGCAGCGAGATCGCGGCCGGCGTGATGCCCTGGATGCGCGAGGCCTGGCCGATGGTCTGCGGCTTGTGCAGGCCGAGCTTCTGCTTGACCTCGTTGGACAGCCCGGCGACCGCGGCATAGTCGAGATCGGCCGGCAGCACGGTGTTCTCGTAGCTGGCCGACCTGGCGACTTCCTCGGCCTGACGGTCGATGTAGCCCTGGTACTTGGCCGAGATTTCCAGCTGCTCGACGACGGCGTCGTCGATTGCGGGGGCATCCTGCGGTCGACCGTCGATTGCCAGCGAAACCAGTTCGCCGTAGGCGACTTCCGGCCGGCGCAGCAGCTCGAACAGGTTGTATTCGTGGTCGATCGCCTTGCCGAGCACGCGCTGGCAGTCTTCCGCCGAAACGATCTTCGGATTGACCCAGGTCGACTTCAGGCGCTCCTGCTCGGCGGCGATCGCGTCGCGCTTGCCGCAGAAGGCGGCCCAGCGCTCGTCGTCGACCAGGCCCAGCGCGCGGCCCTGCTCGGTCAGGCGCAGGTCGGCGTTGTCCTCGCGCAGGGAAAGGCGGTACTCGGCGCGGCTGGTGAACATCCGGTAAGGGTCGGAAACGCCGCGCGTGATCAGGTCATCGACCAGCACGCCGAGGTAGGCCTCGTTGCGTTTCGGGCACCAGCCGGGCTCGCCGCGCACGTAGCGCACCGCGTTGATGCCGGCGAGCAGCCCCTGCGCCGCGGCTTCCTCGTAACCGGTCGTTCCGTTGATCTGACCGGCGAAGAACAGGCCGTTGATCGCCTTGGTCTCCAGCGTGTCCTTGAGGCCGCGCGGGTCGTAGAAATCGTACTCGATCGCGTAGCCCGGACGCAGGATGTGCACGTTTTCCATGCCACGGATCGAACGCACCAGCGCCAGCTGCACGTCGAAGGGCAGGCTGGTGGACACGCCGTTCGGGTAGATTTCGTGCGTCGTCAGGCCTTCCGGTTCGAGGAAGACGTGGTGGCTGTCCTTGTCGGCGAAACGGTGGATCTTGTCCTCGATCGACGGGCAGTAGCGCGGGCCGACGCCCTCGATGACGCCGGTGTACATCGGCGAACGGTCGAGGCCGCCGCGGATGATGTCGTGCGTCCGTTCGTTGGTTTCGGTGATCCAGCACGGCAGCTGCTTCGGATGCTGCGCCGCGTTGCCGAGGAAGGAGAAGACGGGCATCGGATCGTCCGAATGCTGCTCCTCCATCACCGAAAAATCGATGGTCTTGCCATCGAGGCGCGGCGGCGTGCCGGTCTTCAGCCGGCCTTGCGGCAGGTTCAGTTCCTTCAGCCGGGCGGCCAGCGACACCGACGGCGGATCGCCCATGCGCCCGCCGGTGTAGTTCTCGAGCCCGACGTGGATCTTGCCGTTGAGGAAGGTTCCCGCGGTCAACACCACGGATTCGGCCAAAAAGCGGATGCCGAGCTGCGTCACCGCGCCGCACACCTTGTCGCCCTCGACGATCAGGTCGTCGCAGGCCTGTGCAAAAATGGTTAGGTTGGCCTGGTTTTCCAGGCGCATGCGGATCGCCTGCTTGTACAGCACGCGGTCGGCCTGGGCGCGGGTGGCGCGCACCGCCGGCCCCTTCGACGCGTTCAGGATGCGGAACTGGATGCCGGACTCGTCGGTCGCCGCCGCCATCGCGCCGCCCAGCGCATCGACCTCGCGCACCAGATGCCCCTTGCCGATGCCGCCGATCGACGGATTGCAGCTCATCGCCCCGAGCGTGTCGAGATTGTGCGTCAGCAGCAGCGTGTTCGCACCGGCGCGCGCAGCGGCAAGCGCGGCCTCGGTGCCGGCATGGCCGCCGCCGACGACGATGACATCGAAACGGGTGGGGTAGAGCATGAAGATGGCTTGTTGCAGTGCGGTATCGGACCGCGGATTTTACTTCAGGGCGCTGAAATATCGAAGGTTTTCCGGATGCACCGGGGCCGCCGCAACATCCTGAAACCATTTCCCTGCATCGATCCGGGCGGATATGCGTTAATTCGGTGAAACACGCTTTCCGAGGAGCCCCCGATGTCCCGCCCCCTCCATTTCCTGGCCGCCCTCCTTGCCTGCCTGGCAAGCACGCTGGCGCTAGCCGATCCGCCGGCCCGCGTCGGTCGCATCGCGCATCTGGAAAACGGCGTCGAATTCCGCGTCGACCGCGACGCACCGGGCGAAGCGGCAACGCCGAACTGGCCGGTCAGCTCCGGCGCCGCGCTGGCGACCGATCGCGACGGCCGGGCCGAGATCTGGATCGGCTCGACGGCCTACCGTATCGGCGGCGGCAGCCAGCTCGAATTCGTCGCCGTCGACGACAGCCAGGTCGCCGTCCGCATCGATGCCGGCACGCTGGCGCTGAGCATCCTCGACGCCGAACAGGCCGCCGACATCGCGCTGCAGACGCCGGACGGCAGTATCCGTTTCGCCGCGGCCGGTCGCTACCGGGTCGACGTGCGCAACGGCGCGACCCTGCTGAGCGTCCAGGCCGGCGCCGCCGAACTCGACGACGGCCGCCGGCGGACCCGGATCGACGCCGGCGAGCAGGCCCGCCTGGACGGAGGACTGAGTATCGGCCGCGACGATCGCAGCGACGGCTTCGACCGCTGGGTCGCCGAACGCGAGAACGCCACGCTGGCCGGACCGGCGCGCCGCCACGTATCGCCCTACATGACCGGCTACCAGGACCTGGACGCCTGGGGCGACTGGCAGGCCAGCCCCGACTACGGCACGCTGTGGTACCCGCGCGCCGTGCCGGCCGACTGGGCCCCGTACCGCTTCGGGCGCTGGGCCTGGATCGCCCCCTGGGGCTGGACCTGGATCGACCAGGCGCCCTGGGGTTTCGCACCCTTCCACTACGGCCGCTGGGTGATCGTCCATGGCCGCTGGGCCTGGGTCCCCGGACGCCTGGTCGCGCGGCCGGTCTATGCGCCGGCGCTGGTCGCCTGGATCGGCAATCCCGGTTGGAGCCTCAGCTTCTCGTTCGGCAGCGCCCCGGCCGTCGGCTGGTTCCCGCTCGGCCCGCGCGAAGTCTACGTCCCCGGCTACCGGCACGGTCCGACCTACGTCCGCCGGATCAACGTCACGCACATCCACGACCCGCGGCAGATCGACCGCGCGACCCGCCCGGACGCCCGGCACCATTACGCGTATCGCGAAATGCCGCAGGCGGTCACCGTCGTTCCGGCCGACCACCTGCGCCAGGGACGCCCGATCGGCGCCCGCGAATTCAAGGCGCCGCGCACCGCGGAACTGCGCGCCGCGCCGGTCCGGACCGCCCCCGGGGATGACTGGCTGCGCGCGCACCGCAGCACCGAGCAACGCCCACCGCGACGGGCCGACGAAATGCCGCGCGGCGCGTTCCGCAGCGGGGAAGGCGCCGCGCGTCCCGACATGCGTCCCGACATGCGTCCCGACATGCGTCCCGACATGCGTCCCGACATGCGTCCCGACATGCGTCCCGAAGCACGCCCTGAAGCACGCCCTGAAGCACGCCCTGAAGCACGCCCGGAAATGCGCCCGGAAATGCGCCCGGAAATGCGCCCGGAAATGCGCCCTGAAATGCGCCCTGAAATGCGCCCGGCAGTTCGACCGTTCGACAATCGGCGCGATCCGGAGACGTCGCCGGCCATCCGCCGGCCGGCCGTCCCGGAACGCGCCGATTTCCCCGAACGCCGGCTTCCGCCGGAAGCGGACGCCCCCGACCGCCGCAACGACCGCCGCGACGTCGAACGCATCACGCCACCGGCCGTCCGCATGAACGGCGACGAGCCGCGGCGCCCTTCCTCGGCAAACGGCCCCGCCTTCCAGCCCCGCTTCGACGAAGCACCGCGCAACGCCCCGGAACTGCCGCGCGAAATCCGCCGTCCGGAACGCCCCGCCTTCACCGAACGCAACGATGCGCCGCCCGAAATGCGGCGCAGCGCACCGCGCCAGTTCGAGGCCCCGGTCGAGCGGCCGCGGGCCGCCCCCGAACCGCGCCCTGCCCCGATGCGCGAGCGTCCGCCGCCGGAAGCGCGCGAGCCCCGGCGTCACGAACGCGACAACGAGCGGGGCAGCCGCTGATCCGCGGAGGCCGCGAAAAACCGGCATCCCCCTTGGCGCCCGGGGCGGGCAACGGGTAAAGTCGCCGTTTTCACGACACCGGGCCTAGCCATGTTTTCTGGAATCGTCGCGGCCGTCGGCCGCATCACCCACCTGACCGCCCGCGAAGTGGGCTTCCGGCTGCACGTCGAGGCCGCCACGCTGGGCCTCGACGACGTCGCGCTGGGCGACTCGATCGCCCACAACGGCGTCTGCCTGACCGTGGTCGCCAAGGAAGGCAATCACTTCATGGTCGACGTGTCCCCGGAAACCCTGTCCTGCACCGTCGGCCTCGACGCGCCCGGACCGGTCAACCTGGAAAAGGCGCTGCGCCTGGCCGACCGCCTCGGCGGCCACCTGGTCACCGGCCACGTCGATGGCGTCGGCGAAGTGCTGCGCTTCGACCCGGTCGGCGACAACCGCCTGCTGGAAATCCGCGCCCCGCAGTCCCTGGCCAAATACATCGCACGCAAGGGATCAATCACCGTCGACGGCACCAGCCTGACGGTCAACGGCGTCAATGGCACCGATTTCACGATCAACCTGATCCCACACACGCTGGAAAACACGACGCTGCACCGGCTGGCACCGGGCGCCCGGGTCAATCTGGAAGTCGACCTGATCGCCCGCTACTGCGAGCGGCTGCTCAGCGCCGACGGCGAGGAATGACCTTCCGGAAATGACGCAGGGGACCGAAGTCCCCTGCGGCTGTCTTGGGTAATAAGGCTTCAGCGGCCCCAGCTATGCTTGCTTACGCAGCAATAGCGAATTGCTCATCGTTGGCAATTATGGATTTGTGCGGATTACGTCCGTCACCTCTCGGGTTGCCTGCTCACTCTTGTTCGCCCTGTCGAAACCGGTACACCCCCACCTGAACATACTGCCCTACGCTCAGGTGGAGATGAGGGGAGTCGAACCCCTGTCCAGAACGCCTCCAGCTCGCCGGAGTTACAACCATGCGCTCATGGTAACAAAGGGAGACGCCCGCTTCAATGCCCCCCCGCGCTCCGGAGGCGATTGATTTGTAACGGCGTTTTTCCACGCGCCCCGGCGCTAGCCTTCGAGCCGGAAAACGATCGGCACGATCACCGAGGCCTCGATCGCCTGCTCGCCCCGCTTGGCGGGCACGAAGCGCCAGCGCCCGACGACCTGGCGGGCCGCCTCGTCGAGGCGCTCGAAACTGCTGCTCCTCTCGAGGTCGACCGCGGCGGGCAGCCCCTCGGCGGTAACCCGGACCTTCAACAGCACCTTGCCCTGCTCGCCGAGGCGGCGCGAGATCGGCGGATATCTGGGTTCGGGATTGTGCAGGTAGGCCGCATCGTAACGGGCGGCCGTGACCGGCGCGGCAGCCTGGACCGGACCGGCCGCGGCCGGCGCCGACGCAGCCGCGGCCGGAGGCTCCGGCGCCGCGGTCGGTACCAAGAAGGTGGCCGGCGCGGCCTCCGCGGCAGCCGCCATCGCCAGCACCGGGCGCGCTTTCGGCTGCGGACGCTCGGTCCGCTGGGGCACCGGCGGACGCCGCACCGGCTCGGGCGGGGCCGGCCGGACGCTGACCGGCTCAGGCGCCGTGACGGCGTCGCGCAGACTGACGGTCACGGCGACCTGAGGCGGCGCCGGCTCCTCGCCGACGCCCCGCAGCGGCCAGAGCAGCACCGCCCCGTGCAGCGCGAGCGCCAGCAGCAGGAAAGGCGAACTCCGCCGCCATTCGGGCGGCGGCGGATCGATGAGAAGACGACGGGCATCCATTTTCGTATTTTATCCCGGGCTCAGGCCAGGCAGGCCGGATCGACCTGGAAGCTGCGGGTCGCATGGACGCCTTCAAGACGGATCGAGCGCAGTGCGCCCGCCTGTTCGAGCCGCTTGACCAGCCGGGAAATGGTCTCGAAGCGCAAGGCCGTGATGTCGGCGATGTCCTGGCGCATCGGCAGCACGACCCGCCCGGCATCGTCGGCCAGCAGCCGGACCAGTGCGAGCAGGCGGTCGACCGCCTGCCCGCCGCGCAAGGCGACGACCTCCGCGGCACGCCGCTGCGCCGCGGCCAGCGAGGCGAGCAGGGAATCCCCTCCGAGCGGACCGCCAGGCCAGGCATGCAGCACGCAGCGGGTGAGCGCGGTGGACTGGAAGGTATGAACGCCGAACAACAGCGTCTCGCATCCGAGAATGTCGCCGGCGATGGCCAGGCTGGCGAATTGTCGTTCGCCGTCGCGGCCGACCGTGTCGAGCCGGACCACGCCGCGTTCGAGACGCCAGGCACCGCCGCTGCCGCCGGCCGGGAACAGCACCTCCCCGGCCTCCGGACACAGCGAAGCCACCGTCGGCATTTCGGAGGCCGAATTCATCGCGGCAAACGACTTCATGATGATCTCCCCGGCGCACCAATGCCGAGGCCCCGGACTCAGCCGGGGCCGGGGCGGAACGCCTGTCGCGTCAGAACTTCAGGTTCAGGCCGGCATAGAAGGAGCGCCCCATGCCGGGAACGACGACACCCCAGGGCGTCCCGGTGATGCTCATGGTCTTGCCCTGACCGGTATAGGCGCCGCCCAGCGGCAGCTGGTAATACTTGTCGAACAGGTTCTCGACGCCGAAATCGACGCGGACCTTCTGCCAGGCGTAGCTCGCCCGCAGGTGGGTCAGGTTGTAACCCGAGGTTTCGACTTCGTTGCGGACATCCGACACGTCGTGCTTGCCGAGCACGGAAACGAACTCGACCGCGTTGTTCCAGCCGCCGCTCTGATGGGTCAGCACCAGCTTCGCGTTCAGCGGCATGATGTTGTACAGGTTGCCGCCGGTGTCGCGGTTCTCGCCGCGGGTGTAGTTCAGCAGCCCCTTGAACCCGAACTCGCCGAACGAGGTCCGGCCCAGCGGCATGCGGCCCGACAGGTCGAGACCATACAGACGGGCCGACTGGTTGGCGTATTTGAGGACCGTGTATTTGCCCGGCGCAGTGTCGGCGCTGGCGGTGTTGGTTGCCCCATCCCAGCGGACGGCATCGATGTAGTCATCGACGTAGGTGATGAAAGGCGTCGCCCTGGCTTCCCAGCGGCGATCCGCCGCATGCCAGTCGAAAGTGGCCGACGCGGTGTAGGCCGTTTCCGGCTTCAGGTCGAGATTGCCGATGTAGCCGTTGCCGTCGCCGACGAAGTTGTTCATCACCGCGGCCATGGTCCAGGTCGACCACGTATAGCGCTCATACAGATTCGGGGAGCGAACCTTGCGGGCGATGCCGAATTCGACATCCCGGGTTTCGTCGACCGTGTAGCGCGCCAGCGCCGACAGGTCCCAGTTGTGATCGGTCCGGCTGCGATCCGCGGAATTCAGATCCACGGCATCGCGACTCTGGTTATTCTTCTCGCTAACGATCGTCAATGGCGCGCTATCGAGGTTGTAGCCATGCACCATGCCGGCATCCGTGCCGACGATTTCGTAGCGCACGCCGACCTGGGTCAGCCACTGCGGACTCAGGCGCTTTTCCCATTCGCCGAACACGCCCAAGCGGTCGCGCTCGCCGTCGTTGATGTTCTGGAAGGTATTGGGTGACATGTTGGCGCCGGAGGCCGCCCACCAGTCGTTGAGCGTGTAATGCTGGAACAGGGCGCCGACGCGCAACAGCTCGTCCTTGCCGAGGTCGATTTCCGCCCTGACGTTGGCACCTGTGGTTTTGCTCGCCGAATACATCGGCATGCCTGCAGCACAGCCATTACCGATCGGCGTGCAAGGCTTACCGTTATCTGATCCCATGATCATTGAATCGGGACCGTACCAGTAACGCTTGTCGGCGCCGAAATCCATGAAATGATCGACTTCCTCGTGGAAGGCGCGGGCTTCGAGGAAGCCCCAGTCGTAGCGTCCCAAATAGCGCAGGTTGACCCGCGTCTGCTCGTTGCCCAGCATGTCCATCCGCTGGTTCGGATAGAGCTGCTTCGGGACATCCTGATAGCCGACCTTGGCCTCGAAAAGATGATTGTCGTTGCGGTAGGCGAGCCCGAGCAGGTGAGTCCAGCTTTCGTAGGCCGTCGAGCCGACTTCGTCGAGCGGCAGCGTGTGGCCGAAGCGGCCGGTTGCGGTCGTCGTCTTGAAATTGCGGGCGGCCGTGTAGTTGTCGGCCTGGCTGCCGGCTCCCGAGTAGCTGACGCTGAAGTTCTCGGTCGCCGCGGTGGCCGACAGATGGGCGGCGACCGCATTGTTGTTGCTGCGGTAGGAGGTGCCGACTTCGCCCTGGGTCAGCAGGCCCTGGCCGGGCGCGGCGAATTTCGGCTCGGCCGTGTCGACGACGATGCTGCCGCCGATGCTGTCGCCGCCGACGCTGACCGGCGTGATGCCCGCATAGACCTTGATCTTCGCGATGCTCGACGGATCGATGTAGGACAGCGGCGGATTCATGTGATTGGGACAGGAGGCGATGAAGTCCATGCCATCCACGCTGATCCGCAGGCGGTCGTCGGCCAGGCCGTGGATCGCCGGCAGGCTGGACAGCCCACCCGCGGTGTACAGGCTGACGCCGGGCACCTCGCGCAACAGGCTGGCCGCATCCTGGGTTGCCGCCCGGGCGGATTCGATTTCGCCACTGCCCAGCACGTCGACCGCCGGCAGGCTGCGATTGCGCGTCGCGCTGACAACGATGTCCTCAAGGACCGGCGTCGCCGCTGCCGGCTCCTGCCCGAAGGCCCCCGATGAAATGGCCAGCGCCAGTGCCGCACTCAGCGGACGAATCCGATTCCCCACAGCCTTCTCCCTTTGCGTTTGGTTTTTCAGCAGGGGGCGATTGTCGGCAAGATCGGTGCGGCGCGGAATGCGACAAATTGTCGCGGTGAACGGCTCGGCTCAGGCGTATTTGAGCAGCGTCGCCGTCATCACCTCGGCGCGGAAGGGCTTCGCGATGAAGTCGTCCATGCCGGCCTCCAGGCAGGCGGCGCGGTCTTCGGTCATCACGTTGGCGGTCATCGCGATGACCGGCATGCGCAGCAGGCCGCGCTCCGCCTCGCGCGCGCGCAGCCGGCGGGTCGCTTCGAGGCCGTCCATTTCCGGCATCTGGACATCCATCAGCACGAGGTCGAAAACCTCCCGCTCGAGCTGCTCGAGCGCCTGCCGGCCGTCGCCGGCGATGCGGACGACGCAGCCGTGGCGGAGCAACAGTTTCTCGCATATTTTCTGGTTGACCGGGGTGTCCTCGACCAGCAGCACGCGTTTTCCGGCCAGCCGGCCGTCGGCGCCGGGCTGCACGGCGAGCGGCCCGGGCTCGGCAACGGCCGGCGCGGGCGCCAGATCGATGCTGACGACGAAGCGGCTGCCGCCCCCGGCCTGGCTCTCGACGCGGACGCTGCCCTGCATCAGGCTGACCAGGCGCTCGACGATGGACAAGCCGAGGCCGCTGCCGCCGTACTTGCGCGTCGTCCAGTTCTCCGCCTGCGAGAAGGGGTCGAAGATGCTGTCGAGCTTGTCCGACGGAATGCCGATGCCCGTGTCGGCGACGACGAAATCCAGCCGGACAAGGCCGTCATCGCGCGGACTCGGCGCGCAAGCGACGCTGAGCACGACCGCGCCGTGCTCGGTGAATTTGACCGCGTTCGAGACCAGGTTGTTGAGCACCTGCTGCAGGCGGACCGGATCGCCGACGACGCGCTCGGGCAGGTTCCCGTCGGCCTGCCAGTGCAGGCTGACGCCCTTGCCGTGTGCGGCGATGGCGTACAGCGCGACGACGTTGTCGAGCAGTTCCGGCAGCGTGAAGGGGATGTGTTCGAGTTGCAGCTGGCCGACGTCGATCTTGGAAAAGTCGAGGATGTCGTTGAGCACCCGCATCAGGCTGTCGCCGGACGATTTGACCCAGTTCAGGTATTCGCGCTGTTCCGCGGTCAACTCGGTGCCGAGCAGCAATTCCGTCATGCCCAGGATACCGTTCATCGGCGTCCGGATTTCGTGGCTCATCGTCGCCAGGAAGGCCGTCTTCGCATTGGCGCCGGCTTCGGCGGCGCGGGCCAGGCGGGCCTGCTCGTCGCGCGCCGCGGTCATTTCGCGGACGCGCTCGGCGATGGTCCGCGACATCGCGTTGAAGGCCGCGCCGAGCTGGCCGATCTCGTCGTCGCCCTCGGGCACGGCCGGCGGGGTCAGGTTGCCGGCGGCGACGGCCCGGCTGGCCTGGGTCAGCACCACCAGGTGGCGGGTCAGGTAGTAGCCGAGCAGCGCCATCAGCCCGGCCGACAGCAGGATCTCGATCAGGGCGATGACGATGCCCTGCGTGAAGAGCTGGCCATGGGCCCGCCGGATCGCCGACAGGTCGAGGCCGATGTGCAGGTCGCCGAGTTTCTGGCCGTAGTAATCGACCGGAACGACCACGTCGTAGCGCGATTCGGGCTTCGCGACATCGACGATGTCGAGCTTCGGATCGGGCACCGGCAGCGGCCGGCTGGCCGGCCAGCCGCTGCTCGCGATGCGCCGGCCGTCGATGCCGGTCATCGCCAGGTAGGTGATGCTGCCGGACGCCGTGCTCTCGTCGAGCACGGCCTGGACGGTCGCGTCGTCGCGCTGGGCGAGCGGCGCAACCAGCGCGGCGAGCAGGACCGGCGTCGTTCCCTCGACATAGCGTTGCGCCTGTTGCCCCATGTGGTCGTTGAGCAGGCGCAGGCTGTTGGCGACCAGCAGGGTCAGCATCACCGCCTCGACGGCGATGGCGACCGCCAGCAGGCGGCCGCGTACCGACCCGGGCAGCAGCCAGCGCTTCATCGGCCGAGTACGACCTGACGGACTTCCGCGGCGTAGGGATCCATCGCCTCCAGCTCGCGCGGCCGCAGCCGGCGATAGCCGTCGAGCTGGTTCTGGGCCAGGTAGGCCAGCCCGGCAGGACTGGCCGCGAAGGACCACAGCGACTGCTCGATGCTTTTCTGGCGCGCCGCCCAGCGCTTGTTCAGCACATAGACGCGGCCGGCCATCGGCTCGCTCTCGGCCAGGATGCGCAGCTGCTCGCGCTGTTCCGGCGGCAGCTTCTGGTAATTGGCCAGCGACGTGAAGGCGAGGCTGGCGTCGCCGGCCAGCACCAGCCGGCTGACGCTGTCGGCGGCGGAGACGTAGCGGATCGTCACGTCGCCGAGGTTCTGCAGCCTGAGCCAGCGCTGGCCCCACAGCGTAACCAGCGAGGTCGGCGACAGGCCGAGCACGGTACTGCCGCGCAGCGAGGCAACATCCTGGTAGGGTCCCTTGCGGTCGACCAGCGCGACGGCCTTGAAATCGGCGCGGTAGGTCAGCAGCGGCAGGTAGCCGGCGTCGCTCTGGAACAGGCGGGCCTGGTGGCCGGTCGTGACCGCCAGGTCGTATTCGTCGTTCAGCGCGCGCCGGGCGAATTCGGTGAAATCGGGCGCCGTGCGCACCTCGACCGGACGCTGCAGCGCCGCTTCGAGGTAACGGCGCAGCGGCTGGTACATCTCGAGGATCACGCGGGCGCTGGTGTGCGGCGCGATGCCGAGCACGAAGGGAGACTGCCCGCCGGCAGCCTGCAGGGTCGGCGCGGCCAGCCATGCGGCGGCCAGGGCGAACAGAAAACGGCGACGCATCGATCGGCTCCCGGTCAGGCGTTGAGTTTTTCCAGCGCCTCGCGCAGCTTGGCCGGCTCGTCGAGACGCAGGATACGGCGAACGTTCGGCGCCAGTTCGCCAACGTCGGATTTGAGCACCCGGTGCTTGACCTTCAGGATCTGCGACGGGTGCATCGAGAAGATGCGCAGTCCCATGCCGAGCAGCAGCCGGGTCAGGTCGGGGTCGCCGGCCATCTCGCCGCACACCGAGACCGGAATGCCGACCTTCTCGGCACTGGCCAGCGTGTGGGCGATCAGCATCAGCACCGCCGGGTGCAGCGGATCGTACAGCGCGGCGACCTGTTCGTCGGAGCGGTCGATGGCCAGCGTGTACTGGATCAGGTCGTTGGTGCCGATCGACAGGAAGTCGAGGCGGCGCAGGAACAGCCCGACCGCCAGTGCGGCGGCCGGAATCTCGATCATGCCGCCGACCTCGATGTTCTCGTCGAAGGCGACCTTCTCGCCGCGCAGCGAGGACTTGGCCTGCTCCAGCGCGGCCAGCGCCTGGTCGATCTCGTGCGCGTGCGCCAGCATCGGGATCAGCAGCTTGATCGGCCCGTGCTTCGACGCGCGCAGGATGGCGCGCAGCTGGGTCTGGAACATCCGCGGCTCGGCCAGCGACAGGCGGATCGCCCGCCGGCCGAGCGCCGGGTTGGTCTTGACGCGGTCGCCGGCGGTCGTTTCGGGGCGCAGGTCCTTGTCGGCGCCGAGGTCGAAGGTGCGGATGGTCACCGGCCGCCCGGCCATGCCCTTGACGACCTTCTTGTAGGCCTCGTACTGCTCGTCCTCGTCCGGCATGTCGCCGCGGTTCAGGAACAGGAACTCGGTCCGGAACAGCCCGACGCCCTCGGCGCCCGCCTCGAGCGCGACCGGCACGTCGCCGGGCAGTTCGATGTTGGCGAACAGCTGCACCGAAACGCCGTCCAGGGATTCGGACTTGGCCGACTTCAGGCGCTTCAGCTTCGAGCGCTCGAGCTCGATCTGCTCCTTGCGGAGCTGGTATTCCTCGAGGACGCGCTGGTCCGGGTTGACGATGACGACGCCGCGCAGGCCGTCGACGATCAGCTGCTCGCCGTCGCGGATCAGCCCGCGCCCGTTCTCGAGGCCGAGCACGGCGGGAATCGCCATGCTGCGCGCCAGGATCGCGGTATGCGACGTGGCGCCGCCGACGTCGGTGATGAAGGCGGCGAAACGGTGTTCCTTGAAGGCGATCGTGTCGGCCGGCGACAGGTCGTGCGCGACGACGATCAGCGAATCCTCCTTCGAGTTCTTCGCCGCCTTCAGCGCATGCCGGCCCGGATGACCGAGCAGTTCCTTGATGACCCGCTCGACGACCTGGACGACGTCGAGCTTGCGCTCGCGCAGGTAGGCATCCTCGAAGCGGTCGAACTGCTCGACCAGCTGCTCCATCTGCTGGACCAGCGCCCACTCGGCGTTGCAGCGCCGCTCGCGGATGATCTCGCGCGGCTTGTCGACCAGTTCAGGGTCTTCGAGGAACATCGTGTGGATGTCGATGAACGCGGCCAGCTCGGCCGGCGCGTGCTCGGTGCTTTCCTTCACCTGCAGCAGTTCGGCCTTGACCGCGGCGATCGCCGCTTCGAAGCGGGCGACCTCCTTGTCGACCAGGCGCGGCGCGATGGTCAGGTGGGCGACCTCGAGCGTCGCGTGCGACATCAGCATCGCGCGGCCGATCGCGATGCCGCCGGAGACGCCGAGACCGTGCAGCGTGAAGCTCATCGCCTTACTCGCCTTCGCCGAAATAGTCGGCGATCAGCGCCAGCAGCGCCGCCATCGCCTCGGCTTCGTCCGGGCCGTCAGTCTCCAGCGTGACTTTCGAGCCCTTGCCGGCGGCCAGCATCATCACGCCCATGATGCTCTTGGCATTGATGCGGCGGGTGCCCTTGCTCATCCAGACCTCGCACTGGAACTTGCCGGCGAGCTGGGTCAGCTTGGCGGAAGCCCGGGCGTGCAAGCCAAGCTTGTTTATGATTTCGGTTTCCTGGGTCTGCATGGTCAGTGGTCCAGCATGTTGATGATGCCGTCGCGGCCGCCGTCGCGGGCGCGGGTCAGCAGGGTGGGCATGCCCTTGTCGCGGTAATTCAGCGCGCGCAGCAGCATGGGCAGGTTGACGCCGGCCAGGCCCTCGACGCGTCCCGGCTCGAGCAGCTTCAGCGCGAGATTGGCTGGCGTGGCCCCGAAGATGTCGGTCAGCACCAGCACCCCGCCGTCGCCGTCGACCAGGTGCAGCAGGTCGCGGGCGAGCGGCAGCAGGTCGAGCGGGTCGTCCTGGGCCGAAACGCCGAGCTGGTTCAGGCGGGCAGGCCGCTTGTTCAGCACATGACAGGCATTCTGGACCAGTGCCTCGCCGTAACTGCCGTGGGTAATGAGCAGAATTCCGATCATGCGCCGGATTCTACCCTCCTTCGCCGCCCCCCGGGCGGGCCGCGCAGCCCGTGTTCAGGTAAAGCGGCGGGCCGACCCGACGATGGATCGGAAGAACTGCTCGACGTCGCGATCGGCCTCCGGCAGCCCGGCCGGGCGGTCGCAGGTCGAGAAGATGCCGGCGTTGGCCTGCTCGTCGAATACGTACAGGCCGCGGATCACGCCCCCCTCGCTGGTCTTCGCCGCGAAGGCCAGGCTGCGCATCCCGTTGTGTTCCCCGGATTCCATCTGGTGGATGTCGAAGCGGGCATCCGTGTATTCGCGCAGCCAGTCATGGACCAGTCGGGCGTAGCGGGCCCCGGAGCGCGGCATGCCGACCAGGTCGGGCGCGGCGGTGTAGGACTGGCAGCGGGCGCTGTCGTGCAGCACCATCGTCGTGCGCAGTCCGCTGTCCTCGCGCAGGGCGGTGATGATCCCGTTCAGCTCCTTGCTGAAAAACACGCCGGAGCGGGACTGCAGCAAATCCGAACGTTCCGGGACGATCAGGTCGAAAGCCCCCAGCGAGCGGCCGGACGCGACGGCCCGGTGCAGCTTGGCCTGGCACAGCGCGGCCGCCCCGGGCGCCGCCAGGCTGGCGCAGATCCGCCCCCATTCATCGACGGAAAGCAGGCGCTTGCGCGCCGAAACGTTGCCCGCCAGCGCGGGAACGAGCACAACACACAGGCAACAAGCCAACAGCGCTTTTTTCATGGAAGCGGCCCCGGATATTTTTGTGGTGCGACCTCCCTGACAGCATCCGGCCGCGCGGGGGAGCATATACAAAAATACACAGTGTCGCCACAGTGATTCTCATGATCTAGCGCCGCCCGATCAGCAACACCCCGAGCATGACGAAGGCCGCACCGCCGGTCTGCCAGACCGAAATCGCCTCGTCGAGCAGCAGCCAGCCGAGCGCCAGCGTCGCCAGCGGGCCGAGCATGCCGATCATCGAGGCGCGACCGGCGCCGATCAGCTTGATCGCGGCCGACTGCATGAAAACCGGAATCACCGTCGAAACCAGCGCCATGCCGGCCGCCAGCGCATAGATCGGCCACGGTTGGCGAAACAATTCGTCCCACGGCCGGGCCAACCCGTAATGCAGCAGCGTCGCGCCGGTCGCCACCGCCATCGCCAGCGCGGTGAAACGCCCGCTGCCCAGGCGGGCGATCAGCTGGCCGCCGCCGACCAGATAGATCGCGTAGGACAGGCTGGACGCGAAGACCAGCGCGGCGCCGATCCACACGGAACGGCCGTCGGCCGCGAGCCCGAGGTCGTGCGCGAAGGCGGCGGCGATGCCGGCGTAGGTCAGCAGCAGCGCCAGGGCCTCGCGACGGCCGAGCGTCTTGTGGAAGAACAGCACGCCGAACAGCACCGTCAGCGTCGGATAGGTGAACAGGATCAGCCGCTCGAGGCCGGCCGAGATGTACATCAGCCCCCAAAAATCGAGGATGCTTGCACCGTAATAGCCGGCCAGCCCGACCGCCAGCAGGGCGAGCCACTGGCGGACGCTCAGCGATCCGGCGCTGCGCGTGCGCAGCGCGGCGATGCCGAAGACCGGCGCCGAAAAGGCCATGCGCAGCGCCAGCAAGGTCACCGCATCGACGTGCGGTGCGCCCTCGACCGGCACCGCGTAGGCCAGCTTGACGAAAATGGCCTTGGCCGAGAAGCCGAAGGCTGCGCCGACGGCGAGCCAGAAGCCGAGGCGGTAGCTCTCGGATGAGGGGGCATTCGGTTTATCCAAACCCTGATTGCTGGAAGATTTCATGGAAGCCATTGAATACGCCATCCGGGGCGCCGACAATTGGCATTTTCCAAAGCAGGCATTCGACAGGAGCGAAGGCATGCACTATGACCTCCCCGACCTCCGGCTGGTCGCCGCGATCGCCGACAGCGGCAGCCTGACCCGTGCCGCCGGCCTCGTGCACCTGGCCCCGTCGTCGGCCAGCCACCGGCTGACCCAGCTCGAAGCGGCGCTCGGCGTCGCGCTGTTCGACCGCCATGCGCGCGGCCTGACGCCGACGCCGGCCGGCGAATCGCTGCTGCGCCACGCCCGCCAGGTCTTCGCCCAGCTCGAGCAGATGCACGCCGACCTCGCCCCCTACGCGGCCGGGCTGCACAGCCAGGTCACGATGTTCGCCAACACCAACGCGATCAACTGCTTCCTGCCCGAGGATCTCGGCGACTTCCTGCGCGAACGCCCGCGGCTGCGGGTCAGCCTGGAGGAACAGCCAAGCCCGGCGATCGTCGAGGCGGTTGCCGCCGGCCAGGTCGAGATCGGCGTCGTCGCCGCCGAGGGCGGCTGCGCCGGGCTGGAAACCGCGCCCTACCGGCAGGACCGGCTGGTGCTGGTGGTTCCCGCCGGCCACCCGCTGGCCGGGCGGAACGAGGTCGCTTTCGCCGAGGCGCTCGGCGAGCCCTTCGTCTGCCTGCACGCCGGCAGCGCGATCCACACCTTCATGATGAACCACGCGGCGCGGCTGGGCGCCCGGCTCGACGTGCGCATCCAGGTCCGCGGCTTCAACGCGGTGTGCCGGATGGTCGCCGCCGGCGTCGGCATCGGCATGGTGCCGCGCTCGTCGGTGCCCGCGGTCGACCGGCTGAAAACCGTCGAAATCGCCGACCCGTGGGCGCCGCGCGACCTGCAGCTGTGCGTGCGTTCGCGCGCGGCGCTGAATCCCGCGGCCGCCGCGCTGTTCGCGCACCTGGCCGCGAAGGGCGTCAGAGCGGACGCTTGACGGTCAGCGCGCCGCGGATCTGGCCCTTGGCGTAACCGGTCGCCTGGTCCTGCGGGTAGCTTTCGGCCAGCTTCGCCTTCAGCGCGGGATCGAGCGATTCGGCCGGACCGTGGCATTTCAGGCAGACGTCGCCGACCGGCAGCGCCTTCATGTAGCGGAACACCGGCTTGCCGTCGATGCTGACGACCTCGCTCTTTTCCAGCGTTTCCGGCTTTTCGCCGAGCGCCGCGCGGACGTTGAAATCGGCCAGCTGGCGGACTTCCCAGAGGTCCGGCGTGCCGCGTTCGGCGTTGCGGGGCTTCAGGCTGACGCGGCGGATGTCCCAGCCGGTCTCCTGGCGCTTGGCCTTGATCAGTTCCGGCGCCTGCTCCTTGCAGACCGGGATCGCGCCGGCCACGCCCTTGTCGGCGACGGCTTCCTGCATCGCATTGACGACCTTGGGCACGACCGGCAGCACGGCCTTCTTGGTTTCGGCAGTCAGCGCGGCGACATCCTGGGCCAGCGCCGGGCCGGCCAGGGCGGCGAGAAGGAGGGCAAGCAGCTTGTTCATGGTCGCGTCCGATGGAATATCAGGAAACACTGATCATACATCAACGCCGCCCGCCCAGGATGGAACCGAGCACGCCGCGCAGGATCTGCTTGCCGATCTCGCGGCCGACGGTGCCGGCGACGCCGCGTGCGGCGCTCTTCGCCGCCGCCTCGAGCACGCCCTCGCGGCGCCCGCCGCGCGGCCCGGTGCTGCCGCCGAGCATCTCGCCGAGACTGTCGAGCAGGCCGCCGCCGGACGGCGCGGCAGGCGCCTCGCGCGGCGGCGGAACCGGCTGGCGCGGCGCCTGGCCGGCGCGGTTGCCCCAGGCGTTCGGATCGGCCGGGGCCGCCGGCGGCGGGATGACGCCGGGCGCCGGCCGCGCCGGCTGGGCCGGCTTGCCGCGCAGCATTTCGTAGGCCGATTCGCGGTCGACCGCCTGGCCATAGACGGCGAGCAGCGGCGACGCCGAGATCAGCGCCTGCCGCTCGTCGGCGGACAGCGGGCCGAGGCGGGAGGCCGGCGGGAAGATCAGCGCGCGGTCGACGACGTTGGGACGCCCTTTTTCATCGAGGAAGGAGACCAGCGCCTCGCCGACGCCGAGTTCAGTGATCGCCGTCGCCGCGTCGAACTTCGGATTGGCGCGCATCGTCTCGGCCGCCGCCTGCACCGCCTTCTGGTCGCGCGGCGTGAAGGCGCGCAGCGCATGCTGGACGCGGTTGCCGAGCTGGCCGAGGATCTTTTCCGGCACGTCGAGCGGGTTCTGGGTCACGAAATAGACGCCGATGCCCTTCGAGCGGATCAGCCGGACGACCTGCTCGACCTTGTCGACCAGCGCGGCCGGCGCATCGGTGAACAGCAGGTGGGCCTCGTCGAAGAAGAACACCAGTTTCGGCTTGTCGAGATCGCCGGCTTCCGGCAGCTGCTCGAACAGCTCGGACAGCAGCCAGAGCAGGAAGGTCGAATACAGCACCGGGGCGTGGATCAGCTTCTCGGCGGCGAGCACGTTGATGACGCCGCGGCCGTTGCCGTCGACCTGCATCAGGTCCGCGATGTCGAGCATCGGCTCGCCGAAGAACACGTCGCCGCCCTGTTCCTCCAGCGTCAGCAGGCCGCGCTGGATGGCACCGATCGACGCCGTGGTCACGTTGCCGTATTCGGTCTTGTAGTCCTTCGCGTTGTCGCCGACGTGCTGGACCATCGCGCGCAGGTCCTTGAGGTCGAGCAGCAGCAGGCCCTGGTCGTCGGCGATCTTGAACACCAGCTGCAGCACGCCGGTCTGCGTGTCGTTGAGATTCAGCAGCCGAGCCAGCAGCAGCGGCCCCATGTCGGAAATCGTCGCCCGCACCGGCACGCCGTTGTCGCCGAAGACATCCCAGAAGGCGACCGGGTTGGCGAAGGGCTGGAAGCCGTCGAGGCCCAGCTCGGCGATGCGCTTCTCGAGCTTCGGCGTCAGCGTGCCGGCCGCCGCCATGCCGGACAGGTCGCCCTTGACGTCGGCCATGAACACCGGCACGCCTGCATAGGACAGGCGTTCGGCCAGCGACTGCAGCGTCACCGTCTTGCCGGTGCCGGTGGCGCCGGTGATCAGGCCGTGGCGGTTGGCCATCTGCGGCAGCAGCGCGGGATAGCCGTCGGCGGACTTGGCGAGATAAAGCGGTTCGGACATGGCGGCAAACTCCGGCGTGTTAAAATCCTTCGATTCTAACAATGCATTGCTATTGCCGAGGTACAGCATGGCCGGACACTCCAAATGGGCCAACATCCAGCACCGCAAGGGTCGTCAGGACGAAAAGCGCGGTGCGGCCTTCTCCAAGATCGCCAAGGAAATCACCGTCGCCGCCAAGATGGGCGGGGGTGACGCCGGCTTCAATCCGCGCCTGCGCGTCGCGGTCGACAAGGCCAAGGGCGTCAATATGCCCAAGGACAAGATCGACACCGCGATCAAGAAGGGTACCGGCGAACTCGAAGGCGTCGATTACGTCGAGATCCGCTACGAAGGCTACGGCATCGGCGGCGCGGCGATCATGGTCGACTGCCTGACCGACAACAAGACTCGCACCGTCGCCGAAGTCCGCCACGCCTTCAACAAGTACGGCGGCAACATGGGCACCGAAGGCTGCGTCGTCTTCCAGTTCAAGCATTGCGGCCAGATGGTCTTCGCTCCCGGCACCGACGAAGCGGCGCTGATGGACGCGGCGATCGAAGCCGGCGCCGAGGACGTCAATACCGACGACGACGGCTCGATCGAGGTGATCACCGCGCCGGCAGACTTCATCGCGGTCAAGGACGCGCTGGAAGCCGCCGGTTTCAAGCCGGAATTCGCCGAAGTCACGATGAAGCCGGAAGGCGAGACCGAGCTGGCCGGCGACGACGCCGTGCGCATGCAGAAGCTGCTCGACGCGCTCGAAGGTCTCGACGACGTGCAGGAAATCTACACCACCGCCGTGATGGACGAATGATCCGGACCGGCGGACCACGACAAGGCGGCGCAACAGGCCGCCTTTTTATTTGATGCAGCGCATCTATCCGCTGCTTTTCGTCTTCCTGTGGAGCACCGGCTTCATCGGGGCGAAATACGGCCTGCCCGACGCCGGGCCGCTGTCCTTCCTGCTCACCCGCTACGGCGCGGTGATCCTGCTGATGGGCGCGCTGGCGCTGGTCACCCGCGCGCCGTGGCCGGCCGGGCCGCGGCAGTGGCTGCACATCGCGGTCACCGGCCTGCTCGTCCATGCGACCTACCTGGGCGGCGTCTTCGTCGCGATCAAGCACGGCCTGCCGGCCGGCGTCACCGCGCTGGTCGTCGGGCTGCAGCCGCTGCTGACCGCGACGCTGGCCGGCGCGCTGCTCGGCGAGACGGTCAGCCGCCGGCAGTGGGGCGGACTGGCGCTCGGCCTGGCCGGCGTCGGACTGGTCGTCTCCGGCCAGTTCGGCGACGCGGCGCTCGGCGCCATGCTGCTGCCGGCCGTCGTCGCGCTGCTCGGCATCACGCTCGGCACGCTGTACCAGAAGCGCCACTGCGCCGGTTTCGACCTGCGCACCGGTTCGGTGATCCAGTTCGCCGCCAGCGCCGCGGCGACGGCGCCGCTGTGCCTGCTGACCGAGGGCTACGCGGTCGACTGGACCGGCGGCTTCGTTTTCGCGCTCGGCTGGCTGGTGCTGGTGCTGTCGATCGGCGCGGTCAGCCTGCTCAACCTGCTGATCCGCGGCGGCAGCGCGGTCAATGTCGCCAGCCTGTTCTACCTGACGCCGCCGACCACGGCGCTGATCGCCTGGGCGGTTTTCGGCGAGACGCTGACGTCGACCGCGATCGCCGGCATGGCGCTGGCCGTTTCCGGCGTCTGGCTGGTGGCGAGGGCGAAATGAGCGGCGTCCGCATTCTCGGCATCGACCCGGGCCTGAGGGTGACCGGTTTTAGTTCCGGCCGCGCGCAAAGCGCGCTTAACCGGCTGCGCCGGTTAGCCTGCACTGAAGCCAGCCACCCCGAGCTTCGAGGAAACGCACGATGAGTTGCATCCGTATTCTCGGCATCGACCCCGGTCTGAGGGTGACTGGCTTTGGTGTCATCGAGCAGCACGGCAGCCAGTTGCTCTACGTCGCCAGCGGCTGCATCAAATCGAACGACAAGCAGTCGCTGCCCGAGCGCATCGCGACGCTGTTCGCCGGGATCAGCGAGGTCATCGCGACCTACCGGCCGGACCAGGCGTCGGTCGAGAAGGTGTTCGTCAACGTCAATCCGCAATCGACGCTGCTGCTCGGCCAGGCGCGCGGCGCGGCGATCAGCGCGCTGGTGCACGGCGGGCTGCCGGTCGCCGAATACACGGCGCTGCAGGTCAAGCAGGCCGTCGTCGGGCACGGCAAGGCGGCCAAGGAACAGGTGCAGCACATGGTCGTCCGGCTGCTCGGCCTGGCCGGCGCGCCGGCCGCCGACGCCGCCGACGCGCTGGCCTGCGCGATCTGCCACGCGCACGGCGGCCAGGGGCTGGGCGCGCTGGCGACCGCCGGTTATCGCGTTCGCGGCGGGCGGCTGATAGGATGACGCGATGATCGCCGAACCCCAGCCCGCCGCCTTTCCGAACGCCGTCGCCCGCTACGTCGCGGCGACCCGGCCGGCCTTCCTCAGCGTCACGCTGGTCGGCTGCCTGCTCGGACTGGCCACGGCCCACGCCGGCGGCGTCCCGCTCGATGGCGCGAAGGCCTTCCTGACCGTGTTCTTCGCGCTGGTCGCCCACGCCGGCGTCAATGTCGTCAACGACTACTACGATGCGCTGAACGGCTCCGATGCGGCCAACGACGAGCGCCTCTTCCCCTTCACCGGCGGCAGCCGCTTCATCCAGAACGGCGTGCTCGGGCTGCGCGAGGTCGGCATCTTCGGCTACGCGCTGCTGCTCTCGGTGATTCCGCCCGGGCTGTGGCTGGCCTGGCACTCGGCGCCCGGCCTGCTGCTGGTCGGGCTGGCCGGCCTGCTCGTCGGCTGGGCCTATTCGGCGCCGCCGTTCAAGCTGATGTGCCGCGGCGTCGGCGAACTGGCCATCGTCGCCGCGTGGCTGCTCGTTACCGTTGGCGCCGATTTCGTGCAGCGCGGCGCCTTCGCCTGGACGCCGGTGCTGGCCGGGCTGCCCTACGCGCTGCTGGTCGCCAACATCCTGTACATCAACCAGTTCCCGGACCGCGCCGCCGACGCCCGCGCCGGCAAGCGCACCGCGATCGTCCGTCTCGGGCCGCGGCGCGCCCGCTGGGGCTACCCCGCCATCGCCGGGCTCGCCTACGCGCTGCTCGCCTGGGCGGCGGTTTCCGGCCGCCTGCCGGCGTGGACCGCGACCGGGCTGGCGACGCTGCTGCTGTCGCTGGCCGCCGCCCGCCAGCTGCTCGCCGATGCCGAACGCCCGGCCGCGCTGGCGCCGGCGATCAAGCAGACCATTCTCGCCACCAACCTGCACGGACTGATCGTGACCGTTTCCCTGTTTATCCGATGATCGGACGCCTGACCGGCCTGCTGGCCGAAAAGAATCCCCCGCAAATCGTGCTCGACGTCAATGGCGTCGGCTACGAGCTCGACGTGCCGATGAGCACTTTCTACAACCTGCCGGGCAGCGGCGAGCGGGCCACGCTGCTGACCCACTTCGCGGTGCGCGAGGACGGGCATTATCTGTACGGCTTCCTGACCGAGGCCGAGCGCTTCGCCTTCCGCCAGCTGCTGAAAATTTCGGGCATCGGCGCGCGCACCGCGCTGTCGGTGCTGTCCGGGCTGTCGGTGGCCGACCTCGCGGCGGCCGTCGCCCGCCAGGAGATCGGCCGCCTGGTCAAGGTGCCGGGCATCGGCAAGAAGACCGCCGAGCGCCTGCTGCTCGAACTGAAGGGCAAGCTCGCCGAATCGACGGCGATCGGCGCGCTGCCCGCGGTCGACGACGCCAGCCAGGACATTCTCAACGCGCTGCTCGCGCTCGGCTACAACGACAAGGAAGCCGGCGCGGCGATGAAGCAGCTGCCGGCCGGCGTCGGCACGTCGGACGGCATCCGGCAGGCGCTGAAACTGCTGTCGAAGGTCTGATGTTCAGCGAGGAAAATCCCAAACGCCTGGCGCAGATCGCGCTGGTCGCCCTGCTCATCGCCGGCTGCGTCGCGGTGATGCTGCCCTTCGTCGGCGCGGTGCTGTTCGCGTTCGTGATCTGGATCTGCACCTGGCCGCTGTATTCCGAGAAGCTGCTGCCCCGGCTCGGCGGCCGCGACACGCTGGGCGCGACGCTGATGGTGCTGGCGCTGATGCTGATCCTGCTGGTGCCGACCGTTTTTCTGGCCGGCTCGCTGGCCAACGGCGCCGACCGGCTGCTCGATTTCCTGAAGCCCTACGTCGAGCGCGGACTGCCTTCCGATCCGCCGGCCTGGCTGGGCGGCATTCCCTTCTTCGGCGCCGAGATCGAGAATTTCTGGCACCAGATCGCCAGCAACCGCGACGAGCTGAATGCACTGCTCAAGCAGTTCGCCGCGCCGGCCCGGCAATTCCTGCTGGCGGCCGGCCGCGTCGCCGCGAACGGCCTGCTGCAGCTGGCACTGGTGCTGTTCGTCGTCTTCTTCCTGTACCGCGACGGCGCGGCGCTGAGCCGCGCGCTGCGCACCGCGGCCCACAAGCTGGGCGGCGAACTCGGCGAGGAGATGCTCGACAAGGTGCGCGGCACCGTGCTCGGCGTGATGCTCGGCATCGTCGGCACTGCGGCCGCGCAGGCCACCGTCGCGTTGCTCGGCTTCCTGATCGCCGGCGTGCCGGCCGCCGCGCTGCTCGGTTTCGCGACCTTCTTCCTGTCGATGGTTCCGGTCGGCCCGCCGCTGATCTGGGGCGGCGCCGCGGCCTGGCTGTACGGCGAAGGCCAGATGGCGATGACGGTGTTCATGGTCGTCTATGGCGTGTTCGTGATCAGCAGCATCGACAATTTCGTCAAACCCATCCTGATCGCCCGCGGCGCCGGCCTGTCGCTGCTGCTGATCGGCCTCGGCGTGCTCGGCGGCGTGCTGGTCTTCGGCTTCATCGGCATCTTTCTCGGCCCGGTGCTGCTGGCGCTCGGCCAGATGCTGTTCACCCGCTGGATACGCGAGGAACCCTCCGCATGATCGAAACCGACAAGCTGGTCGCGGTCGACCGCATCATCGCGCCGCAAACCAAGTCGGCGCAGGAAGAGGCGCTCGAACGCGCGCTGCGCCCCAAGCGCCTGGCCGACTACACCGGCCAGCAGAAGATCCGCGAACAGCTGGAAATCTTCATCCACGCCGCCAGGAAACGCAGCGAGGCGCTCGACCACGTGCTGCTGTTCGGCCCGCCCGGCCTCGGCAAGACGACGCTGGCCCACATCGTCGCCGCCGAAATGGGCGTCAACCTGCGCCAGACCTCGGGTCCGGTGCTCGAACGCGCCGGCGACCTGGCCGCGATCCTGACCAACCTGGAACCGCACGACGTACTGTTCATCGACGAAATCCACCGGCTGAGCCCGGTCGTCGAGGAAATCCTTTACCCGGCGCTGGAAGACTTCCAGATCGACATCATGATCGGCGAAGGCCCGGCCGCGCGCTCGGTCAAGCTCGACCTGCCGCCCTTCACGCTGGTCGGCGCGACGACCCGGGCCGGCATGCTGACCAATCCGCTGCGCGACCGCTTCGGCATCGTCGCCCGGCTGGAGTTCTACAACGCCGAGGAACTGCAGAGCATCGTCAGCCGTTCGGCGAGCCTGCTCAACGCGCCGATCGACCCGGCCGGCGCGCTGGAAATCGCCAAACGCTCGCGCGGCACGCCGCGCATCGCCAACCGGCTGCTCCGGCGCGTGCGCGACTACGCCGAGGTCAAGGCCGACGGCAACATCACGCGGCCGGTCGCCGACGCCGCGCTGCAGATGCTCGACGTCGATCCGGCCGGCCTCGACCTGATGGACCGCAAGCTGCTGTCGGCGGTGATCGACAAGTTCGGCGGCGGCCCGGTCGGCGTCGACAACCTGGCCGCGGCGATCGGCGAGGCGCGCGACACCATCGAGGACGTGCTCGAACCCTACCTGATCCAGCAGGGCTACCTGCAGCGCACGCTGCGCGGCCGCATCGCGACGCCGGCGATCTACCGCCATCTCGGGCTGGCCGAACCGGCCAGCGCGGTGGTCCGCGACCTGCTGGCGGAAGAGTGAGTCCGGCTGCGCTACACTGATGGCATTGCCCTTTCCGGAGTCCGCCGTCATGCGTCCCTTCGCCCCGCTCGCCGCCGGCCTGGCCGGCCTCTGTCTCGTCGCACTCGCTCCCGCGGTCAACGCCGCCGACGTCCGGGTTTCCGGCATGGGCGTGCGCAAATGCGCCGAATGGGTCGAATGGAAGACCGCAAACAACGGCCAGGCTCGCGCGACGACGCTGGAATGGGCGCAGGGCTTCATCGCCGGCCACAACGTCTACGCCCGGGTCGGCCGCGACAACGCGCCCTCGGTGGTCGCCGACGCCAAGATCCTGGTCACGCTGCTCGACAGCTACTGCGAGAAGAATCCCGATCAGCGCATCGTCGCCGGCATCATCGGCATCACCCAGAGCCTGGGCGGCGCCAAGCTGAACCTGACGCCGAAGGCGCCGGCCCAGCCCAATCCGCGTCCCGACGACAAGTCGCCGCGGGAGTCCTGATCCCGAATAGGCCTTTCGGCAACATCTGGTTACATTCGCCTGCTGCAGTGCAAGGTAAAATCCCGGGATGAAATTCGAGCCGAGCCCGAACGCCTTCACGATTCCCGTCCGCGTTTATTACGAGGACACCGATGCCGGCGGCGTCGTCTATTACGCCAACTACCTGAAATTCTTCGAGCGCTGCCGCACCGAGTGGATGCGCTTCGCCGGCCACGACCAGTCGCAGCTGGCCACCGACGCCGGCATCGGCTTCGTCGCCCGCAAGGCGAATTGCGAATACCTGAAGCCCGCCCGTCTCGACGACCTGCTGACCGTCGGCCTCGAAGTCGAGAAGCTGACCCGCGTCCGCGTCGTCTTCCGCCAGCACGTGCGGCGCGGCGACACCGAACTGGTCACCGGCACCGTCGAGATCGCCTGCGTCGAGATGGCGACCATGAAACCCGCCCCCATCCCCGATTTCCTGTATTCCAAGCTGGAAGCGCTTAAATGAACGTCACCCAGGACCTGTCCATCCTCCACCTGATCCTCGACGCCAGCGCCGTCGTTCAGGCCGTCATGGCGCTGCTCGCCGGCGTCTCCTTCATGTCCTGGTACTACATCTTCATGAAGACCTTCGCGGTCCGCCAGGCCCGCGAGCAGACCGACGGCTTCGAGCGCGACTTCTGGTCCGGCGGCGACCTCAACCAGCTGTACGAAAGCGCCGTGCACGGGCGCAACGAATCGGGCTCGATGGCCCGCATCTTCGAGGCCGGCTTCCGCGAATTCACCAAGCTGCGCGGCCAGAAGAACCTCGACCCGAAGGACGTCGTCGACGGTTCCCGGCGCGCGATGCGCGCCACCTACCAGCGCGAGATGGACGCGCTGGAAGCCCACCTCGCCTTCCTCGCGTCGGTCGGCTCGGTATCGCCCTACGTCGGCCTGTTCGGCACGGTCTGGGGCATCATGCACGCCTTCCGCGGCCTGTCCAACGTCGGCCAGGCGACGCTCGCCTCGGTCGCGCCGGGCATCGCCGAGGCGCTGGTCGCCACCGCGATCGGCCTGTTCGCGGCGATCCCCGCAGTGCTCGCCTACAATCGCTTCTCGCACGACATCGACCGCCTTTCGGTCCGCTACGAGTCGTTCATGGAAGAGTTTTCCAACATCATCCAGCGCCAGATGCGTTAAGCCATGCGCCAGCGCCGCCTGAAAAACGAGATCAACGTCGTTCCGTACATCGACGTGATGCTGGTGCTGCTGGTGATCTTCATGGTCGCCACGCCGATGATGACCACCGGCTCGGTCAACCTGCCGGAATCGGGCACCGCCCCCGGCAAGCCGGACAAGTACCTGAAGGTCGAGGTCAAGCCGGACGGCCGCCTGTCGGTCTTCGACACCAACGGCAAGGAAACCCCGGTCGCCAGCCTGCGCGAACTGCGCAACACCCTGGAGCCGCTCCGGGGCAGCGACGACAAGGCGCCGGCCGTGCTGGTCGCCGGCGACGGCGATGCGCCGTACAAGAACGTGATCGAAGTGCTCGACGAGGTCAAGAAGCTGCATTTCGAGAAGGTCGGACTGGAAACCCGCAGCAAGTAAGCGATGATCCTCGAGCGGCCCGAAGAACCCGGCAAGAAATACGCACTGGCGCTGACCGTGCTGGTCCATGTCGCGCTGGCCACCGTGCTGTTCCTGGGCGTCCAGTGGAAGCGCAGCGCGCCGGAGGTGTACGAGGTCGAACTGTGGTCGGCCCGGCCGCAGCCGGCGACCCAGGCACCACCTCCGCCGCCGCCGGAAACCCGGCCGGAACCGAAGCCGGAACCCAGGCCCGAGCCGAAGCCGGAACCGAAGCCGACGCCCAAGGTCGAGGTGCCGAAGAAACCGGACATCGTGCTCAAGGAAGAAAAGAAGAAGCCCGAGCCGAAGAAACCGGAGCCCAAGCCCGAGCCCCCCAAGCCGGAACCGAAAAAGCCCGAACCCAAGCCCGAGCCGAAGAAAACCGAAGCGAAGCCGGAACCGAAGCTGCCGGATTTCAGCAAGGAGCTGGCCAGCGAGACCTCGCAGCTGAAGTCGGCGCGCAGCAACCAGCAGATGCAGCAGCTGGCCAATGCCGCGGCCGCCGAATCGGCGCAGCGGGCGTCGGCCAATTCGCGCGGCAAGGCCGACTACATCAACAAAATTCGGTTACGCATCAAGAGCAACCTTCCGATGCTGCCGCCGGGCATCCATGGCAACCCCGAAGCGATTTTCGAGGTTAGCCAATTACCTTCCTACGAAATCCTGGAGGTTCGCCTCAAACGCAGTAGTGGCAATCCGGCACTGGACAGGGCTATAGAGAACGCAATCCGCAAGTCGTCGCCGCTGCCCGCTCCTCCTGATCCATCACTATTCCAGCGCACGCTGGAAATCAAATACAAGCCGTTTGAAGAGTAGAATCGCGCGAATTCACAGAATATGAACGCCATGCCCCGTCTTTCCCGCCGCATTTTCCTCGCCCTGGCGCTGTGCACCGCCAGCCTGGCCCAGGCCCAGCTGTCGATCGAGATCACCGGCGCCGGCGCCAACCGCATCCCGGTCGCGATCGCCGATTTCCAGGGCGAGAACGTCGCCGCCCGCGTCGTCGCCGCGACGGTGCGCAGCGACCTCGAACGCAGCGGCCTGTTCCGCCTGATCGACACGACCGGCGCCGCACTCGACGAGAACTCGCCGATCAACCACGCCGACTGGAAGTCGCGCGGCGCCGACGCACTGGCCGCCGGCAGCGTCCGGCGCAGCCCGGACGGCCGGCTGGAAGCCCGCTTCCGGCTGTACGACGCGCAACAGGCGGTGTCGCTGGGCGGTGCCGCCTACGTGACCGGTAACGAGCAGCTGCGCGCCGCCGGCCACCGCATCGCCGACTACATCTACGAGAAGCTGACCGGCGAAAGGGGCGTCTTCTCGACGCGCATCGCCTACGTCGTCAAGTCGCGCAACCAGTACCTGCTGCAGATCGCCGATGCCGACGGGCAGGGCGCCGCGACCGCGCTGACCTCGACCGAGCCGATCATCTCGCCGGTCTGGTCGCCGGACGGCAGCAAGCTGGCCTACGTTTCCTTCGAGAAGAAGAAGCCGGTGATCTACGTGCATTCGATCGCTTCCGGCCAGCGCCACATCGTCGCCAACTTCAAGGGCTCGAA
Organism: Dechloromonas sp.; assembly: GCA_028687035.1. Taxonomy (GTDB): domain Bacteria; phylum Pseudomonadota; class Gammaproteobacteria; order Burkholderiales; family Rhodocyclaceae; genus Azonexus. Next base: position 199,849 of record JAQUAX010000004.1, on the reverse strand, counting down.
CTCGGCGCCCGCCTGGTCGCCCGACGGCCGCCGGCTGGCCATCGTGCTGTCCAAGGACGGCAATTCGCAGATCTATTCGGTCAGCGCCGACGGCAGCGGCCTGCAGCGCATCACGCAATCGGCCGGCATCGACACCGAGCCGCGCTTCTCGGCCGACGGCGGCAGCATCTACTTCACGTCCGACCGCGGCGGCAGCCCGCAGATCTACCAGGTCGGCGCCTCCGGCGGCGAAGCCCGCCGGGTCACCTTCGAGGGCAGCTACAACGTGTCGCCGCGCCCGTCGCCGGACGGCAAGAGCCTGGCCTACATCAGCCGCCGCGACGGCCGCTTCCAGCTCGCCGCGATGGACCTGGCCAGCCGCCAGGTCCAGGTGCTGACCGATTCCCACAAGGACGAATCCCCGAGTTTCGCCCCGAACAGCCGCATGATCCTGATCGCCACGGAAGTTGGCGGGCGCGGCGTCCTATCGGCTGTTTCCAGCGATGGCAGGATCAAGCAACGCCTCACGGTCGCAGGCGGCGATGTCCGCGAACCGGCCTGGGGTCCCTTCGCCAAATAAATCCGCACCGGTACCACACACCATGAAAAAACTGCTTGTTCCCGCCCTGCTGTCCGCGCTGATCGTCGGCTGCAGCACCACCCCCGTTCCCGAAGACAGCGCACCGGTCGAATCGCGCAGCGGCGCGACCACCGGCGTGACCCCGGTCGTCGCCGGCGGCCTCGATGCGAACGGCCTGCCGCGCGAACTGACCGACCCGAAGAGCAAGCTGTCGCAGCGCAGCATCTACTTCGACCTCGACAAGTACGACGTCAAGCCGGAATACCAGGATCTGGTCGCCGCCCACGCCAAGTACCTGAACGCCAACCGCGGCTTCAAGGTGCTGCTGCAGGGCAACACCGACGAGCGCGGCAGCCGCGAATACAACCTGTCGCTGGGTCAGAAGCGTGCCGAAGCCGTCAAGCGCTCGCTGAACCTGCTCGGCGTCCGCGACGACCAGATCGAGTCGGTCAGCCTGGGCGAGGAAAAGCCGAAGAATCCGGGCCACGACGACAGCGCCTGGGCCGAAAACCGTCGCGCCGACATCCTGTATCGCGCCGCTGACGGCCGCGGCGAGTTCTGACCATGCGCCCGGTCCGAATCGCGCTGCTGATCGCCGCGCTGGGCGCGGCGCAGGCCCAGGCCGGCGTTTTCGACGACGAGGAGGCGCGCCGCCAGATCGCCGATCACCGGATCAAGACCGAGGCGCGATTCGACCAGCAATCCCGGGCGCAACTCGAACTGTCGGCGCAGATCCAGCGCCAGGCCGACGAGATCGCCCGGCTCAACGGCCTGATCGAGACGCTGAGCTACGAGCTGGAAACGGCGAAGAAGCGCCAGCAGGATTTCTATCTCGACCTCGACACCCGCCTGCGCAAGTTCGAAACGCCGGCGCAGGCGGCGGCCGACGCCCCCTCCGAAGGCGCGGCGCCGGCCCGTCCGGCCGCCGATCCGGCGCGCGAGACGCAGGAATACGAAGCGGCGCTGAACCAGTTCAAGGCCGCCAAGTACAAGGAAGCCGCCGCCGGTTTTTCCGCTTTCGTGCAGAAATACCCGGACGGCCAGCTGGCCCCGAACGCGCAATACTGGCTGGGCAACGCCTGGTATGCGCAGCGCGACTGCAAGAAGGCGATCGAGGCGCAGACCCAGGTCACTTCGCGCTACGCCGAAAGCGCCAAGGCGCCCGACGCCTGGCTGGCGATCGCGACCTGCCAGCAGGAACTGGGCAATGCGAACGCCGCCCGCCGTGCGCTGGAAGCCGTCGTCGCCGGCTATCCGAAGTCCCCGGCTGCCGAGGCGGCCCGCGAGCGCCTGAAGAAGAAGTAATTGGCGCTGCGTCTCACCGAAATCTTCTTCTCGCTGCAGGGCGAGGCGTCGCGTGCCGGCCTGCCGACCGTGTTCGTCCGGCTGACCGGCTGTCCGCTGCGCTGCACCTGGTGCGACACGACCTACAGTTTCACCGGCGGCCAGCCGTCCAGCGTCGAGGCCGTGCTCGCCGAAGTCGCCCGCTACCCGGCACGCCAGGTCTGTGTGACCGGCGGCGAGCCGCTCGCCCAGAAGGAATGCCTGGCGCTGCTGACCGCCCTGTGCGACGCCGGCTACGACGTGTCGCTGGAAACCTCCGGCGCCCTCGATATCGCCGGGGTCGACCCGCGCGTATCGCGCATCATGGACCTGAAAGCGCCGGACTCCGGCGAGTGCGCGCGCAACCGCTGGGAAAACCTGGACTGCCTGACGCCGCGCGACGAGATCAAGATCGTCGTCGCATCGCGCGCCGACTACGAATGGGCCCGCGAGCAGATCCGCGCCCGGCAGCTCGACCGGCTGTGCCCGGTGCTGCTGTCGCCTGCCCAGGGCCTGGTCGAACCGCGCGCACTGGCCGAATGGATACTCGAAGACGGCCTGAACGTGCGCTTCCAGCTGCAGTTGCACAAGATTCTCTGGGGTAACATGCAGGGAAAATGAGGAGGACGCCATGACCGCCAACCGCCGCCGCTTTTCCCGCGTCGCCTTCGCCAGCGAAGGACTGCTTTTCCTGCCCGACGGCGAATACCCGGTCGAGGTCGTCGACCTGTCGCTGAAGGGCGCGCTGATCCGTCCGGCGGCCCCGCTGTTCGCCCGGATCGGCAGCCCGTGCACGCTGAAGATCCGGCTCGACCAGGCCGGCACGTCGATCCGCATGGAAACCACCGTCGTCCATCGCGACGCCGACCTCGTCGGGCTGGCCTGCCGGGAAATCGACGTCGACAGCGTGACCCACCTGCGCCGCCTGCTCGCACTGAACCTCGGCGACGAGGCCCTGGCCGAGCGCGAACTGTCCCTGCTCAGCCGCAGCTGAGCCGGCGGCCGGCACGTCCGGCTTGCCACATGTCATATCCATTCGCGATAATCCCCGGTCACACGGCGGAGCCACATCTCCTCGCTCCGCCGCAACGAGGCGCGACGAAAGGGAGGAATGGATGTTCGGACCGAGACGATCCTGCCGGAACCGGTGGCCGCAAGGCCGGGCCGCTGCGTGAACCGCCCCCGCGCAACCGGGCATTGCGAACTGCTCGGCGCCATCCTCGACCAGGCCGGCCATGCAGTCATCGCGACCGATCCCGACGGCACGCTGCGCTACCTGAACCGCTACGCCCTCGAACTGCTCGGCTACGAGTCTGACGAACTGATCGGCCGGCGGACGCCGCTGCTCTTCCACGACCCGCGCGAAATCGAGATTGCGGCCCGCCGGCTCGGCAAGCACCTCGGCCGCGCTATCGCCGCCGACTTTTCGCTGCTCGCCGCCGCGCTGGCCGTCGACGGCGCCCAGGAACACGCCTGGACCTACGTGTGCCGGGACGGCCGCCGTCTGCCGGTCAGCCTGCAACTGAGCCCGTTGTACGACGAAAACGGCCGGCTGCGGGGCTATCTCGGCGTCGCCCACGAAATCGAGCGCCAGCGCCAGGTCGACCGCGAACGGGCGATCGCGGCGACCGCCTTCGAGTCGCAGGCGGCGATCATGGTCACCGACGCCGACCAGCGCATCCTGCGCGTCAACCCGGCCTTCACCCGGCTGACCGGCTACGCGGCGGAGGAAGTCATCGGTCGTCGCCCCAGCCTGCTGAAATCCGGCCGCCACGACGCCGCCTTCTACGCGCGGATGTGGCAGAGCCTGAACGAGACCGGCAACTGGCAGGGGGAATTGTGGAACCGGCGCAAGGACGGCGAAATCTTCCCGGAATGGCTGACCATCAGCGCGATCTACGACGGCCTCGGCCGGCTGAGCCACTACGTCAGCACCTTTTCGGACATCAGCAGCCTGAAGGCGGCCGAGTCGGAAATTCACCAGCTGGCCTTCTACGACCCGCTGACCGGCCTGCCGAACCGCCGGCTGCTGCTCGACCGGCTCGCCCAGGCCCAGGCCGCCGGCATCCGCAGCAAGCGGCACGGCGCGCTGCTGCTGCTCGACCTCGACAACTTCAAGACGCTGAACGACACGCTCGGCCACGACGTCGGCGACCTGCTGCTGATCGAGGTCGCCGACCGGCTGCGCGCCTGCCTGCGCGCCCAGGACACCGCGGCCCGCCAGGGCGGCGACGAATTTGCGGTGCTGCTCGGCGACCTCGATCCGGCCGAGCGCGAAGCCGGCATCCAGGCCGAGACCGTCGCCGAGAAGATCCGCGCCGCACTGGGCCAGCCCTACCTGCTGGCCGGCAAGATCGAGTGCTTCCACTCTGCCAGCGTCGGGATCAGCCTGTTCGCCGGCCAGGACAAGCCGCTCGAAGCCCTGCTCAAGCAGGCCGACATCGCGCTGTACAAGGCCAAGGAGGCCGGACGCAACGCGATCCGCTTCTTCGACTCGGCGATGCAGACCGCGCTCGAGCAGCGTGCGGCAACCGAAAGCGGCCTGCGCCAGGCGCTGGTCCGCGGCGAGTTCGTGCTGCACGTTCAGGCGCTGGTGGATGCCGAACGGCAGCTGATCGGCGCCGAACTGCTGCTGCGCTGGCAGCCGGCCGGCCGTTCGCTGGTGCCGCCGGGCGACTTCATTCCGCTCGCCGAGGAAACCGGGCTGATCACCCCGATCGGGCTGTGGATCCTCGACCAGGCCTGCGCCCGGCTGCGCCGCTGGGCCGACGATCCAGCCACCGCCGGGCTCTACCTCGCGGTCAACGTCAGCGCCAAGCAGTTCCGCCAGCCGGATTTCGTCGACCAGGTCGTCGCCGCCCTCGAACGCCACGACGCCGATCCCCGCCGCCTGAAGCTGGAACTGACCGAGAGCCTGCTGCTCGACAACGTCGATGACGTGGTCGCCAAGATGAAGGCGCTGCGCGAACGCGGTGTACGCTTCTCGCTCGACGATTTCGGCACCGGCTACGCGTCGCTGTCCTACCTGAAGCGTTTTCCTTTCCAGCAGATCAAGGTCGACCAGGCCTTCGTCCGCGACATGCTGGCCGATCCGGACGACGCGGTGATCGTCGGCGCCATCATCTCGCTCGGCAACAGCCTGCGCATGGGCGTCGTCGCCGAGGGCGTCGAGGACGACGCGCAGCACGCGGCGCTCGCCGCGCACGGCTGCAAGGCCTTCCAGGGTTACCTGTTCGGCCGGCCGGTCGGCCTCGACCAGTTCGAGGCCGGGCTGCTGCATCCCCCGGCCCCCCTGCACTGACGACCCGGCGGGGCCGGGATGGTATATTCGCGCCCCATGATGAAAAACGCTGTCGTCCTCCTTTCCGGCGGTCTGGACTCCGCGACCTGCCTCGCCATCGCGCGCAGCCAGGGCTACGCCTGCTACTGCCTGTCCTTCGACTACGGCCAGCGCCACAGCGCCGAGCTGCAGGCCGCGGCCCGCGTCGCCGCGGCACTGGGCGCCGCCGAGCACCGCGTGCTCAATCTCGGGCTGGCCCAGTTCGGCGGCTCGGCGCTGACCGACAGCACCATCGCGGTGCCGACCGTCGGCGTGCAGCCGGGCATCCCGGTCACCTACGTGCCGGCGCGCAACACCATCATGCTGTCGCTGGCGCTGGCCTGGGCCGAGGTGCTGGGCAGCCTGGACATCTTCGTCGGGGTCAATGCGGTCGACTACTCGGGCTACCCGGATTGCCGGCCGGAATACATCGCCGCCTTCGAGAAAATGGCCAACCTGGCGACCAAGGCCGGCGTCGAGGGGCACAAACTGTCCATCCACGCGCCGCTGATCGACCTGTCCAAGGCCGACATCATCCGCACCGGCAGCGCACTCGGCGTCGATTACGGCCTGACCGTTTCCTGCTACCAGGCCGACGACTGGGGCCGCGCCTGCGGCGTCTGCGATTCCTGCCGCCTGCGCGCCGAAGGCTTCCGCGCCGCCGGCGTCGCCGATCCCACGCCTTACCGGAGCTGAACATGGACCTCGCCGCAACGACCCAGACCGTTCTCTGGCTGGCCTTCGCCGTTTCCTTCGTGTTCGGCGCGATCGGCCAGAAGACGCACTTCTGCACCATGGGCGCCGTGTCCGACATCGTCAACATGGGCGAGTGGAGCCGGATGCGCATGTGGCTGCTGGCCATCGGCGTCGCCATCCTCGGCTCGGCGGCACTGCACGCGGCCGGGCTGATCGACCTCGGCAAGTCGATCTACCGCACGCCGGCCTTCACCTGGCTGTCCTACCTGGTCGGCGGCGGCTGCTTCGGCGTCGGCATGGTGCTGGCGTCCGGCTGCGGCTCGAAGACGCTGATCCGCATCGGCGGCGGCAACCTGAAATCGCTGGTTGTCTTCCTGGTCCTCGGCCTGTTCGCCTACATGACGATGCGCGGCGTGTTCGGCGCCTTCCGCGTCAATGTGCTCGACAAGGTCGCGCTGACCTTCCCGGGCGGCCAGGACATCCCGGCGCTGCTGACCGCCGCCGGGCTGGAGGCGAAGACCGCGTTCCTGCTCGCGGTTTTCGGCATCGGCGGCGGGTTGACCGCATTCAGCCTGGCCCGCCGCGACTTCTGGACGCTCGACAACCTGCTCGGCGGCCTCGGCACCGGGCTGGCGGTGGTCGCCGCGTGGTACGTCAGCGGCCATCTCGGCTACCTGCCGGAACACCCGGAGACGCTGGAGGAAGCCTTCCTGGCGACCAACAGCGGCCGCATGGAGGCGCTGACCTTCGTCGCGCCGCAGGCCTACACGCTGGAACTGCTGATGCTGTGGTCGGACACCAGCCGGACGCTGACTTTCGCGATCGCCACGGTGCTCGGCGTGATCGCCGGCTCCTTCGCGTGGTCGCTGGCGACCCGCAGTTTCCGCTGGGAAGGCTTCGCCGGCATCGAGGACACCGCCAGCCACCTGCTCGGCGCCGCATTGATGGGCTTCGGCGGCGTCACCGCGATGGGCTGCACGGTCGGCCAGGGCATCAGCGGCTTCTCGACGCTGGCGCTCGGCTCGATCGTGACCTTCCTGGCCATCGTCGCCAGCGCCGCCGCGATGCTGAAATTCCAGTACTGGCGGCTGATGCGCGAGGCCTAGCCGCCCTCGTTTTCCTTGAGCTTCTCGATGACCAGCGGGAAGGCGCCGGAACCGACCAGCGCGATCGCCGACACGATGAAGGCCAGCCCGGCCATCGGGTCGTCGAGCACCGGGTGGAGCAGGGCGCCGAAACCGGCCAGGCTGATCGCACCGGGGATGGCGCAGAGGATGCCGAGGACGGTCAGGACGACGAAGGAGACGGGATAGCGGCGCATGGGTCGGCAGTGTAGACGAAGGACGTTTTCGGCGCGATGATGCGTGCCAGTTTAACGTTTCAGGAGATACTGATGGATCGTCGCCGCTTCCTGCGTTCCGTCTCCGCGCTGACGGCGCTGACCGCCGTCGAGTTCGCCCCCTGGCAGGCCATGAGCGCCTTCGCCCGCGAAGTCGAGGATTTCGTCCGCGGCCCGGCGATCAAGGACCACCCGCTGCGCCGCATTTCGCCGCACGTCTGGATGATCCACTCGCCCGACGGTTTCCCGACCCCGGAAAACCAGGGGATGATGTGCAACGTCACCTTCGTCGATACCGCCAAGGGCTTGGTCGTCGTCGATTCCGGCGCCTCGGTGCAGATCGGCGAGATGGCCATCCGGCAGATCCGCAAGACGCTGAACAAGCCGGTCGTCGCGATCATCAACAGCCATTACCACGGCGACCACTGGCTCGGTAACGACGCCTTCGCCGCCGCCTACCCGGGCATCCCGATCTACGCCCACGCCGGCACGATCAAGGAGATTTCCGGCATGCAGGGCAAGCTGTGGCGCACGCTGATGGAGCAATGGACCAACCAGGCCACCGTCGGCACCCGCGTCGTGCCGCCGAACACCGCGGTCGACCACGGCCAGGAGCTCAAATTCGGCGACGTCACGCTGCGCATCCACCATTACGGCAAGGCCCACACGCCCAGCGACATCTGCGTCGAGGTCGTCGAGGACAAACTGACCTGCGTCGGCGACGTCGCGATGGACCGGCGCATCGCCAACATGGACGAAGGTTCCTACGTCGGCACGCTGGCCGCCTATGCCGCGCTGGAAAAGAATGCCGGCTCGACGATCTGGCTGCCCGGCCACGGCCTGCCGAGCGGCCAGGTGCTGCAATGGAACCGCGAGCTGTTCGAGGGCATCTACCAGCCCTGCGAAAAGGCGATCAAGGACGGGCTGTCGATGGAGGAGGCCAAGGCGCTGGTCCTCAGGGACCCGCGCGTCGCCAGCCGGGCGAAGGACACCAAGGGCTTCGACAGCAACATCGGCAAGTACGTCAGCCTCGCCTACCTGGAGGCCGAGGCCGCCGCCTTCTGATGCCGGGCTGCACCGACCGCTGCCCTTGCGGGACGTCGGGCGCCGCCCCGGAACCGGCAGCTGCGCCGGCCGGTCCGGCGCGTTTCCGCAGCACTTTCTCGATTCCCGGCATGGACTGTCCGGCCGAGGAAACGCTGATCCGGCTGCGCCTGGCCGACGCCGGCGTCGCCGCGCTGCATTTCGACCTGCCCGGCCGACGGCTGACGGTCGACCACGCCGGATCGCCCGAAAGGCTGCTCGAGCGGCTGCGTCCGCTGGGCTTCGGCGCCGAACTGGCCGACAGCCGGCCGCTGGCCGGCAGCGAATCCGTCCCGGATGCCGGTGACGCGACGGAGACGCGGGTGCTGCGCCGGCTGCTGGCGATCAACGCGGCGATGTTCGTCGTCGAGATCGTCGCCGGCTGGTGGGCCGGCTCGGTCGGCCTGATCGCCGATGCGCTCGACATGTTCACCGACGCCGCGGTCTATGGGCTGGCGCTGTACGCGGTCGGCCGCGCCGCCGCGGCCAAGCTCGCCGCCGCCCGGCTGGCCGGCCTGCTGCAGTTGTTGCTGGCGCTCGGGGCGCTGGCCGAAACCGGACGCCGCATGCTGCTCGGCGCCGCGCCGGAAGGTATCGCGATGGTCGGCATCGCAGTGCTCGCGCTGGCCGCCAACGTCGCCTGCCTGGCGCTGCTGCACCGCCACCGCGACGGCGGCGTGCACCTGCGCGCCAGCTACCTGTTCTCGGCCAACGACGTGCTGGCCAATCTCGGCGTCATCGTCGCCGGCGGGCTGGTCGCCTGGACCGGCAGCCCGTGGCCGGACTGGCTGATCGGCAGCGCGATCGGCCTGCTCGTGCTGGCCGGCGCCGTGCGCATCCTGCGCCTGCGCTGAACCAAGCGGCGGCGCCGCGATCTGACGGGGGACGCCGGCCTGTCGCCGGCCCTCCCCGACGAGAACGATGAACGCCCCCGACCGCCTGCCCGACCTGCCCCCCTTCGACAACAGCTTCGCCGCGCTGCCCGACGCGTTCTACACGCGCCTCGATCCGCAGCCGCTGCCCGATCCCTACGTCGTCGGCGTCAGCGACGAAGTCGCCGAGCTGCTCGGCCTGCCGCGCGACCTGCTCGGACACGCGCAATTCGCAGAGCTGTTTGCCGGCAACCGCCGGCTGCCCGGCGCCGACCCGCTGGCCGCCGTCTATTCCGGCCACCAGTTCGGCGTCTGGGCCGGCCAGCTCGGCGACGGCCGGGCCCACCTGCTCGGCGGCCTGCGCAACGCGCACGGCCACTGGGAAATCCAGCTCAAGGGCGCCGGCCGCACGCCGTACTCGCGCGGCGCCGACGGCCGCGCGGTGCTGCGCTCGTCGATCCGCGAATTCCTGTGCTCGGAAGCGATGGCCGGGCTCGGCATCCCGACGACGCGGGCGCTGTGCGTGATCGGCGCCGACCAACCGGTACGCCGCGAGATGGTCGAGACGGCTGCCGTCGTCACCCGCGTCGCGCCCGGCTTCGTGCGTTTCGGCTCCTTCGAGCACTGGGCGGCGCGCGGCCGGATCGGCGAACTGCGCCGGCTGGCCGACTACGTGATCGACACCTTCCGGCCGGAATGCCGCACCGCAGCGAATCCCCACGACGCGCTGCTGCGCGACGTCGCCATCCGCACCGGCGAGCTGATCGCGCACTGGATGGCGGTCGGCTTCATGCACGGCGTCATGAACACCGACAACATGTCCATCCTCGGGCTGACGCTGGACTACGGTCCGTTCGGCTTCATGGAAGCCTTCGATGCCGGCCACATCTGCAACCACTCGGACGACCACGGCCGCTACAGCTACCGCAACCAGCCGCATGTCGCGCAGTGGAACCTCTATTGCCTGGCCGAGGCCTTCGTGCCGCTGCTCGGCGATGCGGAAGCGGCCCGCGCCGCCATCGACGAAAGCTATGGCGACGCCTTCGGCCAGACCTTCGAGCGCCTGATGCGCGCCAAGCTCGGCCTGCGCGACGCACAGCCCGACGACGAGGCCTTCATCGGCGCGACCTTCGCGCTGCTGCAGGAACACCGGCCCGATTACACGCTGTTCTTCCGCACGCTGTCGCAGCTGCCGGCCGCGGTCGACGCGCCGGAACGGGCCAAAACCGACGCCCCGCTGCGCGACCAGTTCGTCGACCGCGCTGCCTGCGACGCCTGGCTGGCGACCTGGCGGGCCCGGCTGGCCCGCACGCCGTGGCCGGATGCCGAACGGCAGGCGGCAATGCGCGCCGCCAACCCGAAATACGTGTTGCGCAACTGGCTGGCCGAGGTCGCGATCCGCCGCGCGAGCGACAAGGACTTTTCCGAAGTCGCCCGCCTGCTGGCCTGCCTGCGCCAGCCCTACGACGAGCAGCCGGACAATGCCGCCTATGCCGCGCTGCCGCCCGACTGGGCGAACGGCCTGCAGGTCAGCTGCTCGAGCTGAAAGAAAAAGGGCCGGCGCAAGGCCGGCCCTTCGTGCATCGCGGTGCGACGGGCTTACTGGACCTGCTGGATGCCGGCCAGCACCCAGCCGCGGCTGCCGTCGGCCGGCTTGCTCATGTGCCAGATCTCGTCGAAGGCTTCGGCCGGAGCCGCCTTGTCTTCGCGGATCAGGCCGCTGAAGCGGACGCTGACGATGTAGCGGCCGGCTTCCTCGCTGACGTCGATGACTTCGGCGTCGAGGCGGACGACGTCGGTCTCCTGCTGGGCACCGGCGCGCTCGCCCATCGCCAGCTTGATCTCGGCGAACATTTCCGGCGACGTGAATTCGCGGATGTCGTCGAGGTTGCCGGCATCGTTGGCGGCCTGCAGGCGGATGAAGTTGACCTTGGCGTTGCGCACGAAGCCCTCGACATCGAAGCCGGCCGGGATGCTGCCCGCAGCAGCGGCAGCGACCGGAGCGGCCGCGGCGGCACTGCCGCCGGCCGGCAGGGAGTCACCCACCTGCGGCGCACCGCCGTAGCCGGCACCGGCTCCGGCGTACTGCATGCCGTGTCCCTGTGCCGCAGCCTTCTTGCGCATGAAGAAGCCGATGACGCCGATCACGACCATCGCCAGCAGGGCCATCATCATGAAATTGGCGAGTTCCTCGCCGAAGCCGAAGTGCGAAGCCAGCGCGGCCAGGCCGAGACCGGCGGCGAGGCCGGCCAGCGGACCCATCCACGAGCGCTTCGGCTGCGCCTGCGGCGCGGCGGCGGGCGCCGCGGTCTGCTGCTGGGCCGGTGCGGCCTGTTGCGTGTTCTTGCTCGGCGCGACCGACTGGCGCTGCATGCCGGTCGAGCCGCCGCCGCCGAGCCGCTTGGCGGCCTCGGCGTCACCGACGCTGAGGGTGAAGCCGAGGACCAGCGCCGCGGCCATCAGGGCGAAATTTTTCATGCTTGTCTCCGTTGTGGGGAATGAAACGAGGCGTAGTTTAACCGCTGGACCGGCCACAAAAATCAGACTGTGGCTAATCTTTATTCCGCAAAAACCGGATTATCAGGAAAACAGCACGGCCACCGCGTCCGGATTGGACGGAAAGTAGAAATGTACGTACGACGCGGTCAGCCGGCCGCGCCGGTAGATCGCCTCGCCGTCGCGGCCTTCGGCGGTACGGGCGCGGACCAGCGGCGCGAGCGGGGTGTCGCTGCGCGAGTAGTGGAAGGTGTGGCCGGACAGCCGCCCCTCCGGCAGATCGGCGAACTGCGTGCCGAGCGCCGCCAGACGCGGCTGCATCACCGCCCGCCCGGGCAGCAGGCCGGCGAAGGGATGACTCGCCCCGGCCTTGTCCACGACCGATTCGAACAGGCTCATCATGCCGCCGCATTCGGCAAGCAGCGGCTTGCCGGCCTCGACATGCGCGGCCAGCGCCCGCCACAGGCCGGGGTTGGCGGCCAGCGTCGGCGCATGCAGTTCCGGGTAGCCGCCGGGCAGCCATACCGCGTCGCAGTCGGGCAGCGCGTCGCCGGCGAGCGGAGAGAAGAACTCGACATCGGCGCCGAGCGCCTGCAGCGTGTCCAGATTGGCCGGGTAGATGAAGCCGTAGGCGGCGTCGCGGGCGACCGCGATGCGCCGGCCGGCGAGCCGCGGCGCCACGGTCGGCGGCGGCTGGTCGGCGAATTCGACCGGCGGCGGCAGGTCCACCGCGGCCGAGGCGGCCAGCGCGTCGGCCAGGCGGTCGAGGCGGGCGCCGAGGTCGTCGATCTCGGCCGCCTGCAGCAGGCCGAGGTGGCGCTCCGGCAGGCTGTCGCCGCGCGGCAGCGCGCCGAACCAGCCCATGCCGGGCGGCAGGCTCTGCTTCAGCAATTCGGCATGGTGGGCGCTGCCGACGCGGTTGGCCAGCACGCCGGCGAAGGGCAGGCCCGGCCGGTAGCTGGCCAGGCCGTGGGCGACCGCGCCGAAGGTCTGGGCCATCGCGCCGGCGTCGATCAGCGCCAGCACCGGGATGCCGAAGCGGCACGCGATGTCGGCCGCCGACGGCTGCCCGTCGAACAGGCCCATGACGCCTTCCACCAGGATCAGGTCGGAGTCGGCGGCGGCCGCGGCCAGCCGCCACGCGGCGTCGGCTTCGCCGCACATGCCGAGATCCAGATTGCGGCACGGTCGACCGGACGCAAAGGCGTGAATCTGCGGATCGAGGAAATCCGGGCCGCACTTGAACACCGTGACGCGCCGCCCCTGGCGGGCATGCAGCCGGGCCAGCGCAGCGGTGACGGTGGTCTTGCCCTGACCGGAAGCCGGTGCGGCGACGAGCAGCGCGGGACAGGCGGCCATCACCACTCCAGCCCCGGCATCGCCTTGACCCCGGCCTGGAAGGCATGCTTTTCCATGCCGATGTCGCTGACCGTGTCGGCCACGTCGCGCAGCGCCTGCGGCGCCGCCCGGCCGGTGATGATGACGTGCTGCATCGGCGGGCGCGACAGCAGCGTGGCGATCACCACGTCCAGTTCGAGCCAGCCGTACTTGAACGCGTAGGTCATTTCGTCGAGCACGACGAGGTCGACCGCGGGATCGCCGAGGTGGCCGCGGGCGACTTCCCAGGCCGCCTGCGCGGCGCGCGCGTCGCGCTCCTTGTCCTGCGTTTCCCAGGTGAAGCCCTCGCCGCCGACATGCCAGGCGACGCCCGGCTGCTTGCGGAAGAAGGCTTCCTCGCCGGTATCCGAGCGGCCCTTGACGAACTGCACGACGCCGACCCGCATGCCGTGGCCCAGCGCCCGGGCGACGACGCCGAAGGCGGCCGACGACTTGCCCTTGCCGTTGCCGGTATTGACCACCAGCACGCCGCGCTCCTCCTGGGCGACGGCGATCTTGCCATCGACGACGTCCTTCTTGCGCTGCATGCGCTCGGCGTGGCGGTTGTCCTGCGGATTCGCGTTCATCGTTGCATGGCCTCCGTAAGTTCGCGGTAGCCGTCGAGCAGGCGCGGCCCCGGATTGAAGAAATTCTCGCCGGTCAGGTGGACGATGCGGACCGGCTGCTGGCCCAGTTCGGCGTTGCAGGCGACCGAGTCGCGGTGGTTCAGCGAGACGATCAGGTCCGGGCGCAGCGCCCCGACCAGCTGGCCGATCGAGGCGATCGGCTCGCCGTCGCGCAGGTGGCGCAGGCGCGGCGCGGTCTCGACGACGTCGAAGCCGGCCCGGACGAAGGCATCGCCGACGTAGTGGCCGCGGCCGTAGGAATAGGGCAGGGCGCTGCATGCCGACAGCACCAGCACGCGCTGGCCGCGCGCGCCGATGCGTCCGGCCAGCGCGCGGCGGGCATGCTGCAGCGCTTCGACCCGGCCGGCCGGGGCGACCGCCCGGCTCGCTTCGCCGACGGCGAGCAGCATCGCGTCGGCGCCATCGACCGACTCGAGACCGTCGACCTGGAGCAGGCGGGCCGCGTCCGGCAGCAGCATTTCCAGTTCGGCGGTGCCGGTGCTCCGCGAGACGATCACCAGGTCCGGCTGCAGGCGGGCGATCGCCGCGCCGTCCGGGTCACGGACGCCGCCGGTGTGCGGCAGGCGGCGGGAATCGTAGCGCGACACGCCGACCAGGCAGTCGGCGCGGCCGAACCAGTCGAGCGCGGCGCTCAGGTAGGGCGACTGGCTGACGATGCGCGGACAGTCGGCCCGGGCAGCGGCCGCGAAACCGGCGAGCAGCAGCAGGCCGGCAAGAAGGCGGAACAAGGACATGAAAACTCCGGAAAGGACTTTAGCAGGGCAGGAAACTGATCAGGCCGTCTTCGGCGACGGCACGCAGCGGGTATTGGTACAGCGCCGACAGGCGCTCGGCGGTCAGCATCTCGTCCACGCTCCCCTGCTCGTGGCGGCCGTCGCCATGCACCAGCAGCGCCCGGTCGCAGAAGCGCCAGGCCAGCGCCGGATCGTGCAGCACCATGACGACGCCCGCGCCGCAATCGCGCGCGGCGCCGGCAAACAGCCCGAGCACCGCCATCTGGTGGTTGAGGTCGAGGTGGGACAAGGGCTCGTCGAGCAGGTAGAGCGGCGGCGCCTGGGTCAGCAGCGTCGCGATCGCCAGCCGCTGGCGTTCGCCGCCGGACAGCGTCTGCACCTGGCGGTCGGCCAGCCCGGCCAGCCCGACTGCGGCCAGCGCCTGGCGGGCGATCTCGGCGTCGCGCGCGCTTTCCCAGGCCCAGCGGCCGAGATGTGGGTGACGCCCGGTCAGCGCGGTTTCCAGCACCGTCGATCCGAAGGGATCGGACTGGAACTGGCCGAGCCAGCCGCGGCGCAGCGCCGCCAGCCGCGGCTGCAGCAGCGCGCAGTCCTCGCCGTCGAGCAGCACGGCGCCGGCCGCCGGCGGACGCAGGCCGGCCAGCGTCGACAGCAGTGTCGATTTGCCGGCGCCGTTGCGACCGAGGATGGCGACGCATTCGCCAGGCCCGACCGCGAGGTCCATGCGGTCGACGACGCGGTGGCAGCCGATTTCGACGGCCAGCTGACGGGCTTCGAGCAGCGGCCCGCTCATCGCGGCTGCCTCGACAGCAGGAACAGGAAGACCGGCACGCCGATCAGCGCGGTCAGCACGCCGACCGGCAGCTGCTGCGGGGCGATCACGGTGCGCGCCGCGGTGTCGGCCAGGACCAGCAGCGAACCGCCGGCCAGCACCGAGGCCGGCAGCAGCAGGCGCTGGTCGTTGCCGATCGCGAGCCGGACCAGGTGCGGCACGACCAGGCCGACGAAGCCGATCGAGCCGGCGGTCGTCACCGACGCCGCGGTGGCCAGCGAGGCGAGCAGGTAAATCGCGTAACGCAGCCGGTCGACCGCGACGCCGAGCGCCCGGGCCTGCAGCAGGCCGCGCGCCAGCAGGTTCAGTTCGCGGGCGAATGGCATGGCCAGCGCCAGCGCGACGGCCAGCGCCAGCAGCGGCGGCCACCAGCGGGCGCTCTGGCCGAGGTCGCCCATCAGCCAGAAGAGCATGCCGCGCAGCTTGTGCTCCTCGGCGACCGAAAGCATCAACGCGACCAGCGCGCCGCAGCCGGCGGCGACGATGACGCCGGTCAGCAGCAGCCGGGTCTGCGTCCAGCTGCCGTCGCCGTGGGCCAGGCCGAAAACGATCAGCATCGCGCCCAAGGCACCGGCAAAGGCCAGGCCGTCGATGCCGAACGCCGGCAAGCCGACGATGATCCCGAACATCGCACCGACCCCGGCCCCGCCGGAAATCCCGAGCACGTAGGGATCGGCCAGCGGGTTGCGCAGCAGCACCTGCATCAGCGCGCCGGCCAGCGCCAGCAGGCCGCCGCACGCGAAACCGGCCAGCGCCCGCGGCAGGCGCAGCTGGATCACGACGTCGGCGCCATCGCCGGCCCGGCCGAACAAGGCCCCCAGCACATCGGCCGGCGCCACGCGGAAACTGCCGACGACCAGCGCCAGGCCGAGACTGGCGACGGCCAGCAGGCAAAGCGCGGAGAGAATCAGCAGGGCGCGGCGGCGGGTGGGCATCGAAAATTACTTCGGGCTGTAGCGGATACCGAGGAAGGCATTGACGCCCGGCGTGGCGTAACCGTCGGCCAGCACGTATTCGCGGTCGAACAGGTTGTTGACCCGGGCAAACACCGACCAGTCGGGACTCAGGCGGTAGGCGCCGTACAGGTGGGTCAGCGCGTAACCGGCCAACTTCTTCGGCGGCTCGCCGTAAGGATAGTCCATCCGGCTGTCGCTGAGGTGCTGCTCGACGCGCCATTCCCAGGCCCCGATCGACTGGCCGACCGACGCCGTACCGTAGTGGCGGGCGCGGCGCGCCAGGCGCTGCCCGGTATCCGCATCCTTGGCGTCGAGCAGGTTGTAGTTGGCGCGCAGGTCGAACCCGGCCGCCGATCCTTCGTAGGCGAGAATGGCGCCTTCGAGGCGGGCGTTGCCGACGTTGCTCGGCGTGTTCGTCCAGACGATCAGGTTCTCGACGCGGTTCAGGAACCAGGTCAGCGACACGTGCTGGCGGCCGGTCTCGAAATGCAGCGCCGCCTCGCGATTCTTCGAGCTCTCCGGCAGCAGGTCGGGATTGCCGTGGTAACCCCAGTTCAGCGGGTAGTAGAGATCGTTGAAGGTCGGCGCCTTAAACGCCGTGCCGTAACCGAGGTTGGCCCGCCAGTTGGGCGAGAAGCGGTAACCGTAGGACACCGAACCGGTGGTCTTGTCGCCGAACTGGGAATTGTCGTCGTGACGCAGGTTGAGCTGCAGGCGGTGGGCCTGATAGGCGACGTTCCAGCCGGCCAGCAGCGAATCGTTGGTACGCTCCGTCGCTGTGTACTTGGTCGTCGTATCGACTTTCTGCTCCAGGCGTTCGACGCCGAGCAGGAAATTGCCGAAGCGCGTCCGGAAGTCGTTCTGCCAGGCATAGAGCACCTGCTCGGTGCGGAAGACGCTGTTGCGTGCGCCGTCCTTCAGTTCCTCGGAATCGTCGGTACTGCCACCGATACTGAGCGTACTCGTCCAGCTGTCGGTGATCGCGTTCTTCAGGAAGGTATTGAAGCTGTCGACACGGACCCGGTTGCGCCAATCGACACTTGCCCCGCTGCCGTCGTAGCGGTTCTCTCCGTCGCTGTGCAGGAAGCTGACGCCGGCTTCATGGCCCTTGGCGAAACTGTAGCCGAGCCGGCCGGACAGGCTGTTGTTCCAGTAACCGTCGCGGTCCTTGCTGGCCGTGGCGCTCCACGGCTTGCTGTTGAAACCGCCGGTCGAATAGGTGCTCGCGTTCAGCGCGTAGCGCCAGCCGTTCTGGGCACCGGACAGACCGCCGCTGGCCGAGCTGGTGTCGTTGGAGCCGGCGCCTGCCTCGCCCTGGAAATTCAGCGGACCGGCCCCCTGGCGGGTGAACACCTGGACGACGCCGCCGATCGCATCGCTGCCGTACAGCGACGACGCCGGACCGCGGACGATCTCGATGCGCTCGATCTGGCTGACCGGAATGCGCGACCAGGACACGTTGCCCGAGGTCGCCGAGCCGACGCGCATGCCATCGACCAGCAGCAGCACATGGCTGCCGTTCGTGCCGCGGACGTACAGGCTGGAGGCTGCGCCGTAGCTGCCGTTGGCGCCGTATTCGATGCCCGGCTGCCGGGACAGCAGTTCTTCCAGCGTCGAATGGCCGGCCGCGTCGAGCTCTTCGCGGTCGATCACGGTGACGTCCGACAGCAATTCGGACGTCCGCATCTCCTGGCGGGTCGCGGTGACCAGCATGGGATCGAGGCTGTTCTGCGCCAGCGCATGGGAAATGGACAAAGGCAGCACCGCTGCCAGCAACTGCAAACGAGGATTCATCTTCCTTCCTTTCCCGGCGAGCGTCCCCGCAGGCCGGAAACAACGAAAAAAGGAAGCGCAGGGGAGAAGACGGGTCGAAGGATCCGGCGCCACCACCCCGTGGCACTTCCGCTAGGCGTTCCGGGCCGGTATCCGGGCTTGCAAGTCTTGACGCGCCGCCTTCCCAGGCATTGAACCCAGTGGCTTTGTGGCGCGCCCGCACTCGCTTACCGTTGCGGGGGCAGCAGCGGAATATCTCCCGGAGGAGACGCACCGCTTTCCCGTTTAACTGCGCGTGGAGTTTCCCTGCACAGCACCTGAAACGCCGCGCATTCTACATGGATGGCCCCGGCTCCGCATCCCCCCGGCGCCCAAGCGACCTATAAAGCACTTTGAAAATAGCGGCTTACTCCTTGACCCGCCTACATTTCTGCCTCTATAGTGCGCGCCATGAATACCGAACTCGAAGCGCTCGAAGCGAAGATCGAACAGGTGGTCGCCCTGGTCCAGCACTTGCGCGCCGAGAACGAGGTGCTGCGCAACCAGATGGCTGCGGCCGAGGCCGAACGCCTGCATCTGCGGCAGACGATGACGCTTGCCCGCGAACGACTGGAAGGCCTGGTCGACAAGTTGCCCGAGGAAGCCTGACATGAGCACCGAGCAGAATTTTCTCGACGTTAAGATCATGGGCCGCGAGTACCGCATCGCCTGCGCCCCCGAAGAGCGCACGGCACTGCAGTCGGCCGTCGAACTGGTCGACGCCAAGATGCGCGACATCGCGCAGCGCACCAAGAACACCATCGCCGAGCGCGTCGCCGTGATGGCTGCGCTGAATATCGCCCACGAGCACCTGTCTGGGCAGTCCGGCAGGGCACTCGAGGAAACGGTTGATACTTCCGACGCGAAGCGTAGAATCGGAGACATGGGAGCACGGCTGGACGGCGTGCTGACGACCCAGCAGCCACTCGGCCTTTAGCCGGTACTGCGGGCGTCGCCCACCAGGTGTTCCCTGCGGTGTTTGTTAAGGCCATAGATTCCTTGAACCAATGCTGATTGGCATCGGTTGCCGACCATCGAAACCGCTGTTGTGAGCGTCCTTCGTCGGAAGCTCCTGAAGCGGAAGGAAAGCAGCCACTCTGAACCCAGGTTCAGGATGCCGGCCTGACGGCACTCGCGGGGACCAATATCGACGGGCGGCAGATCATTCTGCCGCCCGTTTCATTTTCTCCGGACGGCAGGATGCAATACTGGCTGATGAAATCGGAACCCGAGGAAGCGTCGATCGACGACCTCGCGGCGCAGGGCACGCTCCCCTGGGTCGGCGTCCGCAACTACCAGGCGCGCAATTTCATGCGCGACGCCATGCGGACCGGCGATCAGGCCTTCTTCTATCACTCGGGTTGCACCGAGCCGGGCATCGCCGGCATCTGCGAAATCTGTTCGGACGCCTACCCGGACCCGACCCAGTTCGACCCGGTCAGCCCCTATTTCGACCCCAGGACGAAGCCGGAACAGCCTCGCTGGTGGCTGCGCGACGTACGCTTCGTCGCCAAGACCCGGCCGCTCGGCCTGCCGGAACTGCGCAGCCATGCCGAACTGGCCGGAATGCGCGTTCTGGCACGCGGCAACCGGCTGTCGATCACGCCGGTGACGGCGGAAGAATGGCAATTCATCTGCGGGCCGCTGCTCGGCCGGCACCACGAGGAGTAGAGAATGAGCATCGAATGGCTGGCCGCCTACCTGTTGCTGGGCGCCTTTGTCGGCTTTTTTGCCGGACTGCTCGGCGTCGGCGGCGGCGGCATCATGGTCCCGGTGCTGACGACGATGTTCGCGGCCCAGGGCTTCGGCCACGAGCATCTGGTACACCTGTCGCTCGGCACATCGATGGCGGCGATCGTGATGACGTCGATCTCCAGCCTGCGCGCCCACCACGGACACGGCGCCGTGCGCTGGGACATCGTGCGCGGCATCGCGCCGGGCGTGCTGCTCGGCACCTTCGGCGGCACCTTCATCGCGTCGCGCGTCGCCAGTGCGCCGCTCGCCATCTTCTTCGGCTGCTTCATGGCCTACGTCGCGCTCCAGATGGTGCTCAACGTCAAACCCAAGCCATCGCGCGAACTGCCCGGCAGCGCCGGCCTGTTCGGCGTCGGCGGCGGCATCGGACTGGTTTCGGCGCTGGTCGCGATCGGCGGCGGCTCGCTGTCGGTGCCTTTCATGACCTGGTGCAACGTCAATATGCGCAACGCCATCGGCACCTCGGCGGCGATCGGCCTGCCGATCGCGCTGGCCGGCGCCGCCGGTTACCTGATCAACGGCTGGAACAGCAGCGGCCTGCCCGCCTGGTCGGTCGGCTATGTCTATCTGCCGGCGCTGGTGACGATCAGCGCCGTTTCCAGCTTCACGGCGCCGCTCGGCGCCCGGCTCGCGCACCGCCTGCCGGTAGCGACGCTGAAGAAGATTTTCGCCGCCGTGCTGGTACTGCTCTCGGCGAAAATGCTGCACACGGTGTTCGGCAGCTGATCAGCGCGCCTTGAACGCCGGTTTGCGCTTTTCCAGGAAGGCGGCCAGCCCCTCGCGGTAGTCCTCGGTGGCGAGGAAGGCGAAGGAGGCGGCCTTTTCCTCGTCGCTCAGCGGTCGACCGTCCTGCAGGCGGCGAATCCACTGCTTGTGCCAGCCGGCGACCAGCGGTGCGCCGCCGCAGATGCGGCGGGCCGTCGCGTAAGCCTCGTCCTCGACCTGGGCATCGGCGACGACACGGGTCAGCAGGCCTTTTTCGTAGGCCTCGCGGGCACCCAGGATGCGCCCCTCGAGCAGGATTTCCTTGATCACCGCGGGGCCGGCCAGCTTGAGCAGGCCTTCCATTTCGCCCGGATACATCGAGAAACCGAGTTTGTTGATCGGCGCACCGAAACGGGCGCTCTCGCCGGCGATGCGCAAGTCGCAGACACCGGCGATTTCCAGACCGCCGCCGATGCAGGCGCCGCGGATCAGCGCCACCGTCGGATGCGGGCAATCGGCGATCGCGTTCAGCGCCCGGGCCACTTCGCCGTGGTAGAACAGCGCCTGCTCGAGCGTCGCCCGGGCGGTGACGAATTCCTCGAGATCGCCGCCGGCCGCGAAGGCCTGCTCGCCGGCGCCGCGCAGCACGATGCAGCGGACGGCCGGATCGGCGGACAGCGCCGCCAGGCGCTCGGCCAGTTGCTGCCACATCGCGAGGTTGATGGCATTCAGCTTGTCGGGATTGTTCAGCGTCAGGGTGGCGATTTCACCCTGCAGGGAGAGGTCGACCGTGGTCATCTGTTGTTTTCCTGTCATGGGGCGCGAATTATAGGACGCCGGCCCTGCCTCATCCTTTATCTTATATAAGATATAATTATGCATGCAATTGGTACTAATTAATTATTAAACGAGGAAAGCAACCATGAGCAGCGCGATGTATCAGCGGATGCGGGCCAATCCGAAATTCCAGGAGCTCGTCGCCAGACGAAGCCGTTTCGCCTGGACCCTGGCCTTTATCGTCTTGATCATGTTCTACGGGTTCGTGATGACGGTCGCCTTCAACCCCCTGTCGCTGGGCCAACCGGTGTCCGAGGGGTCGATGCTGACGGTCGGCGTCGCCGTCGAACTCTTCATGTTCATCTTCTTCTGGGTGCTCACCGCGCTGTACGTCAAGCGCGCCAACACCGAATTCGACTCGCTGACCCAGGAAATCGTCCGCGAAGCCTGGAAGGAGAACAAATAATGCATAAATTCATCACCGCACTGGGCCTGCTCGGACTGAGCACGCTGGCGATCGCCGCCGACGCCGTCGGCGCGACCGAAAAGCAGGCGACCAACTGGCACGCCATCATCATGTTCTGCATCTTCGTCGCGATGACGATGGGCATTACCTACTGGGCGGCCAGCCGCACCAAGTCGACGGCCGACTTCTACACGGCCGGCGGCGGCATCACCGGCTTCCAGAACGGCCTGGCGATCGCCGGCGACTACATGTCGGCCGCGACGCTGCTCGGTCTGACCGCGATGGTCTACGCCCAGGGCTACGACGGCTACATCTACATGCTGGCCTTCTTCGCCGGCTGGCCGATCATCCTGTTCCTGATGGCCGAACGCCTGCGCAACCTCGGCAAGTTCACGTTCTCCGACATCACCGCCTACCGCCTCGACCAGGGCAAGGTGCGCACGATGGCCGCGATCTCGTCGCTGACCGTCGTCTGCTTCTACCTGATCGCCCAGATGGTCGGCGCCGGCCAGCTGATCAAGCTGCTGTTCGGCCTCGAGTACAACGTCGCGATCTTCGCGGTCGGCATCCTGATGATGGTGTACGTGACCTTCGGCGGCATGGTCGCGACGACCTGGGTGCAGATCATCAAGGCCTGCATGCTGCTCGCCGGCGGCACGCTGGTGATGTTCCTGGCGATGAGCGAATTCGGCTTCTCCTTCACCAACGTGCTGGAAAAGGCGATGTCCGCGCACAAGCTGGGCGACAAGCTGATGTACCCGGGCAGCCTGCTCAAGGACCCGGTCACCGCGATCTCGCTCGGCCTCGGCCTGATGTTCGGTACCGCCGGCCTGCCGCACATCCTGATGCGCTTCTTCACGGTGACCGACGCCAAGGAAGCGCGCAAGTCCGTGCTGTACGCCTCCGGCTTCGTCGCCTACTTCTTCAACGTGATCTTCCTGATGGGCCTGACCGGCATCCTGATCGTCGGCCAGAATCCGGAGTTCTTCGAAGGCGGCAACATCGCCGGCAAGCTGATCGGCGGCGGCAACATGGTCGCCATGCACCTGGCCAAGGCGGTCGGCGGCAACATGCTGCTCGGCTTCCTCGCGGCTGTCGCCTTCGCGACCATCCTGGCCGTCGTCTCCGGCCTCGCGCTGGCCGGCGCCTCGGCGATCTCGCATGACCTGTACGCCCGCGTCATCATGAAGGGCACGGCCTCCGAAGCCTCCGAAATCCGCGTCTCGAAGATCGCGACCATCTGCCTCGGCGCCGTGGCCATCGTGCTCGGCATCCTGTTCGAGAAGCAGAACATCGCCTTCATGGTCGGCCTGGCCTTCGGCGTTGCCGCCGCCGCCAACTTCCCGGTGCTGATCCTGTCCATGTACTGGAAGGGCCTGACCACCCGCGGCGCGCTGTGGGGCGGTTACGGTGGCCTGAGCTCCGCCGTGCTGTTCGTGCTGTTCTCGAAGTCGGTGTGGGTCGACGTGCTGGGCAATGCCGCCCCGCTGTTCCCCTACACCCAGCCGGCGCTGTTCGCGATGCCCATCGCCTTCCTGCTGGCCTTCATCATGTCGAAGTCCGACTCGAGCGTCCGCGCCGGACAAGAAATCGAAGCCTTCGAAGACCAGTACGTCCGCGCCCAGACGGGTTACGGCGCCGCCTCCGCCAGCAACCACTAAGCGCAGGCAGCAAAAACAAAACCCCGGCAGTTTCGGCTGCCGGGGTTTTTTTCATTCTGCACGCCGGATGGGCGTGGACCGCGAAAACGGATAAGGCGGATCAGGCCGACTTGCCGAGCGCGCTTTCCATCTTGGCCGCCGCTTCGCGGCCGGACAGCAGGTGGTCGTGCATGACCTTCTCGGCCTGACCGGCATTGCCGGCCTCGAGCGCCAGCATGATCGCGCGGTGCTCGTCGAGCGACTGCTGCAGCCGGCCTTCCAGCGACAGCGAATGCAGCCGGGACAGCTTCAGCACCTTGCGCAGGTCCTGGATCACCGACAGCAGCCAGCGGTTGCCCGACAGCTCCTGGATCTTCCGGTGGAATTCCTGGTTGGCCTCGAAGAAGGCGTCGATCCGCCCTTCGCGCGCCGCGGCTTCGAGCTGGTCGTGGATCACCCGCAGCGCCGCGATGTCGGCCGGCCGGGCCCGCCCGACCGCCTCGGCGGCGCAGCGGCCTTCGAGCATGGCCATCAGCGGAAAAATGTCGTCGAGGTCCTGGCGGGAAATCTCGGTCACGTAGCAGCCGCGACGCGGCTTCAGTTCGACCAGCCCCTCCGAAGCGAGCACCTTCAGCGCCTCGCGCAGCGGAGTGCGGGAGATGCCATACAACTCGGCGAGCTTCTGCTCGTCGATCCAGGTGCCCGGGGTCAGTTCATGAGCGAAGATGCGCTGGCGCAGACGTTCTGCGACTTCCTGATAGAGCGCGGTGGGAGCTATGCGGGTCATGTCCTTGGTGCGTTGAGCGCGGGCAGTCGGTACACGGCCAACTTGCCTCTGTAATTATGGATAAAGTATTATGTAGGGCTTGGTATGTCAAGCTGGGCCCTAAAGCGTAGAATTTTGAATTCTGCATCATCGGCCTGAAAAAATCGAATCGGCGAGGGATGTCTCATGTCTGAAAAGTTCTTTGATTCCAACAACCTGGAGGCCTGGGAAAAGGCCGCCGCCAAGCAGGCCCCCGGCGGCGACGTCAACAACCTGGTCTGGAACACCCCTGAAGGGCT
Source organism: Dechloromonas sp. (assembly GCA_028687035.1). GTDB lineage: Bacteria > Pseudomonadota > Gammaproteobacteria > Burkholderiales > Rhodocyclaceae > Azonexus. The sequence continues at coordinate 175,396 of JAQUAX010000004.1, read as the reverse complement.
GGCCGTCAAGGCGCTGTATACGAAGAAGGACGTCGAGAACCTGCCGTACGCCGACACGCTGCCCGGCGTCGCCCCCTTCCTGCGCGGCCCGCAGCCGACGATGTACGCGGTCAAGCCGTGGACCATCCGCCAGTACGCCGGCTTCTCCACCGCCGAGGAATCCAACGCCTTCTACCGCAAGGCGCTCGCCGCCGGCGGCCAGGGCGTCTCGGTCGCCTTCGACCTGGCGACGCACCGCGGCTACGACTCGGACAATCCCCGCGTCGTCGGCGACGTCGGCAAGGCCGGCGTGGCGATCGACTCGGTCGAGGACATGAAGATTCTGTTCAACGAGATCCCGCTCGACAAGATTTCCGTGTCGATGACGATGAACGGTGCCGTGCTGCCGATCCTGGCCGGCTACATCGTCGCCGCCGAGGAGCAGGGCGTGTCGCAGGACAAGCTGTCCGGCACCATCCAGAACGACATCCTCAAAGAATTCATGGTGCGGAATACCTACATCTATCCGCCCAAGCCGTCGATGAAGATCATCGCCGACATCTTCGGCTACACCGCGCAGCACATGCCGAAGTTCAACTCGATCTCGATCTCCGGCTACCACATCCAGGAAGCCGGCGCCAACCAGGCGATCGAGCTGGCCTTCACGCTGGCCGACGGCATGGAATACGTGCGCACCGGCATCGCGTCCGGCATGGACGTCGACACCTTCGCGGGCCGCCTGTCCTTCTTCTGGGCGGTCGGCATGAACTTCTACCTGGAAATCGCCAAGATGCGCGCCGCGCGTCTGCTGTGGCACCGCATCATGTCCGGCTTCAACGCCAAGAGCCCGAAGTCGATGATGCTGCGTACGCACAGCCAGACCTCGGGCTGGTCGCTGACCGAACAGGACCCGTACAACAACGTCGTCCGCACCACCATCGAAGCGATGGCGGCGGTCTTCGGTGGCACCCAGTCGCTGCACACCAACGCGCTCGATGAAGCGATCGCGCTGCCGACCGAGTTCTCGGCCCGTATCGCCCGCAACACCCAGCTGATCATCCAGGAAGAAACCCACATCACCAACGTCGTCGATCCGTGGGCCGGCTCCTACATGATGGAAAAGCTGACCCAGGACATGGCCGACAAGGCTTGGAGCATCATCCAGGAAATCGAGGCGATGGGCGGCATGACCAAGGCCGTCGAATCCGGCTGGGCCAAAATGCAGGTCGAGACCTGCGCCGCCGACAAGCAGGCGCGCATCGACTCCGGCAAGGACGTCATCGTCGGCGTCAACAAGTACAAGCTGGCCAAGGAAGACGCGATCGACATCCTCGACATCGACAACCACGTCGTCCGCGAAGCCCAGATCGAGCGTCTCGCCCGCATCCGCAAGATGCGCGACCAGGCCGCCGTCGATGCCGCGCTGGCCGCGCTGACCGAATGCGCCAAGACCGGCGAGGGCAACCTGCTCGACCTGACGGTCAAGGCGATCCGCCTGCGCGCCACGGTCGGCGAAGTGTCGGATGCGCTGGAAGTCGTCTTCGGCCGCTTCCGCGCCAACAACCAGACCATTTCCGGCGTCTACGGCGGCGTCGTCGAAGGCCAGGAAAGCTGGGAACAGATCAAGGCCGACGTCGCCAGGTTCGCCGACGAGGAAGGCCGCCGTCCGCGCATCATGATCGCCAAGCTCGGCCAGGACGGTCACGACCGCGGCGCCAAGGTCGTTGCGACGGCCTACGCCGACCTCGGTTTCGACATCGACATGGGCCCGCTGTTCCAGACCCCGGAAGAAGCCGCCCGCCAGGCCATCGAGAACGACGTCCACGCGGTCGGCGTATCGTCGCTGGCCGCCGGCCACAAGACCCTGCTGCCGGCGCTGGTCAAGGCACTGAAGGACCAGGGCGCCGACGACATCATCGTCTTCGCCGGCGGCGTGATCCCGGCCCAGGACTACGACTTCCTGTTCAATGCCGGCGCCAAGGCCGTCTTCGGCCCGGGCACCCGGATCGAGGATTCCGCCAAGAAGGTGCTGGAAGAAATCCGCAAGGCGCGCGGCTAAGTCGCGGATGAAGCTGGACGAAGCGCCCGTGCGTGCCAACCTGCTCACCGCCGCCGACCAGACCCTGGTCGACGGCGTGCTGGCCGGCCAGCGTCGCTCGCTGGCCAAGGCGATCACGCTGATCGAGTCGACCCGTGCCGACCACCAGCAGCGCGCCCAGCAGGTCCTGACCGCGCTGCTGCCGAAAACCGGCAACGCGATCCGGATCGGCATCTCGGGCGTGCCCGGGGCTGGCAAGTCCACCTTCATTGAAGCGCTCGGCGTCTGGCTGATCGAGCAGGGCAAGCGGCTCGCCGTTCTGGCCATCGATCCGTCGTCGACCGTGACCGGCGGCTCCATCCTCGGCGACAAGACGCGGATGGAACTGCTGTCGCAGCGCGAGGAAGCCTTCATCCGGCCGAGCCCGTCGGCCGGCTCGCTGGGCGGCGTCGCCGAGAAGACGCGCGAAGCCATGCTGCTGTGCGAAGCGGCCGGCTACGACGTGATCATCATCGAGACCGTCGGCGTTGGCCAGAGCGAAACGACGGTCGCCGGCATGGTCGACCTGTTCTGCCTGCTGCAGCTGCCGAATGCCGGCGACGACCTGCAGGCGATCAAGAAGGGCATCGTCGAGATCGCCGATCTGGTCATCATCAACAAGGCCGATATCGACAAGCAGGCGACTGCGGTCGTCCGCGCCCAGTGGCGCAACGCGCTGCACATGCTGCGCCCGGCCTCGCCCAACTGGTCACCGCCGGTGATCGCGCTGTCGGCGCTGCACAAGGAAGGCATCGCCGATTTCTGGGAGCAGGTCGAGAAATACCAGGCCGCGCTGAAGCCGACCGGCGAATTCGCCGCCAAGCGCCAGCACCAGTCGCTGTCCTGGATGTGGCAGCTGATCGACTCCGGCCTGCGCCAGCATTTCCGCCAGCATCCCCGCGTGCAGGAAAACCTGCCCGCCCTCACCCGATCCGTCGAGGCGGGCCATACGACCCCGGCCGCCGCCGCGTATACCTTGCTCGACTACCTGAAACACTGAAGTTCCAAATCACCCGTTCCACTTAGGGAGTTTTTTATGCACGACATCATCCGTCAGCTGGAAAAAAAGCGCGAACTGGCCCGCCTCGGCGGTGGCCAGAAGCGCATCGACAGCCAGCACAAGAAGGGCAAGCTGACCGCCCGTGAACGCATCGAACTGCTGCTCGACCCGGATTCCTTCGAGGAATGGGACATGTTCAAGGAGCACCGCTGCGTCGATTTCGGCATGGACCAGGCCGAAAAGACCCCGGGTGACGGCGTCGTCGTCGGCTACGGCACGATCAACGGCCGCCTGGTGTTCGTGTTCTCGCAGGACTTCACCGTGTTCGGCGGCTCGCTGTCCGAAACCCACGCCGAGAAGATCTGCAAGGTCATGGACCAGGCGATGAAGGTCGGCGCCCCGGTGATCGGCCTCAACGATTCGGGCGGTGCCCGCATCCAGGAAGGCGTCGCTTCCCTGGGCGGCTATGCCGACGTGTTCCAGCGCAACGTGATGGCCTCCGGCGTCGTGCCGCAGATCTCGATGATCATGGGCCCCTGCGCCGGCGGCGCGGTGTACTCGCCGTCGATGACCGATTTCATTTTCATGGTCAAGGACTCCTCCTACATGTTCGTGACCGGTCCGGAAGTCGTCAAGACCGTGACCCACGAAGACGTCACCGCCGAAGAACTGGGCGGCGCGATGACGCACACCAGCAAGTCCGGCGTCGCCGACCTGGCCTTCGAGAACGACGTCGAAGCGCTGTCGATGCTGCGCCGCTTCATGAACTTCGTTCCGTCGAACAACAAGGAAAAGCCCCCGGTCACGCCGACCAACGACCCGGTCGACCGCATGGATTACTCGCTCGATACGCTGGTTCCGGACAACGCGAACAAGCCGTACGACATGAAGGAACTGCTGATCAAGGTCGTCGACGATAACGACTTCTTCGAACTGCAGGCCGACTACGCCAAGAACATCATCATCGGTTTCGGCCGCATCGACGGCCACCCGGTCGGCATCGTCGCCAACCAGCCGCTGGTGCTCGCCGGCTGCCTGGACATCAAGTCCTCGATCAAGGCCGCCCGCTTCGTCCGCTTCTGCGACGCCTTCAACATCCCGGTCGTGACCTTCGTCGACGTGCCGGGCTTCATGCCGGGCACCCAGCAGGAATACGGCGGCATCATCAAGCACGGCGCCAAGCTGCTCTACGCGTACGCCGAATGCACCGTACCGAAGGTCACCGTGATCACCCGCAAGGCCTACGGCGGCGCCTACGACGTGATGAGCTCCAAGCACCTGCGCGGCGACGTCAACCTCGCCTGGCCGTCCGCCGAAATCGCGGTCATGGGCCCGAAGGGTGCGGTCGAGATCATTTTCCGCGAGGAAAAGAACGATCCGGCCAAGCTGGCCGAGCGCGAAGCCGAATACAAGGCCAAGTTCGCCAATCCGTTCGTCGCCGGCGCCCGCGGCTTCATCGACGACGTCATCATGCCGCACGCCACCCGCAAGCGGATCGCCCGCTCGCTGGCCATGCTGCGCGACAAGAAACTGGAAAACCCGTGGCGCAAGCACGGCAACATCCCGCTGTAAGCGTCAGGGAGGATTAAACACATGTTCAAGAAGATTCTGATTGCCAACCGCGGCGAAATCGCCTGCCGCGTCATCAAGACCGCCCGCAAGATGGGCATCGCCACCGTCGCCGTCTATTCCGAGGCCGACAAGGACGCGCTGCACGTCGACCTGGCCGACGAAGCCGTCTGCATCGGCCCGGCCGCGTCGAAGGAGTCCTATCTGGTCATGGACAAGATCATCGCCGCCTGCAAGCAGACCGGCGCCGAGGCGGTCCACCCGGGTTACGGCTTCCTGTCCGAGAACGCCGAGTTCTCGCGCCGCCTGGAAGAAGAAGGCATCAAGTTCATCGGTCCGAAGCACTACTCGGTCGCCAAGATGGGCGACAAGATCGAGTCCAAGAAGCTCGCGATCGAAGCCAAGGTCAACACCATCCCGGGCTACAACGACGCCATCGCCGGTCCCGACGAAGCCGTCAAGATCGCCCAGGGCATCGGCTACCCGGTGATGATCAAGGCCTCCGCCGGCGGCGGCGGCAAGGGTCTGCGCGTTGCCTATAACGATGCCGAAGCGCACGAAGGCTTCTCGTCCTGCGTCAACGAAGCCCGCAACTCCTTCGGCGACGACCGCGTCTTCATCGAGAAGTACGTGCTGGAACCGCGCCACATCGAAATCCAGGTGCTCGGCGACTCGCACGGCAACTACGTTTACCTGAACGAGCGCGACTGCTCGATCCAGCGTCGTCACCAGAAGGTCATCGAAGAGGCGCCGAGCCCCTTCGTTGACGCCGAGATGCGCAAGGCGATGGGCGAACAGGCCGTGGCCCTGGCCCGCGCCGTCAACTACGAATCCGCCGGTACCGTCGAGTTCGTCGTGTCGGGTGCGACCAAGGAATTCTACTTCCTGGAAATGAACACCCGCCTGCAGGTGGAACACCCGGTCACCGAACTGATCACCGGCCTCGACCTGGTCGAGCAGATGATCCGCGTCGCCTACGGCGAAAAGCTGCCGATCACCCAGGCCGACGTCGGCATCAACGGCTGGTCGATGGAATGCCGGATCAACGCCGAAGACCCGTTCCGCGGCTTCCTGCCCTCCACCGGCCGCCTGGTCAAGTTCCAGCCGCCGGCTGAAATCCCGGGCCAGGTCCGCGTCGATACCGGTGTTTACGACGGCGGCGAGATCTCGATGTTCTACGACTCGATGATCGCCAAGCTGATCGTGCACGGCGCCACCCGCGAGCAGGCCATTTCCCGGATGCGCGACGCCCTGAACGGCTTCGTGATCCGCGGCATCTCGTCGAACATCCCGTTCCAGGCCGCGCTGATGCAGCACCCGCGCTTCCAGTCCGGCATCTTCGACACCAGCTTCATCGCCAAGGAATACCCGAAGGGCTTCGACGCGTCGATGGTGCCGCACGATGACCCGGCGCTGCTGGTCTCGGTCGCCGCCTACGTCTACCGCGCCTACACCGACCGTTCGGCGTCGATCTCCGGCCAGCTGCAGGGCCACGAGCGCATCGTCGGCGACCACTGGATGGTCGTCCGCCTGAACAAGGAAGGCAACGAGCACCACCCGGTGACCGCCCGCCCGATCCCCGGCGGCTACCACGTCGAGTACAACGGCGAGTCCTACGAAATCCTGTCCGACTGGAAGCTGGGTGAGTCGCTGTTCTCCGGCACCTGCAACGGCGAGGAATTCACGCTGCAGGTCGAGCGTCACAAGACCAAGTACAGCCTGTTCCACTGGGGCACCCGCGCCGACTTCATGGTGATGTCGGCCCGCGCCGCCGAACTGCTCGCGCTGATGCCCGAGAAGCCGGCTCCCGACCTGTCCAAGTTCCTGCTCTCGCCGATGCCGGGCCTGCTGCGCGAAATCGCCGTCCAGGTCGGCCAGGACGTCAAGGCCGGCGAGAAGCTGGCGGTCATCGAAGCGATGAAGATGGAGAACATCCTGAAGGCCGAGCAGGACTGCAAGGTCAAGAAGATCTCCGCCGCCGTCGGCGAAAGCCTGTCGGTGGACCAGATCATCATCGAGTTCGAGTGATCCGGATTTCGACCGCCGCAAGGCGGTCGACCGCGACAAAAAAGCCTCGCATCCGCGAGGCTTTTTTCATTCCGGCGGGAGCCCGCTACAGCCGGGCGATCCGTTTCTCCAGCCGGGCGACGTCGTCGCGCAGGGTATCGACCGCGGCGCAGAAGGTTGCGATGTCGCGCCGCGGGGTAACCAGCGGCGCCTCCTCGGTCGCGTACTCGGCGACGTTCTGCGCAGTACGCCGGAAAGCCTCGCGCAGGCCGTCGAGCAGGCCGCCGCCGAAGCGGGTCAGCCGCCGGGCGGCGATGTCGCCGACGACGCGGGCGAGATCGGCCTCGACATCCCATTCCAAATTGCGGAACACGAAGGCCAGGCTCTCCGCCAGATCGGCCGATCCGGACAGGCGGGCCGCCGCGAGCAGGCCGGCGCGATCGGTCAGCAGGCGGGCCGGCGCATCGTCCGGCAGCTCGATGGTGACATTGGCCGCCGCGCCGAAGTCGCCGGGCTGGAAGGCACCCTGTCCGTCGATCCCGAGACGCAGCGAGAAACGTCCGGCAAGCACCGCGACCTGGGCGCCGGCGTAGGGGCGCAGCCGTTCCGCCGCCCAGGTCTGGCCGCCGAGCGCATGGTTGATCGCGGCCGTGACCAGCTGGTCGATCGCCTGCATGGCTTCAGTACTTGTAGCCGCGGTGCAGGGCGACGACGCCGAGCGCCAGGTTGAAGTAATCGACACCTTCGAAGCCGACGCTCTCCATCATCGCCTTCAGTTCTTCCTGGCCCGGATGCATGCGGATCGATTCGGACAGGTAGCGGTAGCTGTCGGCGTCGTTGGTGACCAGCTGGCCGACGCGCGGAATGACCTGGAAGGAATAGAAATCGTAGGCCGGCGCCAGCGGCTTCCAGATCTTCGAGAACTCGAGGACCAGCAGCCGGCCGCCCGGGCGCAGCACCCGGCGCATTTCGGCCAGCGCCTTGTCCTTGTGCGTCATGTTGCGCAGGCCGAAGGCGACCGTCACGCAATCAAACCAGTCGTCCGGGAAGGGCAGCTTCTCGGCGTCGCACTGCGCGACCGGCAGCAGGTAGCCCTTGTCGAGCAGGCGGTCGCGGCCGCGCGCCAGCATCGCGTTGTTGATGTCGGTCAGCCAGACCTGGCCACTCTTGCCGACGCGCTTGGCGAAGGCCAGCGACAGATCGCCGGTGCCGCCGGCCACGTCGAGCACGCGGGAACCTTCGCGGACCCCGGAACGCTGGATCGTGAAGGCCTTCCACAGCCGGTGCAGGCCGCCGGACATCAGGTCGTTCATCAGGTCGTAGCGGCTGGCGACGGAATCGAACACGTCGGCGACGCGGCGGGCCTTCTCCTGCTCGGCGACGGTCTCGTAGCCGAAATGCGTGGTGTTTTCGTTTTTCATGATTTCAATGGTGGTGACCGCAAGAGCCCCCGGTCGCAGCCGGCCGGGAAGTCGTATCGACGTCGCGCGACAGCCCGCGGGCCTCGATCTGGTTCAGGTATTCCTGCCAGAGTTCGTCGCGATGCCGGCCGAGGTTGTACAGCATGTCCCAGGAATACAGGCCGCTGTCGTGGCCGTCGGAAAACACCGGGCGCAGCGCGTAGGTGCCGACCGGCTCGAGGCGCTCGATATCGATGCCGCGCTTGCCGGTCTGCAGGATTTCCTGCCCCGGCGCATGGCCGCGCGCCTCTGCCGACGGCGTGAAGACGCGCAGGAATTCGAAATCGAGCTCGAAGCGCTCGCCATTGTCGTAGATCAGTTCCAGCACCCGGGACTTCCGGTGCAACTTGATCTCGCTCGGGATCGGGGTTTCCCTTTCGATGCCGGCCATATCGTCCTCCTGAAGAGGCGCTAGTTTAACCCAGGCGGGCAGTCGCGGTCCCGGGTCAAATCGACTGGTAGCTGATCCGGACGAAATCGCTGCCGAGCTGCAGCACGTGGTTCATCCGGACCTGCCGGACGTCCTCGCCGACGCGGATGTCGAGCCGGTGGCTGGCCTGGTAGAGGCCGGTCGGCAACACCAGCGAGGCTTCCTCGCGGATCGCCGGCACTTCCGGCAGCAGGAAGGCGGGAACGAAGCGCTCGCTGCTCGCCATCACGTCGGTCGATGGCCGGACGCCAACGCCGATCGGCATGCCCGGCAGGATCGCGACGCCGGCGACCAGCCCGCCGGCGGCTTCCTGCATCAGCCAGGTGACCTGGACGAGCAGGAAGCGCTCGCCGTCGTGCGGGCACAGCGCCAGCAGTTCGCCGTGCGTGACGCGCTGGCCGGCGCAGCCGCGGACCAGCCGGAATCCGTTGGCCGAGTGGTTGATCACCGCCCACTCGTCGACCGGGTAATCCGCATGCTGGCGGATGTTCAGCGCCAGACCGGGCTCGATCTGCTCGCGGAAGGTGAAGATTTCGTTGAATTCGCCGCGCGAATAGACGTCGGCGGAATCCGGCTGTTCAAAGACCTCGCCGCTGACGTGGTAGTAGATGGAATCGAAGCCGCTGCAACTGAGGGCGATGCCGCTGGTCGGGAAGCGCCGGAAGCGGCGGGGCAGCGCCGACTGGGTCCACGGCCGGGCGAGATGGCCGAGCAGGCGGACGACATGGCCGGTGGTTTCGTCGCCGAGCCCCAGCTGCGACGGCGTGATGCGCTGCCGCAACTGGCCGAGCAGGTGGTCGATCTGCAGCCCGAGACGGCTGGTGTCGAGCTGGCGGGTCTCCTGATCGGAGGCTTCCTCGGCGCTGGCGCTCTGGTGCAGCGGCTGGTCCCGGTTCAGTTCGACGAGGTAGGGCGGCAGGCTGTCGTCGTCGAGCGGCCGGATCGCCACCAGCGGGGCCCACATCGCGGCCCAGCGCCGGATCAGCGCGAGGTCGCGGATGCTCTGGCTGTAGGGGCTGGCGATCTCGATCAGCAGCTGCGCCGCATAGGCGGCAGCGCAATGCGTCGCATGCAGCGTGGTTTCGAGGCCGTTCTCGACCGGCGTGTAGGCGACGCCCCAGCTTTCCGCATTGCGGTACAGCGCGTGCAGTTCGAGCCAGATGCCGGCCGGCAGCTCGCGGTGGGCGCGGTAGTGCTCGAAAATGACCATGCCCACGTAATGCAGGCTGCGGTGCAGGATGGTGGCGGCCAGCGCCGGGTCGCTCAGGCGGCCTTCGGCATCGCTGGCCGGCATCTCGCACAGCGCGTAGGCCTGCGCCATCTTGCGCCAGCCGCGGACGACGCGGCCGAACAGGTCGTCGGCTTCCTCGTCGAGCGGCAGCGGGGAATTCTGGTAGCCGCGGACCATCTCGTCGGCGATCGCGGCCAGCGGCGCCCGCATCCTCTCGAGCAGGGGCAGCAGCACCGCGCGGGGCGGCGGGGCGGCGAGCAACGAATCGAGGATGCGCAGCAACTGCTGCTCCGCGACCAGCGGATCGTCGGCCGGCACGCGGGCGAGCAGCCCGAGGCCATCCTGCAGTCCGGAAATCTCCAGCAGCGAACCATTGCCCGTCATGTTGCGTCCCCCGTCATTCGAGATGGGCCAGCGCCCGGATCAGCGCGGCATCGTCGACCACCGGCCGCGGCGGCCGGTCCTCGCGCTGCACGCGACCCCAGATCGGCTCGGGGAAATGGCGGTCGTCGGCCCAGCGCGGGATGACGTGCCAGTGCAGGTGGGGAACTACGTTGCCGAAGCTGGCCAGGTTGATCTTGTCCGGGGCGAACAGCTCACGGACGGCCGCCTCGACGGCGAACACGACGCGCATCAGGGTGTCGCGGTCGACCGCGTCGAGATCGGTCATTTCGCGGACATGGGCGTTCCAGATCACGCGGCAGAAGCCGGGGTAGTCCGCATCGTCGACCCGGACCACCCGGCAGCGCGCCGACTGCCAGAGCAACCGCCCGCCCGGGCCGGTGCACAGTTCGCAACTCTGACTGACCATATCCGCCATCCCTTGTCTCCCTATCGCCGTAGGATTACATCAGACGGTGAATACCGCAAGCCGCTCCCGGTCAGAGCAGGACGCGCTCGATGCCACCCCGGTTCGCGCGGTCGACGTAGTCCGCCATCCAGTTTTCGCCGAGCAGGTGCCTGGCCATCTCGACGACGATATAGTCGGCCTGGGTATCGGCGTCGTCGTCGTAGCGGGACAGCCCCTGCAGACAGGCCGGGCACGAGGTCAGGATCTTGACGTCGCCGGCGAAGCCGTCGGCGCGCAGTTTCCCGGCCGTCTTCTCGATGTCCTGCTGCTTGCGGAACTTGACCTGGGTCGCGACGTCCGGCCGGGCGTACGCGAAGGAACCGGAATCGCCGCAGCAGCGGTCGGTCAGCGGCACCTCCTGGCCCATCAGCGCCTTGGTCACGGCAAGCGGCGCGTAGGCCTTCATCGGCGTGTGGCAGGGGTCGTGGTACATGTAGCGGGTCCCGGTAACGCCGTCGAGCTTGACGCCCTTTTCCATCAGGTACTCGTGGATGTCGAGCAGACGGCAGCCCGGGAAGATCTTCTCGAACTGGTACTTCTGCAACTGATCCATGCATGTTCCACATGAAACAATCACCGTCTTGATGTCGAGATAGTTCAGCGTGTTGGCGACGCGGTGGAACAGCACGCGGTTGTCCGTCGTGATCTTCAGGCCCTTGTCCTCGTCGCCGGACGCCGTCTGCGGGTAGCCGCAGCACAGGTAGCCCGGCGGCAGCACCGTGGTCACGCCGGCTTCGTACAGCATCGCCTGCGTGGCCAGGCCGACCTGCGAGAACAGGCGCTCGGAACCGCAGCCCGGGAAGTAGAAGACGGCATCCGACTCCTCGGTCGTCTTCTTCGGATTGCGGATCACCGGGATGACCTTGTCGTCCTCGATGTCGAGCAGCGCGCGCGACGTGCGCTTGGGCAGGTTGCCCGGCATCGGCCGGTTCAGGAAGTGGATGACCTGCGTCTTGACGCTCGGCGCGCCGAGCGAGGCGGGCGGATGGGCGCGCGACTCCTGGACCAGGCCGATCGCCTTGGCCGCCTTGTGGGCGAGGCGCTGGGCCTTGAAGCCGAAGTTCATCATGACGCCGCGCATCAGCTTGATCGTCGCCGGGTCCTTCAGGTTCAGGTAGGTCATCGCCGCCAGCGTGCCGGGGCTGGTCCGCTTCTTGTCCTGCTTCCGGAGGAAATTGCGCATCGCGACGGAAACGTCGCCGAAATCGATGTCGACCGGGCAGGGCTTGACGCAGCGGTGGCAGACCGTGCAATGGTCGGCGACGTCGTTGAACTCGTCGAAGTGCTTCAGCGAGATGCCGCGGCGGGTCTGTTCCTCGTACAGGAAGGCCTCGACCAGCAGCGAGGTCGCCAGGATCTTGTTGCGCGGGCTGTACAGCAGGTTGGCGCGCGGCACGTGCGTCGAGCACACCGGCTTGCACTTGCCGCAGCGCAGGCAGTCCTTGACCATGTCGGAAATCTTGCCGATCTCCGACTGTTCCATGATCAGCGATTCGGTACCGAGCAGGCTGAACGACGGCGTGTAGGCGTTGGTCAGGTCGCCGCCCTGCATCAGCTTGCCCTTGTTGAAGCGGCCTTCCGGGTCGACCTTCTGCTTGTACGCGCGGAACGGGCCGATCTCGTCCTCGGACAGGAACTCCAGCTTGGTGATGCCGATGCCGTGCTCGCCGGAAATCACGCCGTCCAGGCCGCGGGCCAGGTGCATGATGCGCTCGACCGCCTGGTTGGCGGTGCGCAGCATCTCGTAATTGTCCGAATTGACCGGGATGTTGGTATGCACGTTGCCGTCGCCCGCGTGCATGTGCAGCGCGACGAAGACGCGGCCGCGCAGGGTTTCCTTGTGGATGGCCGCAAAGCGCTCGAGCACCGGGCGATAGACGTTGCCGTCGAAGATCGCTTCGAGTTGCGGCTTCAGCTCGCGCTTCCACGAAACGCGGACGGAATAGTCCTGCAGCCGGTGGAAGAGGCGGGGGCTGGCCGCCTTGTTGGTCAGTTCGCCGGCGGCGATGCCGAATTCCGCGAAGCGCGCCTCGGCCTCGGCCAGCGGCAGGTCCAGGTGGTCGAGCAGCCACTGCCAGCGGGCGCGCACGGCGGCGACGGCCTCCAGCGCCGACTGCCGGCGGTCGCCGATCAGCACGTCCTTGTCGACGTTGGCGTCGCCGAGATGCAGCGGCAGTTCGCCCTGCAGGAACTCGCCCAGCGCGTCGCACAGCGCCAGCTTGTTCCGCGTCGACAGCTCGATGTTGATGCGCTCGATGCCGTCGCAGTAGTCGCCCATGCGTGGCAGCGGGATGACGACGTCCTCGTTGACCTTGAAGGCATTGGTATGGCGCGAGATCGCCGCGGTGCGCGAACGGTCGAGCCAGAATTTCTTGCGCGTTTCGGCGTCGACCGCGATGAAGCCCTCGGCGGCGCGCAGGTTGCACATGCGGACGACTTCCGACGCGGCGGCCATGACGGCCTTCTCGTCGTGGCCGACGAGGTCGCCGAGCAGCACCATTTTCGGCCGCCCGTGGCGCTTGGCCTTGGTCGCATAGCCGACCGCCTTGACGTAGCGTTCGTCGAGGTGCTCGAGGCCGGCCAGCTGCACGCCGGCGGCCAGCCCGGCGCCGCCCGGCTTGAAGTAGTCGGTGATCTCGACGATCGCCGGCACCGCCTCGCGGACCTGGCCGAAAAATTCGAGGCAGACGGTGCGCGTGACCGGCGGCATCTTGTGCAGCACCCAGCGCGCCGCGACGATGATGCCGTCGGTACCTTCCTTCTGCACACCCGGCACGCCGCCGAGGAACTTGTCGGTAACGTCCTTGCCCAGCCCGATCTTGCGGCAGGCGGCGCCCGGGATGGTCAGGATTTCTTCCTTCAGCAGCTTCTTGCCCGAGGGATCGAAGCGCTTCAGGCGGAATTCGACGTTTTCCTGCTCGTGGATCTTGCCGAAGTTGTGATTGACGCGTTCGACTTCCAGCCAGTTGCCGTCCGGGTCGACCATCTTCCACCAGGCCAGGTTGTCGAGCGCGGTGCCCCACAGCACGGCCTTCTTGCCGCCGGCGTTCATCGCGATGTTGCCGCCGATGCAGGAAGCGGACGCCGACGTCGGGTCGACCGCGAAGACGCGGCCGGCCAGCGTCGCGGCTTCGGAAACGCGGTCGGTGACGACGCCGGCGCCGGTCCGGATGGTCGCGTACGGCGTTTCGTGGCCGGCCAGCACCAGTTCCTCGACCGGACCGATGTCGATCAGCTTCTCGGTGTTGATCACCGCCGAATGCGGCGTCAGCGGCACGGCGCCGCCGGTGTAGCCGGTGCCGCCGCCGCGCGGGATGATGGTCAGCCCGGCCTCGATGCAGCCGCGCACCAGATGGCCGATTTCCTCTTCGGTATCCGGGTAGAGGACGACGAAGGGATATTCGACGCGCCAGTCGGTCGCGTCGGTGACGTGCGACACGCGGGCCAGCCCGTCGAAGGCGATGTTGTCCTTGCGCGTGTGCTTGCCGAGAACCTTCAGCACCTTGCGGCGCAGGTCGATGGTTTCGCCGAAGCGGGCGGCAAAGCGGTCGACCGCCTGCTGCGCGGCCTCGACCAGGCGCTTGACCTTGGCGGCGCGCTCCGGATCTTCGGTCTCGCTCTCGGCGCGGCGCTTCTCGACTTCGCGCAGCCGGTGGCGCAGCGCCTCGACCAGCGCCTCGCGGCGCTCGCGGTTGTCGAGCAGGTCGTCTTCGAGGTAGGGATTGCGCTGCACGACCCAGATGTCGCCCAGCACCTCGTACAGCATGCGCGCCGAGCGGCCGGTGACGCGCTCGCTGCGCAGCTCGTCGAGCACCGCCCAGTTGTCGGCGCCGAGCAGGCGGATGACGATCTCGCGATCGGAAAACGAGGTGTAGTTGTACGGGATTTCGCGCAGGCGGGCAGTCATGGAAGCAGCCAGGGTCTGTCAAAAGAAGGATTTTAGCGTATCGCGGCGCAACACGCGGGGCCGGTAGACCCGGAAAGCCCTGCCGGGTTCAGTCGGCCAGCGCCATCCGGGCGATCAGCCAGTAGCGGGCGAACTTGCCGGCGGCCATGAACAGGCAGCACGGCAGCCAGTGCAGGCGCAGCCAGCCGGCCGCGACGCACAACGCGTCGCCGACCAGCGGCAGCCACGAAAGCAGCAGCAGCGGGCTGCCCCAGCGCCGCAGGCGGTCGCCGTGCGGCAGGGTTTCCAGCCGGCGCCAGCGGGGCAGGAAGGCGCCGCAGCCCCACGAGGTCATGCCGCCGGCCGTGTTGCCCAGCGTGGCCAGCAGCAACGCGGTCGACGCCTCTTCCGGGTGCAATTCCAGGAAAGCCCACAGCAGCGCCTCGGAGCCGCCGGGCAGCACGGTCGCCGCCAGGAAGCTGGCCAGCAACAACCCACCCAGGCCTTGTCCGGCCGTGACGTTTAGCCACTCCACCCGTAGAATCCTCCCTTTGCCCTGTCGAATAGCGCCATGCACCCGGATTATCTCGAAAAAGTCCTCAACGCCCAGGTCTACGATGTCGCGGTCGAAACCCCGCTCGACCTGGCCGGCAATCTTTCGGCCCGGGTCGGCAACCGGATTTTCCTGAAACGCGAGGACATGCAGCCGGTGTTCTCGTTCAAGCTGCGCGGCGCCTACAACAAGATCGCCAGCCTGTCGGACGAGAAGCTCAAGCGCGGCGTCATCTGCGCCTCGGCCGGCAACCACGCGCAGGGCGTCGCGCTGTCGGCGGCCAAGCTCGGCTGCCGCGCCGTCATCGTGATGCCGGAATCGACGCCGGGCATCAAGATCGACGCGGTGCGCCGGCGCGGCGGCGAGGTCGTGCTCGCCGGCTCGTCCTACGACGACGCCTACGCCAAGGCAGTCGAACTCGAGAAGGCCGAGAAGCTGACTTTCGTCCATCCCTTCGACGACCCCGAGGTGATCGCCGGCCAGGGCACCATCGCGATGGAGGTGCTGCGCCAGCACTCGCGCCACAACGGGCCGATCCACGCGATCTTCTGCTCGATCGGCGGCGGCGGCCTGGCCGCCGGCGTCGCTGCCTACGTCAAGCGCCTGCGCCCGGAGATCAAGGTCATCGGCGTCGAAACCTTCGACGCCGACGCGATGAAGCAGTCGATCGCCGCCGGCAAGCGGGTGCGCCTCGACCAGGTCGGTCTGTTCGCCGACGGCACCGCGGTCAAGCAGGTCGGCGAGGAGACCTTCCGGCTGTGCCGCGAATACCTCGACGACATCGTGCTGGTCGACACCGACGCGATCTGCGCGGCGATCAAGGACGTCTTCGAGGACACCCGCTCCATCCTCGAGCCGTCCGGCGCGCTGGCCGTCGCCGGCGCCAAGGAATACGCCCGCCAGCACAAGCTGAAGGACAGGAACCTGGTCGCCGTGACGTCCGGCGCCAACATGAACTTCGACCGCCTGCGCTTCGTCGCCGAGCGCGCCGAGTTCGGCGAGCAGCGCGAGGCCGTGTTCGCCGTCACGCTGCCGGAGAAGCCCGGCGCCTACAAGAAGTTCCTGGCGCTGATCGGCAACCGCAACGTCACCGAGTTCAACTACCGCTACCACACGGCCAGCGAGGCGCACGTCTATGTCGGCATCCAGGTCGCCGACCGCAAGGAATCGCTGAAGCTGCTGGCCAGCCTGCAGAAGCACGGCTACCCGACGCTCGACCTGACCGACGACGAGATGGCGAAGAACCACGTCCGCCACATGGTCGGCGGCCACGCGCCGGCGGTCTGCGAGCAGGGCATGAAGGAGCTGATCTACCGCTTCGAGTTTCCGGAACGGCCGGGCGCGCTGATGAACTTCCTGACGCAGATGAGCGCCGGCTGGAACATCAGCCTGTTCCACTACCGCAACCACGGCGCCGACTACGGCCGCGTGCTGGTCGGCATGCAGGTCCCGACCGACGAGATGGGCGAGTTCCGCGGCTTCCTGAAGAACCTCGGCTACGCCCACTGGGACGAGAGCGACAACCCGGCCTACAAGCTCTTCCTGGGCTAATTCCCTTCGGTTATTCGGTAATAAGCACACAGTCTTTATGCCAATTGCCGAATCGGGCTAGACTCGCGTCATCCGGAATTTTCCTCATCGACGGGAGCCCCCATGTCTGAAAACGCCCGCGCCGCGACCCCGACCGGGCAGCGGAGTCCGGCATGCCGCTGACCGATCTGGTTCGCTATTTCAACGCCGCCGACCACGCCGGCGAAGGCACGCTGTATCTGGACGGCGGCGAGGCCCGCGCCTGGTACGCCGGGCTCGGCCTCGCGTCGCTGTTCGAGCCGGTCGTCGACCTGCCCCGCGAACGCATCCTCGGCCACCGGGCCGCACTGTCCGCGCGCGGCGACGACGGGATGCCGATCGGTCCCGAATCGATCTACGCGGCCTGCCCGACGCCGGCCGCCATCGTCCAGTTCGACCGCCTGTGCCGGACGCTGCATGCGCTGAATTTCCTCGCCCAGCGCCGCCACGCCGGCGGCTACCTGCAGCTGGCCGTACACCCGCGCCACCTGATGGCGGTTCCCAGCCAGCACGGCTTGGTCTATGAGGCGATCCTGAAGCGCTGCGGCCTGGCCCCGGAAGACATCGTGCTCGAGATCGAGGTGCCGGCCGGCGGCCTGTCGGCCGGCCTGCGCCAGGCGATCGACAACTACCGCCTGCGCGGCTACCGTCTGGCGCTGGCCTGGCCGGACTCGCCGGAAGGCGACCCGGCGGCGCTCGAACTGCAGCCCGACATCATCCGCCTGCCGCACGACGCGGACCGCGCGCTGCTCGCCGCGGCCCGCGAGCGCGGCATCCTGATCGAGCGCGACGGCATCGCCAGCGGCCTCGCCCTGGCTGCCGCCCGCTCGGCAGGCATCGACCTCGGCCGCGGCAGCCTGTTCGGCGCCGCCCAGACGCTGTGCCGCCCCACCCACCGCCCGCCGGGCCAGCCCGCCACGCCCCCGGCCACCGGAGCTTCCGAATGAGAATCGCCAACAACGTCAGCGAACTGGTCGGCAATACGCCGCTGGTCCGTCTCAACCGCGTCACCGAGGGCTGCGTCGCCACCGTCGCCGCCAAACTCGAATTCTTCAATCCCGGCCACAGCGTCAAGGACCGCATCGCGGTCGCTATGCTCGACGCCGCGATCGCCGCCGGAAAAATCGGGCCGGACAGCGTCGTCCTCGAGCCGACTTCCGGCAATACCGGCATCGGGCTGGCGATGGTCTGCGCGGCGCGCGGCATCCGCTGCGCCTTCGTGATGCCGGAAACCATGAGCCGCGAGCGCAAGCTGCTGCTCAAGGCCTACGGCGCCGAACTGATCCTGACGCCGGGCCCCGAAGGCATGGCCGGCGCGATCGCCAAGGCCGGCGCGCTGGCCGCCGCCGACCCGCGCTACTTCATTCCGCAGCAGTTCGAAAATCCGGCCAATCCGGCCGTCCACCGCGACACGACGGCCGAGGAAATCTGGCGCGACACCGACGGCCAGGTCGACGTGTTCGTCGCCGGGGTCGGCACCGGCGGTACGGTCACCGGCGTCGGCGAGGCGCTGAAGGCGAAGAAGCCGGGCGTCCGCGTCGTCGCCGTCGAGCCCGAGGCCTCGCCGGTGCTGTCCGGCGGCCAGAAGGGGCCGCATCCGATCCAGGGCATCGGTGCCGGTTTCGTGCCCGGCGTGCTGAATACCGCGATCTACGACGAGGTGGTCCGCGTCGGCAACGACGACGCCTTCGCGACCGCGCGCCGGATGGCGACCGAGGAGGGACTGCTCGTCGGCATCTCGTCCGGCGCCGCGACCTGGGCCGCGCTGCAGCTGGCGAAGCGCCCGGAGAACGCCGGCAAGCTGATCGTCGTGATCATCCCGTCCTTCGGCGAACGCTACCTGTCGACGCCGCTCTACCAGCACCTCGAGGTGTGAGCCCCTTCGACGACGCCCCCGACCGGCGCGGCTCCGATTCGATCAAGTGGAGCCGCTACGCCGGCCGCGACGTGCTGCCGCTGTGGGTCGCCGACATGGACTTCGCGGCGCCGCCGGCCGTACTCGAAGCGCTGCACCGGCGCATCGAGCACGGCGTCTTCGGCTACGGCGGCCCGTCGCCGGCGCTGACCGCGGCGGTGCTCGACCACCTGCGGACCGAATATGACTGGACGGTCGAGCCGGACTGGCTGCTCTGGCTGCCCGGACTGGTCAGCGGCCTGAACATCGCCTGCCGCGCCGTCGACGGCGCTGTGCTGACGGCGACGCCGGTCTATCCGCCCTTCCTGTCGGCCCCGGCGCTGTCCGGCCGGACGCTGCAGCGCGCTCCGCTGGCCTGCGCCGACGGCCGCTGGGGTTGGGACGAAACGGCGCTGGCCGCGGCGTCGACCGCGGACACCCGGCTGTTCCTGCTGTGCCACCCGCACAACCCGGTCGGCCGCTGCTGGACGCGCGACGAACTGCAGCGGCTGGCCGATTTCGCCGCCGAACGCGACCTGGTCGTCTGTTCCGACGAGATCCACTGCGGCCTGATCCTCGACGGACAGCGTCGTCACACCCCGTTCGCCAGCCTGTCGGCCGACGCCGCGCGGCGCACGATCACGCTGATGGCGCCGTCCAAGACCTTCAACGTCCCGGGCCTCGGCTGCGCCTTCGC
Source organism: Dechloromonas sp. (assembly GCA_028687035.1). GTDB lineage: Bacteria > Pseudomonadota > Gammaproteobacteria > Burkholderiales > Rhodocyclaceae > Azonexus. The sequence goes on along the minus strand of JAQUAX010000004.1, from coordinate 156,194 downwards.
GGTGATCGCCGACCCGGCGCTGCGCCGGCATTTCCGGCGCGCGATGGAGGGCATCGTGCCGCACGTCAATGTGCTCGGCCTGGCCGCCGCCGAAGCCGCCTACCGCGACTGCGCCGACTGGCACCGCGAACTGCTCGACTATCTGCGCGGCAACCGCGACCGCGTGCAGTCCGCGGTCGACGGCGAAAAAAATGTCAGAATGGCGCCCGTCGAAGCCACCTACCTGGCCTGGATCGACGTCCGCGGACTCGGGCTGGCCGATCCGGCGGCGCATTTCGAGGCACACGGCCTCGGCCTGTCGGACGGCCGCGATTTCGGCGCCCCCGGCTGGCTGCGCCTCAATTTCGGCTGCCCCCGGACGACGCTGGACGCGGCCCTGGAGCGCTTCTCCGCTGCCTGTCGCAACGCATGAATCCCTACGCGCTGACCCTGTTCTTTCTTGCCGCCGCCCTGATCGCCCAGGCCATCGCCAGCGGACTGGCCTGCGAAATGATGCTTCGCCGCGATCTGCCCGCCGGCGAACGGCGGCCGTGGTCGGGGCTGGCGATCGGCGCGCTGCTGCTCGGCCTGCACCACGGCTACACGCTGGAACTGGCGCTGCGCACCGGGCTCTACGACCTGCGTCAGGCGGTGCTGGCCGGCCTGGCCGCGCTGCTGACCACGCTGGCCGTCCGCGGCTTCAGGCGGCGCGCGGCGTGAAGGCGCCGGCCTCGGTGACCACCCAGTCCAGGCGCTGGTCGTGCGGCTCGGGCCGGATGCTGGGCAGCCGGTTGATCTCGAAGCCGACGCCGACCGCCAGCGGGCGGGGGGAAAGCGCCGCCAGCGTGCGGTCGAAGTAACCGCCGCCGTAGCCCAGCCGGTAGCCGTCGCCGTCGAAGCCGTTCAGCGGCAGCAGGATCAGGTCCGGATGCAGCCATTCGCCGTCGGCCGGCGTCGGAATGCCGTAGCGGTCGGGCAGCAGCACGCTGTCCGGACGCCATTCGCGGAAGGCGAGCGGGGCATCCTCGGCGACGACGACCGGCAGCGCGGCGCGCGTGCCCCGGCCGGCCCAGTGCTCGACGATCGCCCGCACGTCCGGCTCGTGCTTGATCGGCCAGCAGAACGCGACCACGCGCGGCGCGGCCAGCGCCTGGCGCAGATGGCCGACGATGCGCGCCGACAGCGCGTCGTGCTCGGCATCGTCGAGCGCCGCCCGGCGGGCCACCATGTCGCGCCGCAATGCGCGCCGCCAGCCCGTGTTATCCTCGTCGCGTTGTTCCATCGGTCTAATCTAGCATGAAGTTTTCCGCCGCACTGTTCGGCCTCCTGATGGCCGGCACCGCGCTGGCCCAGGACGGCAGCGACGCCGCCTTCCTGATCGCCCGCGACGCCTTCCGCGCCGGCGACATCAACAAGCTCGAACGCGCCGCCGCCCAGCTCGGCCGGCACGAACTCACCCCCTACGTCGACAACTACCGGCTGCGCATGTGGATGGAGCAGGGCGATCCCGGCGCGATCCGCGCCTTCCTCGAGCGCCAGGACGGCAGCTACGTCGCCGAGAAGCTGCGCGCCGACTGGATCCGCTGGCTCGGCAAGCGTTTCGCGTGGAACGAGATCGACGCCCAGTACCCGAAGCTGCTGGCGCCGGAGGCCGACGTCACCTGTTACGCCCAGCAGGCGCGGCTGGCCCGCGACGACCGGCGCGCGCTCGACGAGGCGGCCCGGCTGTGGCTGACCCAGCTCGAGCCGCCGGAAGCCTGCGTGCCGGTCAACGAAGCCCTGCTGTTCAGCGGCCGGGTCGGCGTGGACGACCTGTGGCAGCGCGCCCGCCGCCAGATCGAGGCGAACAAGACGGGCGCTGCGAAAACGACGCTCGGCTACCTGGCCGACAGCCAGGCGCCGGATTCGCGCAGCCTCGACGCGGCGCTCGGCAACGGCATGGGCTATCTGTTCCGCCAGTCCGCCGACTGGTACGCGACGCGGGCCGGGCGCGAACTGGCGGCGATCGCGGTGCAGCGCATCGCGACCAGCGATCCGCGCGCCGCCGCCGAGCAGCTCGAGAAGCTGCAGCCCCGGCTGCAGGACGGCGAAAGCCGCTGGGCCTGGAGCCAGATCGCGCTGCAGGCGGCGCGCAAGCACCTGCCGGAAGCGGTGGACTGGTACGCCCGCGCCGGCGATGCGCCGCTGTCCGAGGAAGGCCACCAGTGGAAGGTGCGCGCCGCGCTGCGGGCCCAGGAATGGGGCATCGTGCACCGCGCGATCGATGCGATGCCGCCGGAACTGGCCGGGCGGCCGGAATGGATCTACTGGCTGGGCCGGGCCCACAAGGCCGGCGGCCGGACCAGCCAGGCCGACGCGCTGTTCGCGAAAATCGCCGGCCAGCCGAATTTCTACGGCAACCTGGCCGACGAGGAACTCGGCCGCGCCGTGCTGCCGCCGCCGAAGGCCGAAGCGCCGACCTACGAGGAACAGCGCGCAGCCCGCGAAACGCCGGGACTGAAGCGGGCGCTGGCCTTCTTCCGGCTCGACATGCGCACCGAAGCCGTCCGCGAATGGAACTGGGCGCTGCGCGACATGGACGACCGCCAGTTGCTGGCCGCCGCACAGCTGGCCAAGGGCAACCAGATCTGGGACCGGGCGATCAACACCGCCGACCGGACGAAGAAGGAGCACGACTACAGCCTGCGCTTCCTCGCCCCCTACGGCGACACCGTCCGTCCGGCCGCGCAGAACCAGGCGCTCGACGACGCCTGGGTGTATGGCCTGATGCGCCAGGAAAGCCGCTTCATCAGCAGCGCCAAGTCGAATGTCGGCGCCTCCGGACTGATGCAGCTGATGCCGGCGACCGCCAAATGGGTCGCCCGCAAGATCGGCCTGCGCGACTACCACCACGGCCACGTCAACGACACGCAGACCAACGTGCTGCTCGGCACCAGCTACATGCGGCTGGTCATGGAAAATCTCGACAACCACCCGGTGCTCGCGTCGGCCGCCTACAACGCCGGCCCCAACCGGGCGCGCAAGTGGCGGGCCGAGCGGCCGCTGGAGGGCGCGATCTACGCCGAGACCATCCCGTTCAGCGAGACCCGCGATTACGTGAAGAAGGTCATGAGCAATGCGGTGTATTACTCGGCGCTGTTCAACGGCCGGCCCGATTCGCTGAAAGCCCGGCTCGGGGTCGTCGGCGCACGTGTCGCCGATGCGCCCAAAGATGCCGATTTACCTTAAAATTCAAGTTTTTCGAATAAAAGTTTCCGGGGTCCTACATGGTCAAGAAGGTCTTGCTGCTCGGGGGTAGCGGTTTCGTCGGTACCTACATCGCCAATCGTCTGTCGCAACGCGGCATCGCCGTCACGATCCCGACCCGCCGTCGCGAACGCGCCAAGGCGCTGATCATGCAACCGGGCGTCGAAGTCGTCGAAGCCAACATCCACTGCCCCGACGCGCTGCTCGACCTGGTCCGCGGCCAGGACGCCGTGATCAACCTGGTCGGCATCCTGCACAGCCGCGACGTCAAGCTGCCGTACAGCCGCGACTTCGCCGAAGCGCACGTCGAACTGCCGAAAAAGGTCATCGCCGCATGCAAGGCCGCCGGCGTCCGCCGCCTGGTGCATATGAGCGCGCTGCATGCCGACCCCAAGGGACCCTCCGAATACCTGTGCTCCAAGGGCGACGGCGAAGCCGTGGTGCGCGCCGCGCAGGGCGAACTCGACGTCACGGTCTTCCGTCCGTCGGTGATCTTCGGCCTCGGCGACTCCTTCCTGAACACCTTCGCCAGCGTGCTGAAGAAGGCCCCCTTCTTCCCGCTCGGCTTCGGCCATGCACGCTTCCAGCCGGTGTGGGCGGCCGACGTCGCCGATGCCTTCGTCGACAGCCTGGACGACGTCGACACCTACGGCCAGGCCTACGACCTGGTCGGTCCCAAGGTCTACACGCTGCGCGAGCTGGTCGATTACGCGAAGGAACTGACCGGCAGCACCGCGAAGGTCGTCGCGCTGTCCGAGGGCTGGGCCTACCTGCAGGCCGGCCTGATGTGGCTGGCCCCGAACCCGCTGATGTCGCCGGACAACCTGCGCTCGATGCAGGTCGACAGCGTCGCCGGCCCGGACAGCCGGACGCCGGCCGGCTGGCAGCCGACCGCGCTGGAAGCCGTCGCGCCGAGCTACATCGCGCTGAACACGCCGAAGGGCAAGCTCGACAGCTTCCGCTTCCGCGCCGGTCGCTGACCGCCCGCCGGCCGTGCGGACCTACATCGTCGGCGGCGCCGTCCGCGACGAACTGCTCGGCCGGCCCAGCGCCGACCGCGACTACGTCGTCGTCGGCGCGACGCCGGAGGCCATGCGGGCCGCCGGCTTCCGCCCGGTCGGCAAGGATTTCCCGGTCTTCCTGCACCCGCAGACGCACGAGGAATACGCGCTCGCCCGCACCGAGCGCAAGAGCGGGCACGGCTACCACGGCTTCACCTTCCACGCTTCGCCGGACGTCACGCTGGAACAGGACCTGGCGCGCCGCGACCTGACCATCAACGCGATGGCGCGCGGCGAGGACGGCGGCCTGGTCGACCCTTTCGGCGGTCGACGCGACCTCGAGGCGAAAATCCTGCGCCATGTCGGCCCGGCCTTCGCCGAGGACCCGGTGCGCATCCTGCGGCTCGCCCGCTTCGCGGCACGCTTCGACGACTTCACGGTGGCGCCGGAAACGCTGGCGCTGATGCGCGGCATCGTCGATTGCGGCGAAGTGGACCACCTGGTCGCCGAGCGCGTCTGGCAGGAGCTGGCCAAGGGCCTGTCGGAAGCGAAACCGTCGCGGATGTTCGAGGTGCTGCGCGACTGCGGCGCGCTGGCCCGGCTGCTGCCCGAGGTCGAGGCGCTGTTCGGCGTGCCGCAGCGCGCCGACTACCATCCGGAAATCGACGCCGGCGTCCACACGATGATGGTCATCGACCAGTCGGCGCGGCACGGCTTTGCGCTGCCGGTGCGTTTCGCGGCGCTGACCCACGACCTCGGCAAGGCGACGACGCCGGCCGACATCCTGCCGCGCCACCTCGGCCACGAGCAGCGCAGCGCGACGCTGGTCGAGGCGCTGTGCGCCCGGCTACGGGTGCCCAACGACTGCCGCGACCTGGCGCTGATCATGGCGCGCCACCACGGCGCCGTGCATCGCGCCGCCGAGCTGCGGCCGGCAACCGTCGTCGAACTGTTCGAAAAGACCGACGCGCTGCGCCGGCCCGAGCGTTTCCGGCAGCTGCTCGACGCCTGCCTGTGCGACTTCACCGGCCGCCTGGGCTGGGAGAACCGCCCCTACGCCAGCCCGCAACGCCTGCTGACCGCGCTCGCCGCGGTCGACGCGGTTCCGGCCGGGGAAATCGCCGCCGCCTGTAGCGAGCGCGGCAGCATTCCGGAACGCATCCGGGCGGCGCGCATCGAAGCGGTCAGGCGGGCGCTACAGGATGCGCGAGACTAGCCAGAGCAGCAGCGAAAAGAGGATGATCGACGCAAACGGAAAGTAGTACGTCCGGCCGCTCCGCCGGAAGGCGAGGTCGCCGGGCAGCTGGCCGTAGCGGATGAAGCGCGCCAGATGCGGACCGACGAGGCCCAGCAGGAAGATTGCGACGACCAGCGTCAGGATCCATTTCAACATAACATTCACAAGCGCCCTCGACAGGCGCATTAGAGCACGCCCCGACATGATCACCACCCGACAGATCGACGGCATCGAGGTTTTTTCCTGCCTCCCTGCCCAGCCCCGGCCCCGGCCGCCGCTGCTTTTCGTCCATGGCGCCTTTGCCGGCGGCTGGATGTGGACCGAAACCTTCATGCCCTGGTTCGCCGAAGCCGGCTACGCCTGCCACGCGCTGTCGCTGCGCGGCCACGGCGGCAGCGCCGGGCGCGAACACATCGACTGGCATTCGATCGCCGACTACGTCGACGACGTCCGGCGCGTCGTCGAATCCCTGCCCGAGGCGCCGGTCCTGGTCGGCCACTCGATGGGCGGCTTCGTCGTCCAGAAATACCTGGAGCGCCATCAGGCGCCGGGCGCCGCGCTGGTCTGCTCGGTGCCGCCGCAAGGCCTGGTCGCGTCGCAGTTCCACCTGCTGATGCAGAAGCCACAGCTCTTCCTGGAGCTGAACCGCATCATGGGCGGCGACTACACCGACACCGAAACGCTGCGCGAGGCGCTGTTCGCCGGCGACGTCGACGAGGCGATGCTGGCCGCCTGGCTCGGCAAGATGCAGACCGAATCGCACCGGGCGATCTGGGACATGTCGATGTTCAACCTGCCCAACCTGTTCGCGATGCACCGCCCGCCGATGCTGATCCTCGGCGCCGAGGCAGACGTGCTGATACCGGCCTTCCTGGTCCAGTCGACGGGCCACACCTACGGCCTGCCGACCCACATCTTCCGCGGCATGGGCCATGCGGTGACCCACGAGCGGGAATGGCAGCAGGTTGCGGCGATGCTGCGCGACTGGCTGGAAACCCTCAGGCCCTGACGTCGATCCGCTGGCCCAGGTGCGGCGGATTGGCGGCCGGCGCGGGGAGCGCCTGCAGCAACTGCAGCGCGCCCTGTGCCTGGCTGTCGAGCGCCTTCTTCAGCACCAGCAGACCGGCGGTCTCGCGGACCTGCATCTGCGACAGTTCCGAACTCGCCGCGGCGATGGAAGAAATGTCCATAGGCTGCTTGCTCCGTGATCAAAAGGCTATTACTTTTGTAATGTAAGCTTTCCCGGAAGAAACGCAATGAGCACCGCCAACCGCCCCGATACCGCGTCGATGATCCTCGATGCCATCCGCGCCAAGCGCGAGCGCCAGCCCGGAACGCGCGACGTCGCCGAAATCGAGGCGGCGCTGCTCGCCGACATCGAGGCCTTCGACCTCGACGCCGCCGAGCGGCGCGCCCGCGGCGAACAGTTGTCCGACAGCGGCGGGCTGGCCGAACCGGCGCTGCCCTTTCCCCGCATCGACCCCGACGGCGCCGTGCCGCACCAGCGCGCCGGCACGCCGGCCGGAAGCCAGCGCCCGTCCCCCGGGGCGGCAGCGCAAAGCAGCCTGCTCGACCGCCTCCGGCAGCAGGCGGCCCGCTGCCGCAACGAACAGGACCGCGAACTCGCCGAGCAAACGCAGACCGGCGAGCTGATCGACCGCAAGTTGAAGCAGCTGTTCTTCTTCCTGCACGACTTCGTCGAGCAGCTGAACGTCGTCCGGCCGCCGGTGCCGCGCCGCTACCCGCTGACCGACGACGAGGGTCTGGACGGCCTGGTCTGGCAGGAAGGTTTCGCCGATTACCGGACGCTGGCGCAGAGCGCCGGCGCGCTGGTCGAACTGGTGTCCTTCACGTACCGGCTGACGAGGCCGCAGCGCGTTTTCGTCGAGCGCCAGGGTGCTGCGGTCGACCGCTTCCGCAACCAGCTTTTCGATTTCGGCCTGAAATTCTCCTGCGAGGAGATCCGCAACCGGCTGCAGCACGTCGAGCGGGCGAGCTTCGACGTCACCGGCGACATCGCGGTCAGCGCACGCTGGCGCGCCGATTTCGCGCAGGGCCTGGTCGTCCTCGAAACGCGCAATCTCGAGCGCCTCGGGCCCGCCCGCCTGACGCTTCAGGTCGACGCGGTCGACCAGGCGCTGCTCGACGAATTCGGCAGCCTCGTGCTCGGCCAGCCGAACCGCTTCCGGGAACTGGCCGCCCGCCGCTGACGCGTCAGAGCCGGCGGCTCTGGTCGCCGGACAGGAAGCCGCACAGGCGCTCGTCGATGCCGCGGCCGAGCGCGATGACCTTGAACAGTTCACCCATCTCGTGCGGCATCAGCAGCTTGTTCACGGCGCCGGCGGCGCGGATGTATTCCGGCGTGTCCGCCGGCAGCGCAGCCAGCCGGTCGAGAATGCCGCAATTGAGCAGGAACTGTCCCTGGCTCGCGTAGCCGAGCAGATCCAGGCCGGCCGGATGGGCGGCGGCGATGATCGACGTGAAATCGACATGCACCGTGACGTCCTGCAGGCCGGGCAGGTAGAAGGGATCCGGATGCGCGTGATGGCGGTAGTGGCACATCAGCGTGCCCTGGGCGCGCTGCGGATGGAAGAATTCGCGACGCGGGAAGCCGTAGTCGATCAGCAGCAGCGCGCCGCGCTGCAGGCGATGCCCCCATTCGGCGGCCCAGGCCCGTGCCGCCAGCCCGATCTCGCTCTCGAAGCCGGGCGGCAGCGCGCATTGCGCCGCGATCTCCTCGGCGGCGGCGAGCAGGGCGCCGGTCGCCGGCCGCTCGTTCCACGTGAAACGGCCGTCGGCATCCAGCGCGACACCCTTTTCGCAAATCGCGTCGGCGCGCCAGACGACGACATGCGCAGGCAGCGCGTCGAGCAGTTCGTTGGCGACCACGGCGCCGGCGTAGCTGTCCGGCAGCCGGTCCAGCCATTCGACCCGGCCCAGCAGATGGGGCGCGGCGCGCTCGATGGTCTGCCGCTGGCGCTCGCGCAGGTCGGCCGACAGGTCGAGGATCGCGTAGCGTTCGGGCAGGCAGCCGAGGCGCTCGAACTCGAGCAGCAGGTCGGCCGCCAGCCGGCCGGAGCCGGCCCCGACCTCGAGCACCGCCGGCGCCGACAGCGCCATCACCTGGGCCAGTTGCTGGGCCAGCGCCTGGCCGAACAGGCCGGTCATTTCCGGTGCGGTGACGAAATCGCCGGCCGAACCGAACTTGCGGGCCCCGGCCGAGTAATAGCCGAGCCCGGGCGCGTAGAGCAGCTGCTCCATGAAGCGGGCGAAGGACAGCCAGCCACCGGCCGCGACGATCTCGCCGGCGAGGGCTTCGTGCAGGCGCCGGCTGTGCGCCAGCGCGTCGGCATCGGGTTGCGGCAGCGTGCTCATGCGGGCTCCTGGGCAAAGGCGCGATTTTAGCCGGCCGGCCGGCGATTGGTACGAACGGGCGCTGACTTATCGCGGTAAACTGGCGCCTTTCGACGAAATACCGGGCCGGGAAATCGGCCCCGTCCTGTGACGATGACCAGTTCCAACACCCTGCAGAAGCTGCGCAAATTCCTCGAAGGCCGGACCGGCAAGGCGATCATGGACTACAACATGATCGAGGACGGCGACACCATCCTCGTCTGCGTGTCCGGCGGCAAGGATTCCTACACGCTGCTCGCGATGCTGATGGCGCTGCAGCAGCGCGCACCGGTCAAGTTCCGGCTGATCGCGATGAACCTCGACCAGAAGCAGCCGGGCTTTCCGGCCGACATCCTGCCGCGCTACTTTGAGTCGATCGGCATCGAGCACCGGATCGTCGAGGCCGATACCTACTCCATCGTCAAGGACAAGATCCCGGAAGGCAAGACGACCTGCTCGCTGTGCTCGCGGCTACGCCGCGGCATCATCTACCGCACCGCCAAGGAGCTCGGGGCGAACAAGATCGCGCTGGGCCACCACCGCGACGACATGGTGCACACGCTGTTCCTGAACATGCTGTTCGGCGGCAAGCTGAAGGCGATGCCGCCGAAGCTGGTCACCGACGACGGCGCGCACGTCGTGATCCGGCCGCTCGCCTACTGCGCCGAGGCCGACATCGCGAAGTTCGCGCGCGGCATGGAATTCCCGATCATCCCGTGCAACCTGTGCGGCTCGCAGGAAAACCTGCAGCGCCAGAAAATCCGCGAAATGATGCAGGACTGGGACCGGCGCTACCCCGGACGCACCGAATCGGTCTTCACCGCGATGCAGAACGTCGTCCCGTCACATCTGGCCGATGCCGAGCTGTTCGACTTCCGCGGGCTGACGCTGGATACGCCGGTGGACGAGGGCGACATCGCGTTCGACAGCCCGGAACTGCCGATCAGCGGCACGATCCCGATCGCGCTGGCCGACACCGCGCCGTGAGGAGCAGCCCCCAGCGATGACCGCCCCCTCTTCCGCGCAATTGCTCGTCGCCCTGGCCGGGCATGCCCGGCTGTTCGCCGAATCCGGCGAGGCGGCGGCACTCGCCGCGTGTGCCGCCGGCATCGAACGCCTGATCGCGACGACCGGGCGCTTCGGCGGCCGCTGCGTCGAGCGCTCGGGTGACGAATTGCTGGCCGTCTTCCCCGATGCCGGCTCGGCGGTCGACGCGGCGATCCGGATGCAGCGCGATGCATCCGGCGAAGCGGGTGCCGGGCTGCGCATCGGCCTCGACCTCGGCGAACCCGGCCCGGCGCCGGAAACGGTATCCGGACGCCTAGCCCATGCGGCGGGCTGTGCGGCACCGGGCGAAATCCTGTGCGCGGCGCCGTTCGCCGCCATCCTCGCGGCGCATGGCGTCGCGGCCACGCCAGCCCGGCCGGACGCCGCCGGTTTCCACGTCATCGCCTGGCGCGAAGCCGCAGCGCCGCCGGCCTCCCCGGTGGCTGCAACGCCGGTGGCGCCGGCGCCCGGGCGCAGCCTCGGCCTGCGCTACCGCGGCCGCCAGTTCCTGGTCGATGCCGGGCAGCCGGTGCTGACGCTGGGCCGCGACCTCGGCAACGCGCTGGTCATTGAGGACCGCAAGGCCTCGCGGCGCCATGCCCGGATCGAACGGCGCGACGACGGCTGCTGCTATCTGATCGACACCAGCCTGAACGGCAGTTTCGTCGCCGCCGAAGGCCACCGGGAAATCCTGGTCCGCCAGGACGAGGTCCGCCTCGAAGCGCGCGGCCGGATCTGCTTCGGTTCGTCCGGCAACGATCCGCTGGCCGACTGCGCCGAATTCGAAATCCGCTAGCGCCAGGTCAACGAAAATCGGCCATCCGGGGATGGCCGATCGGGTATCGCTCGCGGACGCTTACTTGGCGTCGGCGACGCACTTCTTGACGAAGCTGTTCTTCGCGGCGCCGGCCAGCTTCTTGTCCTTGGCCGTCGCCTCGCACTGAGCCTGGGCCGATGCGTGGCGGCCGTCGGCCTCGCACTTCTTCATGAAACTGTTTTTCGCGGCGCCGGCCAGTTTCTTCTCGGCGGCACGGGCTGCGCAATCGTCGGCGGCCTGGACCGAGGTCACGGCCAGCGCAGCGAACAGCAAGGCAATCAGCTTCTTCATCGGATGTCCCCTTGTGGTTGGATGATGAGCAGCCAATATCGGGGCTTCACGCGTCATCGTCAAGCATCATGCGCTGCTGCCGCGTCATGAAGTCCTGCATGCTGTCGATGCCGCGGAACTGCAGGATCGTGTTGCGCACCGCCGCTTCGAGCAGCACCGCGAGGTTGCGGCCGGCGGCAACCGGGATCACGACCTTGCGGATCGGAACGCCGAGCACCTCCTGCGTCTGCGCGTCGAGCGGCAGGCGCGGCGCGTCTGCGGCGGCGACCGTCTTCTGCAGGTGGACGATCAACTTCAGCTTCATTTTCCGGCGCGACGCGGTTTCGCCGAAGATGGTCCGGATGTTCAGCAGACCGAGGCCGCGCACTTCGAGGAAGTCGCGCAGCATGCCGGGGCAGCGCCCCTCGATCGTGGTCGGCGCGATGCGTGCCATTTCGACGACGTCGTCGGCGACCAGGCCGTGGCCGCGGGAAATGAGTTCGAGCGCCAGCTCGGACTTGCCGACGCCGGAATCGCCGGTGATCAGCACGCCCATGCCGAGGACGTCCATGAAGACGCCGTGCAGGCTGACGGTATCGGCCAGCCGGGCCGACAGGTAGATGCGCAGCAGGTCGATGACCGCGGGGCAGGGCTTGGGCGTCAGGATCAGCGGCGTCGCGGTCTGCCGGCAGGCCTCGACGACCGCCTCCGGCGGCAGCAGCCCGTCGGCAACGATGACCGCCGGCGGCTGGGCGCCGAGCAGGTCGCTGAACATCTGGCCGAAGCGCCGCTCGCCGATGCGCATCGCCCAGTCGTATTCCGGCTGCCCCATGACCTGCAGGCGTTCCGGATGGATGATGTTGATGTGGCCGACGAGGTCGGCACCGTAGCTGTTGCTGCCCTTGATCTCGATCCGGCGGTCGGCCTCGTGGCCGATGTTCCACTGCAGCAGCAGCTTCTCGCGGTTATCCTCGTAGAGCTGGACGATGCCTATGCCTAGCTGGCGCACGGCGGATCAGGAGTGGAACAGCGCGATCACGGCCGCCGGGTCGGTCGCGGCCGCCAGGGATTCGCGGAAGGCCTTGTCGGAGAAACGCTGGGCCAGTTCGGAAAGGATCTGCAGATGCTGCTCGGTCGCCTGTTCGGGAACCAGCAGAACGAACAGCAGGTTGACCGGACGCCCGTCCGGCGAATCGAAGGGGACCGGGGTGGCCAGGCGGATGAATGCGCCGGCGGCCTGCTTCAGGCCCTTGATGCGCCCGTGCGGAATGGCAACGCCTTGGCCGAGCCCGGTGGAACCGAGCTTTTCGCGGGCGAACAGGCTGTCGAAAATGGTCGAGCGGGCGAGTCCCAGGCGGGTTTCAAAAAGAATTCCGGCCTGCTCGAATACCCGCTTCTTGCTGCTCGCATCGAGGTCGAGGACGACCTGGTCGGCAGTCAGTAGGTTGGTCAGGGGGTTCATAGGGAGCGAGTTGATAAAGCAAGGCCGCAGCCCGAAGGACTGCGGCCAGTGGGCGGTTTATTCGCCGGCCTCGATCAGGTCCGGCTTGTCGCCACGGTGATGGTCCTGGACCTTCTGCTTGTGCTTCTGGACCTGACGGTCCAGCTTGTCGAACATCGCATCGATGGCAGCGTACAGGTCGTCACCGGATTCCTCGACGTGGATGTCCTTGCCCGGCACGTGCACGGTCACTTCGGCCATCTGCTTGAGCTTCTCGACAGACAGCACGACGTTGACGCCCGTCACCTTGTCGAAGTGGCGGACGACGGGATCGAGCTTGTTTTCGACGTATTCGCGCAGAGCCGGCGTAACTTCGATGTGGTGACCACTGATCTGCAGATTCATTTTCTCTCCTCTCTCTACAGGGTCTTGCGTAAATTGACCGGCGGGATGTTGAGCGACTCGCGGTATTTTGCGACCGTGCGTCGTGCCACGACGATTCCCTGCTGGCCTAGTATTTCGGATAATTGGCTATCCGACAAGGGCTTCTTGCCATCCTCGGCCGCAACCAATTGCTTGATCAGGGCCCGGATGGCGGTGGCAGAACAGGCACCACCGGTATCGGTGGAGACATGGCTGCCGAAGAAGTATTTCAGTTCGAAAATGCCGCGCGGCGTCGCCATGTACTTCTGGCTGGTCACACGCGACACGGTCGATTCATGCAGGCCGAGGATGTCGGCGATCTCGCGCAGCACCAGCGGCCGCATCGCGACTTCGCCGTGCTCGAAGAACTGGCGCTGGCGATCGACGATGGCCTGGGTCACGCGGTGGATGGTGTCGAAGCGCTGCTGGACGTTCTTGATCAGCCAGCGCGCCTCCTGCAGCTGGCCGGACAGGTTGCCGTTGCCGCGCCGCTGCCTGGAGAGTATCTCCGCGTACAGCCGGTTGATGCGCAGGCGCGGGTAGGCGTCCGGATTGATGTAGGCAGTCCACTTGCCCTTCAGCTTCTTCACGATGACGTCGGGCGTGATGTAGCGCGCCTCGACCTGCGCGTAACCGGCGCCAGGGCGCGGGTTCAGGCTGGTGATCAGGGCCTGGGCGGCCTTCAGTTCCTCGTCGTCGCAGCCGGTCAGCCGGCGGATTTTCGTGAAATCGCGCGCTGCGAGCAGTTCCAGGTGCTTGTCGACGATGCTCGTCGCCAGCCGGCGCTCCGGGCCGTCGGGCAAGGCCTTCAGTTGCAGCGCCAGGCATTCCTGCAGGTTGCGGGCGCCGATCCCGGTCGGGTCGAAGTTCTGGATGTGGCGCAGCGCGATCTCGAGTTCCTCGAGCTCGATCTCGTATTCCGGGGGCAGGGTTTCCCAGAGTTCGGCGAGCGGCGTCGACAGGTAGCCGTCGTCGTCGAGCGCCTCGATCAGGAAGCGGACCAGGCTGCGGTCGCGCTCGGTCAGCTGGGTCATGCCGAGCTGCCAGCCGAGATGGTCACGCAGGCTGGTCGTCGCCGCATGGATGTCGTGCGCGTCGCTGTCGTCGTCATCGTCACGGCCGGCGCCGGAATAGGTGCCGGCGTCGGAAGTCCAGCGGTCGTCATCGACGTCGGCGGGCGAGCCCGGGACTTCGCTGTCGCGCTCCTCGCGGGGCTCGCGTTCGGCCGGCTCGGCCTCGCGGGTTTCGGCGCTGGCCGGCGAATCGAACTGCTGGGCCGAGGCGTAGGACTCCGCCGGCTCGTCGTCGCGCTCGAGCATCGGATTCTCGAGCAGGTAGCGTTCGATTTCCTGCTGCATCTCGATGGTCGAGAGCTGCAGCAGCTTGATCGATTGTTGCAACTGGGGAGTCAGCGCCAGGTGCTGCGAGAGTTTCAGTTGGAGGGCTGGCTTCATCGTTATGTTTTGTCTTCAGCCTGTCGGTCAGAGCCGGAAATGCTCGCCGAGATAGACCTTGCGGACGCTTTCATTATCAACGATTTCGTCCGGCCGTCCAGCGGCCAGCACGCGGCCGGCGTTGATGATGTAGGCGTGGTCGCAGATGCCCAGCGTCTCGCGCACGTTGTGGTCGGTGATCAGCACACCGATGCCGCGCTCCTTCAGGAAGCGGATGATCTTCTGGATTTCGAGCACGGCGATCGGGTCGACCCCGGCGAAGGGCTCGTCGAGCAGGATGAAGCGCGGGCTGGTGGCCAGCGCGCGGGCGATCTCGACGCGCCGCCGCTCGCCGCCGGACAGCGCCGCCGCATTGACGTGGCGGACGTGGTCGATGTGCAGTTCGGCGAGCAGGCCTTCCAGGCGGTCGTCGATTTCCTTTTCCGGCAGGTCGAGCAGTTCGAGCACGGCGCGGATGTTGTCCTCGACGTTCAGCTTGCGGAACACCGAGGCCTCCTGCGGCAGGTAGGACAGGCCGCGGTGCGCCCGCTTGTGCATCGGCTGGTGGGTCAGCCGCTCGTCGTCGATGTAGACCTCGCCGCCGTCGGCGGCGACCAGGCCGACCACCATGTAGAAGCAGGTCGTCTTGCCGGCGCCGTTCGGGCCGAGCAGGCCGACGACCTCGCCGGCCTTCAGCTCGAACGAGACGTCCTCGACGACGGTACGCGTCTTGTACCGCTTCTTCAGGTTATGGGCCGACAGTCTGGTTTCGCTGGTCATTCATCCGCTCCGCGCAGCACCCGGCGGATCGCATCGCCGGAAAAGCCGCGATATTGCAGGAAACGCATCTGTTTCGCACGCTCTTCCGCGCTCTGCGGCAGCGTCGCGAACTTCCGGCGCCAGACCGAGCGGCAGCGCTCGGTCTCGTCGCCCCCTTCGGGCAGGGCAGCCGCGATGTCCTCGTCGCCGACCCCATGCTGGCGCAGTTCCTGTGCCAGCCGGGCGTTGCCGTAGCGGCCGGCGCGCGCGGCGACGCGCTGGCTGGCGTAGCGGTGGTCGGACAGCAGGCGCTCGGCCTGCAACACGTCGAGCACGGCGTCGAGCTGTTCGGCGGATTCGGCTTCGGCCGCGAGCTTGGCGCGCAACTCGGCCCGGCTGTGGTCGCGCCGGGTCAGCAGTTGCAGGGCCTTGACGCGCAGGTCGGAACGAACGCCCGACGTGCGATCAGGCATCGGCCTTGGCTGCCTTGACCGGCTTGATCACGGTGGCACTGGCCGCCTCGCGGACGCCGGCCTCGATTTCAGCGGCGATTTCCGGGTTGGCCTTCAGGAATTCGCGGGCGTTGTCCTTGCCCTGGCCGATCTTCTCGCCCTTGTACGAATACCAGGCGCCGGACTTGTCGACCAGCTTGTGGGCGACGCCCATCTCGATGATTTCGCCCTGGCGGGAAATGCCCTCGCCGTAAAGGATGTCGAAAATGGCCTCGCGGAACGGCGGCGACACCTTGTTCTTGACGACCTTGACCTTGGTTTCGCTGCCGATGACCTCGTCGCCCTTCTTGATCGAGCCGATGCGGCGGATGTCGAGGCGCACCGACGCGTAGAACTTCAGCGCGTTGCCGCCGGTGGTCGTTTCGGGCGAACCGAACATCACGCCGATCTTCATCCGGATCTGGTTGATGAAGATGACCAGCGTGTTGGTCTTCTTGATGTTGGCGGTCAGCTTGCGCAGCGCCTGGCTCATCAGGCGGGCGTGCAGGCCGACCATCTGGTCGCCCATCTCGCCCTCGATTTCGGCGCGCGGCGTCAGCGCGGCGACCGAGTCGACGATGATGATGTCGACCGAGCCGGACCGGACCAGCATGTCGGCGATCTCGAGCGCCTGTTCGCCGGTGTCCGGCTGCGAAATCAGCAGGTCGCCGACGTTGACCCCGAGCTTCTGCGCGTACTGCGGATCGAGCGCATGCTCGGCGTCGATGAAGGCGGCGACGCCGCCCAGCTTCTGCATTTCGGCGACGACCTGCAGGCACAGCGTGGTCTTGCCGGAGGATTCCGGACCGTAGATTTCGACGACGCGGCCGCGTGGCAGGCCGCCGACGCCCAAGGCGATGTCCAGACCGAGCGAACCGGTGGAAACGACCTGGATGCCCTGGTCGATCTCGGCATCGCCCATCTTCATGATGGAGCCCTTGCCGAACTGCTTCTCGATCTGTTGCAGCGCCGCGGCGAGCGCTTTTGCCTTGTTGTCGTCCATGGTGGTACCTCTAGAATTTGAGCGGATTATGGCACAGGGGCCGGTGATGGAACAGAAATTGCAGGAATCGTCCTGATCCGGCCCGGGACGGATGCGGTATATTGCCGATCCGCCTGCCAGCCGAATAACTGTTTATAAACACAGTATATTGATCAACCCCGACTTGGCAAGAGGATTCTTCATGCTGATCAGACTCTTATCCGTTTTCGCCCTGTCGCTGGCGTGCACCGCGGCGCAGTCCGAGCCCGCCCCGTGGTACTGGTGGGTCAGCACCGTCGACGGCAGTCGCGTGTGCAACCAGACTCCGCTCGGCGAAGGCTGGATCCAGGAACCGACGCCGTTCAAGGACGCCCGCTGCCGCATCCGGCTGAACCGCCGATGAGGCTGTACGTCCCGCCGCCGCCCGCCGGCTCGACGGTCATCCATGTCGACGAGCACTGCATCGTCGCCGACAAGCCGAGCGGCCTGCTGTCGGTGCCCGGGCGCGGGCCCGGCAAGGAAGACTGCCTGGCGGCAAGGGTGCAGGCGGAATTTGCCGATGCGCTGATCGTGCACCGCCTCGACATGGACACCTCCGGCCTGCTGCTGCTCGCCCGCGGCGCGCCGATGCAGAGCGCGCTGTCGCGGCTGTTCCGCGAACGGGCGGTGGACAAGCGCTACGTCGCGGTGGTCCATGGCCTGGTCGCCGACGACGCCGGCGAGGTCGACCTGCCGCTGATCTGCGACTGGCCGAACCGCCCCCGGCAGATCGTCGAACACGCGATCGGCAAGCCGTCGCTGACGCGCTACCGCGTGCTGGCGCGCGACCCGGCGGCAAACACGACGCGCGTCGAACTGGAGCCGGTGACCGGCCGCACGCACCAACTGCGCGTCCATATGGCGACGCTCGGCCACCCCATCCTCGGCGACGACCTGTACGGCGGACCGGCGACCCGGCTGGCCGGACGCCTGCTGCTGCACGCGATGGAACTGGCCTTCGTCCACCCGTCGACCGGGGAAGCCCGGCAATTTCGCGCCGAACCGCCGTTCTAGCTGCGCAAAACCGTATAATCGCGCGCAATTTCAACCCCTTGGCGCGATCATGCTGCTCTGGTTCGTCGTTCTCTACCTGCTCGTCTCGATCGGCATCGGCCTGTTCGCGGCGACCCGCGTCCATACCGCCAAGGACTTCGCCGTCGCCGGCCGCCACCTGCCGCTGCCGGTCGTCACCGCGACGGTGTTCGCGACCTGGTTCGGCGCCGAGGCGGTGTTCGGCGTCTCGGCGACCTTCGTCAAGGAAGGCCTGGGCGGCGTCGTCGCCGACCCCTTCGGCTCGTCGCTGTGCCTGATCATTGCCGGCTTCTTCTTCGCTGGCAAACTGTACAAGCTGAACATCCTGACGCTGGGCGACTACTTCCGGCTGCGCTACAACCGCACGGTCGAGGTGCTGACCACGCTGTGCATCGTCGCCTCCTACCTCGGCTGGGTATCGGCGCAGATCAAGGCGCTCGGCCTGGTCTTCAACGTCGTCACCAACGACGGCATCAGCCAGACGGCCGGCATGATCCTCGGCGCCGCGATCGTGCTGACCTACACGACCTTCGGCGGCATGCTGTCGGTCGCCATCCTCGATTTCGTTCAGATGGGCGTCATCATGGGCGGCATGCTGTTCATCGCGTGGATCGTCTCCGGGCTGACCGGCGGCGTCGCGCCGGTCATCGAGCATGCGTCGGCGGCCGGCAAGCTGGACTTCTTCCCCGACCCCGACCCGTCGAAATGGCTGACCTTCCTCGGCGCCTGGATCACCATGATGCTCGGCTCGATTCCGCAGCAGGACGTCTTCCAGCGCATCACGTCGGCGCGGACCGCAAAAATCGCCGTCTGGGGCTCGGTGCTCGGCGGATCGATCTATTTCTGCTTCACCTTCGTGCCGATGTTCATCGCCTACTCGGCGACGCTGATCGACCCGGCACGCTTCAACGGCCTGCTCGAGACCGACTCGCAGCTGGTGCTGCCGACGCTGGTGCTGCAGCACACGCCGGTCTTCGCCCAGGCCATCTTCTTCGGCGCCGTGCTGTCGGCGATCATGAGCTGCTCGTCGGCGACGCTGCTGGCGCCGTCGGTCGCCTTTTCCGAGAACATCGTCCGCGGCTTCTTCCCGCACATGGGCGACCGCCGCTTCCTGATGGTGATGCGTGCCGCCATCGTCTGCTTCGCCGCGATCGTGCTCGGCTTCGCGCTGTACTCCAGCGCCAGCATCTTCAAGATGGTCGAGAACGCGTACAAGGTCACGCTGGCCGGCGCCTTCGTGCCGCTGTTCTTCGGCGCCTTCTGGAGACGGGCGACGACGCAGGGCGCGCTGGCCGCGATCCTCGGCGGGCTGGCGTCGTGGGTTCTGGTCGAGGCGCTGATCGGCGAGGCCAGCCTGGTGCCGCCGCAGCTGATCGGCCTGGGCTTCAGCATGCTCGGCATGATCGCCGGCTCGCTGCTGCCGCAATGGGTCGGCCACCGGATGCCGCAGCACGACATCCACGAGGCGCTGCACCACCGCGCCGCCGCCGAGACCCACCACGCTGCCGAACCGCCGCTGCACCACTGAGCGCGGCCGGCCGCGCCGGCTTCGGTTTTTCCGCAGCCCGACTGCCGCTTTGCCGGCTGACGGCACCGGCGATAGCCCCTAGAATCGGGGCATGACCCACGGACGCAGCCCCATCCTGCTCGCCCGCTACCTGGCACTGGCCTGGTGCGGGCTGGTCGTGTACGGCAGCCTGCACCCGTTCTCCGGCTGGCGCGACAGCGGCGCCTCGCCGTTCGCCTTCCTCGAAGGCGGCTGGCCGCGCTACTGGACCGGCTTCGACCTCGGCGCCAACGTCGCCGTCTACCTGCCGCTCGGCTTCTTCCTGACGCTGGCGCTGCGCGGCCTGCCCGGCCGCTTCAGCGCGGCAGTCCTGGCCACGCTGCTCGCCGCCGGCGTCAGCCTGGGGCTGGAGAGCCTGCAGTCGTGGCTGCCGTCGCGCGTGCCGTCCAGCCTGGACCTCGCCTGCAACGCCGCCGGCGGCCTGCTCGGCGCGGCCTGGGCGCAGCTCGTCGGACCGCGCATCTTCGCCCGCCTGGTCGCGCTCGAACACAAGCTGATCGCGCCGGTGCCGCACGCCGAGCTGGGCCTGACGCTGCTCGGCCTGTGGCTGCTCGTCCAGCTGTCGCCGGAAACCCTGCTGTTCGGCACCGGCGACCTCCGGCAGACCTTCGGCCTGGCCGGCGCCGTGCCCTTCGCGGCCGAGAGCTTCATGCTGATCGAGGCCAGCGTCACCGCACTGAACGCGATCGCCGCCGGACTGATCGCACGCACGCTGACCACCCGGCTCGGACTGGCCTACCTGACGGTGCCGGTCTTCCTGTTCGCCGGACTGGTCGTCCGCACGCTCGGCGCCGCACTGCTGATCGGCCCGGACGACGCCTTCGCATGGCTGACCCCGGGCGCGCAGAGCGGCCTGCTGTTCGCCGGGCTGTTCCTGGCCGTCGCCATCGCGCTGCCGCCGACCGCCCGCCTGCTGCTCGCCGGCCTGGCGCTGATGGCCGGCACCGTGCTGGTCAACCTGGCGCCGGCCAATCCCTATTCGCTGGCGGCGCTGGCCGCATGGCGGCAGGGACACTTCCTGAATTTCAACGGACTGACCCGACTGGTATCCACGCTATGGCCCTTCCTGACCCTGCCCTTCCTGCTGCTGACGACGCGCCGTCCGTGAACTGGCATGCCGAGGCGGCCGAAGACGCGGCCCGCCGGCTCGACGTCGACTGGCAGGCCGGCCTGTCCGACGCCGACGCGGCCGAACGCCTGGCCCGCCACGGGCCGAACCGGATCACCGAGCAGGCCGCCCGGCCGGCCTGGAAACGCTTCGCCGACCAGCTGGTCCAGCCGCTGGTGCTGGTGCTGATCGCCGCCGGCATCGTCACCGGCGGCCTCGGCGAATGGGTCGATTCGAGCGTGATCTTCGGCGTCGTGCTGGTCAATGCGGTGATCGGCTACTGGCAGGAAGCCAAGGCGGAAGGCGCGCTGGCGGCGCTCGCCCGCAGCGTCGCGACGCCGGTCACCGTGCGCCGCGAGGGCGTCAAGCGGCAGATGGACGCCGGCGGGCTGGTCCCCGGCGACGTCGTCGTGCTCGCCGCCGGCGACCGCATCCCGGCCGACCTGCGGCTGTTCCACCAGCGCGAACTGCATACCGACGACTCGATGCTGACCGGCGAATCGCAGCCGGTCGCCAAGCACGTCGACGCACTGCAGCCGGACACCCTGCTCGCCGAGCGCGCCAATATGGCCTACGCCGGCACCACGGTGGTCGCCGGGCAGGGCAGCGGGCTGGTCGTCGCGACCGGCGACGCCACCGAGACCGGCCGCATCGCCGGCCTGATCGCCGCCGCGCCGGACCTGGCGACGCCGCTGACGCGCAAGATGGCGACCTTCTCGAACTGGCTGCTGTGGGCGATCGGCGGCCTCGCCGCGCTGACCTTCGCGGTCGGCCTGGCGCGCGGCGAAGCGGCCTTCGACATGTTCATGGCGGCGGTCGCGCTGGCCGTCGGCGCGATCCCCGAAGGCCTGCCGGCCGCGGTCACGGTGACGCTGGCGATCGGCGTCGCCCGGATGGCCAAGCGCCGGGCGATCATCCGCCGGCTGCCGGCGGTCGAGACGCTGGGCAGCACGACGGTGATCTGCTCCGACAAGACCGGCACGCTGACCGAGAACGCGATGACCGTGCGCGTCGTCTGGGCCGACGGCGAGGGCTACGCGGTCGGCGGCCACGGCTACGCGCCGGACGGCGATATCCGCCACGACGAGCTGCCGGCCGAAATCGCCGGCCCGCTGCGCGAATGCCTGGTCGCCGGCGCGCTGTGCAACGACGCCTCGCTGCGCCACGAGCACGGCCGCTGGGCGATCACCGGCGACCCGACCGAGGCGGCGCTGCTGGTCGCCGCGCGCAAGGCCGGGCTCGACGAACGCACGCTGGCCGCGCTGCACCCGCGCCGCGACGAGCTGCCCTTCGATTCCGGCCGGCAGTTCATGGCCACCGCGCACGACGGCGAATCCGGCGGCATCGTCTACGTCAAGGGCGCGCTCGAGCGCCTGCTGCCGCGCTGCCGCGGTCGACTCGCCGGCAACGGACAAATCGTCCCGCTAGCCGCCGGCGCCGTCGAGGCCGCCGCCGAAGCCTACGCGGCGCAGGGCCTGCGCGTGCTGCTGCTGGCGCGCGGCGTTTTCGCCCCGGGAACGCCGTTGACCGCGGAAGCCCTCGACGGCCTGACGCTGCTCGGCCTGGTCGGCATGATCGACCCGCCGCGCAAGGCGGCGGTCGCGGCGATCCGCAACTGCCATTCGGCCGGCATCCGGGTCAAGATGATCACCGGCGACCATGTCGTCACCGCGCGCGCGATCGCCGGCCAGATCGGACTGAATGCCGGACGCGCGCTGACCGGCCGCGAACTGGCCGGCCTGGACGACGCGGCGCTGGCCGCCGCGGCGGCCGACGTCGACGTGTTCGCCCGCGTCGAGCCGGAACAGAAGCTGCGCCTGGTGCGCGCGCTGCAGGGGCAGGGCGAGGTCGTCGCGATGACCGGCGACGGCGTCAACGACGCGCCGGCGCTGAAGCAGGCCGACATCGGCATCGCGATGGGCCTGTCCGGCACCGAGGTCGCCAAGGAGGCCGCGGCGATGGTGCTGACCGACGACAACTTCGCCAGCATCGAGGCGGCGGTCGAGGAGGGCCGCGGCGTCTGGGACAACCTGGTCAAGTTCATCACCTGGACGCTGCCGACCAATTTCGGCGAGGGCCTGGTCATCGTCGCCGCGATCCTGTTCGGCGCGACGCTGCCGATCACGCCGCTGCAGATCCTGTGGATCAACATGACGACCGCCGTGCTGCTCGGCCTGCCGCTGGCCTTCGAGCCGATCGAGCGCGGCGTCATGCGCCGGCCGCCGCGCCGGCTCGACATGCCGGTGCTCGACGCCGACCTGATCCGGCGCATCGCGCTGGTCTCGCTGCTGCTGCTGGCCGGCGCCTTCGGACTGTTCCTGCATCATCTCGATGCCGGCCGGACGCTGGCCGAGGCGCGCACCGTCGCGGTCAACGTATTCGTTCTGGTCGAAATGCTCTACCTGTTCAACTGCCGCTCGCTGACCCGCAGCTTCTGGAGCCTCGGCCTGTTCTCGAACCTGTGGGTGTGGGGCGGGCTCGGCGCGATGCTCGCGCTGCAGCTGGCGCTGACCTACTGGCCGCCGCTGAACGCCGCGTTCCAGACGGCGCCGATCGGGTGGACCGACTGGCTGCAGATCGTCGCCGTCGGCTGGGCCGCGTCGCTGGTCATCGCGCTCGAGAAGCGCTGGACGGCCCGCCGGCGCGCCCGCGAAACCCTATAATGGCCGGCTGAACAGGAGAACATCGATGAGCTACTTCGACAAACACGTCTTCATCTGCACCAACCAGCGCGAAGCCGGCGAACAGTGCTGCAACAACGTCGGCGGCAGCGACGCCTTCGCCTACGCCAAGGACCGCATCGGCGCGCTGAAGAAGAACGGCCCGGGCGCCGTCCGCATCAACAAGGCCGGCTGCCTCGGCCGCTGCGACAACGGCCCGGTGATGGTCGTCTACCCGGAGGAGACCTGGTACGGCTTCGTCGATAACGAGGACGTCGAGGAAATCATCCAGGAACACCTGGTCGGCGGCCGTGTCGTCGAGCGCCTGAAGATCTGACGCGATGAAGGCCCCGGAGGAAAAGATCCTCGTCGCCGGCCCGGCCGGCAACATCGAGGTCATCATGGAACGCCCGGACGCGCCGCGCGGCATCGCGCTGATCGCCCACCCGCACCCGCTGGGCGGCGGCGCCAATACCAACAAGGTCGCCTACACGCTGGCGCGCACCTTCGTCAGCCTCGGCTACGCGGCCTTCCGGCCGAATTTCCGCGGCGTCGGCGGCACCGAGGGCGTGCATGACGAGGGCCGCGGCGAGACCGACGACCTGCTCGCCGTGATCGAAGACGCGAAATGCCGCTGCGGCAACCTGCCGGTCGCGCTGGCCGGCTTCTCGTTCGGCGCCTACTGCCAGACGCGCGTCGCCAAGCGCCTGACCGAAGCCGGCCACCCCGCGCAGCGCCTGGTGCTGGTCGGCACCGCCGCCGGCTTCGTCGAAGGCACCCGCCAGTACGACACCGAGGCGGTGCCGCACGACACCATCGTCATCCACGGTTCGAGCGACGAAACGGTGCCGCTCAACAACGTCTTCGACTGGGCCCTGCCGCTCGACCTGCCGGTCGTCGTCGTTCCCGGCGCGGACCACTTCTTCCACCGCCGGCTGCACGTCATCCGCGACATCATCACCCGGGCATGGCGGCACTAGCGGTCGACGCGCTGCGCAAGGCCTATTCCGGCACCGAGGTCGTCGCCGGGCTGTCGTTCGCCGTCGCGCCCGGCACCTGCTTCGGGCTGCTCGGCCCGAACGGCGCCGGCAAGACGACGACGCTGCGCCTGTGCCTCGGCCTGACCGCGCCGGATGCCGGAACGATCGCGCTGGCCGGCCGCGCCATTCCGGCCGACGCGCAGCAGGCGCGGGCGCGGGTCGGCGTCGTGCCGCAGTTCGACAACCTCGACCCGGATTTCACCTGCGCCGAGAACCTGCTGGTCTTCGGCCGCTACTTCGGGCTGAAGGATGCCGACATCCGCGCCCGCATCCCGCAGCTGCTCGACTTCGCCGGGCTGGCCGGCAAGGCCGACGCGCGCATCGCGACGCTGTCCGGCGGCATGAAGCGCCGGCTGACGCTGGCCCGGGCGCTGGTCAACGATCCGGACATCGTCTTCCTCGACGAGCCGACCACCGGCCTCGACCCGCAGGCCCGTCACCTGATCTGGGAACGCCTGAAGCAGCTGAAGGCGGCCGGCAAGACGCTGATCCTGACGACGCACTTCATGGACGAGGCGGAGCGCCTGTGCGACACGCTGATCGTCATCGACCACGGCCGCAAGATCGCCGAAGGCAGCCCGCGCCAGCTGATCGCCGAGCACATCGAACCGCAGGTGGTCGAGGTCTTCGACGAGGCCGGCGGTCGACTGGCCGGATTCGTCGAAAACCACCGGGACCTGGCCGAACGCCTCGAAACCAGCGGCGATACGGCGTTCTTCTACTGCCGCGAACCGCGCCCGCTGCTCGCCCGGCTGACCGAAGCCGACGGCCTGCGCTACGTGCACCGCGCGTCCAACCTCGAGGACGTCTTCATCAAGCTAACCGGGCGCGAACTGCGCGACTGATTCTGCCCTGGGCTGCGATTCAGCGCAGGGGCTCAGAGGGTGGAAAGGGGCGCATTTGTTGCACAACCTCTGTTTTCCGCGCCTGACGCGCAGGCCTACTTTCTTTTGCTTCGCCAAAAGAAAGTAGCCAAAGAAAAGGCGACCCTGGGCGAGAGCCCGCTACGCGGGTTCCCTGCGCTACTCGGTTTTCGCGGGGGCTGCGCAACTCGGCCCTGCGGGCCTCGGACAGTGCTCGCCCTTTTTCCGCGAAATCCTGCGTTGCTCGGCTCCCGCCAAGGGAAGGGGCAAACCGATCGCCAGGTTTGGCCGCACCGGAAGAAATGGATGTTGCCGACAAGTTTTCGCGCACCGCCGGTTTTCCGGGTCCCCATGTGAAGCGCCGAGCAACGGAGAAGGGCCGGGGGAAGTCGGCGAGCACTGTCTGAGCCGCGTAGCGGCGAGTTGCGCAGCCGCCCGGGCCTTCGAGTAGCGCAGGGCAGTCGGCTTAGCCGACCGCGTAACCAGGGGTCGCCTTCTTTTTGGCTACTTTTTCTTGGCGAAGCAAGAAAAAGTACGCCCGCGCGTCAGGCGCGGAAAACAGCGCCTCTGCTGGCACAAGGCCCCTGAGCAGGAATCCCTCAGCCGAGCAGCGCGTCCACCGCGGCGGCGAAATCGTCGACGACGGCGGCCGGGCGGATGTCCGGGTGCGCGTCGTCGCCCGGCCGGAACTTGCCGGTGCGCACCAGCACGCCGCGGATGCCGGCGGCCTGGGCGCCGCCGATGTCGTCGACCAGGTCGTCGCCGACCAGCACGGCGTCGGCGGCCCCGACGCCCAGTTCGGCGAGCGCCGCGGCGAAGAACGCGGGGGACGGCTTGCCGGTGACCTCGGCAGTGACGCCGGTCGAATATTCGAGCCCGGCGACGAAGGCGCCCATGTCCAGCGACAGGCCGTCGGCCTCCATGAAGTAGCGGTTGCGCGCCATCGCGAGCAGCGGCAGGCCGCGCATCAGCAGCCGGAAGGCCCGGTTCAGGCCGTCGTAGGTGAAATGCGGGCCCATGTCGCCGAGCACGACGGCGTCCGGCTCGGCGGCGCTCGGCCCGATCTCGTCGGCGATGTCCGGATGGACCAGCCACAGCGGCTTCAGGCCGCGGGCGCGGACCAGGCTGCGGGCGGCCAGCGCCGCGGTCTGCAGTTCGTCCGGCGCCAGCGCGAAACCCATCGCCTGCAGCCGGCGGACCAGTACCGCGCTCGGCGTCCGCGTCGTGTTGGTCAGGAAGCGCAGCGCGCGGCCGGACGCGCGCAGGCGTTCGAGCGCGGCGACGGCGCCGGGCAGCGCCTGGTCGCCGGTGTGC
This sequence comes from Dechloromonas sp., assembly GCA_028687035.1. Lineage (GTDB taxonomy): Bacteria > Pseudomonadota > Gammaproteobacteria > Burkholderiales > Rhodocyclaceae > Azonexus. Next base: position 130,052 of record JAQUAX010000004.1, on the reverse strand, counting down.
AGCACGCCGGCCAGGTCGATCAGGACCGCACGGGCGGCAAGCGGGTTGGACATGGCATTCTCCTCGGGACCCGACAGCGGTCGGACCGCGGCGGGCGGCGCAAGTTTAACCGGCCGGCACGGTAGAATCCGCCATCCCCAAGCGAAACGACGCGCATGCGCCCCTCTCCCCATTCCGCACCCGGCTGGTTTCCCGTCTGGCAACGCAATTTCCTCGTCTGGCGGAAGCTCGCGCTGCCGTCCATCCTCGGCAACCTGGCCGACCCGCTGATCTACATGCTCGGCCTCGGCTACGGCCTGGGCGCGATGCTGCCGTCGATCGACGGCCGGCCCTACGTCGCCTTCCTGGCCGCCGGCACGGTATGCGCCTCGACGATGAACGCGGCGACCTTCGAGGCGCTGTATTCGTCGTTCTCGCGGATGCACGTGCAGAAGACCTGGGATGCCATCCTGAACACGCCGCTCGGGCTGGCCGACGTCGTCGCCGGCGAGCTGTTCTGGGCGGCGACCAAGTCGCTGTTCTCGGGCGCCGCGATCCTCGTCGTCATCGCCGGGCTCGGCCTGGCCCACGGCCCGCTCGCGCTGTGGGCGCTGCCGGCCATCGTGCTGACCGGGCTGGCCTTCGCCGCGCTCGGCCTGATCTGGAACGCGCTGGCGCCGTCCTACGATTTCTTCATGTACTACTTCACGCTGTTCATCACGCCGATGACGCTGATTTCCGGTGTCTTCTTCCCGACCGACCAGCTGCCCGGCTGGCTGGCGACGGTCGGCGCGTGGCTGCCGCTGGCCCAGGGCGTCGCGCTGGTCCGCCCGCTGCTCGCCGGCGAAATTCCGGCCGACGCCCTGATCCACATCATGGCGCTGCTCGCCACCGCCGGCGTAGCCTTCGTCATCGCGCTGCGCCTGACCCGGCGCCGCCTGCTCAAGTAGAATCCGCCGATGGACGTGCTGCTGATCCTGACCAACTGCCCCGACGAAGACTGTGCCGGGGCCATCGCGCTGGCCGTCGTCGAGGCCCGGCTGGCCGCCTGCGTGAACATCCTGCCGCGCGTGCAGTCGATCTACCGCTGGCAGGGCGCCGTCGAATCGGCCAGCGAAATCCCGCTGCTGATCAAGTCCACCGCGGCGAACTACGCGGCGCTCGAAGCGAAAATCCGCGAACTGCACCCCTACGAGCTGCCCGAGATCGTCGCCCTCGACGTCGCCCGCGGCCTGCCGGACTACCTGAACTGGGTGGCCGGAGAAACGATCCAATGACCATGCGACTGATTTTCCTCATTTTCTCGCTGTTCACCGCGCTCGCCCACGCCGAGGAATTCCTCGACCCGGCGGTCGCGTTCAAGCCCGCGGTACGCGCCATCGACGGCCGGACGCTGGAGATTTCCTACGAGATCGCCAAGGGCTACTACCTGTACCGCGACAAGTTCCGCTTCGTCGCCGACGGCGACGCGGCCAGCCTCGGCGAGCCGGTCTTCCCGAAGGGCAAGGAAAAGGACGACGACAATTTCGGCAAGGTCGAGGTCTATTACAAGTCGGTCGCGGTCCGCGTGCCGGTCGAGCGCAACGTGTCCGGCACGCTGGCGCTGACGCTGAAGGTGACCTCGCAGGGCTGCGCCGACGCCGGCGTCTGCTATCCGCCGCAGACGCAGGCGCTGGCCGTCGAACTGCCCGATCCGGCCAGCGCGCCGGCCGCCCCGGCGGGCGCCGGCGACGGCGACGAGAGCGGCACGATCGCCGCGACGCTGAAGCACGCCGGCTTCTGGACCAGCCTGGCGCTGTTCTTCGTCGCCGGGCTGGGCCTGTCGCTGACCCCCTGCGTGTTCCCGATGATCCCCATCCTGTCCGGCATCATCGCCGGCCAGGGCCAGCGCAGTTCGCACGCCCGCGGCTTCTGGCTGGCGCTCGCCTACGTGCTCGGCATGGCCGTGACCTACGCCGCGGCCGGCGTCGCCGCCGGGCTGACCGGCACGCTGATCTCCAGCGCGCTGCAGAACCCGTGGGTGCTCGGCGCCTTCGCGCTGGTCTTCGTCGTGCTGTCGTTCTCGATGTTCGGCTTCTACGAGCTGCAGCTGCCGGTCGCGCTGCAGAGCAAACTGTCGGAGGAATCCGGCCACCTGCAGGGCGGCCGCGGCGTCGGCGTCTTCCTGATGGGCGCGCTGTCGGCGCTGATCGTCGGCCCCTGCGTCGCCGCGCCGCTGGCCGGCGCGCTGCTCTACATCGGCCAGACCGGCGACGCCGTACTCGGCGGCAGCGCGCTGTTCGCGATGGCGCTCGGCATGGGCGCACCGCTGATCGCGGTCGGCGTCGCCGGCGGCTCGCTGCTGCCGAAGACCGGGCCGTGGATGGAAGGCGTCAAGAAGGCCTTCGGCGTGCTGCTGCTGGCCACCGCGGTCTGGCTGGTTTCGCCGGTCGTGCCGCCGGTCGCCGCGATGCTGGCCTGGGCCGCGCTGCTGATCATCCCGGCGATCTACCTGCACGCGCTCGACCCGCTGCCGCCGACGGCGAAGGGCTGGCACCGTTTCTGGAAAGGCATCGGCATCGTCATGCTGCTGACCGGCGCCGCGCTGCTGATCGGCGCGCTGGCCGGCAGCCGAGACCCGCTGCAGCCGCTGGCCGGGCTGCGCGGCGGCGCGGTCGCCGCCGAGTCCGCCAGGCTGCCGTTCGAACCGGTGCGCTCGGTCGCCGAACTGGACGCCCGGCTGGCCGCGGTGGACCGCCCGGTGATGCTCGATTTCTACGCGGACTGGTGCGTGTCGTGCAAGGAAATGGAGAAATTCACCTTCGCCGACCCGGCGGTGCGCGCGCGGCTGGCCGGCTTCACGCTGCTGAAGGCCGACGTCACCGCCAACGGCGCCGACGACAAGGCGCTGCTCGCCCGCTTCGGGCTGTTCGGCCCGCCCGGCATCATCTTCTTCGACCCGCGCGGCAAGGAAATCGCCGGCGTCCGCGTCGTCGGCTACCAGGACGCGGCCAGCTTCCTGCGCTCGCTGGACCGCGCCGCCGGCTAGAACCCGGGGCAGCGCCGCGCGACGTGGCGCAGCGACGCGGCCGCGAAGGCGCCGCCGACCAGCAGCCCGGCGACGACGTCGAGCACGACGTGCTGCCGGGTGGCGACCGTCGACCACAGGATCGCCGCGCAGTGCAGCGCGCTCGCCCATGCCAGCCAGCGCGGCGCGCCGACCGCGCGGAACAGCCGGGCCAGCCACGCGGCGGCGAACACCGCGGAGCCGACATGCAGCGACGGGCAGGCATTGCCGGCCGCATCCAGGCCCTTGATCACCGCCATTTCCGGATGCAGCGACCAGTCGATGCCGGCCGCCGGCACCGCCGTCGGGAAGACCCAGAACACCGCCAGGCAGGCCAGGCACAGCGCGCCGATCCAGGCGCCGAACAGCAGCAGCGGGCGCAGCCCGGAGAGCAGCGCCGGCGGCAGCGAGATGTAGACCCACAGCGAGCCGTACACCGGCAGCGCGACCGGCGAGAAGGGAATCCAGGCGTCGAGCGGGGTCAGCGGCATTGCCAGCGGCGTCGCCAGCGGCGCATGCAGCACGGCGAAATAGCCCCAGAAGAACAGGCCCATGAAGCCCATCGTGCCGGCAGCCTTCAGCGGCCACAGGGTCAGCGCCCGGACGGCGATCTGCCGCATCCATGACGGGTGGGCGAGGTTTTGCATCGGCGGGAAAAGCCCAGGAAAAAAGAAGCGCCATGGTAGCAAATCGCCGCCGGCTGCCCGGAGAATCCCCGAAAACGCCCGAAAATCTTTGAAAAACAGGGGCTTTCGGCTAAAATCCGCACCCTATGAATTCCATTGGCCTGATCCGCGAATTTCTCCAGAACCGCCTCGGCACCGCCCCGGAACGCGTCGTTCCCGAGGCCGTGCTGGCCGGTCTCGGCGTCGATTCGCTGCTGATGCTCGAACTGGTCTTCGAGTTCGAGGACCGCTTCGGCGTCAAGCTGCCGGGCGACCTGACCAGCCCGCGCACCGTCGGCGAAATGGCGTCGCTGATGGACAACCTGATCAGCCAGCGCTGAGCGATGGTCCAGCGGCGGGTAGCGATCACCGGCCTCGGCCTGGTCAGCCCCTATGGCGGCGACCTGGCCGATTTCTTCGCGCGGCTGTGCGCCGGTGAATCGGCGATCCGCCACCTGCAGACCGATGACCGGCCGCGCCCGCTGTCGATGCCTTTCGTCGGCTGTCCCGGCTTCGACCCGGACGCCGCGCTCGGCCGGCCGCTGGCGGCGATGATGGACCGCTTCGCGCAGCTCGGCACCGCCGCCGCGTTCGCCGCCTGGGACGACGCCGGCCTGCCGCGCGCCGGCGACGGGCGCGACGCCTGGGGCGTCAGCTGGGGCACCGCGCTGGGCGGCACGCTGGCCTACGAGAAGGGCTACCGCGAACTGTGGCAGCAGGGCCGCGAACGCATTTCGCCGCTGTCCGTGGTGCTCGGCATGAACAACGCGGCCAATTCCCACATCTCGATCCAGCTTGGCCTGGGCGGCGTCAGCATGAGCCACACCGTGGCCTGCGCGTCGTCGGCGATCGCCATCGGCGAAGCCTTCCGGCGCGTCCGCTCGGGCGAGGCGACGGTGATGCTGACCGGCGGCTCGGACGTGCCGCAGGCCTACGGCGTCGCCCGCGCCTGGGAGGCGCTGCGCGTGCTGGCCCCGGGCGACGAACAGTCCTCGGCGCAGGCCTGCCGGCCGTTCGCGGCCGACCGCCGCGGCCTGGTGCTGGGCGAGGGCGGCGCCGCGCTGGTGCTCGAGGACTGGGACCACGCCGTCGCGCGCGGCGCCCGCATCCACGGCGAGATCGCCGGCTACGGCACGAGCTGCGACCACAGCCACCTGGTCCGCCCGGAAGCCGCCGGCCAGGTCCGCGCGCTGCGCCTGGCGCTGGCCGACGCCGGCCTCGACACCGCCGACATCGATTACGTCAATGCCCACGGCACCGCGACCGCCGAAGGCGACCCGGTCGAGATCGCGGCGCTGAAGCAGCTGTTCGGCGACGGTGCCGTGCAGCTGCCGGTCAGCGCCACCAAGTCGATGCACGGCCACCTGCTCGGCGCCGCCGGCGCGATCGAGGCGATCGCCACCGTGCTCGCGCTGCGCGAGGCGACGATCCCGCCGACCGCGCACCTGACCGACGACAACCTGGACCTCGGCTGCCGCGGCGTCGACCACGTGCTGACCGCCCGCCGCGACGTGCCGCTGCGCGCCGCGCTGTCCAATTCCTTCGCCTTCGGGGGCAGCAACGCGGTGCTCGCGTTCCGCGCCGTCCCCCGCTAACTCCACGGAAATTCCCCATGTCCGACACCCCGACCCCGGAAACCGTCGACGCGCTGCTGCCCGAAGTCGCCGCGCTGATCGTCGACGCCCTGAACCTCGAGATGACGCCGGCCGAGATCGAGCCGGACGCGCCGCTGTTCGGCGACGGCCTCGGCCTCGACTCGATCGACGTGCTGGAAATCGCGCTGGTCATCTCCAAGCGCTACGGCTTCCAGCTGCGCTCGGACAACGAGGACAACACGCGCATTTTCGCGTCGCTGCGCGCGTTGACCGCGCACATCGCCCGCCAGCGGACCAAATGAACGCTGCCGGCCCGGCCCGGTGGCTGCGCGGCCTGACCGTCGCCGCCGCCTTCGCCGCCTGGGCGCTGGCCGCCCACCTGGCCAGCGCCGGGCTGACCGGGCCGGATTTCGCGGTCGCTCTCGGCGTCGCGCCCGGCCTTGCCGGTCTCGCGCTGCTGCGCCGCCGGCCGGGCTGGCTGGCCGCCGCCGGCCTGGCGACGCTGGCGCTGCTCGCCGCGCTGTGGCCGCTGCTGCGCACGCAGCCCGCGCTGCTCTACCTGGTGCAGCACGTCGGCACGCTGCTCGCGCTCGCCGCGCTGTTCGGGCGCAGCCTGGCCGGCCCCGGCGACGCGCTGGTGACGCGCATCGCCCGCACGCTGGAAGGCACGCTGTCGGAACGCAAGGTCCGCTACACGCGCGGCGTCACGCTGGCCTGGACGCTGTTCTTCGTCGCCGGCGCGACGACCTCGCTGCTGCTCTATGCGCTGGCCCCGGTCGCCGTCTGGTCGGCCTTCGCCAACCTGGCGACGGCGCCGCTGGTCGGCCTGATGTTCGTCGCCGAGCACCTGTGGCGGATGGCGGTGCTGCCGCCGGAGGAACGCCCCAGCCTGGCCAGCGTGATCCGCGCCTGGCGCGCCCACCGCGACCAGCCGGCCAGTCCGTGATGAACGCGCAGCCGCTGATTTCCGGAACCGACCTCGACCGGGTGCTGGCCTGGCGGGCCGACGGCCCGCGCCGGGTCGGCGACTTCCTGGCCGAGGCGGCCGCGCTCGCCGCGCGGCTGCCGGCGGGCGGCGCGCTGCTCAACCTGTGCCAGGACCGCTACCGCTTCGCGCTCGGCTTCGCCGCCGGCCTGCTCGACGGCCGGGTCAGCCTGCAGCCGTCGTCGCAGTCGGCCGAGACGCTGCACGACCTGCAGGCCGGCTTCCCCGATCTGGTCTGCCTGGTCGATGGCGACACCGACTGCCACGGCCTGCCGCGCTTCGATTTTCCGGCGCTGCCGGCGGTCGACCGCGACGCGGTCGGCGCGGTGCCCGACATCCCGGCCGACCAGCTGGCCGCGATCCTGTTCACATCCGGCTCGACCGGCAAGCCGCAGGCCCAGCCAAAGACCTGGGGCAAGCTGGTCGCCAACGGCCGGGCCGGCGCCGCGGCACTCGGCCTGAACGGCCGCCCGCACGCGATCGTCGGCACGGTGCCGGTGCAGCACAGCTACGGTTTCGAATCGACGCTGCTGCTGGCGCTGCACGGCGGCTGCTCGTTCTGGGCCGGCAAGCCCTTCTACCCGCAGGACATCGCCGCCGCGCTGGCCGCGGTGCCGGCGCCGCGCCTGCTGGTGACGACGCCCTTCCACCTGTCGACGCTGCTCGCCGCCGGCATCGAGCTGCCGCCGACCGACCTGCTGCTGTCGGCGACGGCGCCGCTGTCAACGGCGCTGGCCGCCGAAGCCGAGGCGCGCACCGGCGCGCCGCTGCTCGAGATCTACGGCTCGACCGAAAGCGGCCAGCTGGCCAGCCGGCGGACCACGGCCGGCGACGCCTGGACGCTGCTGCCCGGCACCCGGATCGACAGCGACGGCGACACCGCGTACGCCCACGGCGCCCACGTCGAGGGCCGGGTCGCGCTGTCCGACCTGCTCGAAGCGCTGCCCGACGGCCGCTTCCGGCTGGTCGGCCGGCATGCCGACCTGGTCAATATCGCCGGCCGGCGCACCTCGCTGGCCTACCTGAACCACCAGATCGCGGCGATCCCGGGCGTCGTCGATGCTGCGTTCTTCCTGCCCGACGACGCCGGCCCCGACGGCATCGCCCGGCTGGCCGCCTTCGTCGTCGCCCCCGGGCTCGAGCGCCGCGCGCTGCTCGCCGCGCTGCGCGAACGGATCGACGCGATCTTCCTGCCGCGGCCGCTGGTGCTGGTCGACGCGCTGCCGCGCAATTCGACCGGCAAGCTGCCGCGCAGCGGGCTGCAAGCGCTGTACGCGGAAAAGGTCGGCGATGGACGGCGCTGAATTCGCCTGGACCGTGCCGGCCGACCACCCGGCCTTCGCCGGGCATTTTCCCGGCCGGCCGATCGTTCCCGGCGTCGTGCTGCTCGACCGCGCGCTGCTGTTCGCCGAAAAACTGCTCGGCGCGCCGGTCGACCGCTGGCAGGTCGGCAACGCCAAGTTCCTGAGCCCGGTCGGCCCCGGCGAGGCGCTGATCTTCGCGCTGCGGCGCACGCCGCGCGGCGGCATCGCGTTCTCGGTGCGCGCCGCCGACCGCGAGGTCGCGTCGGGCAGCCTGACCCCGCCCGCGCCATGAGCGAACCGGCCGCCGCGTCCTGGCGGGACCAGCGCGAACGCAGCAACCTCGCCGTGCTCCGGCTGATGGTGTGGATTTCGCTGAACCTCGGCCGCGCCGCCGGCCGCGTCGTGCTGCACGGCATCGCCGCCTACTTCACGCTGTTCTCGCCGCGCGCCCGGCGCGCCGCTCGGGCCTACCTGGGGCGCGCGCTCGGCCGGCCGGCCGGCTGGCGCGACGTCCATCGCCAGGTGTTCGCGTTCGCCAGCACGATCCACGACCGCATCTACCTGCTGAACGACCGTTTCGACCTGTTCGACATCGAAGTGTCCGGCGCCGACGCGCTGCACGCGGCGCTCGAACGCCAGCCGGGCGCACTGCTGGTCGGCGCCCATCTCGGCAGCTTCGAGGTGCTGCGCGCGGTCGGCCGGGGCAGGGCGGGGCTGCAGGTCGCGATGCTGATGTACGAGGAAAACGCCCGCAAGATCAACGCGACGCTGGCCGCGATCAACCCCGCGGCGGCGCAGGACATCGTGCCGCTCGGCCGCATGGATTCGATGCTGGCGGCGCGCGACCGGCTCGACCGCGGCTGTCTGGTCGGCCTGCTCGCCGACCGCGGCCTGGGCGGCGACCCGACGGTGGACTGCAGCTTTCTCGGCGAAACCGCCGCCTTCCCGCTCGGCCCGTGGCGGCTGGCGGCGATGCTGCGCCGCCCGGTGTTCTTCATGGCCGGCCTGTACGCCGGCGGCAACCGCTACCGGATACACTTCGAGCCGCTCGCCGATTTTTCCGACACGCCGCGCGCCGGGCGCGAGGCCGCGATCCGCGCCGCGGCGCAGGCCTACGCCGACCGGTTGACGCACTATTGCCGCACGGCGCCGGACAACTGGTTCAACTTCTTCGACTTCTGGCAGAAAAAATGACCCTTTCCCGCTTCGCCGCCGGCCTGCTGATCGCCTGCCTCGCGCTGCCGGCCGCCGCCGCCTTCGACATCGGCCAGCTGATGGCCGACCTCGCCCGCCACAAGGGCGGCCGCGCGAAGTTCGTCGAGAAGAAGTACATCGCGCTGCTCGACAAGCCGGTCGTCGCCACCGGCGAAATGACCTACACCGCGCCCGACCGGCTCGAGAAGCTGACGCTGACGCCGAAGCCGGAACGCCTGCTGCTCGAGCGCGACCAGCTGTCGATCGAGCGCGACAGGCGCAAGCTGACGATCAACCTGGCCGCCCAGCCGGAAGCGCTGGCCTTCGTCGACAGCATCCGCGGCACGCTGTCCGGCGACCGCTCGGCGCTCGAGCGCAACTACGCGCTGCACCTGGCCGGCACGGCCGACAAGTGGGTGCTGACGCTGCTGCCCAGCGACCAGAAGATCGCCGCGCTGGTGCTGCGCATCACGGTCAGCGGCAGCGGCAACCAGGTGCGCCAGATCGAGTACCTGCAGGCCGACGGCGACCGCTCCGTGCTGTCGATCGACCCGGTCGAACTGCGATGAGCCGCCGCGCCCGCGCCTTCCTGCTGTGGGCGCTGGCCATGCTGGCCGGCGCCGCGATCGTCTGGAACAGCCGGTTCACGGCCGACATGTCCTTCTTCCTGCCGTCGACGCCGAGCGCCGAGCAGCAGGTGCTGATCGACCAGCTGAAGGAAGGCGTCGTGTCGCGCCTGCTGATGGTCGGCATCGAGGGCGGCGACGGCGCGCAACGCGCCGCGGCGTCGCGCGCACTGCGCGAGCGGCTGGCGGCGCGGCCCGCTTTCGTGTCGGTGCAGAACGGCGAGGCCGGCAGCATCGCCGCCGAGCGCGACCTGCTGTTCGCCCGCCGCTACCTGCTGAGCCCCGCGGTCGGCCCGCAGCGTTTCACGGTCGACGGCCTGCGCGACGCGATTTCCGGCAGCATCGACCTGCTCGCGTCGCCGGCCGGCATGCTGGTCAAGCCCTTCCTGACGCGCGACCCGACCGGCGAGCTGTACGAACTGGTCAGCAATCTGAACGGCGGCACGCAGCCGGCGATGCGCGACGGCGTCTGGGCCTCGCGCGACGGCAGCCGGGCGCTGCTGCTGCTGCAGACGCGGGCGCTCGGTTCCGACACCGACGGCCAGGAAGCCGCGATCGCCGCGATCCGCGCCGACTTCGCGGCCGCGGCCGGCGACGGCCTGCGCCTGGTGCTGTCCGGCCCCGGCCGCTTCGCGGTCGAGGCGCGGGCGACGATCAAGGACGAGGTGTCGCGGCTGTCGATGATCGGCACGCTGGCCATCGTCGCCGTGCTGCTCGTCGTCTACCGCTCGCCGCGCCTGGTCGGACTCGGCCTGCTGCCGGTCGCCTCCGGCGCGCTGGCCGGCGTCGTCGCGGTCAGCCTGGCCTTCGGCACGGTGTTCGGCATCACCGTCGGCTTCGGCTCGGCGCTGATCGGCGAAGCCGTCGATTACTCGATCTACTACTTCGTGCAGTCCGGCCGGCTCGGCGTCGACGCATGGCGCGAGCGCTTCTGGCCGACCATCCGCCTCGGCGTCGCGACCTCGCTGTGCGGCTTCGGCGCGCTGATGCTGTCCGGCTTTCCCGGCCTCGCCCAGCTCGGCCTGTACGCGCTGAGCGGCGTGCTGACCGCGGCGCTGGTCACCCGCTGGCTGCTGCCGCAGCTGGCCGGCGATGCGGCGGCGACGCGCGATCCGGGCCCGGCCGGCCGCCGGCTGCGCGCCGCCTTCGCCGCGCTGCGCCGGCTGCGCTGGCCGCTGCTGGCGCTGGCCGTCGCCGCCTTCGCCTACCTCGGCCAGCAGCGCGACCGGCTGTGGCAGCCGGACCTGTCGGTGCTGAGCACGGTCAGCGCCGAGGCCGCCGCGGTCGACGGCGCGCTGCGCGCCGATCTCGGGGCGCCCGACGCGCGCTACCTGGTCGTCGTCGCCGGCGCCGACCGCGAGGCCGCGCTGCAGGCCGCCGAGCGGGCAGGGCAGCGCCTCGACCGGCTGGTCGCCGACGGCCTGATCGGCGGCTACGACACGCCGGCCCGCTTCCTGCCCAGCCGCGCGGCCCAGGCGGCCCGGCTGGCCAGCCTGCCGGCGCCGGACGAGCTGCGCCCGCGGCTGCGCGCGGCGCTGGCCGACCTGCCGCTGGCCGCCGACAAGCTCGAACCCTTCGTCGACGCCGTGGACGCGGCCCGCCGGCAGGCGCCGATCGAGCGCGCCGACCTCGACGGCAGCGCGCTGGCGCTGGCCGTCGATTCGCTGCTGCTGCCCCGCGCCGACACGTGGAGCGTGCTGCTCCCGCTGCGCCCGCCGGCCGGCGGCGCCGACGTCGATCCGGCCGCGCTGCGCGCCGCGCTGGCCGGCAGCGACGCGCTGTTCATCGACATGAAGGGCGAATTCGACACGCTGTACGCCGACTACCTCGGCGAGGCGGTCGCGCTGTCCGGCGCCGGCCTGCTCGCCATCGTGCTGCTGCTCGCCGTCACGCTGCGCTCGCCGCGCCGGCTGGCCGCGGTGCTGCTGCCGCTGGTCGTCGCCGTCGCGCTGGTCGTCGCCGGCCTGCACCTGGCCGGCGAGCGCCTGCACCTGCTGCATCTGGTCGGCCTGCTGCTGATCGTCGCGGTCGGCTCCAACTACGCGCTGTTCTTCGACCACCTGGAGCAGGCCGGCGGCGCCGACGACGAGACGCTGGTCGCGATGGGGCTGGCCAACCTGACGACGACGATCGGCTTCGGCACGCTGGGCCTGTCCTCGGTGCCGGTATTGCACGCGGTCGGCGTCACCGTCGGGCCGGGCGCCGTGCTGGCGCTGCTGCTGTCGGCCGTGGTCGTTCCACGTGGAACCGCCAGATGAGCCGGCTGCGCACGCTGGACGCCCGCCGCGGCGCCGACAGCCTGCTGGTGCTGCTGCCCGGCGCCTACATGCGGCCCGAGGATTTCCGCGATGCCGGCTTCTTCGCCGCCGTCGAGCGGCGCGGGGCGGCACTCGACCTGGTCGCGGTGGACCTCGATCTGGCGACCATTTCCGGCGGCGGCGCGCTGACCGCGCTGGCCGACCAGGTGCTGGCGCCGGCCCGCGCCGGCTATCGCCGGGTCTGGCTGGGCGGCATCTCGCTGGGCGGCCTGCTCGCACTGTGCCAGGCGGCCGACGATCCGGATTCGGTGGACGGCCTGTGCCTGATCGCCCCCTACCCGGGCAGCCGCCTGACCCGGCGCGCGATCGACGCGGCCGGCGGCCTCGACGCCTGGCAGCCGGACGCCGCCCAGCAGGCCGACCCGGAATTCCGCGCCTGGAACTGGCTGCGCGGCCCGGACCGCCCGGCCTTCGTCGGCTACGGCGCCGACGACCGCTTCGCCGACGGCATGGCGGCGATCGCCGGCCGCTTCCCGGAGGCCACGCGCCGCGTCCGGCCCGGCGGCCACGAGTGGCCGGTATGGCAGGCGCTATGGGAAGATTTCCTCGATCTCGGCCATTTTTCCGCATAAACGCATGTCCACCGCCTGGCATCCCTCGACCGCGCTGAAACTGTCCTTCGCGCTGCACGGCGCGGCCGGACTCGGCCTGCTCGCGGCGCCCGGCCTGTGGCCGTGGGCGCTCGGCGCGCTGGCCGCCGACCACGCGCTGCTGACCGCGGCCGGCCTGCTGCCGCGCTCGACGCTGCTCGGCCCCAACCTGGTCCGGCTGCCGGCCGCCGCCGCGGCGCGCGGCGAGATCGCGCTGACCATCGACGACGGCCCCGACCCCGAAGTCACGCCGCGCGTGCTCGACCTGCTCGACGCGGCCGGCGTCCGCGCCACGTTCTTCTGCATCGGCCGGCGCGCCCGCCGCCATCCGGCGCTGTGCCGCGCGATCGCCGCCCGCGGCCACCGCGTCGAGAACCACGGCGACGCCCATTCGAGCGCCTTCGCGACCTTCGGACCGCGCCGCATGGCGGCCGACATCGCCGCCGCGCAGCAGACAATGGCCGAACTGACCGGCCGCGCGCCGCGCTTCTTCCGGGCGACCGCCGGGCTGCGCAACCCCTTCCTCGACCCGGTACTGCACCGCCAGGGCCTGCAGCTCGCGGCCTGGACGCGGCGCGCCTACGACACCCGCTGCGGCGACCCGGCCACCGTCCGGGCCCGGCTGACCCGCCAGCTGGCCGGCGGCGACGTGCTGCTGCTGCACGACGGCCACGCGGCGCGCACGGCAGACGGCGAAGCGGTTATCCTCGCGGTCCTGCCGCGCCTGCTAGCAGACTGCGCGGCGCGCGGACTGACCCCCGTGACGCTCGACGACGCCCTGCCATGACCCGTATCCATTCCGCCCCCTTTTCCGGCCGCCTGCGCCGGCTGCTGCTCGCGCTGCCGCTGGCCGTTCTGGCCAGCTGCTCGCTGTTCGAAGGCGAACCGGAAGGCCCGGCGCTGCCGCCCGACCTGGCGCGCGGCGCCAACGGCCGGACGCTGACCGCCTGGCCGACCTCGCTCGACGAAAGCGCGGTGCGCAACCGCGCCGCCCGGCTGCTGCCGGCCCGCGTCAAGGACCGCGCCGGCTGGACCGGCGACCTGTACACCGCGTTCGCGCACCTCGGCATCCCGCACGCGGCGCCGACCTACTGCGCGGCGATCGCGATTATCGAGCAGGAATCCAGCTTCCAGGCCGATCCCGCGGTGCCCGGCCTGGCCGCCATCGTGCAGCGCGAACTGGAAGAGCGGACCGGGCGCTACGGCATCCCGAAGCTGGTCGTCTCGACGGCGCTGCTGAAGACTTCGCCGGACGGACGCAGCTACCAGCAGCGCATCGACGCGTTGAAGACCGAGAAGGAACTGAACGCGCTGTACGAGGACATGACCGCCGAACTGCCCTTCGGCAAGACGCTGCTGGCCGGCCACAACCCGGTGCGCACCGGCGGCCCGATGCAGGTCAGCGTCGCCTTCGCCGAGCAGCAGGCGAAGGATCGCGGCTATCCCTACCCGGTCGAGCGCGACCTGCGCAACGAGGTGTTCACGCGGCGCGGCGGGGTCTATTTCGGCGTCGCCATCCTGCTCGACTACCCGGTCGGCTACGACAACGTCGTCTACCGCTTCGCCGATTTCAACGCCGGCCGCCATTCCAGCCGCAACGCCGCCTTCCAGGCCGCGCTGGGCCGCGTCGCCGGCCGCAAGCTGAGCCTCGACGGCGACCTGCTGCGCTACGACAAGGGCGACGCCGCGCTCGACACCAGCGAGGTCGAGGACGCCGCGCTGGCCATCCGCGACCGGCTGGAAATGACCCGCTCGCAGATCCGCCGCGACCTGCTGCTCGAGAAATCGCCGGCCTTTGCGCGCAGCACGCTGTATGCCCGCGTCTTCGCGCTGGCCGACAAGGCGGCCGGCGGCCCGGTCGCCCGCCAGGCGATGCCGCGCATCGACCTGAAGAGCCCGAAAATCCGCCGCAAGCTGACCACCGAATGGTTCGCCCGCCGCGTCGAGGGCCGCTACCGCAGCTGCCTGGCGCGCGACCGCGGCGCGGCTTGAGCTAAAATCCGCCGCAACCCGACCCGAGCCCCGCCGTGACCCCGCTGCTGCTTTCCGCCTACACCGCCACCACCTGCCTCGGGCAAAGCGTCGATGCCCTGCGCACGGCACTGCGCGACGGGCGCAGCGGCCTGGCGCCCTGCGCCTTCGAGACGGTACGGCTCGATACCTGGATCGGCGAGGTTCCCGCGGTGGACGCGGTGCGCCTGCCCGAAACGCTGGCCGACTACGACTGCCGCAACAACCGGCTGACGCTGCTCGGCCTCGAAGCCGACGGCTTCGCCGACCGCGTCCGCGCCGCGATCGCCCGCCACGGCCGCGACCGCGTCGGCGTCTTCCTCGGCACCAGCACGGCCGGCATCCTGCAGACCGAACTCGCCTACCGCCGGCGCGACCCGCAGACCGGCGAGCTGCCCGCCGACTTCATTTACCGGACGACGCACAACTCGTTCTCGCTGGCCGAATTCACGCGCGCCTATTTCGGCCTCGAAGGCATCGCGATGGCCATCTCGACCGCGTGCTCGTCGAGCGCCAAGGTGTTCGCGGCGGCCGCCCGCCAGCTCGCGCTGGGCAGCATCGACGCCGCGGTCGTCGGCGGCGTCGACACGCTGTGCCTGACCACGCTGTACGGCTTCGCGTCGCTCGAGCTGACGTCGCCGCAGCCGTGCCGGCCCTACGACGCGGCGCGCGACGGCATCTCGGTCGGCGAGGGTGCCGCCTTCGCGCTGCTCGAACGGGCCGACCGCGCCGCCGCCGGCGACGTGCTGCTGCTCGGCGCCGGCGAATCGAGCGACGCCTACCACATGTCGTCGCCGCACCCGGAAGGCCTCGGCGCCCGGCTCGCGATGGAAGCCGCGCTGCGTTCGGCCGGCCTGGCGCCGGGCGACATCGACTACATCAACCTGCACGGCACCTCGACGCCGGCCAACGACGCCGCCGAGGGCAGGGCGGTCGGCGCGCTGTTCGGCGACCGCGTGCCGTGCAGCTCGACCAAGGGCGCGACCGGCCACACGCTGGGTGCCGCCGGCGCCGTCGAGGCGGTGATCTGCGCGCTGGCACTGACCGACGGCCTGCTGCCGGGCAGCCCGGGCACCGCGACGCTCGACCCGGACATCCGCCTCGACTACCTGCTGCAGGCCCGCGCCGGCACGCCGCGCCGCGCACTGTCCAATTCCTTCGGCTTCGGCGGCAGCAACTGCGCGCTGGTCTTCGGAGCCGCCGCATGAGCGCCCCGCTGACCGCCTGGATCGACGGCATCGGCTGCCTCGGCCCCGGCCTGCCCGACTGGCCGACGACGCAGGCCGTGCTGCGCGGCGAGCGGCCGTGGGTCGCCGAACCGACCGTGCTGCCGGCCCCGGCCATGCTGCCGGCCGCCGAACGGCGGCGCGCCAGCCGCGTCGTCAAGCTGACGCTGGCGGCCGGCATGGAAGCCGTCGCCGCGGCCGGCGCCGACGCCTCGACGCTGGCCACGGTGTTCGCCGCCTCCGGGGCCGACGGCTACAACTGCCACGCGCTGTGCGAGCAGCTGGCCACCGACGACCGCCAGATCTCGCCGACCCGCTTCACCAATTCCGTGCATAACGCCGCCGCCGGCTACTGGGGCATCGCGACCCGCTCGATGGCGCCTTGCCAGGTGCTGTGCGCCTACGACGCCAGCTTCGGCGCCGGCCTGCTCGATGCGCTGGCCCAGGTCGCCGCCGACCGCCAGACGACGCTGCTGATCGCCTACGACAGCGAATACCCGACCCCGATGCACGCCAAGCGCGACACCCCGGACTGCGGCGCCGTCGCGCTGCTGCTGGCACCGGAGCGAAGCGAGCGCTCGCTCGCCCGGATCGGCGTCGCGCCGACCCGCGATGCCGCCGACCGCCTGGCCGACCCTGGCCTGGAAGGCCTGCGCGGCACGATCCCGGCGCTGCGCGCGCTGCCGCTGCTCGCCCGGCTGGCCCGCGGCGAGGCCGGCCGCGCCTGCCTCGACTACCTGCCGCCGATGCAGCTCGCCGTCGACGTCGCGCCGTGCTAGACCGCGCCGCGATCGCCGCCCGCATCCCGCACCAGGGCACCATGTGCCTGCTCGACGCCGTCGTCGGCTGGTCGGCCGATCACATCGCCTGCCGGGCGAACAGCCACAACGACCCGGCCAACCCGCTGCGCGCCGACGGCCGCCTCGGCGCCGCCGCCGGCATCGAGTACGCGGCGCAGGCGATGGCCGTGCATGGCGCGCTGCTTGCCGCCGGCGACGGACCGCCGCGCCAGGGCTACCTGACCAGCGTGCGCGGCGTCGAACTGCACGTCGCCCGCCTCGACGACCGGCCGGGCCATCTCGACGTGCGGGCCGAACGCCTGTCCGGCGACGCCGGCCACATCCTCTACCAGTTCTCGGTCGACCACGACGGACGCTGCCTGCTCGCCGGGCGGGCCGCCGTCGTGCTCGACGCATCCGTCCTCCAGGAGACCCCGCGATGAAGCGCGCGCTCGTCACCGGCGGCAGCGGCGGCATCGGCGCGGCGATCTGCCGGCGCCTGGCCGCCGACGGCCACCACGTCATCGTCCATGCCAACCGCGGCCGCGACCGGGCGGAGGCGCTCGCCGGCGAAATTCGGGAAGCCGGCGGCAGCGCCGGCATCGCCGTGTTCGACGTCACCGACCGGGCGGCCACGGCCGCCGCGCTGGCCGAACTGCTCGACGAGGGCCCGGTCCAGATCCTCGTCAACAATGCCGGCATCCACGCCGACGCGGTGTTCCCGGGCATGAGCGGCGAGCAGTGGGACAGCGTCGTCGACGTGTCGCTGAACGGCTTCTTCAACGTGACCCAGCCGCTGACGCTGCCGATGCTGCGCACGCGCTGGGGCCGCATCGTCAACATTTCGTCGGTCGCCGCGCTGGCCGGCAACCGCGGCCAGGTCAATTACTCGGCGGCGAAAGGCGCGCTGCACGCCGCGACCCGATCGCTGGCGCTCGAACTGGCCAGCCGCGGCGTCACCGTCAATGCGGTCGCCCCCGGCATCATCGAAACCGGCATGATCGACGGCAGCTTCGACGCCGACGCGATCCGGCGCATCGTGCCGATGCAGCGCGCCGGGCGACCGGAAGAAGTCGCCGACCTCGTCGCCTTCCTGGCCTCGGAGCGGGCCGGCTACATTTCCGGTCAAATCATCTCGATCAACGGCGCGATGATCTGATACAATCCGCGCCCTCGCGTTCTTAGCTCAGTTGGTAGAGCGCTAGCCTTACAAGCTGGATGTCGGCGGTTCGAGCCCGTCAGGACGCACCAGGCTCTGGTGGTGAAATTGGTAGACACGCTATCTTGAGGGGGTAGTGGCGCAAGCCGTGCGAGTTCGAGTCTCGCCCAGAGCACCAAATGGACATCCAGCAATACCCGATGAAGGCCGGAAATTCCTTGAAAATCAAGGATTCCGGCTTTTTTTCGCGTATCGGAACCCGCTGCAGATCACTGAATACGGGCTGACCGATGCATCAGCGCTTCCCGCTCACGGTCAGACATAAGGGTTTCCCATAGGGGCTTCGGCGATGTTCCCGATCCGGCGTTCGATGATAATTTGCCGCTTGCCCGGATTGCTCACCGAACGATCAACGGATCTCCAACCCGCCAGGGGAACTCGCGCGCCGCCGAATGGAACATAACGTCTCGCTGATCACCACCATCGCTACCGGCTTCGGCATCGCGCTGATCCTCGGTTTCATCGCAGAACGCCTGAAAATCCCGGCGCTGGTCGGCTACCTGCTGGCCGGTATCCTGATCGGCCCATCGACGCCCGGATTCGTCGCCGACGTCCATATCGCGTCGCAGCTGTCCGAAATAGGCGTCATGCTGCTGATGTTCGGGGTCGGCCTGCATTTTTCGCTGAACGACCTGCTGTCCGTCCGGCGCATCGCGGTGCCCGGCGCGGTGGTCCAGATGGGACTGGCGACGGCGCTCGGCATGCTGATGGCCTGGGGCTGGGGCTGGCACTGGAGCGCCGGCCTGATCTTCGGTCTCTCCTTGTCCTGCGCCAGTACCGTCGTGCTGCTCAAGGCACTGGAGGTACGCGGCATCCTCGAGTCGATGAACGGCCGCATCGCGGTCGGCTGGCTGGTCGTCGAGGACCTGGCCTGCGTGCTGGTGCTGGTGCTGATGCCGCCGCTGGCCGGTGCGCTGGATGGCGCCGCCGCGATCCAGGGCGCGGCTCCGCTGTGGAAGACGATCGGCCTGACCCTGCTTCAGGTCGGCGCCTTCATCGCGCTGATGCTGGTCGTCGGGAAACGCGCAATGCCGTGGCTACTCTGGCAGGTATCGCGCACCGGGTCGCGCGAACTGTTTACGCTCGCGGTCATCGCTGCGGCAATCGGCATCGCCTACGGCGCCGCCCAGCTGTTCAACGTCTCGTTCGCGCTCGGCGCCTTCTTCGCCGGCATGGTGATGCGCGAATCCGAATTCAGCCACCGCGCCGCGGCGGAGTCGCTGCCGTTGCGCGATGCCTTCTCGGTGCTGTTCTTCGTGTCGGTCGGGATGCTGTTCGAGCCGGCGATCCTGGTCGAGCAGCCCCTGCAGTTGCTCGGGGTGATCGCCATCGTGATTCTCGGCAAGTCGCTGGCTGCGCTGGCCCTGGTCCTGGCTTACCGTTATCCGCTGAACACGGCCCTGACCGTCGCCGCGAGCCTGGCGCAGATCGGTGAGTTCTCATTCATCCTGGGCGGACTGGGCGTTTCGCTCGGCCTGCTGCCCAAGGAGGGCATGAGCCTGGTGCTGGCCGGGGCACTGTTCGCGATCGCACTGAACCCCTTCGTCTTCGCCGCGATCGAACCTCTCCGCCGCTGGGTCCTCGAGCGCTCGGAACTGGCCCGCCGCCTCGAGCAGCGCCAGGACCCGTATGCCGAATTGCCGGTCAGTACCGCTCCGCGCTATCTCGGCGGACAGGTCGTCCTGGTCGGTTACGGCCGGGTCGGGCGACGCATCGCGAAGACGCTGGACGCCCGGGGAATCCCCTACGTGGTCGCCGAACAGAACCGGGAAGCCGTCGAGGACCTGCGCCGGCAGGGCATTGTGGCGGTATCCGGCAACGCGGCCGAGCCGGGCGTCCTGATCCAGGCGCACATTGCCCACGCGGCGATGCTGGTCGTCGCCACGCCGGATCCGCTCAGCGTCCGGCAGATGGTCGAATGCGCGCGGACGCTGAATCCGGGCATCGAGATCGTGCTGCGCACGCACAGCGAGGAGGAATCGAAAATGCTGCGCGGCGAAAGGCTCGGCACGGTTTTCTTCGGCGAGGAGGAACTTGCCAAGGGGATGGCGACGCATATCATGGAGCGCTTTCCGCCTCCTTCCCCGGCACAGGGAGCCTGACCCAAAGCCCCCCCACGGGGAACGGGCCTCAGGTTTTCGGCGCCCCCACCCCGGGAACGATCAAGGTGTCGCACGGCAGCCATTCGAGCAGCTGGGCTGCGGTGCTACCGAGCAGCATGCCGAGCAGGCCGCTGCGACCGCGGCTCCCCATGACCACCAGGTCGATTTCGTTGCGGCGGACATAGCTCGCCAGCAGGGTGTGCACCGGTCCGCGCTCGATGACCGGCTGGACCGGCGGACGCCGAGGCTGGCCGCAGCCGGCGAGAAAGCCCATGCATTCGTTGTGCGCCGCCGCCAGCCCTTCGGCGCCCTCGCCAAGCGCCGAAAGCGGCGCCTGGCGGGCATGGTAGAGGATCAGTGGCTGGCCCTGAAAGCAACGGGAGGCAGTTTCCAGCGCGTCCCGGGATGCATCCGAAAAATCCGTCGCCACGACGATGCGCTGATAGGCTCCATGCGGACGTTCGCGAACGACCAGCAAGGGCTGGGACAGGCTCTTGGCCAGCTGCGTGACGGTCGATCCCAGCAGAAAACGCCCGAAACGCTCGTTGCTGCCGCTGCCGGTGACGACCATTCCGGCCTGGGCTCCGTCGGCGACCTTGCGGATCAAGTCTGACGGATCCTCGCCGGAAGTCATCTGCTGGATGGCGGCACTGACCTTGCGTCCCCGGATTGCACGATCGAGCTGACGCCGGGCCTCCCGGAGGCGTTCAGCCTGTGCCCCGGGTTCGCCTCCGCCATGGGCCCAATCCAGCACCTGATCCGGCATTGCCGGCAACTCGAGCGCATTGAAAACGATCAATTCGGCCTTCCACTCGTCGGCGAGGATCAGCGCACGATCAAGCGCGCGGTCGCAGCGTGAGCTGAGATCCGTGGCCAGCAACAGGCTGGCCGGCGGGTGGCATTCGGGAAGCATCATGACCATCTCCGGGTTGGGTTTTCCTGCATATGTACGAGGCGGGCCGCCAATCCACTACGGCGGATCGCCAGTTTTTCGATTTCAGCCAGGACAAAAACGAGTGCGCCGGCCAGCAGGACCTTGCCCCATTCGACGGGACTGAGTCCGACGGAGCCGAAAATGGCCTGCATCGCCGGGATATGTGTATAGGCGATCTGCAACAGGACGCAGGTGGCGATGGCGACCAGCACGTAGCGGTTTCCGGTCAGCCCGTCACGGCTGAGCACCGATGCGAAGAGGTAGCGGCTGTTGATCAGATAGAACATCTCGGCAGTCACCACCGCGTTGACCGCCATCGTGCGCGCCGTCTCGACGCGGGTGCCGTCGCTCAGTTCCCACAGGAAGAGACCCAGGGCGCCGCTCATCATCAGAACCGAAACCATCAGCACCCGCCAGACGAAAAATCCGGACAGCAGCGCTTCGCCCGGCGGACGCGGCGAGCGGCCCATGATGTTGGGCTCCGCCGGCTCGAACGCGAGCGCCAGGCCCAGCGTGCTGGAGGTCACCATGTTGATCCACAGGACCTGGGCCGGCGTCAGCGGCAAGGTCAGTTCGAACAGGATGGCGGCGATCACGACCAGGGCTTCGCCGCCGTTGGTCGGCAGCATGAAAAGCACGAATTTCTTCAGGTTGTCGTAGACGGCCCGACCTTCCCGGACAGCCGCGGCAATGGTGGCGAAATTGTCGTCGGCCAGGACCACGTCGGCCGCCTCCTTGGCCGCTTCCGTTCCCTTCATGCCCATCGCCACCCCGACGTCGGCTCGCTTCAGGGCCGGCGCATCATTGACGCCATCGCCCGTCATCGCGACGATCTGACCGTTGCCCTGCAGCGCCTTGACCAGTCGCAGCTTGTGTTCGGGACTGGCGCGGGCGAACACGTCGACCTCCATCACGACCTGCCGCAGCATCGCATCGTCCATCAGCGACAGTTCGGCACCGGTCAGGCCCGGCCGGCCGATCCCGATCGCCAGCTGCGCACCGATCGCGCGCGCCGTTTCAACGTGGTCCCCGGTGATCATCTTGACCCGGATTCCCGCATGGTGACACTCGGCAACTGCGCGAATCGCCTCTTCGCGCGGCGGATCGATGATCCCGACCAGGCCGAACAGCGTCAGTCCGCCCTCCAGATCGTCGATTCCCAGCTGGAAACGGCCCGGCGAGGCCGCTCGGCCGGCCAGCGCCAAAACCCGCAAGCCCTGGGCCGCGGTATCGACCGACATCCGGCGCCAGTAGTCGATGTCGAACGAGACCTCCCCGTGATGGGAGACCTGGCGGCAACACATCTCGAATACGCGTTCGGGAGCGCCCTTGACGAAAATCCATGGCTGCTCGCCGAGATCCCGGTGATAGGTCGCCATGAACCGCTGTTCGGACGAGAAGGGGATGCTGTCGATGCGCGGCCAGGCCCGCTCCAGTTCCGCGGCCTTGCGGCCGGTCTTGTGGCCGAGCACCAGAAGCGCCCCCTCGGTCGGATCGCCGACGACCTGCCAGAGCCCGTCCTCTTCCCTCAAATGCGCGTCGTTGCACAGGACGCCCGCGACGATGGCCCGGTCCAGGGCAGGGTAGTGGGCGATGTCGACGAGGCGACCGTCGATGCTCAGATCGCCGACCGGGGCGTAACCGACGCCACCGACGTCGAACACATGACCGCCGCAGACCACCCGTTGAACGGTCATCTCGTTCCGGGTCAGGGTACCGGTCTTGTCGGAACAGATGACAGTCACTGAACCGAGCGCCTCGACTGCCGGGAGGCGGCGCACGATCGCCCGCCGCCGGGCCATGCGCTGGACGCCGAGCGCCAGACCGACCGTGATGATCGCCGGCAATCCTTCGGGAATCGCGGAAGCCGCCAGCGCGACGACCATCATGAACATTTCAGCCGGCGCATGGTTGCGCCACCAGGTACCGAGCACAAAGGTCAGCAGCGAGGCGCCAAGAATGGCGAGCGCCAGCACCCGCCCGAAGCGGTTGACCTGGCGCAGCAGCGGCGTTGCAAGGCTATCGACCTCGGCCAGCATCCGGTTGATCAGGCCGAGCTCGGTCGCGCTGCCGACGGCAACGACCACGCCCCGGGCCATGCCATGGACGACCAGGGTCCCGGAATAGGCCATGCCGAAGCGATCGCCGAGCGGCGCATCCGGCAAGGTCGGCGCGATAGCTTTCTCCGCCGGCAGCGATTCGCCGGTCAAAGCGGATTCATCGACCCGCAATTCGGCCACGTCGAGCAGCCGGATATCGGCCGGAACGCGGTCACCCGACGCGAGAATGACCAGATCGCCCGGCACCAGATCGGCGGCGTCGATCTCCAGGCGCTGCCCGCCGCGGACCACGATCGCCCGCGGCGACAGCATCGAACGGATCGCATCGAGCGCCGTTTCGGCCCGGCCTTCCTGGATGAAGCCGATCACTGCATTGATCACCACTGCGCTGAGCAGGACGGCGGTATCCAGCCAGTGGCCGAGCAGGGCGACGATCATCGCCGCCCCCATCATCACGTAAAGCAGGATGTTGTGAAACTGCAGCAGCAGGCGCTGCCACACGCTGCGCCGGCGGGGTGGGGCCAGACGGTTGGCGCCGTGACGGGCGCGCCGGTCGGCGATATCCTCGCCTGACAAGCCGGCCTCGCCGACGTCAAGCAGCGCCATGACTTCGTCGCCCGGCAGGGCGTGCCAGCGGGTCTGGGAAGCGGAATGAACGGATTCAGTCATTTTCCGCGGGGACCAGCAACAGATCGAGCGGCGACTCGTTGACCAGATGCGCTGCCACGCTGCCCAGCATGGCTGCCTCGATGTCGCTGCGCCGCCGGCAGCCGACCACCAGCAGGTCGACCGCGCTTTCCCCGGCATGGCGGACGATCTCGGCGGGGGGATAGCCCTGGCGGAGCTTTCCTGACCAGCGCGCCGGATCGGCGAGCTTGCCGATGCATTCCTGCATCTGCCGCCGCGCCTCGGCATGGGCGAGCAGACGATAGTGCTCCATCGTCCCGGCCGAAGCGCCGGCCAGATTCATCTCCCGCTCGAATGGAATTTCAAAGGCATGGAGCAGTTCAAGCCCGGCCTCCGGCAGCATGCAGGCCGCCAGGTCGGCGGCGGCCTGCGCCGTAGCCGAAAAGTCGGTGGCGACCAGCACCCGGCGGTAGGGGAAATCCGGCGCCTTCTTGACCAGCAGGACAGGCGTCGAACTCAGGCGCAGCAGCTTGATCGCGGTAGACCCGACGAAAAGGTCGAGAATCAGGTGTTCACCGTGCGCGCCGACGACGATCAGGTCGGCGCCGCTGGCTCTGGCCCAGCCAGCCAGTTCGGACGCCGGTTTGCCGTTCAGCACGCGGGTCTCCGGGCAGATGCCGCTCCACCTCTGCAGCGTGGCCGCCGCTTGCTGCAGCCGTTCGCCGGCAACCAGACCCAACCGGGCACTGGAAAAGCCCTCGCCGTCGACCAGCTCCTGCCAGGCCTGGGCGAGCGGCGGCAGGTACAGCGCATGGATCAGTTCAAGTTCGGCGCTGCCGGATGACGCAAGCCGTGCGGCACGCTGGAGCGCCAGTTCCGCGGTCTCGGAAAAGTCCGTCGCAGCGACAATTCTTCGCACCTTCATGTTTCCTTCTCCCGACACAGCGTGCTTCATTGCGTTCTCCAGGCACGAGGCCGGCCGTTGCCATCGACCGTGATCACCGGCACATTGCGCTGGCCGGCACACAGCGCGGCGACCGTCCCCGAGGAAAAAATGCGCCGCCACCCGGAAACTGCCGGCGGCACGATGATTCCACTGCAGTTCAGTTCCTCCGCCGCGTCGAGAATCGCGAACACCAGACGGTTCGTTGAACGCAGATGGACCGCGTGGGCAATCCCGCAAGCGGCCAGTTCGTCGCAGACGCCGCGCAGCACGGCGTCGATCCGCTCGCGCAGGAAAGCCCCACCGTCATCGGGCAGCCAGTGGCTGGACAGTTTTTCGATCCGCAGCAGGCAGACCTCGGGATGGCGGCCGAGCGCCATCCTGCACCGAACGTAATTCAGCGCCCCGGGCCAATGGCAGCGCCGCCCGACCGGGATCAGCAAGCGCTCGACTTCGGCTCCATCGATGCAGCCGCTCCCCGGTGCAGGAAGAAGCTCCGATTGCAGGAGTCGCAGCATTGAATCATTCATCGATCGGCACCGGGCGATGGCCATGGCCCATGCTAGGCAATCGGGGAAAATTCCGAATCCGGGATGCCCCGTAAGGGATACGCTTAGACGACGCGCAGCGCAGCGCCTTCGTTTGCCGGAAACGCCCTGCCGTGGGTATGCTCGGCCGGATGAGATCGAACGACACCACGAAGCCGCCGACGCCGACCGGCAGCGCACCGCCCGCCGGGAATCCGCGCTGGTTGCGCGCGTGGACGTCTGCCTTCGCGCTCTGCGCGGCCTACATCCTGCTGGACTGGGCCAGCTACATCGATCCGCTGCACCATTTCAACATCACGCCGTGGAATCCGGCCCCCGCCCTCGGCATCCTCTACCTGCTGCGCCGCGGCGCCGGCGGTCCGCTGACGCTGTGGGCCGCCATCCTGGCAACCGACCTGATTTTCCGCGAAACGGCGGCAAACGCCTGGCAATTCGCGGTACTCGACGCCCTGCTGACCGCCGGATACGTCGCGATGGCCAGCTTGATGCAGCGCCTGATGCCGGAAAACGGCATGTTCGCGAACCGAACCAGCCTAGGGCAATGGACCGCCATCGTCGTCATCGGCTCGCTGGCCAACAGCCTCGTCTTCGTAACCGGCCTCGTCGGGCTGGATCTGATCCCCGGAGGAGCCTGGCAGGACGCGGTGCTGCGCTTCTGGATCGGTGACGGCGTCGGCATCTTCGTCACTTTCCCGTTCCTGTGGTGGCTGCAGGACCGGCCCCGGCGCGACGTCTTCCGGCTGGCGCTGCTGCGCCTGGAAACCGCAGGCTATCTCGGACTGGTGCTGGCCATTCTGTGGCTGATCTTTTCGCCGGCCGGCATCAACGATCTCCGCTATCTGTACGCGCTGTTCCTGCCGGTCGTCTGGGCCGCCTCCCGGCAGGGCATCATCGGCGCGATCTTCTGCGCCTCGGTGCTGCAGCTGGGCATGCTTTCCGTCGGCTGGCTGTGGGAAATCGAGGCCGTCTCGATCTTCGAACTACAGATGCGCGCGCTGTTGCTGGCCGGCGTCGGTTTCGTGATCGGCACGGCCGTCGATGAGCAGCGACGGACGGTCAACGAACTGCGTCACTCGCTGCGCCTGGCCGCCGCCGGCGAAATGGCGGGAGCGCTGGCCCACGAACTCAACCAGCCGCTGACTGCGCTGGCGGCCTACGGCGCCGCCAGCAAGCTGATCATCGCCCGGGATGGCGGCAGCGAGCAATTGCGGGACGTCATAGAGCGCATGGTGGCCGAGGCGGCACGCGCTTCTGAAGTCGTCAGGCGGCTGCGGGACTTCTTCCGCACCGGATCGACGCGGCTGGAAAAAGTCATGCTTTCCGAACTGCTCGCCAGCGCCACCCGCCCGTTCATGGAGAGGCAGGCTGCCCAGGGCTATTCCCTGGAGATCGGAGCAATGCCGGAAGTCCAGATGTACGCCGACCGCCTGCAGATCGAGGTGGTCCTGCGCAACCTCCTGTCCAACGCCGTCGATGCCGTCGCCGGACTTCCCGGCGGCGAACGCCGTATCTGCATCAGCGCCGAGCCCGCCCTCGGCGACCAGCTCGGTATCCGGGTCGAGGACAATGGTCCGGGCCTGTCGCACACGCAGATGGATGACGCCTTCGAGCCCTTCGTCTCGACCAAATCGCGGGGCCTGGGACTCGGTCTGGCGATCAGCCGGGCCATAGCGGAAACCCACGGCGGCCGGCTGCTGTCGATTCCGGGCGACCACGGCCTGTTCGTGCTCTACCTTCCGATCGAATCGCTGCAAAACAAGAAGCCATGAGAAATACCGTATTCCTGATCGACGACGATGTCTCCGTCCGCGACGCCCTCGGCCTGCTGCTCGGGCTCAAGGGCTACCGGACCGCCTTCTTCGCCAATGCCGAAAGCTTCCTCGGCGTCTACCGGCCCGATTGGCGCGGCTGCCTACTCATCGACATCCGGATGCCCGGCATGGACGGCCTGACCCTGCAGCAGAAATTGAACGACATCGGCTGCGACATACCGGTTGTCATGATCACCGGTCATGGGGACGTCCATTCGGCCCGCCAGGCATTTCGCGCGGATGCGCTCGATTTTCTGGAAAAACCGCTCGACGAAGTCCGCCTGCTCGAAGTCATCGAGGAGGCATTCGCCAGCCAGGATCAGACAAGGAACGACCGTGAGACCGGCGAACGGAACCGTGCCCTGATCGGGATGCTGACCCCGCGCGAACGCGAAGTCATGCAACTGGTCGTCGACGGCCGGCATAACCGGGAAATCGCCGAGACCCTGGGCATCAGCGCCCGGACCGTCGAGGTTCACAAATCGCGCCTGATGTCGAAGCTCCAGGCAGACAGCGTGGCCGAACTGGTCCGGATCAGCCTCGGGGTCAAATCGTGAACCGATCGGCTCTGCATCAGATCAGCGGATGGCGACGACCCGGTTGCGGCCCGCGGCCTTGGCCTGGTACAGCGCCTCGTCGGCCCGCTTGATCAGGCTGTCGCCGGTCTCGCTCGCGCAATGCTGGGCGACGCCGATGCTGACCGTCACCGGGGGCAGGTGCGGGACACGGATCTGTTCGACGCTGCGGCGCAGGGATTCGGCCAGCAAGGCGGCGTTTTCCAGGTCGGTCTGCGGCAGCAGCACGATGAATTCCTCGCCGCCCCAGCGGCAGACGGTGTCCGTTTCCCGGACCCGCGCCTCGAGCGCCCGGGCAAGCAGGACCAGCACCTCGTCGCCGGCATCGTGCCCGTAGCGGTCGTTGACCGACTTGAAATGGTCGGCATCGAGCAGCATCAGGCTGTAATCGACGTCGTACCGGCGCTTCTGCGCCCGCGCATTGTCGAGCAGGTGCAGGAACTGGCGCCGGTTCCACAGGCCGGTCAGGTGATCGCGCGACGCGGCCTGCTCCAGTTCCTTGCGCAGCCGCTTCTGCTCGGTGACGTCATGGACGATGCACAGCATCAGCCGCCGGCCATCGATATCGACCGGGCCGGCGTAGGTCTGCACGTCGCGCAGGCTGCCGTCGGCCAGCCGGTGCACGAAATTCAGCGGCTTGTGGCCGCCGGGAAGCCGGGAAATCTCGTACATGATGGGCAGCACCGCGCGCCCCATCGCGTTGATTTCCCAGGTATGCCGCCGGCAGAAGGCCTCGCGGGAATAGCCGTAGAAACGCGAGGCGGCCTGGTTAGCATCGATGATCAGGCCGTCGTCGGACGGATCGATCAGCAGCATCGGCGCACTGTTGGTGCGGAACAGCCGCTCGTAGAAGCCCAGCTGCGCCGAATCAACGCCGGCGGGCGGGGTCGACCGCAGCGGCAGGTCGGAACGCTCCGGCAGTTGTCCCTCGACGACGATGGCTTCCGGCTGGCCGTCGCGCAGGAACAACGACAGATGGCAGCACAGGGGCAGCGGCTCGCCGGCAGAACCGACCGTCCACACCTCGACGGCCGGCTCCCGGGCGCGCAGCGCCGGGAGATAGGCCGACAGGCGCTCCTCGGCATGGGCCGAGAATTCGCCGTGGCGCATCGCGGCCAGCTCGGCTCCGCCCGAAAGCGCCTGCGCGGCGCCGTTGGCGAACAGGATTTCCTGGCTGGCCGGCGAAACGATCCAGACCGGCGTGCGGAGCAG
Organism: Dechloromonas sp.; assembly: GCA_028687035.1. Lineage (GTDB taxonomy): Bacteria > Pseudomonadota > Gammaproteobacteria > Burkholderiales > Rhodocyclaceae > Azonexus. Next base: position 101,704 of record JAQUAX010000004.1, on the reverse strand, counting down.
ATTCAGTACGTCTTGGACATGCATGGTCGTCGGTGGGTTGGCGGATTCGGGCGGTGGCCCATTCTAAGGGGCGGGGGCCGTCGATGGGGGCCGGTCCGACAGCGATCGGGACAAAACGGCCGCTTGTGCCGGCGGTCGGGATGCTACGCCGGCAGAATGAAGTCATAATGAATGCCAGAAACCACAAAGCAACGCGCCCCCCCGCAGACCGTGAAGCGAAAACACAAAAACCACCATCCCCGCCCGCACCCCGAGCATTCCCCGGCCGAGCATTCCCCGGCCGAGCCGTCATCGGCGCCGCACGCCGCACCGGGCATGACGCCGCAGCGCCGCCGCCTGCTGGTCGGCGTCGTCGCTGCCGGCCTGCTGGCCGGCGCGCTGCTGGTCTCCGAGGAGGTCCAGCACTCCCGGCTGCAGGCCGGTTACTTTTCCGGGCTGGCCGCCAGCCTCGCCTACCGCGTGCAGGACGGGGCCAGCGCAGCGATCCGCTTCCCGGCCGACGGCCCCTTCGACGAGCGCATGGGCTACACGCGCCTGCCGCGCATCACCGAACGGCTGGCCACGCGCGGCTACGTGCCGGCCCGCCAGGCCAGCTTCTCGCCCGGTCTAATGGCCTACACCGGCAGCGGCTATTTCGCGCCCTACCGCGAAAAGTCGCACGCCGGTCTGGACGTCGCCGACTGCCGCGACCAGACGCTGTACCGTTTCCGCTACCCGTACCGCGGCTATGCCGATTTCCCAGCCGTTCCGGAGCGGGTCGCCCAAGCGCTGATGTTCATCGAGAACCGCGATCTGCTCGACGCCTCCCGGCCGAAAATGAACCCGGCCGTCGACTGGGTCCGCTTCACCCGCGCGGTGCTCGGGCAGCTCGGCAACCTGGTCGGGGTCGACGCCGACGCGCCCGGCGGCAGCACGCTGGCGACGCAGATCGAGAAATACCGCCATTCGCCCGACGGCGTCACCTACGACGCCGGCGAGAAGCTGCGCCAGATGATTTCGGCCAGCACCCGCGCCTACCTGGACGGCGAGGAGACGCTGCCGGTCCGCCGGCGCATCCTGCTCGACTACCTGAACACCGTGCCGCTGTCGGCGGCGGCCGGCTTCGGCGAGGTCAACGGCCTGGGCGACGGCCTGTGGGTCTGGTTCGCCGCCGATTTCGACCGGGTCAACGCGCTGCTCGCCGCCCCCGACGGCGAAGGCGAGACGCTGGCCGAGCAGGGCGGGGCGCTGAAACAGGTCATCGCGCTGATGATCGCCCACCGGCGGCCCTCCTACTACCTGTCGGCGGCCGGCCGCGACAACCTGGAACAGCAGACGCAGAGCTATGCCCGCCTGTTCGCCGAGCACGGGCTGATCAGCCCGGCGCTGCGCGACGCGGCGCTCGCCCGGCCGCTGCAGTTCCGCGACCTGAAGGCGAATCCGCCGCTGCTGCCGGCCGACATCGGCAAGGGAGCGACGGCGATCCGCAACCGGCTGGCCGGCATGCTCGGCACCTCGCTGTACGAGCTCGACCGCTTCGACGCGCGCGTCTCGACGACCCTGAACGGCTCGCTGCAGCAGCAGGTCAGCGATTTCCTCGACCGCCTGGCCGAGCCCGAGGTCGCCCGCAGCATCGGGCTGTTCGGCGAACGCATGCTGACGCCGGCCGGACTGGCCGAAGTGCGCTACAGCTTCACGCTGGTCGAAAGCACGCCAGACGGCAACCGCGTCCGCGTGCAGACCGACACCACCGACCAGCCGCTCGATATCAACGAGGGCAGCAAGCTCGAACTCGGCTCGACCGCGAAACTGCGCACCTTGGCGACCTACCTGGAGATCGTCGCCGAACTGCACCAGAAGCTGTCGGACAAAAGCGCCGCCGAACTGCGGCGGACCGCGGTCGATTCGCACGACCGGCTGAGCGCCTGGGCGGTCGAGTACCTGGCCGGCGCGACCGACCGCAGCCTGCCGGCGATGCTGCAGGCGGCGCTCGAACGCCGCTATTCGGCCAGCCCCGGCGAAAGCTTCTTCACCGGCGGCGGCCTGCACAGCTTCAACAACTTCCGGCGCGAGGACGACGGCCAGGTGCCGACCGTGCGCGAAGCGCTGCAGGGCTCGATCAACCTGGTCTTCATCCGGCTGATGCGCGACATCGTCCGCTACACGATGTACAAGGTCCCGGGCAGCACGGCCCAGCTGCTGAAGGACGGTGAGGACCCGCGCCGCCTCGAATACCTGTCCCGTTTCGCCGACCGCGAAGGCCAGGTCTTCCTGCGCCGCTTCTGGCACAAGTACCACGGCAAGAAACCCGAGGAAATCCGCGACGTCTTCCTGGACGGCCTGCGCCCGAACGCCGACCGCCTGGCCGCGGTGTTCCGCTACCTGTCGCCGCAGGCGACGGCCGCGCAGCTGGCCGCCTTCCTCGACCAGCGCCTGCCCGGCGACGCGCCGGACGCGGCCCGCGTCGCCCGGCTGTACGAGCGCAACGCGCCCGAAGCCTACGACCTGCCGGACCGCGGCTACGTCGCCCGCGTGCATCCGCTCGAACTGTGGCTGGTCGGCTACCTGTCGGCCCACCCGGACGCCGACTGGGGAACGACGGTCGAGGCCAGTTCCGACGAGCGGCAGGCCGTCTACCGCTGGCTGTTCCGGACCCGCTTCAAGGGCGCCCAGGATTCGCGCATCTACACGATGCTCGAAGTCGAGGCCTTCCTCGACATCCACCGGCGCTGGGCCAATCTCGCCTACCCGTTCGGCCACCTGGTGCCGTCGCTGGCCACCGCGCTCGGCAGCTCGGGCGACCGGCCGGCCGCGCTGGCCGAACTGATGGGCATCATCGTCAACGACGGCATGCTGCAGCCGACCCAGCGCATCGAGCACCTGGATTTCGCGACCGGCACGCCGTACGAGACCCGCTTCGGCCGCGCCCCGGCAGCCGGCCGCCGCGCGATGGCGCCCGAAGTCGCGACCGCGCTGCGCAACGCGCTGTCCGAAGTGGTCGAGGGCGGCACCGCGCGCCGCCTGTCCGGCGCCTTCAAGCTGGCCGACGGCACGCCGCTGACGCTGGGCGGCAAGACCGGGACCGGCGACAACCGGATCGTGATCGGCCGCCACAACGGGCGCGGCGTCGCGCTGAACCGCACGGCGACCTTCGTTTTCTACCTCGGGCCGCGCCATTTCGGCACGCTGACCGCCTACGTGATCGGTCCGGGCGCCGCCAGCTACCGCTTCACGTCGGCAGTGCCGGTGCAGATCCTGAAGTCGATGGGGCCGCTGCTGCTGCCTTCGCTGGAGGCGGACTCGCCGACGCGCTGCACGAACTGAGCGGCGGGCTTCCGCTTTCGCCGCGCGCGCCGCACAATGGGCCAACCGACCCGTCTGCGGAGCGCGCGATGAACGACCTGTCCCGACTGAACCTGCACGAAGCCGCCCGGCGCCTGGCGCCCGACGCCATCCACGAGGCCGAGGTGGCGATCGCCCACGCCATCGAGCACGGCGAACTGGCGGCCAGCGTCAAGCGCTGGGCTACCGAACAGTGGGAAGGGCAGCAGCTGCCCGGCAACCTGAACCGGCTGGAAACCTGGATCGACCCGGCCGAGCTGGCCCGCTGGGCCGCCCGCCGCTGAAACGCCTCAGCCGGCCAGGCGGGCCAGCGCGGCGGCGAGTTGCGCCGCGTCGTCCGGGCGGACCAGGCGTTCGATTTCCCGGCCGTCGCGCAGCAGCACCAGCGTCGGCCACAGCTTGACGCGGAAGCTGCGCCCGAGCCGCCGGCCAGGGCCGTCCTCGACCTTGACGTGGCGCAAGCCCGGAAGATCGCGCAGCGCGGCTTCGATCAGCGGCTGCGCGGCGCGGCAGTGCCCGCACCAGCCGGTGCCGAACTCGAGCAGCAGCGGGCCGGGCAGGGCGTCGATTTCGGCCCGTTCCGGGGCGTCGACCGCGTAATCGGCGACATAGGCCATCGTTTCTCCTCAGGCGGAACGCAGGATCAGTTCCTTCAGCCGCGCCAGCCGCGGCGCGACGACCGGCACGGTCAGCATCGTGCTGGCCACCGCCATCAGCAGCAGCGCGGTGAAGGCCTCGCTGGTGATGATCTGCTTGTCGAGCAGGATGTTGGCGAAAATGATCATGATCAGCGCCTTGGTCTGCAGCAGCCAGCCGATGATGCCGGCCTCGCCGGGCGCCCAGCCGAGCAGGCGGCCGGCGATCCGGACGCCGATCAGCTTGCCGGCGACCGACGCGGCGAGCAGCAGCGCCGCGGCCAGGAAGACGGCGCCGCCGCCGAGCGCCCAGTCGGTGCGCAGGCCGGTGGACAGGAAGAAGACCGGCATCATCACCAGCAGCACATGGTGGCGCAGCTGGTCCATGCGTTCCTGGTCGAACCATTCGGCGTCGATGATCGCGCCGGCCAGGAAGGCGCCGACCATGAAGTGCAGCCCCGACCAGTCGGCGCCGAAGGCGCAGGCGGCCAGCCAGATCAGCGCGACGTACCAACGGTCGCGCTCGGCCAGCCGGCGCATCAGCCGGCGGAACAGCGCGCCGGCGACGACGAAGGCGGCGAGGAAGGCGAGCTGCTTGCCGACCCGCGTCCAGTCCATCAGGATCAGCGCCAGCACGCCCCAGATCGCGATGTCGTCGAGGCTGGCGTAGCGCAGGATGCGCTGGCCGATCGGCTGGCGCAGGATGGCGAGCTTTTCCATCAGCAGGATCAGGATGGGCAGCGCGGTCACCGCGCAGGCCATGCCGACGCCGAGAACGAACTGCCAGGTCTGCGCCTTCGGGCCCGCCCAGCCGTCGCCGGCCAGCAGCAGGCCGGCCGCGGCGCAGCCGAAGAGCAGCGGCGTGCCGAGCGCCAGCCCGGCGGTCAGCGTGCTCTCGCGGCGGTGCGCCCAGGCCTTGCGCAGGTCGAGCTCGACGCCGGCGATCATGACGAACAGCATCACCGCCCACCACGCGATGCCGTTCAGCGACTGGATCACCGCCGGCGTGAAGACGAAGGCGTAGTAGTCGGGAAAGACGCGGCCGAGGATGCCCGGCCCGAGCAGGATGCCGGCGATGATCTGGACGACGACCAGCGGCGCGTAATAGTCGGTCCGCCCGACGCGCCAGATCAGCCACGGCAGCGTGAAGATGATCGTCATCGCGATCAGGAAGAGTTCGGTCGTGTTCATGTCAGTCGGCGCAGGATCAGCAGCGGCAGGCGCAGCACGAAGCCGAGGAAGAGCCGCGTGTGCATCCAGGTCAGCAGCGCGTTGTCGCGCAGGTACTTGAAATGCGACACGCCGCCTTCGTCGGCCGACAGGTAGCGCACCGGCGCGTCGAGGTTGAGCGGCCGGACGCCGGCCCAGCACAGCCGGACGACGGCCTCCGGGTCGAAGTCGAAGCGGCGCATGAAGCGGTTGCCGCGCATGATCCTCGCCAGCGGCGCGACCGGATAGACGCGGAAGCCGTACAGCGAATCGCCGATGCCCATCCACAGCGTCTCCAGGTTGGCCCAGCCGTTCGACACCTTGCGGCCGTTGACGCGCAGCGCCGGCGCCTCCGGTCCGAACACCGGCTTGCCGAGCACCATCGCGTCCGGGTCGGCCTGCGACGCCGCCATGAAGTCGGGAATCAGCCCGGCCGGATGCTGGCCATCCGAATCCATGGTCAGCGCATGCGTGAAGCCGGCCGCGGCGGCGCGCTCGATGCCCTCGAGCACGGCGGCGCCCTTGCCGCGGTTTTCCGGCAGCACGATCACGGTCAGGCCCGGATCGCTGGCGGCCATCGCCTGCAGTTGCGCGGCCGTGCCGTCGGTGCTGCCGTCGACGACGACCCAGACCGGGGTCCATTGCGCGCGCGCCGCGCGTACCGTGTCGAGCACGGCGGGGCCCGGGTTGTAGCTGGGAATCAGGACGAGATGGGTGGTCGAGGCGTCGGGCATGGCAGGATCAGGCGGTGGCGGTCGTCGGGGCGGAAGCGCCCAGTTCGCTGCGGAAATAGGCGTCAAGTTCGCGGGTGAAGGCGGCGACGTCGGCCGGCGGCGGAAAGCGGCGGCCGAGCCGGATGCGGCAGGTCAGCGGCAGCGACGGGCGGCGGAACAGCGGCCAGGCCTTGCCGAGATAGGGCGTCGAGAATTCGATCAGCAGCGCCTGCACCGGCACGCCGGCCCGGTTGGCGATCAGGCCGGCGCTCGGCAGGCAGGGGCCGACCGGGAAATCGGTCGTCCGCGTGCCTTCCGGGAAGATCAGCAGCTGGGCGCCGGACTGCAGCTCCTCGCGCGCGTTCAGGATCATCTCGAGCGGCGCGTTGTTGCGGATGTAGCGCGCCAGCCGGGCCGCGGCGCCGAACAGCACGTTGTCCATCAGGCTGGCCTTGATCACGCAGACGGCGTCCGGCAGCCGCGACAGGATCAGCACCGCGTCGAGCAGCGACGGGTGGTTGGCGACGACGACCAGCGGGCCGGCGCCGCGCAGGCGGTCGAGTTCGTCGATGTCGAAGCGGCACGCGCAGGCGGCGCCGAGCAGGCGCAGGTAGAGCCGGAAACCGCCGGCGATCGCGGCCCGCCCGACCGCCTTGCCGAGCCGCCGGGGCAGCAGCGGATGCAGAAGCAGCGCGCCGGGCAGCCAGGCCAGGCAGATCGCGGCCAGCGCGCCGAGGCCGAACGCCATCGCCAGGACTTCGTAGGCCGTCCACAGCGCCCGGACGGCCGGATGCCTGGCGGTCATCGGCCGGTCGGCGCCAGCGGATGCACGGCCATCGCCTCGATCTCGACCAGCAGGTCGGCGCGGCAGATGTCGGCCTGCACGAAGACCGTCCCCGGCGCCTCGCCGGCCAGTTCGGCGAAGGCCGCGCGGACCGCCGGAAAATCCGCGGCTTCGCGGACATAGACGCGGTGCACCAGCTCGCCGGGCGAAAAATCGCCGGAACGGGCGACGCGGTTGGCTTCGGCGACGACCGCCACGATGTTGGCCAGCGATTCCCGGCACTGCCCGGCGACGTCGCCCGGATGCACGGTGCGGTGGCCGACGATGCTGGCGGTGCCGGAGACGAACAGGATTTCCTGCCCGGGCGGATGGACCAGCGCGCCGCGCGAGAAGGTCGGGCTGCGCGGGCCGTATTCGGCCGGGTAGTGGTAGGCGCTGACCTGACGCGGGTTCTCGACCGGCACCGCCGGCTGCGGACCGGCCAGGAAGGCGATCGACAGCGGTCCGCCGGCCAGGCCGATGGCGCAGGCCGCCGGCACGTTGCCGGTGGTGCCGCGCCGGTAGTCGAGGAAGGCGTCCTGGCGGCCGATGTTGAACTGGCGGTAGCGTTCCAGGCCGTGCGTCTCGCCGTTGATGTCGGCCAGGTAGTTCCAGACCCGCCACAGGCAGGGCAGGCCCTGCGCGTCGAGCAGCCGGAAGATGCGGTCGTAGGCGGCCCGGCTCGCGGCCTGCAGCGGCGGGATGCCGGCCCCGGCGAATCCGGCCTCGGCCAGTTCGACGACGCCGTACAGCAGGTCGCCGGCGCGCCGCCAGGCGATGCCCTCGCTGACGCCGCCGCTGACCGGCCCGTCGGCCAGCCAGGTCTCGCGCAGGCTGTCCGCGGTGGACCCGAGCAGCGGCGCCGAAATGGCCTGTTCCGGCCAGTCGACCGCGGGCGCGCCGCCGCCGAGGCGGGCGCCGCCCAGTTCGCGGCCGGTTCCACGTGAAACGGCGGCCGGGGAAAGAAGGAGCTGCAGGGTCACTACGCGTTGTACAGGAAGGCTTCGTCGACCTTGCGGATGTTGAAGCGCCGGCGTTTCCAGCCCATGAAGGCGCGCCGCGGCTGGAACAGGTTGGCTGCGTAGTAGAGCCCCTTGAAGGCCCAGATCGAGCGCCAGATCGGCGTCTTGCCGAAGATGTCGCCGGCCAGCACCGACAGCAGCGCCTCCTTGACCCGGAACACGTTCTTCGGGCCCATGAAGAAGTCGCGCATGATCGGGTTGGTCACGCGGTAGATGAACCACGAGAAATGCTTCGGACCGTGCTTCATCAGCCGGTCGAAGCGCTTCAGCGCGGCCGGCGCCCGGGCCGGGTCGCGCAGGCAGGCATCGACCGCGTCGGCGCCGATGAAGCCGCTGTTCATCGCGAGCAGCACGCCGGACGAGAACACCGGGTCGATGAAGGCGTAGGCGTCGCCGAGCAGCAGGTAGTTCGGGCCGTGGTTGCGGTCCGACACGTAGGAGAAGTTGCCGGTCGCCTCGACCTCGTTGATCAGCCGGACATCCTGCAGCCGCGCGGCGAGCCCCGGGCAGCTGGCGATGCCGTCCATCAGGAACTGCTGCAGGCTGCGCTGGCCCTTGGTCTTCATGTAGTAGGGCCAGGTCACCATGCCGATGCTGGTCACGTCGTTCTGCATCGGGATGAACCAGAACCAGCCGTGCTCGAACCAGAAGATCGTGATGTTGCCGGCCGCCTGGCCCGGATTGCGGCGGGCGCCGGCGAAATGCCCGTAGACCGCCGAGCTGTTGTGCTTCGGGTTGCGGTGCTTGATCTGGAAGCGGTTGGCCAGGAAGGTGTCGCGTCCGGACGCATCGACGACGAAACGGGCCTGCCATTCGGTCTCGTTGCCGTCGTCGTGGCGGGCGCGCAGCGAGATGCTGGCATCGGGCAGAAACTCGACGGCGCGGGCCTGGCAGCCCTCGATGACCTCGACGCCCTTGCGCGCGGCGTTGCGGATCAGGATGGTGTCGAACTCGTCGCGCTTGACCTGGTAGGCGTAGGGCATGGATTTGTCCCAGGCCTCGCCGAAATGGTAGGTCTGCGACATCTCGTGGTGCGGTGACACGAATTCGGCGCCCCATTTCTCCATGCCGATCGCCCGCACCTCGTCGGCAACGCCGAGCCGCTCGAACAGCGCCATGTTGGCCGGGAGCAGCGATTCGCCGATATGGAAGCGCGGATGGCGCGCCTTTTCCAGCAGCACGACCCGGTAGCCCTTTTCGGCGAGCAGCGGCGCCACCGTGGCGCCGGCCGGGCCGCCGCCGATCACCAGCACGTCGCAAGCGCGACGCTGCACTGCCTGTGCCTGCTGTTCCATTGCCATTCTCTCCGCACTGCGCTGTTCTATTCGTTTACCGGTTGGCCGGTTTCCCGCCCGGCGGCGGCGGATCGCCCGCCGGCCGGTGGGCGATTATAACCCTGCCGACGGCGGGGTCGGGGGGCGGCAGGCGGCCCCTTCGTAGACCACCGGAATGATCGATTTCATCGCCTGGCGCCGGGTCATCGGCACCGGCGACATCGATACGAGGTTGTCGATCTGCAGTTCGGTCGACAGCTGCGGCTTCAGGCCGAGCGGCTGGCGCGGGTGCAGCGCGAAGTCGCGGCCGGCCTGCTCGATCGCCGCCTGGTTGGCGCTGAAATAGCGCGCCGCGGCGATCGTCTGCGGCAGGTTCCTGAGTACATGCCACAGGCTCCAGCGATGCTGCCACAGGCGTTTCGCGAAACGCCGGCGGTAGCCCCTGCTGTCGTAGAAGCGCTTGACGTGCCAGTTGTACAGCGCGTCCATCTCCTCGCGCGAAGCGAATCCTTCCGGCAGATAGACGAAGTTCAGGCAGTTCATCAACCGCCAGTCCTCGATCATCGAACCGCCGTCGCCGGAGGCGCATTCGTCCCAGATCGGCGCGCCGTGCAGCGGGCTGAACTTGGTCATGTTCATCTCGTCGAGGTCGAGCGACAGGATGAAGTCGCTGGTGGTCCTGACCGTTTCCGGCGTCTCGCCGGGCATGCCGAAAATGAACAGGCCCTTGGCGCGCAGCCCGGCGGCGTGGATCTGGCGCACCGTGTCGCGCACCGCGTCGAGCGTGACGCCGGCCTTGTGGCGCTCCATCATCGCCGGGTCGGCCGACTCGATGCCCATCGACACCATCAGCGCACCGGCCGCCTTGAGCTTCGCCAGCATCTCGTCCGAGGTGTGGCCGGTGCGGATCGCGCAGTTGAACTGCACGCCCAGCGGCTTTTCGATCAGCAGGTCGCACAGGTCCATGACGCGCTGCTTCTTGGCCGTGAACAGGTCGTCGTACATGTTGATGTGATACACCCCGAAGTGGTCCCGCAGGTACTTCATGTGGTCGTAGGTGTATTGCGCCGAATTGGTCTTGTACAGCCGCTCGAACACCGTGCGGTCGCAGAACGAGCAGGTGTAGGGGCAGCCGCGCGACGTGATCATCGTCGCGCCGTGGCGCTTCTCGTAGGCGAACAGCGGCAGGTGGTAGGCGTGCGGGAAGCCGGCCAGCTTCTCGTAGGCCGGGAAGGGCAGCTCGTCGAGGTCGAGGATGCGGTCGCGGCGCGGATTGACGACGATGCGGCCGGCGTCGTCGCGCCAGATCAGGTTGCCGATCTCGTTCAAGGGCTTGCCGTCGGCGAGGTCGAGCAGCGCGCCTTCGCCCTCGCCGATGACCAGCCAGTCGATTTCCGGAAAATGCTCGAGGATGGGCGCGCCGAGCGACGACACATGGACGTTGCCGAACACGATCCGGATGTCCGGCCGCCGGGTTTTGATCGCCAGCGCCATGTCCACCGCGTCCATGAAGCCCGAGGTCGTCGCCGAGAAGCCGACCAGTTCCGGCTCGGTCGCCAGGATGATCTCGACGTTGGCGGCGATGCCCGGCGGCGCGTAGGGGCCGAGGCAGTCGTGCAGCTGGACGTCGTGGCCGAATTTCTCCAGCCAGGACGCGAGCTGCATGATGCCGATCGGCGGCATCCGGTTGGCGAGCACCGAGAAATCGGGCTGGCCGGGAACGAAATTGAAGCCGGCGGGATGGACGAGGGTGACGCGCATGCGCTCTCCGGGATCGGGACGTCCGGATTCTAGACGACGGGCCGCCGGCTATCCCGGGTGAAGCGCAGGATCAGCAGCCAGTCGGAATCGGGCATCGCGTCTTACTTCCCGATGCAGAAACGGCTGAAGATCACGCCGAGCAGGTCGTCGGCGGTAAATTCGCCGGTGATTTCGCCGAGCGACTGCTGGGCCAGGCGCAATTCCTCGGCGAACAGTTCGAGCGCCGGGAAGCGGCCTTCGGCGACGGCGCGCGCCGCCGCGACGTGGTCGGCGGCCGCGGCCAGCGCGCGCAGGTGGCGCTCGCGGGCGATGAAGACGTCCTCGGCCTGGTGCCAGCCGGCGATGCGCAGCAGTTCGGCGCGCAGCAGTTCTATCCCCTGGTTGGCCTTGGCCGACAGCGAAATGGCGACGGCGTCGCCGTGCGCGTCGTGTTCGTCGTGGCGTTCCGGCGCGCGGCCGGCGAGGTCGATCTTGTTATAGACGGTGATGCGCTGCAGCCGCTCCGGCAGCCGCGCCAGGATGTCGCGGTCGGCGTCGGTGACGCCGGTCCGCGCATCGACCAGCAGCAGCACGACGTCGGAACGCTCGATCTCCTGCCAGCTGCGCGCGATGCCGATCTTCTCGACGACGTCGTCGGTGTCGCGCAGGCCGGCGGTGTCGATGATGTGCAGCGGAATTCCCTCGATCTGGATCGTCGACCGCAGCGCGTCGCGCGTCGTGCCGGCGATCGGCGTCACGATGGCCAGGTCGTCGCCGGCCAGGCGGTTCAGCAGCGACGACTTGCCGACGTTGGGCTGGCCGGCCAGCACGACGTGCAGGCCGGACTGCAGCAGCTTGCCCTGGCCGGCCCGGTCGAACACCGCGGCCAGCTTGTGCTGCAGCCGGTCGAGCCGGCCGAAGGCGTCGGCCGCCTTCAGGAAGTCGATGTCCTCGTCGGGAAAATCGAGCGTCGCTTCGACCAGCATGCGCAGGTTGATCAGCTCGTCGTTGAGGCCGCCGATCGCCCGCGAAAATTCGCCCTGCAGCGAACGCACCGCCGAGCGGGCGGCACTCGCCGTCGCCGCGTCGATCAGGTCGGCGACGGCCTCGGCCTGGGCCAGGTCCATCTTGCCGTTCAGGAAGGCGCGCCGCGAGAATTCGCCGGGTTCGGCCAGGCGCGCGCCGAGGTCGAGGCAGCGGGCGAGCAGCATCTGCATGACGACCGGCCCGCCGTGCCCCTGCAGTTCGAGCACGTCCTCGCCGGTGAAGGAATTCGGTCCCGGGAAATAGAGTAGCAGGCCGCTGTCGATCGCGCTGCCGTCGGCCGCCCGGAAATCGGCCAGCGTCGCGTAGCGCGGCTGCGGCGTCCGGCCGGTCAGCGCAAAAGCAAAGGGCAGCAAAGCGCTGCCCGAGACGCGGATGACGCCGACGCCGCCACGGCCGGGGGCCGTGGCGATCGCGGCGATGGTGTCCGACTTCACCCCATCAGGCCTTGGCGTCGTTGGCTGCCTTGCCGCCGGCTTCGATCACCTTCGTGATCTGCCACTGCTGGGCGATCGACAGCACGTTGTTGACGACCCAGTACAGCACCAGACCAGACGGGAACCAGAAGAACATGAAGCCGAAGATCAGCGGCATCATCATCATGACCTTGGCCTGGATCGGGTCCGGCGGGGTCGGGTTCAGCTTGGTCTGGATGAACATCGAAGCCATCATGATGACCGGCAGGATGTAGTAGGGGTCGGCCGACGCGAGGTCGGTGATCCAGCCGATCCACGGCGCGTCGCGCATTTCGACCGCGCCGAGCAGCACCCAGTACAGCGCGATGAAGACCGGAATCTGGACCAGGATAGGCAGGCAGCCGCCGAGCGGGTTGATCTTCTCGGTCTGGTACAGCTTCATCATTTCCTGGTTCAGGCGCTGCTTGTCGTCGGCGTAGCGCTCCTTCAGCTGCATCAGGCGCGGCGTCATCGTGCGCATCTTGGCCATCGATTTGTAGGACGCGGCGGACAGCGGGTAGAACACCGCCTTGATCAGGATGGTCAGCACGACGATCGCCCAGCCCCAGTTGCCGACCAGCTTGTAGATCGCTTCCAGCGCCCAGAAGATCGGCGCGGCGACGACGGTCAGCCAGCCGTAATCGACGACCAGGTCGAGGCCCGGCGCGACCTGCTTCAGCGCGGACTGCTCCTGCGGACCGGCGTACAGCGTGACCGAGGTCCCGGCCTTGGCGCCCGGCGCGATCTCGGCGACCGGCACGATGACGCCGGCCTGGAAGACGTTGCCGCCGTCCAGCTTGCGCATGTAGAACTCGCGCGGCGTCTTTTCCTGCGGCACCCAGGCCGACACGAAATAGTGCTGCACCATCGCCAGCCAGCCGTTGTCGGCGGTCTTGGCGAACTTCGCCTTGTTGTCGGCGACGGCGCTGAAATCCACCTTCTGGTACTTGTCGGCCTCGGTATAGACGGCCGGACCGGTGAAGGTCGAGACCATCTTGGTCTCGCCGGCCGGCGCCACGTCGTCGCGCTGCAGCTGGAAGTAGGCATGCGGGGCCAGCGCCTTGTCGCCGCCGTTGGCGATTTCCCACGCGACGTCGATGCTGTAGGAACCGCGCTTGAAGGTCAGGATCTTGGCAACCTTGACGCCGTTCGGCGCATCGGCCTCGAGGCGGACCTTCAGTTCGTCGGCGCCTTCGGCCAGCGTATCCGGACCGGCGACGCGGCGGAACACCGTGCGGTGCGTCGGCAGACCTTCGCCGATCAGGCCGCTCTGCGCCAGGTACTTGTGCTTGGCGTCGAACAGCACGAAGTTGCGGGTCTTGTCGTCGTGTTCCTTGTAACTGAGCAGATCGAGGCCGATCAGGTCGCCGCCCTGGGCGGAGATCGTGGCCTTGACCCGGTCAGTCGTCACCGTGAAGGTCTCGGTGGCGACCGGCGCGGCCGCTTCGGCGGTCGCTGCGGAGGCGACGGCGGCACCGGCCTGCAGCGCAGCCGACGGCTTCGGCGCGTCGGCGCCCGCCGTCTGGCCGGCAACGGCTGCGGCAGCCGGTTTCGGCTGGTTGTACTTCTGCCAGTTTTCCCACAGCATGAAGCTGGAGAACGTGAAGATCAGAACCAGTATCAGGCGTCGAGTATCCATGAACGGCCTACAAAAATAATCGTCAATCAGGGAACGGGATCATACCCGCCAGGATGCCAGGGATGACAGCGGCAGACACGCTTGATGCCCAGCCAGCCCCCCTTGATGGCGCCGTGTTTCTGCACCGCCTCGACCGCATATTCCGAACAGCTGGGAAAAAAGCGGCAGCGTCGCCCGAGGAAGGGACTGATCGCGTATTGGTAGACGCGGACCAGGCCGATCAGCAGGTATTTCATGATGCCTCGCGCTTCGTCCGGTGAGCGGTCAGCTTGCCGAGCAGGGCGAGGAAATCCTCGGCCAGCTGGCCGTCGTGCAGCGCGTCCGGTCTGGCGGCCAGGCGGACGACCAGATCGACCGGCGGCAATTCGGCCCGCCGGCGCCGGAACTGGTCGCGGATCACGCGTTTGACCCGGTTGCGGTCGACGGCCCGTTTCAGCAGTTTCTTGCCGACGACCAGACCGAGCCGGGCGCTACCACCGGGCTGGCCCGGCTGATAGTGCAACATCAGCCAGCGGCCGCGAATCGCCCTCCTGAAACCAAAAACGGATGAATACTCATCCGTTTTGGTCAGGCGGTAGCATCTGGCGAAGCTACTACTCACTTCGCCTGGGGTCCGGCTCAGACGGCCAGACGCTTGCGGCCCTTGGCGCGGCGGGCAGCGAGGACGGCACGGCCACCCTTGGTGCGCGAACGGACCAGGAAGCCATGGGTGCGCTTGCGGCGCACGACCGACGGTTGATACGTGCGTTTCATGTTGGTAGTCCCTTGATGTGCTAAGAAAAACGCGTGATTACACCCTGTTTGACCTAGCCCTGTCAAGACGAATTATTTCTCGGAGCTGTGGATAACTTTGTGGATGAAGGGTAGAATTCCGCCTTTCTCGGGCCGCTGGACGGCCCGTAAAAATACAAAAAACCTTCATCGAATCAAATAGTAAAACCGCCGGCCAAGTTATTCGACCGGACGGGGAGGAGTGGTGTCGTCCATGGCCGGTTTCTGGGAATCCTGTCTTCAGCGCTTTGAACAGGAATTGCCCGCGCAGCAGTTCAATACGTGGATCAAGCCCCTGCGTCTCGAGGGCGAGGATACCGCCCTCGACAACGGGTTGCGCCTGATCGCACCCAACGGTTTCATCCTCAAATGGGTACGCGACCGCTACCTGTCGCGCATCGAGGACTACTCGCGCGGATTCTTCTCGGCGCCGGTCGTCATCTCGCTGGTCATCGGCAACACCAAGCCGGCGGCGGTGCGCAGCGCGGCACCCGCCGAGACCTCGGCCGACGATGCCGCGCCGGCTCATGCCCGGCAGGCCGCCCCGGCCGCGGCCGAGCGCCCGCGCGCGGCCAAGCCCGGCAATTACGAGAAATCGCGCCTCTTCCCGTCCTTCACCTTCGACAACCTGGTCGTCGGCAAGGCCAACGACCTCGCCCGTGCCGCCGCCGTGCAGGTCGCCAACAACCCGGGCGGCGCCTACAACCCGCTGTTCATCTACGGCGGCGCCGGCCTCGGCAAGACCCACCTGATCCACGCGATCGGCAACACCATCGTCCGCGACAACCCGGAAAAGATCGTCCGCTACGTGCACGCCGAGGATTACTACTCCGACGTCGTGCGCGCCTACCAGCAGAAATCCTTCGACACGTTCAAGCGCATGTACCGTTCGCTGGACGTGCTGCTGCTCGACGACGTGCAGTTCTTCAACGGCAAGAACCGTTCGCAGGAGGAATTCTTCTTCCTGTTCAACGCGCTGATCGAGGCCCGCAAGCAGATCATCATCACCTGCGATACCTATCCGAAGGACATCAACGGCCTCGACGACCGGCTGGTGACCCGCTTCGATTGGGGCCTGACCGTGCAGATCGAGCCGCCCGAGCTCGAGATGCGCGTCGCCATCCTCAAGAAGAAGGCCGAGGCCGAAGGCATCGCGCTCGACGACGAGGTCGCGTTCTTCATCGCCAAGCATCTGCGCTCCAACGTCCGCGAACTCGAGGGCGCACTGAAGAAGGTGCTCGCCTACTCGTCCTTCCACGGCCGGGCGATCGCACTCGACCTGGCCAAGGAAGCGTTGAAGGATGTCATCGGCTCGGTGCGCAACATCGGCATCGACAATATCCAGAAGACGGTTTCCGACTACTACAAAATCAAGGTCGCCGACCTGTTCTCGAAAAAGCGCACGCGGGCGATCGCCCGGCCGCGCCAGGTCGCGATGTGGCTGTGCCGCGAAGTGACCTCGCACAGCTTCCCGGAAATCGGCGACGCCTTCGGCGGCCGCGACCACACGACGGTGATCCACGCGGTCAAGACCATCGATTCGCTGCGCAGCAAGGAAAACGAACTCAACCACGATCTGCACGTGCTGTTGCAGGTCCTGAAAGGCTAGTTCGGGGGATAAACCTGTGGGAAAGCTGTCCGCTCGCTGTGGGGCAAATGGCGGAATCGGCAGAGCGTGGAATTTGTCCGACCTTCATCCACAGGCAATCCAGAGGCTTCCCAAGAGGCGTTTTCTGTAAAAAACGCGTTGATTTTTAAAAGAAAAACTTGGTTATCCACAGACTTGTTGCTCAGTTATTCTTTATCTTCTTTTTATTTAAGGTTCTTATTGAATAACGACAATGCAGGCGAAAACGGCAAGCTGAAGCTCGTCGACCGTCCGACCGGCAGCGCGACGATGCTGTCGACAAGTCTGTGAACTGCCTGTTCGTGCTTTGGGGATGAATCGGAAAATCCCGGTTTGTGCGAAAATTGTCCAGTTTTCATCCACAGCCATTCCAGTGCTTTTCCAAGAGCCTGAATTTGTCGCTAACCGTATGAAAAGTAAGACATAATCGATTTTGTCCACAGGATTGTTCCCGATATAGTCTTCTAAGGAATTTTATTTATGGTTCTAATCAAAACCCATAGGGACACGTTGCTTGCGCCGTTGCAGTCCGTGTCGGGAATCGTCGAACGTCGCCATACCCTGCCGATCCTGTCCAACGTGCTGCTGGAAAAGAAGGGCGATCGGCTGACCCTGCTGGCCACCGATATCGAGATCCAGATCACGACGACGACCGAAGGCGCCGGTGGCGACGGCGACGGCGCAGTCACCGTCGGTGCGCGCAAACTGCAGGAAATCCTGCGTTCGCTGCCGGACAGCAACGAGGTCAGCCTGTTGCTCGAGGACAAGCGGCTGCAGGTCCGTGCCGGCAAGAGCCGTTTCAGCCTGCAGACGCTGCCGGCCGACGATTTCCCGCGCCTGTCCCTGGCCGATGGCGAGACCCGCGAATTCCAGATTTCCCAGAAGGCTTTCCGCCAGCTGATCGGCAAGACGCAATACAGCATGGCGGCGCAGGACGTCCGCTACTACCTGAACGGCCTGCTGCTGCTGGTCGATGGCAAGGAACTGCGCGCCGTCGCGACCGACGGCCACCGCCTGGCCTACGCCAGCGTCGAGCTGGAAACCGAGCTGCCGCGCCAGGAAATGATCCTGCCGCGCAAGACCGTGCTCGAACTGAACCGCCTGCTGGTCGATACCGACGACGTGCTGAACATCACGCTGGCCGCCAACCAGGTCCGCTTCGCGTTCGGCTCCATCGTGCTGATCTCCAAGCTGATCGACGGCAAGTTCCCGGATTACGAGCGCGTGATCCCGGCCAGCCTGAAGAATCACATGACGGTCGGCCGCCAGACGCTGGTCCAGGCGATGCAGCGTGCCGCGATCCTGACCAACGAGAAATTCCGCGGTGTACGCGTCGTTCTCGGCGAAAACAGCCTGAAGCTGATCGCCGCCAACGCCGAGCAGGAAGAGGCCCAGGAAGAAATCGAAGTGCAATACACCGGCGATCCGATCGATGTCGGCTTCAATGTCGGTTACCTGCTGGACGTGCTGAACAACGTGCACGCCGACGAAATCCAGTGGAGTTTCAACGACGCCAATTCGAGCGCCCTGATCACGCTGCCCGGCAACGACCGCTTCAAGTACGTCGTCATGCCGATGCGCATCTGACCAACCTGTTGTTTTTAAATGGAAGGTCCGGCGACGAGCCGGACCTTTTGCAGTTTCACGTGGAACAAAGAGCATGAGCCAAGAGAACATCCCGCAAGACGCCACGCCGGCCTACGGCGAATCCAGCATCCAGATCCTCGAGGGCCTGGAGGCTGTCCGCAAGCGTCCGGGCATGTACATCGGCGACACCTCCGACGGCACCGGCCTGCACCATCTGGTCTTCGAAGTCGTCGACAACTCGATCGACGAAGCGCTGGCCGGGCATTGCGACGACATCATCGTCACCATCCATACCGACAATTCGATCTCGGTCATCGACAACGGCCGCGGCATCCCGACCGGCGTCAAGATGGACGACAAGCACGAGCCGAAGCGCTCGGCGGCCGAAATCGCGCTGACCGAACTGCACGCCGGCGGCAAGTTCAACCAGAACTCGTACAAGGTGTCCGGCGGTCTGCACGGCGTCGGCGTCTCCTGCGTCAATGCGCTGTCCAAGTGGCTGCGCCTGACCATCCGCCGCGACGGCAAGAAGCACTTCATCGAATTCAACCGCGGCGTGCCGGTCGACCGCGTCATCGAACAGCGCAACGGCTTCGATGTCTCGCCGCTGAAAGTGCTGGGCGATACCGAGAAGCGCGGTACCGAAGTGCATTTCCTGGCGGACGACGAGATTTTCGGTCATGTCGAATTCCATTACGAAATCCTCGCCAAGCGCCTGCGCGAACTGTCTTTCCTGAACAACGGCGTGTCGATCAAGCTGGTCGATCAGCGTTCCGGCAAGGAGGAGCTGTTCGCCTTCGCCGGCGGCGTGAAGAGCTTCGTCGAGTACATCAACCGCACGAAGGCGGTGCTGCACCCGAACATCTTCTACTCGGCCGGCGAAGCCAAGGTCGGCGATACCGGCGTCACGATCGGCGTCGAAGTCGCGATGCAGTGGAACGATTCCTACCAGGAACAGGTGCTCTGCTTCACCAACAACATCCCGCAGTCGGACGGCGGCACCCACCTGACCGGCCTGCGCGCCGCGATGACCCGTGTCATCAACAAGTACATCGACGAAAACGAGATCGCCAAGAAGGCCAAGGTCGAGATTTCGGGCGACGACATGCGCGAAGGCCTGGCCTGCGTGCTGTCGGTCAAGATGCCGGATCCCAAGTTCGCGTCGCAGACCAAGATGAAGCTGGTGTCGTCCGAAGCCCGTCCGGCCGTCGAGGAAGTTGTCGCGCAGAAGCTCGCCGATTTCCTGCTCGAACGCCCGGCCGACGCCAAGGTCATCTGCGGCAAGATCGTCGAGGCCTCGCGGGCCCGCGAAGCCGCCCGCCGCGCCCGCGAAATGACGCGCCGCAAGGGCGTGCTGGACGGTGTCGGCCTGCCCGGCAAGCTCGCCGACTGTCAGGAAAAGGATCCGGCGCTGTGCGAAATCTACATCGTCGAGGGTGACTCCGCCGGCGGCTCCGCCAAGCAGGGCCGCGACCGCAAGTTCCAGGCGATCCTGCCGTTGCGCGGCAAGGTGCTGAACGTCGAGAAGGCCCGCTTCGACAAGCTGATCGCGTCCGAACAGATCGTCACGCTGATCACCGCGCTCGGCACCGGCATCGGCAAGGACGACTTCAACGTCGAGAAGCTGCGCTACCACCGCATCATCATCATGACCGACGCGGACGTCGACGGCGCGCACATCCGCACGCTGCTGCTGACGCTGCTCTACCGCCAGATGCCCGAGCTGGTCGAACGCGGCTACGTCTATATCGCGCAGCCGCCGCTGTACAAGGTCAAGCATGGCAAGACCGAGCGCTACCTGAAGGACGACCAGGAATACCACCAGTTCCTGCTCAACATGGCCCTCGACGAGGCCGTGCTGACGCCGCGTGCCGGCGCCGAACCGATCAGCGGCCCGGCGCTGGAAGCCCTGGCCCGCTCGTGGCTGGCCACCGAAGCGGTGATCGACCGCCTGTCGCATCTGATCAACCCGCAGGTGCTGACCGCGCTGGTCCAGAACAACCTGAAGCTCGACCTCGGCGACGAAGCCAGTGCCCGCGCCAGCGCCGCAATGATCGCCGGCTGCGTCGATGGCGGCATCCGCGTCGTACCGAAGTTCGACGACATCCAGGAACGCTGGATCCTGCGCGTCGAGCGCATGCACCACGGCAACCTGAAGGTCGGCCTGATCGACGAGGACCTGCTGATGTCCGGCGACTTCATGCAGCTGCGGCGTACCGCCGAAACCCTGGCCGACCTGTTCGGCCCGGGCGCGGTGATGGCGCGCGGCGAGAAGAAGCAGGTCGTCGGCAATTTCGGCGACGCGATGAAGTGGCTGCTCAACGAAGTCGAACGCGGCATCAGCAAGCAGCGCTACAAAGGCCTCGGCGAAATGAACCCGGAACAGCTGTGGGAAACCACGATGGACCCGAAGGTCCGCCGCCTGCTCCGCGTGCAGATCGACGATGCGATCGCCGCCGATGAAATCTTCACGACGCTGATGGGCGAAAATGTCGAACCGCGCCGGGAATTCATCGAAAACAATGCGTTGAGCGCGCGGGTGGATATCTGAGGTAGATTTTTTCCCGAGCAGGGATTAAAAAATGCCGATCGTTTGATCGGCATTTTTGTTTTCCGCCCGCGCTGCCCGTCGGCGGCGATGCCGGCAACATCCGGTTTTTACTGAAACACGGCAAGACAATTTACCGGGTTCAATGCCGGCGATATGTCTTACCCTTGCACAAGACCCTGCCAAGCCGGCAGAAACCGATCTGGACTGGAGTGACTCATGTTCTGCAGCAAGCATCTGAAGAGAATTGCCGAACTCGAAGGCCAACTGAGGCAGGCGCGCGCGTTGCAGGATTCGATCGACCGTTCCACCGCGGTCATCGAACTGTCCCCGGATGGAACGATCATCGGCGCCAACGCGAATTTCTGTTCGGCCGTCGGCTATGCGGCCGACGAACTGGCCGGTGCGCATCACCGCCAGCTGTGCGACGAAGCCTTCGCGAACAGTCGCGAATACGCCGAGTTCTGGTCCCGCCTCCGGGCCGGCGAGTTCTTCCGCGGGACGATCAGGCGGCGACACAAGAACGGCAGCGACATCTGGCTCGAAGCCAGCTACAACCCGATCCTGGATGCCGACGGCAAGGTGGCCAAGGTCGTCAAGTTCGCTGCCGACGTCACCCGGCAGGTCGAGGAAGCGACCCGGATGCGGGCCATGGTCGATGCCATCGAGCGCTCGATGGCCGTCATCGAATTCAGCCTGAACGGCGTCGTGCTGCGCGCCAACGACAATTTCCTGCGCACGCTGGGTTATTCCGCGGGCGATGTCATCGGCCGCCATCACCGGATGTTCTGCCAGAGCGATTTCGCCGACAGCAGCGAATACGCGAATTTCTGGGCGCGTCTCGGACGGGGCGAATTCATCACCGGCCAGTTTTCCCGGGTCGACCGCCAGGGCCGCGAAATCTGGCTGGAGGCCAGCTACAACCCGGTCTTCGGTCCGGATGGCAAGCCGCTGAAGATCGTCAAGTTCGCTTCCGACATCACCGCCCAGATCAATCGCCATCAGGCCGAGAAAGCCAGCGTCAAAACCGCCTACGATGTCGCCACCGAGACCGAAAGCGTGGCCAGGAACGGCGAAGGCATCATTCTCGACACCGTCGCCAAGATGCACTCGATCGCCGAAATCGTCGGCAAGTCGTCGCATCTCGTCGAATCCCTGGGCGAGCAGACCTCGCGCATCACCTCCATCGTCAATACCATCCGCGAGATCGCCGACCAGACCAACCTGCTCGCCCTGAACGCCGCGATCGAGGCCGCCCGGGCCGGCGAGAGCGGCCGCGGCTTCGCCGTCGTTGCCGACGAAGTGCGCAAGCTGGCCGAACGCACCAGCAAATCGACCAGCGAAATCGCCCAGATGATCCAGGACATCCAGGCCGAGACCGGTTCGGTCAATCAGAGCATGGGCCAGGGCCTGAACGAGGTGGCGCAGGGCGTCGACCTGGCCAACCAGGCCGGTGGCGCGATCAATCAGATGCGTGCCGACGCCGCGAGGGTCGTCGCGGTCATCCACGAACTCTCGGAGACCGTCGCCCGCTGACCGGAAACGGCAGAGCCACGATCCGCGCCACGCCGGCCGGATTTCGGCAGCGGATTTGACCTTCCCCCCGCGGTCCACCGCATAATGCCGGTGGTTTTTGTGGCGATCGTTGCGTGCGGGGGTAGAGGGTTCCGATGGATAGCGAAGACGACATCTATGCCGGCCTGCTGGCGCTGGCCGAGACAACTTTCCCCAAGCGTTGCCGGACTTGCGGGCGCGAGTACGCGAGCCTGCAGGCGTTCATCGCGCAGACCGAGGTGATCCGGCCCCGGCAGAGCGGGTTGAAGGAGAGCGAGGACGACGACGGGCGGCCGATCGTCGAGCTGTTCCGCAACTGCGTCTGCGGCTCGACGCTGATGGAGAACCTGAACAACCGGCGCGACCTTTCCGAGGCCGGGCTGCAGCGGCGCCGGCGCTTCGACGACATGCTGGTCCGCCTGATGATGAACGGCCACGAGCACGACGTCGCCCACGCCGCGCTGATGTCCTATCTGCACGGCGACCAGGGGGTGCTGGCGGCGCTGCTCGGGCCGCGCGGCGGGCCGGGGGGCTGATGCGGGTCGTCGTGCAGCGGGTCGCCTCGGCGTCGGTCGCGGTGGACGGGCAAATCACCGGCGAAATCGGCCGCGGCCTGCTGGTGCTGGCCGGGTTCGAGCCCGACGACGGCGACGCCGACCTCGACTGGATGGCCGGCAAGCTGGTCCGCCTGCGCCTGTTTCCGGACGAGGCCGGGGTCATGAACCGCAGCGTCGCCGAAGTCGGCGGCGAGATTCTCGCGGTATCGCAATTCACGCTGTACGCGTCGGTGAAGAAGGGCAACCGGCCGTCGTGGAGCCGGGCGGCGCGCGGCGAGGTGTCGGGGCCGCTGTTCGAGCGCTTCGTCGGCCAGCTGTCGGCCCAGCTCGGCCGGCCGGTGCCGACCGGCGTGTTCGGCGCCGACATGCAGGTGGCGCTGGTCAATGACGGGCCGGTGACGCTGGCCGTCGATTCGCGCGATCCGGAGTGATCAGCCGGGCGCGGCGCACAGCTGCGCGATGCCGGCACGGCCGCCGGCGGCGAGCCCGATGCCGCGGGCCGGGTCGGGCACCCGGAATTCGTCCGGGTTGATGCGCAGCAGCCGCCAGCCGTGGCGTTCGGAAAAGCGGCGCACGGTCGGGATCGCGTTGCCGGCGCCGATTTCGATGCACAACGGGCGGTCCACCGCGGCCAGCCAGTCGGCCAGCGCCACCTGCTGTCCGGCGCTGCGCCGTTCCACCCATTGCCAGTCGCCGAACATCAGGATGTTGGGCCGGGCCAGCCCGCCGCAATGCGGGCAGTGCGGCATGTCGTTGCGCAGCCGACAGGCCGCGGCATCGACGTCGGGGACGAAGCCGTCGGCCGGCCAGATCGCGTCGCAGCAGCCGGCCGCGCACTGCAGGTGGTGAATGGAACCATGCACCTCGCAGACGCGTCCGGCCGGAAAACCGGCCTTCTGGAACTGGCCATCGACGTTGCTGGTGAAGACGAAGGCGCCGCCGGGCAGGCGTTCGCCGAGCGCGAGCAGCTGCCGGAAGCCGGCATGCGGTTCGGTACGCCGGTAGAGGTCGAGGCGGTGGCCGTAGAAGCCCCAGGCCAGCCGCGGGTCGTGCGCGAAGGCGGCCGGGTTGGCGATTTCCTCGAAGGCGATGCGGGCGCGGCCGAGTGCCGGATAAACGCCCCAGAAGCCGCCCGGACCGCGGAAATCGGGCAGGCCGGAATCGATGCCCATGCCGGCGCCCGCAGTGACCAGCAGGCCGTCGGCCTGGCTCAGCCAGCCGGCGGCGCGGGCCAGGTCGGCGTCGTTCACGGCACGACGGTCATCGCCGGCGGCTCGCCGATGAAATCGAGCCGGCGGCGCAGCGCTTCGCTGACGAACAGGCGGCCGTCGCGGTCGACGCGCAGGACCAGGCCGATTTCCATTGTCCGCGCCATGTCGCGCCAGCCGGCGTCGCCGGCGACGAATATCGGCTTCGACGCCGCGTCGGACAGCGTGCCGGCCTTCGGACCGGCCGGGATCAGCACGGTGACCGCCTGCGTTTCGCCGGCCGGCCGGCCGTTGCGCGGGTCGAGCAGGTGGGCGTAGCGCCGGCCGTCGAGTTCGAAGAAACGCTGGTAGTCGCCCGAGGTGCCGATCGCCTCGCCGTCGGCCAGCGCCACGGTGGCGAGCGGGCCGGGCTGGCGCGGGTGCTGGATGCCGACCCGCCACGGCTTGCCTTCCTTGCTGCCGAGCGCCATCACGTTGCCGCCGATGTTGATCAGCGCGTTGGCGATGCCCTGCTGGCGCAGGATCGCGGCGGCGCGGTCGAGCGCGACGCCCTTCAGGTAGCCGCCGAAATCGAGCGCGACGCCGCGGTTGCGGCTGGTCACGGTATTTCCGTCGATGCGCAGGTCGGCGATCGACGGCCGGGCGGCCAGCCAGGCGTCGAGGTCGGCGGCAGCCGGCAGGCGGGCGGCGAATTCGTCGGACTGGAAGCCCCACAGCGCGATCAGCCGGCCGATGCCCGGATCGAACAGGTAGTCGCCCTGGCGCGCGAAGGCCTGCGCCTCGCGGATGAAATCGGCCATTTCCGGCGTCACCCGGGCCGGTTTTCCGGCGGCGATCGCCGCGTTCAGCCCGGTCAGCTCGGACGGCTGCCAGGCGTGGTAGCCGCGATGCAGGCGGTCGAATTCGCGCAGCACGGCGGCGATCGCCCGGCGGCCCAGTTCCGGATCCTCGCCGACGACCAGCACCTCGACGCGGGTGCCGAACACGTAGGCCTGCTGTTCCTGCAGCGGGGTCCGGCCGCAGCCGGCGATTGCCAGCACGAACAGCGCGGCGAGCAGCCGCGTCAGGACAGCCCGCATGCGTGCTCGATCGCGGTGACGAAGGCGCCGGCCGCGTCGAAGCCGCTCTGCTGGCGGATTTCGACCATGCAGGTCGGGCTCGTGACGTTGATTTCGGTCAGGTGGTCGCCGATCACGTCGAGGCCGACCAGCATCAGCCCGCGCTTGAACAGCAGCGGGCCGAGCGCCTCGGCGATCTTCAGGTCGTGCGGCGACAGTTGCTGGGCGACGCCGGTGCCGCCGACGGCGAGGTTGCCGCGCGTCTCGCCTGCCTTGGGAATGCGTGCCAGGCACCAGGGCACCGGCTGGCCGGCGATCAGCAGGATGCGCTTGTCGCCGGCGGCGATCGCCGGCAGGTAGCGCTGCGCCATGATCGTGCGCCGGCCTTCGTGGGTCAGCGTCTCGATGATCACGTTGCGGTTCGGGTCGTTGCGATGCACCCGGAAGACCTGGCTGCCGCCCATGCCGTCGAGCGGCTTGAGCACGACGTCGCGTTCCTCGTCGATGAACTGCTGGATCCGGTGCGCGTCGCGGCTGACCACGGTGGACGGGATGAATTGCGGGAATTCGAGGATGGACAGCTTTTCCGAATGCTCGCGCAGCGCCCGCGGCCGGTTGAAGACGCGTACGCCGTCGGCCTCGGCCCGCTCGAGCAGCCAGGTCGCGGTGATGTACTCGAAGTCGAAGGGCGGGTCCTTGCGCATGACGACCGCGTCGAAGGCCTTCAACGGCAGCCATTCGCGGCCGGTCTCGCGGTACCAGTCGTGGTCGTCCGGGCGCAGGTGCAGGTGGATCGCCTCGCCGAACACGCCGCCGCCGTGCGCCGGCGGCTCGGGACGCCGCCAGCCCAGCGTCTGCGCCTCGATCGCATGGACCTCGTGGCCGTGGTTCTCGGCCGCGCGCATCATCGCGACCGAGGAATCCTTCCAGGCCTTCAGGTGGTCGAGCGGATCGAGCACGAAAGCGATTTTCAGCGGCTGACTGGCGCCGCCGAGCAGGTGTTTTTCGAAATGCAGTTGCTGGGCCATGCGCCTCAGACGTCTTCCGGCGCCGTGCGTTCCAGCTCGATCGCGGCGGCCAGGCAGGCCAGCCGGCCGACGACGCCGTACGCGTAGAAACGGTTGGGCGGCGAATCGGGGTTGCCGCAGCGGTAGTCGGGCAGGTTGCAGCCGGTCTCGAAGGCGAGCGGCTCGAAATGCATGCCCGGCGCGTTCAGGTTCTCGTCCTTGCCGCGGCCGGTATGCACGCGGTAGAAGCCGCCGACGACGTAGCGGTCGATCATGTAGATGACCGGCTCGGCGACCGCGTCGTTCAGCGTCTCGAAGGAATGCACGCCTTCCTGGATCAGCACCTCGGACACTTCGAGGCCTTCCTTGACGACGCTCATCTTGTTGCGCTGCTTGCGGTTGAGCGCGATCACCTCGTCGGCATTGCGCACCGTCATCACGCCCATGCCGTAGGTGCCGGCGTCGGCCTTGACGACAACGTAGGGCGTTTCGTCGATGTCGTATTCGCGGTACTTCTCGCGGACGATGTCGAGCACCGCGGCGACGTTGGCGGCCAGGCATTCCTCGCCCTGGCGCTCGTGGAAATTGATCGAGCGGCACACCGAGAAGGCCGGGTTGATGCGCCACGGGTCGATGCCGATCTCCCTGGCGAAGGAATTGGCGACCTCGTCGTAGGCGGCGAAATGGTTGGACTTGCGGCGCACCGCCCAGCCGGCATGCACCGGCGGCAGCACGAACTGCTCGTTGAGGTTCTGCAGGATCGGCGGGATGCCGGCCGACAGGTCGTTGTTGAGCAGCACCGCGCAGGGCTCGAAGCCGGCGACGCCGACCCGGTTGCCGTTGCGGACCAGCGGTTCGAGCAGCAGCTGCTGGCCGTTCGGCAGGTCGATGGGGGTTGGTTCGACGAGATCCGGGATCAGCGAGCCGATCCGCACGTTGAGGCCGGTCTGCTTCAGGATCGCGGCGATCTGCGCGACGTTCTGCAGGTAGAACAGGTTGCGCGTGTGGTTTTCCGGGATCAGCAGCAGGCTGCGCGCTTCCGGACAGAACTTCTCGATCGCGCTCATCGCCGCCTGCACGCACAGCGGCAGGAAGGCGGGATTCAGGTTGTTGAAGCCGCCGGGGAACAGGTTGGTATCGACCGGCGCCAGCTTGAAGCCGGAATTGCGCAGGTCGCACGACGAATAGAAGGGCGGCGTGTGTTCCTGCCACTGGCCGCGCAGCCAGTGCTCGATCTGCGGACTGGCGGCAAGGAAGCGGCGCTCGAGTTCGAGCAGGGGGCCGGTCAGGGCGGTGGTCAGGTGGGGAACCATAGGCTGTGTCTCTTCCCGCGGGTTATTGTTGTGGCCGCAAATCTTACACCGCAGTGCACAAATGGGGGCGGCCGGCTGCGGTCAACCCCTTGAAAGCAGGTAAAATTCGGCCCTTCGTTTTACCGCTTTACAGCAGATCGGATTCGCCGTGCTCGTCGCCGCCAACATCACCATGCAGTTCGGGGCCAAGCCCCTGTTTGAAAACGTCAACGTCAAGTTCGGCGAGGGTTACCGCTACGGCCTGATCGGCGCCAACGGCGCCGGCAAGTCGACCTTCATGAAGATCCTCTGCGGCGCGCTGGAGCCGTCGGCCGGCAACGTGTCGAAGGACGTCAACGAACGCATGGCCTACCTGCGCCAGGACCAGTTCGCGTACGAGGACATGCGCGTGCTCGACGTCGTGATGATGGGCCACGAGGAACTGTGGTCGGCGATTCAGGAGCGCGACGCGATCTACGCGAACCCGGAGGCGTCCGAGGACGATTACATGCGCGCCGCCGAACTCGAAGGCAAGGTCGGCGAATACGACGGCTACACCGCCGAATCGCGCGCCGGCGAACTGCTGCTCGGCGTCGGCATCCCGACCGAACAGCACAACGGCCCGATGAGCGAGGTCGCGCCCGGCTGGAAGCTGCGCGTGCTGCTGTGCCAGGCGCTGTTCGCCAACCCGGACATCCTGCTGCTCGACGAACCGACCAACAACCTCGACATCAACACCATCCGCTGGCTGGAAGACGTGCTGAACAACCGTGACTCGACGATGATCATCATCTCGCACGACCGGCACTTCCTGAACCAGGTCTGCACCCACATGGCCGACCTCGACTACGGCAAGATCACGACCTACGCCGGCAACTACGACGACTTCATGGAAGCCGCCCAGGCCGCCCGCGAGCGCCAGCAGAACGCCAACGCCAAGGCCAAGGAACGCATCGCCGAACTGCAGACCTTCGTCCGCCGCTTCTCGGCCAACGCGTCGAAGGCCAAGCAGGCGACCAGCCGCATGAAGCTGATCGACAAGCTGAAGCCGGAAGACGTCAAGCCGTCGTCGCGCCAGTACCCGTGGATCCGTTTCGACTACGACGAGAAGCAGAAGCTGCACCGCCAGGCGGTCGAGATCGAGAACCTGAGCTTCGCCTACCCGGGCGGCGACCGGAAGATTTTCGACAACCTGACGATCACCATCAACGGCGGCGAGAAGATCGCGGTGATCGGCGAGAACGGCGTCGGCAAGACGACCTTCCTGAAGCTGCTGATGGGCGAACTGCAGCCGCAGTACGGCACGCTGAAGTGGGCGGAAAAGGCCAAGCCCGGCTACTACGCGCAGGACCACAGCGCCGAGTTCGCCGGCACGCAGAGCCTGACCGACTGGATCGTCGGCTACGCCCGCGCCTCGGTCGAGGAGGGCGGCGACCTGGAAACCCTGGTCCGCGGCACGCTGGGCCGCCTGCTGTTCTCCGGCGACGAGCAGAAGAAGTCGGTCAACGTGATTTCCGGCGGCGAGCAGGGCCGCATGCTGTTCGGCAAGCTGATGCTGCAACGGCCGAACGTGCTGGTGCTCGACGAACCGACCAACCACCTCGACATGGAATCGATCGAAGCGCTGAACAGCGGCCTGGAAAAATTCCCCGGCACGCTGGTCTTCGTGTCGCACGACCGCGAGTTCGTTTCCTCGCTGGCGACCCGCGTCTTTGAAGTGAAGGGCGACGGCCGCATCGTCGATTACCTCGGCGGCTACGAGGACTACCTGGCGTCGCAGGGCGTCGAGTAGGCAACGGATTCCGCCCCTTTCCGGGCGTATACCGCGGGGCCGGACGCATTGCGTTCCGGCCCTTCGTTTTTACTGGGGGTCGCCGCCGGCGGCCAGCGTCCGGATGATGCGCACGCAGTCGAGGTCGGACTGGTGGTAGGCCGACTTGATGTAATCGACGTAGGCCGCTTCCTCCGAGCCGGGCTGCGCGGCCAGGCTGGTCGCGTAGGCGAAGCGCAGGAACAGGCTGCCGGTTTCCGGCTCCTCGATGCTGATCGTCAGGCTGCCGCCGGCGTGCTGTTCGCCGGGCAGGATGTCGAAGCGCACCCAGCGCAGTTCGGCCTGCGTGACCCGGTCGCGGATGCGCGCCGCGCCGAAATCGAGTTCGCGCAGCAGGTGGTCGGCGTGGCGCTCGACGATGGCGCAGGATTCCAGGCCGGGCAGGAAGGGAAGGGGATTCTCGATCCGGTGCAGCAGGCCCTCCCACAGCTGTTCGCGGGACAGCGGCGGGATCAGCGGATTGCCGGGATCGTTGATGGCGATCAGGTGTTCGAAATTCATGGCGCGATGGTAGCATCCCCGCCATGCAACTCGAACGCCTCCTCCAGAAGCACGGCTTCGGCACCCGCAAGGGCTGCCGGGCCCTGATCCGCAACGAACGCGTCGCGGTCAACGGCGAGATCTGCGACGATCCCTACGCCGACATCGATACCGACCAGCTGGTCTTTTCCGTCGACGGCACCGAATGGCCGTACGCCGAATTCGCGACGCTGATCCTCAACAAGCCGTCCGGCTACGAGTGCTCGCGCCGGCCGCAGCACCATCTCGGCGTGCTCGAACTGCTGCCGCCGCCGCTGCGCGTGCGCGGCGTGCAGCCGATCGGCCGGCTCGACGAGGACACCACCGGCCTGCTGCTGATCACCGACGACGGCCAGCTGAACCACGTGCTGTCGTCGGGCAAGCGCAAGGTGCCCAAGGTCTATCTGGCGACCGTCAAGCATCCGCTCGACGCTGCCCAGGTCGAGCAGCTGCTCGCCGGCGTGCTGCTCAACGACGAGCCGGAGCCGATCGCCGCGGCCGCCGCCGAGATCGTCGATCCCCTCCACCTGCGCCTGACGCTGACCGAGGGCAAGTACCACCAGGTCAAGCGCATGCTCGCCGCCGTCGGCAACCGGGTCGAGGCGCTGCACCGCGAGTCGATCGGCAGCCTGACGCTGCCGGACGACCTGAAGCCGGGCGAATGGCGCTGGCTGTCCGCGGTGGACCTCGAAAAACTGGTCAAATCCGCATGACGCTGACCGAGATGCGCTACATCGTGGCGCTGGCCCGCGAGCGCCATTTCGGCAAGGCCGCCGAGGCCTGCCACGTCAGCCAGCCGACGCTGTCGGTCGCGCTGAAGAAGGTCGAGGGCCAGATCGGCGCCGCGCTGTTCGAGCGCACCGCCAGCGAGGTGCGCATCACGGCGCTCGGCGAGCGCATCGTCGCCCAGGCCAAGCGCGTGCTCGAGGAAGCGGTCAAGCTCGACGAAATCGCCGAGGCGACCGGCGACCCGCTGAGCGGCCAGCTGCGCGTCGGCATCATCTACACCATCGCGCCCTACCTGCTGCCGCAGCTGATTCCCGCGCTCAGCCGGCAGGCGCCGAACATGCCGCTGTTCCTGAAGGAAGATTTCACCGGCAACCTGATTCCGGCGCTGAAATCCGGCGAACTCGACGTCATCGTCATCGCGCTGCCGTTCGCCGAACCCGGCCTGGTCGCCCAGCCGGTCTACGACGAGGCCTTCCGCGTCGTCGTGCCGGCCGCCCATCCGTGGAGCGCGCGCGACGCCGTCGGCGCCGACGAGCTGGACGGCCAGAACCTGCTGCTGCTCGGCCACGGCAACTGCTTCCGCGACCAGGTGCTGGAATCCTGCCCGCGGCTGTCGGCGCCGGAGGCGCTCGACCATTCGCTGGAAGGCAGTTCGCTGGAAACCATCCGCTACATGGTGGCGAGCGGCGCCGGCGTCGCCGTGATGCCGAGCACCGCGGCCGATCCGCTGATCGACAAGGAACCGATGGTCAAGGTGCTGCCCTTTGCCGGCAAGTCGCCGTCGCGTACGGTCGGCCTGGTCTGGCGGGTGACCTTCCCGCGGCCGCAGGCGATCGACGCGGTACGCGCCGCGCTGCTCTCCTGCCGGCTGCCCGGCACGGCGCCGCTGCGCTGATTCCGACCGGCGATGCTGCAGCTGGCCATCGCCGGGTCGATCGATGAAATCGATGCGGCCGGGTGGGACGCCTGCGCCGGCGGCGACGCGCTGGTCAGTCATGCCTTTTTCCGGGCGCTCGAGCGCAGCGGCGCGGTCGGCCCCGGACGCCGCATCCAGCCGCAGTACGTCCAGGTTCGCGATGCGCAGGGCGCGCTGCTCGCCGGCGCGCCGGCGATGCTGCGCGCGGGCACCCTCGCCGAGTACGGGCCGGAACATCGCTGGCTGAAGGCGGGAATCGCCGAGGGCTGCTTCGCGTGGCCCAAATTCCAGGTCGGCCTGCCGCTGTACGCGGTGCGCGGCCCGAAGCTGCTGGTGCGGCCGGGCGCGCCGCGCGAGACCCTGCGCGTGCTGCTGATTCAGGGATTGAAACGCCTGGCCGTGCAGCGCTACGGGCGCCCCGGCATGAACCTGATGCACATCGATGCGGAGCTCGCCGCACAGCTCGGCGGGGACGGCTGGCTGCTCAGCCACGAGCTGCATGCCTTCTGGCGCAACCCGGGCTGCGCGGATTTCGCGGCCTGGCTGGGCACGCTGCCGCACCGCAAGCGCTACACGATCCGGCGCGAGCGGCGCCTGTTCGTCGAACTCGGCCTGGATATCCGGCTGATTCCCGGCGACAGGATTTCCCAGCGCCTGCTCGACGCCTATTACGCCGGCCACCAGCGGGTCTGCCTGCGCTTCGGCAACCGGCCGTGGCTGCCGCCGGAGACCTTGCGCTGCCTGGTCGAGGAAATGCCGCAGGCGGTTCGCCTGCTCGCCGCCTTCGACGGCGGCCGCTACATCGCGGGAGCCTTCTGGATCGTCGCCGGCGACGCGCTGGTGCTGCGCACCTGGAGTGCCTTCGATGAACGTCCCGGGCTGTGCTTCGAGCTGAATTGCCACCGGCCGATCGAGTTCGCGCTCGAAAACGGCCTGAAATACGTCGATGCCGGGCTGACCGCCGCGTACAAGCCGCAGCGGGGCTACGCGGACGAGGCGGTGGCCAGCGCCCACTGGTTTGCCGATCCGCAGCTGCGCCGGCTGGCCGAACGCGAACTGGCGGCGCTCGCGGCGCCGCCGGCCTGAGACTGCGGGATCAGGCCTCGGCGGCCTTCTTCTTCGCGGCCGGCTTCTTGGCCGGCGCCTTTTTCTCGAACTCGAAGCCGACCTTGCCGTCCTGGACGACCAGGTAGGCCGAGAACTTGCGCTTGGTGCGGTTCGACACGAATTCCTTGAGCAGTTCGGTCTTGCCGGTTTCCAGCATTTTCCGCATCTGCGCGGGGTCGACCGGCTGCTGCAGGATGATCTTGCCGGAGCGGAAGTCGCAGGTCTTGCCGGGGCCGACCGACTTTTCGCAGACGTAGGACGTGCCGTGGTCGTAGACGCCGGCGCTGCACTTCGGGCACTTGCCCAGGCTGTCCTGGCCGGAGAAATCGACCGGTTCGGCATCGGCGTCGTCGCCGGCCCGGTCCTGGCCGAAGTCGAATTCCGGCAGGAAGTCGTCGTTGAGCCTGATCGCCGCGGCGAAGCTGCGGCCCATCTTGTTGCGGAAGCCGGTCAGCGGGCCGACGTGCTTCTCGGTCAGCAGCGTCTCGATCTCGGCCGGTTCGTACTGGCGGCCGGCGACGATTTTCCACAGCGCGTAGTCGCAGCTCCCGCACTGGAACTTCTTGTAGGTCTCGCGGATCTGGCCGCCGCATTTCGGGCAGGGCGCGGTCAACACGCCGAAATCGCCCGGAATGGTGTCGGCTTCGTAGCTCTTGGCGCGCTCGACCATGTGGCGCGTCATCTCGGCGATCTCGCGCATGAATTCGTCGCGCGTGAATTCGCCCTTCTCGATGCGGCCGAGCTTCCATTCCCAGTCGCCGGTCAGTTCCGGCTGGGTCAGTTCGTTGATGCCGAGGCCGTTCAGCAGCGTCATCAGCGAGAAGGCCTTGGCGGTCGGGATCAGTTCGCGGCCTTCGCGCAGCATGTACTGCTCGCCGATCAGGTTTTCGATGATCTGGGCGCGCGTCGCCGGCGTGCCGAGGCCGCGGCCGGCCATCGCCGCCTTCAGTTCCTCGTCGTCGACCATCTTGCCGGCGCCTTCCATCGCCGACAGCAGCGTGGCTTCCGAGTAGCGCGGCGGCGGCTTGGTTTCGCTGGCCTTGACCGTGACTTCCTCGGTTTTGACCTTTTCGTCCTTGTCGACCGCGACCAGGTTGCCCTCGTCGCCCGACTGGCCTTCCTTGCCATGCACGGCCAGCCAGCCCGGATTGACCAGCACCTTGCCCTCGGTCTTGAACGGGTGGCCCTCGACGCGCGTGATCCGCGTCGTCACCAGGTATTCGGCGGCCGGGAAGAAGACCGACAGGAAGCGCTTGACGACGAAGTCGTACAGCTTCTGCTCGGCTTCGTTGAGGTGCTTGGGCGCCTGCGTCGTCGGGATGATCGCGAAGTGGTCGCTGATCTTCGCGTTGTTGAAGATGCGCTTGTTCGGAATCAGCCAGTTGCGGGCCAGGATCTGGTGCGCGAACGGTGCGTAGCGGGCGAGCAGCACCTCGTCGTGGCCCTTGCCGGCGCCTTCGCCGGTCAGCATGCTGAGCGTCGCCTTGACCGTGCCGAGATAGTCCTCGGGCAGGCAGCGCGAATCGGTCCGCGGGTAGGTCAGCACCTTGTGCTTTTCGTACAGCGCCTGGGCCAGGCCGAGCGTCGTCTTGGCCGAGAAGCCGAAGCGGGCGTTGGCCTCGCGCTGCAGGCTGGTCAGGTCGAAGAGCAGCGGCGACATCCGGGTTTCCGGTTTGGCCTCCTCGGTGACGATGCCCGGCTTGCCCGACGTGGCGGCCTTGATCGCCTCGGCACGTTGTTCTTCCCACAGGCGGTCGGCACGGGCGTGCTCGTCGTCCTGCTTGCCCTTGAACGCCTCGTCGAACCACTTGCCGGCGTAGTTGCCGGCGCGGGCGGCGAATTCGGCCTCGACTTCCCAGTAGTCGCGCGGCTTGAAGTCGCGGATCTTCTTTTCGCGTTCGACGACGATGGCCAGCGTCGGCGTCTGCACGCGGCCGACCGTGGTCAGGTGGAAGCCGCCGGTCTTCGAGTTGAACGCGGTCATCGCCCGCGTGCCGTTGATGCCGACCAGCCAGTCGGATTCCGAGCGGCAGACGGCGGCGTCGGCCAGGCCCTGCATCTCGTGGCCGCTGCGCAGGCGCGAGAAGCCGTCGCGGATCGCCTGCGGCGTCATCGACTGCAGCCACAGGCGCTGCACCGGCTTGCCGGACTTGGTGTGCTGCGCGATGTAATTGAAGATCAGCTCACCCTCGCGCCCCGCGTCGCAGGCGTTCACCAGGCCGGAAACGTCCTTGCGCTTGATCAGCTTGGTCAGCACCTTCAGGCGGGCCTGGGTCTTTTCGATCGGGGACAGCGCGAAATGCGGCGGGATCACCGGCAGGTGGGCGAAGGACCATTTGCCGCGCTTGATCTCGAATTCCTCCGGACAGGCCAGTTCGAGCAGGTGGCCGACGGCCGACGACAGAACGAAATGCTCGCTCTCGAAATAGTCGTCGTGCTTGGTAAAACCGCCCAGCGCCTTCGCGATGTCGGCGGCGACGGAGGGTTTTTCGGCAATGATCAGCTTCTTGGTCATGTATTTGGCCTGTAGGGTGCCGGGGGATGATAAGTGCCGGGTGAGCGGCTTGCAAGCCGTGCTTGTCGGCCGGCCGTTCAGTCGAGCCGCTGGTAGCGGTTGCCGGGCAGGAGGGCGAGGCGTCCCGCCAGTTCGAGTTCGAGCAGCGCGGCGAGCAGGTTTTCCGGGGCCATGCCGGTGCGTTCGACCAGCTCGTCGAAGCTGCAGGGGGCGTGGCCGAGCGCTGCGAGCAGCGGCGGCTCGGACGGCGTGGCCGCAGCGGCGACGGGGTGGGCCGCCGGCGCCGCCTGGCCGAGTTCCTCCAGCACGTCGCGGGCCGTTTCGACCAGCTTGGCGCCGTCGCGGATCAGCCGGTGGCAGCCGCGCGCCAGCGGCGAGTGGATCGATCCCGGGATCGCGAACACCTCGCGCCCCTGTTCGCCGGCCAGCCGGGCGGTGATCAGCGAGCCGCTTTCCGGCGCCGCCTCGACGACCAGCACGCCGCGCGCCAGTCCGGAAATGATGCGGTTGCGGCGCGGGAAATTGTGGGCGACGGCCGGTGTGCCGAGCGGGAATTCGGACACGATGGCGCCGTGCCCGGCGATTTCCAGCGCCAGATCGCGGTTGCGCGCCGGGTAGAGACGGTCGGCGCCGGTGCCGATGACGGCGATCGTCGCGCCGCCGGCGTCGAGTGCGCCGCGATGGGCCGCGGCGTCGATGCCGAGGGCCAGCCCGCTGACGATGGCCAGTCCGGCCTCGGCCAGCGTCCGGGCGAAATCGGCGGCGGTGCGCCGGCCCTGCGGCGTCGCGTTGCGGCTGCCGACGATGGCCAGCGACGGCCTGGAAAGCAGCGCCGGATCGCCGCGTACGTAGAGCAGTACCGGCGGATCGGCGATGCCGAGCAGTGCGGGCGGGTAGTCCGGGTCGGCCAGCGTGACGATGTGGTGCGAGTCTTCGGCTGCCCAGGCCAGTCCGCGGTCGACGGCCTCGCCGGCGGCGAAATCGAACAGCGCGTCGGCCCGGTCGCCGGCCACCGAACGTACGGCCAGCCGGCCGGCCGCGAAGATCGCCGACGGTAAACCGAAAGCGGCGAGAAGCTTTCTTTGCGTCTCGCCGCCGATGCCGGGAACCAGGGTCAGCCGCAGCCAGGCGGCCAGGTCGTCGCTCACGGGTTGCGTGCAGCGTCCCCGACGATCACCGAGCGCGACGATTCGACGACCAGCGCATAGGCGATCTTGTTGAACACGCGGAACACGAAGACCAGCGCGTAGCGTTCTTCGGGCAGGGCCGTCGTCACGCGGCGGCCGTCGTCGTCGAAGCCCTGCGACACGGCGTTGCGGAACAGCGCCAGCACGTGGCCGATTTCCAGCCCGTCTTCCTTGCCGCGGTTCAGCGCGACGACCGATGCGGCGCCGCCCTCGTTGAGGCCGCCGTAGATCGACACGACGCGGGCGGTGATTTCACTGTCCGGACGGTGCGGCGCGTAGGCGATGATCTGCGGCGCCGGGGCCGGCATCAGGTAGTCGCCGCGGTTCATTTCTTCCTTGGCGTGCGTGACGCGCAGCGTCGCCGGCTCGCCCGGCTTGACCAGGCGGGCGTTGCCCAGGAAGAAGGCCTCGTGGGCGATGGTTTCGCCGGTGGCCGGGTCCTTCAGCGGCTTGCCCGGGCGGAACACCTGCCACTGCTCGACGCTGGCGTCCGGGATGCCGGTCACGTAGAAATTGTCGCCGCTGCCGATCAGCATGCGGTCTTCCGGCATCGCGACGATGCGGATCGCCGCGTCCAGCTGCTTGTCCTCGACGATCAGCGGTTGCGACGTGAAGGGCTCGATGACGTTGGGCGGGATGCTCGGGACCACCTGCTGGACCGGCTGGCTGTAGACCTGCGGCTGCAGCCGGCCGTCGCCGACCGGGCGGGCGATCTTCAGGCGCGGGTCGCCGCCGGACAGGTCGAGCACGATGACGTCGCCCGGGTAGATCAGGTGAGGATTCTTGATCTGGTCGCGGTTCATGCGCCAGATTTCCGGCCAGCGCCAGGGTTGCTTCAGGAACTTGCCGGAGATGCCCCACAGCGTGTCGCCCTTGACGACGACGTGGCGGTCCGGCGGGTTGTCGACGAGCGTCAGGGGCTCGGCCGCGTTGGCACAGGCGGCCGTTACGGCCAGGATCAGCGCGGATATAATGCGAACCATAATCGTAACCTCACGTGCCGGTGGAACGCGGCTTTGTCGATGCTGTCTTACAGCGGCGATTTGCGTTCAATAGTTCTAAAAGTGCTTTAGATTCTGCACGTAATATCCTAAGCAGGCAAGCTTTCATTCCCCTCCCGATATGGCTCTTCTACCCATTCTGCGTTACCCGGATCCCCGCCTGAAAAAGGTCGCCGCGCCGGTCCTGAAAATTGACGCGGGCATCCGCCGGCTGGCCGCCGACATGGCCGAAACCATGTACGAGGCGCCGGGCATCGGCCTGGCCGCGACCCAGGTCGATGTCCATAAGCGGCTCGTCGTCATCGACACTTCGGAAGACAAGAGCCAGCTGCGCGTCTTCATCAACCCGGTCGTCGAGCGCTGCGCCGGTTCGCAGCTCGGCGAGGAGGGCTGCCTGTCGGTGCCCGGCATCTACGACAAGGTCGAGCGGGCCGAGCGGGTCACCGTCCGCTATCTCGACCTCGACGGCAAGGAACAGGTGCTCGAGGCCGAGGGATTGCTCGCGGTGTGCATCCAGCACGAGATCGACCACCTCGACGGCCACGTCTTCGTCGACCACCTGTCGCAGCTGAAGCAGACCCGGATCCGCAACAAGCTGGCCAAGCAGGCGCGGGTCACCGCATGAAGCTGATTTTTGCGGGTACGCCGGAATTCGCGGCGCAGGCGCTGGCGGCCATCCTCGCCGCCGGCCACGAGGTCGCGCTGGTGCTGACCCAGCCGGACCGGCCGGCCGGACGCGGCATGGCGCTGCAGCCGTCGCCGGTCAAGAAGCTGGCGCTCGAGCACGGCATCGAGGTTTTCCAGCCGCTGACGCTGAAGGACGCCGACGCGCAGGCGAAGCTCGCCGCGACCGGCGCCGACGCCATGGTGGTCGCCGCCTACGGGCTGATCCTGCCGCAGGCGGTGCTCGACCAGCCGCGTTTCGGCTGCCTGAATATCCACGCGTCGCTGCTGCCGCGCTGGCGCGGCGCCGCGCCGATCCAGCGCGCGCTGCTCGCCGGCGACGCCGAGACCGGCGTCTGCATCATGCAGATGGAAGCCGGGCTCGACACCGGCCCGGTGCTGCTGCGCGAGGCTTTCGCGATTCAGCCCGAGGACACCACGGCGACGCTGCACGACCGCCTGGCGGCGCTTGGCGGCCGGCTGATCGTCGCGGCGCTCGGCCGCCTGCCGCTGCCGGCCGAGGCCCAGCCGGCCGAAGGCGTCACCTACGCGCACAAGATCGACAAGGCCGAGGCGGCGATCGACTGGACGAAGTCCGCTGCCGAGCTCGACCGCCACATCCGCGCCTTCAACCCGGCGCCCGGCGCGCAGGCGCAGCTCGACGGCGTCAGCATCAAGCTGTGGCGCGCCGTGCCGGTCGAAGGCCGCGGCGAAATCGGCACCATCCTGTCGGTCGACCGCAAGCGCATCGTCGTCGCCTGCGGCGAGGGCGCGCTGGCCGTCGAGGAGTTGCAGAAGGCCGGCGGCAAGCGCCTGCCGGTGCAGCAGTTCCTGGCCGGTAACGCGCTGCAGCCGGGGCAGCGTTTTACCGTCGCTTGAAATATCGCGGCGGCGCACCTAGTTAACAGCGTGTTCCGCTGAATCCGGAGGAGGTCCGCGATGTTCAACTGGGTCAAGACGGCCATGCTGATGGCCGCGATCACCGCGCTGTTCGGCATCGTCGGCGCCGCCATCGGCGGCCAGTCCGGCATGCTGCTGGCGCTGCTCTTCGGCGGCGCGATGAACCTGTTCTCGTACTGGTTCTCCGACCAGATGGTGTTGAAGATGTACAACGCGCAGGAGGTCGATGAAGCCAGCGCGCCGCAGTTCTACGGCATGGTCCGCGAACTGGCGCAGCGGGCCGGCCTGCCGATGCCGCGCGTCTACCTGATCGACGAGGACCAGCCGAACGCCTTCGCGACCGGCCGCAACCCGCAGCACGCCGCGGTCGCGGCGACCACCGGCATCCTGCGCCTGCTGTCGGCGCGCGAAATCCGCGGCGTGATGGCGCACGAACTGGCCCACGTCGCGCACCGCGACATCCTGATCTCGACTATTTCGGCGACGATGGCCGGCGCCATCTCGGCGCTGGCCAATTTCGCGATGCTGTTCGGCGGCCGCGACGAGGCGGGGCGCCCGGCCAATCCGCTGGTCGGCATCCTGGTCGCGCTGCTGGCGCCGCTGGCCGCCAGCCTGATCCAGATGGCCATCTCGCGGGCCCGCGAATTCGAGGCGGACCGCGGCGGCGCCGAGATCAGCGGCGATCCGAACGCGCTGGCCGATGCGCTGGGGAAAATCCAGATGTACGCCGAAGGCCGCATCCCGATGGGGCCGGCCGAGGCGCATCCGGAAACGGCGCAGATGATGATCATGAATCCGCTGTCCGGCGGCGGCCTGCGCGGCCTGTTCTCGACGCACCCGCCGACCGCCGAGCGCATCGCGCGGCTGCGCGCGATGGGCGGCTGGGGCTGATCAGCCGGCTGCAATGCCGAGGTGGCCGCGCGCCACCTCTTGTTTTTCCAGCCGTTGCGGCGCGAAGCGGGCGACGACTTCGGCGAACAGCGCCTGCGCCCGCGCGCTGTTGTCGCCGCTGAAATTGCAGACGTAGAGGTCGAGCGTCACGCTGCCGAGCTCGGGCCAGGTATGGACCGCGAGGTGAGATTCGGCGAGCACGACGGCGCCGGTGACGCCGGCCGGCCGGCCGGCGGCATCGGTGAAGGCGTGGAACAGCCGGCCGACGACGCTGAGCCCGTGGCGCCGGCAGGCGTCGGTGCAATAGGTCTCGAGGCCGGCGGCGTCGAGCAGCCAGCCCGGCGGGCAGCGGCAGTCGTGCAGGTCGGCGATCAGGTGCAGGCCGTTCATGCCGACATTCTAGGGCGTTCCACGTGAAACGCGGGCGCGGTGGATGGCTTCGAGCAGCCGGCCGAGCCGGTAGCCGGCCTCGGCAACGCGCCGCTCGGCAATGGCCTGGGCGCGCCGGTGGAAAGCCTCGTCGACCAGCGGCAGCAGGCTGCCCACCGCGTCCGGGTAGGCCTCGCCGAGCAGCTGTCGGCTTTCGTCGCGCCACGCGGCGACCTTGCCGAAGGCGGGGGCCGGGTGATCGGCGCGCAGGCGCTGCGCCTTCTGCTCCAGCCGCCGGCCGCGCAGCCACGGCGGGCCGGGCAGGTCGTCCCAGTAGGCGTGCAGGCTGCTGAAGGGGCGGCGGCGGTTGTACGGGTTCTCGATCTGCAACGCGTTGCCGCCGCGGTCGTCGTGGCGGCCGACGTGCAGCGGCTGGTGCAGGTCGCCGACCAGATGGACGAGCCAGGGCAGGGAACGCGAAATTTCCTCGGGATCGGCCGTCGACCGCAGGCGGCCGGCCAGGCGCTCGACCTGGCGGTCCAGTTCGCCGGCGGCGACGCGTCCCCGGGCGTCGAAATCGACGTAGTGCCAGCGCCTGTGCTTGTCGGCATCCGGGATGTCCGGGTCGTTGCGGATGCTGTCGGCCCAGGTGGAGGCTTCGGCCAGGATGTCCATCGGCTCGCCCGGCCGGGCCTTGTCCTGCCAGCGTGGGTGCGCGGGATGGCGGGCGAGCGCGGCTGCGACCCAGTCGCGTGTCGCCGGCGACATTTCCGCCCAGGCGACCGCGGCGCTCAGCCGGTGGCCGGCCGCATTCCAGGCTTCGGCGGGCAGCGGGGCGGCGAGGGCGAGGAGCAGGGGAAGCAGCAGGTGGCGCATCGGCGCATTATGCCGCGTTGCGGAAAGCGGCGTTCGGCGGCGCTTCTCTGGGATAATCGGCCTCTATGTCCAGATTGCCCTCCGATTCGCTGGCCTACTCGCTGCTGCAGGCAGCGCACGTGGTCGCCGCCGTGACCGCCGGCCAGAGCCTGGCCGACGGCCTGCTCGCCCGGGTTCCCGCCATCGCCCGTCCGGCCGTGCAGGATTTCGTCTATGGCAGCTTGCGCGCCTGCGGGCGCGGCGACTTCTTCCTCGACCGCCTGCTGCAGAAGCCGCTGGCCGACGCCGACGTGCACGCGCTGCTGCTGGTCGCGCTGCACCGCCTGGAAAGCCGGCCGGAAACCGCCCACACTGTTGTCGACCAGGCGGTCGCCGCAGCCGGCGAACTGGCCGGCGGACGCTGCCGCGGCCTGGTCAATGCCGTGCTGCGCAACTTCCTGCGCCGCCAGTCCGAACTGGCGGCCGCGGCGGCGGATGCGCCGGCGGTCGCCGCGCAGCACCCGGCCTGGTGGCTGGCCGAACTGCAGGCCGCCTGGCCCGATGCCTGGCCGGCGATCGTCGCCGCCGGCAACCTGCCGCCGCCGATGGCCCTGCGCGTCAACCGGCGGCGCATCGGCCGCGACGCCTACCTGCAGCGCCTGATCGAAGCGGGCATCGCCGCGACGCCGGTCGGCGCGGCCGGCCTGGCGCTCGAGCGGCCGCTGCCGGTCGAGCGCCTGCCGGGTTTCGCCGACGGCCTGGTCTCGGTGCAGGACCCGGGCGCCCAGCGCGCCGCCGAACTGCTCGACCCGGCGCCCGGCAGCCGCGTGCTCGACGCCTGCGCGGCGCCCGGCGGCAAGACGGCCCACCTGCTGGAAAACGCCGACCTCGACCTGCTGGCGCTCGACCTGAAGCCGGCGCGCTGCCGGCGCGTCGAGGAAAACCTGGCGCGCCTCGGTCTGTCCGCCACGGTGCGCGCCGCCGATTGCGCGAAGCTGGCCAGCTGGTGGGACGGCCGTCCGTTCGACGCGGTGCTGGCCGACGTGCCGTGCACGGCGAGCGGCGTCGTCCGCCGCAATCCGGACGCCAAGTGGCTGCGCCGCGAGGCCGACATCGAGAGCTTCGCGCTGGCCCAGTCGCGGATTCTCGATGCGCTGTGGCAGG
Source organism: Dechloromonas sp. (assembly GCA_028687035.1). GTDB lineage: Bacteria > Pseudomonadota > Gammaproteobacteria > Burkholderiales > Rhodocyclaceae > Azonexus. Next base: position 59,973 of record JAQUAX010000004.1, on the reverse strand, counting down.
TCGTCCGCCCCGGCGGTCAACTGCTGTACGCCACCTGTTCCGTCTTCCCCCGGGAAAATGCCGGACAGATCGCGCGCTTCCTGGCCCGCCGGGAGGACGCCCGCCGTTGCAGCGAGGAACAGCTGCTCCCCACTGCCGAACACGATGGTTTCTTCTACTGCCTTCTCGAAAAGCGTGCCTGAGCGCCTGCGCGCCTGGCTGTTCTGGCTGGTTTTCCTGCCGGCGGTCGCGTGGACCGCGGAAATCGACATCGCCAACCCGCAGCTCGGCGCGGCGGAGGACGGTTACGTGCTGTCGGCCGATTTCCAGTTCGAGCTGAGCCCGCGCCTCGAGGAGGCGGTGGCGCGCGGCGTCGTGCTCTATTTCGTCGTCGAGTTCGAGATGACGCGCTCGCGCTGGTACTGGCTCGACGAGAAGCTGGTCAGCCGCAGCCAGACCTACAGCCTGTCCTACCACGCGCTGACCCGGCAGTACCGGCTGTCGAGCGGCGGCGGACTGCACCAGACCTTCGCGACGCTGGGCGAGGCGCTGGCCGTGCTGTCCCGGCTGCGCAACTGGGAGGTCGTCGAGCGCCGCGAGCGCGCGGTGCGTCCCGGTGAGAACTACCAGGCGGCGCTGCGCATCCAGCTCGACCTGACCCAGCTGCCGCGGCCCTTCCAGATCAACGCGCTGGGCAACCGGGACTGGCGCCTGGCTTCCGACTGGAAGACCTGGCAGCTGAGCCTGCCGCCGCTGCCGACCGCGGAGGCCAGATGAAGCGCTTCGTCGCCGCCGGCGGAGCTCTGATCGCCGCGATCGGGGGCATCCTGTGGTTCCTGCTGCTGATGTCGACGGCAGCCGACACGGTGTTCTTCTCGCAGAACTACCCGCTGCTGATCGCGCTGAACGTCGTGCTGGCGGTCGCCATGCTGGCGCTGGTCGGCTGGCAGCTGCGCTCGTTGTGGCGCGACTACCAGGCCCAGGTCTTCGGTTCCCGGCTCAAGCTGCGCCTGATGCTGATGTTCGGCGTCATCGCGGTGCTGCCCGGCGCGCTGGTCTATGGCGTGTCGGTGCAGTTCGTGACCCGCTCGATCGAGAGCTGGTTCGACGTCCGCGTCGAGAAGGCGCTGGAATCCGGCCTGCAGCTCGGCCGCTCGGCGCTCGATTCGCGGCTGCAGGAGCTGACCGGCAAGGCGCGCGAGGTCGCGCTGGAACTGTCGGACATCCAGGAATCGTCGCGCCGCTCGGCGCTGCTCCGCTTGCGCGAGGACAAGGGGCTGCAGTCGGCGGCGCTGTTCTCGGTCGGCGGCCAGCTGCTGTCCAGCGCGACCAGCGAACTCGGCCTGCCCGACCTGCCCGGTCCGGCGTTGCTCAAGCAGGCGCGCAACACGCGCGGCGTCAGCAGCATCGAGGGCGAGGGCAGCGCGCTGTCGCTGCGCGTGCTGGTCCCGGTGCCGGGGCTCGCGGTGTTCGAGGAGCCGCGCATCCTGCAGGTCATCGAGGACGTGCCGGCGACGCTGGCGCACGACGCCGAGGCGGTGCAGGACGTCTATCGCGACTACCAGGAACTGCAGCTGGCGCGCACCGGGCTGACCCGGATCTACGCGCTGACGCTGACGCTGACCGTGCTCGTCGCGCTGTTCTCGGCCTTCGCGCTGGCCTACCTGATGGCGCGCCGGCTGGCGGCGCCGCTGTACATCCTGGCCGAGGGCACGCAGGCCGTCGCCCAGGGCGACTTCTCGCCGCGCCAGGCGGTTTACAGCGGCGACGAGCTCGGCGTGCTGACCCAGTCGTTCAACCGGATGACCCGCCAGCTCGACGACGCCCGCCGCGAGACCGAGCGCCACCGGGCCGAGCTGGAGGCGGCGCGCGGCTATCTCGAATCCATCCTGGCCAACCTGTCGACCGGCGTGCTGGTTTTCGATCGCCGCTTCGTGCTGCGTACCGTCAACGAGGGGGCGCTGACCATCCTCGACGACGATTTCGCCGGGCTGGTCGGCGCCGCCGTCGATGAATGGCCGCGCCAGCACGCGCTGGGCGAATTCATCCGCGGCCATTTCGCCGACGGCGAGGAAGCCGAGTGGCAGTCCCAGCTCGAACTGGAGCGCCCGAACGGCATGCCGCAGGTGCTGCTGCTGCGCGGTTCCAGGCTGCCGTCGGCGTCCGGCGGCGGCGACGTCGTCGTGTTCGACGACGTGACCCGTCTGATCGCCGCCCAGCGCAGCGCCGCGTGGGGCGAGGTGGCCCGCCGCCTGGCGCACGAGATCAAGAACCCGCTGACGCCGATCCAGCTGTCGGCCGAGCGCCTGCAGTTCAAGCTGGCCGACAAGCTGGGTAACGGCGACGCCGAGATGCTGCAGCGCGGCACGCAGACCATCATCCGGCAGGTCCAGGCAATGAAGCGCATGGTCGACGATTTCCGCGACTATGCGCGGATGCCGGCTCCGGAAGTTGCGCCGCTCGACCTCAACGGCCTGATCGGCGAAGTGCTCGGCCTGTACGAAAGCTCGTCGGTCGCCATCGCCCCCGAGCTGGCGCCCGAACTGCCGCCGGTGCTCGGCGACGCAACGCAGATCCGGCAGATCATCCACAACCTGCTGCGCAACTCGGAAGATGCGCTCGAGGGCCGGCCGGATGCGCGGATCGCGATCCGCACCGCGGTCGGTGGCCGTTTCGCCCGGCTGGTCATCACCGATAACGGTCCGGGTTTCCCGCCCGAGCTGCTGCCGCGCATCTTCGAGCCCTATGTCACCACCAAGGCGCGCGGTACCGGGCTTGGTCTGCCCATCGTCAAGAAGATCGTCGAGGAACACCTGGGAACGATCGAAATCAGCAATGCGCCGGAGGGCGGCGCGCGGATCGACATCCGCCTGCCCCTGGTCAAGGAGGAGGAAGCCAAGCATGGCAATCATTCTGGTCGTTGATGACGAAGTCGGCATCCGCGAACTGCTGTCGGAAATCCTGATCGACGAGGGATACGACGTCCGGCTCGCCGAAAATGCCGCCGCCGCCCGCCGCATCCGCGGCGAACTGCGCCCCGACCTGGTGCTGCTCGACATCTGGATGCCCGACACCGACGGCATCTCGCTGCTCAAGGAATGGCACGCCGGCGGCCACCTGAACATGCCGGTGGTCATGATGTCCGGTCACGGCACGATCGACACCGCGGTCGAGGCGACCCGCTTCGGCGCCTTCGATTTCCTCGAGAAGCCGATCGCGCTGCAGAAGCTGCTGTCGACGGTGCAGAAGGCGCTCAAGCACGACGCGCCGCTGCAGCGGCCGCCGCTGACGCTGGAAGCCTTCGCGCGCTCGGCCTTTGTCCGCGAATTCAAGCGCCGGCTCGAGCAGGCGGCGGCCAAGTCGCCGCTGCTGCTGCTCAAGGGGGCGACCGGCGGCATGGCCGAGATCTGCGCCCGCACGCTGCAGCCGCCGCGCGCGCCGTGGCTGGACCTGTCCGGCGTGGCCAGCGCGCTGACCCAGGAAATGCTCGAGAAGCTGAACGGCGGCATCCTGTTCGTGCCCGACCTCGCGGCGCTCGGCAAGATGCAGCAGATGAACCTCGCGTTCGCGGTCGACCGCCTGGAAAAGCTCAATCTGCAGTTGTTCGCGGCGACCGCGACGCCGCTCTCGACGCTCGCCGAGGCCGGCTGGGACGCCAAGCTGATCCATCGCCTGGGCGAGGTCTGGCTCGGCCTGCCGTCGTTGTGCGGCCATGCCGACGAACTGCCGGAGATCGCCGGCCTGCTGCTCAGCAATTTCGTCGAGCGCGGCGAGGTGCCGGCCCGGCGCTTCTCGACCGGTGCGCTGAACGCCCTGCGCACGCTGCCCTGGAACCATCCGTCCGAAGCCTGCTGGAACCAGCTGTACGCGCTGGTCCGCAACCTCGGGCTGACCTCGCTGGAAGAGGAGATCAGCGCCGAGGACGTCACCCGCGTCGCGCCCGGCGAAGGCGAGGCGGCGCCGGAGCAGGGCGCGTTGCTGCCGCTGTTCGAGCTGCCGTTGCGCGAGGCGCGCGATGCCTTCGAGAAGCTGTATTTCGAGCACCACCTGCGCCTCGAGGGCGGCAACATGACGCGGCTGGCCGAGCGTTCCGGTCTGGAGCGCACGCATCTGTACCGCAAGCTGAAGCAGCTCGACGTCAGGCTGGCCAAGCGCCACGAAGAATAAGCCCGGCCGGACCGGGGAGGGGGAAACATGAAGGTGATCATTCTGGGCGCCGGCCAGGTCGGCGCCAGCGTCGCCGAGGGGCTGGTCTCCGAGGAAAACGACATCACCGTCGTCGATTACGATCCGCAGCGGCTGGCCCAGCTGCAGGACCGGCTGGACCTGCGCACCGTCGCCGGCAACGCGGCGACGCCGTCGGTGCTGCGCCAGGCCGGGGCCGACGATGCCGACATGATCATCGCGGTAACGCAGAGCGACCAGTCCAACCTGGTCGCCTGCAAGCTGGCGCACAGCGTGTTCAACGTGCCGACCCGGATCGCCCGGCTGCGCTCGCGCGATTTCCTCGAGGACGCCGACCTGCTGGCCAACGACAATTTCGCGGTCGACTTCGCGCTGTGCCCGGAACAGGTCATCACCGACTACATCCGGCGCCTGATCGAGTTTCCGGAAGCGCTGCAGGTGCTCAATTTCGCCAACCACCGGGTCAGCCTGGTCGCCGTGCGCGCCTACGACGGCGGGCTGCTGGTCGGCCAGCCGCTCAACCAGATGCGCGAACACCTGCCGCCCGAGATGGACGCCCGGATCGCCGCGATCTTCCGGCGCGACCAGCCGGTCTTCCCGGAAGGCGACACGGTCATCGAGGCCGGCGACGAGGTCTTCCTGCTCGCCGCCGCCGAACATATCCGGCCGGTGCTGCGCCAGTTGCGGCGCATGACCCAGCCGGTCGAGCGGATCATGATCGCCGGCGGCGGCAACATCGGTCTGCGCCTCGCCAAGACGCTGGAAAAGCGTTACGAGGTCAAGCTGATCGAGGGCCGCCGGGAGCGCGCCGAACTGCTGGCCGGCGAACTGGACGACACGCTGGTGCTGCACGGCGACGCGACCGACGAGGAACTGCTGGAGCAGGAGAACATCGCCGAGATGGACCTGTTCCTCGCGGTGACCAACGACGACGAGGACAACATCATGTCCGGCAGCCTGGCCAAGCGCCTGGGCTGCAAGCGCGTCGTCGCGCTGATCAACCGCCGGGCCTATGCCGAGATGATCGAGGGCGGCCCGATCGACATCGGCATTTCGCCGGCCCAGGTGTCGATCGGCACGCTGCTCGCGTACGTCCGCCAGGGCGACGTCGCCGAGGTCCATTCGCTGCGCCGCGGCGCAGCCGAGGCGCTGGAGATCGTCGCCCACGGTGACGCGCGGACGTCCCAGGTGGTCGGCCGGCGCATCGACCAGATCGACTGGCCGCACGGCGTCACCGTCGCCGCCATCGTGCGCAACTTCGACCAGACGGTGATCGTCGGCCAGACCGACGACTGGACGTCGATCACCCGCCGCGGCGAGGTCGTCATCGCGCACCACGACACGGTGATCGAGCCGGAGGACCACGTGATCATCTTCTGCACGCGCAAGAAGCTGGTCAGGAAGGTCGAGAAGCTGTTCCAGGTCGGTTTCCACTTCCTGTAGGACGTCGACCGTGACCCGCTTCGCACCCGTCTATCGCGCGCTGGGCATGGTGATCATGCTGTTCAGCCTGACCCTGCTGGCGCCGCTGATCCTGTCCTACGCCGTCGACGACGGCGCGCAGGCCGCCTACGACGAGACCTTCGGCCTGACCCTGCTGTCCGGCACCTTCCTGTGGTACCGCTACCGGCGCTGCAAGCGCGAACTGAACATCCGCGACGGCTTCCTGCTCGTCGTACTGGTCTGGACGGTGCTGCCGGCCTTTGCCGCCTTGCCTTACATGCTGCAGCTCGGGCTGACGCATACCGACGCCTACTTCGAGGCGGTCTCCGGCCTGACCGCCACCGGCGCGACCGTGTTGTCCGGGCTCGACAGCCTGCCGATGTCGATCAACCTGTGGCGCCACCTGACGATGTGGTTCGGCGGCATGGGCCTGATCGTGCTGGCCGTCGCGATCCTGCCGCTGCTCGGCATCGGCGGCCGCCAGATGCTGATGGCCGAGATTCCGGGGCCGATGAAGGATGCCAGGATGACGCCGCGCGTCGCCGAAACGGCGAAGGGCCTGTGGCTGGTCTATGTCGGCATCACGATCGCCTGTACGCTGGCCTACCGCTGGGCCGGCATGAGCTGGTTCGATGCCGTCTGCCATACCTTCTCGACCGTGTCGCTGGGCGGCTTTTCCACCCACGACGCCAGTTTCGGCCATTTTGGATCGGCCAGCATCGAACTGATCGCCATCGTCTTCATGCTCTTTTCCGGGATCAATTACGCGACTCATTTCCTGGCGCTGACCGGGCGTTCGCTGCGCGCCTACGTGCGCGATGCGGAAGCCGCGTGGTTCGTCGGCATCCTGACGCTGAGTGCGCTGGCCATTGCCCATTACATCTGGAAGGACGGCGTCTATGACGACATGGACCACGCCTTCCGCAGTGCGCTGTTCCACGTGATATCGGTGGCTACGACGACCGGGTATTCGACGACCGACTACGGCCAGTGGCCGTTGTTCGCCGGGCTCTGGATGCTGTTCCTGTGCAGTTTCGCGACCAGTGCCGGTTCGACCGGTGGCGGCATCAAGATGATGCGCGCATTGCTGCTGTACAAGCAGGTCTACCGCGAACTGGTCCGGGCGATGCATCCGGCCGCGGTTTACCACGTCCGGCTGGGCGGGCAGGTCGCGCCGCAGCCGGTGCTGTTCGCGGTGCTCGCCTTCGGTTTCATCTACATGGTCAGCATCGTGTCGCTGACCCTGTTGCTTGCCTTCACCGGGCTGGACATCGTCACCGCGTTCAGCGCCGTGGTCGCCAGCATCAACAACACCGGCCCCGGCCTCGGGCTGGTCGGCCCGGCGACGACTTTCGCTGTCCTCGGAGATTTCCAGACCTGGGTCTGCATCTTCGCGATGCTGCTCGGCCGGCTGGAGATCTTCACGCTGCTCGTCGTATTGACGCCGGCCTTCTGGCGCAAGTGAGGGGGCTCAGGGCGTTGCGGGCAGCGCGCGCAGCGTGAAGCTGCCGCGTTCGATCCGGATGCGTTCGCCGCTACGGATCGCGCGTCGTCCGGTCGGCTGCTGCAGGCGGCGGAGCCCGCTATCGCCGTCGGTCCGGTAGTCGATTTCCTGGCCCGGCTGGCTGCGCTCCGTCGAATCGGCCGCCGATCCGAGCGCGCTGCCGATCATGCCGGCGGTCGCGCTGATCAGGATGCCGCTGCCCAGCGGCAGTCCGCTCATGTCGGCATAGGCTCCTCCTGCGAGCTGCCCGAGATCGCGGCCGCTCCCCTGTCCGTAGTTGACGGTGGCGAGCGGCAGGCGGATGTCGCGGACCGCGACGACGGTCGCCTGTTCGACCTGCATTCCCTGGGGTGGGCCGCGGTGATGGACCAGCGCCTGGTGGGTGCTGCTGCAGCCGGTCAGGCAGGCCATCAGCAGCAGGGCGATGCCCGGGAAGCGCTTCATGTCAGTCCTCCCGGAAGCGAAGAACGCGGTAAACGGCATCTTCCAGCGCAATCTGGCGCAGTTCGTCGTCGCCGATGTCGTTGAAGCTGACGGTCAGACTCTGCCTGACCTGCCCCATGTCCTGGATCAGCAGCGAGATCACCCGGCGCCCGCCGTGGCCGACCTGGGACAGCGCGTCGGGTCCGATGCGCTGTTCGCTGCTGAGCGGAGCCGGCCTGAATCCGGCGGGTTCGCCGAGATACTCTTCCTTGATCCGGATTCCGCCAGCCCGGAAAGGCGGACAGGGGTCGCCCGGAATCAGCTGGCAGATCTGCTGCCGGAATTCGGGCTTGGGTCGCCCCATTGCATCTTCCCAATCGACGCCGAGCGAGAAGTTGCGGCCGGTCAGGGCGAGATTTTTCGGGACCTGGCCCGACAGGATGCTGACCGCCCGGGGGGCGCCACCGGACCAGGCATGGCGGTAGTTCAGGCGAGCTGGATCGATGCCGTTCCCGGCCTGGACGGCCAGGCTGAGCAGGGCGCTTGAGCACAGGAGGAGCGAACGTCGCATCGGGGAGGAAGGGCGGTAATCGTGGGAGCTGCCAATTATTCCGCGCTCACGAGTAAATGCCAAATGAGTTTTTGGTGAATTTCCCGGCCCCATTGCGTCGGCGCTGCTCGGGCACTTTCGCTCCATCGGGGTCGCAATGCTGACCGCAAGGCCGGAAAGGCGGATAATCCCGCCTTTCCGAATTTTCTGGCGGAGTCCGACGTGAGCCGACCCAAGAACGATACTTTCCTGCGCGCCCTGCTGAAGGAGCCGACCGATTACACGCCGCTGTGGCTGATGCGCCAGGCCGGCCGCTACCTGCCGGAGTACTGCGAGACGCGCAAGCGCGCCGGCAGCTTCCTGAACCTGTGCAAGTCGCCGGCGCTGGCCTGCGAAGTCACGCTGCAGCCGCTGGCCCGCTACGACCTCGACGCGGCCATCCTGTTCTCCGACATCCTGACCGTGCCGGATGCGATGGGCCTGGGCCTGTATTTCGCCGAAGGCGAGGGGCCGAAGTTCGAGCGTCCGCTGCGCGAGGAATGGGCGATCAACGACCTGACCGCACCCGATCCCTACGACCACCTCGGCTACGTGATGGACGCCGTGTCCGAGATCCGCCGCGCGCTGGACAACTCGGTGCCGCTGATCGGCTTCTCCGGCAGCCCCTACACGCTGGCCTGCTACATGGTCGAAGGCCAGGGCTCCAGCGATTTCCGCCACATCAAGGGCATGATGTACAGCCGCCCGGACCTGCTGCACCGCATCCTGTCGGTGACGGCCGATGCGGTGACCGCCTACCTGAACGCGCAGATCGATTGCGGCGCGCAGGCGGTAATGATTTTCGACACCTGGGGCGGTTCGCTGTCCAACGCGGCCTACCAGGAGTTCTCGCTGCAGTACATGCAGCGCATCGTCGCCGGCCTGAAGAAGGAAAAGGACGGCCAGCGCATCCCGAGCATCGTGTTCACGAAGAACGGCGGCCTGTGGCTGGAGAAGATCGCGGCGATCGGCTGCGACGCCGTGGGCCTCGACTGGACCATCGACATCGGCGAAGCGCGCCGGCGCGTCGGCGACCAGGTGGCGCTGCAGGGCAACCTCGACCCCAACGTGCTGTTCGCGCCGCCGGAAGTCGTCGCTGCCGAAGCGAAGAAGGTGCTCGACAGCTTCGGTCCGGGCAACACGGGCCACGTCTTCAACCTCGGCCACGGCATTTCGCAATACACGCCGCCGGAAAGCGTCATCGCGCTGGTCGAGGCGGTCCATTCCCACAGCCGTCTATCACGTAAGCCATAGCTATAAATATGCCGGTCGAGGCCACTTATGCACAGTTTTGTGGCATCGACCGGAAAAAAGCCCCGGGCAGGGCTTGACAGCGCAAGATTAATCCAAGTTGTTGAAATATAAGGAATCAGCCTGTTGCCCAAGATTTCGGCAAGGTAACAAACTCCTTACCGGACGGTGACTTGAGCGATCTTTACCCGGAAAATCCACAAAGTTATCCACAGCTTTTGTGGACAACCCGAAAACCCCTTTCGAATTAGGGATATCCGCCCTTTCAGCAGAGGAAAAACGGCCGTTCATGCCCGTCCTGCGCGTCGCCCTCGACCTGCCGTTGCACCGCCTGTTCGAATACCGCGCCGACGACGCGTCGACCGCGGACGTCGGTCTGCGTGTCCGGGTGCCGTTCGGCCGCGGCGAGAAGATCGGCGTCATCGTCGAGGTCGTTGCTGAGGGGGAGTGGCCGCTCGACCAGCTGAAGCCGGCCGGCCCCGTGCTGCGCGACGCGGCGCCGCTGCCGGCGGATTTCTTCGAACTGTGCCGTTTCGCCAGCGCCTACTACCAGGCGCCGCTCGGCGAGGTCGTGCTGCAGGCGCTGCCGAAGGGGCTGAAGCAGCTCGACCCGCCGGCCCGGCGCGCCGGGCGCGCGGCGAAGGCGCCGCGGCCGCTGCCGCCGCCGGCACTGACCGCCGAGCAGGCGACGGCGATCGACGCGGTCGACATCGAGGGCGGCTATTCGGCCCATCTGCTGTTCGGCGTCACCGGTAGCGGCAAGACCGAAGTCTATCTGCGCCTGGTCGAACGCTGCCTGGCGGCGGGCCACCAGGTGCTGCTGCTGGTACCGGAAATCAACCTGACGCCGCAGCTCGAGGAAAGAGTGAGCGCCCGCTTTCCCGAGACCCGGGTGGTTTCGCTGCACAGCGAACTGGCCGAAGCGGCCCGCGAACGCCATTGGCGGGCGGCGGCCAGCGGCGAGGCGGCCATCGTGCTCGGCACCCGGCTGGCGATCTTCACGCCGATGCCCCGCCTCGGGCTGATCATCGTCGACGAGGAGCACGACGCGTCGTTCAAGCAGCAGGACGGCATGCGCTATTCGGCGCGTGACGTCGCCGTGGTCCGGGCGCGCCAGAATGCGATCCCGGTGCTGCTCGGTTCGGCGACGCCGTCGCTGGAAACCTGGGCCAATGCCCGGGGCGGCCGCTACGGCCTGCTGACGCTGCGCGAGCGGGCCAACCGCGAGGCGACGCTGCCCGCGGTCGACCTCGTCGATACCCGGAAAATGGTGCTGCGCGAGGGCGTTTCGCCGCCGCTGGCCGACGCGATCCGGGTCCGCCTGGAGCGCGGCGAACAGAGCCTGGTCTTCCTGAACCGCCGCGGCTACGCGCCGGTGCTCGCCTGTCCGGCCTGCGGCTGGGTGTCGCGCTGCAAGCGCTGCGCCGCGAACCTGGTGCTGCACCTTGCCGACCGCCGGCTGCGCTGCCATCACTGCGGCTTCGAGCACGGCGTGCCGCGCGCCTGTCCGACCTGCGGCAACCAGGACATCCACCCGTTCGGGCGCGGCACGCAGCGGCTGGAAGCCTGGCTCGGCGAAGCCTTCCCGGAAGCGCGCATCCTGCGCGTCGACCGCGATTCGGTGAAGAGCCGCAAGCAGTGGGAATCGGTGCTCGAACGCATCCACGGTGGCGAGGCCGACATCCTGGTCGGCACGCAGATGCTGGCCAAGGGCCACGATTTCCCCAAGCTGACGCTGGTCGGCGTGCTCGGCGCCGATTCGGCGCTGTTCGCTGCCGACTGGCGGGCGCCCGAGCGGCTGTTCGCGCAGCTGATGCAGGTTGCCGGCCGCGCCGGGCGGGCCGAACTGAAGGGCGAAGTGCTGATCCAGACCCAGTACCCGGACCATCCGCTGTTCGCGTCGCTGGTCGGCCACGATTACGAGGGCTTCGCCGCCGGGCAGCTGAAGGAGCGCGAGCAGGCCGGATTCCCGCCTTACGCCTTCCAGGCGGTGCTGCGCGCCGAGGCGCCGGAAATGGCCGCGGCGATCGATTTCCTGACCGCGGCCGCGGCGCTGCCCGAAGCGAGCAGCCAGAACGACGTCGCGATCTACGACCCGGTGCCGATGCGGATGGCCCGGCTGGCCAACCTGGAACGCGGCCAGCTGCTGGTCGAATCCTATTCCCGGCCGGCGCTACAGGCTTTCCTGCCGCGCTGGCGCGCCGCGATCGAGGCCCTGAAGGCGCCGTCGCGGCTGCGCTGGCACCTCGAGGTCGATCCGCTCGAGCTTTAGCTCAGGGGCGCGGTTCCGGGCGCAGCAGCCAGAGCAGCGCGGCGACCTGGGCGGCGAGCAGCGCGAGGAAGGCGCTGCGGTAGGCCGCGGCCGTCGCCAGCCCGCCGGCCTGCAGCGCGTCGACGAGGACGCCGAAACCCCATTGCAGGCCGAAGGCGCCGGCGAAGACCATCAGGTTCAGCGCCGTGTTGGCGCGTCCCGACAGCGTGGCCGGGAAGGCCCGGGCGACCAGCGAGTAGGCGATGTTGGACAGCGAGAAGCAGGCGCCGAGGACCGGCCACAGCAGGTCGCCGGCGAACTGCGGGAGGAGGGCGATCGCCGCGAAGGCGGCCAGCGCGACGGCCATCGCGCCGAGATAGACGCGTTCCAGGCGGATTCCGCGGTGCACCAGCCGGGTCGCGAAGAAACCCATGAACAGGAAGCCGGCCAGCATCGCACCGCTGATCCAGGTCAGCCGGATGGCGATTTCCGCCCCGGCCATGCCTTCCTGCACGTTCATCCAGCGCGATGCCCACAGCCCCTGGACGGCCATGAAGCCGCCGGTGAAGCAGAAGCCCATCGGCGCGTAGCGCCAGAAATGGCGGCTGGCGAAGATGGCGCGGACGCCGGCCAGCTGTTCGCCGAGGCTGCCGCCCTTGTGGTCGTCCGCCTTCTCCGGCACGGCCAGCCACAGCAGCGCGGCGACGGCCAGCGTCGCGGCGGTCAGGCCGAGCGCGATTTCCCGCCAGCCGGCGAAGCCGAGGGCGAACTCCAGCGGCTTCGACGCGGCCAGCGCGCCGAGGCCGCCGGAGGCCATGATCCAGCCGGTCAGCGAGGCCTGGCGCTCGGGCGGGAACCATTGCGCGAAGGCCTTGAACGACGCCATCAGGCAGGCCGAGACGCCGAGCCCGATCAGCGCCCGGCCGACCGCCAGGCCGCCCAGTCCGTCGGCCAGCGCGAATACCGCGGCGCCCGCCGCGGCGAGCAGCAGCAGCCCGGCCTCGACGCGGCGCGGCCCGAAACGGTCGAGCAGCATGCCGAGCGGCAGCTGGGCGGCGCCGAAGGCGAGGAAATAGGTGCTGGTCAGCAGGCCGAGCGCGTTGTCGCCCAGATCCAGCTCGCGCGCCAGCACCGGGCCGATGACGGCATTCGCGGTACGGTACAGGTAGGACAGGAAATAGCCGGCGGCGAAGGGCAGCAGCAGGCGCCAGAAAAGCTTGTGATCGTCGATGGGATGCACGTTGACTCCGGGTTTCACGTGGAACGGCCGGCCGCGTGGTCGCGCAGCCAGCCGGCGCGTTGCAGTATCTTGCGGCGCCAGCTGTCGGCGATGCCGGGCTGTGCCGCGATATGTTCGAGTTCCCCGGCCGGCGGCCGGTGGGCCTGCAGCAGCGCCATCGCGTCGGCCAGCGTCGGGCGGCCGGCCGCGGGCGATTCGAGTTCGAGCCGGTCCCCGGGGACGACCCGGCCGGGCGCCAGCACGCGCCAGTACCAGCCGGTCAGCCCGTGTTCGGCGATGAACAGCGCCATGCCTTCGCAGCCGAAGCGCTCGTCGATCTTCCAGCACGGGTTGCGCGGCTGGCTCAGCTGCAGGCGGGCCGTGCCGAGCCGCCAGACGTCGCCGAAACGGACGTCGCCCTCGTCGAGATCGGGCGTCGACAGGTTTTCGCCGAGGCTGCCCGGCACCAGGCGGCCCGCCAGGTCGGGAAAGCGTCCGGCAAGGCGGGCGTAATGGGCGGCCGGGTAGAGATGAACGGCCTTGTCCGGGCCGCCGTGGACGCGCCGGTCGGCCTGGTGGTCGCCGGCGAAGCCCTCGCTGCCGAGGTCGAGCGGACCCGTCGCCGGCTGCTTGTAGATGCCGGTCGGGCGCCCGGATTCGGGCAGCGGGCGGAGATCGCCGATGAACAGGGAAACGGTCGCCATGACCGCGGATTCTGCCATCAATCCCAGAGCCGGGCTGCGCCGCGCACCCCCGAGGAATCCCCATGTGCGGGCGGCACGATCCTGGTGTAGAAATCGTCCGAAAAAACGTGTGGACCGCAGCGCGCCGGCAGGTTGCGGTAAAGGCGCCGCATGTTCGACAGTCCGCCGCCGAGCACGACGACCTCCGGGTCGAACAGGTTGATGACGCTGGCCAGCGCGCGTCCCAGCCGCGCCTCGAAGCGCTGCAGCGTCGCTTCGCAGCCGGCGTCGCCGCCGGCCGCGGCGCGTTCGATGGCGGGCGCGTCGAGTTGTTGCCCGGTGTGGCGGAAATGGTCCGCGGCCAGGCCGGGGCCGGACAGGTAGGTCTCGATGCAGCCGCGGCGCCCGCAGTAGCAGGGCGGCGGCGCGTCGTCGGCTTCGCCGAGCGGGTTGTGCCCCCACTCGCCGGCGATCGCGTGGGCGCCGCGCAGCGCCCGGCCGCCGACCACCAGACCGCCGCCGACGCCGGTGCCCAGGATGACGCCGAATACCGTCGCCGCGCCGCGCGCGCTGCCGTCGCAGGCTTCGGACAGCGCGAAGCAGTTGGCGTCGTTGGCCAGCCGGATCTCGCGGCCGAGCAGCGCCTCGAGGTCGCGGCGCAGCGGGCGGCCGATCAGGCAGGTCGAGTTGGCGTTCCTGATCAGCCCGCTGGACGGCGATTCGGCGCCGGGAATACCGACGCCGACGCTCCCCCGCTCGCCGAGTTCGCGCTCGCACAGGGCGACCAGCCGGGCGATCGCCTGCAGGGTCGCCGGGTAGTCACCCTGCGGCGTCGGCAGTCGGCGGCGCAGGCGCTCATTGCCCGCGTCGTCGAGTGCGGCGATCTCGATCTTGGTGCCGCCGACATCGATGCCGATGCGCATCAGACGCGGACCGCGATGCCCTTGACGTTGCCGTAGGTGGAGGTCTGCGTGCGCAGCACGCTGGCGCCCGCCTCGAGCAGCAGCATGAACAGGTTGCGTTCGGTGTACAGGCAGACCGGGCCCGGAATCGCGTACTTCTTGGCCAGCGCCGGACTCAGCGGCGCATAGCGGGTCTCGATCGGCGCCTCCGCGGCGGCATAGCCGTGCGACAGCTCGGAATGCAGGCCGAGCACGGTCAAGTACAGCTTGCCGCCGATGCGCAGCTTCTGCAGCAGGTTGCGGACGACCTGGCGCGCCTGGTCGTAGGGCAGCGCGCACAGGCTGCGCCGCAGTACCACGATGTCGTAGGGTTCGCAGTCGGGGTTGTCCGGCAGTTCCGGCAAGCGGTAGGGCACGAAGGTGATCTGCTCGCGCAGGCCGGCGGCGAGAACGCGCCCCTCGACCTGCTGCCGGTGTTCGGCGAGGTCGGCGGCGGTGACGCCGGCGCCGAGCCGGGCTAGCTGGATGGCCAGTTCGCACTGGCCGGCCGGCATCACCAGCGCGCTGGATCGATGATCCAGGCGCTGGCGTTTGACGCATTCCTCGAGTACGTAACGCTCCAGCTCCTCGTCGCCGAACGGCAAGGGATTCGCGATAATAGGCTCTTCCATGTTTTGTCTCTCCCCCTTCGTTCGATTCTGCATGAAGGATCGGTCAGCGACAACCCAACTGCCGCAAAGGAAAAGCCATGCTGGTCGAATTCGAATCCACCGAAACCGCCGAAATCCTGATGTTCGCCGAAACGGCCCGCGAACTGCTGCAGATCGTCGGCAAGGAAACCACGGCCCGCGGTGTGTTCACCCAGCCCGAGATGGAAGCCGCCGCCGCGGCGCTGCGCGACGCGATCCGTTGCGCGCCGCCGGCCCCCGACGACGAGGCGGACGAGGACGATCCCGAGGTCAAGCGCAAGCCGCCGGTGGTCCGGCTCAGCCAGCGCGCCTGGCCGCTGCTCGACATGCTGGAGAGGACGGCGCGCGCCGGCCGCGAGGCGAGCATCGTGTGGACGGCGCCGGCCGATTTCTGACCGGGCCGTTCAGGCCGCCGGCGGAATGGCGTAGGCCTGCCCGATGCCGTCGATGACGCGGCGCAGTTCCGCGGCGAAGCGGGCGAGCGCGTCGGCGTGCTCCTGCCCCTCGCGCAACGCGGTTTCCAGCTCGAAGGCGGTGGCCTGCAGGTCGCGGGCGCCGATCGTGCCGGCCAGTCCCTTCGCGCTGTGCGCCCGGCGTTCGGCGCCGGCGACGTCGCCGGCCGCCAGCGCCGCTTCGAGCAGCGCGACTTCGCCGGCGAAGCGGGCATGGAAATCGCGCAGCACCCTTTCGTACAGCGCCTGCTTGTTCAGCATGCGTTTCATGCCGTCGGCCGTGTCGATGCCCGGCAGGGGCGGCAGGCCGCCGGCCGGCGCGGCGGTCGTGGCCGGGCGGGGTGCGGTGCTTGCCGCGACCGCTTCGGGACGCCAGCGCAGCAACGTGTCGCGCAGCACTTCGGGATCGACCGGCTTGGTGATGAAATCGTTCATGCCGGCCGCCAGGCAGCGCTGCCTTTCCTCGGGCAGCGCATGCGCCGTCATCGCGATGACCGGCAGTCCGGGCCAGCGGCCGCTCGCGCGCAGCCGGCGGGTGGCTTCCAGGCCGTCGAGTTCCGGCATCTGGATATCCATCAGCACCGCATCGTAGCGGCGTCCCTCGTCGATCAGGCGGTTCAGCGCCAGCCGCCCGTTGTCGGCGGTATCGACGGTCGCTCCGTAGGATTCGAGGATTTCGACGGCGATCAGCTGGTTGGTCGGAATGTCCTCGACCAGCAGGATCTGCAGGCCGGCCAGCGGTGCGCGCGCCGCCGATGCGGCGGGTCCGCCGTTGCCGATGACCTTGCCGATCTGGGCCGCGGTGACCGGCTTGCTGACGATGCCGCTGAAGCCGGCGGCGCTGATCCGCTCGTCCAGCGCAGCGGTGTCGGTGGCGGTGACCATGATCAGCTTGGGCGGGGGCGACAGGTGTTTTTCCTGGATGGTTTCGGCCAGCTCGAAGCCGTCCATGCCGGGCATCGTCAGGTCGATGGTGATCAGCTCGCAGGGCAGCGGGCCCTGTTCGGTCAGGCGGACCAGCGCCTCCTCGCCGGAGGCCGCGGCCTGCGCCGCGTAGCCGAACTTGGCGAGCAGCCTGACCAGGATGGCGCGGGCCAGCGGGTTGTCGTCGACGACCAGCGCGCGCCGCGTCGCCGGCGGCAGCGGCTGGCGGTCGCGGGCGCCGCCGGGGCGCAGCCTGACCTCGAAGGAAAAGGTGCTGCCGACGTCCGGCTGGCTGGTCACCCAGATCCGCCCGCCCATCAGTTCGGTCAGCCGCTTGCAGATGGTCAGCCCGAGTCCGGTGCCGCCGAACTTGCGGGTGATCGACGAATCGGCCTGGCTGAAGGCCTGGAACAGCCGTTCCTGCTGGCTGGCCGACATGCCGATACCCGTGTCCTGGACGTCGATCTCGAGGCGGACCGAGCCCTCGTCGTCGGGCAGGCGGCGGACGATGACGGTCACCGAGCCGCGTGCCGTGAACTTGATCGCATTGCCGACCAGGTTGATCAGGACCTGCGCCAGGCGCAGCGGATCGCCGATCAGGCGGCCGGGCACCTCGGGTTCGACGACGTAGTGCAGTTCCAGGCCCTTTTCCTGGACGCGCTGCAGCACCACGGTGGCGACGTTGTCGAGCACCTCGTCGAGGTCGAACTCGGTCGATTCGATCTGCATCCGGCCGGCCTCGATCTTCGAGAAGTCGAGCACGTCGCTGACCAGGCCGAGCAGGATCTGGCCGGCACCGTGGATGCGGGCGACGAAGTCGCGCTGCTTGACCGACAGTTCCGTCTTCAGCAGCAGGTGGGCGAGGCCGATCACCGCGTTGATCGGCGTCCGGATCTCGTGGCTCATGTTGGCCAGGAACTCGGTCTTCGCGCTGGCCGCGGCCTCGGCGGTGGCCTTGGCGTCGATCAGCGCGAGTTCGGCGCGCTTGCGCTCGGTGACGTCCTGCAGCGTCTCGATCGCGCCGATCACCCGGCCCTGCTTGTCGCGCAGCGGCGCCGCGGTGAAGAACAGCCAGCGGTCGAATTTCTGGAAATAGGCTTCGGCCTCGAAGCCGCCGGCAACCAGCCGCGACGGCCGGATGCTGTCCGGGTAGACGTAGCCGGGACCGGCCTGGGCGCCGTCGAGCACGAGGTCGGCCATCACCGGGCGGGCCGACGGGTAGAAGGCCCGCCACTGGTCGCGGGTGCCGACCATCTGTTCGGCGCCCATGCCGATGATTTCCCCGCAGGCGGCGTTCCAGTGGGTGATCACGTGGTCGGCGTCGAGCACGAAGGCCGGCACCGGGCTGCCGTCGATGATCTTGGCCAGCGTGTCGTGGGCGTTCTCGAGTTCGGCGGTGCGTTCGTGGACCAGGCGCGCCAGTTCCTGCCCGGTGCGCAACGCGTCGGTGATGTCGTTGAAGGTGATCAGCGTGCGGCCGGCCGCGGCCGGCGCGGCGCACAGCGAGAAATTGCGCCAGTCGCCGTCGCCGCCGCGCAGGCGGATGCCGAAGCGGACTTCGCCGGCGACGCGGGCGCCGCGCAGGTCGGCGATCA
Source organism: Dechloromonas sp. (assembly GCA_028687035.1). Taxonomy (GTDB): domain Bacteria; phylum Pseudomonadota; class Gammaproteobacteria; order Burkholderiales; family Rhodocyclaceae; genus Azonexus. The sequence continues at coordinate 41,884 of JAQUAX010000004.1, read as the reverse complement.
GCGCCGCCAGCGCCGGTCGTTCGGCCTCGTGGGCGAGGTCCAGCCAGCCGTCGGCGTCGCGCGGCAGCGCGTCAGCCGGGTAGCCCAGACGGGCCGCGAAATTGGCCGAAATGGCCGGTTCACCGCGCTCGGCCCACAGCCAGAACGCGACGCCGGACTGGTTCAGCGCCTGTTCGAGCTGCTCCGCGAAAAGGGGGGCGGGCATCGGGGACGGTCGGGACGGGCGAGCTAGAACAGCTCGATGTCGTCGCTCTTGTCCTTCATCTCGGCCATGAAGCGCTGGACGGCTTCCTGGACCGGGACGCCCTGCATCACGGCCTCGAACATCGCGATTTCCTCCCGGGTCGAGTATTTGGTCCGGATCCGGGTCTGCAGCGCGACCCATTCCTCGGGGTTGTACAGCCGGCGGCCGTCGCCGACCAGGTCGCTGAGTTCGCCGAGGCTCAGGCCGACGTGGGCCAGGCGCTGGACCAGCTTGTCGTAGAACTGGAAGGCGATGATCGCCTGGTGCACCATGCCGGACACCTGGCCGGAGACGCCGAGCAGCTTCTGCTTGACGGCGCCGGACGGACCGTCGTCGGGCAGCGTCCCGATGGTTTCGGAAATGTCGCTCATGTGTCCGGCCATCGACGTGAAGGAGTCGGTCAGCACCTCGACCGACGCGTTGCTGTCGCTCATCGCCGCCTCGATCTGCACGGCGGCCAGTTCGAGCATCAGCACCGTCTCGCGGACCTGGCTCCAGTTCAGGTCGGGCATGTGGGCGGTGGTTCCGCGTTGCGGATGACTGGCTTGATTCATTGTTCTTTTCCCTCCGGGCGGCCAACTATAGCCGAATTCAGCATGGCCTTTCCAAGACCACGTAATGCTTGCGCACCGGTTCGAGCACCTCGAACAGGCCGCGGAAACCGGCCGGAATGACGCCGGCCTGGCCGGGGCCGAACTCGGCCGCCGCGCCGTCGCTGCCGGTGATCCGCAGCCGGCCCTCGATGACGCAGAAGAATTCGTCCTTGCCCGGCGCGAAATCGATGTTCCAGGCGCCGGGCTCGCAGGCCCAGACGCCGGCGCACAGGTCGCCCTGCGGCGCGACGAAGTGCTCGTGCGTGGTGCGCAGCGGGTTGTCGCGGACCAGGCGGTCGGGGCGGGGACGGTCGAAGGCCGGCGTCGGCGAGCCGGCGGCGAAGACGGTCAGCTTCGGCATCGTCTTCCTCAGTCGAGATAGACCGGGCGCAGCTGGACGTCGATGCGTTCGTAGTCCGGGCAGCCTTCGCGGTGTACCGGGCCATCGACGACCTTGAAGGCCTTGCCGGCGCCGGGCGCAACCTCGCCCAGCGGATTCGTGATGTCGCGGAACAGCGGCTTGCCGCCGGCGATCGCCGTGAAGTCGATGACCGTCCGCCGGCTCAGCGTGCGTGCGCCGTCGTTGCGCAGCGTGCCGGTGATGAAGGTGTAGCAGCTGCGGTTGTTGACCTGGGACAGTTTGCGCTCGACGGTGTAATCGACGCTGGCGCCGCCGGCGAACTCGACGCGGAAGGCCTGTTTGCCGGTCTCGCCGGTTTTCGGGGCGGGGGCGCCGCAGGCGGCGAGCAGCAGCGCCGCGGCGAGGCTTGCCCCGAGGCGGGGCAGGGATCGACAATGCGTCATGGTCTGTACGTCCTTCCGGAAGAGGTGCCGATGATAGCCCGTTGGAGCGGCATTTTGCCGCTTTTGTTCGCCGGCTCGGCGCTGGCCGGGCCGCGGGTCGCCGTCGATATCGGGCACGGAATGGCCGATCCGGGCGCGATCAGCGCGCGCGGCCGGGCCGAATTCCTGTTCAACCGCGACCTCGGCGAGCAGTTGCGCGCCGCGCTGACCTTGCACGGCCACGACGTCGTCCCGGTCAATTTCGCCGGCGACGTCAGGGTTCTCGCCGATCGGCCGCGGCTCGCCGCCGGCAGCGACTTCTTCGTTTCGGTACACCACGATTCGGTCGGCCCCCCGTGGCTCGCCGAATGGACGTGGGAAGGCCGCGTGCACACCTACACCGAGGTCAAGCGCGGTTTCGGGCTGTTCGTGTCGGCGCAGAACCCGGACCTCGAGACCAGCCTGCGCTGTGCCTCGACGATAGGCGCGGTGCTGCGCCGGGCCGGTTTCGAGGCGTCCGGCTGGCACGGCCGCAAGCACGTCGCGGCCGACGCGGAAAACGGCGTCTGGTATTACGACAACCTCGTCGTGCTGTACCGGACGAGCTTGCCGGCGGTGCTGTTCGAGGCCGGCGTGATCAAGCACCGCGACGAGGAACTCGAACTGCTCGACCCGGCGCGTCAGGCGCGGATGGCCGATGCGCTGGCGACGGGGATCGCCGCCTGCCTGTTCGTTACAGGAAAACCGGCTCCGGATTGAGGTCGACCGCGAACTTGCCGCGCACTGCGGCCTGCACCGCGGCCATCGTCCGGCGGACGTCGGCGCCGGTCGCGCCGCCGCGGTTGACCAGCACCAGCGCCTGTTTTTCGTACATGCCGACCGGGCCGAGGTCCTTGCCCTTCCAGCCGGCCTGCTCGATCAGCCAGCCGGCGGCCAGCTTGACCCGGCCGTCCGGCTGCGGGTAGCGCGGCAGGCCGGGGTGGCCGGCAGCCAGCGCGGCGGCGCGTTCGGCGGAGAGCACCGGGTTGTGGAAGAAGCTGCCGGCATTCGGCACGACGGCCGGGTCGGGCAGCTTGCGCCGGCGCACCGCGATCACCGCAGCGGCGATGTCGGCCGGCCCCGGTTCGGCAATGCCCTGCGCCGCCAGTTCCTGCGCGATGTCGGCGTAGCGGCAGTTGGCCTGCCAGGCCTTGGGCAGCCGGAAGATCACCGAGACAATGGCGATCCGCCCGTCCAGGTGCCAGCCCTGCTGCTTGAACAGGCTGTCGCGGTAGGCGAAACGGCAGGCGTCGCGGTCGACGGTGAAAAAGGCCTGCTTCTGGAAATCCCAAGCAGTCACCGAATGTAAGCGCTCGCTCACTTCGAGTCCGTAGGCGCCGATGTTCTGGATCGGCGCGGCGCCGACCGTGCCCGGGATCAGCGACAGGTTTTCCAGCCCGGGCCGGCCCTGGGCCAGCGTCCATTGCACGAAGTCGTGCCAGTTCTCGCCGGCGCCGGCCTCGACGTACCAGGCGTCGGCGTCCTCGCCGGCCAGCCGGCGGCCGGGGATCGCCATGTGCAGCACCAGTCCGGGGAAGTCGCCGGTCAGCACCAGGTTGCTGCCGCCGCCGAGAACGAAACGCCGTTCGCCGGCCAGTTCCGGCGCGGTCAACTGCGCCGGATCGGCGATTTTCAGGTAGCGGTCGGCGCGGCCGGGCAGGGCCAGGGTGTTGCAGTTGGTCAGGTCGATGCCGGCTTGCGGTGTCACTGCGGCGGCCTCATCCTTCGTTCGCGTTCGCCGAGGGATCGGGCGTGTCTTCCGGCACGATGCCCCAGTCGCCCCAGGTGTACCAGTCGTCGCCGAGCATCTCGGCGGGGTGCTGGGTGCGTCCCGAGCCGTTGCCGCACTGCAGGTCCTTGGCCGAGCAATACTTGTCGCAGCCCCAGCAGATGCGCTCGGGGTGCTTCGGATGCAGCGGGAAGTGCTTGGCCAAGGAGGTTCTCCGCCTGGCCTACAGCAGCGGCGCCAGCCAGCGTTCGGCTTCGGCGAGCGGCATGCCCTTGCGTTGCGCCCAGTCTTCCAGCTGGTCGCGGCCGATCTTCGGGATCGCGAAGTAGCTGGCGCCCGGATGGCCGATGTAGAAGCCGGAGACCGACGCGGCCGGTGTCATCGCGCAGGATTCGGTCAGGCCCATGCCGATCGCCGGCGCGTCGAGCAGCGCGAACAGCTCGCGCTTGGCGGTGTGGTCCGGGCAGGCCGGGTAGCCGGGAGCGGGGCGGATGCCCTGGTACTTTTCGGCGATCAGCGCGTCGTTGTCGAGCTTTTCGTCCTTGGCATAGCCCCAGAACTCGGTGCGCACCTTCATGTGCAGCCATTCGGCGGCAGCTTCGGCCAGGCGGTCGGCCAGCGCCTTCAGCATGATCGCAGAGTAGTCGTCGTGCGCCGACTCGAATTCGGCGACCCGGGTTTCGATGCCGAGCCCGGCGGTGACGGCGAAGGCGCCGGCGTAATCCTGCTCGCCGACGAAATCGGCGAGCGCGGTGTTGAAGCGGCCGGCCGGCTGCTTGATCTGCTGGCGCAGGCCGGTCCAGCGGGCGGCTTCGACGCTGCGCGATGCGTCGGCGTAGAGCACGATGTCCTCGTTTTCACCCTTGGCCGGGTAGAGCCCGAACACGGCTTTCGCGGTCAACCAGTGTTCGGAGACGATTTTCGCCAGCATCGCCTGCGCGTCGGCGAACAGCTGGCGGGCGGTTTCGCCGACCACGTCGTTCTGCAGGATGGCCGGGTAGCGGCCAGCCAGGTCCCAGCTCTGGAAGAAGGGCGACCAGTCGATCACCGGCACCAGTTCGGCGAGCGGGATGGTCAGCTCAAAGCGGCCGGGTTGCGCCGGCTTGACCGGCGTATAGGGCTGGTTCCACGTGAAACGGTTGGCCCGCGCGTCGGCCAGCGAAACCAGCGTCGCCCCTTTGCGGCCGGCGTGTTCGGCACGCACGGTTTCGTATTCGGCGGCGATTTCGGCGACGTAGCCGGCCTTCTGCTCGGCGGAGAGCAGCTTGGTGGCGACGCCGACGGCGCGCGAGGCGTCCGGCACGTAGACGACCGGGCTGTCGGTGTTGGTCGCGATCTTGATCGCGGTATGGGCGCGGCTGGTCGTCGCGCCGCCGATCAGCAGCGGCTGGGTCAGGCCCTGGCGCTTCATCTCGCTGGCGACGTGCGCCATTTCCTCGAGCGACGGCGTGATCAGGCCGGACAGGCCGATGATGTCGACGCGGTGTTCGAGCGCCGCCTTCAGGATGTTGTCGCAGGACACCATGACGCCGAGGTCGACGACGTCGTAACCGTTGCAGCCGAGCACGACGCCGACGATGTTCTTGCCGATGTCGTGCACGTCGCCCTTGACCGTCGCCATCAGGATCTTGCCCTTGGAGCCGAGGCCGGTGCGCGATTTTTCGGCTTCGATGAAGGGCAGCAGGTGGGCGACCGCCTGCTTCATCACGCGGGCCGACTTGACGACCTGGGGCAGGAACATCTTGCCGGCGCCGAACAGGTCGCCGACGTGGTTCATGCCGGCCATCAGCGGGCCTTCGATGACGGCGAGCGGCGGCTTGCCTTCGGCCGCCAGCTGGGCGCGCACTTCCTCGGTGTCGGCCACGACGAAGTCGGTGATGCCCTTGATCAGCGCGTGTTCCAGGCGTTTCTCGACCGGCTGTTCGCGCCAGCTGAGGTCGGGGCCGCTATCCTTGGCCTTGCCTTCCTTGACCGTCTGCGCGAAGTCGACCAGCGCCTCGCCGGCACCGGGGTGCCTGTTCAACACGACGTCCTCGACTTTGCCGCGCAGTTCCGGCTCGAGGTCGTCGTAGACGCCGAGCATGCCGGCGTTCACGATGCCCATGGTCATGCCGGCCTGGATCGCGTGGTACAGGAAGACGGTGTGGATCGCCTCGCGCACCGGATCGTTGCCGCGGAAGCTGAACGAGACGTTGGAAACGCCGCCGGAAATGTGCGCGTGCGGCAGGTTCTGCTTGATCCAGCGCACCGATTCGATGAAATCGACCGCGTAGTTGTCGTGCTCGGGAATGCCGGTGGCGATCGCGAAGATGTTCGGGTCGAAGATGATGTCCTCGGCCGGGAAGCCGATTCCGGTCAGCAGTTCGTAGGCGCGCTGGCAGATTTCGGTCTTGCGCGCGTAGGTGTCGGCCTGGCCCTTCTCGTCGAAAGCCATGACGATCACCGCGGCGCCGTAGCGGCGGGCGAGCTTCGCCTGTTCGAGGAACTTGGCTTCGCCTTCCTTCATCGAGATCGAATTGACGATGCCCTTGCCCTGGATGCACTTGAGGCCGGCCTCGATGACTTCCCATTTCGACGAGTCGATCATGATCGGCACGCGCGAAATGTCGGGTTCCGACGCGATCAGCTTCAGGAACTTGTCCATCGCGGCGAGCGAATCGAGCATCGCCTCGTCCATGTTGATGTCGATGACCTGCGCGCCGTTCTCGACCTGCTGGCGGGCGACGGCCAGCGCGTCGTCGAAGCGGCCTTCGAGGATCATCCGGGCGAAGGCCTTGGAACCGGTGACGTTGGTCCGCTCGCCGACGTTTACGTACAGCGAATCGTGGGTGACGTTGAACGGCTCCAGCCCGGACAGGCGCAGCGCCGGCGCGATTTCCGGGATCGGGCGCGGGTTCACCGCGGCAACCCGTTGGGCGATGGCGCGAATGTGCTCCGGCGAGGTGCCGCAGCAGCCGCCGACGATATTGACGATGCCGGACTTCGCCCAGCTTTCGATCTCGTCGGCCAGCATGTCGGCGGTCTCGTCGTAGCCGCCGAAGGCGTTGGGCAGGCCGGCGTTCGGGTGGGCCGACACGTAGCAGTCGCAGACGCGCGACAGTTCCTCGACGTACTGGCGCAGTTCCTTGGCGCCGAGCGCGCAGTTCAGGCCGAAGCTCAGCGGCTGCACGTGGCGCAGCGAATTCCAGAAGGCCTCGGCGGTCTGGCCGGACAAGGTGCGGCCGGAGGCGTCGGTGATCGTGCCGGAGATCATCACCGGCCAGCGGCGGCCGGCGGCGTCGAAGAATTGTTCGATGGCGAACAGCGCGGCCTTGGCGTTCAGCGTGTCGAACACGGTTTCGACGAGCAGGATGTCGGCGCCGCCGTCGGTCAGGCCGCGGATGGCTTCGAGGTAGTCGGCGACCAGCGCGTCGAAGCTGACGTTGCGGTAGCCCGGGTCGTTGACGTCCGGCGAGATCGACGCGGTGCGCGAGGTCGGGCCGAGCACGCCGGCGACGAAGCGCGGCTTGGCCGGGTTCTGCGCGGTGAATTCGTCGCACAGCTTGCGGGCGAGCGCGGCACCTTCCTTGTTCAGCTCGTAGACGATGGCTTCGAGCTTGTAGTCGGCCTGCGACACCGCGGTCGAGTTGAAGGTGCAGGTTTCGAGGATGTCGGCGCCGGCTTCGAGGTAGGCGCGGTGGATGCCGCCGATGACGTCGGGCCGGGTCAGCACCAGCAGGTCGTTGTTGCCCTTGAGGTCGTGTTGATGCAAGGCGAAGCGCTCGCCGCGGTAATCGGCTTCCTGCAGGCCGTGGCGCTGGATCATCGTGCCCATCGCGCCGTCGAGGACGAGCAGGCGCTGCTGGAGCAGGGAAGAGAGTTCGGCGGTACGGTCGGGCTGCATCATGATTACCTCGGCAAGACGGAAACACACCGGGTGACGCTGCAAATGCGAACGGCGCCACAAACCGGGAAGCTGGGTTTGCGAGCGCCGTTGATCGTTGCCGAGCCTGGCCCCGTTTCAGGGTCGCAGCGCTCCTCGGCAGAGGGCGCTAGTTTACCGGCCGCGGCGCGCCCTGCCAAGCGAGCCTAATCGAGCGGCTCGCAGCGCAGCCAGACGGTGAAGCGGGCGCCGCCGCCGGGGGCGTCGTCGATGCTGATCCGGCCGTCGTAGCGCTCGACCAGCGAGCGGCTGACCCACAGCCCGAGGCCGTGGCCGCCCGGCTTGTTGGCGGTGAAGAAGGGCTCGAACAGCCGCTCGCGGTCGGCCGGCGGAATGCCCGGGCCGGTGTCGGCGACCGACAGCTTCAGGCCGATCGGCATGTCGGCCTCGTCCCAGTCCGCGGCGGCCAGCGTCAGCACGCCGCCGTCGGGCATCGCCTGGATCGCATTGACCAGCAGGTTGATGATCACCTGCTGCACCTCGTTCTTGTTGCAGCTGGCGCTGCGCGTCGTGTCGATGTGCTGCTCGATCGCGATGTTGCCCTTCTTCAGCAGGTGGCCGACCAGCAGCAGGCAGTCCTGCAGCAGCGGGCCGGGGGCGACCGGCTCGAGGTAGCCGACGTATTCCTGCGGCCGCGCGAATTGCAGCAGCTTGGCGACGATCAGCCGGATGCGCTGGACCTGTTCCAGGCTCAGCCGCAGTTCCGGTTCGACGTCGCCGGCCCGCTCGCCGAGCAGTTCGCGGGCGAGTTCCAGGTTGCCCTGGATCACGGCGATCGGGTTGTTGATCTCGTGCGCGACGCCGGCGGTCAACTGCCCGATCGCAGCCAGTTTCTCGTTCATCACCAGCTTGCCCTGGGTCGCCCGCAGGTCGGCCAGCGCCCGCTGCAGTTCGGCGGTGCGCCGGCCGACCTCGTGGTCGAGCGATTCGCCCCAGCGCTGCAGGTCGGCGGCTTGCGCCTGCTGGCGTTCGAGCAGGCGGTCGAAGTGGGCGGCCAGTTCGCCGATTTCGTCGGCGCTGTCCACCGGGCCGACGCGGGCGGCCGGCTGGCCGGATTCGATCGCGTGCATCGTCGCGTGCATGCGTTCGATCGGCCGGAATACCCGGCGCGCCCAGAACACCGCGAAGATGCCGGCGGCGGCCATGGCCAGCCCGAACAGCAGCAGGACCGCGAACAGCGCCTGGCGCTTGGCGGTGGCGAAGGGGCCGTCGAGGAAGCCGACGTAGAGCATGCCGACCCGCTCGCCGCGGCTGTCCTGCAGCGGCCGGTAGGCCGAGAAGTACCAGTCGCTGACGACGAAGGCGCGGTCGAGCCAGGTCTCGCCGCGTTCCAGAACCGCCTCGTGCACCGCCTGCGAGACGCGCGTGCCGATCGCCCGTTCGCCCTCGAACAGCCGGACGTTGGTCGCGATCCGCACGTCGCCGAGGAACAGCGTGGTCGTTCCGGCGCTGCCCAGCGGCAGCGTGGCTTCCGGATAGACGATGGCGTTCAGGCGATCGACGAATTCCAGGTTGCGGTTGAGCAGCACGCCGCCGGCTAGCACGCCGACCAGCCGGCCGCGCCGGTCGTGGACCGGGGCGGCGCTGTGCAGCACCAGGCCGCGCGTTTCGCTTTGCCGCGCGTCCGGCGTCGCGTTGCGCGTCGGCAGCAGCGGTATCGCTGCCTGGCGGGCCAGCGCCGGGTCGATCGCGGCGAGCAGCTCGGCCGGGAAAACGTCGTTGTCGGTGCGCGAGCGGCCGCCGCGCGCCGCATCGACGACCGGCCAGCCGGCGAAGCAGGGCGCCGTCCGGCGCGCCGCCGGCAGGCAGCCGGCGGGGTCGAGCAGGTGCAGGAAATCGAGCTTCAGGCGCAGGCGCTCGGCGTTCAGCCAGTCGTGCAGTTCGCCGTCGCGGGCCGGCGGGGCGAGCAGCGCGGCCAGCCGTGCCGAGCCGGCCAGCCCGTCGACCGAGGCGCCGATGCCGGCGGCGACGCGGTCGTAATAGCTGTCGGCGACGACCAGGTCGGCGCCGACCTTGGTCACCAGCAGGCGGTCGAAGTAGGCCCCGCCCCATTGCGCCAGCGCGGCCAACAGCAGCGGCAGCACGCAGCCGAGCGGCAGCAGCGCCAGCGCCAGCAGCCGGCGGCGGATCGAGCGGCGCGGGGCGCCGTCCGCGTCGTTCAGTCGCAGCCCCAGGCCGTGCATTTGCGGTCCAGCGTCTTGCGCGAAATGCCCAGCCGGCGCGCCGCTTCCGACTTGTTGCCGGCGCTGGCGGCGAGCGTCGCCAGGATGTGGCGCTTCTCTACCGCTTCCAGCGTTTCGTCGGGTGCCGCGAGGGCGTCGTTGCCGGATTCGTCCGGGCCCAGATCGAACCAGCCGAGGATCAGCGAGCGCTCGACCAGGTTGCGCAGTTCGCGGACGTTGCCCGGCCAGTCGTAGGCGGCCAGCCGGGCCAGCACGCGCGGCGTCAGCTCGAGCGGCGGCATGCCCAGCATCGGCGCCAGCGTCGCGACGAAATGGCGGGCCAGCGCCTCGACGTCCTCCGGCCGCTCGCGCAGCGGCGGCAGGCGCAGTTCGAGCACCTGCAGCCGGTAGTAGAGATCCTGGCGGAAGCGCTGGGCGGCGACCTCGTCCTTCAGGTCGCGGTTGGTCGCGGCGACGACGCGGACATCGACCGGGATTTCCTGTTCGGAACCGAGCGGCCGGATGCGCCGCTCCTCGAGCACGCGCAGCAGCTTGGCCTGGGCCGCGGCAGGCAGTTCGGAAATCTCGTCGAGGAACAGCGTGCCGCCCTGCGCGTAGTAGAACAGCCCCTCGCGCGCCGCGTGCGCGCCGGTGAAGGCGCCGCGGACGTGGCCGAACAGCTCGGATTCGATCAGCTCGGAAGCGATCGCCGCGCAATTGACCGGCACGAAGGGGCCGGCGGCGCGCCGGCTCATCTTGTGCAGCGCGCGCGCGACGACCTCCTTGCCGGTGCCGGATTCGCCGGTCAGCAGCACGGTCGCCGCGGTCGGCGCGATGCGCGCCAGGCGGTCGCAGACGCCCTGCATCGCGCCGGACTGGCAGACGACGCCATCGACCGCCGTCGATTTTTCCTCGATCTCGCGGCGCAGCACGAAATTCTCGCGGCGCAGCCGCGAGCGCTCGAAGCAGCGCTCGACGGCATTGAGCATCTGGGCGACCGAGAAGGGCTTGAGCAGGAAATCGGAAGCGCCGGCGCGCAGCGCGTTGATCGCCGTGTCGAGGTCGGCGTAGGCGGTGATCAGCACGACCTCGCCGGCGTAGCCGTCGTTGCGCAGTTCGTGCAGCCAGTCGATGCCGCTGCGCCCGGGCAGCGAAATGTCGAGCACGATCAGGTCGTACAGGCAGCGGCGCAGCAGCGGCACCGCGGCCTCGACGCTGCCGGCGGTATCGACGCGGCCGTGACGCTGCGCGAGCGCCCGCTGCAGGAAGCTCAACATGCCGGGTTCGTCGTCGACGACGAGTATCGAATACTGCTGCCGCGACGCGTCGACCGCGCCGTCCGGGCTGTCCTGTTCCTTCATCCGCTCCTCCGTTGGTCGCCCATCATCGCAAACCCGGGGGGCGGCAGGCAATTCGGGAAAAGCCGGGGGCGGCCGATGCCGGCCGCGACCATTCGCATGGCATCCGGAACGGCTTCCTTCCGTTATCATCGGGCGGATTCGTCGTCAGTCCATGAACCGGCCAGTGACCCGCGCCAACCAGAACCCCGAACAGCAAGCCCGCGACCGCATCGACGCCCAGCTACGTGCCGCCGGCTGGGCAGTGCAATCGAAAATCGACTTTGCGGCCGGCCTCGGCCAGGCCGTGCGCGAATGGCAGACCGACGTCGGCCCGGCCGACTACGTGCTGTTCGTCGATCGCAAGGCGGTCGGCGTCATCGAAGCCAAGCGCGAGGAAGAGGGCCAGCACCTGACGATGCACGAGAGCCAGACCGAAGGCTACGCTGCCGCCGGGCTCAAATGGATCAATAATCAGGCGCCGCTGCCTTTCCTTTACGAAGCCACCGGCGTCGTCACCCGCTTTACCGATGGCCGGGACCCCAAGCCGCGCTCGCGCGAGGTGTTCGGCTTCCACCGCCCGGAAACCCTGCGCGACTGGCTGAACGAGGGCGCCAGCCTGCGCGCCCGGCTGGCCGGAATCCCGCCGCTGAACCCGCAGCACCTGCCGGCAAAGGAACTTCGCCTGCGCGATTGCCAGGAAACGGCGATCACCAACCTGGAACAATCCTTCCGCGAAGCCCGCCCGCGCGCGCTGATCCAGATGGCCACCGGCGCCGGCAAGACCTACACCGCCATCACCAGCATCTACCGGCTGCTCAAGCACGCCGACGCCAAACGCGTGCTCTTCCTCGTCGACACCAGGAACCTCGGCGAACAGGCCGAGCAGGAAATGATGGCCTACGTGCCGATCGACGATAACCGCAAATTCACCGAGCTTTACAGCGTCCAGCGCCTGAAGAGCAGCTTCGTCGACAAGGGCGCCGACGTTTGCATTTCGACCATCCAGCGCCTTTACTCGCTGCTGCAGGACAAGGAACTCGACGAAGCCGCCGAAGAAATCAACCCGGCCGAACTGACCCAGCCGAAGGCCCCCGCGCCCGTCGCCTACAACGCCAAAATCCCGCCCGAGTTCTTCGACTTCATCTTCATCGACGAATGCCACCGCAGCATCTACAACCTCTGGCAGCAGGTGCTCGACTACTTCGACGCCAGCCTGATCGGCCTCACCGCGACGCCCGACAACCGCACCTACGGTTTCTTCAGGAAAAACGTCGTCAGCGACTACAGCCATGAAAAGGCCGTCGCCGACGGGGTCAATGTCGGCAACGAAATCTACCTGATCGACACCCAGGTCACCCAGCAAGGCGGTGTCATCGCCGCGCAGCAGCAGGTCGAAAAGCGCGAACGCCTGACGCGCAAAAAGCGTTGGGAGCAGCAGGACGAAGACGCCGCCTACACGGCCAAACAACTCGACCGCGACATCGTCAACCCGGACCAGATCCGCACCGTCATCCGCGCCTTCCGCGACAATCTGCTGACCATCTTCCCCGGCCGCGATGAAGTGCCGAAGACGCTGATTTTCGCCAAGACCGACAGCCACGCCGACGACATCATCAACACCGTGCGCGAGGAATTCGGCGAGGGCAACGCTTTCTGCAAGAAAGTCACCTACCGCGCCGCGCAGGACAAAAAGCTCGCCGACGGCAGCGTGCAGGAAGGCGAAGACCCCAAATCCATCCTCGCCCAGTTCCGCAACGAATATCACCCGCGCATCGCCGTCACCGTCGACATGATCGCCACCGGCACCGACGTCAAGCCGCTCGAATGCCTGCTCTTCATGCGCGACGTCAAAAGCCGCAACTACTTCGAGCAGATGAAAGGTCGGGGGACTCGAACCCTCGACCTCGATGACCTCAAGAAAGTCACGCCCAGCGCCAAAACCGCCAAGACCCACTACGTCATCGTCGACGCCATCGGCGTCACCAAATCGCTGAAGACCGCCAGCCAGCCGCTGATCACCAAGCCGAGCGTGCCGCTCAAAGACCTCGCCATGGGCATCCTGATGGGCGCCAGCGATACCGACAGCGTTTCCTCGCTGGCCGGCCGCCTGGCGCGGCTCAACAAGCAACTCGACGCCGACGACCAGCGCCGTCTGCGCGAAGCGGCCGGCGGCGTCGAATTGAGCCACGTCGTCAGCAAGCTGTTCAACGCCATCGACGGCGACCTGATCGAAGCCCGCGCCCTCGAACTGGCGGGATTACCCGTCGGCAACGACCCCGGCGACACGCTGCGCGATCAAGCCCAGCAACAACTGGTCGGCGAAGCCGCGGCGCTGCTCAATGGCGAATTCATCGAACTGATCGACACCATCCGCCGCGAAAAAGAACAGACCATCGACCACGACACCCTCGATCACCTCATCTACGCCGGCTGGAGCCAGGACAGCGCCGCGCAGGCCGAAGCCCTGACCGGCGAATTCGCCGACTGGCTGGCCGTCCACCGCGACGAAATCGAGGCGCTGACCATCTTTTTCGCCCAACCCTGGCGGCGGCGCGAAGTGACGCTGAAACTGGTGCGCCTGGTGCTCGACAAGCTCAAAGCCGACAAACCCAGGCTTGCCCCGCTGCGCGTCTGGCAAGCCTACGGCCAACTGGACGGCTACAATGGCGCCCCGCCGGAACAGGAACTGACCGCGCTGGTCGCCCTGATCCGCCGCGTCTGCGGCCTGGACGAAAAAATCACCCCGTTCGCCGACACCGTGCGCAAGAACTTCCAGACCTGGATCATGCAGCACCACGCCGGCGGCACCGACAAATTCAACGAAGAACAGATGAACTGGCTACGCATGCTCCGCGACCATATTTGCCACTCTTTCCACGTCGACCGCAGCGATTTGGACTACAGCCCCTTCGACGCCCAGGGCGGGCTGGGGAAAATGTGGCAACTGTTCGGCGAGGGCATGGACCCGCTGCTGGATGAGTTGAATGAGGCGCTGGTGGCGTGATGGAGCTTGGGAAATTGCCGGAGGGTTGGGCTTGGACAACGGTAGCCGAGCTTGGGAAAGTGGTTTCCGGGGGAACGCCCTCCACCAAAGAAGCAAGTTATTGGGGCGGTGACATTGCCTGGATTTCTCCTTCGGACCTGACGGGCTACACGAACAAATTCATAGCTCGCGGCGCCAAGTCCATATCTGCCTCCGGTTTGCAGAACAGTTCGGCGACTGTCATGCCTGCTGGCAGCATCCATTTCTCTTCTCGCGCCCCGATTGGCTATACGGTTATCAGCAGTCGGAGCATGACGACGAACCAAGGTTTCAAGAGCTTGGTGCCGGCAGACGGTGTATTCAACGAATACATTTACTACTACTTTAAAAGCGCCAAGCAACTGGCCGAATCAGTAGCGACTGGCACGACGTTCAAGGAAATTTCTGGTTCCGCATTCAGCAAAATGCCGGTTCCGCTGCCGCCGACCGCCGAACAACACCGCATCGTCGCCAAGATCGAGGAACTGTTTTCCGAACTCGATCAGGGCGTGGCCAGCCTGAACACCGCTCGCGAACAGCTTAAGGTCTATCGCCAGTCGCTGCTCAAAAATGCCTTCGAGGGCAAGCTCACCGCCATCTGGCGCGCCGCCCACGCCGACCAGCTCGAAACCGCCGCCGTCCTGCAACAACGCATCGCCAGCGAACGCCAAACCCGCTACCAGCAACAACTCGCCGACTGGCAAACCGCCGGCCAAACAGGCCCCAAACCCAAACCCCACAAGCCCCTGCCACCGCTCACCGCCGAAGAACTCGCCGAGTTGCCGGAATTGCCGGCGGGGTGGGGGTGGCTAAGAATTGATGAGGTTGTTGCGGAGAGCTTGATCGGCTTGGACCGTGGCGCTAAGGATCAGACTCCAGAGGCTCCGGGCATTCCATATGTAAAGATGAACAACGTTTCGATGGATGGTCACGTTTTTACAAATAAGCTGGTCTATATTCAGGCAACCTCTGCGGAATTGAATAAATTTGCTTTGGAAGAAGGGGACATCCTTTTCAACACTAGAAATAGCAGAGAGTTGGTCGGGAAGTCTGGAATCGTGCGGAAGTTGCTTGGTCCCACCGTGTATAACAACAATTTAATGCGCATTAGAGTTAGCCAATCAGTCGATCCTCTGTTTCTATCGCTACAGATGACGGGCGGCAACTTCAAGAAGGCATTGGAAAGAGCAAAAAAAGGGACAACAAATGTCGCTGCGGTATACGCAAAGGACTTCTTCCCTTTGCCTGTTGCTGTGGCGTGCTCAAACGAGCAAAAACAAGTCGTTGATATTCTGGAATCCAAACTCTCCGAAGCCGACCAACTCGACCAAACCCTCGCCACCGCGCTGCAACAGGCCGACGCGCTGCGCCAGTCCATCCTGAAAAAGGCGTTCTCCGGTCAACTGGTCGAACAGGGCAAAAACGACGAACCCGCCACCGCCCTGCTCGAACGCATCCGCGCCGCGCGTTGCACCGAAAAACCGGTCCGCCGTGGCCGTTCTGCCCGGAGTCCGGCATGAGTTCGCTGGCGGAGGCAGGGATTGTGCACGCGCTGTGTGCACAATCTTCGTGGGCCGCCGATCATCCGGATTTCCGTTTGCCTTCCCGAGGTTCTAAGCCATGAGCCTGATACCCTCTGCCGAATCCCTGACCTGCGAATTCAAGAGCGACCGTGATCGCCTGCCGGACCGCGATCTGATAGAGGCCGTGGTGTGCATGGCCAACGGCGAGGGCGGGGAAATCTATCTCGGTGTCGAGGACGATGGCAGGGTCACCGGCTTGCACAAGGGTCACCGTTTTCTCGATGGCATGGCGGCACTGATTGCCAATCGGACGCAGCCGGCGTTGCGGGTGAGCGTCGAGCAGCTCGAGGTCGATGGTCTTGCCGTGGCCCGTATCTCGGTGCCGAAATGCGGGCAGCCGGTGGCGACCAGCGATGGCCTGTTGAAGCGCCGTCGCTTGCAGGCCAACGGGCAGCCGGAATGCGTGCCCTATTTGCCGCACGAATTTGCCAGCCGGCAGGCGAGTTTCGGGCTGCTCGATGTCAGCGCCCAGCCGCCGGCCGGGGCGCTGGCCAGCGATCTTGATCCGATTGAGCGGGCGCGGCTGCGCCAGTTCATCGAGCGTTTCAACGGTGACCGGGCCTTGCTGGAACTTGACGATGCGCAACTTGATGCGGCACTCGGGCTGACGGTACGCACGCCGGCCGGTTATCTGCCCTCTTTGACCGGCTTGCTGCTGATCGGCAACGAGGCTTCGCTGCGGGCGCTGGTGCCGACGCATGAAATCGCCTTCCAGATTCTCGAAGGTGAGGAGGTACGCTTCAACGAGTTCAGTCGGGCGCCGTTGCTGCGCGCCTTCGAGTGGGTGGAAACCTTGTTCAAGCCGCTGAACACGGAGCGGGAATTCCAGTCCGGGCTGTTTCGCGTGCCGGTGCCGCGTCTCGATCAGCGCGCCTTCCGCGAGGCTATCGCCAATGCCATCACGCACCGCGATTACGCGCTGCGCGGTGCGGTGCATGTGCGGCTTTCCGGCGATACGCTGACGATCAGCAACCCCGGCGGCTTTGTCGAAGGGGTGACGCTGAACAATCTGCTGGTGACCGAGCCGCGCCCGCGCAACCCGGCGCTGGCCGATGCCTTGAAGCGCATCGGGCTGGTTGAGCGGACCGGGCGCGGGGTCGATCTGATTTATCGTGGTTTGCTGCGTTATGGCCGGCATGTGCCGGATTTCAGCTTGTCCGATAGCCATTCCGTGGTGTTGTCCTTGAGTCTTGCCGCGGCCGATGAGGCTTTCCTGAAGGTGATTCTTGAGGAAGAGGCACGGGGCCATAAGGAGTTGCCGGTCGATAGCCTGATCGTTCTGGCGGCGCTGCGTGAGCAGCGGCGGGCAAGCAGTGAACAGTTGGCCGCCTTTGTCCAGAAAGAGCCAGCCCGTATCACCGGCACGATCGAGGCGCTGGTCGAAGCTGGGCTGCTGCAAGCCCATGGTGCAGGGCGCGGCAGGACGTACACCTTGTCGCCCACACTTTACGGTTTGCTCGGGGAGCAGACCGAATATATCCAGCAGGCCGGATTTGACCGCTTGCAGCAGGAGCAACTGATCCTCGGCTTCATTGCCCAGAATGGAAGCATTACCCGCAAGGATGTGATGCGCCTGTGTCGTTTGACAACGAGCCAGGCGTATAAATTAACGAAACAGCTATGCGAAGATGGAGTCCTTGAAAAACAAGGGTTTAGGAAGGATTCGAGCTATCGGAAACGGTAGCTTACGCGCCGAGGCGCATAAATTTACGCGCTTAACTTCCGTGTTCGGAAGTGGGCGAGGCTTAGAAAAGAGATTGAAATACCCATGAACGCAACCGCATCCATCGTCTCCCGTGTCTGGAGCTTCTGTACCACGCTGCGCGACGACGGGGTCGGCTATGGCGATTACCTCGAACAGCTGACTTACCTGATCTTCCTGAAGATGGCCGACGAGTACAGCCGGCCGCCGTATAGCCGCAAGATCGGCATCCCCGAAAACCTCGGCTGGATTAGCCTGAAGGCGGTACGCGGGGCGGCGTTGGAGGTGCATTACGTGACGGTGCTGCGCGAACTCGGCAACAAGCCCGGGCTGCTCGGGCAGATTTTCACCAAGGCGCAGAACAAGATCCAGGACCCGGCCAAGCTGTCGCGACTGATCGACATGGTCGACGAAACCCAGTGGGTGACGCTGGGGGCGGACGTCAAGGGCGATATCTACGAAGGCTTGCTGGAGCGCAATGCCGAGGACACGAAGTCGGGAGCCGGGCAGTATTTCACGCCGCGTCCGTTGATCCGGGCGATGGTCGAATGCGTGCGGCCGTTGCCGGGCAAGACGATTGCCGATCCGGCCTGCGGCACTGGCGGTTTCTTCCTTGCTGCCTACGATTTTCTGGTGGATACCTATCCGGGCATGGATCGCGAGCAGCGGGCTTTCCTCAAGCACGACACCTTCTTCGGCAACGAGATTGTCGCCGGCACGCGCCGGCTGGCGCTGATGAACATGTTCCTGCACAACATCGGCGAGATCGACGGCGACAGCCCGATTTCGCCGAACGACGCGCTGATCGCGCCGCCGCAGGAGAGTTACGACTACGTGCTGGCCAATCCGCCCTTCGGCAAGAAGAGCAGTATGGTGTTCACCAACGAGGACGGCGAACTGGATCGCGACGATCTGACCTACAACCGCCAGGATTTCTGGGCGACGACCTCGAACAAGCAGCTCAATTTCGTGCAGCACATCCGCAGCATGCTCAAAACCACGGGCCGCGCCGCCGTGGTGGTGCCGGACAATGTGCTGTTCGAGGGCGGGGCGGGCGAGACGGTGCGCCGCAAGCTGCTCGAAACCACCGATCTGCATACCATCCTGCGCCTGCCGACCGGGATTTTCTACGCCAACGGTGTCAAGGCCAACGTGCTGTTCTTCGACAACCAGCCGGCGCGCGCCGAGCCGTGGACGAAGGAGGTGTGGGTTTACGACTACCGCACCAACATCCACCACACGCTGAAGAAGAAGCCGCTACGCTACGATGACCTGGCCGATTTCGTCGCCTGCTACAACCCGCTGAACCGCTACGAGCGCTGCGCAAGCTGGCATGAAACGGAAAACCCGGAAGGCCGCTGGCGAAATTTCAGCCTCGAGCAGATCGTCGCCCGCGACAAGACCAGCCTCGACATTTTCTGGCTCAAGGACAAAAGCCTGGCCGATCTCGACAATCTGCCGGAACCTGACGAACTGGCCGGCGAAATCATCGAGAATCTGGAATCCGGGCTGGCCAGTTTCCGGACGGTTCTGGCCGCCATCTCATAGTTCAAACAAGGAGCAGTCATGCAGAAAATCCTGATCATCCTCAACGCCCCGCCCTACGGCAGCGAGCGCTGCCTGTCCGCGCTGCGCCTGGCGACCGCGCTGGCCGGCCGCGACGACAAGCCGCAAGTGCGCATCTTCCTGATGTCGGATGCCACCGTGCTCGGCCTGCCCAACCAGATCGACGGCGCGACCAACGGCTTGCAGGGCATGGTCGAGACGCTGGTCGGCTACGGCGTCGATATCCGGCTGTGCCGGACCTGCGCGCTGGCCCGCGGCCTCGCCGAATTGCCGCTGATCCCGGGCACGGCGATCGGCACGCTGGCCGACCTGGCCGAGGCGACGCTGGCGGCGGACAAGGTCATCACTTTCTGAGTTGTCGCGGTCGACCGGGTAAAATCCCGGTTTTTCAACGCCTTACTATCCCGCCATGAACTTCGCCGAACTCGGCCTCGACGCCGCGCTGCTGCAGACGCTGGAAACCCTCGGCTACCGGACGCCGACACCGGTCCAGGAAAAGGCCATTCCGGCGGTGCTGGCCGGCCGCGACCTGATGGCGGCGGCGCAGACCGGCACCGGCAAGACCGCCGCCTTCGCGCTGCCGCTGCTGCAGCGCCTCGCCGCCGGCGAAGACAAGGTGGCCGCCAACTCGGTCCGCGCGCTGGTGCTGGTGCCGACGCGCGAGCTGGCCGAGCAGGTCCATGCCAGTTTCCGCGAATACGGCGAGGGGCTGGCGGTCAGCACCTACGCGGCCTACGGCGGGGTCAGCATCAATCCGCAGATGATGCGGCTGCGCCGCGGCGTCGACGTGCTGGTCGCGACGCCGGGCCGGCTGCTCGACCTGTTCCGCCAGAATGCCGTCAAATTCCGCCAGGTCGGCACGCTGGTGCTCGACGAGGCCGACCGCATGCTCGACCTCGGTTTCGCCGAGGAACTGGCGACGCTGTTCGCCGCCTTGCCGAAGCAGCGCCAGACGCTGCTGTTCTCGGCCACTTTCTCCGACGAGATCCGCAGCCTGGCCAAGGGGCGCCTGCGCGACCCGCTGAGCGTCGAGGTCAGCCCGCGCAACAGCGCGGCGCAGAGCGTCAGCCAGTGGGTCGTTCCGGTCGACAAGAAACGCAAGACCGACCTGCTGCTGTTCATGCGCAAGGATCGCGGCTGGGGCCAGATCATGGTCTTCGTGAAAACCAAGAAGGGCTGCGACGAGCTGGTCGGCCGCCTGCAGGCCAAGGGCCTGGCCGCCGACGCGATCCACGGCGACCGGCCGCAGGCCTCCCGGCTGCGTGCGCTCGAGGCCTTCAAGGCCGGCGAGGTCGAAATCCTCGTCGCGACCGATGTCGCGGCGCGCGGCCTCGATATCGACGACCTGCCGCTGGTCGTCAATTTCGACCTGCCGCACGTCGCCGAGGACTATATCCACCGGATCGGCCGCACCGGTCGCGCCGGCGCCAGCGGCGAGGCGGTTTCCTTCGTCAGCGCCGACGAGGCGCCGCTGCTTTCCGCGATCGAGACGCTGCTGAAAAAGCCGCTGAGCCGCGACGAGGAGCCGGGTTTCGAGCCGAAGCACCAGGTCCCGGCAACCGGGCCGAGTGCCGTCGCCAAGCCGAAGAAGCCGAAGCCGGCCGGCGGGCGCGCCGGCAAGGGCGTGCCGGGCAACTGGGTCGGCTTCGACGACTTCCCGGACGGCCGCCCGGCCGGGCGGGCTCCCGGTCGCGGCGGTGCGCGGTCGACCGCGCCGCGCGGCAGGAAACCGGGGGCGGGCGCGCGCGGCCGCTGAGTGCCGGTGGGACAAATTGTCCCGCATCGCTTGCCGGATGGACAAAATGTCCCAAATGCCGGTTCTGTGAAAAATGCCGATTTCTCATCGTTCAACGACTTAGCCGTAATGGCATGGTCGTTGCAATGGTTTTTCGCTGCGACATGGCGTCGCATACAGGAGGAAAACCACAATGAACATGAACAGGCGGCAGTTCTTCAGAGTCTGTTCCGCCGGGCTGGGAGGGTCGTCCATCGCGCTGATGGGCTTCTCGCCGAACGCAGCCCTGGCGGAAGTCCGGACTTTCAAGCTCGCCCGTGCCACCGAGACGCGCAACATCTGCCCGTACTGCTCGGTGTCCTGCGGCGTACTGATCTACTCGACCGGCGACAAGTCCAAGAATGCGCCGGCGGAGATCATCCATATCGAAGGCGATCCGGACAATCCGGTCAACCGCGGCACGCTGTGCCCGAAGGGGGCCGGCCTGCGCGACATGATCCAGAGCCAGAACCGGCTGAAGTGGCCGGAAGTGCGCGAGGCGGGCAGCAGCGAGTGGAAGAGGATTTCCTGGATGGAAGCCTTCGACCGCATCGCCAAGCACATGAAGGCCGACCGCGACGCCAACTTCGTCGCCCAGAACGAGGCCGGGGTGACCGTCAATCGCTGGACCAGCACCGCATTCCTCGCATCCTCCGCCGCACCCAATGAGGCCGGCTACCTGACCGTGAAGACGATTCGCGCGTTGGGCATGACCTCGATCGATACCCAGGCGCGCATTTGACACGCTCCCACGGTGGCCAGTCTGGCTCCGAGTTTCGGGCGTGGTTCGATGACCAACCACTGGGTGGACATCAAGAACGCTGATTTGATTTTCGTGATGGGCGGTAACCCCGCTGAAGCGCACCCCTGCGGCTTCAAGTGGGCGATCGAAGCCAAGAAGCACCGCAAGGCCAGGCTCGTCGTCGTCGACCCGCGCTTCAACCGCACGGCTTCGGTGGCGGACTACTATGCGCCGATCCGTCCGGGCTCCGACATCGCCTTCCTGGGCGGCGTCATCAACTACCTGCTGTCCAAGGACAAGATCCATCACGATTACGTGAAGGCGTACACCAACGCGTCCTTCCTGATCGACGAAGGCTTTGCCTTCGAGGATGGCATCTTCTCCGGCTACAACGACGAAAAGCGCAGCTACGACAAGGCGACCTGGAAATACCAGCTCGACAAGGACGGCTACGCGATGGTCGACGACACGCTGCAGCACCCGCGTTGCGCCTTCCAGCTGCTGAAGGCGCATTACTCGCGGTACACGCCCGATGTCGTGCAGAAAGTCTGCGGCACGCCGAAGGAAGCCTTCCTGAAGGTCTGCGAGTACATCGCCGAAACGGCTGCGCCGGACAAGACGATGACCAACCTGTACGCGCTGGGCTGGACCGAGCACTCCGTCGGTTCGCAGAACATCCGCAGCATGGCGATCATCCAGCTGCTGCTCGGCAACATGGGCATGGCCGGGGGCGGCATCAACGCGCTGCGCGGTCACGCCAACGTCCAGGGCATCACCGACTTCGCGCTGTACGCCCAGAACCTGCCCGGCTACCTGGCCGTGCCGTCCGAGGCGGAGCCCGATCTGCAGACCTTCCTGGAGAAGAAGACGCCGAAGATGCTGCGTCCGGGCCAGATGAACTTCGGCCAGAACCTGCCGAAGTGGTACGTCAGCCTGCACAAGGCCTGGTGGGGCGATGCGGCGAACAAGGACAACGGCTTCGCCTACGACTTCATGCCCAAGCTGGCCGGCGCTTCCGACGTGCTGTCGATCTTCGACCAGATGTACCAGGGCAAGGTGCATGGCTTCCTGTGCCAGGGCTTCAATCCGCTGGCTTCCGTCGCCAACAAGAAGAAGGTGTCGGATGCGCTGGCGAAGCTGAAGTACATGGTGGTCATGGATCCGCTGGCGACCGATACCTCCGAGTTCTGGAAGCCGCATGGCGAGTTCAACGAGGTCGATCCGGGCAAGATCGCGACTGAAGTCTTCCGCCTGCCGACCACGCTGTTCGCCGAAACCAGCGGCAGCTTCACCAACTCCGGCCGCGTCATCCAGTGGCGCTGGAAGGCGGCCGACGGTCCGGGCGACGCCAAGGACGACACCGAGATCATGGCGTCGCTGTTCCTGAAGCTGAAGGAGATGTACGCCAAGGAGGGCGGTGCCTACGCCGAGCCGATCCAGAAGCTGACCTGGGGCTATCGCATCCCGAACAAGCCGTCGCCGGAAGAGCTGATGATGGAGTTCAACGGCAAGGCGCTGGCCGACGTGACCGATCCGAAGGATCCGACCAAGGTGCTGGTCAAGGCCGGCGAGCAGCTGCCGAGCTTCGCGATGCTGCGCGACGACGGTTCGACCACCTGCGGCAACTGGATCTACTGCGGGGTCTGGTCGCAGGCCGGCAACAACTCGGCGCGGCGCGACAACAGCGATCCGTCCGGCCTCGGCCAGACGCTGAACTGGGGTTTTGCGTGGCCGGTCAACCGCCGCATCCTGTACAACCGCGCCTCGGCCGACCTCGCCGGCAAGCCGTGGGATCCGAAGCGGACGGTGCTGAAGTGGCTGGGCGACAAGTGGGGCGGCAACGACATCCCCGACATGCGTCCGGACGCCAAGCCGGAAGAACTCGTGATGCCCTTCATCATGACCGGTGAGGGCGTCGGCCGCCTGTTCGCCGTCGGGCTCATGGCAGAAGGGCCGTTCCCGGAGCACTACGAGCCGTTCGAAAGCCCGCTCGAAACGAACCCGATGCACCCGAAGAACCCGAAGGCCCGCGCCAACCCCGCGGCCCGCGTGTACAAGGGCGACATGGAGGCGTTCGGCACGGCCAAGGACTTCCCGTACGTCGGCACGACCTACCGCCTGACCGAGCATTTCCATTACTGGACCAAGCAGTCGAAGATCAACGCGATCGTGCAGCCGGAACAGTTCGTCGAAATCGGCGAGGAACTGGCGAAGGAGAAGGGCATTGCGGCCGGCGACCGGGTCAAGGTCCGTTCCAACCGCGGCTTCATCAAGGCGGTGGCGGTGGTGACCAAGCGCATCAAGGCGCTCGACGTCGATGGCAGGAAGGTGCACACCATCGGCATCCCGATCCACTACGGTTTCAAGGGAGCGACGAAGCCCGGCTTCATCACCAACACCCTGACGCCGTTCGTGGGCGACGCCAATACGCAGACGCCGGAATACAAGGCGTTCCTGGTCAACATCGAGAAGGCGTAAGGGAGAGCTGACATGGCACTGCAATCGCTAGACATCAAACAGCGCTCCGCGACCACGACGCCCGCCCCGCAGGCGCGGCAGACCGTGGAAATCGCCAAGCTGATCGACGTATCCGCCTGTATCGGCTGCAAGGCCTGCCAGGTCGCGTGCATGGAGTGGAACGACGTGCGCGACGAGGTCGGCAGCTGCCACGGGGTCTACGACAATCCGATGGATCTGACGGAGAACTCGTGGACGGTGATGCGCTACACCGAGGTCGAACAGAACAACAAGCTCGAGTGGCTGATCCGCAAGGACGGCTGCATGCACTGTTCCGACCCCGGCTGCCTGAAGGCCTGTCCGGCCCCGGGCGCCATCATCCAGTACGCCAACGGCATCGTCGATTTCCACCAGGAAAACTGCATCGGCTGCGGCTACTGCGTGACTGGCTGTCCGTTCAACGTCCCGCGCATCTCGAAGAAGGACAGCAAGGCCTACAAGTGCACGCTGTGCTCCGACCGGGTCGCCGTCAACCAGGCCCCGGCCTGCGCCAAGGCGTGCCCGACCGGTGCGATCCAGTTCGGTTCGAAGGAGGACATGAAGGATTACGCCGCGAAGCGCGTCGATGACCTGAAGGAGCGCGGCTATGCGCAGGCCGGTCTGTACGATCCGGAAGGGGTCGGCGGCACGCACGTGATGTACGTGCTGCACCACGCCGACCAGCCGGGGCTGTACGCCGGTCTGCCGGCCAATCCGTCGATCAGCCCGCTGGTCTCGCTGTGGAAGGGCTTCGCCAAGCCGCTGGCGACGCTGGCGCTGGCCGGCGTCGCGCTGGGCAGCCTGTTCCATTACGTCACCAAGGGTCCGAACGAGGTCTCGAAGGAGACCGAGGACGAGATCGAACGTGAAGACAAGGAGGAAGCGAAATGATCCGCGACCCGAAAGACCTCAAGCGCTACACGGCGTCTGAACGGGCCAACCACTGGGTGGTGGGCATCAGCTTCATCCTGCTCGCGCTGTCCGGCCTGGCCTTCTTCCATCCGGCCTTCTTCCCGCTGACGCAGTTCTTCGGCGGCCCGGTCTGGGCCCGCATCATCCATCCCTACCTCGGGGTGCTGATGGCGCTGTCCTTCGTGGTCATCTTCTTCCGCTTCAGGCATCTGAACCGGATGACGCCGGCCGACAAGGAGTGGCTGTCCAAGGTCGGGCAGATGGTGGACGGCGACGACCACAACATGCCGGAGCAGGGCAAGTACAACGGCGGCCAGAAGGTGATGTTCTGGGCACTCGCCGTGTGCATGCTGCTGATGACGGTGTCCGGCCTGTTCATCTGGCGCGCCTGGTTCGGCTTCGACATCACGCTGGTGCGTCTGGGCGCGGTGGTGCATGCCGCGGCCGGCGCTGTGATGATCGGGCTGATCATGGTCCACGTCTATGCCGCGATCTGGGTCAAGGGCACCATCCGCGCCATGTGGTACGGCACGGTGACCCGCGCCTGGGCCAAGCAGCACCATCGCGGCTGGTACCGGCAGGTGACCGGCAAGTAAGGCTTTACCTTGCGTTCCGGGGGCTCTGCGGTGAACATCGCCGCAACCCCCTTTTTTTCGAGATCCCATGCAGACCTCCAACCTCGCATTCCAGCCGCCGGCCGAAGAAGCCGCGCCCTACCTGCTGCCGGACGGCAGCACGCTGTTCGCCGGGCGCGCCGAGCGCTTCGCCGCGCTGGCCGGGGGCCACAGCCTCGGTGACTGGCTCGCTTTCCTCGGCCGCCTGAGCCGCGCCCAGCACGACGCGCTGCAGGCGCTGCCCGAACTCCCGCTGCCCGATGCCGCCCGGCTCGCGCAGGCGAAGACCCACGCGATGCCGCCGCTCGACGCGTCGGCGCCGCCCGCCGCCTGGCGCGACGCGCTGCGCCGGATCGCCGGCCAGCTCGCCGCCGATGCGCCGGCCGCCGCGCGCCGCGCGCTGGAGGCGCTGGCCGCTGCCGACGACGCCTGGCTCGACCGCCTGGCCACCGGCCTGCTCGCCGGCGAGGCAGCGGCCGAAGATGCCGCCGAGCTGCCCTTCGTCGCCGCTGCGCTGCAGGTCGTCTTCACGCAGCTGGCCGGACGCCTCGACGCGTCGGCGCTGCAGCCGCTCGACGCGGCCGGCGTCTGTCCCTGCTGCGGCAGTGCGCCGGTCGCCAGCATCGTCCGCATCGGCAGCGCGATCGCCAACCTGCGCTACCTGCATTGCAGCCTGTGCAATACCGAATGGAACGTGCCGCGCGCGGTGTGCACCGCCTGCGGCGGCGACAAGGACGTCGCGCTGCACGAGATCGAGGGCGGCGGCCAACCGGTCCGCGCCGAAACCTGCGACAGCTGCCAGAGCTACCTGAAGATCGTCTATCAGGACAAGGATCCGCAGGTCGATCCGGTCGCCGACGACCTGGCGACGCTGGCCCTCGACCTGCTGGTCGACGAAGCTGGCTACCAGCGTTCCGGCCCCAACCTGCTGCTGATCGGCGCGCAGGGCGAATAAACCTTTGCCAACCCTTTCTGCCCGGTCCGGGTGAAAGCCATGAACGAAAATCGACGTCTTCCCGCGGTCGACCGCGTCCTGCAGCAGCTTCCCGACCTGATCGAAGCGCACGGCCGGCAGCTGGTCACCGGCTGCGTCCGCGCCGAGCTGGCCGCCGCCCGCGAAGGGGCGAAGCACGGCCTGGCGCTGCCCGATGAGCCTGAACTGCTCGCCGCGATCGCCCGCCGCGCCGCCGCCAGCGCGCGTGCTAACCTGCGCCCGGTGTTCAACCTGACCGGCACCGTGCTGCACACCAACCTCGGCCGCGCGCTGCTCTCCGAGGAGGCGATCGCGCTGATGGTCGAGGCGGCGCGTTCGCCCTGCGCGCTCGAATACGACCTCGGCTCCGGCGGGCGCGGCGACCGCGACGACCTGGTTTCCGGCCTGCTCGCCGAACTGGTCGGCGGCGGCTCTGCTGACATCGCAGCGACCGTCGTCAACAACAACGCCGCCGCCGTGCTGCTGACGCTGAACGCGCTGGCCCAGGGCAAGGAGGCCGTGGTGTCGCGCGGCGAGCTGGTCGAGATCGGCGGCGCCTTCCGCATCCCCGACGTGATGCGCCGCGCGCAGGTCCGGCTGGTCGAGATCGGCACCACCAACCGCACGCACGACAAGGACTACGCCGAGGCGATCGGCCCCAAGACCGCGCTGCTGATGAAGGTGCACACCAGCAACTACGCGGTGACCGGCTTCACCAAGGCGGTCGACGAGAAAAAGATCGCCGAAATCGCCCACGCTGCCGGCCTGCCTTTCGTCGTCGACCTGGGCAGCGGCACGCTGGCCGACTTTGCGGCGCTCGGCCTGCCCGCCGAGCCGACGCCGCAGCAGGCGCTGGCCGCCGGCGCCGACCTGGTGACCTTTTCCGGCGACAAGCTGCTCGGCGGCCCGCAGGCCGGGCTGATCGTCGGCCGCAAGGAACTGATCGCGAAGATCAAGAAGAACCCGCTGAAGCGCGCGCTGCGCGTCGGCAAGACGACGCTGGCCGCGCTCGAGGCGACGCTGCGCCTGTACCGCGACCCGGACCGCCTGGTCGAGCGCCTGCCGACGCTGCGCCTGCTGACCCGCCCGGCCGCCGCCATCGCGGCGCTGGCCGAACGCGTGCAGCCGGCCGTGCAGGCCGCGCTCGGCGGGCTGGCGACGGTGACGGTCGAGCCGTGCAGCAGCCAGATCGGCAGCGGCGCGCTGCCGGTCGAGCGCCTGCCATCGGCCGCGCTGGTCTGCCGGCCGAACGCAAAAAAGCCGGGAAAAACGCTGTCGACCGTGGAAGCCGCGTTCCGCGGCCTGCCGGTGCCGGTGATCGGCTATATCCGCGACGATGCGTATCATCTCGACCTGCGCTGCCTGGAGGACCGGGACGAAGCCCGTTTCGTCGCCCAGCTGCAGCAACTGAAATTCTGACCACGGCCCCGCTGGGCGGTCTGCGTACCGCCTGCCGTCGTCAGCCGTGCCCGCGAGGGCGCAACTTTAAATCCGGGCAGCTCCGTGTCCGGGTGGCTAACGCAATGGAGAAGACGACATGACCTTCAACCGCAGACAGTTCCTCGCCGCCGGCGCGGCGCTGGGGGCGACGGCGAGCATCGCCGCGCCGACCAGCCCGCTGCCCTTCCTGATCCAGATGCAGTCCGATCCGCTGCTGCCGAAAGCGGCCGGCAAGCGCGTCGTCATCTGCGGCGGCGGCTGGGGCGGCGTCACCGCCGCCAAGCACCTGAAACTGCTCGACCCGATGCTCGACGTCGTGCTGCTCGAGCGCAATCCGGTGTTCTTCTCGTGCCCGATGAGCAACAAGTGGCTGGTCGATGTCGTCGATGTCCAGTTCCTGACCTTCAGCTACCTCGACGTCGCGCAGAAATACGGCTACCACTTCATCCAGACCGAGGTCACCGCCTTCGAGCGCGACAAGAAGCGCGTCATCACCGCGCAGGGCTGGGTCGATTACGACTACCTGATCCTCGGCAGCGGCATCCGCTACAACTACGAGGCCTGGTTCGGCAACGACCGCAAGGCGGCCGACTACACCAGGGCGATGTTCCCGGCCGCCTACATTCCGAACGCCGAACATTTCCGCCTCAAGCAGAGCATCCAGAACTTCACCGGCGGCGACCTGGTGATGACGCTGCCGCCGCCGCCGCACCGCTGCCCGCCGTCGCCCTACGAGCGCGCCTGCCTGATCGCCGGCCTGTTCAAGCAGCGCGGGATCAAGGGCAAGGTCATCATCCTCGACCCGAAGCCGAGCCCGGCCCCGATCACCGGCGGCTTCCAGGAAGCCTTCGCCAACCTGTACAAGGATCAGATCGTCTACGTGCCGAAGGCGGTGATCCAGGAAGTCGACCCGTTCAACAAGAAGATCAAGACGGCGGCCGGCGATTTCACCTTCGACCACTCCATCCTGATGGCGCCGCACCAGGCCGGCGACATGGCGTGGAAGGCCGGCGTCATCGGCCGCAACGACGAAGGCAAGCCGACCGGCTGGGCCGGCGTCGATCCTTTCTTCCTCAACCTCAAGGATGACCCGGACACCTACGTGATCGGCGATTCGGTCGGCATGGTGTCGCCGCTGTTCCGCTTCTACCCGAAGGCCGGCCACGTCGCCAACGCGCATGCGAAGATTGTCGCCCGGTACATCGCCGAGCGGGTCAAGGGCCGCGAGCCGAAGTACGCGCTGCCCGACAACCTGTGCTTCATGATGGTCAATACCGAGCCGCGCGAGGACATCGCCGTGCGCTTCAAGTACTGGGTCAACGACAAGGGCGTCATCGTCCAGGACCAGGACGACGACAACCTGCGCCGCGAGGAAGTCGTCACCGAGGACTTCGCGTGGGCCGGGCGAATGTACGAGGACATGTTCGGCTGAGAACTCGTGAATAAATCTACTGCGCGACCCGATAGCTGCGTTGGGCGGTGTTGGCTCCGGCCGCTGCGCTTAACTTCGGCGCTGCCGAAGTTAGCCTGCGCCGAAGCTTCGCTTTCGCTCCTCGCCTATCCATCTGATATGTCTCGTCGCTGCGCGCCGCCCGCCTTGCTCTCGGGCCGCTCGCGACGATTTCTTCACAAGTTCTGATCACCGGAAAGGGGAAACCATGCGCCAGACCATCAGCTTCGTGACGCTCGGCGTCGCCGACCTCGAACGCAGCCGCCGCTTCTACCGGGCGCTCGGCTGGCGCGAGTCGTCGGCCAGCCAGCCGGCGGTCGCCTTTTTCCAGGCCGGCAGCGTCGCCTTCGCGCTGTACGGGCGCGATGCGCTGGCCGAGGATGCCGGCGTGCCGGCCGCCGGCAGCGGTTTCCCCGCCTTCACGCTGGCCCACAACGTGGCCGGCGAGGCCGAGGTCGACGCGACGCTGGCCGAGGCGGTCGCCGCCGGCGGCCGCCTGGTGCTGGCCGGCGAGCGGGCGCCGTGGGGCGGTTTCCGCGGTTACTTCGCCGATCCCGACGGCTTCCTGTGGGAGGTTTGCCACAACCCCTTCGTCGAACTGGATGCCGAGGGCGGCATCCGGCTGCCGGAGTAGGGCGCGTGATCGTCGGCACCGCCGGTCATATCGACCACGGCAAGACGACGCTGGTCAAGGCGCTGACCGGCGTCGATTGCGACCGGCTGAAGGAGGAGAAGGCGCGCGGCATCACGCTCGACCTCGGCTACGCCTACTCGCCGACGCTGGGTTTCATCGACGTGCCGGGCCACGAGAAGCTGGTGCACAACATGCTGGCCGGCGCCACCGGCATCGACTTCGCGCTGCTGGTGATCGCCGCCGACGACGGGGTTATGCCGCAGACCCGCGAGCACCTCGAGATCGTCGAACTGCTCGGCCTCCGCCGCGGCGCGGTGGCGCTGACCAAGTGCGACCTGGTTGCGGTCGACCGGCTCGAACAGGCCAAAACCGAGATCGCCGGCCTGCTCGCCGGCAGCGCGCTGGCCGGGGTGCCGGTGTTCCCGGTTGCCGCGACGAGCGGCGAGGGCGTCGCCGAGCTGCGCGCCCATCTCGAAACGGTCGCCGCGACGCTGGCCGAGCCGGCCGGGCAGGGCGGCTTCCGCCTCGCCGTCGACCGCTGCTTCACGCTGACCGGCGCCGGCACCGTCGTCACCGGCACCGCCTTCGCCGGCGAAGTCCGGGTCGGCGACCAGCTGCTGCTAAGCCCGCCGGGCAAGCAGGTGCGCGTGCGCAGCCTGCGCGTGCAGGACGCGCCGGCCGAGTCCGGGCGGGCCGGGCAGCGCATCGCGCTGGCGCTGGCCGGCATCGAGAAGGCCGAGGTCGGGCGCGGCATGTGGCTGGTCGCGCCGCGTCTGCACGCGCCGGTGACCCGCTTCGACGCCCGGGTCCGCGTGCTGCCCGGCCAGCCGGCGCTGCAGCACTGGACGCAGGTGCACCTGCACCTGGGCGCCGAGGACGTGCCGGCCCGCATCGCGCTGCTCGGCGCCGACGAGATTCCTCCCGGCGGCGAAGGCTGGGCGCAGATCGCGGTCGACCGCGAAATCGGCGCACTTTCCGGCGACCGCTTCATCCTGCGCGATGCCGGCGCCCGCCACACCGTCGGCGGCGGCTACGTGCTCGACATTTTCCCGCCGCAGCGCAGGAAGCGCAGCCCGGAACGCCTGGCCATGCTCGCCGCGCTGGCCGATCCCGACCCGGCCGTCGCCCTGCGGCTCGCCGCCGAAGGCCAGCCGGCCGGCGTCGAACTGGCGCCGTATGCGCTGAACCGCAACCTGGATGCGGCGACGCTGGCCGAACTGTGCCGCCGCCTCGACCTGAAGGTCGTCGGCGGCACCGCCTTTGCGCCGGCGCGTTGGCGGGAACTGCACGACAAGCTGCTCGCCGCGCTCGCCGCCGAGCACGAGCGGGCGCCCGACCTGACCGGCGTCGAGCGCGACCGCCTGCGCCGGCTGACCTTGCCGACGCTGGCCCGTCCGGCCTTCGACGTGCTGCTCGGCGAGGCGCTGGCCGCCGGCCGCATCGCGCAGACCAACGCCTGGCTGCACCTGCCGGAACACCGCGTGCAGCTGGCCGCGGCCGACCGCGACCTGTGGGCGACGCTGCAGCCGCTGCTCGACGCCGAACCCTACAACCCGCCGCGCGTACGCGACGTCGCGAAGGCGACCGGCATCCCCGAGGACACCGTGCGCGCGCTGTTCAAGCGCATCGCCCGGCACGGCGATGCGTGGCCGGTGGCGCACGACCACTATTTCACCGCGGCGGCGGTCGCCGACCTGGCGCGCCGCGTCGCCGCGCTCGCCGAACGCGACGGCTGCGCCCGCGCCGCGCCGCTACGCGACGAGATCGGCGGCGGCCGCAAGGTCGCCATCCACATCCTCGAATTCTTCGACCGCATCGGCTACACTCGGCGCGTCCGCGATACCCACGTTCCACGTGGAACGCCGGAGCAGTTCGGATCATGAACAACGGAAGGAATCGTTCCCCGGTGGGACGGACGGTCTTCAAAACCGTCAGGGCCTGTCAGACAGGCTTGGGTAGGTTCGACTCCTGCTTCCTTCCGCCAAATTTCGCTGTCTGCCCGCCCGTGACTTTGTCGCCTTCGCCTCGCCGTGCAGCAGCACTGTCTTCGGCTCGGCTTCGCGTCACGAACGGGCAGCCAGCAAAATTTCCCCGCTAACCGTCCCGACCCATGGCCCATCAACCCTTCTCCGGCTCCATCCCCGACGACCGCCTGTACTGCCCGGCCCACGACATGTGGGTGCAGGACCTCGGCGGCGGCGAGGCGCTGGTCGGCGCGACCGGTTTCGGCATCTTCCTGGCCGGCGAGATCATCGCCTTCACCAGCAAGCCGAACGGCGCGCAGATCGAGATCGGGCGCGGCATGGGGACCGTCGAGTGCCGCAAGACGGTGCTTGCGGTGCACGCGCCGGTTTCCTTCGTTTTGCTCGAGGGCAACGAGGCGGCCGAGGAGCGGCCGCGCCGGATCAACGACGATCCCTACGGCGCCGGCTGGATGGCCCGCGTGCGCCCGACGCGCTGGGCTGACGAGAAGGCTGCGCTGGTCGATGCCGCCGCCTACCGCGCCCACATAATGAAAATCGAACCGGAGGCCCGTTTTGACTGATCGCCTCGCCATCCTCGTCTGGGCGGCGACGCCCGAGCGCCCGGAACTGGTGGTGACGCCGCTGGTGCACGCACTGGCGGCGCGGGCGCTGGACGCCGAGGTCGAAATCCACTTCGCCGGCCCGGCGGTGCGCTGGCTGGTCGAGGGCGTCGCCGATGCGGCCTGGCCGACGCCGACGCGCGAGAAATCGGTCGGCGACTTCCTCGCCGAGGCGCTCGCCGCCGGTGTCCGCGTCTACGCCTGCGGCATGGCGCGGGCCGCCTGGGTCGCCGACGGCGAAGCGCTGATTCCGGCGGCCGGCGCCGCCGGCGCGACCGCCTTCGTCGCCCGCGCGCTCGATCCGGCGTGGCGGACGCTGGTCTACTGATGCGCAGCGAGGCGATCACCGGCGTCGTGCTGGCCGGCGGCCTGGGCCGGCGCATGGACGGCAACGACAAGGGCCTGCAGCCGCTGCGCGGCAGGCCGCTGGCGCAGTGGGTCGCCGAACGGCTGGCGCCGCAGGTCGACGAGCTGCTGATCAGTGCCAACCGCAACCGGGAACGCTACGCGGCCTTCGGCTACCGCGTCGTCGCCGACGCCGTACCGGATTTCGCCGGGCCGCTGGCCGGGCTGCACGCCGCGCTGTCGGCGGCGACGCATCCGCTGGTCGCGACGGCGCCCTGCGATTCGCCCTTCCTGCCGGAAGACCTGGTTTCCCGGCTTTACGCCGGGTTGACCGCAGCCGGCGCCGACCTTGCGCTGGTTCGCGCCGGCGAACGCGTGCATCCGGTGTTCTGCCTGTGCCGGCGCGGGCTGCTGCCGGGGCTCAGCGCCTGGCTGGCGAGCGGCGAGCGCCGCTTCATGGGCTGGGTCGCGACGCTGAACGCGGTCGAGGTGGATTTTTCCGACCGGGCCGAGGCCTTCGAAAACCTCAACACGCTGGCCGACCTGGCCCGCTTCGGGGACTGACTAGCCGCGCTGGTGCACGCGGCGCGAGGTTTTCTTGACGCCGCCGTGGTCGGTGTCGAAATGCACGCCGAAATAGGTTTCCTCGATCGGCACGTCGCCTTCGATGCGCCATTCCCAGACTTCCTCGCGCAGGTTGCGGTAGGTGACTTTGGACGCGGGGGCGCCGAGCAGGCGGCGGACGTCGTCCTTGCTCATGCCGTCGCGGACCTTCGCGAAGTTGGCCGGCGTCAGCACCTGCTCCAGCCGGCTGACGATCTCGGCGTGGTCGAAGCTGATCATCCAGCATTGCATGCCGTTCGGCTGCCGGGTGTATTCCCAGGTCGCCGTGCCGTCGTCGTTCCAATGCACGAAGCCGGGTTCGCCCATGCGCTGGCGCACTTCCGCCTGGTTCGTGATGCCCGGCTTGATTTCCGGCAGGTTGATCGCGTCGCAGGCCGGCAGCACGGCGGCGAGGACGGCGGAGGCGAGGGCGGTGAGCCAGCGGGGCAGGGTCATGGCGATTCCCGGGTGTCGGATGGGCAAAGTTTACGCCTTCCCCATCCTGAACTCATAATGAACCCATTCGACAACCAGAAAAAGCACGACCATGCAGCACCTCGATCCCCAGGCCGCCCACGATTTCCTGCAAACGACCCCCGATGCCGTCCTCGTCGATTGCCGTACCGAGATCGAACACATGTACGTCGGCCACCCGGTCGGCGCCGAGCACGTCGCGTGGCAGGAAGCGCCGGACTGGGAAATCGACCCGGAATTCGCCGCCAAGGTGAAGCGCCTGGTCCGCAACGACCTCGAGCGGCCGGTGCTGCTGATCTGCCGCAGCGGCCACCGTTCGGTATTCGCCGGCGAGGCGCTGGAGGCGGCCGGCTTCACCCGGGTCATCAACGTGCTGGAAGGATTCGAAGGAGCGCTCGACGAGGATTTCCACCGCGGCACGCTGGGCGGCTGGCGTTGCCGCGGCTTGCCCTGGCAGCAGTCCTGACGGATCGGGAAAACCGGCGGTGCGCGCCGGCCATGGCCGCCCCGTCGAACAACAAAGAGGGGAAGTGTCATGACCGTATCGCAAAAGATCGTTGTCTCCATCGCGGCTTTCCTGGTGCTGATTTCGGCGACCGGTGGCATTGCGTTGAACCAGCTCGGCCAGGTCGGCGAGATCACCGGGCACATCGTCGCCCGGGAATTGCCCGGCGTCCGCTACTCGGGCGCGATGCGGGCCGAGATCATCGATTTCCGCAACCGCGAGACCCAGTTGCTGATCATCCGCAGCAAGGACGAGATTGACGAGACGCTGGGCCGCCAGAAGAAGAATTTCGACGACCTGAAGAAATTCGAGAGCGAATTCGCTGCCCGGATCGAGCGCGACGAGCAGAAGCAGCTGTTCGAGGCCTACCGGCAGGCGCTCGACGTCTACCTGAAAACGCACGACCAGCTGGTGACCATGGTCCGCGCCGGCGACATGGACAAGGCGCTGGCCTATTTCCGCAACGAGCAGCGCAAGGCTTTCCGGACCCTGTTGCCGGCGATCGACCGCATCGTCGAGGACGCCGTCGCCAACACCGACCGCCTGAGTGCCGAGGCGGCGGAACTCCGCAGTTCGGCCTGGACGACGCAGGTGCTCGCCCTGGCGATCGCCGCGGGGATAGGCATCGGCATCGGCGTGATGATGTTCCGCAGCGTGGTCGTCCCGCTGCGCACCATGCGCGACGCCGTCGCCCGCGTCGTCTCGACGCGCGATTTCACGCAGCCGATCGGCCTGGACGGTCGGGACGAACTGGCGGCGACGGCCGGTGCCGTCGATGCGCTGACCGCATCGATGCGCGACACGCTGCGCGAATTCACGACGGCGATCGCCCAGGTGGCGGACATGGCCAGCCAGCTGGCCAGCGCGGCGGCCCAGGTCGCCGGCAGTTCCGGCGAGCAGTCGGAAACCGCATCGGCGATGGCGGCCTCGGTCGAACAGCTGACCGTCAGCATCAACCAGGTCGCCGACAATGCGCAGGCGCTGGCCGAGGCGGCGCGGGATTCCGACGTCGTCGCCGAGGAAGGCGGCGCGGTGATGGAGCGGACGATCAACCAGATTCGCGCAATCGGCGCCAAGATCGAGGAAACGGCCGCATCGATCGACACGCTCGGCGTCGCCTCACGCGAAATCACGTCGATCGTCCAGGTCATCCGCGACGTCGCGGACCAGACCAACCTGCTCGCGCTGAACGCCGCGATCGAGGCGGCCCGGGCCGGCGAGCAGGGTCGCGGCTTCGCCGTCGTTGCCGACGAGGTGCGCAAGCTGGCCGAACGCACGGCGCTGGCGACTCAGGACATTTCCGCGAAGATCACCGCGATCCAGAGCGGTACGGCCGCGGCCGGTTCGCAGATGGCGGTTTCGGTCGGCCAGGTCGAGAGCGGCATGAACGGCGCCGACGAGGCGGTCGGCGCGGTGAGCCGGATCAAGGCCGACGTCGCCCGCGTCGAGGAAGAGGTCAATGCCATTTCGGCGGCGCTGCGCGAGCAGGGCCAGGCCAGCAACGACATCGCCGGCCGGGTCGAGCAGGTCGCCCAGATCAGCGAGCAGAACTGCCGCAGCGCCGAGCAGACCGCCGCGCTGTCCCGCGAGCTGGCCGGAATCGTCGTCCGGTTGCGGGAAACGGCGGCCCGTTACCGGGTCTGAGCGGCGAAACGCTGGCGGGCCAGCGCGGCCAGGCTGCCGAGCGCCATCAGCCCGGCCATGCCGAGCGCCAGCGTCAGCGTCGAGCCCCACAGCAGCGGCGCGATCAGCGCCGCGGCGACGCCGTTCGACGCCGACTGGAAGAAGGTCTGGCAGGACGCGGCCAGGCCGCGCTGGGCGGGGAAGGGGTCGAGTGCGAACAGCGTCAGGCTGGGCATCGCCAGCGACATTCCGGTGGTGTAGACGAACAGCGGCGCGACACTCCACGGCAGGCCCGGCGGCAGCGTCAGGTTCACCGTCAGATTGAGCAGCGCGGCACCGGCCATCACCGCGTAGCCGAGCGCGATGCAGCGGCCCGGCGACACCCGTCCGGCCAGGCGGCCGGCCAGCCAGGCGCCGCTCATCAGGCCGCCCATCGCCGGGCCGAACAGCCACAGGAAGGCGGTTTCCGGCAGGCCGAGGTGGCGCATCAGGAAAACCGGCGCCGACAGCACATAGACGAAGAAACCGGCGAAATTCAGCGACAGCGCGGCGCAGGCGAGCAGGAAGCCGGGCGAGGTCAGCACCTTCCAGTAGGTCCGGCCGAGGTAGGCGGGCTGCAGCGACTGGCGCCTTTCCGGCGGCAGCGTCTCGGGCAGCAGCTTGCGGCAGGCCAGCCACAATCCCGCGGTCGACAGCGTCAGGAACACGAAAACGGCCCGCCAGCCGAACCAGGTCTGCAGCCAGCCGCCGATCACCGGCGCGATGGCGGGGGCCAGCGCGAACATCATCGTGATCTGCGCCATCAGGCGCTGCGCCGCGGCGCCGTCGTAGAGGTCGCGGACGATGGCCCGGCTGATCACGATGCCGGCGCCGGCCGAGACGCCCTGCATCGCGCGCCAGAACCACAGGTGCTCGATGCGCGTCGCCAGCGTGCAGCCGGCCGAGGCCAGCCCGAACAGCGCGAGGGCGACCAGGATCACCCGGCGGCGGCCGAAGCGGTCGGAGATCGCGCCGTGCCACAGCGTCATCACGGCGAACGAGAACAGGTAGGCGGACAGCGTCTGCTGGACCTGCAGCGGCGTCGCCTGCAGCGTTTCGGCGATTTCCGGGAAGGACGGCAGGTAGGTGTCGATCGCGAACGGGCCGAGCGCCGACAGGGAGGCGAGCAGCATCGCGATGCCGCGGGTGTTTTGCTTGGAATCGGTCACTGGGCGTGGCGTCGGTATTGGATGGCTTCGGCCACGTGCGGCGCGCGAAGTTCCGTGCTGCCGGCGAGATCGGCGATGGTCCGCGCGACCCGCAGGATGCGGTGCCAGCCGCGGGCCGACAGACCGAGCCGCTCGGCGGCTTGGCGCAACAGTTTCGTGCCGTCGGCGTCGGTCGTGCAGCAGGCGTCGATTTCCCGCCCTTCGAGCCGGGCGTTGGGCTTGCCCTGGCGCAGTTGCTGGCGTTCGGCCGCGGCAGCGGTGCGGGTGCGGACCGTCGCCGTATCCTCTCCGTCCGGTCGTCCGGCCAGTTCGTCGGCGGGCAGCGCCGGCACCTCGACGATCAGGTCGATGCGGTCGAGCAGCGGGCCGGACAGCCGGCCGCGGTAGCGGGCGACCTGGTCGGGCGTGCAGGCGCATTCGGGGCTGCCGTGGCGGCCGCAGGGACAGGGATTCATCGCGGCGACCAGCTGGAATGCGGCCGGGAACTCGGCCTGGCGGGCGGCGCGCGCGATGTGGATGCGGCCGGTTTCGAGCGGTTCGCGCAGGCTTTCGAGCACCTTGCGGTCGAATTCCGGCAGCTCGTCGAGGAAGAGCACGCCGTGGTGGGCCAGGCTGATCTCGCCCGGCCGCGGCGGGTTGCCGCCGCCGACCAGCGCGACGGCCGACGCCGAATGGTGCGGCGCGCGGTAGGGCGGGCGGCCGAACTCGGCGGGACGGAAGCGGCCGGCCAGCGACAGCACGGCGGCCGAGGCGCGGGCGGCGTCCGGGTCGAGCCGCGGCAACAGGCCGGGCAGGCGGGCGGCGAGCATCGATTTGCCGGCGCCCGGCGGCCCGATCATCAGCAGCGAATGGCCGCCGGCCGCGGCGATTTCCAGCGCCCGGCGGGCTGCGGCCTGGCCGCGCACGTCGGCGAGGTCGGGGAAAACCGGCGCATCGGCGGCGTCCACCGCGACCGGCGGTCGCTCCAGGCGTTCGCGGCCGCACAGGTGGGCGCAGACGGCGAGCAGCGAGTCGGCGGCGAGCAGGTTGCCGGCGCCGGTCAATGCCGCTTCGCGGGCGCTGTCCGCAGGCAGCACGAAGTCGCGTCCGCCGCCTGCGGCGTGCAGCGCCATCGCCAGCGCGCCGCGCACCGGGCGCAGCTCGCCGGACAAGGACAGTTCGCCGGCGAATTCGTGGGCGGCCAGCGCGGCGGCCGGCAGCTGGCCGCTGGCGGCGAGGATGCCGAGCGCGATCGGCAGGTCGAAGCGGCCGGATTCCTTGGGCAGGTCGGCCGGCGCCAGATTGACGGTGATCTTGCGGCTGGGGAATTCGAAGCCGGAGTTGACGATGGCGGCGCGGACGCGGTCGCGCGCCTCGCGCACTTCGGCGTCGGGCAGGCCGACCAGCGCGAAGGCGGGCAGCCCGTTGGCCAGGTGCGTCTCGACGACGACCGGCGGCGCCTCAAGGCCGTCGAGGCCGCGGCTGTGCGCGACGGCCAGGGCCATGGCCTACTGGCCCGAGCGTGCCTTTTCGAGCGCCTCGACGCGCTCCTCGAGCGCCTTCAGCTTGTCGCGGGTCCGGGCCAGCACCTGGGCCTGGACGTCGAATTCCTCGCGGGTCACCAGGTCGAGCTTGGCGAACAGGCCGCCGAGCAGGGCCCGGGTGTTCTTTTCGATGTCCTTGGCCGGCGAATTGGCCAGCAGCGCGCTCATCTTGGCGCCGAAGTCTTCCAGGATCTTGGGATCGAGCATGGGCGTTTCCTCCGTGGCCGGGCAGTTTAACACAGGGGAATTTCGGGGCGGCCCGGGGTACCGCTCGCGGCTGGTGCGTGACAGACTGTAACTGCACCGCCTTGGTGCGGGTGTTTCGGGTAGTACTTTTGGCTATTGTTGCAACACGATGAATTTGAAAGGAAAAGCGTGCTGGCACGCCTTCTGCTATTGCTGTGCTGCACAATTTTTCTTTTTGTCATTCAACTGCTCTACAGGAGAGAAAGCATGAAAAAGTCCCTGATCGCCCTGGCTCTCGTCGGCGCCTTCGCCGCCCCGGCCTTCGCCGCCGAGGAGGCCGCCCCGGCCAGCGAGCACACCATCACCGGTAACCTGGGCCTGTTCTCCAGCTACCGTTTCCGCGGTATCGAACAGACCTGGGGCAAGCCGGCCATCCAGGGCGGCTTCGACTACGCTCACTCGAGCGGCTTCTACCTCGGTAACTGGAACTCCAACGTCAGCGAGTGGGCCGGCTATCCGGGCGGCAGCATCGAGATGGACTTCTACGGCGGCTACAAGACCAGCTTCGGCGACTACGGTCTGGACGTCGGCGGCCTGTACTACTACTACCCGGGTACCGACCTGGCCGGCAAGACCGTCAAGAACGGCGAACTGTACGTCGGCGTCAGCTGGAAGTTCCTGAGCCTGAAGTATTCCTATGCCGTTACCGACTACTTCAACGCGACCGACAGCAAGGGCTCTTCCTACCTGGACCTGTCCGGCGCCTACGATCTGGGCGACGGCTGGGGCGTCAACGGCCACGTCGGTCACCTGAACTTCAAGAACTACAGCGACGGCAGCTACACCGACTGGAAGCTGGGCGTCACCAAGGACGTCGGCGGCTACGTGTTCGGCCTGTCCTACATCGACACCAATGCCGACAAGGGCTTCTACACGCTGACCAACGGCAGCACCGGCGATTCCAAGAACCTCGCCAAGGGCACCGCGGTGCTGTCGGTTTCCAAGACCTTCTAAGCCATCCTGAACTTCCCCGCCGGTGCGCCGGCCGGCGCCGGCGGGGAAGGAACTAGACACTATTCAACTGGGGAACACTCATGAAATTCGTTACCGCCATCATCAAGCCGTTCAAGCTTGACGAAGTGCGTGAGGCCCTGTCCGCCATCGGCGTGCAAGGCATCACGGTTACCGAAGTGAAGGGTTTCGGCCGGCAGAAAGGGCATACCGAGCTGTACCGGGGCGCCGAGTATGTCGTCGACTTTTTGCCGAAAGTGAAGATCGAGGCCGCCGTCAAGGGCGACCAGATCGACCAGGTCATCGAAGCCATCGAGAAGTCGGCAAGCACCGGCAAGATCGGCGACGGCAAGATCTTCGTCTTCGATCTCGAACAAGTCATCCGCATCCGGACCGGCGAAACCGGCACCGATGCCCTGTAAGGAGAGCCCCATGAAACGCGTATTCGCATTGCTCGCGCTGGTCGGCGCCGTCGCCTTCGGCGCGCCGGCCTGGGCCGAGGAAAAGGCGGCCGAGCCGACGCCGGCCGTCGCCACCGCCGCGGCTCCGGCTGCCGCAGAAACCGCTGCCCCGGCCGCCGCGCCGGCAGTCGCCGCACCCGCCGCCGAGGCTGCCGCTCCGGCGCCGGTTCCCAACAAGGGCGACAACGCCTGGGTCATGGTCTGCGCCGCGCTGGTCATCCTGATGTCCATCCCCGGCCTGGCGCTGTTCTACGGCGGCCTGGTCCGCTCGAAGAACATGCTGTCGGTGCTGATGCAGGTCTTCGTCGTGTTCTCGCTGGTCTCCGTGCTCTGGGTGGTTTATGGCTACTCGGCGGCGTTCACCGAG
This sequence comes from Dechloromonas sp., assembly GCA_028687035.1. Lineage (GTDB taxonomy): Bacteria > Pseudomonadota > Gammaproteobacteria > Burkholderiales > Rhodocyclaceae > Azonexus. Next base: position 1,274 of record JAQUAX010000004.1, on the reverse strand, counting down.
GGCAACGCGTTCTACGGCACGCTGGACAAGCTGTTCCTGAAGGGCATCACGCCCGAATCGGTCGGCGCCACCTTCTCCAAGGGCGTGGTGATCTCCGAACTGATCTTCGTGATCTTCCAGGGCGCCTTCGCGGCCATCACCTGCGGCCTGATCGTCGGTTCCTTCGCCGAACGCGCCAAGTTCTCGGCGATCCTGGTCTTCATGGTGATCTGGTTCACGCTGTCCTACATCCCGATGGCGCACATGGTCTGGTACTGGGCCGGCCCGGATGCCTACACCGATGCCGCCGCCGCCGAAGCGGCCGGCGCGACCGCGGGCTTCCTGTTCCAGAAGGGTGCTCTCGACTTCGCGGGCGGCACCGTGGTGCACATCAACGCCGCGATCGCCGGCCTGGTCGGTGCCTACATGATCGGCAAGCGGACCGGCCTCGGCAACGTCGCGATGGCCCCGCACTCCCTGACCTTCACGATGATCGGTGCTTCGCTGCTGTGGTTCGGCTGGTTCGGCTTCAACGCGGGTTCCGCGCTGGAAGCTTCCGGCGGCGCCGCGCTGGCCATGGTCAACACCTGGGTCGCCACGGCCTGTGCTGCGCTGTCCTGGATGTTCGCCGAATGGCTGCTCAAGGGTAAGCCGTCGATGCTGGGCGCCGCCTCGGGTGCCGTCGCTGGTCTCGTCGCGATCACCCCGGCCGCCGGTTTCGTCGGCGTCATGGGCGCCATCATCATCGGCCTGCTCGCCGGCGTCGTCTGCCTGTGGGGCGTCAATGGCCTGAAGAAGCTGCTCGGTGCCGACGACTCGCTGGACGTGTTCGGCGTGCATGGCGTCGGTGGCATCCTCGGTGCGGTGCTGACCGGCGTGTTCGCCGATCCGGCCCTGGGCGGTACCGGCGTCTATGACTACGTCGCCAACGCCGTCGGCGCCTACGACATGACCGCGCAGGTGATCTCCCAGCTGTGGGGCGTCGGCACCGTGGTCGTGTGGTCCGGCGTCGTGTCGCTGGTCGCCTACAAGCTGGTCGATATCGTGATCGGTCTGCGCGTGCCGGAAGACGAGGAGCGCGAAGGTCTCGACCTCACCTCCCACGGCGAAAGCGCCTACCACCACTAAGCGGTTTCGTAGTCTCTCTCCCTTCGGGCACCTTCGGGTGCCCGTTTTTTTTGGTTCATCGCGCTTTACCGGGGAAGCTGCGCTTGACGGTATGAAGCGGAGGTAGGAGGCAGGGGTTCGGAGTTGGTAGATTGATAGTCGCCAAACAAGTCAATCTTCCAAACCCC